>NZ_QWVS01000016.1 GCF_003570725.1 Peribacillus asahii
TGCGGGTGTAGTTTAGTGGTAAAACCTCAGCCTTCCAAGCTGATGATGAGGGTTCGATTCCCTTCACCCGCTCCATTACATACGTTGATAACGCAGAGTTTCGTTACACAGAGAGAACGAAGCTTTGCGTTTTTTAAATTTTATAGATGTAAAAAACTGCTATATTTATAGTGGGGAAAGCGTATCGCCTTATCATTGATTTGGGAGATACGCTTTTTTATTTAATTAGTTGAAATCGAGTAATGCCCTTTTCCTCCATGAATTTGCAGAAACATATCTAGTAAAGATTTTGTTTGCTTATCGGTTTCTTCTATTGAAGTAGAAGGAGTGAAATAAATAATTTGTAAGGCTTGTTTTGTTTCTTCCGTTACTTTTGTACGCTCAGAATCTACAAATGGACTGCCGAAAGGCCCTTCTTGATCAACGGATGTAATCATATGTTCCATAGAGTTCATTCGACCGTTAAGCCCCATATATGTATCGCCATGTTCACCAATTTTAATCGTTATATCTCCTTTAAGCTTGGCACGGTCATAGATGCCAATAGGTACTTCGAATAAAAGGGAGAAGAAGTTATTTAAATCGATGGCTGAATGCACAGGTGATAAATAATTTTGTTTTTGGATGCGGCGGTACAGTGCTTCTGCAGATGGGCGATATCTTGACGGGTTTGTTCCTGTTAATTTAAATACATTTCTCCATTCCTGAATTTTGTTGAAATCCGTCCATTCTTTTTCTTGAAGATCAAAGTATAAAGATTCTTGAAATAGTTGTAATCTTCCTTTTAACATTTGAGGGGATGGTCCGACTTCGATATCGTTGTATGTAATGATTCCGACTTTAAAGTGTGGAATTCTTTCTTTAAGATTGTCAGCAATGGTTGTTTCCAAGTGTTTCACCTCCAAAAATGATTGAAAATAGTTTAACATAGATGGAAATGGTTGAACATAATACAGACTTTTACGTACGAAGGTGAATAGAGATGTATATGAAAGAATTGAAGAAAGAGTTAATTGCTTATAGTCAAGAAATTGGTATCGATAAAATCGGTTTTACGACGGCTTCGACGTTTGATTCGTTAAGGAATCGTTTATTAGAGCAGCAAACACTAGATTATCAGTCTGGATTTGAGGAGCCAAATATTGAAAAGCGAGTAAGGCCAGAGTTAATTATAGAACATCCGCAATCGATTATTTCCATTGCGTTAGCCTATCCTTCTAAAATGAAGGACGCTCCATTAAGTACAAAAGGAGAACGACGTGGTATTTTTTGTCGCGCTTCTTGGGGGACGGATTACCATGTTGTGTTGAGAGAGAAGTTACAATTACTTGAATCGTTTATTAAAGAGAAAGTACCGAATGCATTGACGAAAACAATGGTTGATACAGGGGAATTGTCCGATCGAGCAGTAGCTGAGCGTGCTGGCATTGGATGGAGTGGGAAAAATACGATGATCATTACTCCAGAGTTTGGATCGTATGTATATTTAGGTGATTTGATTACGAATGTACCGTTTGAACCCGATCAACCGATGGAAGATCAATGTGGGACGTGTAATAAATGTGTAGATGTTTGTCCAACGGGAGCACTTGTACAAGGCGGCCAGTTAAATGCAAAGCGTTGTATCGCTTTTTTAACTCAAACAAAAGGCTTCTTGCCAGACGAATTTCGTTCTAAAATTGGGAATCGTTTGTATGGATGTGATACATGTCAGACCGTTTGTCCAAAAAATAAAGGCATTGATTTTCATATTCATGCAGAAATGGAGCCGGACCCAGACATTGCAAAACCGTTGTTAAAGCCTTTATTGACGATTTCGAATAAGGAATTTAAAGAGAAGTACGGTCATGTATCTGGATCATGGCGTGGAAAAAAGCCGATTCAACGAAATGTAATTTTGGCGTTGGCACATTTTAAAGATGAAACGGCTTTGCCTGAATTAATTCAGGTAATGGAAGAAGATCCTCGCCCTGTCATTCGCGGTACAGCTGCTTGGGCAATCGGAAAGATTGGTGGAGGAGAAGCAGAAGGCATTTTACAACGTGCATTAGATAAAGAGAAAGATGAAGACGTGTTAGCGGAAATAAAGAAGGGATTAATGCTAGCGGCATATTGATAAAGTGAAATTTCGATTAGTGGGAGCTTACTGTTCGTTAAGCGTTGGATTAAGTAGAGGAAATCACTCGTATTATTCAGAGTGATTTTTTTTATACAATTAGATTGTAGACACCGTTAGTAAATCAGAAACCTTGATGTAGTTTTTGTATTTTTAATCAAGCCCTCTTTCATACATATTGAGTAGGAGTGATAAAGGAGGGCTTAAGCTTGAGGGAACAATTAAAGGAATTATTACAGACACGCATCGAACAGTATATATCGAGTGATGAGAGACGGGCGGAACAAATGGATGAGAAGCCGTTACGAAAGAATCAATTGTTAGAAAAGCGAGAGGCCGATATTGTTCGAGTTCATGCAGCAGGTAAAGTCCATTCTTTGTTTTATGACCGAAAAGATACAGTACTGGCCTATCAAGTTCATTTGCAATGTTTAATTAAACAAGGAGATACTTTTTTTATTGAAGAAGAGATAGAAGAACGTGAGGCGAGGTTTCAAAATGGTCTCATTGTGAATGATTATGAGGTAGAGCTACTTTCAGAAGATACTTTTTTGCCTGAACAAAGAGTAGAGGATACGCAAAGAATTACGTATACGTACGATCGAAGAAAAGCGGTTCAATATGCAGAGAGATGGTGGAATGAGTTTAATCCCGCTTATAATAAATTTGCGGATAATTGTACAAATTATATATCACAATGCTTACATGCGGGAAATATTCCAATGTGGGGAAGTCCAAACCGAAATAAAGGTTGGTGGATGAGCGGAAAAAGCTGGAGTTATAGTTGGACGACTGCGCATGGTTTCTATATGCTTTTGGCAAGCGGTAGAGGTATTCGAACGCAAGCAGTGACGTATGCACAAGAGTTAAATCTTGGGGACATTATATGCATTGACTTTGAAGGAGATGGCCGTTTTGATCACTCGCTCATTGTAACAGCAAAAGATATATACGGTATGCCGCTTGTGAATGCTCATACGGTAAACAGCCGCAGGCGTTATTGGACGTATGAGGATTCTACTCGTTATACTCCCAATATTGTATATAAGTTTTTTAGAATTTTAGATGGAAGGTGAAACGTTTTTTCGTCGGTTTGATTAATGTTATAATGAAGGGAGACATTCATACTAGAGGTGAACATGAATTGGCCATACATGTAGTTTTATATCAACCTGAAATCCCGGCGAATACAGGAAACATTGCAAGAAGCTGTGCGGCAACAAATACAACGTTACATTTAATTCGTCCACTTGGATTTTCAACAGATGACAAATCTTTAAAGCGTGCGGGTCTTGATTATTGGGAGCATGTAAAGATTCATTATTATGATTCTATGGATGAATTCTTTGAGAAAAATGCTGGTGGGGATTTTTACTATTTATCTAAATTTGGTGAAAAGCCTCATACGACATTTGATTATAGTGATCAAGATAAAGAAATCTTCTTTATTTTCGGTAGAGAAACAACGGGGCTTCCGAAAGATTTAATTCAGGAGAATATGGATCGTTGTTTACGCGTTCCGATGACGGATAAGGTGCGTTCGTTAAATTTATCAAATACGGCAGCTATTTTAATATATGAAGCATTAAGACAGCAAAATTATCGTGATTTAGATATTATAAGAGAAGGCTGACATCATTCATTTTTCGCTCGTAGGTGTGAAATCGGGGTTCACACACGTTTTAACTATGTTGACGGCGGGCGCTTTCTCTATAAATATTTAGAGAAAGCGCTAAGATGAGAGCTAGAAGTCAATAGCGTCAAGCGCTTTTGATATGTGTTTAGATAGCTCTAGGATGTCAGTGGTTCGCTAAGTATTTCTAAAGGAAGAAAGCGCCTTCAGAAGTACCCGCTTTATGTTTGTCGCCAATTATGGCGTCTTACAGTTTTTTATACATAATGTACAGGGGGATTAAAGATGAATCAGATTATCGAAAAAATACTAGATCACCGTTCTATTCGTTCATTTGAGGACAAGCCGGTAACAGAGGAACAAATTCGTACAATCGTAGAGTGTGCTCAAGCAGCATCCACTTCAAGCTATATTCAAGCATATTCTATTATTGGGGTATCGAATCCGGAGAAGAAAGCACAGCTGGCTGAACTTGCTGGGCCGCAAACCTATGTAGAGAAAAGTGCGCACGTGTTTGTTTTTTGTGTTGATTTACACCGTCATGATATTGTTGCCGAGATGGAAGGACGAGATTTATCCGAGTCGATTGAAAGTACAGAGCAGTTTATGGTCGGTTGCATAGATGCTGCTCTTGCTGCACAAAATGCTGCAATCGCTGCGGAATCGATGGATCTTGGTATATGTTATATTGGTGGTATTCGTAATAATTTACATGCAGTTAGTGAAATTTTAAATATTCCACATCGTGTGCTTCCGTTATTTGCGCTTATTATCGGTCATCCGAAAAATCGCTCTGAGAAGAAGCCGCGTTTACCGCTTGCTAACGTGTATCATGAAAATGGCTACCAAGCGGACCAACAAGTATTCATTGAACAGTTACAAGCATATAATGAAACAATCTCCAGTTATTATGATAGAAGAACAAAAGGAAAGCGTAAAGATACATGGACAGAGCAAATGGCTAATACGTTAGGGAAGAAAAGCCGTATGTATATGAAAGAGTACGTGGAAGGAAAAGGATTGAAAAAGCGTTAAAGAAAGTAAAAAAAGCTGAGTTGCTAAAGATAAGCAACTCAGCTTTTTTTATTAAACACTCGGTTTGTCGTTATAACCTGCAGTAAAGATAGCGGATAAAAATGTCACAATTACAGCAAGAATGATAATTGTACCTGCGCCCATTATCGCAGTCCTCCTTTAAACTGAATTGTCCAAATTTATACATGTAGTATACCTCAGTTACCAAAAAATGTGAATTATTTATTGCCATTGCTTGTATAATTTGTTAGAGAATATTTACTGATTTTATCGTAATTCAATCGTAGTTTAAACAACCTCTTTTGAAACTATGCACATGTTTGTCAAAGTTGGCGCATAGATTTAAGTATTCTCTATAAAGGGATAGGGGGAGGCTCCAGTAATGGACATTTTAAGAAAAATTGAAAAGTTTAGAGAAGATGAACAGAAGCTGAAGTGGGAAGGGACTTTTGCAGAATACTTAGAGATCCTTAAAGAAAAGCCTTGGGTTGCACAGTCTGCACATTCGCGTGTATATAACATGATTAAAGATGCTGGGATAGAAGAAGTCAATGGTGTGAAACGATATAACTTCTTTAGTGGTCAATTATTTGGTTTAGAAGATTCATTGGAGCGCTTGATTGAAGAATATTTTCATCCAGCGGCAAAGCGACTAGATGTTCGTAAGCGGATTTTGTTGTTGATGGGTCCTGTTTCAGGTGGGAAATCGACGCTTGTTTCTTTATTAAAGAGAGGGCTGGAGTCATATTCCTTAAAGGAGCAAGGTGCTATTTATGCGATTAAAGGCTGCCCAATGCATGAGGATCCTCTACATTTGATTCCACAATACTTACGTGATGATTTCTATGAAGAGTATGGTATTCGAATTGAAGGAAACTTATCTCCATTGAACTTAATGAGGCTGGAGAAAGAGTATGGAAATCGTATTGAAGATGTTATGGTTGAACGAATTTTTCTTTCGGAAGACCGTCGAGTAGGGATTGGTACATTTAGTCCGTCTGATCCTAAATCACAAGACATTGCTGATTTAACAGGAAGTATTGACTTTTCCACAATTGCAGAGTTTGGTTCAGAATCTGACCCGCGCGCCTATCGTTTTGACGGGGAGTTAAATAAAGCAAATCGTGGAATGATGGAGTTCCAGGAAATGTTGAAATGTGATGAGAAATTCCTATGGCACCTATTGTCTCTTACACAGGAAGGAAATTTTAAAGCAGGCCGCTTTGCGTTAATTTCAGCGGATGAATTAATTGTTGCCCATACGAATGAAACAGAGTATAAGTCATTTATTTCTAATAAGAAAAACGAGGCCCTTCATTCACGGATTATTGTGATGCCGATTCCGTATAACTTAAAAGTGTCGGAAGAAGAAAAAATTTATGAAAAAATGATTCGTGAGAGCGATGTTGCCAATGTTCATATTGCACCGCATACGTTAAAGATTGCAGCGATGTTTAGTATTTTAACACGTCTGAAGGATCCTAAAAAAGGCGATATTGATTTAGTGAAGAAAATGCGTCTATATGATGGGGAAAATGTAGAAGGGTTTAATTCAGCGGATATTCGTGAATTGAAAAAAGAACATCAAGATGAGGGAATGAGCGGAATCGATCCGCGTTATGTTATTAACCGCATTTCTTCGACGATTATAAGAAAGGAAAATCCATCGATTAATGCACTGGATGTATTGATGTCCTTAAAAGATGGACTTGATCAGCATCCTTCGATTACGAACGAGCTTAGGGAGCGTTATTTAAACTTTATTTCACTTGCGCGTAAGGAATATGATGCAATTGCCAAAAATGAAGTTCAAAAGGCTTTTGTTTATTCATATGAAGAGTCTGCCAAAATTCTTATGGATAATTATCTCGACAATGTTGAGGCCTACTGCAATAAAACAAGATTGCGCGATCCATTAACAGGAGAAGAGATTAATCCAGATGAAAAGCTGATGCGTTCTATTGAAGAACAAATTGGCATTTCAGAAAATGCGAAAAAAGCGTTCCGGGAAGAAATTTTAATTCGTATTTCGGCTTATGCTCGTAAAGGAAAACGATTTGATTATAGCTCGCATGACCGTCTTCGTGAAGCGATTCAGAAAAAGTTGTTCGCTGACTTAAAAGATGTTGTGAAGATTACAACGTCAACAAAAACACCGGATGAACGCCAATTGAAGAAAGTAAATGAAGTGATTGCTAGATTAATTGAAGAGCATGGCTATAACTCAACTTCTGCTAATGAGTTATTGAGATATGTAGGCAGCTTGTTAAATCGCTAACAGAAGATGTTCCCCTGCCGAATTGAGGTGGGGGACTATTTCTTATTTAAACGTATGTTAAATAAGCGTGCCTGCTTAGGAGTAAAACAGTTTCCTTACCTATGGAGTTGGAATCCAATAAGGGAGGGCCGGCATGAGTATACTAGATGAGTTAAACAAATTAGCGGAGAAACTAAATAATAGTGGAGAGCGCACTTTTGGCAATCGTGCACGTGTGTATCAGTTTGATTTAGAAGAAAGTGGTTCATTTCAATTGTTGATTAAAGACGGTAAAGTGAAAGTGCTAGAGGGGACGCCTTATCATCCTGAAATAACTCTACAACTATCAGATGAGAATCTATTCAAATTGCTAAACGACGATTCAAGTACCACAGAAGCCCTTAAGGCTGGCCGTTTAAAAGTAGATGGTAAGGTGGACTTCACCTAAAGTTGCAAAATATTAATAAACTAAACGTCACTCGGCTGTAGGGTCGAGTGATTTCTTGCTTAAAGGGCTTATATGTTTATTCATTCACGTTTAGTTAATATTTGAGCATAGGCAATCGTCTAATATTGAAAAATAGTGTAAATTTATTGATTTTATTGCATAGGATAGAGTAATACTTTTCTTTTATTACGGTGAAAGAGCAAGAGAAATCATGGGCAAAAATGAAAGATTGTATTCATATCACACTAACCTATCTTATGAGGGAATGCAAAAAAAGGTGCATAATGTTTTTGAGGGGGAAGAAGATGAAGGAAGAAAATAACCATCAATTTGCAATTTCTAAGGAAGATTGGTCCCTCCATCGAAAAGGCTATGATGATCAGCAGCGTCATCAAGAAAAGGTGCAGGAGGCAATCAAGAACAATTTACCGGATTTAATTTCTGAAGAAAGCATTATTATGTCTAATGGTCGCGATGTTGTAAAGATTCCAATCCGTTCTCTCGATGAATATAAGATCCGCTATAATTATGATAAAAATAAGCATGTAGGTCAAGGTGGCGGGGACAGCAAAGTAGGGGATGTCGTTGCACGTGATGGCTCTCCATCTGAAAGCGGCCCCGGAAAAGGAAAAGGAGCAGGAGATCAAGCCGGTGAAGATTATTACGAAGCTGAAGTATCTATGATGGAATTAGAAGAGGCTTTATTTAAACAACTAGAGCTGCCAAACCTTCAGAAAAAAGAACAGGCAGAACATACATTGGAGCATATTGAATTTAATGATATTCGTAAAACAGGCTTAATGGGGAACATTGATAAGAAGAAAACGATGATTTCTGCTTTTAAACGCAATGCGTTAAGCGGTAAACCAGGTTTTCATCCGATTTATAAAGAAGATTTTAAATTTAAAACGTGGAATGAGATTCAAAAACCAGACTCTAAAGCTGTTGTGTTAGCGATGATGGATACGTCAGGCTCCATGGGACTTTGGGAGAAGTATATGGCACGTAGTTTCTTCTTTTGGATGACCCGTTTCTTGCGGACAAAGTATGAAACAGTGGAAATTGAATTTATTGCGCATCATACGGAAGCGAAAGTAGTATCACAAGATGATTTCTTTACAAAAGGTGAAAGTGGAGGAACCATTTGCTCCTCGGTTTATCGTAAAGCTTTGGAACTCATAGAAGATAAGTATGACCCAGCTAAATATAATATTTATCCGTTTCATTTTTCCGATGGAGATAATTTGACTTCAGATAATGTTCGTTGCGTGAAGCTTGTTGAAGAGTTAATGAAGGTTTCGAATATGTTCGGATACGGGGAAGTAAATCAGTATAATCGCCATTCTACCTTAATGACTGCCTATAAAAATATTAATAATGAGAAGTTTTACTATTATATTTTAAAGCAAAAATCGGATGTTTTTCATGCAATGAAGAACTTTTTTAAGAAACAGGACAATAAAGAATATGTGTAAATGAGCATGTACACAAGTATGGATAGAAAAAAGGTCCGAATTTCTCCGGATCTTTTTTTGTTTATTCCACAATTAACGGGCAGCGAGATGCACAATATGTATATAGTAAAAGATATTTATCGTTATGGACGAGTCATGATAAAATAAAGTGTGATTGTACATAAAAATGTTTTGAAGGTATTTGGAATTTGGCATAGGGGGATATAAAATTGACGGAAGAATTTGTGTCAGAGATTAAGGTTCCACCGCTTGATGAAGCAATGGGGGAACAGGTAACGAAATATTTAGATACTTTAACAAAACCGCCGGGAAGTTTAGGAAGGTTAGAAGAATTAGTGATTGAGCTTGGAAAAATGACAGGGGAAGCTTTTCCACAAGTAACAAAACCGGGTGTGATTGTATTTGCCGCAGATCACGGGATTACTGCAGAAGGTGTGTCGGCATTTCCAAAAGAAGTAACCGAGCAAATGGTGCGAAATTTTCTAAATGGCGGAGCGGCGATTAATGTATTTAGCCGAGCGATTGGTGCTGAGTTTGCGATTGTGGATATCGGGATTGACTCAGATATAGAAGCAGAAGGCTTAACATCAAAAAAAGTACGCCGTGGTACAGGCAACTTTTATAGAGAAGAAGCGATGACGCGTGAAGAAGCAGTTCAAGCTCTGAAAGTTGGTTATGAAGAAGGCGAAAAAATGCTGGCCAAAGGAGTGAAGTGCTTCATTCTTGGTGAGATGGGAATCGGTAATACAACGCCAAGCAGTGCGATTACAGCTGTTTTAAGCGGACAAGATATGGAGAAGCTTGTTGGCTTTGGGACAGGGCTTGTAAGTGAGAGTGTTTTACATAAGCAAAAAGTCATTACAGAAGCGATTCATAATAGACAACCGAATGCAGAAGATCCAATTGATCTTTTATCAAAAATTGGCGGTTTAGAAATTGCAGGAATGGCTGGAGCGATGCTTGCGGCAGCTAGTCATCGTGTACCAATTCTTGTTGATGGATTTATTGCTACTGTTTCTGCTTTAATAGCTAATATGATTGCAGAAGGTGCTTCTAATTATATGTTTGTTGGTCATCAATCAGTTGAGCCAGGGCACAAAGCGGCAGCTGAATTGCTAGGCAAGAAACCGCTTGTAGATTTAGGTATGCGATTAGGTGAAGGAACAGGAGCCGCTGTTGCTTTTCCGATTTTGCAAGCAGCGACGCTTGCCCTTAAAGAAATGGCAACTTTTGCAGATGCAGGCGTGTCTTCAAATTAATGATAAAAACGTATCTGAATGGTTACAATCAGTAACTAGTTCAGGTACGTTTTTTATTTTAGCTAGATTAGATAGGTAAGAAAAAATGAAAAAAATCTATTTAGAGGTGCCTTTTCGATGACGTGATACAAAGGGGTTATTAGTAACCCAAAAACGCCAAGGATATTCCTTCGCTTCCCCTGTATTGTCAATTCCGATACGGGCTCCAGAAGAAACCTCATCTGGAATTTTCCCTTGGACAATAACTAGGGGAGGGGCTGAAAAAGAATGTCCGTAATCTTCCATCGTGATGCCTAATGCTTTCGTTAGTTTGCCCGGTCCACTCGTTAAGTTTTTTAGATTGTCTGTACCACGTCTTTTTTGCATTAAGTCAATTCCCATATAAGGTTCGACGGCTCGAATTAAGATTGCTTCTGGTTTTTCAAGTGGGCCGCTGACAACATTCACCAATGTATGGGTATGCATCTTGTATGTATAAATCAATCCTGCTTCTCCAAACATCACCTCTGTTCGTTTTGTCCGTCGATTGTTATAGCTATGTGCGGCACGGTCTTCTGGTCCCATATAGGCTTCTGTTTCAACGATAAAGCCGGAAGCTGTTCCTTCTGCTGTTTCTTTCACGAGAAGACAGCCAAGTAATGATTGAGCAAGCTGTAGGGTTGGTTGTTGAAAAAAGTCAGCAGGTAGACCTTGAGTATAATTCATAGTATCCTCCTATTTGGATGTCTCAACTGTATTTTAACAAAAAGGGAATCAGTTCTAAAATTCAGCTTTGTTTGGATATAATGAAGGTTGAGATAAGGAAAGAATGGACGTGAATATAATGGACAAGAAGATTGGGTTTATTGGCTGTGGAAAAATGGGAAGTGCCATGCTAGAAGGGATGTTAAAAGCAGAGGTTATACAGCTGGCTGATATAAAAGTAAGTGCCTCAACAGCTTCTACTCTTAAAAAAGTTGAACAAAGATATAGGATAAAAGGAAGTTTGAATAATCAAGAGGTGGCCGGGTTCGCTGATTACCTTTTTTTAGCGATTCAACCGGCTCTTCATCAGGAAATATTGAAGGAAATAAAGCCTGTTCTAAAAGAAGACGTTGTCATAATTACAATGGCAGCTGGGGTAACTATTGAACAAATTGAAAAAGAGATAGGCAGGAAAGTGAAAGTTGTTCGGACAATGCCGAATACACCTTCGTTAGTTGGAGAAGGGATGACGGCAATGAGTGTAAATGAGGAAATGACGAAAAAAGAATTAGTAGAAGTAGAACGCTTATTTAATAGTTTTGGTAAAACAGAGTTAATTCAAGAATCATTAATGGATGCTGTACCTGCAATTAGCGGTTCTTCGCCAGCCTATGTCTATATGTTTATTGAAGCGTTAGCGGACGGGGGAGTTCGTGATGGGATTCCACGACAACAAGCGTATCGCATGGCAGCACAAGCAGTACTAGGCGCGGCTAAAATGGTATTAGAAACGGAGAAACATCCTGGTATGTTAAAGGATGATGTATGCACGCCAGGCGGCTCAACTATTCAAGCGGTCGCTTCGTTAGAAGGCAATCGATTTAGAGCTTCAGTTTTAGAAGCGATGAAGGTATGCACAAGCAAGACAAAAGGTTTAAAGGATCGTTGATTTTTCCTGTTTAACGGCTTCTTACTGATACACAATGTATGTTGAAGATAATTAATCAAATAAAACAACAGAAACCCCCACTGAGATAGATTGCAGTGGGGATTCCTTGCTTATTAAGCACTTATTAAGCACTAATATTTTTCGGGTTTAATGCATCTTGAACAGGGATATACGTATAACCGAGATCATGTGCGACGGCAGCAAAGGTGATTTCGCCATTCGCTACGTTTACTCCTTGTGCAAGTGCGTCATTTTCAAGAATGGCCTTTATGACACCTTTATTAGCAATTTGCAGGGCGTAAGGGATTGTGACATTCGCTAATGCAGTTGTGGAAGTTTGCGGAACTGCACCAGGCATATTCGCCACTGCATAATGGACAACACCATGTTTGACATACGTTGGATAATCATGTGTTGTAACATGGTCAACCGTTTCAAAAATGCCTCCTTGGTCAACCGCTACATCGATAATGACAGAACCTGGTGACATTGATTGAACCATCTCTTCTGTGACAAGCTTTGGTGCTTTTGCTCCTGGAATTAACACGGCGCCAATAACTAAGTCAGCTTCTTTTACCGCTTCGCTAATATTATAAGGATTAGAGATTAAAGTAGTCAGTTGGTTTCCGAATATATCATCCAGTTGGCGAAGACGCTCTGGGCTTAAATCAAGAATCGTGACGTCAGCTCCTAAGCCGATAGCGATTTTCGCTGCATTTGTTCCAACGACCCCCCCGCCGATAATCGTGACTTTTCCACGTTTGACACCGGGCACTCCTCCGAGAAGAATTCCTTTTCCGCCTTTTGGCTTTTCCAGGAATTGAGCACCGATTTGTGCAGCCATTCGTCCTGCTACTTCACTCATTGGCGTTAATAGAGGAAGGGTACGATTAACAGATACTGTTTCATAGGCAATGGCAATGACGCCGCTGTTCTTTAATGCTTGCGTTAACGCTGGATCAGCCGCTAGATGCAGGTACGTAAATAGAATTAAATCTTTGCGGAAATATTTATATTCTTCTGCAATTGGTTCTTTTACCTTTAAAACCATATCGGAGCTTGCCCAAACACTAGACGCATCGTCAACAAGTACAGCTCCTGCTTGTTGGTAAGCTTCATTTGTAAAACTACTACTTAGTCCAGCATTTTGTTCAATGAATACTTCATGACCGGCACTGACTAATGCGATGACACCGGCTGGAGTGATAGCTACACGATTTTCATTATTTTTGATTTCTTTTGGAATACCTATACGCATATTTTTCAGTCCCCCCCTATTGTTCTGAATATTCTTAATATATATAGTATAATCTGGAAATGGGGAGAAGTTGTTTGTGGAAAAAAGAGAATAGAAGAAAGAGCATTTGTGGAATTTCACAAATGCTCTTTCTTCATGGTTTGGCGATACTGGATAAGCTTTAGGTCTAAAAAAATCGACATCTTTTGGAGAGGATCTTTTAATCTTACATTCCCAATTTCAGTTATGCGTTTTAAACGATAAGTAAGGGTATTGACATGTATATGAAGCTGTTTGGCTGCCTCATTAGGATTTCCATCTGTTTCTAAATAGACGGTGAGAGTATGTAATAAGGATGTTTGATTTTTTTGATCATATTCCTGTAATTTGCGAATAGATGGGTGAGGGAGATGCTTATGATCACTGCTTAGTTTTTCGAGTAATTGAAAAATTCCTAAGTCTTCGTAATGAAGAACCGAAGCTAATTCTAGGGGGAAAATACGTTTTAATTGTAACGTATACAGCGCATCCTTATAACTGAGCATAACGTTTTCCATCTGTTGATAGCAACGACCCGATGCACCGAGAATATGTTCTACACCGAAGCGTTTTTTCATTTCTAAAATGAAAAATGGGATAAACTCATAAATAGATGAAAAAAGCGAAGAGTCATTAACTCGCTCTGTGCCTGTTAAAATAATAAGTTTGTTTTGATCTACCGTAAATAGAAATGTTTTTATTGTTTGAGAAGTTGTTAGCATATAGGAAATGTAGCGTTCTCCTTCTCTTGTAATATCCTGTGGGAACTCAAAGACGATAATAGCGAACTCTAATGGAGTAGGAAGCGAAAGTTTCTTGAAGTTAGCGGTAATTTCTGCTTCATCTTGGTAATGTCCAGTGATTAAACGCCATAAAAATTCTTGTTGACTAGCTTCAGTTCTTCTTTTCTTTAATTGTAGTTGCTGAAGCTGGTTTTTCGCTTCTTTTGCAGCAAATTGCAGGAAATTCAAATCCTCTTCACTGAATGGTTTCTTAACCTCTAATGCCCAGATAAATCCCAGGATATCGTTATTTTTTCGAATAGAGACGGCTGCACGATTGCCAAGTCCGACCTCGTGAATTGCTGCGATTTTTATTGGTGTATCGTTCTTTAAAAGGGCGGGAATAATGCCATCCTTCCATAAGTTATTAATGACCTTTTCAGGGACGCGTCGACCGATAATGGTAGAAATTCGTGCTTGGTCAGTTGTGTCTTCGTGAGTACTGTAGGCAAGTAAACGATGATTGTTATCTTCTATTGTAATAGGGCAGCCTAAAACGGAACTAATTCGGTCAGCAAATTCCATTAAATCTCCATATAAATCTTTAAAAATATGTCTATTATCCATACGTTTTTGCCCCTCGCGTTCTAGAATATGAAGTTAAATTTAGTCGATTTTACCATATTTATGCCTATAAAAAAATCCTTTCTAAAAAGACTTAGAAAGGATTTTTACTTAAAATAAGAAATTAATGATGAGATATATCAGTCCTGATATAGTAGCGGAAATTGGTAATGTAATAAACCATGTGATAATCATTCTTTGTGCAGTGCCCCATTTAACCCCTTTTACACGGTGAGCGGAACCTACCCCAAGAATAGAAGATGAAATAACATGGGTTGTACTTACTGGTACTCCCATAGCTGTTGCTCCGAAAATAACACTTGCTCCAGTTAAATCAGCAGCAACTCCGTTAACAGGACGGAGTTTCATAATTTTACCGCCAACCGTTTTAATGATTTTCCAACCACCAACAGATGTACCAAGCCCCATAGCTAGCGCACAGGACACTTGAACCCAAAGTTGAATATCTGTTGTTGTAGTGTATCCATTAGTAATAAGGGCCATTGTAATAATCCCCATCGCTTTTTGAGCATCATTCGTACCATGTGTATACGATTGTAAAGCGGCTGTTGCGATTTGCAGAATACGGAAATTTTTATTCGTTTTTGCTAAATTGTTGTTTTTAAAGACCACTTTAAAAATGCTATATATAATAAAACCGACAGCGAAAGCAAGTAATGGTGAAAGAATTAAGGCTTGAACAATTTTGAGAAATCCTTCCCATTTAATTGAACCGAAGCCCGCTGCTGCGATAGCTGCACCTGCAATAGAACCGATTAAGGCATGTGAAGAACTACTTGGAATGCCGTAATACCAAGTAATTAAATTCCAGGCAATTGCCGCAATTAGGGCGGCGAGAATAACATATGAACCATTAGGTAGAGTAAATGGATCCACAATATCCTTCGTAATCGTTTTTGCTACACCAGTGAATGTCATTGCACCGACAAAGTTCATTCCAGCTGCTAAAATAATTGCATGACGCGGTTTTAACGCTTTTGTTGAAACGGCAGTAGCAATTGAGTTTGCTGTATCGTGAAATCCATTAATAAAGTCAAATGCCAAAGCAAAGAAGACAATAAGTATAGTTAAAATTAATAAAGTATCCATGTTTTAGGAAGACCCCTTACGCATTTTTCATGATGATTGTTTCTAATGTGTTGGCAACGGCTTGGCAATCATCCGCGATGTCTTCAAGACTTTCATAAATTTCTTTATATTGAATAATGCGAATCGGATCTTTTTCATTTGTAAATAAACTTTTAATCGATTGACGTTGAACACCGTCACAAACTGATTCCAAATCTTTAATTTTGATCGCATTTTCACGAATCGCTGCTAGCTTTTTCGTTGAAAGCTTATCGACAGCTACTTCAATTTCAGCACCACATTGTTTAATTGCATCAACAAACTTTATCATGTATTCGTCTGCATTTATAATCGAGTACATTTCGAATAGCGCAGCACAATGTTCAAGACCATCTAATACATCGTCCATTCTCATTGTTAATTCAAGAATATCTTCTCGTTCAATTGGTGTAATAAAGGCGTTATTTAACTCTTTAATAACAGTGTGAACCATAGAGTCCCCTTTATGTTCATACTCTTTCATTTTTTCTGAGAATACCTTTAAATCACTAATTTTCGTTAGTTTATAATCTGCGAAATAGTCTGCTCCTTCTTTAATATTCTGTGCAATATCTAGCAGCATTACCGCAAACTTATCTTTTTTCGATTTAAAAGCCATGTTTAAAAGCCCCCTAAAATTAGTCAAACATACAGGCAAGATGCTATGTATAAATAGTATTTGCTAAATCATTGTAGCGAATACATCATCTAATATGAAGAGATTTTTAAAAACCTTTACAAAATCTTAATAAAACTTTACAAAAAATAAAAAGTGAATAAATATTATTTGTAAAAAACAACAAAAATGGAGATAAGTCATTAATACCAAGTTAGATAGTTGGGATATAAAGGACCTTTTATGATATACTTGGAAAATAAAAGGAGGAGGTATTCGAATGATTTCTAATATAAAAGAAACAATCACCTTACATAATGGAGTAAAAATTCCGCAGCTCGGTTTTGGAGTATTTAAAGTAGAGAATGGAAGTCAGACGGTACAATCTGTGAAAAAAGCTTTAGAGGTAGGATATCGTTCTATTGATACAGCTGCGATTTATCAAAATGAAGAAGGAGTAGGACAAGCGATTCGGGAGAGCGGCATTCCACGTGAAGACATTTTTGTAACGTCTAAAGTATGGAATACCGATCAAGGATATGAATCGACATTAGCCGCTTTTGACGCTAGTCTAAAACGATTAGGGCTAGACTACTTAGATTTATACTTAATTCATTGGCCGGGTAAAGATAAATATGTAGACACATGGAGAGCGTTAGAGACGCTATATAAAGAGGGAAAAGTAAGAGCGATTGGTGTGAGTAATTTTCATATTCATCATTTAGAGAACTTGTTGAAGTCTAGTGAAGTGAAACCGGTTATTAATCAAATTGAGCTTCATCCACGTTTAACTCAAGTGGAAATTCGTGAGTTTTGCCAAAAGCATGATATTCAAGTAGAAGCTTGGTCTCCTTTAGGACGCGGAGTTTTATTAGATAATCCAACGATTGGTGGGATTGCAAAGAAACATGGCAAAACTTCAGCTCAAGTTATTATTAGATGGCATCTTCAGCATGGAATTGTCGTGATTCCAAAATCTGTAACACTTGCAAGAATCGAAGAAAATGCTCAAGTATTTGATTTTGAGTTAAGTGTTGAAGAGATGAAGGAAATCGATGGATTACATGCGAATGAACGGGTTGGAAGCAATCCGGATGAACTGCTTTTTTAACGGATGATATGAGTGAACATTTTGGCTCCCTTCAGCATTATTGAAGGGAGCCGAATGTGTTTATAATCGCCTTCTTTAAAAGAGGTTTTTTAGCTGAAAAACTATTTTTAAAATAATAATCTCATAAATAGATTGATTATATATTAATTTATCTGCTTTTTTAGTATTTAAGTAAAAAAATTAGTTGTTTTTGATTAAACAAGGATCACGGAAAGCGTTAATGATATGATATAAGAATTATTTATCCATATTTAACAAAGTTCACTTACTTTATATTGAATGGCATCTAAATTTTAGCGAATATTCACCTTTTATTAATTAAGAATGTTCGTTTATACAGGGGGGGGAGGTAGATTTTAGGAGATTAAATTTCAGAAAATTTGTTAAATTTAGAAAAAATATATTGAATCAATATAATAATATACTTTATACTTGGTTTTATAAATAAAAAATAAAAAATGAATAGGCTAAGGGAGGGATTTCTTTGGAAGAATTAGTAACGAAAATTAGTGAGGTTTTATGGAGCCCGCCACTCATTATCTTCTGTGTGTTAGTGGGATTGTATTTTAGTGTACGTTCTGGTTTTCTACAAATTCGCCATGTAAAAGATATGGTACCGTTATTAGTTGTAGGGAAAAGTTCTGATGCCGGTGTTTCATCTTTCCAAGCATTGGCGCTAGCACTATCTGGCCGTATTGGGGTAGGGAATATCTCAGGTACAGCAACAGCGATTGCGTTCGGTGGACCGGGGGCTGTGTTTTGGATGTGGCTGATTACATTCTTAGGTGCAGCGACAGCGTTTGTTGAGTCGACTCTAGCTCAAATCTATAAAGAGAAGCAAGATGGAGAGTATCGTGGTGGCCCTGCGTATTATATTGAAAAAGGATTAGGTTTGAAATGGTTTGCTATAATTATGGCAATTGCGATTACAATTGCGATGGCGGTTTTAATGCCTGGGGTGCAATCTAATTCGATTGCTGTAGCTATTGACAATGCCTTTCATATCAATAAACTTTGGGTAGGTATTGTCATTATTGTTATATTAGCTCTTATTATTTTTGGTGGAGTAAAAAGGATTGTTAATGTTGCACAATATGTTGTTCCGTTTATGGCTGGTGCTTACGTTCTTGTAGCCATTATTGTTGTTATTATGAATTTCTCTCAAATTCCAGCTGTTTTTGGTCTTATTTTTAGCAGTGCCTTTGGAGCAGATTCGTTGTTTGGTGGTATTATTGGTTCTGCCATTGCTTGGGGAGTAAAACGCGGTATTTATGCTAATGAAGCTGGGCAAGGTACAGGTGCTCACCCAGCGGCGGCAGCTGAAGTATCTCATCCGGCTAAACAAGGTTTAGTACAAGCTTTCTCAATTTATCTAGATGTATTCTTAATCTGTACAGCAACTGCCTTTATGATTTTATTTACAGGCATGTACAATACGATTGATGAAAAATCTGGAGAATATATTGTTCAGAATATTGAAGGTGTAGAAGAAGGACCTGGTTATACACAAGCAGCTATTGAAACAATTATGCCAGGCTTTGGATCTGGGTTTGTAGCCGTCGCTTTACTATTCTTTGCTTTTACAACAATTATGGCTTATTACTATATTGCGGAAACCAATGTAGCTTATTTATTAAAAGGAAAAAGTAGCAAGATAGCTTCAGTAGTATTAAAAATTGTTTTCTTAGCAGCTGTTTTCTATGGAACTGTAAAAGAAGCTGCCCTAGCATGGACATTAGGGGATATTGGACTTGGAATTATGGTATGGTTGAACTTAATTGCCTGTGTTCTATTGGCTAAACCGGCGTTTATTGCATTAAGAGACTATGAGAAACAGAAGAAGCAAGGATTGGATCCTACTTTTAACTCGACGGAACTTGGTATTAAGAACGCTGATTTCTGGGCGGATGGTTATAAACATCCAGAAAAGAAAAAGGATCACGTATCATAATGGAAGAAGAGCATCCGCTTCATTGGCGGATGCTCTTCCTTTTATCTTTATATATGTGGAAAAATAGCTGGTTTGTCTAAAAAAGGAGCTATGCATACGATTTTTTCTTCTGTAATAGGGTGGATCAATTCAATTTTTCTTGCATGTAAAGCTTGGCGGGGGAATGTTCGTTTTCCGCCGTATAATGTATCACCTGCTAAAGGGTGATGAATATGACTGAAATGGACGCGAATTTGATGTGTTCTTCCGCTTTCTAATGTACAGCTAACGAGTGTTCTATTTTGATCTGGGTAACGCTGTAACACTTGATAGTTTGTTCGGGCAGTTTGACCTGTAGGTGAAACTCTGCGTCTTGTAGCGTGATGGCGATCACGGCCGATTTTCTCCTGAATGGTTCCTTGGTTTAACTTCATAATTCCTTCTACTAAAGCATAATACGTTCGTTTGATTTTCCGTTCCTCCAGCATTTTATCCAACATGGATCCGGAGAGACGATTTTTGGCAAAAAGAACTGCTCCTGTTGTGTCTTTATCTAGACGATGGATATGCTTGATCATACAGTTTTGGCCTGTTTGTTGCAGATAATAAGCAACACCGTTAATCAATGTTTTATGATCATGTTCTTGAGAAGGATGAGTATCCATTTGCGCGGGTTTATTAGCAATTAAAATATGATCATCTTCATATAAAATAGAGATATGTAAATTTGTAGGGGGAACCTTTTCTGTTGCATTATCTGTAAAAAGAGGGATGCTCAATTCGTCTCCTTTTACAAGCTTCGTTGACCAAGGCATTTGTTCATTGTTTATCGTTACTTCTTTACTCATTCTCCACTCATGTATAAGTTTTTTGGGGGCTTGCCAGTATTGTTTAAAGAGATCTTCGATTGTAAGTTTACTCCATTTTTCCGGGACCTCTATAAGTAAGTGGTTGGCTTTTTTACTAGTATGAATCAATTTTCTTCCTACTTTCAAAATATAATATGGATAGCTTGGTGAATGCAGGTACAACGATAACAATATAAGGATTTTTGTTCTATCGTTAGACCTATTGTTCTTTTAATTGTGGGGATAATTCCCACAGTTTTTTTACAGTTATTATGTTATTCTAGAGAAAGCATTGTTACACAGATTATCTATACATATGGCTATAGGTCTAATGTGTTAAAGAAGGTGGTGTTTTTATGAAGATTGTACTTTCTTCAACGGTAGAACAGGAACAAGAAATTGCTAACCTTGTCTCGTATTTCTATAATTCTGTGTTTCCTAAATTTTTTACAGAAGAAGAGATTCGACACTTTCAAGAGATTGGTGTACTACAAGTGAATAAGAGTGATTTTCCGTATAGCGGTACGCTAAGAGCTGCTTTTCAAGTTATCACATGTTTGCAAGTAATGATTGTTATTCTTGAGAAAAAAGAACAGGATGCTTCTTCGGTTAATTCTGAGTTAGTTAAACAATTTGAGCAAAATATTACACTTTTGAATGAATACGGGATTTTCTTTCCTTTTTATTATAAACATTTTAATCGTATTCAAAAGGAAAGTTCTGAAAATACAAATATGATGTACACTCAGCCAGATAACGAATTTTTAATTTAAATGTTAAAGAAAGAGCTAGTTTATATGAATGGGCAAGGTTTGTCCTTCTTTCATATAAGCTGGCTCTTTCTGTATTAGATTAGGGCTCATTTGTGTGAAAACGTGTTATTAACTATAATCGTTAACAAACCCTGGATTTTAATTGACTTCATTTTTTTCAAACCACTTTCGAAAGGTGGCTTCCTCGTTAGAGCCTACTATACGTTCCACTTCAACTCCGTTTTTAAAATACACGATTGTTGGCAGTATATCTATATGATAGTCGTCTTGACTTTCTTTAAATTCTAATAGATTAAATTGAACTAAATCAATTCCCATTTTCTCGGCTAGTGGAGCGACAATCGGTGTTGTGTGTTGAGACCGAGAATCTTTAGGGCTATAGAAATAGACGGTCTTGTTTTTTTTGTTGCGAAGATCTGCTGCTAATTCATCTGGTAAAATTAAATTTTGATAATTAGGATCTGTTAATTGCTTAATAGTCGCAGGATGAAGTTCTTTTTTACCATACGGATTGCCATTGAATTGTTCTTCTTGTTTTGTATTTGTAATTAAGATAACGGCGGTAAAGGCAAACAGAGCCGTTGAAAGAATCAGCATTTTTTTCATGAAGCTTTGGCCTCCTTAGATTTGTTCCAAATGATATAAAGATAGAGGATGAAAAATGCCGTTAGAACTAGAAATGGAAGTTACTATATAGCTCAGTATAAAAGACCCTCTTTTATGTTTTTGTTTTATTCTTTTCTGTTGAAATTATAGTATGTTTAAAGTGCTTGTGTAAAATATATGTACTTTTATGAACTAAGATTTGTCTCTATAATGAAAGTGAAATCAAAAAACGAAAAAATTATAATAATATAATAAAGCCTTTAAAGGGTATTCACTTCATTTACTGGAAATATTATGATAATTTTAGGTGTAAGAGAATTAATACTAAAGGCATAAGAGAGGGGCTTGTTGGTAGATGACATGGAAATCAACATTTGAAAAGTGGGTAAGTGCTTCAAATCTGGATAAGGAATTACGAAATGCATTAGAAGCAATCAAACACGATGAAGCAAAATTAGAGGAAGCTTTTTATAAAAACTTAGAGTTTGGTACAGGCGGTATGCGAGGAGAAATTGGTGTTGGAACAAATCGAATGAATGTGTATACCGTCCGCAAAGCAACAAAAGGTTTAGCTGACTATATTCAATCGTTTGGAGAGGAGGCAAAGAAGCGCGGTGTTGTGATTGCATATGATTCACGTCATAAATCGCCGGAGTTTGCGTTTGAAGCAGCTAAAACGTTAGCAACAGAAGGGATTAAAGCGTATGTATTCGATGAATTGCGCCCAACGCCGCAACTTTCATTTGCTGTTCGTGAGCTGAAGGCTTTTGCGGGTATTGTTATTACTGCAAGTCATAATCCTCCTGAATATAATGGATATAAAGTGTATGGACCAGACGGGGCGCAGCTGCCGCCAACGGCTGCTGATCGAGTTATTCACTATGTAGATGCGATTGCAAATGAGCTTGCTATTGAAGTGAAAGAAGTTGAAGAACTTAAACAGCAAGGGCTTATTGAAACCATTGGAGAAGAGCTTGACCGAGCGTACAATCAGCAGCTATTAACAGTGCCAGAAAATCCGCAGCTTGCCCAGGAAGTAGATGTGAAGCTTGTATTCACTCCGCTTCACGGTACAGCCAATAAATCGGTTCGTCGTGCATTACATGATTTAGGCTATCAAAATGTTCATATTGTTAAAGAACAAGAGCTGCCTGATGCGAATTTCTCAACGGTGAAATCTCCGAACCCTGAAGAACATGCAGCGTTTGAAAAAGCAATTGAAGTAGGGAATGAAGTGGATGCGGACTTATTAATTGCAACGGACCCGGATGCTGACCGTCTTGGAATTGCAGTGAAAAATGAAAACGGGGAATATGTAGTTTTAACGGGGAACCAAACAGGAGCGTTATTTTTGGATTACTTACTCACACAAAAGCAAGCAAAAGAGGCAATTCCTAAAAATGGAGTTGTATTGAAAACAATTGTTACATCAGAAATTGGTCGAGCAATTGCGGCTACATACGGTTTGAATACGGTTGACGTGTTAACAGGGTTTAAATTTATTGCTGAGAAGATTCATGAATATGAGGAAAATGGTTCTAATACTTTCTTATTTGGATATGAAGAAAGTTATGGCTATTTAATTAAAGATTTTGCGCGTGATAAAGATGCCATTCAAGCGGCTGTATTGGCTGTTGAAGTGTGTGCTTATTACAAAAAGCAAGGAATGACACTTTATGAAGGGTTAATACATATTTTTAAGAAATATGGATTTTATTTAGAAGGATTGCGCTCGCTTACGTTGAAAGGCATTGAAGGAGGAAGGAAAATCCAGGGGATTCTCGAACATTTCCGTAAAAATCCTCCGACTGAGATTGCTGGACAAAAGGTGTCTATTCAAGAGGATTATAAGAGTGGAAAAAGAGTATCAATGGAAACAAAAACGGAAGAAACGATTGAACTTCCGAATTCCAATGTACTAAAGTATATTTTGGAAGACGGTACATGGGTTTGTCTGCGCCCATCCGGCACGGAACCGAAAATTAAATTTTACTTCGGCATTCAAGGAAAGTCGATGGAAGAAGTTAAAGAAAAGCTTTCGAAGGTTACCACTATTTTCATGAAAAATATTGAAGAACTTATTTAAATAGCAGGCTTTGTTAATAGAGCCTATTGTTCAAGAAAAGACGAAGGGTGATACATTCTTCGTCTTTTTTCTATTATCTGAATATTTTTACTTATTTTTAGTAAGCATATTATTTTGAGATATAAACTTGTTTGTTTATACTTTATGAAGTAAGAGAATTGTAATGGGTGAGGAAATATGATTCTTCATCTCAGTAAAATTTATATGAATGGTTGCATAAAATTTGTTCATGCAATGGCTAAGTTGGAGGGGTTTGGATATGAAATTAGTTATCATTAATGGATCACCACGTAAACAAGGACGTACAGGTATTGCATCTCGTTTTATCTCAAGAACATACGGAGCAGAGCTTATTGATTTAAGCACATCTTCATTACCATTATATAAAGGTGAAGCGGAGCAATATCAATTAGAAGAGGTTGTACAACTACAACAAGCAATCAAAGAAGCAGATGGCGTGATTTTAGCCACTCCTGAATATCATAATTCTATGAGCGGTGCTTTGAAAAATGCATTAGACTTTTTAAGTGCTGAACAGTTTACAAATAAACCGGTTGCTTTACTAGCAGTAGCGGGTGGCGGAAAAGGCGGAATTAATGCACTTAATTCCATGAGAACTGTTGGACGCGGCGTGTATGCGAATGTTATTCCAAAACAATTGGCATTAGACCCAGATCAGTTCGACTATGAACATGATGGACTAAATGAGGCAGCTGCAAAATCTGTTGCTGAATTAATTGACGAGCTTAACCTATATGCCAAAGCGTTTCAGGCTGTAACAAAATAACAGGATTTATTTAACTATAATCAGTTCATAAAAAGAAGGGGCAGACACATACATGTGTTTGCCCCTTCTTATTTCGCTATAAGGGTTACCAGCCATAGTAAAGTCCCTATTGTATAAAATGCCCTGTTTTGTAAACACTATTGATGAATTTTAGATAGGAAGTTCATGCAAATAGTGGGACATCGTTTTTTCTGATGCATGATCCAGGTAGCGCAATAAGGCGTACAATTTTGCTTCAATAATTTGATAATCGTGTTCGAAATGATAAGCGTGTAAAAAATGTTCAATTTTCTTTGACAAGAACTGATCCTCGGTCCGGACCATCAAAATGAGCAGTTGATCCCAGTCTGAGCGATGGATATAAAATAAAGCTGTATCGTAACTAGAAGTTGTCATTAAAAGTTCCTCCTTAATAAGGAGCTATTCGTATGTTGTTCATTCCGGATAAAAATTTTTCAGACAAAATGTGGTGATACGGTAAAGATAGGCTTGTTTGTATTTACCTGAATAAAAAGATACGGTGAGGATATGAGAAGAATCATCTTAATATGTTTGGTTAGCTTGTTTGCTTTCCCGTTTCATACAATGGCAAAAGTCGTGAAGGAAGAAAAAAATGTATATAGCTTCGAAATGATGGAAGCGGATTTAACGAGGCTGCAGCAAACGCTTCCTATTGAGGTGCATTCAATTGGAAAGTCCGAAAAAGGAAGAGATATTTGGGCAGTAAAGCTTGGGAAAGGGAAGAAATCTATTTTGCTGGTAGGTGCTCATCATGGTCGAGAATGGCTAACGACACATCTATTAGTGAAAATGCTTGAACAATATGGGATGGCTTATGAAAAAGGGAAACAATTTGGAGGGTATTCAACAAAATTATTAGATGAAATAAGCATTTGGTTCATACCGATGATAAATCCCGATGGTGTATCGATTCAACAAGGTAATTTATCCTGTTTTTCTCATTATGAAAAAATAGTAACGTGGCAGCGAAATAATTACAGTATCGATTGGTCGAGATGGAAAGCTAATGCAAAGGGAATCGATTTAAATCGCCAATATCCAGCTGGATGGGATGAAGTGAAGACAGATATCTCTAAGCCATTTTATCAATTTTATAAAGGGAAAAAACCATTTGAAGCAGTCGAAGTTCAGGTTCTAGCGAAATTCACCAAGCATATAGAACCACTTATCGCAGTCAGTTATCATACATCGGGGCGTGAAATCTTTTGGCATTACCATAATAAACAGGAGCATATGGCAAGAGATTATGAATTGGCAAAAAAAACGGCGGAATTGACCGGATATAAGCTTTCAAAGCCTGAGAAGCATGCTGTTGGAAGCGGTTTTACTGATTGGTTTATAACCGAATTTGAACGGCCAGCTATGACCGTTGAGCTAAGTTATTTAGTGGAGGAAACGAATCCGCCGTTATCGGTTTTTCCGGAAGAATGGAAACGCAATCGATTGGTAGGAATGATGCTCGTTAAGGAAGCGGTCAGTGGAATAAAATAGTGAACACTTCCCATACTATCCGTAAGTAAACTAAAGGGAGGAAGTACAGTGCTAAAAAAATGGTCGTTTATTGTGTTAATGTTTATGATGCTGACTCAGGCAGGTTTTATATCTGTTCAACAAGGTAACGATTATGAGAAATATGGAAGGATTGCTATAGCGGTCGTGCAAGCGGATTATCCGAGTGATGAGGTAACGGATTATCAATATGAAGGACGAAAAGTTCTGGAAAATGGAACGGTAGAAGATCGTTTTCTATTTTTAGTGAAGGAGCAGGGGAAAGAAATTAAGATACGGGTCAAAATTAAGCATAGTTTATCGAGTGATAAGCTATTGAATTTAACAGTTGAAGAGGTGCGATAGATATCTTATGTAAGGATTCTCGTCATTTTCCTACTATTTGGTCATACATTATGGTAAGGCGAAAAGACGAGGAGGATCTGCATGAATCAGACGGAGCAAAAAGCTCTAGAATATGCGATTAGTGAAATAACGGAGATTGCTAAAGGGTTTGGACTTGATTTTTACCCGATGCGTTATGAAATTTGTCCATCGGAAATTATTTATACGTTTGGGGCATATGGGATGCCTACTCGATTTTCTCATTGGAGCTTCGGAAAACAATTTCATAAAATGAAGCTTCAGTATGATTTTGGGTTAAGTAAAATTTATGAACTCGTGATTAATTCAAACCCATGCTATGCCTTTTTATTAGACTCGAATTCACTCATTCAAAACAAATTAATTGTGGCACACGTACTTGCTCATTGTGATTTTTTTAAAAATAATATTCGTTTTCAAAATACAAAGCGCGATATGGTAGAAAGCATGGCCGCGACTGCTGACCGTATTCGTGAATATGAAATTCTTCATGGCAAAAAAGAGGTTGAGACGTTTCTTGATGCGGTACTGGCTATTGAAGAGCATATTGATCCATCGCTCATGAGACCTAAACTTTCTTGGTCAATCGATGATGAGGACGAAGAAGAGGAAGAAATTAAGCCGTCTCCAACTCCGTATGATGAGCTATGGTCATTGGATGGGGCTAATAGGCCGAAAAAATTACCTGTGAAAAGGCGTAAGAAAATCCCGCCAAAGCCAGAAAAAGATGTCATGTTATTTATTGAACACTACAGTCGTGAATTGACGGATTGGCAGCGCGATATTATGACGATGATTCGTGAAGAAATGCTTTATTTCTGGCCGCAATTAGAAACGAAAATTATGAATGAAGGCTGGGCTTCTTACTGGCATCAAAGAATTATTCGTGAGATGGATTTAAGTTCAGGAGAAGCAATTGAATTTGCTAAACTCAATGCGGGCGTCGTTCAACCTTCTCGAACAAGTATTAATCCCTATTATCTCGGCTTAAAGGTGCTTGAAGATATTGAAGAAAGATACAATAATCCGACAGATGAGATGAAAAGGAGAGGCGTGAGGCCCGGGTCTGGAAGAGAAAAGCTGTTTGAAGTACGTGAAATTGAATCGGATATTTCGTTTATCCGAAATTACTTGACAAAAGATCTTGTCATGCGGGAAGATATGTACTTATTTCAGAAACAAGGGAAAGACTATAAAATTGTGGATAAAGCGTGGGAGCAAGTACGCGATCAGCTTGTCAGCATGCGTGTAAATGGAGGGTTCCCATATATTACGGTAAACGATGGTGACTATATGCGAAATGGCGAGCTGTATTTAAAGCATTGGTACGAAGGAATTGAGCTCGATCTGAAGTATTTGGAGAAAGTGTTGCCATACATTTATCAGCTTTGGGGACGTCCAGTTCACATGGAATCAATTATGGAAAACAAAACGATGTTGTTTTCATATGATGGAAAGGGACTTCATCGAAAATATTTATAAGTGTAATGTTAAAAGGCTGTCTCGTAGTGGGAAAATCCACTTATGAGATGGCTTTTATGTGTTGGGATGGATTCTTTTTTATGATATTTAAGTAAAAAATACAAAAACACCGAAATAAGATTGGTGTTTTTTGTAATCAATACCGTTTAATTATGATTATTTTGTGTTCACTTTAAATTAAAACCCTCAACAGTTACCCTTAGCTTATACTGTTTTCTTTTGGTATACTCATGTTTTTTTGTAGTTGTTTTTTTATGCAACCACTCATAAATAATCGGGATGATAATAAAGCTGTTAATGGTTGATGTAACCATGCCGCCAATTACCACAATACCGAGTGTTTGAGAAATAACCGTATCCGTATTATGAGAAAATGCAAGTGGTAATAACGTAAGGATTGTTGCAGCTGCCGTCATTAAAATCGGTCTGATTCTTGAAAGACTACCACTTAAAACAGCTTCTTTAATAGGCATTCCTTCTTTTCGATTTCTTTCAATTTTATCAACTAAAACAATACCGTTTGTTACAACAATACCAGTAAGCATCAGAATACCAATTAATGCTGCTAAATTCCATTCTCCGTGGGATAGAACGAGTGCAATGACTACACCACTTAAAGCAAGAGGAATGCTTAAAAGTACAGATAATGGTGCTTTCCATCCTTTGAAAATAGAAGAAGTGATTAGTAATAGGCTTCTGTATTTAGTGCTGTGTGGGGCACAGTGATAGTTTTTCTTTTAATATTTAAGAATAGCGGATAAATATATAGAAAATGCTATATAAATGGGGAGATTGTTCGATGTCAGGGGGGACTAACTTGTTCAATCAGATAGGAAAAGCTGTACCTAATTTATTTACAATTGGAAATTTGTTGTGCGGTGTTCTTTCAATTACCTATAATATGAGTGGCTTTTTGGAAGTAGCCTCCGTTTTTATTTTCTTTTCGGCT
The DNA here is from genome assembly GCF_003570725.1 of Peribacillus asahii. Taxonomy (GTDB): domain Bacteria; phylum Bacillota; class Bacilli; order Bacillales; family DSM-1321; genus Peribacillus; species Peribacillus asahii. The sequence continues at coordinate 28,688 of NZ_QWVS01000016.1, forward strand.
GTTTTGGATCTTCTGGATGGAAGGATTGCGAGAAAATTAAAATTGAACAGTGAATTTGGCGTGGAATTGGATTCCTTGGCTGATATTGTTAGTTTTGGAGTTGCTCCTGCACTTTTATTTCATTCTATAGCAGCACCATCGATTTTAACGTCTTTGGCATTTATCCTTTTCCCAACGATGGGAGCATTAAGATTAGCCAAGTTTAGTGTTAAACCAACCATTGGGTATTTTAAAGGATTACCTATTCCAGCTGCTGGATTACCATTGGCTGGTATGGGATTCTTTTTATATAGCAATGCGTGGATTACCTTAATACTCGCTCTCTTAATGGTAAGTCCAATAAGGGTAAAAAAACTTTAATTTTATTATCCTTTGTAAAAAAGCTAGGAACCTTTTTAGAAAGGGTACAGCTTTTTTATTTTATCCATAAACCTTTTTATTCCCTTAATACAAGATCAAGAATTCATTAACATAGAAAATGAATTCATTTATCGTGCTAAATTGTAATTAAATCTAAAGTTGAAGGATTAATTTTTCTCACTTTAGTTTTAATCGGTATGGTGACTTTGATGCTGGGAATGGCTCAAGACTATTTATATAATGAATTTGCTCAGTTTAATGAAATGGCTGAAGAAGCAATCCAAGCAATTCATTCAGAAGCAACTAGAATTCAAAAAATAACCGAACCTTTTCTAGACCTAGCTAACTTGGAGAAAGAAAATGTATTAGAAATAAATGAAGTTGATTTGGTATCGACATGCGAAAGCATTTTAAAACAACTTAAACATAAAAAGTAAAGAAGGATTAGGGACGAATGTAGCATTGCTTTTACCAATTAGCAATGGAAATGAGGGTTCTGTCTAAAGTAATAATTGTATGTTGGCTAATAAGAAGAGCTATAACGCCAAGCCCTAAAAGTGAAACCAAACTTATTATAAATGCAATAATAGGTGTTTTTTAATTCATAACCATACTAATGTTAAGAGGCCGTCTTGTAGTGGGAAAATCCACTTAGGGGATGGCTTTTATGTTGTTGTTTTCTTTATCAAAAAAATAGGTGAGAACGTCCCCTGCCTTGGCACAGCGTAGTGGAAGGAGATGGGGAAGTTCAATCTAAAGTAACAACATGATAAAAATAAGTACAGGTCCACATTATTTTCGATACTCAGTTAATGCTTTTATAACTTCGGATTGTCTTTGTTTCGCTCGGTCATTATTTGAATTTAAAGCATAAGCGCTAGGTGCCTGCGGTAGGCCTGCTAAGAGAGTTGCTTCATCGTAGCTTAGTTCAGCAGGTGTTTTACCAAAATAATTCTCGCTAGCTTCTTTAATGCCATAATTACCGGCTCCATAATAAATGATATTGACATAGAGTTCTAAAATATCGTCTTTGTTATAGAGTCTTTCAAGGTCGAAGGCAACAAATAGTTCTGCAACTTTTCGGATAAAGGTTCGGTCATTGCTGAAATAAAGATTTTTAGCAGCTTGTTGGGTTAATGTGCTGCCGCCTTGTGCGACCTCCTTCGCTGTTAAATCGACGAAAGTTGCCCTGGTGAGTGAAATAAAATCGAAGGCTCCATGTTTGTAAAAGCGATGATCCTCGATGGCGACAACAGCATCCGTGAAATCAGGAGTGATTTCCTCTAAAGGCACGAAATTTTCACCTGCCCTAATAGAGGCAACCTTCTCGTTAAGCGAAATCTCTGTAACGGCTTCTTTATATTTTAAATAGCCAAGCAACCCAATAATTGAACCGACAAGGAGGGCAATGATTAATCCTAATTTTATTAGTTTTTTTATCAATCTAATCATGAACTTACCTCTTGTATTTCGACTTATAGTTTTAGTATATGGAATAGAGGAAAAAGTATAAGGAAACATCAAAAAGAAAGAGCCTATGCAGGCTCTTAATTGTTTAGGTCATATAGTCCAGGTGCATGTTCATTTGGCATATCAGGCAGCTCTGGTACTGGATATCCTTTTGGCGGTTCTGTTACCTTAAGCTCTCCACCATTCCTGCTAGGTGTTGTACCAGTGAAAATTTCACCTATTAAAGTATCGTCAAGTCTAAAATTGAATTGAGCATTATGGAAGCCCATGTCGACATATTTACGACACTCAGGGTATTTATTTAAATCATAATTAGGGATTGGAAAAAGTTTTCCCCAATCTACGCCTAATGTTTCAAGAGCTTTTGCGAATGCATTTTGATGAGCATTATCTCTCACTATTAAAAAAGCAATGGTTTCTCGAAGAGCCTTATTGTTACTCATTTCATAAATTCTAGATTTTTGGAGTACGCCAGTCGATTCTAAGACAACATTATTAAGTAAATTAGCTGCTAAGTTACCATGGTCATAAACCCAAGATCCATTCCATGGGTTGCCTCCAGCGTCAACGGGTAGGGATGCTTTAGCTCCTATGATGTAATGATGGGGATTTGCGCCATTTTGTATTACACCATTTAAAGGGGCGCTATCCGCAGCCTGATTACCAGGCATATCTCCACCAGACTCATTTAAGAGTTGGTTAATTGTTGATTGAACAAGTTCTACATGGCTGAGTTCTTCTAAGAATACACCTCTAATAAGGTCGCGATATTTCTTTGCTTTTCCTCTAAAGTTTGCACTTTGAAAGGAGAACTGCATCATTGTGCGCATCTCGCCAAATTGTCCTCCGAGTGCTTCTTGAAGAACTTTAGCTGCATGTGGATCGGGTTTATCTGGGACAATCATATTAATTAAATCTTCTTTGTAAAAATACATGTTATTATCCTCCTTTGTTAAAGGTACTTATATAGATTATCCAGCCTAACTTTATATATGCTATAGGAACTAAACTTACGGGTTGAACAAGGACAATAACAAAATAGACTTGTGACTGCCGCAAGTCTATTTTTAAAAAGTATGTATCCATTGTCCATCTTTCAAAGATATAACTATCCTCTATTTCATTGCTTTCGTTATTTAGATAAACTAAAAATTTTCACGAATGTCTTATCACTAAAAAAATCAAAGTAGACTTAGAGTAACTGGTGCGTTAATCCTATTTGGATTAACACTTATTTTTGTAAAACTAATTGTACTGAACGAAGCAGGATAGTTTCATACAATTAGCGAATAAATGTAAAGAAATGCTATTTTAATATGAAGGGGAAATACATATGGATCATAAATTTGTGCTTTTATCAGTTCAAAACCATGTAGGCGTAATTACTCTGAATCGTCCAGAAGTTGGTAATGCTTTGAATCTAGCGATGGCTAAAGAGTTGATGGAAGTAGCTATCCATTGTTCAGAAAGTAATGAAATTAGAGCAGTTGTCATCACTGGAGCTGGAAATAAATTTTCAGTAGGCGGCGACTTGAAAAGTTTTGCTAACGAAGGGAGTCAAATTGGTTCCCATTTAAAAAGCGTTACTGCCTATTTACATCAAGCTATTTCCTACTTTGCTAGAATGAATAAGCCATTTATTGGAGCGATCAATGGAGTAGCTGCGGGTGCAGGGATGAGTCTTGCTTGTGCATGTGATATTGCATATACTTCAGAGAAATCAAAGTTTGTGATGGCGTATAACAAAATCGGATTAACTCCTGATGGTTCAGGAAGTTATTTCCTACCGAAAATTGTTGGAGTAAGACGCGCGTTAGAGTTGATGTATACAAATCGTATGTTGGATGCTAAAGAAGCGTACGAGTGGGGGATCGTTAACCAAGTTGTCCCTGAAGAAGAATTAATGAGTGTTGTTTATGAACTAGCAGAGAAGCTTGCGAGCGGGCCAATGGAAGCATATGGTGCAACTAAGAAATTGTTTTATCAGTCTTTGCAGGAAACTCTAGAATCTCAAATGAGTTTAGAAACACAATCATTGGCAGAAAGAGCAACTAGCGAAGAGGGAAGAGAAGGGATTTCTGCATTTTTGGAAAAACGAGAGGCTGACTATTTGAAGTTTAATAAAGAATAATATGGATGGAATAAGCAATTGCTTATTCGTACAAAACCAGGAGGCTGACCCACAATTTGTGGGTCAGCCTCCTTTCGTTCAACAGCTAGCACTTCAAAGTGTATTGGGGTGTGCAGGCTCATTTAACCATGATTTCAAATATTCAATGAATTTTTTCGTAGCTGGAGCAAGGTTTTTAAAAGATGTAGCAGCAATGCCGATAGTACGGTAATTCTCTTGTTCAAAGTTAAGAATACGAATGTTCTTTGGAATACGATACAAAGCCATTTCAGGAAGAATAGCGATTCCTATACCATGTTGAACCATAGAAAATATGGCTTGATCATCTGCCAGCTCAAATTTTATATTAGGTGTTATGTTATTTTCTTCTAAGAGGCGTCTTAAATCATTATCGCTCCCTTTCTTTGACATGATTAATGGCTCTTCTTTAATCATTTCAAAACTAAGCTCCTTTTGGTGAACAAGAGGGTGTTCATCATAGAGGAGGCAAAGCATTCTATCTTTTTTTAAAGGAATCACTTCAAAGCGATGCAAAGTTGGTAAAGACACAAAACCAAAATCAACGATACCATTTGATATCCAATACTCAATATCATCATAATTTCCTTCTAACAATTTAATTTCTATAGAAGGGTAATATTCATGAAAATCTTTCAAAATTTCCGGCAGCCACTGAGCTGATACACTTGAAAATGTTCCAATACGTACCTTACCGGTTGTTAGACCATTGATATTAGCTATTTCTTGAAGCATTTCCTCGTTCCATTTTAAAATTTCCCGTATGTATTTTAAGACATGCTCCCCGTTGTTTGTCAAATTAATACCTGATCGTCCTCTATTAAGAAGTGAAAATCCCCATTCCGATTCAAGACTGGCAATAGCATGACTGACCGCGGATTGGGTTAAACCAAGAGTTTCTCCTGCCTTTGTAAGACTCCCTAATTCTACCACTGTACTAAAAATTTCAAACTTAGCAAGCGACAAATTCCTCACTCCACTTACATGAATTTTTTTCATCGAATTACTTAAAACATTCATTTTTCTTATTTAAATTTTACTTTTATACTAATTAATAATCAATACATAAGAATTAGGTCAGGTGGTAAAAAATGAATGGCATTAAAATGTTCGGTGCAACAAAGGGCGTGGGTGAAAGTGCTCAATTGAAGGCAGATTTCACCATGTTGATAGTCACGATGTTTTGGGGTTCATCCTATTTATTTATGAAGATGGGACTGGAATCTATTCAAGGGTTTAACTTGGTCGCATTACGGTTTGGAATAGCCTTTATTTTAGCTGGAATCATATTCTATAAACGCTTTATGCGTGTGGATTTTCGTACTATAAAATATGGCTTTTTATTAGGGACCATCTTGTTCTCAGCGATTTCAGTTGTGACCATAGGGGTAAAATCCACGTCTGCTTCAAATGCAGGCTTTTTATTCAGTCTTACAGTGGTCTTTGTTCCCTTGTTATTAGCCGGTTTGTTTAGAGAAAAGCTTGAGAAAAGAATTGTTTTTGGCGTAGGCTTTTCTATAATAGGTATCGCTCTTTTAACTTTAAATAATGGATTAACAATTAGCTCTGGAGATTTCCTCATCATTTTAGGTGCATTATTGTATGCCGTTTACATCATTGTTACAGATAAGGTAACGAAAAATTTAGATTCTATTATGCTTGGAGTCTTACAACTTGGCTTTACGGGGGCGTGGGGGCTGCTATTTTCGTCTATTTTTGAAACTCCGCATCTTCCTGCCTCAACGGAATCATGGGTTTCTATTTTGATATTAGGCATAATTTGCAGTGCATTTGGATTTATTGGTCAAACCGTAGCTCAAAAATATACGACACCAACGCACACAGGTCTTATATTTTCATTAGAACCCGTTTTTGCAGCATTATTTGCTTTTATTTTCGCAGGCGAAGTATTGGCAGAAAGAGGGTACCTAGGAGCAAGTCTGGTCTTAGTAGGTATCTTAATTTCCAAGATAGATTTTAATAAAACCCTAATGAGAAAAAAATACAGCAAAACAGCTGAAGGTTCTGAAGCTTAGCTGTAGAATAGGGTGTGTATTGAGACATTGAGCCATTAAGTTCTCTTAGTGGTTTTTTGTTGTATGGTGATAAATAAGGTAGGTATTCGTGATGACAAATATGTTGCATAAAGGAAACTTTTGGGGATTTATGAATAGAATATAAAAAGGAGTTGGTTCAGATGATTTGTTCAAACCGTATCCAACATAAAATTATAGGCTATTCACTTTTGTTTAAAAAGCTCGGAATTTTTAATGAGGCGGAATATAAATATATTGTTGAGACATATCAAGTGAAGGAGCACTAAAAAAACGGCTTGCGGATGAGCCGTTTTTTTGTGCTAATAAAACTAGGCAGATGAATGAGAAAGAAGGAGATACAGTGAACATATCACAAGGAAAGGTCCAGAAATATTTTAAGTTCAGGACCTTTTTTGAGATAATAAAAGAAAAGAAAGCGGGTGATGAAAAAAATGGAGGAGTATCAAATTCCGAATTTAAAAATCGATGAATTAGATAAAAAAATTCTTTCTATCTTACATGAAGATGGACGGATTTCTTATACGGATTTAGGAAAAAAAGTAGGGGTATCCCGTGTCGCTGTACAAACACGAATTAATAATTTGCTGGAAAAGGGTGTGATTGAAAAGTTCACGACTGTTATTAATCCAACAAAGGTTGGAATTCATGTTTCGGCATTTTTTAATGTAGAAGTCGAACCAAAGTTTCTAGAGTCTGTTGCTGAGCTGCTTGAACAAGATCCCGCTGTAACAAGCTTATATCATATGACAGGTCCTAGTAAATTACATATGCATGGCATTTTTAGTGATAATCAAGAAATGGAACGCTTTTTAACGGAAAAGTTATACGCTGTAGAGGGTGTTGTCAGTGTAGATTGTCAAATTTTAATTAAGCGTTATAAAAGTAGAATGGGCATGAAGTTATAAATGAATGACAGAGGACAGCCTTCTAAGCTAAAAATCGTAAAAATAATCCACCTGTTTAAGGTGGATTATGACGTCCATGGGATAATAATTCCGCCGTATATAAAGGCAAGAAGAATGACAAATGCCGGATGGATTTTGAACTTTCCTAATGCTAGAAAGGCAAAAAGCGCAATAATGAGTGAGTGTAGGTATCCGATTGAATGAACAGCATCGGTTGCGATCGTTACAGTAATAAGAAGCATCATAACGGCAATAACAGGTTGGGCGAGAAGTGATACTCCTTTGAAGACAAGGGAGTGACGATAACGTCGAATGATTTTTAGTAATAAAATGAGTGCAACTGCTGAAGGGACAACTGTACCAATTAACGCCATAATAAGTCCCGGCCATCCATATACTTCATATCCAACAAAGGCGGCGATTTTCGTAGCGATAGGTCCCGGAAGAGCATTACCGAGTGCTAGCATATTTGAAAATTCCGTATTATTGAGCCAGCCATAACGGGTAACAATTTGATCGTACATAAGTGGAATCGATGCAGGACCGCCGCCATATCCAAGAATATTGGCAATGAAAAAGGCTAAAAAGATGGGAAACCAAATCATGAAGCAGATTCCCCCTTCTTATTATTAGACTGGCGTTTTGATGCGAAATTACTTTTGAACTTAAAGTGAACCGTTCCATAGGCAAGGAAAATCATAATGACAATGCCTGGGTGTAAAGAAACAACTTGAAGAAGGATAAAAGAAAGAGCAAAGAAGAAAATGCCAAGGACGATACCTAACCCTTTTACTGCTTTTTCACCGAACTCATACGCCATCTGTCCAAGCATTACGGCAACAACGGGCATCACGGCTGCAATCATGTTTGCTACAACGGCAGAGCTGCTCAATACGCTTATAAAAGCTGCTAAAAATACCATTGCAAAACAAGTTGGTAAAATATGTGCACATACGCTTACAAGTGCTCCCGTCCATCCTTTTGTTACATAGCCTAAGTAAGCGGCCATTTTGGTTGCGATTGGTCCAGGTAATGTATTGGCAATCGCCAGCGTTTCACCAAATTCATCATCATCCAGCCATTGATAACGGGTAACTGCTTCATAACGAATTAACGGAATAACAGAAGGACCGCCGCCGAATCCTAAAATTCCGCTGCGCATCATGCCCAGTGTTAACTCTTTATATCGATTTCCCATATGGGTTCCTCCTTACTGAATTTTCTAAACTATTTGTATTTATAATAACAAAAAATATTTCCAAAAGTATATAAATTTTTTTAAATAGTTACGAAATGAAATAAACATAGAAAAAATATATATAAAGAGAAATTAAAATGATAAATAAATGAACAAATCGTTATCGAAAAGAGTTATAATAAATTTACTGAATAGTTAATAAATTATAGGAGGAGAGAAGATGAAATCGATTGTTGGTACAAAAAGCATGGTTGTTAGTCCTCATTATTTAGCCTCCATGGCGGGGAATCAAATATTAGAAAAAGGAGGGAATGCTTTTGACGCTGCGATTGCAGTGAGTGCTTGCCTTGCCGTAGTCTATCCACATATGACAGGATTAGGTGGGGACTCTTTTTGGTTAACTTATAAGAAAACTGAAGGAAAAATCCGCGGTTATAATGGCAGCGGAAGATCTGGAATGGGCGTGACAAGAGAAGCTTATAAGAATGAGACGAGCATTCCGTTTCGCGGGGTTCGCAGTGCCATTACAGTTCCCGGAATGCTAGATAGCTGGGATGCTATTTTACAAGAGTATGGAAGAATGACATTAGCTGAAGTATTGCAGCCTGCAATCGAGTATGCAGAAAAGGGCTTCCCCATTACCAAAAATCAAGTTGTCTATACAGAGAAGAATCAAGAATGGATTGCGAAAACGCCAGTTACTGCGGATATTTATATACCAAATGGAGAGGTTCCACAAGCAGGTGAGCGATTTATTCAAAAGGATTTAGCTGCTACATTAGCGTTGCTCGCACAAAAAGGGCGAGATGCTTTTTATAAAGGTGAACTAGCAGAAGAGATTGTGTCCTTTTTAAAAGAACAAGGCGGCTTGCTTACAGTAGATGATTTTTCCGCACACCGTGGCAATTGGGTAGAGCCTATTTCAACAGATTATCGTGATTATACGATTTATCAAGTGCCGCCTAACTCCCAAGGGTTTGTTGGTTTGATGGCATTAAATATTCTTGAGAACTTTCAGTTACAGGAGATCGAACATGGATCAGCTGACTACTATCATTTGCTTGTAGAAGCTTTAAAATCAGGTTTCCGTGATCGAAACCAAGTATTAACAGACCCGGAGTTTTTTGATATCCCACTCGAAAAACTATTAAGTAAGCAATATGCGTCTGAACTAGCTGATGCGATTCAAAAAGATGCGAAGCCATTGACGAGCCCTCCTGTTGGAAGTGATACAGCTTATGCTGCAGTTGTTGACTGTGATGGAAATGCGGTATCGTTTATTCAAAGTTTATATTTTGAATTTGGCTCAGGTGTTGTTGCTGGGAATACGGGTATTCTTTTGCAAAACCGCGGTTCCTTCTTTTCGTTGGATCCACATCATGTAAATACGTTAGAGCCTGCTAAGCGTTCGTTTCATACGTTAATGCCGGCTATCGCTTGTCAGAATGGAGAGCCGCGTATTTTGTACGGAACGCAAGGCGGAGAAGGACAGCCGCAAACACAAACTGCAATTATTACTCGGATGATTGATTATGGCATGGACCCGCAACAGGCCATTAGTGAGCCGCGTTTTGTTTGGGGAAGAACGTGGGGAGAAGATAGTGAGGCTCTAAAAATCGAAAGTCGAGTAGCAGCTGATGCGATTCAAACGCTAGAGAACAAAGGACATCTCGTAGAAGTAGTTGAAGAATTTGATGGCGTTATGGGACATGCACAAGCGATTCGAATTGATGAGCATCATTTCCTTCAAGGTGGAGTCGATCCTAGGGGCGATGGCGCTGCGATTGGGTCTTAAAATATTGATATAAATCCCTCCGTCTAGTATGAGCGGAGGGATTTATATGAATACATTTCTTACCTGTTTAGCTTCCACGGTACACTTGATATCCCCAAGGTGAAACAAGTAAGGGGACATGATAGTGGGACGCGGGATTGGAGATTCCAAACCGGACTGGGACTTGTTCTAGAAAAGGAGGCTCTGGTAAAACTACTTCCTTATTTCTAAAATATTCACCAATATAAAAGAGGAGTTCATAGCTTCCTGCTGTGACCTCCTCACCTGAAAGCAGGGGAGCGTCGCAGCGCCCATCTTCATTCGTAACAGCTGTACGAATAAGCTTTCGTTCGTTTGATGCTGGTTCGAAATAATACAGTTCAATTTTTACGTTAGCAGCGGGTTGGCCGTGGGATAAATCGAGAATATGTGTTGTTAAACCTGTCATAAGCGCTCCTTATTAGTAAGATTATTGTTTGCTGCTTCTGCAGCTTCAGTTTTCATGGTCATTTTTTCAAGCAGCCGAAGTTTGGCTATTTGGTAAATTTGTAATAATGCTGTTTCAAATTCCACTTCTGTTGGATTGTTAATTCTTGTGTTCATTGCTTCATAAATTTGATGTTTATCTTTGCCGCGAACAGCAATAATGAATGGAAAGCCAAATTTAGATTGATAATGTTGATTTAATGTAAGAAAGTTTTCATATTCTGCAGGAGTTAGATCTTGTAATCCAGCTCCTTGCTGTTCATTGATAGAATTTTGACTCATTTGTACTTTGTCGCCAAGACTAGGGTGAGCCTGGATGAGTGTGAGTTTTTCTCTAGTGGAGGCGTTTTTAACAATGTTCACCATATGCTGATGCATCTCTTGGAAAGAAGAGAATGGTTTGGTGTCGTAGGCTTTTTCAGCAATCCAAGCTGAATGCTCAAATAAATCGCCGAACAGTTGGACGAATTCCTCCTGGCTTGCCTGATTGACGGTTTCAAGAGTTAACATATATGGTATCTCCTTTTAAGAAATTTTAGATGATAATTCGATTGATTAAGAGACAGGTTCTGCCTGCTTCTTTTTTGTTTTAGAGAGAAGTAAATTGGTTAAAATCGCTGCTGTGCGTTAAATCCTAGCGCTCGGCCAACGATTAATGGGACAAGAACAGCATCGGCATACATAGAGAGTATATGTTGAAGCCCGAGTGAAAGTGTTTTTGTTTTTCAGGTTGGATTACCGATATTAAAACTCCTTTCTGAATACAGGTTATATTCTTTAATGTGATATGTTATTGGTAGTTACATATTAATGAATATTTTGGAAAAATTCATTAGCCAATATAGACAATATTCATCTAATTATCTAGGCGTTTTGTCTAAGAACGGGATAAAAAGAGAGACTTTTAAGTTAGAAAAGTCTCGCTCATCTCCTACAGATTTAATAATGTTTTAATTCGCAGAGCAATTCGGATTTGAAGGGTTGTATCGGCATCTTTTAAACTTTTTCCTAATAAATCTTCGCATTTCTCTAACCGGTATATGACTGTATTTCGATGTACATATAGACGTTTAGCTGTCTCCGAGATTTGACAATGGGTTTCTAAATAAACAGACATCGTTTGCAGCAGAATATTCTCTTCCTCTTTATTCGCTGTAGTAAATCCTTGCAATGTGTAAGTATAGAAGTTTTTAAGATCTTCTTGAGGGATAGCTCGTAATAATTCGATAATGTCCTTCGTTCGGTAAAAGCTAATATATTGCGTTTTTCGTGAAAGGCTGCCTTCTTTTAGAGCACTCTTTGCTTCTATAAAAGCGTTTTTAATATGAAAGAAATTTTGACTAAAGTTACTAACTCCGAATGAAATCGTTGTTTCAAAGTGTGTGGAAATCTTCGTTTGAAGTTCGCGTAATAGTTCGGTAATGAAGTCCATCGTGTCACTTGAAACTTCTTCTCCTTCATATAACAGAATGCATAGCTTTCCTTTTGAGAAAAAATGAATGGAAATCGTTGAATCGAATAGCTCTTCTTCAATGAATTCAAAAATCGTATCTATTTTTTGTTGGAGTTTGCTATAACTAGTGTTTGTGTTTGTTTCATCTAACTTGCCGACTAAGCATATGTACGGTTTGTTCACTTGTATGGAAAATTCTTTCGCACGATTTGTAATTTCCTCCTGGGATGAGAAAGCATCTTCTAGAAAATGAGTAAAAAAATCATTGCGAACACTACGTTCATGTTGTTTGAGTGTATGTTCTTGCATAAGGGCAAAAGAAATGACATTGGCAGCTTGTTCGATTGTTAGTGTAGTAAGGTGATCGGACTCTTTAATTTCTCCTAGAATAGTTAAATAGCCAAAATTTTTACCGCTTGTATAGATAGGAAATACAGAATAAGTTTGCTTGTTAAAGAGAACAGAAAAAGAAAAGAATGTTGTCTTTGAAAGGGAAAAATTAAAACCTTCCGCTAGTAACTGTTTGATGATAGTAAGAGTCTTGGAGTTTGAGTTTGGCTGTGAAGTTGGTTTTAGGTATTGGTTAATTAATACGATAGGGAAGCCAATCATTTCTGATAAACGGTCTAATAATTTCGGAATCCCTTTTCCGTCCATGATTAAATTAGTGAATTGTTTATGTGTTTCCATGACATATGTTAATTCATTGGCTCTTTGATTAAGGATTGCATGGAGGGAGTGATTGACAATTTCGCCGAGTGATTGTTCCAATGGGAGCTCTATGATAGGGAAGGCTAATTGATTAGCTGTCTCGATGACTTTTTCGGGTACTTCTTGAACGAAGCGTTTTGTTTTAATGCCAAGTCCAGCACAGTTTTGTTCGGCCATAGCCTCAACAAGTTCGAGAAGGGCGTCCGGGTGGTCTTTTAAATGATACGCTGTGGTGATGAGTAGCTCATTTGGCTTGAGGTAAGGAATGATATCAGGTGCATCCATCATATTGACGGTAAAAACTTCGCGTTCCGTTCCAGTTGCTCCAGCGATGATATTTGTGTTTCTTAAAATGGGAATCTTCAATAAGTCAGCGATTTTCATAACGAACCTCCTTAGTGTGCTAAAAATAAAATTTCTTTTATATTATCATACAATTCCTTTGACATATCTTCTAAAATGAATTTTTTCGATTGTGGAAATTTACAAAAAAATATCTAGTGTAATAAAACCTTACATTTAGTGGTGATTTTTATTCTGGATTTTGCTAATATTTAGAAAATGAATTGAAGGGAAGTGAATACGGATGAATGAATCGATGGCGACAAAAAAGAAAAAAAGAATTACTCCAATGCCGAAACAGTGTACGTTTAGCCCGGAAGATTGGACCGTTTTATCTCAATATTGGTATCCGGTAGCGACGGTTGCAGAAGTAACGGAAAAGCCAATCGGTATTAAGTTATTAGATGTTCATCTTGTGTTATATCGGGCGAATGGAAAAATTATTGTCGCGCGTGATTTATGTCTTCATCGTGGTGTTCCACTTAGTATGGGCTGGGTTGAAGGAGATGAAATTGTTTGTCCTTATCATGGATTTCGTTATGGGCCTGAAGGAAATTGTACAGCTATTCCAGCTCATCCTGATGCGAAAATTTCTCCGCGTCTCTGTATCACCATTTACCCAACGGCAGAGCGTTATGGCTTAGTTTGGACTTCGCTAGCTGGAGAGGAAGAGAATATTCCGCCGCTTGAGGCGTGGGATGATGAAGAATATTTAAATATTTTACCGCCGTTTATTGATATTGCAGGATCGGCTGGTCGTCAAATGGAAGGATTTTTAGATGTGGCTCACTTTGCTTGGGTTCATTCGGAAAGCTTTGCTGATCGAAATAATGCATTTGTTCCAAGTTACAAAGTAGATAAAACAGATTATGGTTTGCATGTCGAGTATGTAAGTACGGTTAGCAATTATGGCAAGAGTCAACAACATTTAGAGCCGCCAGGTTTTAAATGGTTAAGAGTGTTTGATGTATATCCCCCTTTTGCTGCTCGTTTGACTGTTCATTTTCCGAATGATGGGAAGTTGTTTATTTTAAATTGTGCAAGTCCTGTTTCTGCCCGTCAAACGCGCATGTTTTCTCCAATGGCAAGAAATTTTGATAAAGATGCACCGATTGAAGATACGTACGAGTTTAATTTGCAAATTTTTAATGAAGATCGTGAAATGGTGGAAAACCAAAAGCCTGAAGAATTACCTTTAGACCTGCAAGCGGAGGCTCATATTGCAGCAGATAAAACATCGATTAATTATCGTCAAATTTTGAGACAAATGGGACTAGGGGAGAATTATACGAGTTAATCTGTATGAAGAGGGTGTCTGTAATCTGTAGGCACGCTCTTCTTTTTAACCTTAGCTATGTTAAACCGTATGGTTGATTAATAGCTTTATATAATATTGGTTAGATTGCATAAAAAGATAAAGTAATTCGCATAGATTTGCTAATGAAGCTTTCGATGCTAAAACGTAAAATAGTAGTCAACTATACAGAACAGTTGAAAGGAAGGATTGTGATGACGATACCGCTAGAAACTATTTCAGAGAAAAATAATGTTGTCTCAATGATTGAATGGCTGGCTTCCTTTGGAGCTACAGTAAATGGAGGAGTCACTCGTTTGCTATATTCGAAGGCATGGGTTCAAGCGCAGCAGGCATTAAAAGCAGAAATGAAATCGATTGGACTCGATGCTTATTTTGATAGCGTGGGAAATTTATTCGGTCGATTAGATGGAACTGAATCAGATGGTAAAGCAATCTTAACAGGCTCTCATATTGACACAGTTGTCGATGGTGGGAAATATGATGGGGCTTACGGGGTTATTGCCAGTTTACTAGCTGTAAAAAGGTTGAAAGCTAAGTATGGAAAACCGAAAAAAACAATTGAGGTCGTATCCTTATGTGAGGAAGAAGGAAGTCGTTTTCCGTTAACATTTTGGGGGTCAAGAAATATTCAAGGTGCATACAGTCTAGATCAAGTACGGGGTGTAAAGGATTCAGAAGGGGTCCTATTCCTTGACGCTATGAAGGAAGCGGGTTTTCCTCCGGAGAATTATCAATCGCCTAAGCGTCAGGATATTGAACGATTTATTGAAGTTCATATCGAGCAGGGGATTGTGTTAGAGCAGAATAAGAAATCATTAGGTATTGTAAGCCATATTGTTGGTCAACGTCGTTTTACAGTTAAGATTGTTGGTGAAAGTAACCATGCTGGAACAACACCGATGTATTTTAGGAAAGATGCTGTTAGCGTTGCTTCGGAGCTTATTACTTTTTTAACAAAGCGTGCACAAGAAATCAATCCACATTTAGTAGCGACGGTTGGGAAGATAGCCGTTAAGCCGAATGTTCCGAATGTGATTGCTGGAGAAATCGAATTTAGTCTAGATATTCGTCATCATCAAGAAGCAGTGTTACAGCGATATTGTCAAGAACTCTTTGCATATATGGAAGAAAAAGTGGAGAAAGCGGGTATGACTATTACGATTTCGAAATGGATGGACGTGAAGCCTGTTGAATTGAATTGTGAAATGAATACAGTGATTCAACAATTGGCTGATGCAAATCAAATTTCCTATCAAAATATGATAAGCGGTGCTGGACATGATTCGCAAGTATTTGGAGGTTTTTGTCCAACGAACTTGATTTTTATTCCTAGTCATAATGGAATTAGCCATTCTCCAAAAGAGTTTACGAGCGTTGAAGATTTAGAAATAGGAATCGAGATTTTAAGTGAAATATTATATAAATTAGCATATTAAAGGGAGCTGACAATCATGAAATACTCTGAGCTGCATACCCCGCTACGAACGATTATGACGCCGGGGCCGGTTGAAGTGGATCCGCGAGTGTTACGAGCCATGAGTACACCTATATTAGGACAGTTTGATCCTGCTTTTACACACATCATGAATGAAGTTATGGAGATGCTTCGCCAACTTTTTCAAACGAATAATCGTTGGGCATTTCCGGTAGATGGGACATCAAGATCAGGAAATGAGGCGGTTCTTTGCAGCATTATTGAACCAGGAGATTGTGTATTAGTACCGATTTTCGGCCGGTTTGGTCATTTGTTTGTCGAGATTTGCGAACGCTATGGTGCTGACGTACACACGATGGAATGTTCTTGGGGAGAAGTGTTTGAACCGGAAGAGGTTATTGCGGAAATTAAAAAAGTTTCACCGAAGATTGTCGCGCTAGTTCATGGGGAAACGTCAACAGGGTGCATGCAGCCATTGAAGGAGATTGGTCAGGCGTGTCGAGAGCTGGATGTTCTTCTAGTCGTTGATGCGGTTGCTTCCATTGGCGGTACGGATATTAAAGTAGATGAATGGTGTATTGATGCCATTATCGGTGGCACTCAAAAATGTTTATCGGTACCCTCTGGTATGGCACCGATTACGTATAATGATCGAATTGAGAAAATTCTGTCAGAAAGAAAAAAAGTAGAGCGTGGGATTGCGACAGCGGAGGACTTGCGACAAGTTCGGAAGGGAATACCGATTAAAAGTAATTATTTTGATTTAAGTATGCTGCAAGATTATTGGGGACCGCGCCGCTTGAATCATCATACAGAAGCAACCTCAATGTTGTATGCGCTTCGAGAGGGATTACGTCTCGTTTTAGAGGAAGGGTTAGAAGAGAGATTTGAACGTCACGTCTTTCATGAGGCGGCATTAGTTGCCGGTCTAGAAGCAATGGGATTAACCTTGTTCGGAAATCGCAAACATAAGCTGACTTGTGTAACCTGTATTGAAATTCCTTCAGGCATAGACGGGGAATCCGTACGCAGTATGTTATTAAATCAATTTGGAATTGAAATTGCGTCTTCCTTTGGACCGCTTCAAGGAAAGATCTGGAGAATTGGAACGATGGGCTATAGCTGTCGAAAGGAAAATGTTTTGTTTGTGTTAGGTGCTTTAGAGGCGGTGTTATTGCGTCACGGTTTTGAAGTGAAGCGAGGAGAAGCATTACAAGCCGCTCTTGATGTTTACATGGCGGAAGTAAAAGAGCCTGTGAAGGAGGAGTAAGAGTATGGAGACATACGATCTAATTATCCGCGATGGCTTAGTTGTGTTACCGACGGAAGTTAAACGAACGAATATTGCGGTGAAAGATGGCGTGATTGTTGAGGTTGCCGAGCATCTTGTTGGAGATGCTGCAGTAGAATGGCGAGCGGATGGTCAATATGTTTTCCCAGGGATGATTGATGTTCATGTTCATTTCAGTGAGCCGGGACGTGCACATTGGGAAGGATTTGAAACTGGATCACAAATGATGGTAGCAGGAGGCTGTACAACGTATTTTGACATGCCGCTGAATGGGATCCCTTCAACGGTCCATAAAGAAGCATTGCTTGAGAAAGCCAATATAGCTGCTCAAAAATCATCTGTTGATTTTGGATTGTGGGGCGGACTTGTTCCAGGAAATATTGCGGATTTAAGAGAGCTTGAGAAGTCCGGAGTAGTAGGGTTTAAAGCCTTTCTTTCGGCGTCTGGTAATGAAGAGTTTGAACGAGTGGACGATCTAACCTTATTGAACGGGATGAAGACGATTGCTTCATTAGGAAAAGTATTGGCATTGCATGCTGAAAGTGAGGCCGTCACAAGCTGGTTACAGGCAGAAAAAGTGCGGGCGGGGCTAGTCAGTGCAAAGGACTATGCTGCTGCAAGACCGGTGCTTGCGGAAGTAGAGGCTGTAGAACGGGCATTAACGTATGCAGAATTAACGGGATGTCCGCTCCATTTTGTTCACATTAGCAGTGCGGCTGCTGTTGAAAAAATTGAACTGGCCAAAAAACGAGGGCTTAATGTTACAGTAGAAACTTGTCCGCATTATTTGCTATTTAATGATGCAGCAGTGGTAGAAAAAGGAACAGTTGCAAAATGTGCCCCACCGTTACGATCTCAATCTGAACAAGAAAAGCTTATCGAATTATTTAAAGCAGGCAAATTTGATATGATTTCTTCTGATCATTCACCTTGTCCGTATGAATTAAAGGATCCGGCTGTTCATAGTTTTTTTGAAGCTTGGGGAGGAATTAGCGGCGGCCAGTTTTCATTGCTGGCAGTCATTCAATTGGCAATCGAGTATGATATTCCTTTTTTCAAAATAGCTGAAATGATTGCCGCTGCTCCTGCTAAAAGATTTGGATTATCCGGTGTGAAGGGGAGTATAAAGGTCGGAATGGATGCTGATTTTGCCATTGTTTCCTTGAAGGAGCCGTTTAGGGTGACAGAGGATCGATTCTTTGCGAAGCATAAGCAAACGATTTATAACGGTCATACATTTCCTTGTACAGTCGTCGCCACAATGAATCGTGGGCGTGTTGTGTATCATAGAGGAAGCTTTAATAAATATGAAGGAAAATGGATGAAGAATAAGCGAAAAGAAGATCAGGCTACTATTTTTAAATAAAGTGAAACTTCCGTAACTGCTGGAAGTTTCACTTTCGAAGCCACACTAGTTCAGGTAACATGGCTGGTATTTTAAAAGACGGAGAATGTTCATATGTAGAATACTTTGTCATAAAGTCTTCGAACATTTTACAATCATTGATACTTATGTAAGCGAATTTATGAATGTTCCCGATGTTAATTATCACACACCTTAACCGTTGAACTTATAAGAAATCACTTTATAGCACCCATCGATTTTATGTCTATGTCTACGGAAACATCAATATTTGATTCCGCAAGGGCTTTACCCCAATGTTCCTCAACTTTTTTATATTGTTCATATTGATAGGCTCTCGCATAAAGTCCGAGTCCGATTGGATCAATTTTATTTTCTTGAATTTTCTTAATAAGAACCTTAAATCGAGAGTTCAATTCTTTTTCAATCATTTTTTCCAGTTCTTTTTCTTTTACCTTACCTACAGGAAATAATTGTTCTACAATAGTTACGGTCATATGAATCTTATAGTTGAAATGAAATTTATCCTGGTCGTATTTGGTCTTTACTTTAGATTTAACCCTATTAACATCTATACTTAACTCGTTCTTATTAAAGATTCCTCCCTCGTCATCCAACGATTTCATAGGAATAGTAAAGGTTACTTCTTGCTTCTGTTCATCCTTTAAGATAAGTAGGAGTGACGAATCTTGGATACTGAGACTGTCAACATACTTTCCATTCTCATTCAACAATGACACTCCAACGAATTTAAGATTTTTTTCTTTTTTTATTTCTGAAATCGAAGGAGTTAATCCCTTTTCGTACATTTGTCTATGAAGCACCTGAAGAGTGTTATTTACAGTTCTTGATCTCCCATTGTTTTTATCGATGGCTTCCTTCAAATGCAAAGCTAATTGTGGTTTATCTGCTGGTTTATAAAAAATAACGTCAGATACAGGACCATCGACTACAATAACTCTTGTATTTATGGAAAAGGTAGGATTCCGATATACCGTATCTAGGATAGAAAACCAGTCTTCATGTTCTAGTACTCGTTTTCCTAACAGTAATATTTGAATTTTCGCAGCAGTGACCTCTCCGGTTGCCAAAGCATCAAAATATTTCCTGGATGCCCGTATTGATTTGGCCTTTAATTGATATGTTTCAACACTTTTCTTAGCATCCTTATTAAACACTGGACTTGATTCAGAAATGATTAGATTATTTTCATCATCGAGATCAACACCAAGTATCAAGGAAATCGTTAAATCCTCTAGTGGGACATGTCTTCCGCAGCTTGAAAGTATCGCGATAAGAAAAACGAGAAGAATGGCAAGACACATGCGTTTCATTTGATTGCCCTCCTTTTAAAAAGTCCGTGCACCCAGACATATCCCCATAAACATAAAGGAAAAGCAAAGGCAAGGATTATTCCAGCTTTTTCAATTACTTGCTGAAGGTGGGTATTTTCATCGAAACTAGGAGGAAACAACACAACGACTGCAAATTCAATTAGCAAAAAACAGGCTAAATGTTTACTATAATCTTGTTTTCCAACCAATTGACTTGTACAAAATACTGTCATAAACATGAATGGCAGGACCGTTGTAGAAATCACAAATAAATAAAAAGAAAAAAACACAATTTCCAGTCTTTCGATAAATTTAAATTCAAGAACTTTTAACATCTCAATTGTAGGTTCATTATAGATGGTAATTTCATCAGGACTATAAAAGATAAAGGCTCCTATGGTTACCATCAGGAATGCGAGCAACGAAAGTGTATTAGCAATAACAACTCCCATAGAGGCCTTCTCCTTCTTTTGTAAAAAGGGATAGAGAAAAAATGCTATTTCAAAACCTAAAAAAGAAAAAATGGACGTTTTTACAGTGGTGAGAATTGGTAACCATCCTTCCTTAAGAACAGGAAATAAATGAAGCCAATGGGCATATTTTAAAGGAATTAAATAAATGATAATCGTCCATAATGTCATAAAAAAACGAATTCAGAATACCTGCCTAATATATTGATGTTTTTCCGAGCAATTTGATAGCTAGGAATTGATAACAGCAAAATTAATACATATACCTCGGTACGGGGTAAAATCCATGCTTGGATAAAGAGAGCCTCTCTAATAAAAATAACATTAGCCAATAAAGCAAAATACAATGCAAATATGATGGTAGCTACCCTTCCAATCCATTTTCCAAAATAATGAGTTAAAAGATCAAGGATTGTTCCATTCGGATATTTCTTCATAATTTGGATGATGATCAAACTAGCCATTGTCGCAAGGAACCAAGAAATAATGATGACCATCCAGCCATCTGTCCCTGCTTGTTCAGCTAATTCACGTGGCAGGGTTAATACGCCAACCCCCATTTGTACTCCGTGAATCAATAAAATAAATTGCCTTACTGTAATTTTATTGTTTACGTTTATCCTCACTGTTTGTCACCCTTTGGACGATTGGAGTTTGCTTTTATCATCTGAATGGCTTTTGTACTTAAAGGGCGCTTATTGATTGCCCACTGCGGAAATCGCATAAATACATCCTTCCAATCTGGAAATCGTAAAGGTGCAATTGGACTACCATACGGAGTTCCTAAAGATTCAAGCGCAATGAAATGTCCCAGTAAAATCATTAAACCAACCGTAAGTCCCACAAATCCGAACAACGAAGCAAGTATCATCATTGGAAACCGGATGATTCGAATGGCTGAACCCATTTCATAATTAGGAATAATAAAGGAGGCCACCGCTGTCAAAGCTACAACAATCACCATGATATTACTTACAATTCCTGCATCTACAGCTGCTTGACCAATGACGATACCGCCAACAATCCCTACCGTTTGTCCAATTTTAGTTGGAAGTCGAATCCCAGCCTCCCTTAGCATTTCTAGAGTAAGCTCCATAATAAATGCCTCAATATAAGGAGGAAAGGGAATCCGTTCTCTTGATGCACCCAAGGACAATAGCAGCTTTAAAGGAATGACTTCAAAATGAAAGGAAATAATTGCGATATATGTAGCAGGTAGAAATATGGCCATAAAAAAACCGAAATATCTCATTAGACGAATAAAAGAAGCGACCATCCAGCGGGAGCTATAATCATCTGTGGTTTTGAAGAAGGAATCAAATGTTACAGGTCCGATTATTACATTCGGTGATCTGTCTACCACTGTTACGATTCTTCCTTGTAAAATCTCTGAGGATGCAAAATCAGGACGTTCTGTCAATAATAGTTGAGGAAAAGGAGAGTATGGATGGTCCTCAATGTATTCTGCAAGTACACCCGCGTTTATAATGCTATCGACATCTATTTTCTGGATTCGATTCTCAAGCTCCTTCAACACTTCTGGATTCACGACATCTGCTAGATACAAGATAAATAACTTCGATTTCCCTCTTTCACCGACAATCATTTCCTTTATTTTCAGTTCACGGTTGTGAATATGGTTACGAATTAGCGCAACATTATCATTTCCGGTCTCGGTAAATCCAACATGTGGTCCATTTAGGGAAGATTCTATTTCTGTATCTTCAATAGGCCTTTTAGGAAAATTAGAAGTATCATAAATAAAGGCTTCTGTACGTTTATCTACAAATAAGACGCATTCGCCATTTAAAATCGCACTCTCAATTTGTGGCCATGTATTTGTTTCTTTGATGTGACCAAGTGATACCTTTAAATCAGCCTCACTATTATCCTTGCTATCCTCAAATAAAAGTGGGTTCAGCACATGATTAAAAATTGTCTTACTATCGGTTATTCCATTCAAATAGATTAGCGCTGCTTGGCTTTGTGTTTGTTTTATTACTAAATACCTCACAATGAGATCAGGTGTATCACAAAAAATAGACTGGATTTCCGCAATATTGTCCATTAATTCGGAGCTTACTAGACCCTGATGGAGGCTATTATTAAGTTGTCGAGAAGAACTGGGTTTCTGATTGTATCTTCGAAAAAATAGCATTAAGGATTCCACCTAATATTTATGATGATTTAGTTTGTATCTTAGGGTGGAAAATCATGCATTTGTATTCTTTTTAAAAGCACATCATGTCATAGCCGTAATAAGGATAGTGTTGATTAACCGTGTTATATCGTATAGTTCCTTATGTTAAAATAGAGGTAACAAAAGGTTGACTCTTCTATTTGCGATATTATACGATATAACGAGTTAATAGGAATGTAAGGACGGTAAGCGGGGGGGGGGGGCGTGCCTAGATATTCAAATAGGAGCTCCTTCTTTTATGTATGTGAAAGGACAAACAATATGGAAGACATCATTCTTAGTATGATTGAAGCGTTTAAATCATTATCTTATTTTGGCGTTATGCTCGCTTTATGTTTTGAATTTGTGCCGGCTGAGTTGGTGCTGCCTCTTGCAGGATACTGGGTGTATCAAGGCGATATGAACTTATATGTCGTTATTCTATTTGGAACCATTGGGGGAGTACTTGGTCCTTTGACGCTTTATGCGTTAGGAAGATATGGAGGACGCCCGCTTGTTAAGAAGTACGGAAAGTATTTTTTAATTAAGGAAGAACAAATCGATAAAGCGGATCGTTTTTTTCATAAGTATGGTGCAAGCATCGCCTTTTTGGGGCGCTTTGTTCCAGGGATTCGGACCGCGATTTCATTGCCATGCGGCATCATGAAGATGAGTGTATGGAAGTTTTCTGTATATACTTTTTTTGCTATGCTGCCCGTAACCGCAGTTTATGTCTATTTAGGGTATAAACTTGGACCGCGCTGGGAGCAGGCTGGTGAAATTTTCTCTCAATATGCAAACTATTTATTAATTCCGATTGTCTTGTTTGTTGTTTGGCTTATTGTGAAAGCGAGAAAAAATAAACGAAAAGGTGCCTGAAAAAGAGGCACCTTTTTGTTTTCTTAGAAGCAGCCGCCAAATCCCCAACTAGCACCAATAATAATTAACAAAATAAATAAAACAACTAGCAATGCAAAGCCAGAGCTGTGTCCACCACAGTGTCCACCACAGCCTCCATCAACATGACCACCCATTTGTGCATTCCTCCTTTGAAGCCTAGAATACATTCATACTATGCCAACTAGGCTAGATTGTTTATTGTATTGAGAAAAATGGGCGGACTTTTCATCCTTCTCATAAGATTTAACAGTTTGGATAAAATAAGTCTCAAATAAAGAACGGAGGCTTAGCTTATGAAAGAAAAGAATCTAACTTCACAGCAAAAGGAAGAGTCCTTAGATCAGCATAGTTTTGTTTGCAGTGATGAATTATTTGAAAAAGACTTGAGAGCCATTGTCGATGATACGGCTCGTGCTGAGGATGAAACTTCTATGTAAATGAGAAAAAGAGCTGTTTAAGCTCTTTTTTACTTTAAGGCCCTGTTAATGTTTGGCTCATTTTCGTTCTGCCCCCATGAAATGCTCTTAATTATATAATCAATGATGTTAGTTAACAAAGTCTATTTTAGAGGAGGGACAGTCAACATGTTCTTGACACATTTCTAAAGTATGCTAGAACTATGTCTGTCAGGAGCTGTTACCTTCAATGGCGCTTGTTTTGTCAATTGATTATAATCTAGGGGGAGGGGGCATCTGATGAGTATGAAAAAGATATTAGTTGTGGAAGATGAAATCGCCATTTCTATGGTGTTAAAAGCATATTTACAGCGTGCAGGGTTTGAAGTAATTCAAGTATATGATGGGCTTAAAGCAATGTCTGTATTTACGGATGTTCAGCCGGATCTTGTGTTATTAGATGTCATGTTGCCGGGGAAAGAAGGGTGGGACATCCTTAGTGAAATTCGTGAGGAAAGTGCATGTCCAGTAATTATGTTAACAGCCTTAACGGATGTAGATTATCGATTATCTGGCTTTCAGTCGGGGGCGGATGATTATATTGCTAAACCGTTTGTAGCGGATGAAGTTGTTGCAAGGGTGCAAGCAGTGTTGCGTCGATCACCCCGTTTTGTTACGGAGGAAAGTGAAGAGCATATTCGTAAGTTTGGAAGATTACGTGTAGACTTTCAAGCTTATACTGTAGAGCTAGACAATCAGGAAGTCAATTTAACCCCACGCGATTTGTCGTTGTTTCTTTTCTTTGCGAAGCATCCTAATCAAATTTTTACAAGGGAGCAGTTGATTGAACACGTTTGGGGAATGGATTATGTCGGAAGTGACCGAGCGGTTGACTTGGCGATTAAACGTTTAAGGAAGGCACTTGAAGAGTGGCCTGAGTCAGAAGGAGAAATTAAAACGTTGCGTGGATTGGGGTATCAGTTAAGTGTCTATCAAAGTTAAAAAAAGGACGACATTATTACGGTATTGGACGACTAGATATATTATTACTTTGATGACAGGCGTGCTTATTTTATCCGTTTTTTCTTTATGGTGGATGGAAAAAACAGCACTGGAATATCGTTTAAGCCTGCTTAAGTATTTAGCAGATGAAACATCCGATCGTGCGATTAAGGATAATGGACAAATTGTTGTTGGGCCAATGTTGGCTGAAATTATTGAAGAACGGGAAAAAATCCTTCATTTGGATCAACAGCCTATTATTTATATTGTAGATGTGGACGGTACTATTATTTATACGATGCCGCAATTATACATTGAGCCTGAGGACAAGCAGCTTCCGGCTGTCATTATGGATAGTAAGGATAGCATCCAAAGAGTTGAAGTAAAGGATGACAGTCAATTATATGTTATTAAGTCTCCAATTAATTTTGACTATGAGACAAAAGGCTGGGTCGTAATCGCTCAAGAAGAAGGAGCGTTGAAGGAAGTAAACCAAGATCACGGCTGGCTGGCGATGATGATGGGGGCAGTACTTGTATTAGGGTGCGGTGTCATTTATGTTCTTTCACGAAAAATATCACGCCCTATTCAGAATGTTGCGAATGCTGCTGTTCAAGTACGCAAAGGAAATTACGATACTAATTTAAAAGAAGAAGAACCCCGTGAAGAAGAGATTTATGAATTAGTGGAGTCGTTTAAGGCAATGACAAGTCGATTGAAACAAAGCGATAAAATGCGAGCTGAGATGCTTGCTGGAGTGACCCATGATTTAAAGACCCCCGTAACCTCTATAAGTGGACTTATTCAAGCTGTAAAAGATGATGTGGTGACAGGGGAGGAAAGAAAGGAATTTTTAGATATATCTTTAAAAGAAACACAGCGATTGCAACGAATGATTGAAGATTTGTTGGACTATAATGCCATGTCTTCAGGCTCTTTTAAAATGCAAGTAGAAAAAGAAAATATGAATCAATTTATTCAGGAAATTTCCCATCGCTGGAAGGTTACACAAGAAGAACAACAGATTGAATTAGCCATCCATCTTCCTGATGAGGTCTTATTCGGGCGAATTGATTTATTAAGAATGCAACAAATTATGATTAACTTGTTGAATAATGCTAAACAAGCAATAGAGGGGAAAGGACGTATTAGCCTGCATATATATGAAGCGGACGAAGCTTTAATCGGTATTGATATTCAAGATGATGGAAGAGGGATACCTAAACATGAACAGGATTTTATATTTGAACCATTTTATCGCGGGGAAAATAAAAAATTGAAAATTCGCGGTTTAGGATTAGGGCTTCCATTTAGCAAAATGTTGGCTAAAGCACAAAATGGTGATCTCGTTTTAAAAGAAAGCAGTGAAAGAGGAACGACTTTCACTTTATATATTGAAAAAAGCCAGGCATAAAACAAAAAGCCTTTTCCAAAAATAAGGAAAAGGCTTTTTGTTTTATACTAATTGACTGATTGCTTGCCATAATTGAAGGTGGCGGGCTTTTCTAGGAAGAAAGCGGCCCATTTCTTCTTCGTTGTACCCTGCATGTAGGTTTTTTTCATCAAAAATGATAGGGCGGCGAAGAAGGTCAGGATTTTGTTGGATTAATTCACACAGTTCATTTAAAGGGATGCTATTGATATCCATTTTTAAGCTCTTAAATTTTTTAGAACGTGTCGAGATGATTTCATCTGTTCCACCTTCTGTTTTTTGTAAAATCGCTTTAATTTCTTTAACAGAAAGAGGTTGTGAGAATAAGTTGCGTTCTGTATAAATAATGTCGTTTTTTTGAAGCCAGGCTTTCGCTTTACGACAAGCTAAACTGCTTGGAGTAGTATAAATTGTAACCATTTCACATCGACTCCTTTATATTTTCTTTTCTATTTAAGTGAGTTATTGTATTGGATGATGATACATTTACTTTAACCTTGTTATGTGTCAGCAGTATGTCAAGAATAAAATTCTTTTTTTTTTTCGAATATGCTAAAGACGATTGTGGTACAATGTACAACATGATTTAGAGGAAATGAGGATGAGTGTTTGTTAACGTTTGCAGAAAAATTAGCTATTATTGAATCTTTCCCACAGCTACAAAGAAAAGATGTGTCATTAGGACGTGTTAA
This sequence comes from Peribacillus asahii, assembly GCF_003570725.1. Lineage (GTDB taxonomy): Bacteria > Bacillota > Bacilli > Bacillales > DSM-1321 > Peribacillus > Peribacillus asahii. The sequence continues at coordinate 55,404 of NZ_QWVS01000016.1, forward strand.
TTTTCACTTTGAAGAAAGTGTGTATGATAGAAAAGTTGTAGTGCAGCATTTACATCCAAACGGTAATGGATTTGTTTATGCAGGTCATTTATCTCCTAGCATGACCGATAAAAAAGGGATGGTTAATATCCGTGAATATTCAGAGGAAGAGCTTCGAACAGTAGTAGAAGACAGTATCGCTTATTTATCTCACTTTGAGGAAGCGGAAGAAATGGTGGATGAATTTGCTGATCTTGAAGGCGTTTGGATAGGGCCGGAGAAGCAAGAATTAACGCTTGCTCAAGAAGATTTACTCTGGAATATATATGCGGGGGTGAATCTTGAAGAATGTTTTGAATCACCGATTGAAGCAGAGCGTTACTTATTGGAAGAGGGATTTCATAAAAAAAAGGGCTAAATTCGTGGGATTTTGGCGGAATTTGTCGTTGAATTATTAAGGGATAACCTTGTTTTTTTTAGCATATGCATGATATACTATAGATAATTATTTTTGTTCGGAATAAGATTGATAGAAGGAAGTACCGTTATAGGTTTCCTCTTCAGACATTATCCAGAATCAAGAATAGTAATAAAATGGATTTTTTCCAAATGGGAGGCACTACAATGGTACAAGGTAAAGTAAAATGGTTTAACGCAGAAAAAGGTTTCGGTTTCATCGAAGTTGAAGGTCAAGACGACGTATTCGTACACTTCTCAGCTATCCAAGGTGAAGGTTTCAAAACTCTTGAAGAAGGTCAAGACGTGACTTTCGAAATCGAGCAAGGCGCTCGTGGACCACAAGCTGCTAACGTTCAAAAATAATTGAACGCTAAGAAAAGACTCCGTTTATCGGGGTCTTTTTATTTTGCGTTATTTTTTGTCCTTTAGTAGCTGATCCAGCTTTTCTTCTATTCTATTTGTTTGCTGCCGTTGCTTTATAAGATATTTTATAAATAGGACAATAAGAACAATCGGTACTACAAGAGAAATAAGGAAGACTACTTGAAAAGTAATATCTCCAACATTAAAGTGCATCTTGCAATCTCCTGCCTTTCATCCATATATTATACCAATAAATAGAATAATAGAGAGTATTTTATGGAAACCCCCTAAAAAGTACCTCTGTTTTTATAGCTATGCCTCATAGTAAACTATAAAAAGTTATAATGTTAAAATTAGAGAGGAATAGCAAATAGTGAAAAAATTATTTGGCTGTCTTATTATATTCAGCTTTCTTTGTATAAGTCTATTTCCAAGCAGTGGACAAGCATCTAGTAATACTCTTTCCATAGGTTCTGTGAAAGTAGACAAGGCGAGTGTTTTTAAGGCTCCTAAATTAGGGTCTACTAAAGTAGCAGTCTTAAAAAAAGGTGAGAAATTTCCTGTTATTTCTTCTGCCTCAGGAGACTCTGCAAGCCTTATTATCCATAAGGTAGTACGTGGAGATACATTATCGGGAATAGCGAAGCAGTATGGAGTTTCAGAAAGAGAGTTAAAGAAACAAAACAAATTAACATCGGAGAAAATTATTATTGGTCAAAAACTAAAGATTCCACAAAAATATCAGATACATACTGTTAAATCAGGAGATTCATTGTGGAAAGTGGCTACTAAATATGGGGTAACGATAAGTGATTTAAAGAAATTAAATCATTTGCGCACCGTTAATCTTGATGTTGGTCAAAAACTGAAGCTTCCTGATTATTACTTCCAAATTCAATTGCTTGATGGTAAAAAGGGCTGGATTAAGAGATCCCTTCTTAAACAAAAAAAGCAAACCCGTATCTTTATGGGGTGGAAGCATAATGGAACGAAGGGAAACTACATGAAACAACCTAATTTAAATGTAGTATCTCCTCGTTTTTATACATTAAAGAATTCAGGGGATTTTGTTTCCCTTTCTGTGGATAAAAAGTATGTTCAAGACGCTCATCGCCAAGGGAAACAAGTTTGGCCGCTAATTGGTAATCAATTTGACCCTGTTTTAACTGATTTTATACTAGGTAGTGCAGCCAATCGTCAAAAATTAGTTTCAGCTTTGCGAGATTCACTCGTACAAACGAATAGTGATGGAATAAATGTGGATTTTGAAAACATTGATCCAAAAAATGAGCGGGATTATGTGCTTTTCATAAAAGAACTTAAAAAGTCGCTTCAACCACATGGAATGAAACTATCTGTGGATGTCACTCGGGCAAATGATGACCCTTTTTGGTCAGGGAGTTTAGATAGGAAAGAACTTGGCAAGCTAGCAGATTATATCATCATGATGGGATATGATGAGCACTGGGGAGGAAGTCCAACAGCTGGTTCTGTTGCCTCTTTGCCTTGGGTCAAGGAAGGGATAAAGCTTTTAATGAAAGAGGTACCTTCTCATAAAATCATATTGGCTGTGCCATTTTACACGAGGGAATGGGTAACGGATTTATCGACAAACAAAGTGAAGAGTTATGATCGTACTATGGTTGAGGTTGAGCAAATTATTTTATCTAAAGGACTTCAAAAGGTATGGGATAAAAAGACCTCGCAAAATTATGTGGAATATACTTTGGATGGGAAGAGACATCAAATATGGATAGAAGATAAAAAATCGATGAAGCTTCGACTGAACCTGGTAAAACAGCATCACTTGGGCGGTGTAGCTGCTTGGTATATGGGAGCAGAAACCTCTGACATTTGGGATGTATATCATTTAATGTAATCGTAATGAACGGTTTACAGAAAAAGAGCTTATCAGACTTAACTGATAAGCTCTTTTGTCATACATGTATTTTTTATTTTACTTTGTAAAGCTTGCTTGAAAATAGTCGTGAATTTTTCGATTCTTGGTAAATCAGTAGTTTGATACATTTGCTCGACCTTTAAGGTAACGGCTAAAGAACTATGCACATATAGCATGTCGCGTAATAGATTGACAGCACCGCAAAAGTGATGGTAATTCGTTTCACCTGTCCCGAACACAGCCGTCGTGAGGTGAGAGATATCAGCTGTTTCTAATTCCTCATAAAAGGGAATCATTTTGGCTGGTAAATCACCATCTCCCCATGTGTATGAGCCAATCAATAAACCGTCGTAGGCAGGTAGAGTAGCAGAATTGAATTCACCTAGTTTAAAGAGCTTCGCTTCAGGTAAAAAAGAGGCGATCACTTCAGCAAGTGCTTTCGTATTTCCGCTTCCAGAATGATAGACGATGGCTATTCTCATAGTTCATCAAATCCGTTGCTCGCATTCACTTGGCTGTAAGTTCTTGATTTTTGTTCAAAGAAATCCGTCTTCGTTAAACTAATGGATTCATCATCAAATGTTTTAATCCAAGGCATTGGGTTATCCGGATAGTCTTTATATAAATTATCTAGTCCAAGCATGCGAAGCCGCTTGTTGGCAATGTATTCGATGTATTCATAGAACTCTTCAAGGTCGAGGTCGGCTTTTGCTTGAATATCTTCTAATATATACTCTGACCATTGCTTTTCAAGTTCGACAGCATGTTGGAGTGTATCGTAAATGAACTGTTTGTTTTCTTCTGTGTTTAATTCAGGATATTCGTACATTAAAATTTGAATCAGCATCCCAATAAAGTCAAAGTGAACCATCTCATCACGGTGAATATAAGAAATCATCGTAGCTGAGCCTGTCATTAGATTTTGACGTCCTAAGTTGTAATAGAAGGCAAATGCTAAATAGAAATAGATGCCTTCAAGGTTTGTGGAGTGAATTAAGGCCTCGAATAAATGTTGAGGCGTAGGGTCATCTACAAAGGTTTGATACGCATCGACAATTGGCTGATTCCGCTTGATGACTTGCGGGTGCTGCTTAATTCGGTCAAATAGCTGTTTTTGTTTATCTAAAGGGATCAACGAAGCAAGAATATACGAGTAGGATTCATTATGAATCGACTCTTGCTGCGCCATATTCGCTAAAATTGCTTTAACAGCCGGGTCTTTTACATAGCGTAGGAATTCTACTAATGTGGGCGTTTGTAAACTATCCATTCCCGCAATCATCGTTAAAATATCTAGAAATACATCTTGAATATCTTCATCGAGCTCGCCCCATTGCTTCTTATCTTGAATCATATTGACACTTGAAGGCTTCCAAAAGTTATTAATCAGTTGGGTATAGGTATCATAAAATTTCTCATATTGAATGTCATTCCAAAGGAGAAAGCCTGAGGCTTCTCCTTTGAATACGCCGGTTGCCTTTGTCGGATACGTTGGTTCTAACATTCGGATTTTTTTAATGTGAGTTGTCATATTTTAAGCTCCTTTTCTTGATAGATAGGGAAGCGAGTAGTTTTTCAGCTAATACTGGTGTCTAGCTCTACCGGCTTCACTTTTAAGATGAACAGCTTTCACAAGCATTGTTAAATTCCGAAGAAGTCGAACGAACATAGTAGGTGGATTTCAGTTGGCTTTCCCAAGCGGTCAAGTGAATATCTAATAAGTCTTTCGCTTTAATCGTATTATGAACATATAAATTAAAGCTGATGGCTTGGTCTACATGGCGTTGCCGAGCGGCGTTTTGTTTAATGCTTTCTTTTTGATCTAAATGGAAGCGCGTTTTTTTATAGTATTCATACGTATTTGGCGTTAAACCAGGCGCTGTCACTTTGAATTTAAAGTTCTTCTTTTCCTCGTAAAATTCAATTTCGTATAATGGATCGATGCCGTCTGTTGAATTCCCGATTTTCGCAGTCTAAATTGTTACTATCCTAATTAACTAGTTAGGATGGATAGGTCGTTTCTGTTCCGCCTATCTCTCTAGGTCGCCCTAGAGTACGGACTATATCTTTATCTTGTATATTTATATACAAGATAGTCGGTACATAGCCTCTGAACCTTCTTCCTTTTATAAGGAAGCTCGGCTGCGGATTGTCTGCAATCAAGAATTTTTAGGGTTCGCTACGTCATTACTGCGTAGTATCCTATCTTGATATACTCAGAGTTTCCCGCAATTCTCCGACTTTTCACTTATACATCACTGTACAAGGGAGCAATTATTTACTCGAGTTCGGGGCAACAGCCATCAAATATCCATTACGAATTCCGTTTTGTTGAATGTTTTGTTTCAGTTCGTTCCACTTCTGGTCATGGTAGTCGCGCAGCTCGAAATAGTGACCAGTCTGCCAGTCAGAACCTTCGAAATAGCGGTAGCTGCCTTTTTCTTTTGCTAGTTCGCATGATGCTTGAATCGTTAAGTAAGCGATTGTTTCGTATAAAGAATCAGCAAGCTGAATGGCTTCTTCAGATTCCCAATAGATTTTTTTGACTGCAAGCAGATGATGCCATCCGAATGTTCCGAGGCCAATCGCGCGATAACGTTGGTTAGAAATCTTTGCTTGTTTAACAGGTAAAGTATTGATATCAATCACGTTATCAAGCATGCGTACTTGGATTGGAATTAAGCGTTCTAGAACTTCTGCTTCAATAGCACGAGGTAAATTAATAGAAGAAAGATTGCAAACGACGAAGTCTCCGCTTTTTCTTATGATAACAATGTCGCCATCTTCTGTTTCATATTCTTCTGTAATCGATGTCGGACTTAGGTTTTGGGCGATTTCGGTACATAGATTTGAGCAATAAATCATTCCTTTATGACGATTCGGATTTTTTCGATTTACCTCATCGCGATAGAACATATAAGGAGTTCCTTCTTCTAATTGTGAAATCATAATTCCTTTCATGACATCAATCGCTTGTACTTTTTCGTAAGCATAGCTTGGAAGTTTACCATGTTCAGCTGCTTCAACAGCGAGTGCGTAGTGCTTACGGAAGCTTCCGTTGCCCTTTTTCTCATCGTAAAAATCTTCAAGAGAGAAGCCAAGATTTTGCTTCACACTATGCGGATCGAATAAATACCATTCTTTACGGTCTCGAACAGCTTCCATAAATAAATCAGGAATACAAATCCCGGTAAAAATATCATGAGCCTTCAAACGGTCATCCCCGTTTTGTGTTTTTAAGTCTAGGAAACTCATAATGTCTTTATGCCAGGCATCTAAATAAATAGCAATCGCACCTTTTCGTTGTCCAAGCTGGTCTACGCTAACCGCTGTTTGATTGAATAGGCGAATCCAAGGAGTAGTGCCAGAGCTGTTTCCAGAGAAGCCGCGAATATCTGAACCAAGAGAACGAATTTTTCCTACGTATAATCCAACCCCCCCGCCAAATTTGGATACTTTTGCGGCATCGTAGTTTGAAAGATAAATACCATCAATAGAATCTTCCACAGCATCAATAAAACAGGAGCTTAGTTGTCCATGCGTTTTCCCTGCATTGGATAGTGTAGGGGTGGCAACCGTCATATAAAGATTAGACATCGCCCAGTAGGCTTCTTTAATTAGATCTAGACGTTTGTCCTTCGGTTCATTACGCATAATTTCCATTGCGATAATCATAAAGCGTTCTTGCGGTAACTCATAGACAGCGTTTTTCTCAGGACGAGCTAAGTAACGGTCATTTAGCAAATAAATTCCAATATAAGAGAAAAGCTTATCCTTCTCGGGGTCAATAGAACGGCCTAATTCTTCAATCTCTGCTTTTGTATAAGATTCCAGTAATTCCGCTTTATAAACAGGGTAACGTTGTCCTTCTTGTACGCTGGATAGCTGTTTTATTAAATCGTAGAACGGGCCGTAAGAAGTGTCTGTGTATCCGCGATTGATTTGTGCTTCTTGATACATAGAGTTTAATAATTCTGTAGCAGCAACGAATGTCCAGTCTGGAGCATCAATATCGACGTTCTCAAGTGCCATTTGGATAAGCTTCTTAGACGTTTGTGCAGCACTTACATCTGTTTGTCGATCCAACCATTTTTGAAAGCGTTGTTTGTATTTATCCATATGGAGTGTATGGTCGAAATTTTTTGATAGGGAAGCTAGCTGCAACATGCTTTGTTCTTTTGAATTTGTTAGAGTAGTCAAGGGAAGAAGCCTCCTTTTATATTTTAGGTAAATAAAAAAATCCACTCGAGAATGAGTGGATTAAACGACTGAAATAAAAGACTAGTAAAGATAGCTTTTAGGCAATCGTTTCATCATCTCAATCCTCGAAGAATAAGAAACTAGAATGAAGTATAGGCAGGTCTCCTGACTTATGATCTCTCTACTTTGAGTCCTTCCCGTATTCCGATTAATACAGTGGCTTTCTCATTTCGTCACATTTACAGTTGCGAGGACAGTTCCGGATTCTCACCGGATTCCCTATTTAGCCATCTCTGGCACCTTTACTTTATATATCAATATATAGATGTTTTTGGTTTATTTTTGTCAATATCTAGTATTGATTGCAAGTATTATCATAATCTATATTTTGTTAAATTTCAACTATTTATTTTTGAGCACGGAAAGGATGGATTATATTATTTAACCTATATAAAAAGTAGGGAACAGGAATATTAGGAATTTAAAATGGCTAAAATTGTGATAGAATAGAGGGGACATATGGTATTCTTTTAAAGAAAGATTACCAATAAAATTTTACACAAAAGGAGAAATAACGTGGGAAAAGTACTTATTTTCGGACATAAAAATCCAGATACAGATACAATTTGTTCTAGTATCGCTTACGCTGATTTAAAAAAACAATTAGGTGTTGAAGCTGAACCAGTTCGTTTAGGTGAAGTAAATGGCGAAACACAATATGCATTAACTCAATTCAATTTCGATGCGCCTCGCCTTGTTGAAAAAGTAGCTGGCGAAGCAGCTGGTGTTATTTTAGTTGACCATAACGAACGTCAACAAAGTGCAGATGATATCGATCAAGTACAAGTGTTAGAAGTTATTGATCATCACCGTATCGCTAACTTTGAAACAAGTGATCCGTTATATTATCGTGCTGAGCCTGTTGGATGTACAGCAACGATTTTAAATAAATTGTATAAAGAAAATGGAAAATCAATTCCGAAAGAAATTGCTGGTTTAATGTTATCAGCTATTATTTCTGATACATTATTGTTTAAATCACCAACATGCACAGACCAAGACGTAGCAGCAGCAAAAGAATTAGCAGAAATTGCTGGTGTAGATGCTGAAGCATATGGTTTAGAAATGCTTAAAGCTGGTGCAGATTTAAGCGACAAAACAGTAGAGCAATTAATTTCTCTTGATGCAAAAGAATTCTCAATGGGAGAAGCAAAAGTAGAAATCGCTCAAGTGAATGCTGTAGATACAAATGACGTACTTGCTCGTCAAGCTGAGATTGAAGCAGTAATTAATAAAGTGATTGATGAAAAAGGATTAGATTTATTCTTCTTCGTTGTAACAGATATTTTAAATAATGATTCTGTAGGTCTTGCACTTGGTAAAGAAGCAAGCGCAGTTGAAAAAGCTTATAATGTATCATTAACAAACAACACAGCAATTCTTAAAGGTGTTGTATCTCGTAAAAAGCAAATCGTTCCAGTATTAACGGATGCTTTTACAAAATAATTTGTAGAATAAAGGCTGTTCGAAAGTTACTTTCGGGCAGCCTTTTTACATGTAAACGTATTTTTGGGACAGCCTAATGGTTGGAGGAACTTACTTCATTGCATTTACTGCTTCCATTGTTACTGTTGTTGTAGAAGATAGATTAAGGAAGCCAGCTGCTCATATATTTTTTATCTTCTGTTGGATGTGCTTCTTTTACAATATGGAGCGGTTGGAATGTGTCGACCATGACTGCGAGTTCGAGCGTTTCCTTTTTGCCGATACTAGCTTCAATTTTCCCGGGATGCGGCCCATGCGGCAAACCGCTTGGGTGCAGGGTGATAGATCCTTTTTCAACTCCGCGCCGGCTCATAAAGTTACCGTCTACGTAATAAAGCATTTCATCGCTATCTACATTGCTATGCACATATGGAGCGGGAATGGCTTTTGGATGATAGTCATACATACGAGGTACGAAGGAACAAACAACATAATTGTGTGCTTCAAACGTTTGGTGGACTGGCGGCGGCTGATGAACGCGGCCTGTTATCGGCTCAAAATCATGGATACTGAACGCGTATGGAAACAAGTAGCCATCCCATCCGATTGCATCAAGCGGGTGGAAATCATACGTATAGGATGTAAGCATTCCTTGTGCACGGACGCGCACTTCAAATTCTCCTTTTTCATCTTTCGTCACTAATTTTTCTGGGGTGCGAAAGTCACGCTCGCAAAATGGAGAGTGCTCAAGTAATTGGCCAAATTCGTTTCGGTAGCGTTTGGGCGGTACAATTGCCGAATTAGATTCAAGAATTAAAAATCGTGCTTCTTCTGATTTAAGCATAACGCGATAGGTTGTGCCAATTGGGATGACAAGATAATCACCGGGAGTGAAGTTTAATTCTCCGAAAATGCTTTCAATTTTGCCGATTCCTTCATGGACAAATAACAGTTCATCTCCTTCACCATTTCGATAAAAATAATTCATCTGCCGATTTGGCCGCGCAATACCGATTGCTACATCATCGTTTGCCATGAAAATGCGGCGTGCTTCAAGAAAATCACCGCCTGCTTTCGTATTCCATGTACGGAAATGCCTGTGTCTAAGCGCATCTTTTTTCTCGTATTCATAATGGATATCGCAAATTTTTTCTGCTTTCTTAACCTGTGTTGGCGGATTGATGTGATAAATGAGCGACTGGATTCCAGAAAATCCTTTTGTCCCCATTAACTGCTCATAATAAAGATCCCCATTTTCTTTTCGGAACTGTGTGTGACGTTTATGAGGAATGCGGCCCATTTTTACGTAATGCGGCATGATATACACCTCTTTCTTTTATGTGGATGTTTTATGAGATTTTGTGTCCAGTGATTCACGCTTTGTTTTTACCTTTTTGTAAAATCTCTATTTCTGAAAAGGAGGGTAAGATGGTACCGCTCACTTCGCCAAACCCAATCTGATAGCCATCTCCCCGGCAAGAGCCACGAATGATTAGCTCATCACCGTCTTCAATCCAAATGCGTTTTTCACCGCTATTGAGTTGAATAGGCTCTGTTCCGCGCCAAGTAAGTTCGAGCATACTTCCGCGTTCAATTCGTTTCGGTCCGCTGATTGTACCAGATGCGTGCATATCACCAGGGCGCATGTTACAGCCTGTAATCGTATGATGGGCGACCTGTTGGGCAATAGACCAGTACATATAATTGAAATTCGTTTGAGTGATTCTTGTTTCTTCTTTTTGGTTTTCTGGTCTTAAATACACATCAAGTTCAATATTAAATGCTCCGTTTTTTGTTTGTTGTAAGTATGAAAATGGTGCCGGATCCTGGATTGGTCCAGCTTCGCGGAATGGTTCCAATGCTTCAAGCGGAACAACCCATGGTGAAATGGATGTTGCAAAATTTTTTGCTAGGAAAGGGCCAAGCGGCTGATATTCCCATGCTTGAATATCACGGGCACTCCAGTCATTGACAAGCACGAGTCCGAAAACATGATCTTCAGCTTGATCAATGGGTATCGGTTTACCAAGGTCGTTGCCCGGACCAATGAACCATCCAATTTCCAGTTCGAAATCAAGCTGAACAGATGGGCTAAATACGGGCTGATCTGTGCTTTTTGACTTGCGTTGCCCAAATGGACGTCGAATCTTTGTGCCGCTTGGGACAATGGAGCTAGCTCGTCCGTGATAACCGACCGGGATATAGGTCCAGTTTGGCATAAGCGCATGATCTTTACCTCTAAATATAGTACCGACATTTGTTGCATGCTCTTTTGATGCATAAAAGTCGGTGTAGTCACCAATTTTGGCTGGTAGAAGCATGTTGACATCAGCCAATCGATGAAATGCTTTTGCACGCAGCGATTCGTTATCTCTTAAATCTGGTGTGTTTACATCTAAAAGGTGCTGAAGTCTTGTACGTACAGCTGTCCAGATCGGACGGCCAAGAGCCATAAAGTTATTAAGCGACGAATCATTAAAGATATTTTTGTTCTCTGCTCCAGTCCCATTTAATAATCCTGCTTCGTCCATCACAGATAAATCGAGAACATAATCACCAATGGCTGTACCGGCACGCGGTTCTTTATTCATCGGCTGAAAAATTCCATATGGCAAGTTTTGAATGGGAAAATGTGAATCCTGTTTGGTTTCGATAAAAGAATATTTCATTCTACGTCCCCCTGTGAAAAATAGATAACTCTCCAAGTTCTTCCCGCGGTTCATCGAAACTTCAGCTTCCATATTAAGCAGCAATATAAGATTGATAGTTTGGAATAGCCTCTGAAAGCGGGAGAGAGGCCGATGGAAAGAACCCTGCATAATCAATGAGTTCGGTCATAAAATGATTAACCGCTTCTTCTTTCCAATTTGCCTTTATTTTTGTTAACACGAAACCTATCCCGCCTTTTAAAACAGGTCATACCCGTTAATATGCAGGTATGACCGTTTGAATTAAATATTCCCACGTCGTTCTTGCTCACGCTCAATGGACTCAAATAGTGCTTTGAAATTTCCTTCACCAAAGCCAAGTGCGCCTTTACGCTGAATGACCTCGATGAACAGAGTCGGACGATCGACAACTGGTTTTGTGAAGATTTGAAGTAAATACCCTTCGTCATCTCGATCGACAAGAATACTCAGCTCTTGAAGTTTTTTTACGTCTTCATCAATATCTCCAACACGGTTTGCTAAATCTTTGTAATACGTGTCTGGTGTACTTAGGAATTCTACACCATTTTCTTTTAGCAGAGAGACTGTGCCGACAATGTCATTTGTTAATAGGGCGAGATGCTGCACACCTGGCCCATTATAGTAGTCAAGATATTCTTGAATTTGTGATTTGCGTTTTCCCTCTGCTGGTTCGTTGATGGGGAATTTGATGCGGCCTGTTCCATTTATCATTACTTTGGACATAAGCGCAGAATATTCTGTTGAAATATTCTCATCATCAAAATGTTTTAGGACGGTAAATCCAAAAACTTTTTCATAATAATTTGTCCAATCTTCCATTACTTCTACGTTGCCGACAACGTGGTCCACACCAATTAAACCAGAGGAAGCGTTTTCAAAATGGTGCTCGTATGCTGCAAATCCTGGCATAAAGGGACCTTTATAATCAATAGGTTCAACGAGTGTATGAATCGTGTCACCGTATGTGCCGATAATGGCTTTTTTCACTTTTCCATTTTCATCCTCTTCGACCCAAGGCTCCTGGATTGCTATGCCTCCGCGTTCAATAGCACCTGTGTATGTTTTCTCCAAGTCCTTAACAAGAAGGGCGATATCTTTGACACCTTCTCCATGTTTTTTTATAAACTCAGCAATACTCGTGCTGTCTGAAAGTGCTCCTGTTAAAATCAGTCGGATAGCCCCTTGTTCCAGTACATATGAAACACGGTCACGTGAGCCAGTCTCAAGCCCTTTGTATGCCACAAGTTCAAAACCAAATGCATTTGCGTAATAATAGGCGGCTTGTTTTGCATTACCTGTATAAATCTCCATGTAATGTACATTCTTAATTGGAAAAATTTCTTCCTTCTTTGTTTTTGTAGATGGTCTTTTTTTAGCCATGTTTAACACTCCTTTATTTTTAGGACATAGGTATTTCAGTGAGTTGATGCAAGGACGAGTTTCGACATATGCCTACGTACCTTTCGAAATTCAGTTAATATACTAGCAATATAAAAAGGGGTGTTGGAAATGGAGATAGAAGTAAAATTTTGCCCTTGCAACTTTGAGGATGATATGGAAAGTATTAAAGAACAGTTGATGGAGCGAAGCGATGTAAACGTTATAGAAGAACGCTGCTTGCTTTTTTGCGGACAATGTTTGGTTGAACCATTTGCCCTTGTAAATGGCCAAAATATTGGGGCAAATAATGCTGATGAACTGCTTAAAAAAATTGAACACTACATTGATATGTGTATTGAATAAAAGTGATAATATTCCATATCAACAAACTCGCCGGAAGATATTTTTTAGTAAAAAACAAATCGTACTGGTGTCAAAAGATATTTTTATAAAATAATGAAGAATAACGGCTGTCCGCAAAGGAGAATTTGGGGCAGTCTTTTCATTTTTATTTTAAACATACGCTATTCTTCCTCCAATGCACGCAAGGAGGGAAGGACTACTTATAGGAGTATATAGAAAGTTTGAAAATAAATTGAAATTGATAATCATTATCACATATAATATGAAGTATAATTGATAATTAATCTCAATGGATGTTTCTTGCAAGTCAAGTTAGAAGAGATTGTTTGGTTAAAGGAGAATTTAAAAAACTGAAGGTAAATAGGGGAGGACTAGTTATGATTGAGCGTTTTATAGTACTAGAGCTGTTGCAGCATCAAGTAAGTTGTTGTTGTCCAGGGCAGCAGCATCAACATATAATTGAGTTCCGTCAAGGTGATGTTTTGACAATTACAGGTGAGCGGAAGTACGTTGATTGTTTGGGATGGCACGTTTTAATAGATATCAACGATGAGTTTCAATTTTTTATGTATGCAGCAGAGATCGAGGAACTGCATGCTGAGGGAAGCATCTGCTCCATTTCGGATTTAGAACTAAGGATGAATTATTTGCGTTTTAAGGTAGATGAAGCACTTGATGCACATGATCGAGAGTCATTTCTTTCCTTCGTGGATGAACTGTGCAGCATAAAGGAAATCAAGAGTAAAATGCAATGTGCTGGTAGGCAGGCTTTTTAAGGGAATAAGAATATAAATAAAATTTTTAATGTATACACAAGTAGGGTGTGCACTATACAAAAATTAAATGCCATTTTATCCCGGATAATCTGCTGTTCTGGATGAAGTGGCATTTTACTATTGGCTTAATAAATTGTAATTCGGGAAGGTAGGAAGACTTACCCTGTTTTGAGTAGGGGATATTTGGTATGATAGTGATATTTGCAAAAGCTAATAAATATGTCTAATAAAGGCAGGAAGAGGAAGGGGGCTTTGCTTAGAATGAGCGATTCTTCTAAAGAAGACATACCGCTAGAGACGCGGCGGCAGATTTTTCAAGAAGAGCTGCAGGCGTTGCGAGAACAAAGACTTATTCCAAAAACAGATTATATTCGAATCAGTCGTTTGTACGATCGCTATAGCATGCAAATGATTCATAAGGAGAAAACGAATCATACTGTAAAAGAAGAAAAGAAAAATGTGATGGAACCAACGATACCATCACAAGAAAAAGTGAAGGAAATTGTTTCTGAAGAACCAATTATTTCACACGAAGCAGAGACAGCTCAAACACCGATCAAGCCGGTAATCATTCCAAAAGTTACGGTAAGGCCTGAAAAAACGGCGGAGCAGCTTCGGGAGCGAAATATTTCCATTGTGTTAATTACAGGTGTTATCTTTCTATTGTTCGGCGGTCTTATTTTGGCCACTTCTACATGGGGAGAGTTAAATGCTGTTTTAAAAGTGATGAGCATTAGCTTAGTGTCTGTGTTTTTTGCCGGTATGGCTTTTATTTCTTCCAAACTGAAAATTCAACAAACAGCCTTTGCCTTTTTAACATTAGCGAGTTTGTTTATCCCTATCTCGATTTTATCTGCTTCCTATTATCAAATTTTTGGAGAATATTTATCGCTTCAGGGGAACGGAAGAGGGTTGCTTGGGTTCATTGGGGGAGTCATTTGTTTTGCGATTTATATGAAAATTGCTCAATATTTTCAGTCAAAAGTATTTGTGTTGATTTCATTAGTTACTTTTGCGATGACAACGTACTTTGGCCTGGCCTATATCACTTTCTCAAGGGACGTATTGTTGCTGTTGATGGCCTTATTAAACGTGTTGTTCCTATGGAATCTTGATTATGTGAAGAGCCAGACGAAGCTGATGTTATTTAAACCGTATGTTTTTCAATTTATGATGTTTAAAATAATAGCGGAAACGTTTGTCACCCTTACTTTATTTTCAAACAATAGTATGTATTCATTCACATTACTAATCCTATCTGTATTATTTTTACTATTGGCTGTTAAGCATCAAAAACTTTATTTTCATTTTGTTTTTAGTATCGTGTTTACCTATGGATTTGTTCATACGGTGTATCAATCGTTTTTGAAAGAATATTCAATTGTTGCCTTTGCCATACTGCCGCTGATATTTATCGGGTTGTCCAACTATCTGGGTAAAGGAAATCAAGCATTAGCGATAAGTTTTAGACAGACAAGTTTAGTAACAGGCGGCTTAGTCTTTATCTATGTGAATGCAATGGCATGGACCGACCAGGAAGCTCAAATCTTTTTGGCTTTGCTCGTGCTAACCTGTCAATTTGTGTATCTTTCCTTTACAACGCAAAGAAAGGCTTACACATACCCAGCTCTTGTTTTATTTAGTTTAGCCTTTGTGTATTTAGGCTTTGCTTTGGATTTAGAGTTTTCGAATACGGTCAATCTGCTGTTTGTCATTGAGATGTTGCTCTATTTAGGGTTATATATCTATCAATCTGAGAAACTGCGATTATTTAAGGAAAGTGCCTTATATATTACGAGCAGCAGTATGCTAGGTATGTTAACGTTGAAATTAGCTGTATTACAATGGCTTGATCTTAGTATAGGTTTGGCGATTATCTCCGGATTACTCTATGTTACGTATCGAAAAGATCGCAGCGAAGAGATGAGAAGAGTAAGCGCCTATGGATTCCCAATTAGTTTAGTTGTCGCCTGTATGGCACTGTATCCATATTTCAATCAAATAAGTCCATTATATGAAAATAATATAGAGATTAGTGTTCATACGATGATAGTCGCTATACTTTCTATTGGAATCGGGCTTTTATTTAAGAAAACAGAAAAAGTATTCTTTCATGTATTTTTTATTGCTGGGCAAGTGTTATCGTTTCTAGCGTTTTTATTCTTAGTTGGCAGCTTGTTGCCTCCACTAGTTATCACACTGCTAATCACTTTAACGACCGCTATTAATGGATGGTCCGTGCATCAATATCGTCATCACTTGCTTTGGATCCCGGTTCTTATTACGAGTGTAGGAGTCTATGGTTCACTATTTTCAGTATTCGACTTCAAGCAGTCTCCCTTTAATATTGCGTATTATTTGTTAGGTCCGTTACTTTTCTTATTGATTGCTGAGTGGCTTGGCAAATATGCAAAGAACGGTAAGCAATATTTCTTTTGGTGGAGTCAACTGATGAATGTGTTAGCGATTCCTATAGGGTATCTGCTCATCCGCATAGAAGGTGCAACACCTTGGCTGTATGTATTAGTCTTAGCCGTCTATATATGGAGTGCTTTACGAACAAAGATTAATTGGCAAAGATATGTGTTTACTTATGTTGGTTTCGTCACACTCTATGTCCAGGTGTTATTAGTGTTTGAACGTTCTTTATTAGTGGAGTATACAATGTCTCTTACATTAGTAACGACCGCGATTATCATCATCGTGTTGTGGAGTGCAGCTAATACGGGATGGAAGCATCTTATTGAATGGTACTTAATTCCTTTCTTACATTTGGTTACGTTCGTTCATATTTCAGAAGTATATGCCTATGGGTTTCCGGAGAAATGGACAGAAGTTTGGGCAGGACTTGTCACCGTTTTATTAGCTGGTACTTTATATTTGTTACGAAAGAAGAAGTGGGAAAATGCTACTGTAGCACCGCTTTTATTAGCCTTCATTTATTTTGTGATGTATGCCGGAAGTTTATCTCTTGTACTTGGCATGATTGTGTTATTCGTGTTAATGGCTGTTATGCTTCTGCTTAGTAAACGAGACTTCTCGGGCTTCATAAAGCGGACAGAATCAACGATCATTATTGATTTTTATCGGATTTTTGGTTTGCTTTATGTAATCGCGATGAATGAGAAAGTGTTTGCGAATACAACGAGTGTGATGAGCTTAGAGATTTTTGTATCTCTCTTAGTGGTTCTATATTTCCTTGCTATTCGAGTGTGGACCATTGATTTGAAAGAGCGAAAGATATATGCGGCGGCTGCCATCACGTTATGTTTATATCCATATCAGGTAATTGTTGAGCAACTGTCTATTCCAGATGTGTTTGTTACGGAAGTATACGTTGTGCCGTTATTAATCATTGTGCCGGTGTTATGTAGAAAGATTTTCTCATTTGGAAAAACAACTCAAATCGTTGAGCTCGTTATCGTTTCTTTTCTGTTTTTCGTATTAATTTTTGATGCGATAGAAGGGAATACATTAACAGATGCGCTGATTATCGGGACGATCTCTTTAATCTCTCTGTTATTCGGATTTATGATGAAATATAAATCGTTCTTCCTTGCTGGAACAGGGACGATTTTACTTAATATTTATCTGAATACGAATTCGTTATGGGGGCAAATGCCATGGTGGTTTTATTTAATTATCGGTGGTATTCTGCTCATTGCTGTTGCCAGCTTCTTTGAGTGGAAAAAACAAAAAGAAAACACAACCTCGAAGGAAATATTAGAGAAGAATAAACAACGAATTAAAAATTGGTTTAATAAATGGAGTTAGAAAAAACGGTAAGCGAACACGCTTACCGTTTTTAGCTTACTGTTTTTTTTCTTTTTCGTATGCAATCACGATAACTTCTTTATTCGTTTCAGTGCGCAATTTACCTTCGAATTGTTGCAAATCTTGGAGAGCATCTTGGGATAGAGTTGCTGCTGTATAATCTTGTCCTGAGTTCATTGTTCATCGCTCCTTTTAACTGTTTACTTGTATAGGTTATCCAGTATGAGCGGATTTATGCTTTTTTATCGAGCTTTTTGGCATGAGCAAGGTAGTAAGCCAAATTAGCAGATAAGCAAAGAAAAATCGGTGCAATGAACAATCTTTTAGTTCATTGCACCGATTGATGAGTTATTGAGTTACTAATTGTTGTAGTCTTTCTGCCACTTCTTCTTCAGTTAAGTTATGCTCAGCTACATAGCGGTTGCGTGGATGCACGCGGCATTCATGAGAACAGCTGCGCAGGTGCTTATGTTCACTTTCCTCGCTCGCTAAGATTTTCTTATTACATTCTGGGTTTGCACAGTTTACATAGCGTTCGCAAGGTTCGCCAGTAAAATAGTCGCGACCAACAATAACGTGCTCTTTTTGATTAATTGGAACAGAAATTCTTTCATCAAATACATACATTTGTCCGTCCCAAAGCTCACCTTGTACTTCAGGATCTTTGCCATACGTAGCGATTCCGCCGTGCAGTTGACCAACATCTTTAAAACCTTCACGAACGAGCCAGCCTGAGAATTTTTCACAGCGAATACCACCTGTGCAATAGGTTAACACTCTTTTTCCTTCAAACATTTCTTTATTGTCACGTACCCATTGCGGTAAATCACGGAAGTTTAAAATATCTGGTTTAATTGCTCCGCGGAAATGACCTAAGTCATATTCATAGTCATTACGAGCATCGAGTACAACCGTATTTTCATCCTGCATTTCTTCAAAAAATTCTTTTGGACTTAAATGGCGGCCTGTTAGTTCATTCGGGTTAATATCATCTTCTAAGCGAAGTGTAACAAGTTCTGGACGAGCGCGAACTTTCATTTTAGGGAAAGCATGCTCATCCGCTTCGTCTATTTTGTAAACCATATCCGCGAATCGCGGATCGTTTTTCATCATTTCCATATATTGATTTGTTTGTTCAACTGTACCAGAAACAGTACCATTGATTCCTTCCTTCGCGATTAAAATACGACCCTTTAACTCGTGCTCGATACAAAATGCTCGATGTTCAGCCGCAAATTCCTCAGGATTTTCAATCGTTACATACTTATAATACAGCAATACTCTGTATGGTTTATTTTCTGTCATGATTTTTTACCACCTATTGGTTATATTTGCAAGATATAATGTATTTAGGCAGGTGATCTATTTAAAACATTTCTCTTACAGACTACTATTGTAACAAATTATTGCGTAAAAGATAAGAAAACAGCTTATTTTCCAAAAAGTGACCAAGAGGTGAAGGAAATGCTACAAAACTTAGTAAAGTATCCGATTATTCAAGCGCCAATGGCAGGAGGGGCATCCAATCCTGTATTAGCCGCTGCAGTATCAAATGCAGGGGGCTTAGGTTTTCTAGCGGCTGGTTATAAGACAGCCGAAGATTTGCGAAAAGAAATTGTCCAAACAAGACAAATGACAGAGAAGCCTTTTGGTGTAAATGTATTTGTCCCAAGCGATGAATCAGTGGATGAAGGAGCTTTAGCGGAGTATCGGCAAAGAATTGAACGAGAAGCTTTAAAGATCGAAACAACCATTGGAGAAGCATACAGTGATGATGATGAGTGGGACCAAAAAATAGCTGTTTTAAAAGAAGAAAAAGTATCAGTTGTCAGCTTTACATTTGGGTGTCCAGCGGAAGAAGTCATTCGTGAACTTCAACAGACGGGCTCAATCGTTATCGTGACTGTTACAAATGTAGAGGAAGCAAAAATTGCACAAGAGCGAGGAGCGAATGCCCTTTGTGCACAGGGAATAGAGGCGGGTGGCCATCGTGGTTCTTTTAAAAATGAAACTGAGGAAGACTATGGGCTGCTCGTATTGATTCGCCTCATCCAACAAGAAATAGACCTGCCGATTATTGCAGCAGGTGGAATCATGAATGGGAAAGATGTTGCCGCGGTACTAACGGCAGGTGCAACGGCCGCTCAATTAGGCACTGCTTTTCTTCGTTGTCCAGAGAGTGGAGCAAATTCTGTTCATAAAGCAGCACTTGTCGATTCTCGATTTAAGAAAACGGCTTTGACCCGTGCCTTTAGCGGCCGACGTGCACGCGGATTAGTCAATTATTTTTTAACGACTTATAGTGCTGAGGCTCCAGCCGCTTATCCACACCTTCACCATATGACGAAGACGATGCGAAAAGTGGCCGGGCAAAAAAATGAACCAGAGTTTATGGCATTGTGGGCAGGGCAGGGGCATAGATTAGCCAAGGAGCTGCCTGCAGGAGAAGTGGTTCGAGAACTCGTACAGATGAGTAATTTAAAGTTTTAGGCATGAAAATAGCCCCTAAGGTTAATCTATTATTGATTATATTTACGTAAAGGGGTTTTTATAGTTATGACGCAATCGAAACGACAACAAGAAAGACAATGGACAAAAAGAAAACAATCGCAAAACCCGCATGGTAAAGTGAAATCTTTTGAGCAATTAGCGGAAGGTACAGCAAAAAGTGGGGCCAATAACGAGTAAAGCGCCCTCTATAATCATTTGAATGAAAAACGATAAACAGGCCATTCTATACGATTTAGAGTGGCCTGTTTATTTGTTTGAATATAAAACAAAAGGATGACGAAAGATACTGGACTTCCTCACATACATATAAGGATGAACGGCTAAATAGAGGAGTGTTAAAGTGAATCGTTCTATATGGATTCTTTGGATGTGGAGGATAGGATTTCTTCTCCTTTTATTCTGGTTAATTCCGTATTCAGGGGCATTAATTTTAGCTTTGTTTACAGCGCTTTTATTGAATGGGATTGTAGATTGGTTGTGTAAAAGTTTTTCGATGAAACGGTTATGGGCAGTTTTTATTGTATTCGTTTTATATGTGGGGAGTTTAACGACTTTAACTTTTTTGTTAATCTCTGTTCTAACGAGGCAAATGATTACTGTTTCGGAAAAGGTACCAGATATTGCGAGAGAGTTGTATCAAACGGTGATGCTCCCATTTATTAAACAGTGGGAGCAATATTCCAAAACTCTTCCGGCTGATACGATTTGGTCTATTGAAAATGCAATGGAAAGAGGAATTCATTCGTTAGAAGGCTTTACACAAAACTTTGTACAAGGAACAGTTCAGTTTGTTACATCGGTGCCAGCTTTATTTGTCGATTTGTTAATCTATTTAATTGCCGTGTTTTTAATTTGTTTAGAGCTGCCGATTATCAGAGAAAGGGTGAAACAGTTTTTTAGAGCTTCCACTTATCAAAAGATTTCTTTCGTGTATCAAGATTTAAGTATAGCAGCCGTTGGTTTTTTGAAAGCACAGGTGTTGCTTAGTTTACTTACGTTTGTTATGGCGTACGCAGGTTTGTGGTTATTAAACGTTCCTTATACCTTATTACTTACTTTGTTAATTGTTATTGTGGATATTTTGCCTATTCTAGGAACAGGTTCCGTGCTTGTGCCATGGGCAATCATCGTTTTCTTTCAAGGGAATCAGCATTTGGCAATTGGTTTATTGCTTCTCTTTCTTGTCATTACAATAGTGAGAAGAACGGTCGAACCAAAAATTTATTCGGCTAATATGGGATTAACACCGTTAGCCGCTTTAATTAGTTTATATTTAGGATTTAAGCTACTCGGATTTATTGGGCTTTTTGTTGGTCCTGCTTTAGTGATTGTCTATGAAACATTAAAAAAGGTAGGAGTGATTAAGCCTAATTTTAAACTTTAGAAGCTTTTAAACTTTTGATTAACGTCGTTTACGTTCTTTACCTTTTTGCCTTTTCCCTGACAGTGGGAGCAGCTGCGTGAGAAGAATTGGAGAAATTTCTTTTTTCCTCTTCCTTTGCAGTGTTGACAGATTGAGATAACTTTCATGTTTCTACCTCCTTGAAGTCGTTTTTACTAACAGTATCGAGCAAGAAGGGAATAATTATACTTAATTACAATAATTTAGAATGAATAAAGATATCTGTTAAATTATAGTATATGTTCAATAGAGCAGAAATGAGCACAACAAAAACCCCGCGCTTATAAAAGTGCGGGGTTTTTATGTTTATGAAACAATCTCTGTTTTGGAGATGATTGGGAAGTCCTTCATCTCTGCCACTTCTGTAATGACTGTAGCTGGTTTGTAAATTTCAATATAGTGAATATGATGATCTTTCATTTCTTTTATTTTAAAATGATAATCGCCATACTTGAGAACATCGCCTTGCTTAGATTCATAATTCTCCGTTAAAATCCAGCCGCCCATCGTATCGATATCTTCATCATCGATATCAATTTTGAGTAAATCATTGATTTCACTAATTAATACTTTTGCATCGATGATATAGTGATCGTCTTTGAGTTTACGAATATCTGGAACTTCGTCTAAGTCGAACTCGTCGCGAATATCGCCGACAATTTCTTCTAGAATATCTTCAACTGTCACGAGCCCTGATGTGCCGCCATATTCATCCATTAAAATCGCCATGTGAATTCGTTCTTTCTGCATTTTAACTAATAAGTCATGAATAGGGATGCTATCGATCACTCGGATGATTGGACGAATATACTGCTCAATTGTTTGAGTTGACTGGTTGCTCTTATCAATCATTTGCGTAAATAGTTCTTTCATATTGACCATTCCGATGACATGGTCTTTATCTCCATCAATAACAGGATAACGTGTGTATTTCTCTTCCGATAAAACTTCGAAAAATTGTTGAATCGTATCTGTTTTAGATAATGTGGCAATCTCTGTACGAGGTACCATGATTTCTTTTGCAATCCGATCATCGAATTCGAAAATTTTGTTTACATATTTAAACTCAGATTGGTTAATTTCGCCACTTTTATAACTTTCTGAAACGATAATACGAAGCTCTTCTTCTGTATGAGCGATATCATGTTCAGATACAGCTTTTAAACCAAACATTCTTGTAAGCATTTGTGCGCTTCCATTCAGTAGCCAAATAAATGGGTACATGATTTTGTTGAACCAAATTAATGGTTTCGATACGAGTAAAGTTACTTGCTCGGCTTTTTGGATCGCTAATGTTTTTGGTGCCAATTCTCCGGCAACTACGTGAATAAAGGTAATAAGAGAAAAGGCGATGATAATTGATAAAATATGAGAAACGGAATTAGGGATATGAAGTTGAGTTAGAAGCGGTCCTAAAATGCTTTCAACAGTCGGTTCTCCCAGCCAACCAAGACCAAGTGCGGTAATCGTAATACCGAGCTGACAGGTAGATAAATACTCATCCAAATTAGAGGTTACTTGTTTTGCTGGGATGGCATTCGCTCTTCCTTCTTCAATTAATTGGTCAATTCGTGTACTCCTTACTTTAACAATTGCAAACTCTGAAGCTACAAAAAATGCTGTCAAAGCAATTAAAATGGCAATCAAAACCAAGTTTATTATGTCCAAATAAGTCTCCCTTAACTCGCCTTTAAGGCGAATCAGGAGTCCACCTCCTAGATTTTTAAAATATACTGAATTTTTGTTCGTTAAATATGTGATGCTGGATTACGACGAGACGGGAGCTACAAGAACTTTTTCCGTGAATAAGTGCTGTAAGATTGCTATCTTCTTCCATATACACTTTTGCATCGGAATACGTAGTATCCGCTCGTCACTACGAATATCCTTTAATGCCCCATCCAATCACCTCGAATTCTAATTAATTAAATATCTTCATTATAGAAACAGTCATAAATTCCGTCAAACCGACTAGAAGGGCTAATTTGACGATTATTGCTTAATATATGAATGTTTTAAAGGAATATTAGCGTTTTTTAGCCGTTTCCTTTACTTCTCTCTTAATATTATAGAATATTCAGTCAATTTGCACTCCTTTTAAAATAATCACTTACAGTATATGGTTGTTTGTTCATTCATTCCTATATTGTTGAAAAAATAGAAGCATGAAGATTAATTTTTTTATTCTGTATGACATATTGTGTAGAAAGGGACGGGCTTATGATGGGGGGATTTATATATCGTATATTGAAAAGGTAGTGGCGACGATTGTTGGCAGCTTGCTTCTTGGAATTGCTATCAACTTTTTTTTAGTTCCTTATCATTTATTAGATGGTGGATTAATTGGACTTGGGCTTATTATTCATTATTATTTTCAGCTTCCTGCTGGATTAAGCATTATTTTACTTAGCGCACCTCTCTATGCATATGTTTGGTTCTTTGAAAGGAGTTGGCTATTTCGCAGTTTAAATGGTTTACTCGTTTCCTCCTTGTGTATCGATCTTTGTTCAAACATTATTATACATTGGAAGTTGCCAATTGCGCTTAGTGCTATATTAGGCGGTTTATTAATCGGGTTGGGTATTGGTCTTATGCTTCGTTATGAAACATCAACAGGGGGGACAGATATGCTGGCTCACATTATTTCTAAAAAAAGCGGATGGAATGTTGGGTTAATTATTTTGTTCCTAGATAGTTGTGTACTCGTATCAGGTATTAATATTGTTGGTGCAACTATCTTTTGTTATTCTGTACTCACCATTATTGCTGGAGCTTTTATGACATCGATTACGGTGAGGAGATACTGGTAATTTTTTTGTATAAAATCATCCTTTTTGGGTAAGTATGGAGTCTAGTGGGAAGTTGACGAAGATGGATATCCCACTAAATTTCATTTTAACATAAAGGAAGTTATATGATGAAGAAATTACCAGCGTTTAGTATACTGCTTGTACTTGTACTATTAGCAGGATGTCAAGAAACAGAAATGCCGGAGGGGAAGGAAGTAAATAGTACGGTTACTACTCCGTTAGTCGCTTCAATTTCAAGCGTGGGCGATCTTGTAGCAGGCAAGGAGATTATTATTGAGGCTTCAGTCAAACAAGGAAAGGAAGCCATTCAGGAAGCGGATGAAGTACTTATTGAAATTCGAAAATCTGGAAGCGATGAGCGAACGATGCTAGGTGCGAAAAATATTGGAGAAGGCAAGTATCAAGCATTACATACGTTTCCCGATAGCGGAAAATATTTTGTGATTGCTCATGTAACGAAAAAGGGTCTTCATGTTATGCCAGAGAAAGAGTTTGTAATCGAAGAGCATAAGCTTTCAGAAACATCGGCTCATCCGAGTTCGGACTTTTCTATTGAGTTCTTTAACAACCGGGCAAAAGCTGGACAAAAGTCTGATGTGGAAGCATCTATAGTCTTAGATGGAAAACCATTAACAGCGGCAAATGTGAGCTTTGAAGTTTGGAAAGAGGGAAGCGAAGAAAGCCATTTTATTAAAGCGATTGAAAAAGAGAGCGGGAAATATCAAAATAAAGTATCCTTCCAAGAGGAAGGTACTTATAAAATCCAAGTACATGTAGAAAAAGGCGAGCTCCATGAGCATCAATTACAAACGATTGAGGTGGAGTAAAGTAGAGAAGAGACTGACTGTAAAGTTGGTCTTTTTTTTGTGAAGTTGAAATAACTTTATGAATAGAGGGACGAGCGATTTCGAAAATACAATAAGGGAGAACGGGCTAATTATGTCAGAATGGATTATGTTAGCTTTGCAGTTTTTTTCGGATTTAGGGTACATAGGCATTATGTTAGGGCTGATGGTGGAAGTCATCCCAAGTGAGTTAGTACTAGGGTACGGTGGATATTTAGTAGGGATTGGACAATTGACTTTTAGTGGAGCATTAATTGCAGGGGGAATTGGGGGGACATTAGCCCAGCTCTTTCTATATTGGGCCGGTTATTTTGGAGGCAGGCCATTTTTGTTGAAATACGGTAAATATGTATTAATTAAAGAAAAGCATATAACGATGGCAGAGGAGTGGTTTGAGCGTTATGGGGTAGCAGTAATTTTTACGGCACGCTTCATTCCTGTTGTGCGCCATGCCATTTCCATCCCGGCAGGCATTGCGAAAATGTCTCATTGGAAGTTTCTTATTTATACTGTTGCGGCAATTATTCCATGGACAGTCTTATTTTTGCTATTAGGGAAATTACTCGGGGAAAATTGGCAAGAGGTGAGAAGCTTTGCGACGCCGTATATTATTCCGCTAACTGTCCTATCTGTATTGTTTATTAGTGGATATATTATGTGGAGTCAGAAACGAACACCTCCGATTATAACCGTGAAGAAAATGAACGGCTATAATCGCAAGAGCTAAAGGAAGAAGAGTATCCCAAAAGTGAAAAATATCTTTCAAAGAGTTATGAAGGCCAAAATTCAGGAATCAGGGAAGGGAAATGTCCTTCATCCAAGTCATGAAGAACAAAATCTAGGAAACAAGCAATGGAGCTGTCCGTTTTTAGACAGCTCCTTTTGTCATGATTCTTCTAGTTGATTGTCCGCTTGTAATATCGGTTGTTTCACTTTCTGTACTTCGATAAATCTAATTGTATGATCTTCCATTTCGATCACTTTAAAAGCAAAATCTTGTTTTTGAATGATATCGCCAAGAGATACATCATAATTTTCTGTTAAAATCCAGCCGCCAATCGTATCGATATCTTCATCATCAATTTCTAGGTCTAGTAAATCATTGACTTCTTTAATGAGTAATTTTGCATCAAGAATATAATGCCCATCTGAAAGAACTTGTATAGACGGTACTTCGTCATTGTCAAACTCGTCACGAATTTCACCGACAATTTCTTCGAGTATGTCTTCAACCGTAACAAGTCCAGCGGTACCGCCGTATTCATCCATAAGAATCGCCATATGAATCCGTTCTTTCTGCATTTTTAACAACAAATCATGAATCGGAATATTTTCCATTACTCGGATGATAGGGCGAGTATATGTTTCAATTTTGTTAAATCGATTATTTTGTTTTTTGATTAAATCAGCGAACACTTCTTTTAGATTGATTAAGCCGATTACATGGTCTTTATCTCCTTCCACAACAGGATAGCGTGTATATCGTTCTTGCTTTGCCATGTTGACGAAATCTTCAAGTGTTTCGTCCTTTGAAATGCTCAAAATTTCTGTTCGCGGTACCATAATTTCCTTGGCAAGACGATCATCAAACTCAAAGATATTACTTACATATTTGAATTCCGACTGGTTGATTTCTCCATTTTCATAACTATCGGATAAGATAAATCGTAATTCTTCCTCAGAATGGGCTTCATTTTCATTCGTTTGCTTAAATCCAAGCATTTTTACTACGGCACGAGCTGAATGATTCAGCAGCCAAATAAAAGGAAAGGCAATTTTATGAAAGAATAGTAACGGTTTAGCAAGCAGCAGCGTCACTTGTTCTGCTTTTTGGATAGCGACCGTTTTTGGCGCTAATTCACCTACAACAACGTTTAAAAAGGTAATCAGTGAAAAGGCAATAACAAATGATAAGATTTCGGCAACTTGAGCTGGAATATGTAATAAATTAAACCAAGGTTTAATGAGATGCAGAACAGTAGGTTCACCAAGCCATCCTAATCCTAAAGCTGCAATCGTAATTCCAAGTTGTGTTGCCGACAAATATTCATCCAGGTTGGAGATTACTTTTTTTGCGGCCATTGCATTTTTATTTCCTTCTTCGATGAGCTGATCAATTCTAGAGCTGCGAACTCGGATAATAGAAAATTCCGAAGCAACGAAGAAAGCTGTTAATGCAATTAAAAGAATAACTAGTATTAAATTAAAAGTGTCCAATTAGTGCGAGATACAAATCAAATCAATGGAGTTTGATTGATCTCAGTCACCTCCCAAAATACAATCAAATTTATAAAATCATACCTCTGCTTCAATAACGGTATGAAAGTAGTTCCAGCTATTTATTATTTTAGCGCTTATTCATTTTAATTGAAAGCTTCATTAAATCTTAGTCATAACTTAATGGAAAGTTAACATTAGTATACGGAAAGAGGATTCATTCCATTAAAAAATCAATAGTGTCCTTCTATGAAATAATGCTCATAAAAAAATTCATCTTCAAATAGGAAGATGAATCGTAAAGGTTGTTAAGAAATTTGAAGAATTACATGTAAGAGAACCGCCATGTTTTTCAATAATTTCTTTACAAACAAATAAGCCAAGTCCAGTTCCTTTTGTTTTGGTAGTGACGAAAGGATCAAAAATAGTTGGCAATACATCGTCTGGGATTTTTGGACCGTTATTAGCAATCGTTAAGAGTAATCCTTCTCTAGATTGTGTACCAGAAATAGTAATAGTCGGTACAGAAGTTGTGGGAATGACATCTAGTGCATTTAAGATAATATTTAACAATACTTGACGTATTTCTTCCTTAGAGCCGCGAATCATTATATCGTCTGGAATGGCATAAGAAACAGTAGCATTCGCTTCCAATATGCTTGGGTAAAGAAATTCAATAACATCATTGACAAGCTTTGAAATAGAAAAGGAATCAATAAACTCACTTGCTTTTTCTTTCTTTGATAAATTTAGAAATTGTGTAATTCGACCGTTTAGCTGATTAAGTTCACTTGAGATAATATCCAAGTATTTTACTTCTGGATGTTCCGATTGCAGTAATTGGATAAATCCCATAATGGATGTTAATGGATTTCTAAATTCATGAACAAAGCTGGATGTCATTTGTCCGAGTAGAGTCAAGCGGTCTTTATGTGTCTGACTAATGAAATAGTACTGTTCTTCTAGCGATTTTGTTTGCAATTTTGCGTAATGCGTAATGGTTTGTTGAATCAATTGATCGAGTGAACGGTTAATTTCGTTAATGAGACGAAGTGAATCATAGGGTGTTAAATGCAAAGAAAGTATTTCTTCTATCATAATGGATCTTCCAGTTGTAATCGTTTTAGTGAACTCCTCCATACTCATAACTTGAAGAAATTGTTCTGTCGCAATATTTTCTGATAATGAATCTAAACACTCTTCAAGCGTTGATTGCTGCTTTTTCATTTTTTCTATAAATAGTTTGAAAAACTGTTCGACTTTTTCTCCGGAAAGGGAGAATTGCGTCCACTGGCTAATAATACGATCTTTATGATCCATTAAGAAATCAATTGCTGTAGCGTTATTAAATAGCATCTCGCCCTCCATTGACAGGAAAAGATTTTTTTCGTTGATTATTCCTATTTCGCTAATAGGAAACGAAAATCCTTTAACTTCTAAAGAAAATTAGGCGAAAATTCTAAAAAGGCGATTTTTTATGTCTTTATAACTAGTAAAAAGGTTATGTTCCATAATAATTCAGAAATCAACAGAGTCACATAATAAAGTCAATAAAAAAGTAACCAACAAAATAGCTGTTGGTTACTGTTGTGAAGCGATATAAGGTTCTATATGAATGATTGCATATTTAACATTATGTTCTGATAGTAAGTTTTGTTCGACTTTGACCGTGATTTCATGGCTTTCGATAACTGTTAAAAGCGGGTTTACATGAATAGTTGCTTCAACAAGAATTTCATTTCCATGCATGCGAGCTTTAATTTCGCTCATTTCCTTAACGCCTTCTGTTTCTGAAATGGTTAAGCCAATTTCTTGTAATAGCTCTTCATCAAAGCCATCTGTTAAGGAGTGGGAAGCGTCTAGGAAAATCTCGACAGCTGTTTTACAAATAATAATTCCGACAACGATAGCGGCAACTCCATCGAGCCATGCGATACCGATATAAGTTCCTAAAATTCCAACTAAAGCACCTACACTAACAAGTGCATCCGATCGATTATCTTGTGCAACCGCATAAATGGAAGCACTATTTATTTTTCGACTAAGCGCTACATTATAACGATAAATACCGTACATAAACGCTGCGGAGAATAATGCTGTAATCGCTGTCAATGTGCTTGGTGATTGCGTATCTTCTGCAAAAAAGTCTTCGATAGCACCGGTAATGACATCAATACCGACTGTAATCATGATAAAAGCAGCGATTAAAGAAGCGATTGTTTCTGCACGCAAATGGCCATATGCATGGTTTTTATCTGGTGGGATTTTTGAAATTTTTAATCCGATTAATACGGCAACCGAAGCGACAATATCGGTCGCATTATTTAATCCATCAGCCCATAAGCCTTTGGAGTGACCCAAATAGCCCACCGTTAGTTTTAGGGATGCTAAAAATATGTAAGCGATGATACTAATATAAGCTCCTCTTTCAGCTGAAATAGAATTTTGATCTGTATCCATGATTGTACCCCCATTGCAAACTTGCGTATTAACGATATCAAATGAAACCGTAGTGGGTCTATAGAAACAATGTCTCCCTTATCCATCTAAATTGTATCTTTGCATTTGTATTGATGGGCTAAAAATAAGTTGGTCACAGCTAAAATTACATCCTTAATTAGGAAAAAAGAAAAGATTAGTACTTGTTTTATGAATAAACTAGTAGTATATTCTAACCTAGGATAAAAATTAAATACGTCCACAAGGGGAGCCGAAGAGGCTGAGAGTGAGCGAATGAGTTCTGACCCTATGAACCTGTTAGTTAATGCTAGCGTAGGGATGTGGTTTTGGATATAAAGCAGTACGGGCCATCCATTACCGCCCTAGTATTGCTTTTTTTATTTGGAAAAAAGCAATACGGGCAGCTCATCACGCTTCTCTAAATAGGAGAAGGAGGAAGTATAATGAATAATAAAACATTATTTTTAGTGGAAGTAGCGATTTTTGCTGCTTTGGCGTTGCTGCTTGATTTTGTATCAGGTGCGATTATGGGAAGGTTTTGGCCTCAAGGAGGTTCCATTTCCCTTGCGATGGTTCCTGTTTTTCTAATGGCCTTTCGTTGGGGAATTAAAGGCGGAGTCCTTACCGGAGTTTTATTAGGAGGCTTGCAAATTATAACGGGAGCCATTCCGTATCATTTTGCTTCATGGATTATAGATTATTTCTTAGCTTTTGGAGTCGTAGGGTTCGCTGGTGTATATGTGAATAAGATAAATGTGAGCTTAAGGGAAGGGAACCATTCGAAAGCTAACTTTTACATTGTGAGCGGAGTGCTGTTAGGAAGTTTTTTACGATTTTTATGTCATTTTGCTTCCGGTATTATTCTTTATGGAGAGTATGCGCCGCCAGGCCAACCAGTTGCGCTTTACTCGCTCGTTTATAATGGTACGTATATGCTAGGATGCTTTGTACTATCTGCTATTATCGTGGCGATGCTTTATTCAACGGCAAGAAATGTATTAATGAGAAAAGCGTATTAAATGTTCAGTCGGATCTGTTATAGGTCCGGCTTTTTCTATCGTTTCATTTTTAAGTGTTACTGAATACGGTTGTTCCATTTGATTTGCGGCTTAAATGAGCTGCGAATGAATCCATGAAAAAAGCTGAGCAAGTACAAAAGTCTCTCGCTCAGCTTGGTATGAAAAAATCATATCGATATGGTTGACTATCCAGGGTGCTTAGAAGCTTTTAATATACTTTATCACCGTTAAAGATAGAGTTCTTAACGATAACGTAATCTACATTACGGATTGCTTCTAACTTATTTCCACCTGCATAAGAGATAGAGGATTGAAGATCTTGCTCCATTTCTGTTAATGTATCTTGCAAAGTACCTTTGTGCTCGACGAACATCTTCTTGCCTTCTACGTTTTTCTTTTCGCCTTTTTGGAACTCTGAAGCGGAACCAAAGTATTCTTTATAGAGCTTTCCATCTTTTTCAAATGTTTCTCCTGGTGATTCTTCATGTCCAGCAAATAATGAACCAATCATGACCATAGTTGCACCAAATCTAATTGATTTAGCGATATCGCCATGTGTGCGAATTCCTCCGTCAGCAATAATCGGCTTGCTTGCTGCCTTTGCGCACCAACGCAGTGCAGCTAATTGCCAGCCGCCTGTTCCAAATCCAGTTTTAATTTTTGTAATACATACCTTTCCAGGACCGATGCCTACTTTTGTTGCATCCGCACCAGCATGTTCTAATTCTCTTACTGCTTCTGGAGTTCCCACATTTCCAGCAATCACAAAACTATCAGGTAAGTACTGTTTAATATGTTGAATCATCTCTATTACTGCATTTGAATGACCATGTGCAATATCAATTGTAATGTATTCAGGTACAAGTTGTTCATCTGCTAATTGTTGGATAAACTCATACTCTTCATCTTTAACTCCAACGCTAATCGATGCGATTAATCCACGTGATTGCATATCTTTAATAAAAGATACTCGCTTCTCTGGTTCGAAACGATGCATCACATAAAAGTAACCATTTTCTGCTAAGTAAATAGCAATCTTTTCATCTATAATAGTTTGCATATTGGCAGGTACTACAGGCAGCTTGAATGTATGCTTACCTAAAGTTACCGTTGTATCACACTCAGATCGGCTTTTTACTATACATTTTGCCGGAATTAATTGAATATCTTCGTAATCAAACACATTTTCCATGTTTTACACCTCTAAATACGAATATTTAATTATTTTTAAATAAAAACGTTCGCCCAAATGGTAATTTACATCATTATTATCAGTTTGTCAAAGCTTTTTATACTATAAGACTTTGCTTAGTGTTTTTGGGATTTGAAAATTTTTTTAAAATCGAGTGAACGAATTCTGGAAGCAACACGTCATAATAATAAATCAAAGCGGCGGAGGGGGGAGAGCATGGAAGAAAGAGAGTGGGTTAATGCTGCGAAAAAGGGAGATGAATACGCGTTAGCTCAGTTGTTTCAACAAAATTATTCGTTTCTTGTTCATTATTTAATTAAGTTAACATATAGCCTTGAGCAAGCAGAAGATTTAGCACAAGAGACTATGACAAAAGCAATTGAACATATAGTGAAGTTTAATGGGAAATCGAAGTTTTCAACATGGCTGATTTCTATTGCCACACGTTTATATATCGATCAAAAACGAAAGCAAAAACGAGAACAATCGTGGCAAAAGCAGGAGCAAGCGTTAAGGATGATCAAATGGCAGGCACAATCCGCTAATGAAGACTGGCACATGATGTTAGAGTCATTAGGAAAGTTAAAGGATGATTTTCGAATCCCCATTTTGTTAAAACATTATTATGGATATTCGTACGATGAAATTGCCGCTATGCTGCAAATAGCAGAAGGAACGGTAAAGTCCCGTGTTCATAAAGGAATTCAAATGGTGAGAAAGGAGTTAAATGAAGATGACAAAGGACAATATCCCGTCGGAAAAACAGTCGAGCAAAACTGAAGCAGAGTTTGTACAATCTATGAACCATAGTTTTGAACAATTAGAGCAATCCTTTTCATTTACAACTCCAGATGTCAGTTTTTTTGAGCAAAAAATTGCAGAACAAAAAAAACAAATACGTAAAAAATGGCGCCAGGATCTTCTCCTGTTTAGTACGATAGCAATCATTATCCTTAGTCTTATGTTTACAGCGTTTTTTCAACAGCCCTATGTATTTGTTCTTTTACAAGTTATGACTGTTATTTCTTTAGTTGGCTATACAGGGTATGAATTTAAGAAGGGAAAGGGGCGGGTACGTCATGAGTAAAGTCGATTTATATATACTGCCTATCGTTGCCGTGCTGCTGCTCATTCAAAGTATTTATTTGTTTACGGACGCTAGAAAAAATGGAATGAACTATTGGTTTTGGGGCATTATTGGGTTAATTCAAACACCTATGCCGCTTATCTTCTATTTATTAGTTAAACGTTCTCGAAAAAAAGAGGAGGATGAATTAAATGATTATCGTGACTACTGATTTTGTACCGGGAAAAGAAATTACAGAATTAAAGGGATTTGTACGAGGAAACAGCGTACAGTCCAAACATATTGGAAAGGATATTCTGGCAGGGCTTAGAACGATTGTCGGTGGTGAAATCGACGAATATACAGAAATGATGACGGAAGCAAGACAAAAGGCCATTGGCAGAATGGTAGAGGATGCGAAACAGAAAGGAGCTAATGCGATTATTGCGGTCCGTTTAGAAACGTCGGCTATTATGCAAAATGCGTGTGAAATTATTGCATATGGCACGGCTGTTTATGTGGAATAGGGTTTAGGTTCGTTAGCGTTCCTCCATAGTTATTTAGGCATATTACTTTTTGTTTATTTATGAGTTTTATATAATAATGTCATATAGAACTAGGGGGAATGACATGAGTATTTACAATTTTTCAGCTAGAAGAATGAATGGACAGGAAGTATCTTTAGAGAAATATAAGGGAGAGGTACTCGTTATTGTAAATACTGCTAGTAAATGCGGATTTACTCCGCAATATGAGGATTTACAGAAGCTGTATAAACGATATGAGAATAAAGGATTGACGATTCTTGGATTCCCTTGCAATCAATTTGGAGAACAGGAACCAGGGGAAAATGAAGAAGTAGAAGCTTTTTGTCAGTTGAACTATGGTGTTTCTTTTCCGTTATTCAGTAAAGTGGAAGTAAGAGGAGAAGGTGCTCATCCTTTGTTTAAATATTTAACTTCAGTAGCGCCATTTCAAGGCTTAACAAACAGTTTCAATGCGAAACTGTTGAAAGCAAGATTAGAGCAGGAATATCCTGAGTTATTGCCTGGAGATTCTATTAAATGGAATTTTACCAAGTTTTTAATCGACCGCGACGGAAATGTGGTAAAGCGATTTGAATCAACGGATAGCCCCCTTGATATGGAAGAGGATATCGAAAAGTTATTATAAACGGAAAGAACAAAGACTGTCGAAAGCTCGACAGTCTTTTGTTTATTTTTCAAATAAATTAAAGATTCCTTTTACAACACTTCCTTCGTCAGAAGAACCGCCATTATGCGGCATTGCAGCAAAAACACGGCTTGATAGACGGCTGAATGGAAGGGATTGAATCCACACTTTACCAGGACCGCGCAATGTGGCGAAGAACAAGCCTTCACCGCCGAATAAGGCTGTTTTCACTCCTTTAACAAATTCAATATCATAATCCACACTGCTTGTCATAGCGACTAAGCAGCCTGTATCAACGCGCAGAACTTCGCCTGGAGCCAGTTGTTTTTCGTGAATAGTGCCCCCTGCATGAACGAAGGCCATGCCATCGCCTTCAAGCTTTTGCATAATAAATCCTTCACCACCGAAGAATCCTGCCCCAAGCTTACGTTGAAATTCAATACCGATTGAAACTCCTTTGGCCGCAGCGAGGAAGGAGTCCTTTTGACAAATAATTTTGCCGCCTAGTTCACTTAAATCCATTGGAATGATTTTTCCTGGATAAGGAGAAGCAAACGATACATGACTTTTACTCGCTCCTTCGTTTGTAAAAGTCGTCATAAACAAACTTTCCCCTGTTAGAAGACGTTTACCTGCACCAAACAGTTTTCCCATAATTCCACTATTTCCAGCCGATCCATCACCAAATACGGTTTCCATTTTAATGTTACCATCCATCATCATAAAGCTTCCTGCTTCGGCAACGACCGTTTCTTTCGGATCTAATTCTACTTCAACAAATTGCATATCATCGCCAAAAATTTTGTAATCAATTTCATGGTTATTCATCAACTTACCTCCATTTTTATACGTCTTCTTTTATTTATTGTAAAAGAGGTTGAATAAATGTGCGAATATTTTTTACAAAAATTTCTTTTTTTAGTGGTGGATCTATCGATAGAGGTTTTACTTTGATAAGGGGAATCTAAATAGCAGTATCATGTAAGAGTCTGTCTAAAAAGTCCGTAAAGTATAAGGTATTAATGAAAATTTTATGGATAATAGTCCTATTCCTTTGTTAGATTTCTAGATAATGTCCTTCATGGCTGTGATGAAGGCCGTTTGCTTGGTTGGGTTGCGTGAAAAAGTCCTTCATAGCTGTGATGAGGGCCGTTTGCTTGGTCGGGTTGCATGAAAAAGTCCTTCATGGATGTGATGAGGGCCGTTTGCCTGGTTGGGTTGTGTGAAAAAGTCCTTCATGATTTTTGGGACAGTCTCATTCTTGTTGTATGGGGGAAGAAAGAGTAGGAGAGTAAGCAAAGTCAACGACGTTCAAGAAGATAAACATAAACTACATTGTTCTTTAAGCTTTCAAAAGTGCTTTGCCAAAAAAATGAGATACTAATATAATTAAGTGTGGGAAGGGGCTAAACGGTTAAAGTGTGATTACATAAATGCTTGAAAGAAGTGTGAAAATGAAAAAAATTTGAAACGAGGACATTAAAATGAGTACAATTACAAAGCAAAAATCCCGTAAACTTCAAGCAGTTTTACGCGTATTATTGATTATTGTTGGGGCTTTTACCACAGCATATGGACTAGAAGCGGTATTAATCCCAAACAATGTATCAGATGGTGGTGTAACAGGTTTAAGTATCGTTGGTTCAGAATTAATTGGAATACCTCTCGGATCTCTAATTGCAGTACTGAATATCCCATTCGTATTTTTGGGATATAAACAAATTGGGAAAAGCTTTGCTATTTATTCGGTTATCGGTATTGCTTCACTAGCAGTCGGCACTATTCTTATGCATCAGGTCCCAACCATTATTCAAGGTGATACATTGTTAGTAACCGTTGTGGGTGGTATTATCATCGGTTTTGGAATGGGGCTAGCATTACGAAACGGCGGTGCATTAGATGGAATTGACATGTTAGCCGTATTACTTTCTCGAAAATTACCTTTTGGAACAAGTGATCTTATCTTATTCTTAAACATATTTGTCTTTATTGTTGTTTCAACGATATTCGGTCTTCAAGGGGCTATCTTATCGGCAATTGCTTACTTTATTGCCTCTAAAGTTATTCACATCGTTGAAGAAGGGTTGAGCGGTTCTAAAACCTTTAACATTATTACAAATGAACCCGAATTAATGGTAGAGACAATTCGTAATCGTTTAGGTCGTGGAGCAACGTATAAACTAGCTGAGGGCGGCTATTCAAACGAACAATTTAAAGAAATCACTTGTGTGATTAACCGTTTAGAAGACAGCAAAATGAAAGAAATCATTCGTGAAATTGACCCAACTGCCTTTGTTACGGTATATGACGTAGCAGAAGTTAAGGGAGGCAACTTCAAAAAGCAGGATATTCATTAATTAAACTACCTGAAAATAGAACAACTAAAGCTATTAACGTGACACTGTTACATATATCAAGGGATGAAAAAGGGACTTGCTGCGGCAAGTCCCTTTTTCATTATTAGAGATGCATAGGTTCATAAAATTTGTGGGTTTTAACAAAATATTTATTGATTTAAGATAGATATATCCAGATAAAAATACATAGGATAATTGTCCATTTAAACGAAGAGGCTGTCCCGAAAGCCATTTTATGACTTTTGAGGACAGCCCTTTTTATTCGCTTTTTTTACCAGAAGCGCGTTCTTCTTTTAATTTAAAATACGTATCTAAAGTTTGTTTGCCGATTCGCTTATTAATATCATCAGAGCCGCCTGGTTGATAGGCCCAAGGTACAACAACAGCCATAGCGATTTCTGGATTATTGTAAGGAGCGTAACTGACGAGTGTTAAATTAGTAGTCGGTACTAGCCCGCTGAACTCGTTTTTACGCGGTCCGTCATAGAAAGCTTCTGCTGTTCCTGTCTTAGCAGCTGGTCGATATGATTTCCCCATGAAATACTTAGCAGCTGTTCCGCCCGCTTCTTGAGCAACTTGGCGGAAGCCTTCTTGTACGCGGTCCATCCATACTTCCTGCCCGTTCAACGTGTTTAATACTTTCGGCTGGATTTGTTGAAAGACTGGGCCGATTGTTTCTTCATTACTAGGCTCATGAATTTCTTTTACAATTCTTGGCTGCAGACGCTTCCCGCCGTTTGCAATCGTGGAAACATATTGAGCTAGCTGCATTGGAGTATACGTATCGTATTGTCCAATCGATAAGTCTAGTAATAAACCAGGAAGGGTATCTGGTCCTCTTGCTCCAGGTGTTTCGTTTGGAAGATCGATTCCTGTCCGTACGCCAAGGCCGAATTGAGCGTAATGATTGCGCATAACGGAAAAGGCGTTTGGATTTATTCGCAAGGCTTGACCTGGAACGTAGTGTCCGCCGCCAATTTTAATCGCTGTTTGGAACATGTATACGTTGGATGATTTCTTTAAAGCTGTAACATCACTAACAGGGCCTAAATTCGCATAGGAACCTTTTTGTGTTCCACCAATACGCATCTTTGTATCATAGAATGTCGTTCCTGGAGAAATGGCTCCTAGTTGAAAGCCCGTGTAGACGGTTGCTCCTTTGACAGCTGACCCCATTGTATAAGACGTTGTAATATTTCCTAGGGCAAAGTCTTTAATTTCCATAGCTCCAGTTTCGCTGTTTCGTACATATTGCTTTCCTGCCATCGTTAATACTTCCCCTGTATTCGGGTCCATCAACACAACGAATGCTCGATCTAGTAAGTATGTGCTTCCTTTTGCTTTTGTTATTCGTAATTCTTTTTCAATAATTTCTTCAACAGCTAATTGTAAATCCATATCGATTGTTAAAACTAAGTCTTTGCCTCGTTCTCCTTCGGAAAGTGGTTTTGTATCGACGACCTCTCCTTGTCGTAACACCGCTTCCATTTTCGCTTTTTTCCCATGAAGAATATCTTCATATTGCTTCTCTATGTAACTAAGCCCGACACGATCGTTACGACTGTATCCTCGTGCTAAGTAGTAGTCGATATTGTCGCGTGGAAGACCTTCGTCAGAAGAAGATACTTTTCCGATAACAGAACGCAATGTTTCGTCATAAGGATAGTCTCGTTCCCAATCTGTTGTAACACCTACGCCAGGCAGGGAGTCCAGTCGTTCACTTACTCTTGCGAATTCTTGCTCTGTTACGTCTTTATTTTTCACAATAGAAGGGGTGAGAGCGTAGCCGCTGTTGAATTCACGGAAAATAGCTAATACTTCCAGCTCGTCATCTGTGAATTTATCCAACTCTGTTTCTTTAATTCTCTCTAACTGAAGTTTATATAAATCTTTTTCTTCTAATTTATGGTTTTTAACGAGTTCTAAATCCTTATCAGTAATGAGAGCTTCTGCTTCTTTCGGATGTGTTAAAAGCCAAAAATCTTTCTTATCCCGTTCCGTAATTTTTTTCGTATCTTGCTCAATTAATTTAGCAAGCTTTTCTGCTGCTTTAAGCATTTCATTTGATTTAGTATTTGGATACTTCGTATAAGTAATCGCTTTAAGCGGCTTATTATCCACAATTGGATTGAAGTATCGATCATACATTTTGCCACGGGGAACCGGTGTGCTAATAGTATCATTTTCCGTTCGTTTGACTTCGCGTAAATATTCATCACCGTATACAATTTGTACGACTCCAAGCTTGATGATTAAACCAGAAAATAATAAAAAAACGATAAAAAATAGAAAATTCAAACGAAGAGAGACGGTTCTCCTTTTTTTCTTTTTCTTTTTCCCTTTATTCAATATTCATCATTCCTTACAAATATCGTTAGTTCCATGATATAGAAAATTCACTTTTATTTCTATGGTTTTGCAAAAATTACAGGAACTTTACAACAATTCAGTTTAGAAGAGAAAAAGTTTGAGTGTGCTTAAGTCTCTTTTTAAAAATGAATCGATGTAATAAATGGGTATATAAAACTATTAAAAAGTAAGGAATTTGTATTGATCTATATACTAAGTAGGGGGTATAAAGTAAATTGAGTCATAAGAACTGTTTTCGCTTCAGTAACAAATAATCGCTAGGATATATGAATTATCCTAGCGATTATCAGCTATTGTGCAGTTATCGTGTGGCTTGCTTGGATCTTTTGCAGCGCTTGTTCAAAGTCTTGAATTAAATCATTAGCATTTTCTAATCCAACGGAAACTCGAAGTAAGCTATTAGTAATGCCGCGTTTTTCACGTTCATCAGCAGGCATAGCTGCATGAGACATTTTTACAGGATAAGATAGAATCGTTTCAACAGCCCCTAAGCTCACGGCAAAAACAGGTAATTGTACGTGATCGACAAATGTTCGGAGTGCTTCTTCACTTTCTAGTTCAAATGAAAGAACCGCGCCGGCTCCACTTGCTTGATTATGTTGAATGTCATATTGCGGATGATCAGCTAATCCTGGGTAATAGACGCTCTTAACAAGTGGATGCTGATTTAAATATTCCGCTATTTTTTGAGCTCCTTTTTGAGAATGCTCCATTCGTACAGATAATGTTTTTAACCCTCGCATTACTAGCCAAGCATCTTGTACGCCAAGTACTGCTCCGAATGCATTTTGGAGTGTGCCAAGTCTAGCTGCTAGCTCGGGATCTTTCACAACTGCAAGTCCTGCTACAACATCGCTATGTCCAGATAAGAACTTCGTTGCACTATGCAGTACAATGTCGGCACCTAGTTGAAGTGGTTTTTGTAAAGCAGGAGTTAAGAATGTATTGTCTACATACGTTAAGGCTCCAATTTCTTTAGCGAAATCACAAATTTGTTTAATATCGGTTACTTTAAGAGTTGGGTTTGATGGTGTTTCCATATAAATAGCTTTCGTATTTGGTCGAACCGCTGCTTTCACGCTTTCAAAATCTGTCATGTCGACAAATGTATGGTCAATGTTAAAGCGGTTTAACACCGTTGTGACCATTCGGAATGTTCCGCCGTATACATCTTCTGTAACGACGATATGGTCACCTGCCGATAATAATAGGAAGGCTGTTGAGATGGCTGCCATTCCTGATGCGAAAGCAAACCCATGTGTTCCATCTTCTAGTTCAGCAATAATCGTTTCTAATGCTTCACGAGTCGGATTTAGACTGCGGCTGTAATCGTATTTACCAAATTGATCAACGTCAAATTGATGGAACGTAGATGCATGTTGAATTGGAACACTAACGGCACCAGTTGAAGGATCTACTTTATGTTCATTATGAAGCAAGCGTGTTTCAAAGCTAAATTGTTCCCCGTTTTTCATTATAATACCTCCTGTTTTACACGAGCAAAAGCTTGTTCTAGGTCTTGAGTTAAATCGTTATAATCTTCAATGCCGACAGAGAAGCGCAGCAGTCGATTACATACGCCGGTTGCCAGTCGCGTTTCTAACGGAATATCAGCATGCGTTTGCGTTGCAGGGTACGTAATAAAACTTTCGACTCCGCCAAGGCTTTCAGCGAAGCAAATTAATTGTAAAGATTGTAAGAATGGATTAACGGCTTTTTCATCGATAATGCGGAAGGAAAGCATGCCGCCTTTTCCTGGATAAAGTACATCTGTAACGCATTCATGATTTGTTAAGTATTCAGCAAGTGCTTTAGCATTTTGTTCATGTTGTTTCATGCGTAGAGCTAAAGTCTTCATTCCGCGCATAAGAAGCCAAGAATCGAATGGACTCAATACAGCTCCGTATCCATTATGGTGGAACGCTAACGTGTCACATAATTCTGTTCCTTTTGCGACAATCAATCCAGCTAGTACATCATTATGCCCGCCCAAATATTTCGTTGCACTGTGAATGACAATATCAGCACCTTCTAAAATTGGCTGTTGAAGGAGTGGGGTATAGAATGTGTTGTCCACAATTAATATTAAGTTATATTTCTTAGCAATGTCGGCAACAGCTCGAATATCTGTTTCCTGCATAAGGGGATTTGTTGGGGTTTCTAGAAAGATGGCTTTTGTTTGCGGAGTAATTGCATTTTCAATTTCACTCAAACAACAAGTATCTACATATTTACAGTTTAAACCCCATTTTTTAAACCCTTGTTCTAAAAGACGGTATGTTCCACCGTATAAATCGCCGCTAACAATCCATTCATCGCCTGATTCAAATAAAGCTAAGATTGTTGCAATAGCTGCCATACCCGAACTGCAAGCAAAGCCTCGATCGCCACCTTCAAGATCAGCGATTGCTTGTTCAAGAATTTGACGAGTGGGATTTCCAGTACGAGTATAGTCGAATCCAGTAGATTGTCCGATTCCTTCATGTCGATAAGCAGTTGAGAAATAGACAGGAGGATTTACTGTTCCTGTAGCTGTTTCGCTTCTATTTCCAATTTGAGCAAGATATGTTTCCTTTTTATACATCACCATCACGGCTCCTTTAAAGATACGAAATAAAAAAAGTCTTCTTTAAGAAGAAGACTTTAATTGAAGTAAGTTGAGTCATTCTTCTTATCTGCCAAGTTACAGGAACTTGAGGAATTAGCACCTTTTCATTGATAACAGGTCAATGAAGGTTGCTGAGGTGTCAACGGGCCATTCCCTCGACCTCTCTGGATAAGAGTTCAAATAATTCGTTTTTTTTGAATTTACTATACATTTTTCTTAATGTCAATACCAATAGAAGATTTGTTCGATGATATCATCAATCTTTATACTGTCTATTTTTTTAACAGTCATACGTAAACTAATGAACTTTATCGTATAACGTACGAAAATAAGCTATTTTTTTGCTATATACATGGAAAACATTGTACAATGTGAATGAGAATCAATCTCAATGAATGACATATGGTCTATTGAGAGAAACTAATTAACGGACTATATGATTTTATATGTAAATGGGAGGCAAGGAATAATGGAATTTAGAATTGAAAGTGACACGATGGGTGAGGTAAAGGTTCCTGCGGATAAATATTGGGGAGCTCAAACAGAAAGAAGTCGCAATAATTTTAAAATTGGTAACGAAAAGATGCCAATCGAATTAATTCGAGCATTTGCTTATGTAAAACAAGCAGCAGCTAAAGTAAATCATAAGCTTGGAGATTTATCGGAAGCGAAGAAAAATGCTATTGTAACGATTTGTGGAGAAATTTTGGATGGGACGCTTGATGAGCACTTTCCGCTTGTTGTTTGGCAAACGGGTAGTGGAACGCAAAGTAATATGAATGTCAATGAGGTTATTGCTAATAAAGGTAATAAGTGGTTAGAGGAGATTGGAGAATCGGAAAGACTTCATCCAAATGATGATGTAAATAAGGCGCAAAGTTCGAACGATACATTTCCAACGGCGATGCATATTGCTGCCTATATGGAGGTAGTCAATCAACTAATTCCAGCTATTAAAGTACTGCGTGATACGTTTAAAGAAAAGGAAAAAGAATTTTGGGATGTAGTAAAGATTGGTCGAACACATCTTCAAGATGCAACGCCTCTTACATTAGGTCAAGAAATATCCGGATGGAGAGCGATGTTAGATAAGAGTTTAGCTATGGTAGAAGAGAGCAGTCAAAAATTATTGAACTTAGCTCTTGGTGGGACAGCGGTAGGAACAGGGATTAATACAGACCCTGAATTTCCAGAGGAAGCAGCGAAACAAATTGCTGAGGATACAGGACATCCGTTCCAAACATCTGATAATAAATTTCATGCGCTGACAAGTCATGATGAAATGGTCTATGTCCACGGTGCGTTAAAAGCACTAGCTGCTGACTTAATGAAAATTGCTAATGATATTAGGTGGTTAGCAAGTGGTCCAAGAAGCGGTATTGGCGAAATTGCGATTCCAGAAAATGAACCAGGAAGTTCTATTATGCCAGGTAAGGTAAATCCGACTCAAAGTGAAGCCTTAACGATGATTGCGACTCAAATCGTTGGAAATGATGCAACCATTGGATTTGCAGCCAGCCAAGGTAATTTCGAGCTAAATGTCTTTAAACCGGTTATTATTTATAATTTCTTACAATCAGTTAAATTATTAACAGAAGGAATTCTTTCCTTCAATAACAACTGTGCGGTTGGAATTACAGCGAATGAAGAAGCTATTAAACAAAATGTAGAACGATCTCTTATGCTTGTTACGGCGCTTAATCCATACATTGGTTATGAAAGAGCAGCGAAAATTGCGAAACATGCATTTAAGGAGAATTCTACTTTGAAAGAAGCAGCCCTTCAACTTGGTTATTTAACAGAAGAAGAATTCGATAAATGGGTCGTCCCAGCTAATATGGTGAATAAATAAGAA
The DNA here is from genome assembly GCF_003570725.1 of Peribacillus asahii. GTDB lineage: Bacteria > Bacillota > Bacilli > Bacillales > DSM-1321 > Peribacillus > Peribacillus asahii. The sequence goes on from NZ_QWVS01000016.1 coordinate 98,658, forward strand.
AGTTTAATGTACCCTTTCGCATGATTGTGAAAGGGTACATTTGTCATGATTTCAGAAAGATACATATGTACACGTAACATGTGAGGAAAATAAATATAGAAATTAATGAATGATTGTAGTGGAGATAACATCTATGAGGAATCAATCTATTTTTGAAGAAAAGTGATGGATTTCCCCATTCAATACTGAATGGGCGAGTTCCATACTTCATAATTCATGGGATAATCTAAGCTTAAGACAAACAGGTGGTAATGCTTATTGAAAGGACATCCAATGAAGGGATGCCTTTCTAAATGATGGCTTTAATTAAAAGGGAGGGTGTATTGGTGGACATTTTCAATTGGATTTGTGACGATTAAACGATTACCAGAAAAGCTCCAATTCGCCAAATCATAGCAAAGGTATCTAGTTGGGATTTCATCATCATCTACTTCAATTGTTCTTAGACGAAGAAGCTCGCCTTCAAATGGCCGAAGTCTTTCTAATTCTTCTTCTAGGTTTATTGCTACTTCGAAACTAGGAGCTGTGTTCTGAATACCGTTACTCTCGAAAAGGACCTCTACTTGTTTCCACTCCACTGGATTAGAATCCGTCTTTTTTTCGAATAAATATACATCAGCAAACTGCATATTATCACTCCCTTTCCATGTTATTCCAATTATAACATATATAGATAAAATAAAAAATACAAAAATGCTTAAAAAGTTAAAAATTTACAGAAAATTCACAATTAGACGCTGTTTTTATCAGGTGAATAAATGCTTGAATATGCAAAAAAAATACTGTTTTAATCCAAATTTTAAACAAATCTCTTTATTCGGATAAATAAGAAAATAAAAAAAACCTCCTTTTTTTTATTATTGTAGTAAAAAGTGTCGGCTTCTTAAAAAGACAACTATTCTTACTTCGCTTGTGACATAACGAGCGTGAATCTTGCTTCAATCTTTAGTATGAATAATGTGAGGAATATCTATTCGTGCTATAAAAAATTTTAGTTTAGGAAGAAGCCTTATCATCGATGATTTTCATTATATGCAATGACTATAAGGGGTAGTACCAACTTAAGGATCCATTATTTAAAGTAAGATAAAGGACCTGTCCGATAGCGGAGCAGGTCCTTTTGTCGTTTGTTTAATTATTTCTTCATCCACTCCGGTTTACCGAAGCCTTTAAACTCTTTGTCGATAACTTCTTCAAACTCATCTGATTCAACAGCTGCTTTAATATCTTTAGCAAATTGAGCGTCTACATTTTTCGTATCCACTACGACACGATTACGATACTCATCTGGCATATTTTCAACAGCAATTGCATCTTCGATTTTCATTTTTGCTGCAATAGCAAAGTTTCCTGGTACAGCAGATAAGTCAACACTATCTGTAGCACGCGGTAATTGGGCTGCTTCTAATGGTTTAATTTGAATGTTTTTCGGGTTACTTGTTACATCTTTTTCTGACAAGGTTAACTGATTAGCAGCTGGGTCAACTTCAATTAGTTTAGCCTCTACTAGAATTTTTAGCGCACGAGCCATATTAGATGGATCATTTGGAACGGCGATAGATGTACCGTCTTTTATTTCATCTAAAGATTTATATTTCTTTGAATAAATGCCCATTGGTGCTGTTGGAACAACAATCAATTCAGAAAGTTGTAAGTTATTTTCCTTTGCAAATGTTTCCATGTAGTATTTGTGTTGGAATAGATTTGCATCAATGGATCCATTGCTTAGAGCAAGGTTCGGTTGAACATAATCACTAAATTCAACGACTTCTACTTTATATCCGGCTTTTTCAAGTGATGGTTGAATCGCTTTTTTAACCATATCAGCAAAAGGACCGCTTGTTGCACCAATTTTCAGTTCTTTTTTCTCTTCGTTTGTGTTTGAAGCCGTATCTTTGTCTTCGCTTTTTTCATTGCCGCAAGCTGCTAAAGCAAGGGCAAGAACAAGAACGAATAATAAGGACGCCCATTTTTTCATTTTATAACTCCTCCTAAATATTAAATAATGTATTAAAACTTTCCATGAAGAAAGAAATAATCGTAATTATCGTTTATCAACTAAATAAGAAAGCTTGTCCCCGATAATTTGAATGATTTGCACAAGGCAAATGAGAACAATAATTGTCAGAATCATAACTGTGTTGTCGTAGCGGTAGTAGCCAAAGCGAATGGCTAAATCGCCAATTCCTCCGCCGCCAATCGTCCCTGCCATAGCTGAGAATCCAATGAGTGAAATGGTTGTTAAGGTTAAACCTTGAATAATGCCTGGTTTTGCTTCAGCGAGCAGGACATCTTTAATAATCATCCATGGTGAAGCACCAACAGCAATCGCTGCCTCAATAATTCCTTTATCAATTTCACGTAAAGAGGTTTCAACAATTCGAGCAAAAAACGGAATCGCTGCTACGGATAATGAAACAGATGCGGCAATTGGTCCAATCGTTGTTCCTGTTATTAATTTAGTGAAAGGAAGCAATGCTACTAATAGAATGATATATGGAATAGATCGTACAAGGTTTACAATGAATCCAAGCAGACTATTGATAAATGTATTTTCAAAAAATAAATTTTTCGCTGTTATAAAGAGTAAAACTCCAAGCGGTAAACCGAGAATCAGGGCGATTGCAAGCGAGATACCGACCATATAGACCGTTTCCAGAAACGCTTTATTAAGGTCAGGAAGTATAGCTGTAATCGATTCAAGCATGATGTATCACCTCCACATAGCTAGTTCGTTTGTTGATATAGTCTAAAGCCGCTTGAATGTCATTGGTGTTCCCGGTTAATTCAACAATAAGTATGCCTAAAGGAATGTTTTGGATATATTCAATTTTCCCGTGCAAAATGTTGGCCTTTACCGGATGTTCTTGTAATAAGTCTGAAAGAACGGCTTCACTAGCGAGCTGACCTTCAAATTGAATTTTGATAATGCTTCCTTTACTTTCCCTAATTAAATGAGAAGGGAGTTCAAAATCTAAGACGCTTTCGATAAATTGTTTCGTTAATGCTTGTTTAGGCTGAGCGAACACACCGTATACGTCGCCTTCTTCAATTATGCGTCCATCTTGCATAACGGCTACCCGATGACACAGTTCTTTTACAACCTCCATTTCATGGGTAATTAAGACGATTGTAATTCCGAACTCTTTATTAATCTTTTTCAGTAATTGTAAAATGGCTTTTGTTGTTGTTGGGTCAAGTGCAGATGTTGCCTCATCGCATAAAAGAACGGTAGGATTGTTTGCTAATGCACGGGCAATTCCAACACGTTGTTTTTGTCCGCCGCTTAATTGAGCAGGATATACATCTTTTTTATCACTAAGACCAACCATTTCGAGTAATTCAAGCACACGTTTGCGAATGGCTTCAGGTGATTGATGTGCCGCTTTTAAGGCGAAAGCAACGTTATCAAACACTGTTTTCGAACTGATGAGTGAAAAGTGTTGAAAAATCATTCCGATTTTCAGTCGTTGTTTTCGTAATGCTTTACCCGATAATTTCGTTAAATCAACACCATCAATAATTACTTGGCCTTTTGTTGGACGCTCTAATAAATTAATCGAACGAATTAAAGAGCTTTTACCAGCACCGCTATATCCAACAATTCCAAAAATTTCTCCTTTTTGAATTGTCAAGGATACATCATCAACGCCGACAACTCGACTTTTCTTCGTGATGTATTCCTTTCGTAACGATCGAATTTCAATCATAGACGTTCCCTCCCTAAAAAGCCCCTTTCTGAGTGAAAGAGGCGACATAATCCATATCACGACTTATCTTCCAGAATTGTATCTCTGCAGGAAGTAGCACCGTGCCTCGAATAGGCGGTTGCCGGACGTCATTGGGCCTGATCCCTCGGTCACTCTTGATAAGTATTTGTTATTTTGAAATATTTTCGAATATTTATATTAGAATATTATTTGTTATAGTTTGAAAAGTCAATATATTTTTAGGGGAATGATGTAATAATTACGAAAAAAATATTTGTATATTATTACATTTCAGGATTCAACTTACTCTCTCTAGCTGAAAATTGTTAGTTGAAGCTTAGGTGTATTTATTATTTTTAGATAAGAAATAGATCTGTGTTTTTAATGAATTTATTATTCTTCATGGAATTGTACCTGTCTATTTTTAGTATTTTCCATATATTTCTTGTAAGTGTTATGCGTCTTATATACAGTTAATGGTAATAGGGATTCATTTGATAGACAGTAATAAAAACGAATGGGGGATAAGCATGATAGAAAGGAAGAGGGTAGGAGATGTAGAATGGGTACATGGGAAAGTAGAACTTGCACAATCTAAGCTGGGTGTAAATGTCTTTGTAACAGATGGTTTAATGATTGATACAGGATCAGAGTCTATGTTGTCTGAATTGATTCCTTTTTTTCAGTCGGTCGATTTTGATCAAGTAGTGCTTACGCATTATCATGAAGATCATACAGGTGGTTGTGCTTGGATTCAAAAACATAAACAAGTACCATTATTTATTCATTCGATGTCGCTTGATGTTTGTTCCAAACAGGGAGAATATCCGGATTATCGTAAACGGGTTTGGGGAGTGCGAGAGGGGTTTCAAGCGCGCCCAATTGGAGAAACGATACAATCTCGTCATCATATATGGAGGGCTATTTTTACACCGGGACATGCGAGAGATCATATGTCTTATTTAAATGAAAGCAACGGTGTACTTTTTTCAGGTGACTTATTTGTTATGCCAAAAACAAAAGTGATTTTGCGGGAGGAGTCTATTCCGACAATTATACATTCTATTAAGAAGGTGTTGCGATATGATTTTCAAGAGGTTTTCTGTTGTCATGCAGGCTATCTTTCAAATGGCAGAGAATTATTTCAAGTGAAGCTTGACTATTTAGAAAATTTACAGGGAGAAATTATTCGACTGCATCAACAAGGGTTAACTGTTGAGGAGATTCAACAAAAAGTTTTACCGAAGCATTATCCGATTATAGAGTACTCCGACTATGAATGGGATTCGAAACATATTATTACGTCCATTCTTAGAGAGGAGCAGTCCGTTAGTATAAGGTGAATAAATGTGAGCTGACCTTATAGGGTCAGCTCACATTTAATTAATCTAAACGATTTACGTTTGGAGGTGTTTCATCATAGAACTCATGAGCTTCTTCGATGTTTTGGTTATTACCGGATGTATAGACGTTTCCTCCAGCTAGTCCCTCATCAATAATACGGTCAATATCTAAAAAAACAGAGTCTCGCTTGTTAAATTCCGCATCTTTTAAAAATTTATCTTTGTCCAAAAAAGTCCCTCCTTAGCTTTTGCTTCTGTATCTTGTAACATACAGTGCTATTTTTAATTCAACTAGCCATCAAGACGACGAAGCGCTGACGGAAGTTGTCATTATAGTTTGAGCAGGGAAGGGACTTTTTTATTCAGCGTATATTTGTAACGCAGAGGATCAGTTACATCACTCATATACGTGAAATAGCATAAGCTCATGTATAGCTTGTTTTAACTCCGCTTCTAAATGATCCGAAGGCTGTATATTCTTCCATTCAATTTGTCCATCTTTATGGTAAATGGCTTGATAATGTTGTTTATTTACATAAAAAGAAATTTTCCAGCCAGGTAAAGTATTGTCTTTGAACAACGGTTTCCATTGAAAATGAGTAATCATGAAAAAACCTCCTCTATAGCTATTCCGATTTGTTTCATTATACTGGAAAAAAGAATAGAAGAGGTTATTTTTTATCATCATTTGGGTATTTTAATTCAATAAATAAATTTTTTAATTGATGCAGTCGAGTGGTTTCAATATCCGTTTCATCGAATTGCATCGGTTTTGAATTCACTTCATAAATAAAAAGGTCCCCAGCTTCATTTTCGCCAAGATCAATTGAAAATTCACCGATAAAACCTAATTGATGAGATAGAACGTCGCCGCAAGTTTGAGCAATTTCTGTTAATTGTTGATCTAAAGCTGGTGTTGTCACTTCATGATAAGGAATGATTTTCCCTCCCGTTGGCACATGAGTGGTGATTTCTTGTGTTTGTGACATTCTGACACCTTTCCCGCTTAGCTTGAAACGGCCTTGTTCGTAATGAACAAGCAGGCGGTAATCATAGCGATGCCCATTTTTCTTCTTAGGAACAATCGCTTGTTGAGCTAAATATTTCTTCGAGTGAAGCTGCTGTTTATAAACATTCCAATAGGCTTGAAGGGTAGGGAACGTTTCTACCTCTGTTGGGCTTACTAATTGGATGGATTTATCTCGTTTACAAGTTAAGGTATGAATCCCTTTGCCTCGATTTCCATCTCTAGGTTTTAAATAAATGGTTGAATAGGTGCGAAGAAAAGAAGCTAGTTGATTTATATTGTCGACAACAATCGTTTTCGGTAGAAGCTGCTTGAGCCTTTCGTGTTGTTGAAAGGTTGTATACATCTCATATTTATCAATAAAACAAGGGTTGAACATCTTAATGTGCTTATTGGAGAATAGAGTTTTTAGTTGTTGAAAGGAGTCGGATGCTTCAAAGGGACGTGATGGAATTCGATTATAGACAATATGAGGGAGGGGGACGATAATTTTTTTCCAGGTATTTAGCTCCAAACAGTATATGAATCCATGAGGTTGTTCCTGCAGGACATCATTTGCTGTGAAAACATAACATAAAATACCGTGCTGTAATAAATAAGAATGCAAGGATTGGAACAAGGGAAGGTTCCCGCCCAATCCTATTTTATTTTTTCCGTTTGTTGTTAAAATGCCAATTGTTAATATTTCGTTCCTATGAAAGGGCCTTACATCAAAGCTTTGAACATCTTGAAGAAATAAGGGATGTTGGTAAGGAATTTCTATTTGATCAGCCCCGAATGTAACGGTTAATCCGTTTTGCCCGTGCCACCACTGTTTAGTCGATGAGTTATAAAAGATTTTCATTTTATTCCACCGATAGCGTGCGTAATCGATTGTCCGGCGAGATAAACAGCATAATCTAGGCTCATTTTCCTCGTTAAAAGTTCAAACTCTTGAAGTTCAGGATGGGAGAAGATAGAGCGGCCAGGTTTGGAATTAGCTTCAAACATCCATACTCGACCATGTTTATCAACCCCTAGGTCAAAGCCAATTTCCGCAATAATTCCATCAAGGTGATTTTCAATGCTTTCACTTAAAGTAAGCGCAGCTTTTGTTAGCTTTTGTTCTATCTCTAGTATTGTTTGGTGATCTTCGAATAGTTCTTGGATGGTTTTAATGACCCCGCCGTTTTTTACATGAGTTGTAATGCTGCCGGATCCCGCTACTTTTGCTGCGATAGCGGTGACTTGCCACTCGTCTTGGTTGTTTTTATTCGTATGAACTCGAAAATCGACAGGGCGTTTTTCAGAACGCATGAGGGGAATTCCTTGTTGAACAATTAGATTTTCTAACGGGCGATTTCGAAAAACATGATTCATTAGAGCTTCTAAAGATGAAAAACGTTGCAGTTTAGTTTCTTCTTTTTCGTTTGTATAGCGGCAATAATACATATGTTCATGCTTATCATATAAAATTTGATGAATACCAAGTCCAAGGCTTCCGTGAACGGGTTTAATAAACACTTGCCGGTAGTTTGAAAGGAGGTGCTCGATTGTAGAAAAAGAAGAAAGAGGATATGTTTCTGGTAAGTAAGGGAGTGCTTTTTCATCATCACTTAATCGTTCATAGACATCCCATTTATTAAAAAATCCTGGATTATACCATGGAATCCTATATAGTTTTTGGAATTTTCGTTTTACTTCTTTTGGACCGCTTTGATTCTCTGTTCTTCGATTCGGAAGCCGGTCGTATATGACATTTGGAAGTGGAAAATCATTCATTTTCCATTCATTCTCTTCGTATATAAAGCCATGAATCGTTTCATCATCCCAGTTAATATGCTGCTCACCGAAAACAAAGGGAATACAACCTGTTTCTGTATTAAGTGAAAGTAATTGAGAGAAAAAATGAGACCGTTCGCCCAACGGTTTATTATGAAATCCAGTAAATCCAGATGAAAAGATGCCGACGAGCGGTCCAATATGAAGTCGATTTTTATCTGCAAATAGATGAAGCGGCGTATTTGTTTCGGTAAATCGTAAAGAGTTTGCTAAGCTTTCTGATAGGACAATCTTCTGTGCATTAGCAGGATTTTGTTTTACAGCAGCGGGACAGGAATGCTGCCCAAAACAAACGATCTCAATGGCAGCAAATTCTAGCTCTGAAGGATAGAAAAGTATATCGTTCTGAAGCTTTGCAATTTCAACAGGATACACGTTCTTCATAAAGTAATTATTCACCTGCCTTCAAGAGAGAATGAGCTAAATATTGACTGTATAAAATAGGGGAGTGATAGAGCTGATCGTATTGGTCAGGATAGAGTAGTTCAATCATTTTTCTTCCTGGCTTTGAATTAATATCTAAAATCCACACCTGACCGCTTCGGTCGATTCCAAGATCAATGCCAAGTTCGAATAATCGGTGGAAGGTTGCTTCTACTTGTTCAGGCAGTGTCCGCAAAATATGGTGAATCGTTTGTTCGGCGGCTAGTGGAAGGACGTCGCGATATTGCTGTAAGAAGGCTGTAATTGGAAGAAAGAGTCCACCTGTAGCAATGTTAGCGGTAATATGATCTTTTTGTCCGAGTCGAATGCCGCGTCCTTTTTCCACCCATTGATTTCGTTTGTCTTTTTGCATCAGAATACGGAAATCGAATGGTTCATTTTGAGCAGTGGCCAGTTCTAAATAAGGCTGACAAAGGTAACTGTAGCGTTGTAGTAAGCGATCGACCCATTTATTTAATTGTGATTTCGATTGGAAGAGGCGCTTGTATGTTTCTGTTTTCTTTGTCATTGTGACGTTTATGCCGGCATCTGTTCTCTCGAGTAAGTAAATGCCTGTTCCGCGTGCACCGAAAGAGGGTTTTAACACGATTCGTTCGTGCTCCTCTAGCTGTGTCCACATATCTTCCGCTGTTTCAATTTGTACGGTTTTTGGTAAAAAGGCTTGCAAGAGAGGATGGTCTTTTAGCGCTTTATAGACATCCCATTTACTAGGAAGACCGTACCCTAAAAAGACGCTCTGTTTTTTGAGCCAATTTACTTTTTCCGTAATTTCTGTTGTTTCACGAGTTAAACCATAGAAGCTGCGATCATAAACAAAATCGGGCAGAGGAACCGTTTTGTTCACCCAGCTTTCCTGTTCGGAGTCCCATATCTCTGCTTGGATCTCCTTTGTTTTCATATCAATTTGTAGAGGTGAGAAACGACAAACCTCTACTTGATGCTGCTGGGCAGCTTTAGCTAATTCCGTTACATAATGCTGTTCATTTGAGAAATTTGTCGTCATAATTCCGAATAGCATATAGAGACAAACTCCTTTCTATCATCCTTCATTTTTTAAAGTATGCTGAAGCGTACTCATGTAATCAATCAGTGCTTTTACCGATGGTCTTAATTTATCCCTTGTACCATCAAATCGTTTAGAAGGTTTAGAGTTTACTTCAATAATCCATGGATGGAATTGTTCATCAAGTGCCAAATCAATTCCTAACTCTCCTAGTAATCCTTCATGTTGTTTATCTAGGGAGTGAGCTGTCTTTTTGGCAAGGTGAGTAAGAGTGTGATAAAGGTGAATGGCCTGCTGGCGATCGAATCGCTCTTTTAAAAACTGAATGCCATTCTTCATTTCTGCTCCACGTGCTATATTGGAGACGATATGTCCAGTATCGCCGATTCGCGCAACCGCAGAGGTTACCTTCCAAATGTCTTCCTTCGTTTGGTGAAGGAGTATACGAAAATCGACTTTCTTATGTTCCCATTCAAGCAATGGAATCCCTTTTTGAATAATAAAGGAGCGTTGCTTGCAAAATTTCTTTAGGTAAAAGAACAGTTCCGCTTCCGATTGAACAAAGTGGGTATCCTGAGTGTTGCCTGAATGTTCAAATAACCAGCCTTTCTCCAGTTTGGTCACTTTGCCAATATGTTTGCCTTGACTTCCAAAAATCGGCTTTACATAAATAACAGCATGATGTTGGAGAAAAGAACAGAAGGCTTCTTGCACTCCAAATGAAATGGTATCTGGTAAGTGCGGCTGCAGGTTTTCGTCTTGTACGAGCATTTCATGGACTGCCCATTTAGAAAGAAAGCACGAGTTAAAGAGTGGGATTTTTTTTGCTTGTAAATGGGCTGTGAATTGTTCAAAACGATCGGTCCTTTCTAAACGGCGTGAATGAATCCGATTGTATAGTACACTGGGAAATGGAAGCGTACAGGGTTCCCAACTGTTTTCGTGGAACCAATAACCTGTAATGACTTCACTTTCAAGCGACTGTAACGTTGTTAAATAAAAGGGGATGCCTAGAGTAGTAGAGTAGGTATGCATCTCTTGAAAAAAAACGTCCATCTCACCGAATGTTCCATCTGTAAGAAGAGATTGATTTGTTAATAGGGCAAGAAATGGGCCGATAATAATGGTCTTAGTGGATGGTAAGAATGTGACGGAGATCGGGTGAGTGAATGGTGGAAGAGTTAAGTATTGTGAAGCGAAATTTGATAATTTGCATTCCCTGCTTGTTGAAGAAAAGGACTCCACTGCTATTTCTATAGAACGTTGACCAGCCTTGATCGAAAGAGTTTCCCCGTATTGAAGCTGCCATTTTGTAAAGGTGGTTTCATCGATATACATCAATGCTTTTTTTTCTTGAATAGTAGATATCAATAGTTTAGAAGATTGACCGTTCATGTATATTCCCCGTTTGCACTTAGTTTCGGATGCTTTATAATAAGACAATGGGCAAATGTGGATAACGTATTCTATGTTTTGTGGAAATAGAGTGTGTCTAGAAATCAATACATTTAGCAATAAAAGGAGAAATCATCATGGATTTATGGATGAAACTTGTATTCATGGTTGTGGTCGGTGCGATCATTGGAGGAATTACGAATTTAATTGCCATTAAAATGTTGTTTCGTCCGTATAAAGCGGTGTATATTTTTGGGAAACAACTACCGTTTACTCCTGGTTTAATGCCGAAGCGTCAAGGAGAATTGGCACATCAGCTTGGTAGGGTCGTAGTGGAATATTTAATTACTCCTGAGAGTCTGCAACAGCGTATCGTTAATGATACCTCTAAACAAAATACGAAAGAGTTTGTTGGGGCAGAAGTGAAGAAAGTGTTAACGACTGAAAAAAGTATTGCGGAGTTATTAGAACAATATGGGTTAAGTAGTGTGGGGGAGACAGTAGAGCAGCGTGTACAAGCTTTTGTGCTTGATAAATATGAAGAGTGGATGGTGGCGAATCGCGGCAAAAACCTTCGCCAACTTATTTCACCTGAGCTGCATGAAAAAGTGACGGAACAAATCCCGGAGCTTTCTGCTTACATTGTTACGAAGGGGAAAGAATACTTCCGAAGTAAGGAAGGGAAAGCTCGCTTAGAGGCGATGTTGGATGACTTTTTTAAAGAGCGTGGAAAACTAATTAATTTAATTCAAATGTTTATTGGAAATGATGCTTTGATTGATAAAATACAACCGGAAATTCTAAAATTTTTAGAGCAACGGCGTACAACCAATTTTGTAGAAGAATTGTTGCAAAAAGAGTGGAGTCAGATTAGTGAGTGGGAAATTCAAAAAGTTGAAAATCTAGTTGGTGCACATGAGATAAAACAAGTAGTTATCGAAAAAACATCTGAATGGATTTCGGTGGATGCTATTATGAACAAGCAGGTAAAAGATGTAGCAGATCCGTTTGTTGATTCGATTGTTGATAAAGCTGTGCCGGCGATGCTGGATCAGTTGGTGGACCGTGTAAGTGAATATATGCCGGCGTTAGTTAAAAGGCTTCGTTTAGACGAAATCGTTGAAGAACAAGTAGCAGCTTTTTCCGTTCAAAAATTAGAAGAAGTAGTTGTATCGATTGCGAAGCGTGAATTATCAATGATTACGTATTTAGGAGCGCTTTTAGGCGGAATTATTGGATTGTTTCAAGGGTTATTCGTTACGCTTTTATAGACTAATATGATTCAATACTATTCCTTTCTAGAAAAATAGAGACGACGATTTGTTCGGCTTTATTAGGATGATTATGTTATAGTGGGAAAGATGTAACAATATACTGAACAGAAGGAGGGCGAAACATGAGTAACGCATATGATGCAGCTTATGCAATGGAGCGAGCAATTCGTTCTAGTAATGAATATGTAGAGTTAAAACGATTATATGATCTTGTGAACGCTGACCCAGCTTCAAAGGGGATGTTTGATAACTTTCGTAACATTCAAATGATGCTTCAGCAAAAGCAGATGATGGGTCAAGAAATTACGCAAGAAGAAATTGAGCAAGCGCAAAAAACGGTTCAACTTGTTCAACAGCATCCAACAATTGCTCAATTGATGGAAGCGGAACAAAGAATGAGTGTAGTAATTGCAGATTTAAATAAAATTATTATGAAGCCTCTTGAAGAACTATACGGTCTTCCTGGCCAAGGCTCATAAGTTTGTACTCCCTGCTTTGGATGGTGGGGAGTTTTTTTACGGTCTCTGTTTTGTTCTACTTAGCGTACTTCGTTCATAAATTAGGGTAGACATTACAGATGGGAGAGATCAACATGGTGTATCGTCTATTAGCGGTTAATATTGACGGAACGTTACTGCAGTCAAATGGCCGTTTAAATAAAGCTACGAAAGAGGCCGTTGAATATGTATCCCAAAAAGGTGTACGCATTGCACTTGTAACGAATAGAAATTATTACTCTGCTAAAAAAGTAGCGAAGGCGCTCAAGATAAATCCGATGATGGTCGCTCATCAAGGGGCTTTTGTTGGAGAGACGATTGAAAAGCCTTTATTTGTAAAAAGGTTGACAGAGGAGCTTACGTTAGAAATCGTCCGATTACTAGAAACGACATCGTGTCAGATTCAGCTTATTCATGAAAAAGGATCGTTAGGAAATAGAATTCATCTTCCGGAAAAACTAGTAAGTCGAGCTAAAATGACGCTAAATGAACCGAGTATGTTTTCGCAGCAGTATGTGGAAGTGCTTAGTGAGGAGCTTCAAAAAAAGCCGTGTGAACCAATAAAAATCGATATTCAATTTGTAAAAGGAATGGACCAACGAGATATAAAGAGGTTGATTGGAGAGTTGTTTCCGGAAGTAGAAGTGATTGATCAATCTGATCAAAGGCTGATACTTGTACCGAAAGGTGTGTCAAAATGGAGCGGGCTGCTATATTTAGCCGACTATTTAGGAATCAAGAGGCAGGATATTGTCGCCATTGGTGATGGTCTAGATGATATAGATATGATTAATGGAGTCGGTCTCGGTGTGGCAATGGGAAATGCTGCACCAGAAGTGAAGCGAGTAGCTAAATGGGTAACCCGTTCTAATGATGAGAACGGTGTAGCATACATGTTGAAAGAGTTTTTCCGTAAACAGCCGCCTATTGAATTTTTACAAAAAATGAATATGTTGAAATAACAATAAGCCCTTCACTTAATGAGTGAAGGGCTTATTGTTTTATGGTTTCGCTCGCTGTATAAGATTCTTTGGTTCAGGTGTGTGTGATTGTAGTCACACACACCTTTTTAGTTGATCTTAGTTAGCTGCATCAATTACGCGCTTCATGGCATGAATTTGTCCAAGGTGATTAGACTCATGAAATAAAGCAAGCGTAAATATTTCCCCTACTGTTTCAAGACCTAAAAAAGGCTGTGGCAGTTTTTCGTTGTAGCGCTCTTCTGGAATGGCGAGAATTCGGTTCACTTGTTCTTGCAGCTGTTGTACTAATGTTTCAACGCTTGGCACTTCACCTTTCCAATCTGCTGGTTTTGATCCATACCCAAATAATTCACCATAATTAGCAGGCAGGTGATTTGTGTGAGGGTAGCCAAGTAAAAATTGCTCAGCGACAGTTAAGACATGACCGATATGCCAATGAATGGTGTTATTGAATCCGTTTGGCTGGATATCGAACAGCTCCGGATTGATTCCTTCGATTTCGCTTAATACTTTTTGACGTGTTAATTGAAGTTGGCTGTTTAAATAGTTCATGTGAAAAATCCCCTTAGTTATAATTATTTGAATTAAACGATTACATAAGTGGAATTATAGCAAGTAATTTCCTGTGGAAGCAAATATTCAGATTATGAATAGCAAAATTTTACTTGAAATTGTCAGAATATTATTTATAATTAATTGTAATAAAAAGTTACATATTATGTAATTTTTGTTATTATTTTGTTTTTTTGGCAATTAAAATTAAGAAAAGGGGTTGGAAGAATGGGGAAAATGACCAAAAATTTGTTTCTTATGTTAGTTATTCTCACATTTATGTTAGCTGGTTGTGTAGGTAGTAATGCAACAAACAATGAAAGTGATACTTCTGATGAGAAAGGTGAGAAAGGAGATACGGTTAAAGTTGGGGTGTTGCATTCATTAAGTGGAACGATGGCGATTAGTGAAGTGTCGTTGAAGAATGCAGAATTAATGGCCATTGAAGAAATCAATGAAGCTGGTGGTGTGTTAGGTAAGAAGATAGAGCCGGTTATAGAAGATGGTGCGTCGGATTGGCCTACATTTGCGGAGAAAGCAAAGAAGTTGCTGCAAAGTGATGAGGTTGCAACGATTTTTGGGGGATGGACATCAGCTAGTAGAAAGGCAATGTTGCCAGTAGTTGAACAAAATAATGGATTGCTGTGGTACCCGGTTCAATATGAAGGGATGGAGTCTTCTCCTAATATTTTTTATACGGGTGCAACAACAAATCAACAAATTGTTCCTGCTGTGAGTTGGTTGCTTGAAAATAAAGGGAAGAAATTTTTCCTGATTGGTTCAGATTATGTGTTTCCGCGTACGGCGAATAAAATCATTAAAGCGCAGTTGAAGGCTGAAGGTGGAGAGTTGCTTGGTGAAGAGTATACTCCTTTAGGACATACAGATTATAGTACGTTGATTAGTAAAATTAAAGCGGCTAAACCAGATGTTATTTTTAACACATTAAATGGAGATAGTAATGTAGCTTTCTTTAAACAATTAAAGGATGCTGGTATTGGACCTAAAGATATGCCTGTTCTTTCGGTTAGTATTGCTGAAGAAGAGATTAGAGGGATTGGCGGCGATGTATTAGCGGGGCATTACACGGCTTGGAATTATTATCAAACGATAGATACGCCTGAGAATAAGGATTTCGTAGAAAAGTATAAAGCGAAATATGGTGAGGAGTTAGTAACGGATGATCCGATTGAAGCGGCTTATTTTGCGGTATACTTATGGGCTGCTGCCGTAGAGAAAGCTGGTTCATTTGATGTAGATAAAGTAAGAGCGGCCTCTGACGGCATTGAAGTTCAAGCTCCAGGAGGGAAAGTTAAAATAGAAGGTTCTAACCAACATACATGGAAAGTGGTTAGAATTGGAGAAATTCAAGAAGATGGCTTGATTAAGGAATTGTGGAATTCGGGTGAAGCGGTGAAGCCTGATCCGTATTTAGAAGGATATGATTGGGCAAAAGGATTAAGCAGCGGAGAATAAAGTATTTTACTAGCCTTCTTTGAGTTCAAAGAGGGCTAGATGAAAGGAGGCGCGGCAATGGAAATATGGGCTTCTCAACTTTTTAATGGTTTAAGCTATAGTTCTTTTTTACTTCTCATTGCGCTTGGGTTAGCGATTACATTCGGGTTAATGAAAGTAATGAATATGGCGCATGGAGACATGATTATGATAGGTGCCTATGTAACTTATTCGACTCAATTAATTTTTTCCTCATTTATGCCTCAAAATATGTTTGACTACTATTTTTTATTTTCTATTCCTATTGCCTTTGTTGTAACAGCTTGTATTGGTTGGATTTTAGAAAAGAGTTTAATTCAGTTTTTATATAACAGACCACTAGATAGTATGCTGGCTACTTGGGGAGTTAGTTTAATTTTACAGCAAATTGCACGTACTATTTTTGGGGCGCCGAATGTTGCGGTTAAAACACCTTCTTGGTTAGATGGTGGCTTGCAAATAGCTGCTGTAACCCTTCCTTATAAACGGTTGTTTATATTAGTGTTAGTTGGTTTGTGCCTTACTGGTTTGTATGTTTATTTATACCGTACAGCTGCGGGGCGCAGGATGACAGCTGTTACTTTGAATAGGCAAATGGCTTCTTGCTTAGGTGTGAACACTCGAAAGGTAGATGCGGGAGCGTTTGCTCTTGGTTCTGGATTAGGTGGTGTGGCTGGCTGCGCTTTGACCTTGCTTGGCCCGGTTGGACCGACTGTGGGAACGAATTATATTATTGATGCTTTTATGATTGTTATTCTAGGTGGAATCGGGAATTTGAAAGGGACGTTGATCGGTGCTGTGGTTATCGGGCTAATAAGTACTTTTGTTGAATTTGGTTCTAGCGCTACCATTGCAAAAGTGGTTGTATTTGCTCTTATTATTCTCTTTTTACAATGGAAGCCATTCGGTTTAATTTCTACAAGATCGAGAGCGTTAGATTAAGAGGAAGAGAGGTGGCTGTTGTGAAAAATATTTCTCGTAGCAGTTATGCTTTATTGTTTATTTTTCTTCTTTGTGCCCCGTTATTTTTGCATGATTTTCGGGTAGCGTTACTTGCGAAGTTTCTGTGCTTTGCTATTCTCGCTGTCGGGATTTGTTTGATATGGGGGTATACAGGGATTCTAAGTCTTGGGCACGGTGTATTTTTTGGATTAGGAGCTTATTGTGTAGCGATGTATTTAAAATTAGAGGCTTCTCCGACGGGGATTCCAGATTTTATGGGATGGAGTGGAATTGTTGAATTACCTGGATTGTGGAAGCCTTTTGCGAATCCTTATTTTGCGATAAGTGCAGCCGTTATTGTACCGGTGCTTTTAGCGTTGGTGCTCGGGTATTTCACCTTTAAAAATAGAATTCGAGGAGTTTATTTTTCGTTAATCTCTCAAGCTTTAGTTGTTGTTTTTGTTACGTTGTTCATCGGGAAGCAAGAGATAACAGGAGGAACGAATGGCTTAACGAATTTTAGTACGGCATTTGGTATTTCTTTAACTAATCGCGGTGTTCAGCAAGTTTTATATTTTATTACAGTTGGATTTCTCTTATTAACGGTCGCCTTTGCGTTGTGGTTAACGAAAAGCAGGGCTGGGAAATTGTTGATGGCTATCCGTGAAGGTGAGAATAGGGTGAGGTTTTTAGGATACAATCCTACCTCTTTTAAAGTGTTTGTTTATTGTGTTTCGGCTGCTCTAGCGGGGGTGGCAGGAGGGTTATTTGTTCTTCAAGTAGGGATGATTTCTCCGGAAATGATGGGGATTATTCCTTCGATAGAAATGGTGCTTTGGGTTGCTGTAGGTGGTCGATATTCTATTTTTGGGGCGGTGATTGGAGCTATTTTGACAAATAGTGCGAAAAGTTTCTTTAGCGAATCTTATCCTGATTTTTGGTTGTTCTTCTTAGGTGGGCTATTTATCCTCGTTGTATTAGTGATGCCTAATGGGCTTGTTGGATTAGGGAAGTCTGTTGGTGAAAAAATAACGTCCCGAATTAAGAAGAAAGAAAAGGAGGATGTTCAACATGAAGCCGGTCCTTACGTGTCGTGATATTAAAGTAGATTTTGATGGTTTTTATGCCCTTAAGGGGGTTAATTTAAATGTGTTTCATGAAGAGGTTCGTTTTTTGATTGGGCCGAATGGAGCTGGTAAGACAACGTTGCTGGATGTGATTTGTGGGAAGACAAGGGCGACTAATGGCCAAGTGATTTTTGAAGGTTCGGGGCAGATTGATAAAATGCAGGAGCATAAAATCGCTTCTGCAGGTATTGCTCGAAAGTTTCAAGCTCCTTCTATTTTTCCTAAATTAACAGTCTTTGAGAATCTTGAATTATCGGTGAAGCAAAAAAAATCGGTATGGGCCTTGTTGACGGCGAAGTTGAATTCAGAAGTAAAGGCGAAAATTGATTATATTTTGGAAAAGATTAATTTACAAAATGAAAGGAATCGAGAAGCGGGAGAATTGGCTCATGGGCAGAAACAGTGGTTGGAGATTGGGATGCAGTTGATTCAAGAGCCGAATCTGTTGTTGCTGGATGAACCGATTGCTGGTATGTCTGGTGTGGAAAGAGAAAAAACCGGTTATTTAATTCATGATATTGCTAAAGAATGCTCGGTTTTAGTTGTTGAACATGATATGGATTTTGTTCGTAACTTCTCAAAACAAGTGACTGTAATGCATGAAGGAGCTGTTTTATGTGAAGGGTCGATGGCGGAGGTTCAAGAGAATGAACAAGTAGTAGAAGTCTATTTAGGGAGAGGGAAAAAGGTATGTTAACGGCTAGGGGATTGCGGGCAGGATATGATGAGAGTATGGTGCTTCATGACGTAGACTTTTGCATTGAACCGGGTAAGGTAACTGGTATTTTGGGTCGGAATGGTGTGGGGAAATCGACTTTCTTAAAATCGATCATTGGGCTTGTTCCGCTTAGAAATGGATGCCTTTCTTGGGAAGGGGAGAATATTACAAAGAGGAAGCCGGATAAACGTGCCCGGTTGGGAATTGGGTATGTACCTCAAGGGAGAGAAATATTTTCTTCGTTAACTGTTGAGGAAAATTTATTATTAGGTCTAGAAGTTTTGAAGGGTAAAAAAAGAAAGCAGTCTATTCCGAAGGAGATTTTTGAATGGTTTCCCGTTTTAAAAGAGATGTTACATCGTAAAGGTGGAGATTTAAGTGGTGGTCAACAACAACAATTAGCGATTGCGAGGGCGATGATTGGTAATCCGAAAATTTTATTGTTAGATGAACCGATGGAAGGGATTCAACCGTCGATTGTGCAGCTTATTCAAGAAGTTATTGGAATCATTGCTAAAGAGAAGGGAATCGGTGTTGTTTTAGTTGAGCACAATGTAGATTTAGCGTTAGAGTGTTCGGATTATATTTATGTTATGGACAGAGGTACAATGGTTGCTGAAGGAAAAGTTTCTGAGGTGAAATTTGAGGATATTGAACAATTTTTAGTTGTTTAAATAAGTTACATGCTTTGTAAGTCCCTTTAGAAATTGGAGGGACTTTTATTTGGTTGGGGGAGTATTTCGTTTTGATTATTGTAAATTTTACTTGAAAATGTCAGAAAATTGATTATAATGAAGTTATTAATGTGAGGAAACATAACGTGATTGGGTTATGTTATTGAAGGGGGCATTTTATGCGCTTAACATCTCGTGAGCAGGAGAAATTGTTAGTCGTAGTCGCTGCTGACTTAGCGAGACGACGTAAGGATCGCGGATTGAAGTTGAATTACCCTGAAGCGGTTGCTCTGATTACATACGAAATTATGGAGGGAGCCCGTGACGGAAAAACGGTAGCTGAATTGATGCAGTTTGGAAGAACGATATTAACAAGTGAAGAGGTAATGGAAGGGATTGCCGATATGATTCATGATATTCAAGTTGAGGCAACGTTTCCGGACGGGACGAAGCTTGTGACAGTTCATAATCCGATTCAGTAAGGAGAGGAACAGATGATACCTGGTGAATATAGATTACAAAAAACACCGATTGTGTGCAATGAAGGAAAAAAAGTACTGAAATTAACGGTGATTAACCGAGGTGATCGTCCGATTCAAGTGGGCTCTCATTTTCATTTTTTTGAAGTGAACAGAGGGTTGGAATTTGAACGTAGCCAGGCATTTGGTATGCGACTGAATATTCCTGCGGGAACGGCTGTCCGCTTTGAACCAGGGGATGCAAAGGAAATTGAGCTTGTGGCTTTTAGCGGAAAACGAGAAGTATACGGCTTAAATAATCAGACCGATAGAAAATTAGATGGGGAGGAGAAAGTGTGAGCCTTGAAATGTCACGTAAGCAATATGCTGATATGTTCGGTCCGACAAAGGGAGATTTAATACGACTCGCCGATACGGAGCTATTTATCGAAATTGAACAAGATTATGCAGTGTATGGCGATGAAGTGAAATTTGGTGGAGGGAAAGTCATTCGTGATGGCATGGGTCAGCACCCGCTTGCATCTAGAAGTGAAGTGATGGATTTAGTGTTGACGAACGCGATTATTCTTGACTATACCGGGATTATTAAGGCGGATATCGGTGTGAAAGATGGGAGAATTGCTGCCATTGGGAAAGCCGGAAACCCACTGCTTATGGATAATGTGACAATGGTGATTGGAGCAGCTACAGAGATTATTGCTGCTGAAGGGATGATTGTTACGGCTGGCGGCATTGATGCTCATATTCATTTTATTTGTCCGGATCAAATCGAAACGGCGCTTTCGAGCGGAGTTACAACGATGATTGGCGGCGGAACGGGACCGGCAACGGGAACGAATGCTACGACATGTACACCAGGTGCTTGGAATATTCACCGTATGCTCCAAGCTGCTGAACACTTCCCTATGAATCTAGGATTTTTAGGAAAAGGAAATGCCTCGGCAAAAGAACCCCTAATTGAACAAATCGAAGCTGGTGCTATTGGTCTGAAGCTGCACGAAGATTGGGGAACGACATCTGCAGCGATCGATACGAGTCTTACGGTTGCTGATGAATATGATATTCAAATTGCCATCCATACCGATACGCTCAATGAAGCAGGGTTTGTAGAAGACACGATTAAAGCAATTGGTGGTCGTGTGATTCATACATACCATACAGAGGGAGCGGGCGGTGGTCATGCACCCGATATTATTAAAGTAGCCAGTTTTCCTAATATTTTACCATCCTCAACAAACCCAACGAGACCTTATACGATTAATACTCTTGAAGAACATTTAGATATGCTGATGGTTTGTCATCATTTAGACCCTTCTGTCCCCGAAGACATTGCTTTTGCTGATTCGCGTATTCGAAAAGAAACAATCGCGGCTGAAGATATTTTACATGATTTAGGTGTATTCAGCATGATCAGCTCTGATTCCCAAGCGATGGGGCGAGTTGGAGAAGTCATTATGCGCACATGGCAAACGGCAGATAAAATGAAAAAACAACGCGGACGTTTAAGTGAAGAAACGTGTAAAGGCGATAATTTTCGTGTAAAACGATACGTGGCGAAATATACAATTAACCCTGCTATCGCACATGGCATAGCGGATGAAGTCGGTTCGATAGAAGTCGGAAAATTCGCTGATTTAGTTGTATGGGACCCCGCTTTTTTTGGAGTGAAGCCGGATTTAATTTTAAAAGGTGGAATGATCGCTGCTAGCATTATGGGAGACCCGAACGCGTCTATTCCCACTCCGCAGCCTGTCACATATCGCCCGATGTTTGCCAGCTTTGGTAAGGCTAGAGCTGCAACATCCATCACTTTTCTTTCTAAGGCAGCCTATGAAGCAGGCGTTCATCATGAATTAGGATTAAACAAACTGATTAAACCAGTGAGTAATGTTCGTCAGCTTGAAAAGAAGGATATGAAGTTTAATGGCGAAACTCCGGTCATAGAAGTGGATCCGCAAACATATGAAGTTACAGTAGATCAGCAATTGATTACATGTAAGCCAGCTGAAGTTTTACCAATGGCACAACGATATTTCTTATTCTGAGGTGAAATAGATGATTATTGAAAAAGTAATTGGAAACTTACGTGAGATTGATCAAGCAGGAAGACATCTTGAACGCGTCTATTTAGAAAGTGATGCACTTCGTAAAAGAATTCAGCGTGTTAAAACAGATCATGGAAAAGAGCTAGGGATTCGTTTAAAAGGAAATAAAGATTTAGCGGATGGCGACATTCTATATATGGATGAAAAGAATATCATTGCCATTCAAACATTAGCTGATGATGTATTAGCTATTCAGCCTGCGTCCATTGGTCAAATGGGAGAAGTTGCACATCAATTAGGCAATCGCCATTTACCAGCGCAGTTCGAAGGGGACGAAATGCTTGTTCAATATGATTATCTCGTTGAAAAGCTATTGACTGATATGAAGGTTCAATATCGTCGTGAAAAAAGAAAGGTTAAAGAAGCATTTCGTCATATCGGACATGCGCATGATTAAAGAAATCCTTCCGTTAATTCAGCTTTGTGATTCGAACTTTCCATCTGGAGCGTTTTCCCATTCCTTTGGATTGGAAACGTATATTCAAGAAGACTATGTAACTACTGCTGAGGAGTTAAAACAGTTTTTACATGTATATATTTTGAAATCATTAACGTATACAGATGGGCTTGGCTGTCGGATTGCCTATGATTTAGCAGCGGAACAGAAGCTTGAAGAGTTGTGGGCGTTAGATGAAGTCTTATATGCAAGTTGTTCTTCTGCAGAATCACGCGAAGCATCGCGGCGGATTGGCCAGCAAATGGCGCGTATGTGTTTAACGTTATATCCATCTGATACATTAGCAGATTATCAAAAAAAGATTAAGAAAAAGCAATGTTACGGTCATCCAGCGCTTGTATTTGCGCTTGTATGTTATGAGCTTACTATTTCAAGAGAGTTAGCAGTTATGAGTTGTTTATATGCAGGAGTATCTTCTCTGATACAAAATGCTGTGCGCGGTATTCCTTTAGGGCAAACAGACGGACAATTATTATTATTATGGGCGCATGAAGTTATCCAATCGGCTGTTGAGGTTGTCGAAGGGTTATCTGAATCAGCGCTTGGCCGAACTCAACCAGGTCTCGAAATTGCGCAAATGAGACATGAACAATTACATGTAAGACTATTTATGAGCTAAAGCTAATAGGAAAAGAGGTGAAGAGGTTTGTCTCTGGAGAAAGAGGCAGGCCCATAGTTGATGAAAGATGTTATTAAAATTGGTGTAGGTGGTCCGGTTGGAGCTGGAAAAACAATGCTTGTAGAAAAATTAACGAGAGCGATGGCGAATGATTTTAGTATGGGCGTTGTAACAAATGATATTTACACAAAGGAGGATGCACTCTTTTTAATGAGAAACGGGGTGCTTCCTGAAACGAGAATCATTGGAGTAGAGACAGGAGGTTGTCCACATACAGCCATTCGAGAAGATGCTTCCATGAATTTTGCAGCCATTGATGAATTGATGGAATATCACCCTGATTTGGATCTTATTTTTGTCGAGAGCGGCGGTGATAATTTAGCAGCTACATTTAGTCCAGAGCTTGTTGATTTTTCAATTTATATCATCGATGTGGCGCAAGGAGAGAAAATCCCGCGTAAGGGCGGACAAGGTATGATTAAATCCGATCTTTTTATTATTAATAAAACAGATTTGGCTCCTTATGTTGGTGCAAGCTTAGAAATCATGGAGCGAGATACGTTAATGACTCGTGGAGATAAGCCGTTCTTCTTTACTAATTTAAAAGATGAACAAGGTTTAGATGATGTGGTGAATTGGATTAAATCAGAGGTTTTCTTAATAGGTTTAGAGCAATGAATTGGACGGGACAATTGCATTTAACGGCTTCATTAAAAAATGGGAAGACCATTTTATGTGATAGCTATTATGAAGGGGCGTTTAAATTATCTCGTCCCGTTTTTTTAGAAGAGGACTCCCCAACTTATTTTTTGATTCATGTCGGCGGCGGCTATGTAGGCGGGGATCGGTACAATCAATGCTTTCATTTAGAAGAAGGGGCTGTGCTAACATTAACGACCCAGTCAGCGACGAAAGTCTATAAAACGACAGCGTTACCTGCTAAGCAGCAAACAACGATTTTTCTTGAAAAAGGTAGTTTTCTAACGTATTTACAAGATCCTGTTATTGCTTATGAACAGGCAAAGTATATACAAGAAACGACCATTGAAATGGAAGCAGGCTCTAGCTTATTACTAACAGATATGTACACTTCAGGCTGGTCAGCGACGCAACAGAGCTTTACCTATGATTGGATTCACTCCGATATGACAGTCATTTATGATCGAAGAAAAATAGTAATCGATCGCCTCTTATTACAACCTAAGGATCAGCTAGATTCCATCCTCTTATTAGAAGGTTATACCCATTTTGGTTCTCTGCTTTTTATTCATGAAAAGTTGAATGATGCTGCTTTTCATGAATTAGTAGAGGCACTACATATATTTGAAAATGAGGCAAGAATCGGCCTCTCCCGCTTACCGGTTGCCGGTCTGCTTTTACGGGTTTTGGCCAATCAAACCCAAATAATCGAGCGGATTTTTGCGATTTGTGAAACGATTTTACGAAGCGAAGTGTTGCAAAAAGAAGCTGTTTTTTACCGGAAATATTGAGTTGGTAGAGTGTGAGAACAGTTATATAGATTATTTTAGTTCTTCCCAGTTTCTCCTCTGTTGACCGTGTTATCTCGATTAGGTACACTTATCATGGATATTTATTAGAAAAAACACGACTTATTGCTCTTAATGGTGAAAGTCGCTGTTTTTTTCTTATGCTTTAATCCTTTAAACAAGGTAAACTTTCTTAAAGGATAAAAAAATTAGATAGGTGATTAATTTGCAAATTGCGATACATGGTATTACAGATGAGCGGTTTCGACGACCGCTTCAAAATATAGCTAATTTATTTTTTGAAGAAACAACCATTCAGTTTGGGGAAGAAGAAGCTGCGGAGCTCGTTGTTCATTTAGAGTGGCATGTTACAGAGCAAATTACTGTTTCTGCAGTACTGATAGAGCAATCAACAAACAAACGCTTTGAAGCAGCACATGAAGAGGTGCTTATATTACCTGCTACAGAAAAAGAACAATTCATGCAAGTGAAGCGTGCGGTGTCACATGCTTATTTACAAGTGCTGCAACAGCTTACGGGTACGATTCAAAAGTGGGGCATTTTAACAGGAATTCGTCCGACAAAGCTGCTTCATAAAAAGCTTCAGCAAGGGTTATCTATGGAAGAAGCGCATGCGGAGTTAAAGGAAGATTATTTAATTTCGGATGAGAAAATTGACTTAATGCAAAAAATTATCGAACGTCAATTAGCGGCTGTCCCAGATTTGTATGATTTAAGAAGAGAAGTGAGTATTTATATTGGGATTCCGTTTTGTCCAACGAAATGTGCGTATTGTACATTTCCTGCTTATGCGATTAATGGACGTCAAGGTTCAGTTAATTCTTTCCTTGGCGGTCTTCATTATGAAATACGAGAAATGGGCCGTTATTTAAAGGAAAAAGGCATTAAGATTACGACGATCTATTATGGCGGCGGTACACCGACAAGTATTACAGCTGAAGAAATGGATATGTTGTATGAAGAAATGTACGCTTCCTTCCCTGATGTTGCCAATGTTCGTGAAGTTACGGTTGAAGCGGGAAGACCAGACACGATTACACCTGAGAAGCTGGAAGTGTTGAAGAAATGGAATATCGACCGAATTAGTGTCAATCCGCAATCGTACATTCAAGAAACATTGAAAGCGATTGGCCGGCACCATACTGTGCAAGAAACGATTGATAAATTCCACTTATCACGCAGCATGGGGATGAATAACATTAATATGGATTTAATTATCGGTCTCCCTGGTGAAGAATTACCGGAGTTTGAAACAACGCTGGCTGAAACAGAAAAATTGATGCCGGAATCCTTGACCGTTCATACACTTTCTTTTAAACGTGCTTCAGAAATGACGAAGAATAAACAAAAATATAAAGTCGCATCTCGTGATGAAGTAGAAAGAATGATGCATGCAGCAGAAAAGTGGACAGCTGATCATGGATATGTTCCTTATTATTTATATCGTCAGAAAAACATCCTCGGTAATTTAGAAAATGTCGGCTACTCATTGCCAGGTCAGGAAAGCATTTATAACATTATGATTATGGAAGAGCAGCAAACGATTCTTGGCCTTGGCTGCGGTGCGGCGAGCAAATTTATTGACCCAGTGACAGGGAAAATTACTCACTTTGCAAATCCGAAAGATCCAAAATCGTACAATGATCATTTCGAACATTATACACAAAAGAAAATTGAAATGTTGGAAGAGTTATTGGATAATGAGAAATCCCAAGCTTAATGCTTGGGGTTTTTTGTGCTTTAAGAAGTTTGGTTTCTTTAAAGGATCAAAGAGGAAATTCGAGGGCCTTCAGGTCATACCTTTAGGTACATCGATTTTCTCCATAAGAGAGATAAGTCGTGTTTTTGCTGATTTAAAATAAAGTTTGATAAAAAGATCTATTTTGTAGAGTATTCTTTGTTCAACAATCGGAGGTTAATTTAATAAGAATAAATATGCGGTATAATGTTTGACCAAACGTGGTTATGGGCAAAACAACTTCAAACAATTCCTCAGGCTAGATTAACCCATCCAAAAGATGCTTTGTTCCATCAACAACTCAAGAATGCTTTCCATTAATTCTAAGAAAATAAGAAAAACTGATAATCCCTGATTTCAGGAATTATCAGTTTTCACTAAATATTTACTTGAAGTTTAGATTTACAACTATTTTTTTCTGCGTAATCCGAAGAATGCACCAATAATTACCATGATCAGAACAATGATTATTGTAGGTATCAAATAAGATGGTAATTGACTTTCTTTTGTTTCTTCTGTTTCCTCAGAGGCTAGTTGTTCATCAGTTTGCTCATGTTCGTGTTCGTTAATAGCTTCCTCTTGCATTGATTGCTCTGTTTCATTTGAAGGTTCAGCTGGTGTTTCGGAGCCTGAAATATTTACAGTAAACGAAAACTCTCCTTCAATTGGGTGTCCATCAGCCCCGATAATGTTCCAATTTACAAGATATTCTCCATTTTCCAAAGGGTTTGCAAGGTTACCTGTCATTTTTCCTTTGTCTATGGAAATATTTTCAATAGGAATAGATTGACCTTGAGTATTACTTAACTCGAACTTACTACCTTGTTCTATTTTCCCCTCAAAATTTAATGTGATTTCACGAAGCTCTTCTGTAACAACTTGTCCATCCTTGGGAGAAGAACTACCTAAATGAGTATGTGCAAAAGCGTTTGTTGAAATAGCAAATATAAATATAAATGTTGCAAGAAGTATTTTCTTCACTTTAATATCCTCCTAAAATAAATACTAATCATAAAAAATAAGTATAAAGAATTTGTTGTTTCTAGGCACGAAATTAGTTTACTAAATAAATGTGAAAAAAATGTGAAATAAGAATGAACTATATGAAAAAATAAACTGCAGCTTTTTTGAAATAATTGTTTCTTTGGAGTATTACTTTTTCCTTTGATACAATAAAGTCTGTTAATACTATTTGGAGGTATTTACTTATAAAAGTTGTTGTAAATTTCTTATTAAATGTGAAAGGAAGAAATAAAAGTTGCTTTTTGTAGAAACCATTAGTCAGGCTTTATTATATTTATGCTTTGCTCTTCTTTTAGGAAGTTTTCTCCTTTGTCTAGTATCAAATACTTATCGGCCAAATATTAGTGTACCAAAGAGTGCTTTAATGATAGCCACAGGTGGAATAGCTATCTTCTCGTTTTTTCCCGTTTTGCAATTGATTTTATATCTATCTCCTAGTATTGGATTTGCCCAAACATTGCATTCAGTTCTTTTAACGTTTGAAGTGGGAAAAGCGTGGCTTTTCACTTGCATTCTATCAATCATATTGTTTGTTTTTTTCATTTGGTTTGATTATTGGAAAAGAGCTTTATATGCTTACATTGGAATTGCCTTCACATTCATTTTGATTCTTGCATTAGGTTGGTCTAGTCACGCCAGTTCCTATGATCAGGTATGGGGCTTTTTCAGTCACTCAGCACATTTTACTGCTGTTAGTGTTTGGGTAGGAATTCTTTTTGTGATTAGTTGGTTTTCAAAAGATTATTCAAATTGGTCAAATTTTTTAAAATGGTTTACACCCGTTGCGATTGTTTGCTTTGTGACTACCATTATAACAGGACTTGTTCTTATGTCCTTTGTGGTCGAGTTTGAAGATTACCCTAATTCTTGGATGCTTCCTTATGGGCAAGCCTTATTGATAAAACACCTGTTGATTATTCCTTTACTGGCATATGCAATGATTAATAGTATTTTTATTAAGAAGAAATTAATAACTGATATAAACTTTAATCCAAGACCTTGGGCAAGAATAGAAAGTATCATCATTCTTCTTATTTTTTCAGCAACAGCAGCATTAGGACAACAATCACCGCCACACGAAACTACTGTAACAAGTGAAGAGGTTTCTAAATTATTTATGATGTTTTATCAAGGTCAGTTTCATCCGGAAATGACTATTCAACTTGAATTTACGCCACCTAGTATTTCTTTTACAATTTTAGGAGTTCTATTCTTTGCGTTAATGATTATGTCATTTATCAGAAAAACGCCTGCAATAGTATCATTTTTGATGAGTGTTATATTAGTATTTTGTCTTTACTTATCATTAATTCTCAGTATTAATTGAATCTAAATTCCTTTAATATGATAGCATTCTTTTGTTTCTAAGCATTATTATTAAATATTACTTAGTACCTTACGATTCTGAAGGTAGCCAATTAAGCGAATTCTATTCCAATAAATTGATCATTAATTCAAGTAAAAGATCAACTTTCTTCTTCAAGGAGTGCTTTACTTCAAACAACGGAGTAAGGCATTTTTTATTAGTAACGGGAGAATAGTCAAAGAATTATGCTAAAGTGTAGAAATAAGATACTAAAATAAATAACTTGGAGTTAGTGTAATGAGAATGCCTATCTTACTATTGATTAATTTACTTCTGGTGATGGTTACTGTTTTATTTTATCAAACGTTGTTTCAATTAATTATCCCATTTCTATTACTAATAATTAATTACCAAATGGCTTTAAGAAAAGATAAATCCTATTTCATCTCTAATTTTTTTCTTGTTCTGATTGGTAGCGTTATAGGAGAGGTTCTTAATGGAGGTCTTCGAAGCCCTGATTATGAAACCTATGCTATTGCTATGTTCGTTTTAAAATTCGACATAATTGTAAGCGTAATTGGAAGTTTATTATGTTCTACTATTTTAATAGTAAAATATCGCAAAAAACACACGTTTTAGTCCACTAACGGGGGCTTATGTTTAAGATCTAGCTGCTATCGAAGGCAGCTTTTCTTCGTGTGCTGAACGAGCAGGATAGTGCAAGAAGATAATGTAAAAGGATGGGAGAAAATGAAAAAGAAAATTTGGATGTCAGTTTTATTTTTAGCAATAATAATTGGAGGTGTTTATTTATTTATAAAATTCAATTCACCATTGGAAATTGGTACACTTGCATCAAGTGAAGATAATAAATCCGTTGTTGTTGGTGTCGGTAATAAAGGTTTTCGTGAAATAAAAATATTAGATGTCACGGTGAATAATGGTGAAAAACCTATGAAAACAAGGTTACAAGTTAGTAATGCATTACAAGGTTTTATTATAACGAATGATGATACCGATGAAAAAGCAAAAAAATTTGGCTTTACAGATATGGGCAAGGTAGCGATAAAAATAGGAAGTTCGCCATCTTCTAACTTTGAAAAATTAGATAATGGGACGGCTACAAAAAATGATGAAATTTATGGGATTAGTGTTTTTCACAACGAAGAGGTAAATAAGGTTCATATAAAATATAATTATCTCGGCATTCCTTTTAATGAAACTGTGATAATTAACTAACGGAGTGCTTTAACACAACAAGGAAATCGTCTATATGGCGGTCCTTTTTGACTGAAGGGCAGAATACTTTAATAGGAAGTTCACAAAGAAGTCTAATATTTAATGTAAAGTATAATTATTAAGAGGTTAGTTTAAGAAGAAACAAAATTCATTAAGGTTTTGTTTTACAATTTTATGGAAGCTAAATAATTAAAGGATGTATAACATGAATAATTTGAAAGGTATCGTATCCTATTTTCTTATGTTTCCTGCTATCTTTATAGGGACTCTTACAATGGTGTCATATGGTGTGCCTTCGAGTATTTGGATTCAAAACATAATAATTTGGATATTAGGAACCGTTTTGGGTTCTGTTTTTATAATTAGGAACAGGGAAAAGCATTTAATTAATGGTAATAGTAGTCATACCATTATTATTGTAGTTTTATTAGTTTTGCCTTTTTTCTTTAATGATTTAGATGGTATTCATCGATGGTTAATCTTTGGACCAATTAATATATACATAGCCAGTGTTATTTTACCTTTATTAATTATTCATTTATGGAAATTAGCATTAAACAATCGTGAACATTATGTATTCGGATTAACATTAATTACATTAGTAATATTGCTGTTTCATCCAGATGCAGGTCAATTAACCGCATTTGCATGTGCCACTGCAATCATTTTCTGGAAAAAGATTAGTAATAGGATTATAAAGTTACTATATATCACACTTACAGTAGCCGTTGTTACCGTATCATGGGTTTTTCTCGATGATTTAGAACCAGTTCCTTATGTAGAAGATATAATCTTTTTAGTCGCAGACTTGGGGAATGTTTGGTTCATTATGGGCATTTTATCTCTTGTATTATTATTAAGTCCATACTTTTTTTACGGTAAAAAAAGTATTGTTTCTTTATCATTAGGAGTTTACTTCCTAATCACGATGATTGTAACGTTAATTGGTAATTTCCCAATGCCAATCATGGGATATGGGATATCACCTGTTATCGGTTACTTAATTTCTATTACTTGGTTTAATAAAAATAAAGAAAGTTTTGGTTAGAGCGTTATTCAATTAAGGGGCGCATTACTGGAACAAGGTAATGCTTTTTTCTTATTCAAGTAACGGGAGTTTAGTTTAACAAGAACAACTGATAAAATAACAACAAATCAAATTTAAAAAGATGTTGTTATATTTGGCACAATTGAGAATGTATAAAATTTCTTTGTGTCCAATATTTGCTTTAATGTTTACTGGTGAAATAATGTTTTTTCATTTTGTTCTATGGGATTAAAAGACATTTTCTCAAATTTAAGCGAATTAGAATTTCAAACGAGCCTTACATGAATACAGGTATTAAAAATAAAAGGAACATAGGGGGGATGAGATATGAAGATCAATAGAATAGATCATGTGAGTATAAACGTAAATGATCTTTCAGCGGCTAAAGCGTTTTTTCTTGATTTAGGACTTGAAGTGCAAGCGGAATGGGAATTGGATGGAGAACAGTTGGACAGAATAGTTGGACTTAATGATGTTAAAACGGCATGTGTAGGATTGGGGATGCCAGATGGTCAGGCATGGATAGAGTTAGTCAAATTTTATTCGCCCTTAGATGAAAAAGATCTTCAGCAACCTTTTGCAAATACGCTGGGTATCCGACATATTTGCTTTGCTGTTGAAGATATTGAAGCTATTGTTGCAAAATTGAAAAAGAAAGGCACGGAAATCTTTAGTGAGATACAGCAATATGGAGAAAGTTATAAGTTATGCTACGTTCGTGGTCCAGAGGGAATTATTTTAGAGTTGGCGGAGAAAATCAGATAAATATTGAATGGAACTTTAAATGACTTAAATCTCCGACGTTAAAGATTTCTTCTTAAACAATCGGATGCTTTAGCGAAAGAAAAAATAATGGATCTTATGATTAAGATCATATTTAGTTATTTCAGAAAAGAGCGTATTTCCAGAATGAAAAATGCGCTCTTTCTCTATGTAAAGGGCCAGATAGTTTTAGGGTTAATTGTCCGTATATAAACAGATTAGGGGTATTCACAGATAATATCCCAAGCTATAATTTGTTATTTAAGAAACCTGAGATTCAATTGTAAAGTAGGATAAAAGCTTAGATTGTAAATAGGAATTGAGGATTGATATGGAAAAATCAAAAAATAATCAAAATAAAATAACGGCTGGCTTGTTGGGCGTATATTCATTTGTATTAACGTGGATTATACTCTTTAAAATGCAATTTTCATTTCAAGACTTGCGTCATTTCACGGATTTTAGGGGAATCAACTTAATCCCTTTTGCTGGTTCAGTTATTAAAAACAATCAAATAGATATTGGTGAAATAATCTATAACGTACTTGCATTTATCCCATTTGGAATTTATATCAGTATGCTAAAACCAAGTTGGTCTTTCTTGAAAAAGATTGTACCAATAGCGGGAGTTAGTTTGTTATTTGAAGTATTGCAATTTATCTTTGCTATAGGAGGCAGCGATATAACTGATCTTATGGGAAATACATTAGGTGGAATTATTGGGGTTGGAGTTTATGTTGTATTTTGTAAGCTGTTTAGTACAAAAGCAAATAAAATCTTTAATGTTTTAGCTTCAATCGGAACAATATGCATTTTTGCATTAGTGTTGTTATTAATTATTGGTGTTATTAGGTACGGGAATTATAGCTAATAGATGAATTGAAACATCGGACATTATTAACGGAACGTGGAGCGACACTGATTGTAAATTGAAAGAAGGAAAGTTATGTATAATTAATGATGTAAGTTTATGCTTTTTATGCAATAATTATTTTGTAGAAATGTAAAGTTACAATTCATACATAGTGAAGGTGGGAATCATAATGGCAACGGGAACGCACACTGTAGTAGTTCCAGTAGATGTACAAGCAGTTTGGGATTATGTCAGTGATCTCGAAAAATGGGCAACGACAGTACCAGCCTATAAAGAACATAAAATCATAAATGACAAGCAATCTATTTGGACATTTGAAGGCAGTGTCAAAGGTATTAAAAAAACAATACAAGCACAGGTAGATGTTACTGAATGGAATGAACCGTCAAATATTAAGTTTGAACTAAAAGGTTTATCAGATAATTTTACAGGAAGCGGTCACTTTACTGCAGAAGATGTTAATGGTGAAACTATAATGACTTGTACGGTAGAAGTCCGTGCAGGCGGATTATCTGGAGCCGTATTAACACCGATCATTAAATGGGCTGTTCCGAAAGTAGCCTCTCGTTTAACAGAATCTATCGCACGTAAAATTGCAGTATTCTCATAGTTTTCAAAGATTGAAAGTCGATTCATTTTGGGGATATGTTATCTGAAGTATAGATGGTAACATTCTGAAGTGACCAATGTAATAATATAGAGTTGTACTAGAAATTTTATAATGAGCGGAAAGGGCGCTATCCTTGGAACAAGGATAAGCGCTCATTTTTCATTTAAGGGCCCTGTAATGGAATAACACTTCAAGTATACAGAGAAGATTGTGAATAAATGTAATTAAGCTAATGGGAGGTCCGTTGAAGAAGGATTTTGATAAATGGGAGAGAGTTTATTAATTCGAGTACACTGGCTATATAGAAAAGATATAACCGTGATTACTGTCATATCATCTAAAAAATAATAGAATGTATTACTGAAAAAAGGGTAACGTTACCCCGTGTAATGTTACCTTTTTTCAACTTTATTAAAGTACTTTGGCTTTTAATTGCTGGTTTATTGATATAATTTCGTTTCTAGGTACATAAAAGATGTAAAAAAACAAACATTAAATTAAGTTGCTTGGAGATGGTAGAGATAAGGAGATGTCAATCATTGTACTTTCTTTTAAATGTAATCGGGATATTTGTGGTAATTGGTTTGGTTTACTTATGTTCTCCTGAAAAACGGGATGTTAAATGGAAAGCTATTTTCCTTTTGTTAATCGCTGAATTGCTTATGACATGGTTCATGCTATCAACTACCATAGGCACGTGGGTCATTAATCAAATTGCATCCTTTTTTACATGGTTAGTTGATTGTGCAAATCAAGGGATCTCGTTTGTATTCCCATCAGCAATGGGAAACGAGCAAATTGATTTCTTTTTTAGTGCCTTAATGCCAATTATATTCATTGTCACTTTCTTTGACATTTTAACCTATTTCGGGATATTGACATGGCTCATCGATAAAGTAGGCTGGCTCATCTCCAAACTATCAGGTCTGCCAAAGCTAGAGAGCTTTTTTTCTATTCAGATGATGTTTCTTGGAAACACTGAAGCGTTGGCGGTTATTCGCCATCAATTAAGTGTATTAAGAGAGCAGCGTCTGCTGACGTTCGGAATTATGAGTATGAGCAGCATCAGCGGTTCAATCATTGGAGCATATTTATCTATGGTGCCTGCTACTTATGTATTTGTTGCTATTCCATTAAATTGTTTGAATGCCTTACTGATAGCAAACATGCTGAACCCGATAAAGGTGAGCAAAGAAGAAGATATTGTTTACGTTCCTGATAAAGCGGAACGAAAGGATTTCTTTTCAACCATTTCAAACAGTATGCTTGTTGGCATAAGAATGGTCATTGTTATCACAGCTATGGTTATTGGATATGTAGCTTTAACAGCGGCTGTAAATGGTATATTAGGAGTATTTGTTCACGGTTTGACCATACAAAAAATATTCTCCATTATCTTTAGCCCGTTTGCATATTTGCTAGGTTTAACTGGAGACGATGCTATGTACGTAGCTCAATTAATGGGAATAAAACTGGCTACAAATGAGTTTGTTGCAATGCTCGACTTAAAAGATCAGATTAGAAGCTTGGCTCCGCATACTATTGCGGTAGCGGTGACTTTTTTAACTTCATTCGCAAATTTCAGTACGGTCGGCATGATTTACGGAACATTTAATTCTATTCTAGATGAACAAAAATCGCATATCATTGGAAGAAATGTATGGAGGATGTTAGTGAGTGGGATGGCTGTCTCCTTGTTAAGTGCTATGGTAGTCGGATTATTCATTTGGTAGTCACTAATTAAGTAGCCAAACGAAAACAAATTAACAGAAGGTGCATCAGTAAAATGAGCCACTTTGAAGCGAAATAAATTAAATTTGTATTTCTTAAATGTATTGTGCTTCTTCAACTAACGGACGCGTTCCTTTAAGAACGGGCTGCAAAAATGCAGCCTTTTTTATGTGTTCCCGGCATGGCGACTATATTTTATATGGTAAAATGAGGAGTCATTAGATGTAGAAGGGAATCTTAATATGAAAAAATACCAAGTAATTTTATTTGATTTAGATGGAACTCTTTCAGACCCAAAAATAGGTATCACTAAATCTGTTCAATATGCGCTACAGAAAATGGGTATTGATGAGCCTGATATTGATAAACTTGAATGTTTTATTGGTCCGCCCCTTAAAGTTTCATTTGCTGAATATTACGATTTTAATGAGGAAAATGCACAAAGGGCAATTGATTATTACAGGGAACGATTCAAAGATAAGGGGATGTTTGAGAATAAGCTATATTCCAATATTCCTTTACTATTAAAATCATTAAAAGAGCAACAATATACTTTAGTTGTTGCAACTTCAAAGCCTACTGTATTTTCTGAACAAATACTTAAGTATTTTAATATTGACCAATATTTTGATCTTGTTGTTGGAAGCAACCTTGATGGAACAAGAACAGAAAAAACAGAAATTATTAAATATATACTTGATAAGTATAATAAGTATAATTTGGATGATTTTATTATGATTGGTGATAGAAAATACGATATGATTGGTGCAAAAAATACGGGTATTGACTCTATTGGAGTAACTTATGGATATGGTTTATTTGAAGAATTAAGTGATTCTCACCCTACACATATTGTTAATAGTGTTGAAGAGATAGAAGGAATTTTAATAGCAAGTAAAGTTGAATAAATGACGACGTGTTATTATTCAGATAAAGGACGCAAGGATCACAGAAATCATCAAACCTTTTTTATAAAAACAAGATATGAATCTACTAGATAAGAATCCATTTTGATTATTCTTTTTCACAATGGATTCTTTTTATTTATCGTAAAAAGTACGAGTTTGTGAGGTGTTTTTAATCAACCTTTATTTTTTTCCTGGAAAATAAAAAAGGCTAAGATATATTAACAGGATTTACTAAAAGGTGAGCGAATACTATAAAATGAAAGCGTTTTCTATAAAAGGAGGAGATTATGATGATGAATACCCCTTTGATTTTAACGCAAATGATTGAAAGAGTGGAGAAATATTTTCCGAAGAAAGAAGTTGTATCGAGAACAGATGGGGGAATTCATACACTTACGTATGCACAAATTGCGGAGCGAACAAGACGATTAGCAAGCAGCTTTGAGAAGCTAGGGATTCAAGAGGGCGACCGGATTGGTACGCTTGCTTGGAATCATCACCGGCATCTTGAAGCTTATTTTGCGATTCCTTGTTATGGTGCTGTATTGCATACGATTAATATTCGATTATCTCCTGAGCATGTGGCTTATATCATCAATCATGCCGAAGATCGGTTATTGCTTCTCGATGCGGATTTGATTCCGCTTATTGAGGCTATTTCTCCACAATTAAAGTCCGTTGAAGGGTATATCATCATGACAGATCAAGCCGAGCTTCCGAAAACTTCTCTTTCTCCTGTGTACCATTATGAAACATTAGTAGCACAAGGGAATCCAAAGCAAGCGTTGAGACAAGACTTAGACGAAAATGCTCCAGCGGGCATGTGTTATACATCGGCCACAACAGGTAATCCGAAAGGTGTCATCTATTCACATCGAGGTATTGTCCTTCACAGTATGGCGCTTGGATTAGTGGATACAGGTGCAGTAAGCGAGCGGGATGTCGCGATGCCGGTCGTTCCAATGTTTCATGCCAATGCGTGGGGCCTTCCTTTTGTTTGCCTGTGGTTTGGGACGAAACAAGTGTTGCCAGGTCCTTATTTTACACCGAAAATTCTGGCTGAGCTTATTCAGTCGGAACAAGTGACGATTTCCGCGGGTGTTCCAACGATTTGGCTCGGATTATTACAAGAGTTAGAGACTGGAAACTATGATACAAGCAGTTTACGTGCTCTGCTATGCGGAGGTGCGGCTGCTCCGAAAAGTTTAATTAAGACGTTTGAACAGAAGTATTCGATTCCGTTTTTACATGCTTACGGAATGACTGAAACAAGCCCTCTTGTTGTCATTGCTAAGCCAAAAAGCTATCAAGATGATTTGTCGGATGAAGAACTGCTGGATTTAAAAGCAAAACAAGGTATTGTCGTTCCGATGATTGATATAAAGGTAGTCGGACAAAACGGTGAAGTGAAGCAGGATGGAAAAGAGATGGGGGAACTGTTGATTCGCGGTCCTTGGATTGCTAGCGAATATTACCGAAATGAAAAAACGGAAGAAGCCTTTAAAGATGGCTGGCTGCATACAGGGGATGTCGTGACAATTGATGAAGAAGGATATGTGAAAATTGTCGATCGTACGAAAGATTTAATTAAAAGCGGGGGAGAGTGGATTTCATCCGTTGATCTAGAAAACGCATTAATGGCGCATGAAGCGATTTTTGAAGCGGCAGTTATTGCTGTACCGCATGAAAAATGGCAGGAACGTCCGCTTGCTTGTGTCGTGCTGAAGGAAGGGTATGTTGGGAAAGTAACACCGGAAGACATTCTTGAATTTTTAACGCCCCAGTTTGCTAAATGGTGGCTGCCGGATGAAGTGATGTTTGTGAAAGATATTCCGAAAACATCCGTCGGCAAGTTTTTAAAACGGGCGTTACGGGAGCAGCTGAAGGATCAATACTTAAAGAAGTGATCACTTGAAATACATTTTATGGAATTTGTGATAAGATAGTCATGTATTATAGTAGATTCATAGAGGAGGCCAAAAGCAATGAATACGGAAGCAACTTCGACGACAAAAACAGTCATTGTTACGATTAAAGAGCGAGTAGCGGTTGTTGCGTTAAATCGTCCAGAATCGTTCAATGCGCTTAATCAAGAATTAGTAAAGGATTTAACAGTTGCTTTGAAAGAAGTAAGCCAGAATGAAGCGGTTGATATTGTTGTGTTAAAAGGAAATGGCCGCGGTTTTTCATCTGGCGGTGATATTAAGATGATGTTAAATTCCACTAATAAAGCAGACTTGGGCGATTTATTGAGTGAAGTAAGCAGCTTGATTCAGACGCTGTATTTCATGCCGAAGCTAACGATTAGTGCCATTCATGGAGCAGCGGCAGGGTTAGGGTTAAGTATGGCTTTAGCGACCGATTATGTCATTGCAGAGGCTAGTAGTAAAATTGCGATGAACTTTATTGGGATTGCGCTTGTTCCGGATGGGGGTGGACATTACTTCCTAGAGCGTCGTCTTGGAGAAGTAGGGGCTAAGCATTTGATTTGGGAAGGGAAAGTGATGAAAGCGCCGGAAGCTTTAGAGAAAAAGGTCATTGATGCAGTAGCAGAAGGGTCTCTTGAAGAAGCGGTAGAGAATAAAGTACAAGCTTGGCTGAACAGCCCGATTCAAGCGATGATTGAGACGAAGAAAATTCTAGCTGAGAAAAATCGCACCTTATTAATGAATGTGCTGGAAAGTGAGAAAATCGCTCAAAGTAAGATGCGGCAAACACAAGATCATCAAGAAGGCATTAAGGCGTTCGTTGAAAAAAGAAAACCGAATTTTATTGGAAAATAAAGAAGCAAAAAGGCCTTCCACATGTAAATGGAACGGCCTTTTTCCTTAGATATGAAATAAAACTAATTTTCCTGCTGATGATGTACAACGATGAGTAAATTCAGAGTAGTTTTTTTCTTTTAATAGTCTTTCGCCAATTTCTTTCGCTTGCTTATCATGTTCCGCTGTAAACGCTTCGTCTAATAGTTTCTCTCCAGAAGGTTCAAATACTGTTAATTTATAAGTTTTGCTCATATGAAACGCCCCTCTTTTATCATTAATTTACATAAAATATAACTATTGTAAAATATTTTATCATTTTTTGCATGTTTTGCCAATTATATTGTAAAGGGAGATGCCTTTCGATACTATTAAACTATTAAGTTGATAGGAGGCGTGGAAACTTATATGGTCTTACATGTTCACAATGTAACAAAAAGTTTTGGAGATTATACGGCTGTGAATGAATTAGATTTTACGATACCCGAGCAAGAAATGTTTGGTCTGTTAGGGGCAAATGGAGCGGGAAAAACGACAACGTTTCGAATGATTATTGGCTTGCTTCGGCCTACAAAAGGGGAAATTACATGGAAGGGTCAACAGATTGATCAATCGATGAGTTCGTTAATTGGTTATTTACCGGAAGAGCGGGGGTTATACCCAAAACTAAAGGTAAGTGAGCAGCTATTGTATTTTGCAAGATTAAGAGGAATGAGTAAGGCGGATGCCAATAAAGAAATGGATGTTTGGCTGGAACGTTTTAAAGTGCCTGAATATAAGAATAAGCGCGTTGAGGAGCTCTCAAAGGGGAATCAACAAAAAATTCAATTAATCTCTTCAGTGCTGCATAAGCCGAAGTTACTTATTTTAGATGAACCGTTTAGCGGGTTAGATCCGGTGAATGTGGAAATGTTGAAGGAAGCCGTCATTGACTTGCGAAATCAAGGAACGACGATTGTATTTTCCAGTCATCGGATGGAGCATGTCGAGGAATTATGTGAAAATCTATGCATTTTACAAAAAGGTTCTCCTGTAGTTGCCGGTCATTTAAAGGACATTAAGCGCTCTTTTGGCAAGAAAAATGTTGTTGTACATGCCGACTTTAATTTAGATTTTCTTGAAACATTTTCTGGTGTAACGAAAGTCAAAACGACGATGGAAGGGAAAGTGTTACAAGTAGTAGATGAGACGGTTGCGGAGAAAATGCTGCAAGCGCTTGTACCGCGAGGGTTTGTTCGGAAGTTTGAATTACAGGAGCCATCATTAAACGATATCTTTATTGAAAAGGTAGGTGCTGCTTATGAATAAGTTCTGGATTGTCCTGTTTCATACCTACTTGATGAAGCTAAAAACGAAGTCATTTCTCATTACAACAGCGGTTATGCTTCTTCTTGTAATCGGTTTGAGCAATATTACAAAAATTATTGCCTTATTTGATGATTCCGAAGAGAAGGTTGGAGTTATCGATCAAACAGGAACCATGTTTGGTGATGTACAACTTGGAATGAAGGCCATTGATGAGGATGTAGAGTTAATCGAACTTAAAACGGAAGAAGAAGCAGAGAAGCTTATCGATTCAGAAAAATTAACTGCTTATTTAATGATTAAAAGCGATGAACAAGAGATAATAAAAGGGACGTATAAGGCCAATACGTTAGCTGATACAACGGTTAGCTCGGAGCTTGCTGTTGTGCTGTCACAACTAAAAACAAAGATAATTGCCAATGAACTGCAATTAACGGATAAGCAAATCGCGGCGTTACATTCTCCGGTTGTATTAGATACGGTTGCTTTTGAAGAAAATGCTAAGACGGAAGAAGAATTGAATCAAGCCAGAGGGCTTGTCTATATTATTTTATTTATTATTTACATGGCCGTGATTATGTATTCGAATATGATTGCGATGGAAGTAGCGACTGAAAAAACATCGCGCGTAATGGAAATTTTAATTTCCAGCGTATCACCAGTTCAACAAATGTTCGCTAAAATTTTAGGAATTGCGTTACTAAGTTTAACGCAAATGCTTCTTTTCTTTGGGGGCGGATATTGGAGTATTAAGAGAAATTTATCCGATATGAATGAAGGTGTTTTTTCGTTTATGGGCTTTGGGAGTACGAGTATGTCGACGATTGTGTATGCGATTATTTTTACGTTACTCGGTTACTTCTTGTATGCCACATTAGCTGCTTGTTTAGGCTCCGTTGTCAGCCGAATCGAGGATGTTCAGCAAACGATTACCCCAATGATCATGCTTGTGGTTGCTGCCTTCATGCTAGCGATGTTTGGGCTAAATAATCCATCGGCTACCTATATTACTGTGACCTCTTTTATTCCTTTCTTTGCACCAATGATTATGTTCCTCCGGGTAGGGATGCTGGATGTCCCATTTTGGGAGATTAGTTTAAGTATCGGCCTGCTAGTTGCGAGTATCGTCATTTTAGCTGTATTCGGTGCACGAGTATATAAAGGCGGCGTTTTAATGTATGGTAGTGCTAAATCGTTAAAGAATATAAGGAAAGCACTGCAATTAACAAAAAAAGATTAAGTGGTATAATAAAGGGTGGATAACTTAGTAATATATAGTTGCTAGGGAAGATGGAAGGAGTATCAAGACGTGACTGTACGAATTGTTAATAATGTTACAGAGTTAATAGGTAATACTCCTGTTGTTAAGTTAAATCGTTTAACAGCAGAAGGAGACGCGGAAGTGTATGTGAAATTGGAATATTTCAATCCGAGCCGCAGTGTAAAGGACCGTGCTGCATACAATTTAATTAAGCAGGCGGAAGAAGATGGAGTATTAAAGCCGGGGGCGACGATTATCGAGCCAACGAGCGGGAATACAGGCATTGGTCTAGCGATGAATGCAGCAGCAAAAGGATATCGTGCTATTATGGTTATGCCGGATAATATGTCAAAAGAGCGTATTAATATTTTAAAAGCATATGGCGCAGAAGTGGTGCTAACACCTGCTGATGAGAAAATGCCAGGTGCGATTCGTAAAGCACAGAGCTTACTTGAAGAAATTCCGGGAAGCTTCATGCCGCAGCAGTTTGAAAATCATGCCAATCCAGATATTCACCGTGTAAC
Organism: Peribacillus asahii; assembly: GCF_003570725.1. GTDB lineage: Bacteria > Bacillota > Bacilli > Bacillales > DSM-1321 > Peribacillus > Peribacillus asahii. The sequence goes on from NZ_QWVS01000016.1 coordinate 139,921, forward strand.
GACAGCGGTAGAAATATTGGAACAAATGGACCGCAATTTAGATGTGTTCGTGGCGACGGCTGGTACAGGGGGTACGATTACAGGAACAGGTGAAGCGTTAAAAGCTGAGCTTCCTAACGTAAAGGTCGTGGTTGCAGAGCCTAAAGGTTCACCTGTACTATCAGGTGGACAACCAGGGCCTCACAAGCTTGTTGGAACGAGTCCTGGCTTCATTCCAAGCATCTTAAATATGGAAGTATTGGACGAGATCGTTCAAGTATCCGATGATGATGCTATTAATACGATGAAAGCTTTAGCCGCTAAGGAAGGGATTCTAGTAGGACCATCTGCTGGAGCAGCCGTATGGACCGCGCTTCAAGAAGCACGTCGTTTAGGAGCAGGCAAACGTGTCGTTTGTATTGCCCCTGATAATGGCGAACGCTATTTAAGTATGAATATTTTTTAATTACATTATTCAACCCGAATTTCACGCGTATGCTAAGGAATTCGGGTTTTCTTTATCAACAATACGGCGTGGACGTGTTGGCTATGGTATAATGTTGATATTTCCTTGAACGGAGGCAATCGCGAATGAAAAAAGGAATTGTTCATTATGGGTTTGGTGAGACTGTAGATACATATATGTATATAAAAACAAGCACGAAGGCAGTCGCAAGTAACGGTAAACCGTTTTTAACATTAATATTAGCAGATAAAACAGGTGAAATTGAAGCAAAGTTATGGGATGTTTCAGAAAATGATGAGAAAACGTATGCGGCTGAAGCGACAGTTAAGGTACAAGGCGAGGTTCAAAACTTTCGCGGACGCAGTCAGTTAAAAATTCGTCAGATTCGCTTAACAACCGATAATGATGGTGTGAAGAAAAGTGATCTAATTCAAACAGCTCCATTAAGCCAAGAAGAGATGCTGGAGAAAATTACACAATATATTTTTGAAATGAGAAATCCTAATATTCAAAGAGTAACACGTCACCTTCTTAAGAAGTATCAAGAGGATTTCTTAGTTTTTCCTGCAGCGACAAAAAACCATCATGAATTCATGTCAGGTCTTGCGTATCATGTTGTGTCTATGCTGGATTTAGCTAAAGGAATTGCAGCGCTATATCCATCGCTCGATAAAGATTTATTGTATGCAGGAATTATTCTCCATGATCTTGGAAAAGTTTTCGAGCTATCAGGTCCCGTGTCAACGGTGTATACGGTAGAAGGCAACTTGCTTGGACATATTACCATTATGGTAAATGAAATTGGTAAAGCAGCTGAGGAATTAGAGATTAAGGCAGAAGAAATTATGATTTTGCAGCACCTTGTACTAAGTCATCATGGTAAAGCGGAGTGGGGAAGTCCGAAGCCGCCATTAGTTCGTGAAGCAGAAGTGCTGCACTATATCGATAATTTAGATGCCAAGATTAATATGATGGATCGTGCGTTAGAAAAAGTTAGACCAGGGGAATTTACGGAAAGAGTATTTGCACTAGATAATCGTTCATTTTATAAACCAAACTTTTAAAAAATATGCTTTCTCTTCTTATGAAGAGGAAGCATATTTTTTGTTTATTTGCATATTGTCTAATACGATTGAAATTTTAGGAAGGAGGAAGGGACATGCCTATTTGGATTTGGTTTGTTTTTATTGGAATAGTAGTTAGTGCTATTATGGCGATTCGAGCAGCTAGACAAGAACGAATAACGGAAAACGCCTGGATTGAGGAGGAAGGACAAAAGTATATAGAACGGATGAAGCTCGAACAAGAAAAGCGGAAGAGGGAAGCGGAACATAGCATATAAAAAAGCGACCATTATGGTCGCTTTTTTATATGCTATAGATATATAAGATAGGGGCAGCATCAATTATTTCTCTTCAGCTGTAGGAATGGCAGATGACAAGTCTTTATCTTTAATCTCTACCTTAGCTTCTTTAACTGCTTCATTTAAAATGCTTTGTACTTTCGTTTGATCGATTTTGGATACTTTTAAATCGTATTCCAGTTTGTCTTTCATTTTTTCGTATGATTCTTTTTTCTTTTTATCTAACAACTGAATGATGTGATAGCCATGTTCAGATTTAACAGGTTCACTGATTTCATTTTTCTTTAAAGCATACGTTGCTTCTTCGAATTCAGGTACCATTTTCCCTGCTCCAAACCAGCCCAGGTCGCCTCCATTTTCAGCAGAACCAGTATCTTTGGAGTATTCTTTTGCTAATTTCGCAAAATCCTCTCCTTTATCAAGCTTAGCTTTGACTTCTTTAGCTGTTTTTTCGTCTTCAACAAGAATATGTCTCGCTTTTACTTCTGGTTTAGCATTTTTGTAGGCTTCTTTTAGTTCTTTTTCGGTTACTTTAATATCCGCAATTGCTGCTTTTTCTTGAAGGAGCCCTATTTTTAAATCGCGTTTTAAATCTTCTTCCGAGCTATATCCAGAAGATGCTAACGCCATTTGGAAATTATCACCCATTTGTTCTTTAAGCTCGTCCAATTTTGCATTAATTTCTTTATCCGTTACCTTATACTTATCAGACAATACTTTTTCATAAACTAGTTGTTGAATAACTTGTTCGCCGTACTTATCCTTCATAGCCGTGTAAAATTCTTCTTTTGTAATATCGCCTGCTTTTGTTTCAACGATTTTTTCCGAATCTCCACCGCTACACGCTGTTAGCCCCATTAATCCAGCTGTAACAGCAGCAGTTAATACCCATTTCTTCATGAGAAAACACTCCTAGTTTAAAATTCTGGTTTGTGTGAGTAAATCCATAGATATTACTATAACATATAATGAATTTTTTCAAAAAAAAATCGTACAAAAATTAGAAGTTATTTCATAAAAAATGGGTAATGGTCTACCCCATTTTAGAACCTAAACATAGTATAGAACGAAGACAGCAAAGGGGAGGTACAGAAAATGGGTCATACATGCGGTGGCGGTTTCGCTTTGTTAGTAGTCCTTTTCATCTTGTTAATTATTGTAGGGTCAGCATTTTTCTGTTGATTCACGCAATAAATAAAATGCCCAATCCCTTTATTGGAATGATGAATAGGATATAAGGTAGCCGCTCAATTATTGTTAGAAGCTATGTACAAGTGAGATCGTTAAATGAAGTTGAACGTGTTAAATGTGAGTGTGCCTATAGTTTGAATGTTATTTGAAAGGAGGAGATTCCATGTCTGGTGGTGGTTTTGGATTCGGCGGCGGTTTTGCTTTAATTGTCGTTCTATTCATTCTGTTAATTATTATCGGGGCTTCGTGGCTGTAACAAAATAAAAGGTGAAGCATAATGCTTCACCCTTTTTATTTGGCTATGTATACAGTATTTCTACATAAGAAGATAGGAGCATGATGGTAATTAAAATATTAATCGTTCTGAATACCTTAGGTTGTCGGTCTTCAGGAATCTCCTTTTGTACACATAAAGAATCTGTCATTCTATTAATATTGTATAAAATGATGAGCGAAAACAAGATAAACCAAAATGAGACCAAGCCTGAATCCCTCCTTGCAAAACATTCATGTATTATAACGATACCAAATAATGACGAAAAAAGATACTGAAAAATGTTGCTCGTTTATGTGTGTTCAACTTGTTAACTAGACATAACAATGTTTATTTCAATGTTCTGTTGATATTTGACTCCCATTCAACATAACTAGCTTTATCAACTAGATGGGAAATCGATTTAGATTAATTCATTGCTATTAAATTAGTATTCGACCTGGAGAGAAAAAGACATGTATAATGAAAAGATAGCTATATAAAAGGTCAAACTTGAGGTCATAATGTAAAATATACAGTAGATTCATTTAGACTGACGGGGGATTAGAAGGTATGCGACATTTAGAGAAAGAAATTGAAACACTGCGTTATCATCAACAATTATTGCTAAAGATTATTCAAAATCCGAAGGCGAAGCTTGATTTATTAATTGTTGAAAAAAATATGACAAAAGAGGAGGCTCAACAATTATTAGAACTTTGTGAATCGTTGAGCAAAAAGTTTGTAACAGAAAAAGCGGAAGGATACATGAACTTTCAACCGCTTTTTAATGACTTACAGAAGCATTTAACGCCTAAGCTTACTGTAAAAGAAGTTATTGAAGCTTTTCTTGCTCAAGGTTTACATAAATCATTCATGCAAGAAATGTCTAAGTTTTATTATTGAACAGATTCAATTTCCTGTTCATTTTTTTTCTTGGTAATTTTTCCATCTGCATCTGTAAATTCCTGATCGATATTTGCAAATGAACGCTCGAAGATTTGCATAAAGTCTTCTCCATAAATATTGCGAATAATGGCCATCATTTCAATTAAATCAGGGAATTTTCCGTAAAGTTCACGAAGGGGAAGTGCACCTGAAAAAGCTGAATTTTTGCCAGGGTCATAGGTTTCCATTAAATTTAGTAACACCTTTTCCCCCTCGGGTGTAATTTCGATGTACGTATTTCGTTTGTCATTTTCCTTTTTGGAGAATCTTAGCAGTCCGCGTTCTTCTAACTTTTTTGAAAAGTTAAATGCTGTAGATACATGCATGACTCCGAATTTCGCAACATCGGAAATAGAGGAGCCATTTAAGTGATACGAAATCCAAAGAATATGATGTTCATTAATGTTTAAATCATGTGGCTTAATCCATTGCTGCCAATCCTTTTCAACAGCTTTCCACAATGCTTTACTTAGCTGAGCAATTCTTTGACTAAAAATCATTGCTTCTTTCATAGAATAATTTTTATCTTGCATGATTTAAAATCACCTACTTATCAGAGTGTGTACATTTATTATGACAATAAAATAAAAATTAATAAAGTAAAAGTTTGCGAAATTTTTAGAAATTTTATTCCGATAACCCTGACAAAATGGAAAATTTCCAATTTTATATAGGGATTATGAAATTTCTGTAAAAAGTAATGAATAACTGGGCTTCTTAACTCTTACTCTTTGTTCGAACGTGCAGGAATGACCTCTTCCAATTCTTTTAAAGATTGCTCGATTTCTTCGATATTTTTAAATAATTCGGTTTTATTTGGTTCAATATCTCGTTTCCAATCCTCTATGAGCAATTGGACGTCAGAAACGAACAATTTTAATGAATCTTTGCTTGTTTGAGCGGCTTCTATTGCTTCACTTTTTATGTCTTGAATTTTAGTTAATAATTCCTCAATTGATGCACTTAGATTTTGTTTACTAGTTTGTAAGCGAATTCGTAAGTCTTTACCAGAATTAGGGGCAGAGAGGAGTGTTGCAGCTCCTGCTACGACTGCTCCTGTTACAAATCCAATAAGCAATGATTTGATCTTCATTGTATTTATCACCTCATGTTTTATTTATTTCGCTCTGAAATAGCTAAATCCCTTCCAAATATCAAAGTTTAATTGGAAAAAGAATATAGGTTATGTAATAAGACTAACGATTACAAAATATCATAATTTGCTTTAATGGGGAAGAGTATCTGTCATTTTATCTTTATATTGATAAAATAATTAAGGGAATGTAATAATTTTTTGATAAGATATTTGACGATAACAAGATATGGGAATGGACATATTATAAGCAGAGAACACATATACATAGTACAGTGAAACTTGCGTCGATGTGGGATAAAAATTCAGCTAATCTGGTGGGACATAGATGAACATGCTATTAATGATATGGGTTGTCTGTTTATGTGTGACGGGGTACTATGCAGCTCTTTTACGCAAATCGGGGATTTACCCGCCTAAAAGGGTCGTGCAATCACGTGCAAGAAAATGGGGTATGGCTAGTGGATGTTGTTTTTTTATTTGGTTTGTGATGCTCTTTATTCGTTAGGGATGTCATATAGTTGATGAATATAATAATTTAGTAAAAAAGCACCGGAGAAAAACCAGCGCTTTTTTACTGTGTGCTGATGTTAGGCTTCTACAGAAGCAGAAGAAATGGACGTCTTTTTTAAGATTTTTGCAATAATTGGATAAATAATCGCCATGACGATTGCATTTGCTGCCATAGCTGGTACAACCACGCCTCCGACTAAAAGAACGAAGCTTTTTGGTAAGCCAGCAATTAGGTAGGCAGATCCAAGAAACACAATTCCAGAAATAAGCGTTCCAATGACTGTTAAGCCAACTAAACCAGCAACATTTGTTGAAACCTTTTTAAAAGTAACGATTAAGAAATAAAACAAGAACGCAGTAACAAATTTATCAATGATGTTTGGAATTTGACCTCCAGGGAAGGATGTTGACATAGCTGAAAGTAGTCCGCATCCTAGAGCAATGACGAATACATTTTTCTTCTCAGGAAATAAAGCAATCGCTAGAAACATCATTAATAGCATCATATCCGGCTTCATTAATAAGTATCCTGGAATGATGAAATGTAGTGCCGTCCCAATTCCGAGTAACATGGCAATTGATACAAGTGTTTTTGTGTTCATATAAATCTCTCCTCTTCTCTTCTCAACTAAAAAATGTATACTTTTCCGCCAGTGCACTCGTTGCCTGCCGCGAAAAGTATACATCAGTATATCATGCGCTTCGTTTTTTTAGAAGTGGTTTCTAATTAGTATAAAAGCTTATTTTTGGTAGTTTTTTTGGAACTCTCTCATGAAATCAGCAAGCTCTTGGCAGTGAGCTGTTGGTACCGCATTGTAAATAGATGCACGGCAACCACCGATAGAACGGTGACCATTAAGACCAACAAAGCCGGCAGCTTTTGCTTCAGCTAAAAATTGTTTTTCTGCTTCTTCTGTTTGTAGGTTAAATGTTACATTCATGTGTGAACGGCTGTCTGGACGTGCATGTCCTTTATAGAAACCATTGCTTTCATCAATCGCATCATAAATGATTTTTGATTTGTTGTGATTGATTTCTGCTATTTTTTCCACGCCGCCTTGTTCTTTTGCCCAGTCTAATACTAGAGATAATAAATAAATCGCTAATGTTGGCGGTGTGTTGTATAAAGAATTATTTTTTGCATGAGTTGCATAATTTAACACCGTTGGTAATTGGTCGTTATCTTCGATTAAATCTTTGCGGATAATTACAACCGTTACACCAGATGGTCCAAGGTTTTTCTGTGCACCTGCATAGATAATGCCGAATTTACTTACGTCCACTTTTTCACTTAGGATGTCGCTTGACATATCAGCGATTAATGGAACATTTCCTGTTTCAGGGAACTGTTTCCATTGTGTTCCGTAAATTGTGTTATTGCTTGTAATATGTAGATAAGCAGCATCTTCATTTACTTTAATGTCTTCTAATGAAGGGATGAATGAATATTTTTCCTCTTTTGAAGAAGCAACAACAGCTGTTTCGCCAACTTTTTTCGCTTCTTTTAATGCTTTATCTGACCAAGCTCCAGTTAAAACATAATCTGCGCGTTTACCTTCTTTTAATAAGTTCAATGGAACCATTGAGAATTGAAGGCTCGCACCGCCTTGAAGTAGAAGCACTTCATAATTTTCTGGAATCGACATTAATTCTTTAAGTGTTGCGATTGCATGGTTATGAATTTTTTCAAATTGAGCACTGCGGTGGCTAAGCTCCATAACAGACATGCCTGAGTCCTCTATATTTAACCATTCATTTTGAGCGCGTTTTAATACCTCTTCTGGAAGGGCTGCTGGCCCAGCGTTAAAATTCCGTGCACGTTTCACTTTTTCTTCCTCCTAAAAAATAAATGTAGTTACGTTACTAAGTCTATTATATCCTAACAGAAAAATAAATTTAATTGGAGAGGAAATTCGATTTTTTATTTTGTATTTTGAGAAAATTTCACTTTTTTTAGACAAATAAAGACAGAATTTTTCGACATGTTTCGATATTTAGCTTCATCAGATTTATTTTAGATAATCACTTCGAGAGGCAGGGAATGCTTTTTTGACAGCGATTCACCTATATTTTTCGTATCAAGAAAAAGATTCTCCACATATGTGAAGAATCAGATATACATTATTGAATATGCTGTGCAATAGAATTTGCAATGTTTTGTAAATCTTCTGGCGTGTATTCGCTGTCATGTGTTTTCCAAACTGCTCCGAAGCCGTCGCCTTCACCGTAGCGAGGGATGATGTGCATATGGTAGTGGAAAACAGATTGTCCAGCTGCTTCTCCGTTATTATTGATTAGATTTAAGCCGATTGGGTTGAATTCTTGTTTAATGGCACGAGAAATTTCAGGGACAACGGCGAAGATTTCTTTTGCAATTTCCGGTGTTAGTTCAAACACATTTTCTTTATGTACTTTCGGAATAACAAGTGTATGGCCTTTCGTTACTTGGCTAATATCGAGAAATGCTACGACCTGATCATTTTCAAATACTTTTGTACTTGGAATATCTCCCTTAATGATTTTGCAAAAAATACAATCGCTCATCGTTTAACTTCCTTTCTAATTTATGAAATTATTGTTAATCGTACCACAAGATGACTTCTTTAGAAAAGTGAAATGAAAAACAGGATGCAACTTTACGTTGCACCCTGTCGTTTGAAAAAGGGGGTATGCTTGTCTTGGCGTATCAACGAGAATAACCTTTGATCAACACCTCATTTACATTTTGGTAAATTACGGTTATTGGATAAAAGATTTTTCATTCAAGGCAACCATCTCCTATATCTTTATCGTTTTAGGAACGAATAAAGCATATTCGATAACTGTTGAATTGAATCTCTTCTACGTGCAAGCGAACCATCTCCTGACGAAATGACTTCGTAAGCAAATTTCTCTGGGTCTTTCAGTTAGTAGTCTGCAACTGACACCTCATTTACAACATGATATGATTCATTTGTAACGAAGTTTCTTTTAGAAAGCAGTTATAGTTTCTTTAACTGACACCTCATTTTACAATATGATGTGAATCACTTGTAATGAAGAACCCCTTCTTCCTTACTTATTATGGTCAGGAATTTTGAGTTATATACATCTTTTTTTTTTTTTTTTGATGAAATGTTTTTCGGACTTGTTTATTTAAGGAATGAAAGAGGGCGTCACTATATAATCAAACGAAAATTTGCTACACTATAAACATATTTTATTTAAGGCTTTGTTCATGAAAAGTGTCACAAAGCTTATAGGGAAGGGATCGTTATTTATGTCCTTATTAGATATTAAAGACCTTGTCGGGGGTTATACAAAGACTCCTGTATTAAAAGGCATCAGTTTTACAATTCAACCGAACGAATTAGTCGGTTTAATTGGATTGAACGGGGCTGGAAAAAGTACGACAATTAAACATATTATTGGTTTAATGGAGCCTAAGAGCGGCAGTATTTCGATTGCTGGGAAAACTTTTTCGGAGGATCCAGATGGTTATCGGAAGAAATTTACGTATATTCCGGAAACGCCGATTCTTTATGATGAATTAACACTTGAGGAGCATTTACGTTTAACGGCAATGGCTCATGGAATTGAAGAAGCGGTCTATGAAAAGCGAATTGGTGTATTGCTGAAGGAATTTCGAATGGAAAAGCGGATGAAATGGTTTCCTGCTCATTTTTCCAAAGGGATGAAACAAAAGGTGATGATTATGTGCGCCTTTTTAGTTCAGCCCTCGCTTTATATTGTCGATGAGCCGTTTTTAGGGCTGGATCCATTAGGGATTCAATCTTTGCTTGATTTAATGACGAAAATGAAAGAGAGTGGGGCAGGAATTTTAATGTCTACTCATATTTTAGCAACAGCGGAGCGCTATTGTGATTCCTTTGTTATTCTACATAATGGTGAAATTCGAGCGAAAGGGAATTTAGAGCAGCTTCGTACTCAATTTGCGATGCCGGGAGCAACGCTTGATGATATTTATATTCAATTGACGAAAGAAGATCATCGTCATGAATAGCGGGCAGTTTTGGAAAGAGCGATTTGTCAGCTACAGCAAAGAAATGCAAAAGTATTTGCGTTATATTTTCAATGGTCATCTAGTATTCGTAATGGTGATAGCCTTTGGGGGAGCAGCGTATTATTATAGCAACTGGGTAAAAACGTTGCATAGTGATTTTCCTGCTGTGCCGATTATGGCTGTTATTTTGGCGCTTCTTGTGACACGAAGTCCGATTCATACGTTTTTAAGAGAAGCGGATACCGTGTTTATTTTACCTGTTGAAACGCAGTTAAAGGCTTATTTTACACGTTCTATCTTATTAAGCTGGTTTTTGCAAAGCTATATGTTGCTGCTTGTATTAGCGGCCTTAATGCCGATGTATGCGAAAGTGACAGGCTCAGGCATGAACGATTTTGTGACCGTGCTGATTGTGTTATTGCTTGTAAAAATAATCAACTTGAATACTCATTGGCACGTGTTGAAGTATCAAGAGGTTTCCACAAGTCGTATCGATGTATTGCTTCGTTTTGTTATTAATGTAGTATTGCTGTATGTTGTATTGGATAAAGCGTCCATTTGGGTGTCTGTCCTTATCTTATGTATTTTGCTTGGCTTGTTTGCTTATTATCACGGAGCTACTCGTCAAAAAGCTTTGCAATGGGAGCGGTTAGTGGCACTCGAAAGCAAACGGCTGCAAGCTTTTTACAAGCTTGCCAATTTGTTTACCGATGTACCAAGCTTAGGAAGCAAAGTGGCGAGAAGAAAGTGGTTAGACTTTGTTTTATCCTTTATTCCATATAAACAATCTTCAACATATATGTACTTATATGGGCGTACATTTTTACGGGCGAATGATTATGCAGGTTTGTTAGTTCGTTTAACCCTGGTTGGTTCCGTTATTTTAGTTGTACTATCCAATCAATGGGCGTATTTATTTGTTGTTGTTTTATTCTTATTTATAACAGCGATTCAATTGTTACCAGTATGGAAAGTACATGAATGGAAAATTTGGGTTTCATTGTATCCGTTACCGGCTAACATGCGCGAGGCAACGGTTATTCGATGGATTTCTTACTTTTTATCACTAGAAGCTGTGATATTTGTTGTTGTGTTGCTTTGTAAAGGTGAAGGGATGAGTGCGGGACTTGCGCTAATAGCCGGTATTCTGTTCATTGTTGGCTTTAAAAGCTATGCGGTGAAAAAAATAAGAACGTTTTAAGAGCACAAGAGGTCACCCAAAAGTTTACTTTCGGGTGACTCTTTTAATTATGGTTAGTACTATATGTACTGTGGAACTGAATGAACTAGGTCTATAATAGCCTTTATAGACAAAAAGGGGAATTTTTATGAATTATACAAACACATCAAAAATATGGACGATGCCTTTCTTTGTGGCCCTCATTAACAATTTTTTTCTTTTTATTGTTTATTATTCTCTTATAACTATTTTACCTGTTTATGTAATAAGGGAGTTAAAAGGGTCAGAGGTACAGGCTGGTCTTATGATGACTATATTTATGCTATCAGCGATTCTTGTTCGTCCATTCTCTGGAAAGATTATTGATGTACTAGGGAAGCGGAAAACACTAATTGTTGCTGAGTTGTTTTTTGGTCTTTCTACTTTTTTATATTTATGGGTGGATGACTTGTATTTATTGTTGGCCTTACGCTTTTTTCATGGAATATGGTTTAGTATTGTAACGACTGTACTAATTGCCATTGCTAATGATATTGTGCCAGATAAAAGAAAAGGGGAAGGTCTTGGTTATTTTGCTATGTCCATGAACCTAGCTGTCGTAGTAGGTCCATTTATTGCCTTAACGGCCGTTCAATTTTTTCCATATCAATCGTTATTTTTAGGCCTCGCTGTTGCTATAGTGATTGCCTTTCTAGGTTCGTTTAGTATAAAAGTTTCAGAAAATCGACCAATCATTATAGAGCGCAAACCTTTATCTATTCATGATTTATTTGAAGTCCGGGCGATTCCGATTGCCATTGTTGGGTGTTTAACTGCCTTTTCTTATTCAAGTATTATGTCTTTTATTTCTGTTTATGCAGAAGGTGAGGGTGTATTTGAATATGTAAGCTTATTCTTTGTTGTCTTTGCTTCAGCGATGATTCTTGTTCGTCCGTTTACTGGTCGACTCTATGATCGACGAGGACCGAACTATGTGATTTACCCTTCCTTTATTTTCTTTGCAATCGGCTTATTCGTATTAAGTAGTATGCATTCAGTAACAATGTTGCTTATAGCCGGAGCACTGATAGGGATGGGCTATGGATCAATCGTACCTTGTTTCCAAACACTGGCGATCCAATCTGCTGAGAAACATCGAAGCAGTCATGCTACATCGACTTTCTTCACGTTGTTCGATTCTGGGATGGCTGCAGGTGCATTCGTGTTAGGAATTATTTCATCCTATCTTGGCTATTCGATGCTTTATATCATCTGTGGCATCATAGTCGTCATAACCATTCCTGTATATAAACAACTGTCTAGTCGCAAACGTAAGGATGAAAGAATAGTTGACTCACAAAGAGAAGGGGCATAATTGTTTTGAATTTGCTCGTAAACTAGCTTCAAGGAGTAAAGGATCAAGCCTTTTGGAGAAGAGGTGCATAGGCTGATATGTTAGGATGGTAATAAGGGCAAAAACATAATTTATCGATAAGAGATATAGATTTAGGAAATAAGGTTCTTTATGTCTTCGCTGCTGGGCGAGGGCTTTTTTTAACTCTGCAAGTTCAAGTAGAATGAATGGAGGGAGTAACAATGGAACGCTATGAACAAGAAGTATGGCAAGAAGTAATCGCTTGGAAAAAGAAAATGTTTCATAAGCCGAGTACATTTGAACGCATTTCGAAAAAAACACAGGGGAAAATTAATCAATATATTCCTGAAAAAGTACATCGAGCTATAACGGAAAGTATCAAAGGACTTGTTGAAGGGGTGCTGTCAGGCTCTTCTTATATTTCAAAAGAGAAACAGGTAGAGATGTTATCTCTGCAACAAAAAGAAGAATGGATTAAGGAGACGATTTCGACGTACCGAAAAACGGCAGTAGTAGAGGGGGCTGGAACAGGAGCTGGCGGTTTGTTCCTAGGGTTAGCTGATTTTCCTTTGCTGCTCAGTATTAAAATGAAACTATTATTTGAAATGGCTCGTTTATATGGTTTTGATGCGAACAAATATGAAGAACGATTATTTATTTTATATGTATTTCAGCTTGCTTTTTGCAGCGATGAAAAAAGAGCCGAAACACTTCAGGTTATTGAACGATGGGGCGAAGCAACCGATATTGATTGGCAAGTGCTGCAGCAGGAATATCGGGATCATATTGATTTAGTGAAGATGTTTCAGCTCATTCCAGGAATCGGAGCGGTAGTAGGAGCATATGCGAATCGTCAACTAATTGACCAATTAGGAGAAACGGCGATGAATTGCTATCGTATTCGATTGATTGCTCAGGAAAGGTAAAACGAAACTATCGTACAGGGTTCTATCGAATCGACATCTTACATGAGCAAAATCTGATAGCGGCCATGGAGGCAGTGTCTTATTAGGGGGATTACTATTTATTGAAGTGGATGAACAAGTTCAAGTGTAAGAAAAATAGGGTATTTACATATTAGCTATGTCTAATACGTAAATACCTTATTTAAATGGAAGTTTTACTTTATTCTTTGTCTTTCGAAACCATGGAATACTTTGTAATGTATGGTGTGCTAGAAAAGAGGTGCCCAGTAGAAGTTGGTTTTGTTTTTTCGGTATTATGCGCTTCTTTAAAGGATTGAGAACGTGTCCACTTATCGAAATCGCTTTCCTTTTCCCATACCGTTAAAATGACATACGTATCTGATTTAATTGGACGTAGAACTCGCATAGCGATAAAGCCTGGTTCTTTCTCAATTAAGCCTGCTCGGTTTTTAAACTGATATTCTAAGTTCGGCCGCCCTTCTTCGGTAACAGGAATATTATTCATGACAACAAAACCATGGTCCTGTAATTCTCCTTTTCCTTCCACGATCTCATAGCGGCGCGGTGAGGCAAAGACCGTTTTGCCGGATGTTTCATGCAATAGCAAAGTGTTCTGAGGATTTTGCATTAAAAAGATTTTTTCATTTGGATGTTTGTTCTTTTTAATCTTTAAAAAGTCATACGTTCCTGTTGTCATATATACATTCATAAACTCACCTCAAGTCAGTATTCTTTCCTATATATTATCAAGAAATTCCATAATAATGAAAGCGTTTTAGAATGTTCACAAGTTGTCTATATTTATCTTTATGAAATGGCGAGCATTAATGTGTTACGATTTGAAATTCTCTTTTCATCTGATATTCTATTGTAGGTGAATATAAAAAATATAAATACTTTGACATGCTTGAAAGGTGGATTTGAATGTCTAAGGAAATTACGAATGATACATTTTTAAGAGCGGCACGCGGGGAAAAGACAGATCATGTACCGGTTTGGTATATGCGTCAAGCAGGTCGTTCGCAGCCTGAATATCGAAAAATAAAAGAGAAATACTCTCTATTTGAAATTACGCATCAGCCGGAACTAGCAGCTTATGTAACTAGATTACCAGTTGAACAGTATGGTGTAGATGCGGCAATTCTTTATAAAGATATTATGACACCGCTTCCAGCAATCGGTGTAGATGTAGATATAAAAGCAGGAATCGGCCCTGTCATTGAAAATCCGATTCGTTCACTGCAAGACGTAGAAAAATTAGGTGAATTACACCCTGAACAAGATGTTCCTTACGTTTTAGATACGATTAAACTATTAACAACAGAGCAGTTATCCGTTCCTTTAATTGGTTTTTCAGGTGCTCCTTTTACGATTGCTTCTTATATGATTGAAGGCGGTCCATCGAAAAACTACAATAAAACAAAAGCGTTTATGTATGCAGAACCTAAAGCTTGGTTCGCCTTGATGGATAAATTAGCTGATACGATTATCGTATATGTGAAGGCTCAAATTCAAGCAGGCGCAAAAGCTGTGCAAATTTTTGATTCTTGGGTAGGTGCCTTAAATGTAGCGGATTACCGCGTATTTATAAAACCTGTGATGGAGCGAATTTTCTCATCTCTACGTGAAGAGAATGTTCCATTAATTATGTTCGGAGTTGGTGCGAGTCATCTAGCACTGGAGTGGAACGACCTGCCGCTTGATGTAGTTGGCTTGGATTGGCGTCTACCAATCTCGCAGGCAAGAAACATGGGAATACACAAGACTGTACAAGGAAATCTAGATCCAGCTATTCTACTAGCACCTTGGGAAGTTATTGAAGAACGAGCAAAAGCAATCCTCGATGAAGGTATGGCACAAGATGGATACATCTTTAATCTTGGACACGGTGTGTTCCCTTCTGTGAATCCGGATGTTTTAAAACGATTAACGAATTTTATTCATGAATATTCTGCTAGTCAAAAATAAATAATGGAATGTAGACGAATCTAAAGAGGTGACATTAGTGGCAAGGAAGAAAATGGGGCTTTTAGTTATGGCCTATGGAACACCCAACAAAGAAGAAGATATTGAAAGATATTATACGCATATTAGGCATGGCAGAAGACCGTCGGACGAATTGCTGGAAGATTTAAAAGGAAGATATAAGGCGATTGGCGGCTTATCTCCGCTTGCACGTATTACGGAAGGGCAAGCAGAAGGGCTTGAAAAACGTTTAAATGAGATTCAAGATGAGATTGAATTTAAAGCGTATTTAGGACTCAAGCACATCGAGCCGTTTGTCGAAGACGCAGTGAAACAAATGGCTGATGATGGAATTACAGAAGCGGTAAGTATTGTATTAGCACCGCATTTTTCAACTTTCAGTGTTAAATCTTATAATGGACGTGCTCAAGATGAAGCAGCAAAGTACGGTCTAAAAATTACTTCTGTTGAAAGCTGGTATGACGAGCCGAAATTTATTCAGTTTTGGGTCGATGAGCTAAAAGATGTCATTAATCGCATGACGGCAGAAGAACGTGACAATTATGCATTAATTGTTTCGGCTCATAGCTTACCAGAAAAAATTCTTCAATTAGGCGACCCGTATCCAAAGCAGTTAGAAGAAACCGCTCAACTGATTGCTGAAGGTGCAGGCGTTTCAAATTATGCAGTCGGCTGGCAAAGTGCTGGACAAACACCAGAACCTTGGCTTGGCCCGGATGTTCAGGATTTAACGAGAGATTTATATGAGGAAAAAGGATATAAAGCGTTTATTTATATCCCAGTTGGATTTGTATCGACGCATTTAGAAGTTCTCTATGATAATGATTATGAATGTAAAGTCGTAACGGATGAAATTGGAGCGAGCTATTATCGACCTGCTATGCCGGATGTGCAGCCAGCGTTCATTGATGCTTTAGCAACAATTGTGTTAAATAAATTACAAGGATAAAAAAGGGATGACTGTCCAATATAGGTGGGATGGTCATTCTTTTTTTGAGGATAAAGCTTTTGATGTGTTTTTGTTGTCTAGTTTTAGCGTTTGTGTTTTTTGTAAGGTGGGAATGTTAGAAAAGATTGCAGACGATTTTTGGCTCATTTTAGCTCTGTGACCATGAAACGCAGGAGAAAGCGAGCTTTCTCCAAGCGTTTCATGGTCACAGAGCAACCTTTCAGCAGAGCTGAAAGGCGTTCGAAACCACGGTTTCGAACGAAATGAGCCAAAAATCAATAGTGCCTTATCAAGTCTTTTGAAAAGTGCTTGCTTTGAAAAATAAAATTTGTTACTATCATAAAGAACCGAATGACTAATTTCGAAAAATGGTCAGTGAGAGGTGACATATGTCTATTGATCGTAAACAACTCATTTTAGAAGCGGCTACGAAGTCTTTTTCGTTGTTTGGATATAAGGCGACCACAATGGATCAAGTAGCAAAAATTGCGAATGTTGGAAAAGGGACGATTTATACTTTTTATGCGAATAAAGAGCAGCTATTTAAAGAGATTGTACTGCAGATGATTGAGGAAATGAAGCAGGAGGCTGAACAAGCCATCCAACCTGAATTAAGCTTCAAGGAGAATTTACATCGAGCCGTATACCGTATTCTTGAATTTAGGAAAGAGCATCAACTATCGCTTAAATTAGTTCAAGAAGAAAAGGAAATAGGAACACCAGCGGTTCAAGAGATGCTTAATGAAGTAGAACTTGCTATTGTTTCGTATTTGAAGGAAAAAATTTCGATAGCTATAGAGAAAAAGTATATACGCCCATGTAATTCTGAAATGACCGCTTTTGTCATGTTCAAGCTATATTTAGCACTTATTTCTGATTGGGAGCGAAATCATAGGCCTCTCGAAAAAAAAGAAATAGCTGAACTACTTGAGTTATATTTATTTACTGGATTGTCGATTACTCCGTGATAATCCATATTTTTTTGCATGATTATGACCGATTGAACGAAATGGTCAATCGTATTTAGGGGGGAATACTTTGAAACGGAGCTTATTAAAACAGGAAGTAATCGAACTGTTTAAAAATAAAAAACTGCTTGTCTCGATTATTGCTATTTTGTTTATTCCAATTTTATATAGTGGGACGTTTTTATGGGCCTTTTGGGATCCGTATGGTCATCTAGAAGATTTACCTGTAGCGATTGTGAATAATGATAAAGGGGCTGAAATGGATGAAGAAAAGTTACAGCTCGGGGATGAACTTGTTGATAAGTTAAAAGAAAGCAAAGATTTTGATTTTCAGTTTGTTGATCGAAAAACAGGTTATCGAAATTTAGAAGATCAAAAATATTATTTATTAGTTGAAATTCCCGAGAACTTTTCTAAAAATGCGACAACATTGATGGACGAAGATCCACAAAAGTTAGAATTAAAGTATGTACCAAATGAAAGTTCCAACTTTTTATCTGCTCAAATTGGAGAGACAGCGGTTGCTAAGATTCAAAAGTCGTTATCGGAAAAAGTGACAGAGACTTATGCCGAAACGATGTTTGATATCATAACAAAAATGGCAGATGGATATGGGTCTACAGATGAAGCAGCGGGAAAATTGAAAGATGGCATTATGGACCTTGGTGAAGGAGCAAAAACATTAGAAGAGAAATTAGCTTTATTAGCTGAAAAGCAGGTAGAGTTTACAGGCGGTACGAAGAAAATACACGATGGGACTGTTGAACTGCAAAAAGGAGCAGCAACACTTGCGGATGGTCTAGGTAAGTTAGCCAATGCTCAAAATGAGTTAATTGAAGGAGCACAAAAAGCAAAAGAGGGAGCAGGAAGCCTGCAAGCTGGAATCGATCAAGCTCATACTGGCGTAAGTACAGTTGAAGAGAAGATGAACGAAGTTGTGTCAGGAACGGATCAACTTCACCAGGGAAGCGAGCAATTGAAGGATTCGTTACAAAAATTTCAAACAGGAGCAAACAGTGCGGCTCAAGGGGCAAAGGAACTGGAAGAGGGAGTTGCTGCGCTGCAATCACAATTAGAGCCTGTTATGGGCGCGCTTCCTGAAGAACAACAGGCTGCCTTGACGCAAGCACTAGCACAGTTGTCAGCAGGAGCAACAAAGCTTGGAGAAGGCAATGAAACATTAGCTAGCTCCGCAGGCCAAATAGAGTCAGGAGCAGCCACGTTATCTGAGAAAATCGCTACACTAAATAACGGACAAAAAGCGCTTCAAACAGGGATTTCTGAATTAAGCGATGGGACAGAGCAGTTGAAAAATGGTGCGGCTCAATTAACAGAAGGGCAAACTAAATTACAGACAGGCCTAGTGACGTTTGGTGAAAAGTTATCCGAAGCGTCAGCTGGCAGTCAAAAGCTAGCTTCTGGTTCGACAACGCTTGTTGATGGAGTAAATCAGTTACAAACTGGTTCAACAGCATTAGCAGACGGCTCTAGTCAATTAGCAGAAGGCTCTAATCAAATCGTGACTGGAACTAATAAGTTAGCAGAAGGCTCTACAGAATTTAAAGATGAAATCAATAAAGCAGCGACAGAAGCATCTGATATTCAAGCGGATGAGAAGACGTATAATATGGTTGCAGAGCCAGTAACCGTTAAAAAAGAAAGCATAAATAAAGTGGCAAACTACGGAACAGGTATTGCTCCTTATTTCTTATCGTTAGGGTTGTTTGTTGGAGCGTTAATGCTTTCTATTGTATATCCATATAAAGATCCAATTGGTATTCCGCGCAGCGGGTTTAGTTGGTTTACTAGTAAATTAGGGGTTATCACTGCTATTGGGATAATCCAAGCTTTAATCGCTTCAGGCGTAACATTATGGTTATTAGATATGGAAGTTAAAAGTGTACCGTTGTTTATTCTATATTCTATTTTAACAAGCTTAGTCTTTATTACATTGATTCAATTACTAGTGACAACATTAGGAGACCCAGGTCGTTTTCTTGCGGTTATCATCTTAATTTTACAATTAACAACAAGTGCGGGAACATTTCCGATTGAATTGGTTCCGAAGCCACTGCAAGATTTCAATGGCTGGCTGCCAATGGCATATACCGTTCGAGGTTATAAAGAAGTCATTTCTAGTGGGAACTTTAGTTTAATGTGGCACAATGGGTATGTACTCATCGGCTTTATGGTGAGCTTTATGATACTGACATTGTTATATTTGACAATTAATCATAAAAAGAAATATTCCGGTGCTAGTGAATTAGCAGAAGAATAAGAAGAGCGGAACTAGCTCATTTAGAATTATGTAGAAAATAGGAAGAGTCACCAAAAGATTGTTTGTTGTCTTTTGGTGACTCTTATTTTTTTAATAAATAGATTTTGTTATAGAACAGTACTGATTTTTAGCAAAGCTAATAAATAAAAAAAACGATTCTTACTTAAAAAGAACCGTTTTACAATTTGGGGATAGGACCAGCGGTGAACTAGTCCTTATATAGAAGCATCTACTTTTAAAAAAGTGGATGATGGAACCAATTTAAAAAAAGTTATTTTGTAGATAGGCAATGGTCACATTTGTTTCCGTAACATTCATGTTGTTCTTCGATCTTTTTACCGCATTCTGCACATTGCTTTGGTGGTAGGTTTTTGAAGAATTCAACGCTACTTTTAATCATGAAATCCATCCTCCTGTTCAACTTATCGGTTATCTGTGACTTAATTGTATTATAACAGTTATAGTGTGTCAATACATGTTTTATAACATTCTTGAAAAGATGCAAAACGTAAGGAAATAGTTTATATTTGTGGTAGGCTTTGTTACCCAATATTTTTTGGTGAAATAATGGGTAACTCATTGCGTCTGAAGCCGCAATTTCAGCTCAAATGTATCAACAGTTAAAGTACCTCCACTGATAGAAGTTTCACTTTATTGTCCATTTATATGGACTAGATGCGGAAGCGATAAAAGGAGTGACAATAAGTATGAAGATTACCGTTATTGGTTTTTGGGGTGGATACCCAGCGAAAAATGAAGCAAGTTCAGGATATTTACTGGAATATGATGATTATCGCGTATTGCTTGATTGTGGCAGCGGCGTGCTGGCTCAATTGCAAAACCATTTGAAACCAGAAGAATTAGATGCTGTTGTACTAAGTCATTATCATCCAGATCATGTTGCGGATATTGGCGTATTACAGCATGCGCTTTTAATTCAACAAATGCTGGGCGGTGAGCAGAAAACACTTCCGATATATGGGCATTCTTTGGATCCGATTGAATTTAACAAACTTTCATATAAAAACATTACAAAGGGAATTGCTTATTCAACTGAAAAGCCCTTACAAATCGGACCATTTACGTTTCAATTTATGAAGACAAATCACCCGGCCCCATGCTTTGCCATGAGAGTTGAAGCGGGAGGAGATACGCTTGTCTATACGGGGGACAGTACATACATGGATGAATTAGCGGAATTTGCACGCGAGGCTAACATATTGCTGTGCGAGAGTAACTTTTATAGCGATATGAATACACAAGCTTCAAAAGCAGGGCATATGACAGCACGAGAAGCAGGACTGATTGCGGAGAAGGCGGATGTACAGCTCTTAATTTTAACTCATTTACCGCATTATGGAGACCACCAGCAGTTAAAGAAAGAGGCCGGTGAAGTGTTTATGCGTGAAATTGCGCTGGCGAAAAGCTGCTTAGAGTTTCAGCTTTAACGGATGAACAGAAGGAGGAGCAAGGATGCTTTTTATTGACAACAAAGGAATTACCGACCCAAGAATTAACTTGGCGATTGAGGAATATGCCTTAAAGCATTTAGATATTAATGAATCGTACTTATTATTTTATATTAATAAAAATGCCATTATTATTGGGAAAAATCAAAATACAGTTGAAGAGATTAATCAGGACTATGTAGATGAACAGGGCATTACGGTTGTTCGCCGTCTTTCAGGTGGCGGAGCTGTTTATCATGATTTAGGGAACTTGAATTTTAGCTTTATTACGAAAGATGATGGAGATAGCTTTCATAATTTTAAGAAATTTACTGAGCCAGTTGTGAAAGCGCTTGGCAAGCTGGGCATTCAAGCTGAGTTAAGCGGGCGTAACGATATTATGGCAGAAGGGAAGAAGATTTCCGGAAATGCGATGTTTGCAACAAGAGGCCGGATGTTCAGCCACGGTACGTTATTGTTTAACTCTGAAATGGAGCATATCGTATCGGCATTGAAGGTAAAGAAAGATAAAATCGAATCCAAAGGCATTAAGTCTATTAGAAGCCGTGTCGGCAATATTGCAGACTTCTTAAAAGAACCAATGACAATTCAAGAATTTCGCAGCTTCTTATTAAAAAATATTTTTGAAGGAACTGAGGAAATTCCAGAATACGTGTTAACGGAAGAGGATTGGAAGGAAATTTATAAAATCTCGGAAAAACGCTATCAGAAATGGGATTGGAATTATGGGCGATCTCCGAAGTTTAATTTACAGCATTCTCATCGTTTTCCGGTTGGTTCGATTGATATAAGACTAGAAGTGAATAAAGGGATAATTGAAAACTGTAAAATTTATGGTGATTTCTTTGGGGTAGGAGAAGTAACGGACATTGAACAAAAATTAACGGGCGTTCGTTATGAAAAACAAGCGATTGATGCAGTATTAGAAGAGGTCGATGTACAACATTATTTTGGTAATGTAACAAAAGAAGATATATTGAAATTAATTTTTTGATTGGAAAATCCGTCCTAGCTTAGTTGGGGCGGATTTTTGTGTGTAGAGGTTCTGTTAAATAACATTGTTGATTTTCGGCTCATTTAAGCACCTTCGTTTCTTTAGGGCGGATGCTGGGGAGCTAAGTAGAGGGCTTATTTCTAGTAAATTCAATATTTTATTCATTGATTTTATCTAATACACCGTTAGTAGGATTACTAGAAAATATTGACACTTTTAAACTTTATAACTATATTTAAAAATAAATATTTACATTTTTACTCAAAAAAACCTAAATTTAACTCATATGAAAAGGAAAGGTGTAGTAAGAGTAAAAATTATGTCTTATTTTGCATACGTATGCAAAGTCCTTAGATATGTTTGTTATATAGAAAAAGATTGAATCTCAAAGAAGGTCACTATTAAATCACGATGAGTTAGAACAACGAAGAATGTGGCGTGACTGAACGCTAATGTCAGTAGTAAATTTCAAACAAACTCTAGATTCCAAGTAGAATTCAGCGGGAACTAGTGAGAAAGAGAGGATCATGATCATATGTCAGTAAAAAATAAAGTAGTTATCGTTACGGGTGCAAGTAGAGGAATTGGAAAGGTTATTGCTCAGTCCTTTTCAAAAGAAGGAGCAAATCTTGTTTTAGTAGGCAGGTCGAAAGAGGCTGTAGAAAAGGTAGAAGTAGAATTAAAAGAGGAAAATCCAAATGTTATTAGCATCATTGCTGATGTGACCAACGAAGAACAAGTAAAACATATGGCAGAAAAAACAATTGAGGTATTCGGGAAAATTGATGTACTGGTGAACAATGCTGGAACTGCAGGTCCAACTACTTCTGTTAAAGATTTGGCAGTTGAAGATTTTCGAGCCGTTCTAGATGATAATTTAACAAGTACATTCCTATGCATTAAAGCTGTCGTTCCAAACATGATGGAAAACCAATCAGGTCGTATCATTAACTTATCCTCTGTTTCAGGAAAGCGAGCTCTGCCGTATCGAGTAGGATATTGTGCGGCTAAAATGGGAGTTATAGGTTTAACAAGAACACTAGCAGCTGAACTAGGTGAACATAACATTACGGTTAACGCGATTTGTCCTGGATTTGTCGAAGGTGAACGAATTGATAGTGTTATTTCAAACCAAGGAAAAGTAAGAGGACTTGATAAAGAGGAAGTGGAACGTGAATTAAAAAGTTCATCTCCATTAAAACGTTTTGTCAAACCAGAGGAAATTGCCAAGACGGCCGTATTTTTATCGACCGATGCGGCAATTGGAATCACTGGAGAAGATGTAAATGTGAGTTCTGGAGTAGTTATGTATTAAACAATTCATGGTGTTGGTATTACCTCACATTTCGGACTCTAAGGAAAAATTTCTAATGCATTTTGAAGCCTTGATATAATAGGACTTTCAATGAATGATAGACATTGGATAATCCATCTAAATGGAAGAGATTCATAGATAACAAGAGATTAGAATACATTGAAATTGAAATTTCCAAGGGAGTGCGAAATGTGAGATTCAGTTATTTATTTTTCATTCAATTTGAATACGTATGCAAAATAATCGCTCTAAATAAAAACTATTGTACATACTGATTTCGTCCAGAGGTCATAGCGAATGTCAGAACTACTACAGAAACAATGATTAGAGTGATAAGTGGAACAGTCCAGACATGCGTGACGTCATATAAGTATCCAATAAACATAGGACCTACAGCCGCGAGTATGTAGCCTGTTGATTGTACCATCGCAGATAACTCTGCAGCCTGACTTGTATTCCGAGTACGAAGCCCTATATAGCTTAAGGCTAATGGGAAGCACCCGCCTAATGTAATACCAATTAAAATAATACTCACTATTAAAACGGGATATGATGAACCTAGCAGTAATCCTCCATAACCAACAATTGGGCACATACCTAATATGAAGGCAAGCCATACTTGAGAACGGAAACGTGCTGCCAGAACAGGGACGAAGGAACTAGCAGGCAATCCCGTTAGTAGAGTAAATGAAAGTAACCAGCCGGCTGTCTCTATACTTATTCCATGGCTATGTAATATTTCAGGTAACCAAGCCACTGTTACATAAAATAAAAAGGACTGAAATCCCATAAAAATAGCTATTTGCCAGGCAAGCGGCGAACGCCAAATTCGATTAGAGTTAGAACGGACATTTCTCACTACTTGATGATTTTTATCACTAAACTTGAGTAGAAAAAACCAAATCAAGATAGCGACCAATGCTGGTATCCCCCATACGATTAAGGCTCCTTGCCATCCAAAATTCAACCCAGTGGCTAAAGGAACACTCACCCCTGATGCTAACGATGCAATCAATCCCATTGAAGTGGAATAAACACTTGTCATTAGACCGAATTTTGTTGGAAATTTATCCTTTACAACCACTGGCAAAAGAACATTTCCAATGGCAATGCCCATACCGACAAATAGAGTTCCGATAAAAAGAAAAAACGCCATCGGGACGAATCGAATACATATACCGATTAAAAGAAAAAGCAAACCTAATAGTAAGGTCCTTTCATTGGTTAAACGGGCAGCTATTTTGGGGACGATGGGTGACATCACCGCAAAAACAACTAATGGCAAGCTCATTAATAAACCTGCACTCCAATGTGCTAGCCCAATATCTTCTTGAATCATTCCAACTAATGGTCCTAACGACGTAATAGCCGGCCGCAAATTAAATGCTACTAGTACAATACCCGTAATGAGTAAGAATGTATAAAAGGAACTCGTATTAGCGTGCTCCTCTTGTACCTTTTGTAATTCCATTAAAATAATCTCCTCCTAGATGAACAAACTTCATACAATATATTACAGTAATTTAAGGTAGAGATAAAATGAATTTCGTATCTGCTTCATTGCTTACTGGAATTTTGAAAAAAGAAACGCAGGTAAGCAGAAGGTCTGTGAGATCTGGCCAATCATACTAGTATGTAAAGCGAACTTCATTTTAGTGATAAAATTCATTAGATTTTTCTTGGATAAAAAACATTGCTGGAATGAATTTCATTTATTATAATAAAATTGTAATTAATTTACAGATTCGGTGAATGATTGTTCATTCATTGTGTCTAAATGGAGGGAGAAGAATGAATTTATCTGAACAGCTTTATAACACCGCCATAGAAAATGCACAAAAACCTGCTTATTATTTTTTAGATCAATCTACTTCGTATGGTGAATTAGATGCTGCGGTGACCAAATTCGCAGATGGCTTACATAAGCTAGGTGTTTCAAAAGGTGACCATGTTGCTATGCTTTTAGGGAATTCTCCACACTTTATTATTGGGATGTACGGTGCATTACGTGCAGGTGCAACAGTTATTCCAATCAATCCAATTTATACTCCAGATGAAATTAGTTACATTGTCAATAATGGAGACGCGAAGGTCATCATTGCCCTCGATCGTCTTATTCCAATTTTAGAACAGATAGATTCTCTCCTAACAAACGTCGAGCAATATATTATTTGTGAAACAGAGCCCAGTAATGAAGAGGTAAGTAACCGTTTAGTTCCTATTTATTCAAAAATGAAATCGTTTGCAGAAGTTGTTGCTGCTGGGAACTTGCAATTTAAGGGCCCTGTGCCAGATGAAGACGAGACAGCGCTTATCTTGTATACGTCAGGAACGACAGGAAAGCCGAAAGGAGCGATGCTGACACATCGGAATCTTTATTCCAATGCGCGAGATGTTGCAGACTATTTAAAAATAGGTGCCAACGATCGTGTCATTACGACGCTGCCGATGTTTCATGTTTTTAGTTTAACCGTTACTTTAAATGCACCGCTAATAAGTGGAGGAACGTTGTTGATTGTACCGCAGTTTAGTCCGAAGGAAATTTTTAGACTAAGTCAGGAATATGAAGCAACCGTTTTTGCCGGTGTACCAACTATGTATAATTTCTTATATCAGTATCCGGAAGGAACGGCCGCTCATGTACAGTCTGTTAAACGTTGGATTTCAGGTGGCTCCCCTATGCCAGTGGCTCTTTTAACATCATTTGAACGGAAGTTTCAGGTGAAGGTTTCAGAAGGGTATGGGTTATCGGAAGCTTCACCCGTAACATGCTTTAACCCATTAGATCGCCCGGCTAAACCAGGCTCTATTGGCAAGTCGATTTTGAATGTTGAAAATAAAGTCGTTGATGCACTTGGAGAGGAAGTACCAGTTGGTCAAGTCGGGGAATTGGTTGTCCGCGGTCCAAATGTGATGAAAGGCTATTATAAAATGCCAGAGGAGTCAAGCGCTGTATTGAAAGATGGATGGTTATATACCGGTGATTTAGCGCGCATGGATGAGGACGGCTATTTTTATATTGTCGATCGTAAGAAAGAACTCATTATTACTGGGGGATATAATGTTTATCCGCGCGAGGTAGAGGAAGTACTATTCGCTCACTCGGATGTTATAGAAGCGGCTGCCATTGGCGTACCTGATTCTAATCAAGGTGAAGTGGTTCATTGTTTTGTAGTGAAAAAAGATCCAACTTTAACAGAGGAAGAATTAAAAGCTTACTGTACGAAACATTTAGCGAAATACAAAGTTCCAGCTCGTATTACATTTATAGAGGAGCTTCCCAAAAATACAACAGGTAAGATTTTACGGCGTGCATTAAAGACTAAAATGACACAATAATCATATAGCTGCCTGTCCTTTAGAGATTATCGCGATTTTCTTTCGCTATAGTCTCTTTTGTACAAACATTTTCATGTGTGAAATCATAAACTAATGTAAAAAAATAGGGACTTGATTTCTTGGATAATCCGCGATAAGATAGTAAAAATTTAGTAGTAGGAGGGAGCTTAGATGAGAGAGGTTACTTTATTGCAACTTTACGAACATCCTATTACACAAAAGTATTTGAACCGTTCTGGAATGGCGCATGCTATTGCTGTTGCCTACCACGCTTTCCATTTAGCAAAGGAGCATAATGTCGATCCGGACATCGCTGCGAAAGCTGGGTTTCTTCATGATATGGGTCACTTTACTTGGTACCGTAATGGAAATTGGGATTATGACCTATATCGTCAAAATGATATTCACCCGATTAAAGGGGCTGAAAGAGCGCACAAGCTTCTTATTCGACTTGGTGAAAATCCTATTAAAGCAAAAACGATTTCCCTTGCTATTTTATTTCACACCGATTCATTTTTACCTTCCAATGATATTGTACGCACCCCATTACAACAGATTGTAAAATGGGCTGATGAGAAAGACGAAGAAGAAGGCGGCAAACATCATTATCGTACAATCGATTCACTTCGAGCAAAAGATATGATTATTCGCTTAGACCAATTGATTGATAAAGAAGCAAACAATAAGTTATCATCCTAGGTGAATAGGATGGTAGCTTATTTTTTTATGTACAGGCGTTATTATATGACGCTGTTGTTTCTTGGCCCCTGTTTGTATGAGATCCTATCTAAAAATGAATACGGCGAATCGTCCAGAGTTAATGGTCCTGTTATATTCATTTACGAAACATTGAGGATAAACTGAAATAAAATGTTTATCCATCTGCTTAAGAGGTTAAAGGTTCTAACTTGTCTAACTTTGCTTACAATATAGTAAATATATTGTTTTTTACGTGGAAAGTATAAGGGCAACTGGGCGTCTAGCTAGAAGGCAGTTAGAGGTAGGTTTCAACTAAGGGGGAAGGGCGATGGCTAGAAAATGGGCAGGCTATGCTGTTATCATTTATTTAGTCTATGTGGCTTGTATGTATGGCTACATTTTTTGGTTTGCGGATACATCAATTCCACAAGCTTTAAAAGGGACGGCTGCAGACCCGCAAACCTTTTTAAACGCAAGAGAGCTTGTGTTAAGTGAGGAATACTCCAACATTCGCAACTTTATTTTTTTAGCTTATACTCCATTTGAATGGCTGATTTATTTTTTCATTTTGCTGTGTGGAGTATCAAGGGTATTTGAGAGATGGGCGGTGTCAATTTCTAAATGGAGAGTTGCTCAAACGGGGATCTATTTATTTTGGTTATCGTTGCTTACTTATATTGCTGTATTCCCTATACAATATATTAGCTATACATTTAGTCGAGCGTATAACATTAATACGCAATCGTTCGGTGCCTGGATGAAGGATGAGATTATTGGATTTTGGATTAACTTTGCTCTCATGTTTCTCATTGTCTCCGTATTATATTGGTTAATGAAAAAAAGCTCAAAAAAATGGTGGTTATACGCATGGCTTCTCTCGGTTCCGTTTTCTTTTTTGCTTATGTTTGTACAACCTGTTTGGATTGATCCACTTTATAATGACTTTTATCCATTAAAAAATAAACAATTAGAGGAAAAGATTTTAACACTCGCTGATCGAGCGGATATTCCGGCAGAGCATGTGTATGAAGTGAATAAGTCAGAGGAAACGAATGCTTTAAATGCTTATGTGACAGGCGTTGGGGCGAATTCAAGGATTGTTCTTTGGGATACGACGTTAAACAAATTACAGGAAGATGAAATTTTATTTATTATGGCGCATGAAATGGCTCATTATGTTGAGAAGCATATTTATATTGGAATTGCAGGCTATTTAGCTCTAACGTTTGTGGGGCTTTGGCTCATTTCACGACTAATGAATTACATTGTGGAACGCTGGGGGAAACTATTAAAGATTTCTGCTGTTGACACTATTAGCTCGCTGCCATTATTTCTATTACTGACTGGTGTCTTACTATTCGCTTCTAATCCTCTTTCGAATTATGTATCGCGTTATCAGGAAACAAGAGCGGACCGCTATGCAATTGAAATGACTGGAGACCAAGACGCGGCTATTCATGCTTTTCAAGAATTGACACGTACGGGACTTAGCCAAGTCCATCCGCCTTTACTGATTAAATGGCTTCGTTATACACATCCTTCTATGCTTGAGCGAATTTCTACTATTGAGAATTATGATAAGGATGAATAAGAGTCGGCTGCTAATGCAGCTGGCTTTTTTGTTTGGATATCTAAAAAGTGTAAATGTTTAGAAAAAACTTTTATTTTTGGTAACATATGATTCTTGACTATAATGAATACAACTTTTACCGCAGATTAACAGTAAGGAAAGAACTTGATTGTTAGAAAGAAATAAAGGAGAAGGAGTATGCGTAATATAGTATCGATTATTGTAGGTTCAGTCATTGTGGCGTTGGCATTTAATTTATTTTTAATTCCTCATCAAATATTGAGCAGCGGCTTGGGTGGAATTGCTATGATGTTGGGAATCATCACACCTATTAACACGGGAATTTTAAACTTTTTATTAAATTTACCTTTATTAATTATTGGTGTTTTAAAATTAGGAAAACAATTTATTTGCTATACGATTCTATCGGTTGTTGTATTATCCGTTAGCTTATATGTGATTCCAGTTGAAGCGATTTCAACAGACCAGTTTCTATCTTGTTTATTTGGCGGCGTGATATCGGGCCTTGGAGTTGCCATTATTTTCAGAGCATCGGGTTCTTCTGGCGGTTTTGATATTTTGGCCATGTTACTTACAAAAAAACGGGATTTCCCGCTTGGAACGTTACTTTCCGTGATGAATGCGATTGTGGTGGTGATTTCCGGTTTTATTTTTGACTGGAATTCTGCTTTACTCACATTAGTAGGGATTTATGCTGCTGGTAAGGTTATTGATACGATTCATACGAGTCATATTAAATTAACGTTACTGATTGTGACGAAAAAAGGCGAGGAAGTGAAATCGGAACTATTAGCCAATCTATATCGGGGGATTACCATCATAGATGGAGAAGGAGCTTATTCTGGCAACAAACAAAAAGTGTTAATGACTGTTATTACACGCTATCAATTAGCAGAGGTAAAGGCAATCCTGAATAAAGTCGATCAGAATGCGTTTGTAAATATTACACAAACAACAGAAGTAATCGGATTTTTCCATCGAGGGTGAAGGGAAATGTTCCTCTTCGATAGGATTAATCTGTCATAAGTAAAGCCTCCCAAAATAATGGGAGGCTTTGTCAAAAAAAACATGTTCAACCTGTTTTGCTGTCTAGTTCCACCGGATAGATAACTGTGAGAAAGATTGGTAATCTGAACGATTGGTTCGCTTTTTTTAATTGCCAAATAGTTTCATTAATTCTTTCATTTCAGTGCTTAATTGTAAAAATAACGGTTTGTCTTTATTGTCAAGGGCATTGTCAATTTGCTGAGCCAGCTTGTTTCTCTTCCTCTTAAGGATGGCTTCACGAATAATCATCTCAATGAGTATTTCCTGCATCGTTTCATTTTTCTTGGCTTTTTTCGTCGAGTGAGCCTTTACCAATTCTGAATAGGATTTGTCATTTTTCATTGGAAATCACCCCTGCCCTTTTTATTAATATATGAGTGCTTATGCTATAAAAGTAGTATGATTTTTTAAAAAATTAAATTAATTTTGACGTATGTATATAAATCAACGGTGCATGTAAATAAATATTCTTATGTCGGTTTAACAAGTTGAATATATATAGTTATGGAATTGTGTCGATAAGTGAAGTGTTCCGTAGTAATAGTTAATTTTTGAATATTTTGTGAAAACAATACTTTATACCTATGTATATGGTATGATTAGGGCAAGTTTTGGATTTATTCATTAAGAAGGGGGAAACGATATGGAACATACTCAAAACAATTTAAGAGAAGAGTATACAGTGACACCTTATACGCTTGCTCTGTTACCTGTTCAAGATGGAGATAAAGTATATTCGCGGATTATTGAATTAGAAGGTGAATTTATTTGTCCCCTTAAGCCAACGGATATTATTAAGAAAAGTTGTGAATATTTGGGGGTGAGTTATGAAGGCAGGAGGTCAGGAACAAAGAAAGTAACAGGTTTTACACATAAAGCTCCGATTACGATTGATCCTTCTGGCTCGCTTTTCTTCTTTCCAACTGCCTCTCCTTTACGTCCTCAATGTATTTGGTTGGCACATGATCATATTCTGTCATCTACTCGCCTAGACTCCAAACAAACTACAGTTGTTCTTCGTAATAAACAAAGTATAGTTGTTAATATATCAATCAGCTCATTTAAGACACAACTGCATCGAACAGCCTTTTTGAAAACGAAGCTCCTTCCACGGCTAGAGGAAATACAAAGAATGCTACAAGATTTAGCTAATCAGTTAGACTGGGCACAAACTGCCGAAGGACCATCCAAGTATACTTTATTGCGCCGGACTTGAGTCAGCGGATGGGCTAACAGAATAAGGGTTTTTTTGAAAGAAGTAATACGTCAGTAAGTTTTCTGTTTGTTTTTTGAGGCGGGGATTGAAATAATTATGGCGTTCTTCCTGCCCTTTATAGGTGAAGCGGTACATCGTAAATGTTTCATCTCTCTTTACTTCGTTAACTGTAATCTCCTCATGCTGTAAATAGGTAAGAACGGCTACTAGGTCTCGTTCTACTTTTTTGAAAACGTCTTTTATGAGATCCTGATAAGGTCTTTTTAACTTCAATTCGCTTGTTTCGATGATTTGTAAATCCCTCTTTAGAATCTTTAGTACCATTGGCAAATAAATGGCTTGTTCAATCATTGTTTGAGCCTGTTTTGTCACACGAGCCATTGTTCAATCTCCTTTCTCTCTATATAATATTTGGTTATTTTTGGAACGTTCGTTCTATTTTAAATGATGAAGTTTTATTATGCAAGGCCTCTTTCCCGATTACATACATAGATTATGGAATCTGAAAAACAGGAATGTTATGATAAAGAAAAAGGGACGATATTTGCCTTTTAAGAAGAGTGTTATATATGTGAAATAATGAGAGTACATAGAGAATGGCTACGTAACTTGATATGAGGGAGATTGTTATGGATTTTGAAGCATTACGGGAATGGCTGACGCTTGAAAACATATTAGACATTATGCAGCAATATCAATCGTTAGGACCTATTGCGGGCATTGTATTGCCATTGTTAGAAGCGTTTTTACCTTTTTTACCTTTATTTATTTTTGTCATGGCCAATGCAACAGCCTTTGGGTTGTGGTGGGGATTTTTATTTTCTTGGCTTGGGGCGGTCATAGGTGCTTTTCTTGTTTTTTTAGTTGTTCGGAAATTTGGCCAAGCAAGATTTTTTCATTTTTTGCAACAACATAAGCAAGTTCAAAAACTTATGAACTGGGTTGAAAATCATGGATTTAGTCCATTGTTTTTAATGCTTTGTTTTCCTTTTACACCGTCAGCGATTGTAAATATTGTTGCGGGCCTTTCGAAAGTAAGCCTATGGCAATATGCTTTAGCAGTTATAGCGGGAAAGATGGTCATGATTTTTACCATTAGTTTCATTGGGTACGACATTCCCTCCTTGATTCATCAACCGGTTCGAACCGTGATTGTATTGATTGTTATTTTTATTCTTTGGTATGTCGGGAAAAGGATTGAGCGTCATTTAGATAAAAATATGAAACGAGAAAGAGGATATTAGAAAAGAGTCGTTCGGTTATATACAGAAAACCGAACGACTTATTTTTTGCGTTGTCAAACAACGTTGTTGATAATATCAGCAGCGTTATATAACCAACCTAGTTTTAAAATGCGAACGTATGATTGTATTGTGGGATGTGGATGCACTATAATACAAGTAGAAAAAATGGAAAATGAAATCGACATAGACAAGTCGGTTTTTCTGTTATCATAGATAGTACATTAAAATTTTTTGTAGAAAAAGGAGGGACAGCAGGTGACGCTTCGTTTTTTATTGGGGAGATCCGGGACCGGGAAAACGTCTTTTATGTTAGACGAAATTCGAAGTACATTAGCTCATCATCCAGAAGGGAATCCTATTATTTATCTTGTTCCTGATCAGATGACATTTTTGTCTGAATATAAATTAATTAAGACACCAGGACTTGAAGGAATGATTCGAGCTCAGGTGTTCAGCTTTAGTCGACTTGCTTGGCGCGTCCTTCAGGAAACAGGAGGAATGAGCCGTATTCACTTAGATAGCGTAGGGGTGAATATGCTTATTCGTAAAATTATGGAGGAAAAGAAAGAAGAGCTGAAGGTATTTCGACGCTCTGCAGACAAGCAAGGGTTTGTTACGCAAATGGAGCAGATGCTCGTTGAATTTAAGCGCTGTTGTATACAGCCGGAACAATTGCAAAGTTTTTTAGAACAGTCAACTGCAACAAGCGGTGTCATTCAAGATAAATTACATGATTTAGAAGTAATTTATCAATCGTTTGAAGAGAAATTGATGGGCAAATACCTTCAATCCGAGGATTACTTTACGCTATTGATTGAAAAACTAGCAGATTCTGCTTATATCGCGAATGCACAAATTTATGTCGATGGCTTTTATAGTTTGACTCAACAAGAGCTGCTTATTCTTGAAGAAATGATGAAAAGAGGTTGCTCTGTTACGGTCGCTTTAACGCTAGATCGACCTTATCCATCGCTGCCGCCGGATCCTCTAGAGCTGTTTAGACAAACCGGGACAACGTATTATGAAATTTATCAAACAGCGCTTCGATTAGGCGTGCCGATTGAAGAAGATAAGGTCTTCACAGAAGTTGGTCGCTTTAGTGAAAATCCTGCATTAAAGCATTTGGAGCAGCATTTTGCAGTGCGGCCTGTTCGTCCATATGAGAGTCCAGCAAACGTAATCGTGTCGCAGGCGGTCAATCGACGTGCCGAAGTGGAGGGGATTGCGAGAACAATTGTGAAGCTCGTTCGGGATGAGGAGTACCGCTTTAGAGATATTGCCGTTTTAATGCGAAATGGCGAGGCTTATCGAGATATTATTCAAACTGTTTTTCGAGACTATGAGATTCCGCTTTTTATAGATTCTAAACGCAAGATGTTACATCATCCTCTTATTGAACTTATTCGTTCGACATTAGACATTTTGACAAGCAATTGGCGTTATGAACCGGTATTTCAGGCGATTAAGACGGAATTGCTTTTTCCAGCAGAGAAGAATAGCGACTTGATGCGTGAACAGGTCGATCGTCTGGAGAATTATGTGTTATCCCGGGGGATTAAAGGGGAGAAATGGACATCAAAAGAGAGATGGACCTATCGTCGTTTTCGTGGTTTAGAGCTTGAGGAACGATCCCAGACGGATAAAGAAAGGCAAATAGAAGAAGAACTAAATGAGCTGAAGCAATGGTTTACTGCACCAATCCTAACGTTATCAAGTCGGATAAATCGAGCGGAAACTGCAAGAGAATTATCCGAGGCGCTTTATTTATATTTAGAAGATATCCGTGCCGCAGAGCAATTAGAAAAATTAAGACAAGCAGCTGAAGAAGCAGGCGATTTAGTCGCAGCACGAGAACATGAGCAAGCATGGAATGCGGTCATTGATTTACTCGATCAGTTTGTCGAGCTGTTAAGTGAAGAACGGATGTCATTAAAAGCATTTGCCCTCATTATTGAAGCAGGGCTTGATTCATTGAATTTTTCATTAGTTCCGCAGGCGATGGATCAAGTAATTATCGCCAACTTAGATTTATCTCGTTTAGATGATGTAAAAGCAGCCTTTATTATTGGATTAAACGATGGAGTGTTACCAGGAAAGGCGGCTGCTGAAGGAATTTTTTCCGATCAGGATAGAGAGATGTTGCTTGCAAACGGTCTGGAAGTGGCGCCAAGCTCAAAGATTCGGTTATTAGATGAGGAGTTTATTGCGTATAAGGCCTTTAGTACTCCTTCTCATTTGCTTTACGTATCTTATCCGTTAGCGGATGAGGAAGGGAAAGCATTATTACCGTCTTCTTATATAAAGCGTATTTCTGATGTTATTCCTCATATTCATACTAATTTGTACAGCAACGATTCTTTTGATGGATCTCCAACTGAGCAAGCTGATTTTATTGTGAATATGGAAGTCGCTTTATCTCATTTAACGTCACAATTACAGCTTAAGAAACGGAACTACCCAATGCATCCGTTATGGTGGGATGTTTATAATGCATTGATGGATGATGAAGATATGAAATTCGAGACATCGCGTGTGCTATCGAGTCTCTTCTATGAAAATCAAGCTAAGAAGCTATCGTCAGAAACAACGAAACAATTATATGGCGAAAGTATTATGACGAGTGTTTCTCGAATGGAGATGTTTAATAGCTGCCCATTTTCTCATTTTGCGGCACATGGATTAAAGCTGCGTGAGCGGCAAGTTTTTAGACTGGATGCACCTGATATTGGGGAAATGTTCCACGGAGCGTTGAAGATCATTTCTGATTATCTATATGAACATGCTATTTCATGGGCAGCATTGACGAAAGATCAATGCTTAACGCTAGCGAGAAAAGCTGTGGAGACGCTCGCTCCTAAATTACAAAATCAAATTTTGCTTAGCTCTAACCGCCATCATTATTTAAAAAGAAAATTAGAGCAGGTTATTGGCCGGGCTTCCATTGTGTTAAGTGAACAAGCGAAATTAAGCGGCTTTGCTCCAATTGGTTTAGAGTTAGGATTCGGGAAAAATGAAACGTTGCCGCCCCTTTCATTTTCATTGCAAAATGGGACGAAGATGGAATTGATCGGCCGAATTGACCGCGTGGATAAAGCCGAAGAGAGTAACGGCATTTTCTTACGTGTATTGGATTATAAGTCTAGTGAGAAAGATTTAAGCTTAACAGAAGTGTATTACGGCTTAGCGTTACAAATGTTAACTTACCTTGATATTGTGGTTACGCATTCTCGTTCGCTAATTGGAACAGAAGCGCTTCCTGCTGGGGTTCTGTATTTCCATATGCATAATCCAGTCATTAAATCTAAAGGAATGTTAAGTCTTGATCAAATAGAAGAAGAAATATTTAAAAGCTTTAAAATGAAGGGGCTTATTTTAGGAGATACCAATGTGATTCAACTAATGGACCAATCTCTTGAAGCAGGGGCATCTAGTAAATCTCATATCATTCCAGCTAGCCTTAAAAAGGATGGAACGGTGTCCGCTACGTCTAAAATTGCAAGTCGTGATGAATTTTCTCTCCTGCAAAAGCATGTTCGTCACATTTATGAAAATGCGGGTAATAAAATGGTGAACGGAGATGTCGGAATCGCTCCTTATAAATTGAAAGACCGTACACCATGTAAATATTGTTCATTTAAAACGGTTTGCCAGTTTGATTCATCATTAGAAGACAACGAATACCGAACGTTAACAGATAAGAAGCAAAAAGATGTCTTAGCATTGCTGAGAGAGGGGGTAGAGGTGTGAGTAAAACAATCATTCCTGAGAAGCCAGTGGATGTGACGTGGACAGATGACCAATGGAAGGCGATCTGGGCGAAAGATCAAGACATATTAGTCGCGGCTGCGGCTGGATCTGGGAAAACAGCTGTACTAGTCAATCGGATTATCCAAAAAATCCTTTCTGAAGACGATCCAGTAGATGTGGATGAATTACTAGTCGTGACATTTACGAATGCGTCCGCTGCTGAAATGCGTCATCGTATTAGTGAAGCACTTGAACAAGCCATTGCTCAAAATCCTAGTTCGCAGCACCTTCGTAAACAGCTAAGCTTAATCAATCGAGCGTCTATTTCTACACTACATTCCTTTTGTTTAGAAGTGATTCGTCAGTATTATTACGAAATTGATATTGACCCAGGATTCCGGATTGCTGATTCTACAGAGATAGAATTGCTTCGAGATGAAGTGATGGAAGAGCTATTTGAAGAGCACTATGGCCGCAGTGATAATGAGGAATTTTTCCGATTAGTCGATGCGTTTACGAGCGATCGAAGCGATGCGGATTTGCAGCAAATTGTCCGCTCTTTACATGATTTCTCCCGTTCGCATCCGAATCCAAGTCAATGGCTGGATGAAGCGGCTGAGATGTATGATCTTTCAGATGATGCTAGAATTGAGGATTTACCATTTATTCAGGCGTTACGATTTGATATTTCGTTACAATTGGATAAAGCAAAAGATTTAGTGGAAAAAGCGTTAGATTTAACAAAGGTGCCAGGAGGTCCGGCACCGCGTGTGGAAAATTATCGAGCGGATTTAGAAATGATTGCAGTGTTATCTCAGGCGAATGAAACATCGTGGTATACCTTGCATGAGGCGATTCAAAACATTTCTTTTACAACGGCTAAGCGCTGTTCAGGAGCGGACTTTATAAAAGAAATTGTCGATGAAGCGACGAAGCATCGTGATAAAGCGAAAAAAATCGTGAAAACATTACAAGAAGAATTGTTTGTTCGAAAACCGGAAAGTTATCTTCGTGATATACGAGAACTGAAGAGCTATGTAGAAACATTAGTATTACTGGTTAAGCAGTTTGATACTCGTTTTTTTGCAGCGAAAACGGAAAAAAATCTGGTGGACTTCTCCGATTTAGAGCATTTTTGTTTAGAGATCTTAACGAAAGAGCTTGAACATGGTGAAAGAAAACCATCAGACGTTGCGTTAGCTTATCGTAAGCAATTTAAAGAAGTGCTTGTCGATGAGTACCAAGATGTCAATCTTGTTCAAGAATCGATTTTATCGTTAGTGACAGCGGACGGTGAGCACAGCGGAAATATGTTCATGGTGGGCGATGTAAAGCAGTCGATTTATCGTTTCCGGTTGGCCGAGCCAAATCTATTTCTCGGCAAATACAATCGCTTTACTCATGATGGGCAAGAGTCAGGACTTCGAATTGATTTAAATCAGAATTTCCGCAGCCGTATGGAAGTATTAGATGGGACAAACTTTTTATTTCAACAGTTGATGGGAATCAAGGTCGGAGAGATTGAGTATGATGAAGATGCGCAATTGAAAAAAGGAGCGCCGTATCCTGAGGATCAATCGTTTCCTATTGAGTTATATATCGTAGATGGCGCGCCAAATGAGGAAGAGAGTTTAGCAGATTCTTCTGAGTCAACAGCTGAATTCGAATCGGAAGAATTAGAAAAGGCGCAATTAGAAGCACGTATGATGGCAAAGTTGATTAAACAAGCTATCAATGAAAAACAACCAATCTATGATCCGAAAACAAAGCAGTATCGTGCGATACAATATCGAGATATTGTCATTCTGCTGCGCTCTATGCCATGGGCTCCGCAAATTATGGAGGAATTTAAGAAGCAGGGAATTCCGGTTTATGCGAATTTATCGACCGGGTATTTCGAGGCCACAGAAGTAGCGATTATGCTTTCATTATTAAAAGTAATTGATAATCCGCAGCAAGATATTCCGCTTGCTTCTGTATTGCGTTCACCGATTGTTGGATTAGATGAAGAGCAAATGGCCAAAATCCGCACGTTCCATTCAGGAAGTTATTATGAAGCACTAGCTGCTTTTTATCGTCAGGGCGATGTGAATGAACAAACAGGCTTATATGAACAAGTGGCTGCCTTTTATCGGAAACTTGTGAAGTGGAGAAAGCTTGCCAAGCAAGAATCATTGTCAGATTTAATTTGGCTTTTGTATCGCGAAACGAGATTTTATGATTTTGTTGGAGGCATGCCAGGCGGAAAGCAGCGTCAAGCCAATTTGAGAGCCTTTTATGATCGCGCTAGACAATATGAGTCCAGTTCATTCCGCGGTTTATTCCGCTTTTTACGTTTTATTGAAAGAATGCAAGAACGCGGTGATGATTTAGGAGCTGCCAGAGCACTTGGAGAACAAGAGGATGTCGTTCGATTGATGACGATTCATTCTTCAAAAGGTTTAGAGTTCCCTGTTGTGTTTATTGCAGGTCTTTCGAAGCAATTTAATATGATGGACTTACGCAAATCCTACTTATTGGATAAGGAGTTCGGGTTTGCGGCGAAATATGTAAATCCAGAGCTTCGAATTACGTATCCATCGTTACCGCAGCTTGCTTTCAAAAAGAAAAAACAATTAGAGCTGATTGCCGAGGAAATGCGCGTCTTGTATGTGGCTTTAACAAGGGCAAAGGAGAAGCTGTATTTAATTGCAAGTGTCAATAATGCAGAGAAGAGCTTGAACAGTTGGTGGAGCAATGCCTCCCATGCTGACTGGCTTTTAAAGGATTATACTCGCGCAGGGGCGAAAAGCTATCTCGATTGGATTGGACCAGCTCTCATCCGCCATCAGGATGGTCAAAGATTAATGGAGGACCATGTTCCTAACCGTTTGAATGAAAACATTACTTCCCATGCGTCCCAATGGATGATTTCCATTGTTCGAAGTGAAGAACTGATGGGAATGGATGAGGAGGAGCTAGCGGAAGATTCATGGCTAGAACAAGTGAAGCAATCTAAGAAAGTAGATAGTACTTCGGAATATACGAGTTTGATTGAGGACAATCTACATTGGAGCTATCCGCAAATAAATGCAGCCACTCATCGCTCTAAGCAATCTGTTTCGGAATTGAAACGCAGATTTGAATTAGCTGATGATCATAGTGCGACAGAGCTGATTGAGTCGTTTAGTCGACCGATTACAAAGCGGTCGGCTTTTATGCAAGAGAAGTCATTAACGCCAGCTGAAAAAGGAACAATTGTTCATTTAGTCATGCAGCATCTCGATGTAACAGCTGATATAACCGTCGACTATATTGAACAATTATTGACGAATCTAATTCAGCGTGAGTTGTTAACGGAAGAACAGCGAGTGGCGGTAGATTCA
This sequence comes from Peribacillus asahii, assembly GCF_003570725.1. GTDB lineage: Bacteria > Bacillota > Bacilli > Bacillales > DSM-1321 > Peribacillus > Peribacillus asahii. The sequence continues at coordinate 179,397 of NZ_QWVS01000016.1, forward strand.
CATATTATTATTCAGTTCTTTCAAACGGAAATTGGTCAGCGGTTGAAAAAGGCAGCTATTGTACGTCGAGAAGTGCCTTTTATGATGTCGCTACCTGCTCATATTGCGTATCCTGATTGGGATGAAGGAGAAGAAGAGGTACTCGTCCAAGGTGTCATTGATTGTTTATTTGAAGATGAACAAGGGCTTGTGCTGTTAGATTATAAAACGGATGCGATTACCGGCCGTTTTTCAAATGGATTTGAAGGAGCTAAAGACATTCTTGCCGAACGCTATCGAACACAGCTTCAATTATATAAAAGGGCAGTCGAAGGAATTTTGCATAAAAAAGTAACAAAGTGTTATTTATTTTTCTTTGATGGTGCACATTTATTAGAGATGGAAAGATGAGTGTTTTATAGTTAGAGACCGTTCTGATACAATAAAAAGAAACTTCTATTAACGAACGGCTTATAGCTTGTGAAGCAGAAGGGAAACAAAGCAATTGAAGGAGAGTGCTTCAATTGCTTTGTACTTGTGTTAAGAGTTAAATAAGAAGGGAGTTGGATATCGATGAAAGTTGTTGCACTCAATATTGGGAAACCAATAACGGTAGAATATAACGGGAAAGCATTAACAACAGGCATATTTAAAAAGCCAAGCCTTGAACCTGTTTTTCTTGGAAAGCTCAATTTTGAAGGAGATGGACAGGCTGATTTGGTAAATCACGGCGGAGCGGATAAAGCTGTTTGTGTTTATCCGTATGAGCATTATGTTTATTGGGAAGAGACAATAAGTAAAGATCTGGGGAGCAGTGCGTTTGGAGAAAATCTTACGCTGCAAGGGATGTTAGAACCGGATATACATATAGGAGATATCTATCAAGTAGGAGAGGCAGTCGTTCAGGTGAGTCAACCGAGAGAACCTTGCTTTAAAGTAGCGAAGAAACATGGGGTGCCTGATTTAGCTTTACAAGTTCAAAACACTGGTTACACAGGGTATTATTTTAGAGTATTAAAAGAAGGGTTGGTTCAAGCAGATTCCAAAGTTCAATTAATCGAGAAAGATTCTAATCAAATATCGATTCAGTTTGCTAATAATATTATGCATCATGATAAAAGCAATAGAGAAGCGATACAACAGATTTTAGCGGTTGAGGCGCTTTCTGATAGTTGGAGAGAGACTTTTATGAAACGTCTAGCAAAGATGGAAACAGATCAGAAAACACAACTGAAAGAAACTCATTAAAGCATTGTAAACACGCTTGGTTGATAAATAACCAAGCGTGTTTATATATCAGTAATGCCGTTTAGTTAGGAATCTTTTAATTATTTCCGGCAATTGGTTGGTCAACACCGTTAACATCGAGAACGTTGGTTCCGTTAATCGCGCTAACTGTGGCAATGATGGCTCCGGTATTAGCGGCACCGGAGCCGTTAATTGTTTTTGTAGCTTGTTTTGGAGAAATCACTGCGGCGTCTCCAAATTGAAGAGTTCCTGAGCCCATATTAGAAATTTGAATAGGTCCTGTAATTGCAGGCATAATAAACATCCTTTTTTAGTTTTTATTCTTCTTTCTTTGTTGAATCCGGCTGGGTGGACTTTCCGTTGTCGGTTAGTTGTCGAGTATGATGAATTTTTGATTTCATTCGTATATGTCCTACGTTTCCAAGACCAGCGACGGAGCTGGTGGAAATAGCATTTATATAAATATGACCTGTTTCAATAAATGGACAAAGATGATTAAATCGCATTTGAATAGGTTCGGTTATGATCGGGAGAGCCAAGGGGCGCGAAAAAATTTCGTAATCACTAAATTCATCGTCCCGTTCATAGAGAATCTCGCTTCTTCGTTGAACAGCAAGTGCGTGGACTGTCCCATCGATATAAGAGCAGTCACCAATTTGTAGAGTGGAACTAAAAACAATAGAATTAGATTCCACTGATTTGGCTTTAGAAGTTCTTTGAAACATCTCGATTATACTTTCGGAACTAGAGATAATGGCTGGATAATAAGAGATTCAGGCGGGGTATCAAAGGCTGAAGCGAGCTGAACCGTTTGGACGTCCCCAATAAGAAAAAGAGAAGCACTTGCTACCCCATTGATGTTAATATTATCTACACATAACTGATGATTCACTACATTAAACTCCATTAGTATGATTTCCTCCTGTCTGTCCTTTTGAATGTGTAATAAAATTCATAAGGGCTACTTGAATATCTGACTTCACCTGTTCAAACACTTTTTCTTTTAATTGCTCAAATTGATGCGGCGAGCGTTCGGTTGGCGGGGCCTGATCAAAGTACATATGAATTCGTTGTTCGAGCTGGCGTTCCACATCGTGTTTGATGAAATCATGGTACGAAGCATCTAGTGTGATACCAGCTTGAGCTTCTGTTTCTTGAATCATCCCATCTAAATTTGACATCAATTCGGCCGTCATTTTTTTGACAATTTGCTCCCTGTTCGGAAATGGAAAGGATGTCGGTGAGACAGGTTGATGATTCACCGCGAATTCATCGATATTATTTAAGTCACTAGGGTTCAGCCCTATATTTAATGTGCCATCAAGAGATTCAACTTTTAGTTGATCGAATTTATATTCAATTCGATCTATATGAACTGGTGGCCTCTCTTTTAGAACAGATACTTCTTCGGTTAGGCGTTTGATCTCTTGTTCAAGCTGCTGAATCCGTTTTTCTTGAGCTTCTAGGTAACACTGCATTTGTTTAGAATAGGTGTACAAATCATTGTTCAAGAGTTAATCACCTCAAACTTTCGCCGAAGATTTTCATTCACTGATACTATATGCAAAAGTTTGAAGTAGGTGAATACCTAGAAGAAATCTAAAGATAATCGTTGTCACAGCGGGACTAAACTAATCCCACCCGTTTCTAACTGTGGTGCTTCTTCCGTAAAGCCGCCTGTATTTGCTAATGCGGAGTATGGTTTAATGATGCCGGCACTTCCAATTTGAAAGACCGAAGAGTTGCTTATCCCTCCGATTTTAATCATATTAATTTGAATTGTTTGTTGGATATGAAAAATCATTGTAAGCTCCTTTCCGATAGGCTATGTTAAACAATCTCGTGAATAAATGGATTGCTATATCATAGCCTTCAGTTTAGACGTTAAATGCAATAGGTTCATCAAGTAGATCAGGATCGTTTATATTCGTTGCACTATGTTGGTTATAAAGAGAAATCGATTGTCCGGTGTTAAATGAACCTGCACCTGCATAGGTTTTTGCAGTAGAATAAGGAGAAATTTTAAAAACATCGCCAATATGAACAACGCCGCTACCAGACACACTAATGACTTGAATGACTCCGACGATTGCAGGCATATCATCCATCCTTTGATTTTTTGATTTATTTATTAAATGTTAGATCACTAGGCAGAAGACTATTTGATGCTATAGTATGTATGTGAACGATTAATGTGAGTAGGATACTTATGCAAATAGATCTGTCCTACCATACTAATAAAGGGGGGGAGAGCGTGAAGGAAGCGATAAATCCGATTGATGAGAAAAAGCGTCTTGTTCATGTTGATATTTTAAGAGGCATAGCTATTCTAGGAATCTTTTTAGTCAATATGTCGTCTTTTCATATGCCCATTTTATATATCGATGGCTATGATGTTTGGACGACAGGGTCTGACCGCTTGCTGTATATGTTTAGTGATATTTTTGCCCAAACTAGTTTTTATCCATTGTTTGCTTTTTTGTTTGGGTTTGGGGCTATTATTCTTTATGAACGAAGTGTGGAAAAGGGGATATCATTTCCCGTTCTTTTTAGTCGTAGAATGCTTTTCTTGCTCTTTATTGGCTGTATTCATGCTTTTTTTATTTGGCATGGCGATATTTTGATTACATATGCGGTACTAGGATTTGTATTTTTATTGTTTTATAAATTAAAAGGCAAGACATTATTAATTGTCGGCTCGCTGCTGTATATGATTCCGGTTATGATTCTAAGCTTGATTATGGTGTTTACGAGCTTGTTTTTTTCAGAGGAATTAGCAACAGAAGTGACAGCCGATTATGAGTTAGTAGAACAGTCGCAGGACGTTTATCAACATGGTTCATTTATTGAGGTTACGAAGCAAAGAGTGCAGGATTGGTATTATGTGAATAATATAGTAGGACTCGTCATGTATCTCTTTTTCATTTTGCCTTTCTTTTTACTTGGAGCGGGTTTTGCTAAGCTGCGTTGGCTGCATGAGCCGTCTCTTCATAAACGAAAACTTATCGTTATCGCGATTGTCTGCTTCATTGTCGGTTTAGCTATTAAATGGCTTCCGTATATAACGGTCTATCATACTGGAACGACTCTCATTCAAGATGAACTAGGTGGTCCGCTGCTTACTTTTGCTTATATAACAGGTATTACCTTGCTTGTGCAAAAGGACAGCGTACGTCGATTATTACATCCACTCTCCTATATTGGGAAAATGTCCATGAGCAATTATTTGTTTCAATCGATTGTGTGCACCTTATTGTTTTACTCCTATGGCTTCGGTTTATATGGGCAAGTTTCGTATACAACAAGCTTTATTCTCATCTTTGTTATTTATGGAGTGCAATGGTTAGCAAGCTATATTTGGCTGAAACACTATCGCTTTGGGCCGATGGAATATGTATGGAGATGGTTTACGTATAGCAAACGATCCGCAATGAAAAGGCAGATCGAAAAGGGATAGGTACATGCTTATTTCTTCATGCAAAGGGGAAATAAGGACAGAATGCTTAATTTTGTTTTTTAACTCTTGTCTGTGATATGATGTAGGAGAATTTGTACTAGGGGGCTTTAAACTTATGATGGATACAACGCATTTACACATCACAACTTGGGTGATTGGTCTTATCCTCTTTTTCGTAACGTATTCGATGTTAAAAGGTGGAAATCCTAAAGCGAAAATGATGCATATGATTACCCGCTTGTTTTTCATTCTTATTTTCCTTTCAGGCGGTATGCTGATCTCTGATTTCGGCGTATATGCAACGAAGATGATTGTCGGCTTATTAGTCATTGCGTTTATGGAAATGGTATTAGTACGTACGGCTAAAAGAAAAAGTACAGGAGTTATGTGGACATTATTTATATTAAGTTTACTCTTTGTACTATATTTAGGTTTCTCTTTACCGTTAGGAATCACTATTTTTTAATAAGTAATAAAGAAGCGGACGCTAAGAGCGTCCGCTTCTTTATTTAGAGTTTACCTTTTCAATGATGATTCTTTTTCCTGTGTTAATCGTAAATTCAAATCGGTCATTTTTATTTTCTCCATAAGAGAAATGATGCTGAACGGAACAGATTTCTGAATTGTTATCGAAAGTGAAAAAATTCACACCTGACTGGGTACTTGTATTTTCTAAAAAGGTAAGCTGATTATAGCTGTAAATGCAATCATATGTGGAGAAACCGAGAGAATTCAATGTTGTCACAAATTGAAAAAAGGAATCATCGGTTAGTTTCTCTAATAATTCTTCAAACGAGTAGATTAACTTCTTCCGGATATGAATGGTTTCATTTTGTTTGAGGAAGACGATTTCATGATTAGTAAGCTGAATGGCTCCTTCTTCTAAGATGATGCCTTGTCTCCAACGACCTGACCGGTATACCTCTACTTCATTGTGCATATAGTCTTCAATGGAGGAGGCCTCATCTGTTTCGTCATCAAAGAAAATCCATTGAAAATTAATATATTCTACTTTTCCTTCTGTAAATGCTCTCGTTTGCTGTTTAATTAATTTTACTCGTTGCTGCTGCCTCATTTACAATTACCTCCAATTTGGGATGCCTCACCTACTTTTTTGACAAAATTCGTTGAAAATATAATCGTAACTGGACAAATAACCATCTTTTTATTTTTGCATAGGCTATGTTATACACTTACGACTTTGCTCACAACTTCCTAATCTCCTAAAGAGTATTGTTCGAGTTAGAAAGGATGAAGAATTATGTGTGGGATAACTGGATGGGTACATTTTCAAAAAGATTTACGCGCAGAAACGGATACTGTAGCCAAAATGACAAGTACGTTAGCGAAACGCGGACCAGATGATGAAAATGTGTGGAGCGATACCCATGTTGTATTTGGCCATCGTCGTTTAACCGTTGTAGACCCTGTCGGAGGAAAACAACCGATGACGAAGGCTCATGAAAGTGGAGTTTATACACTTTGTTATAACGGTGAGTTGTATAATACAGAAGATTTGCGTAAAGAGCTATTATTAAAAGGATATTCCTTTAAAGGTCATTCTGATACAGAAGTTTTGCTAACTTCTTATATAGAATGGAAAGAAAAATGTGTGGAACTGTTTAATGGGATTTTTGCGTTTGCAATTTGGGATAGTGCGGAGCAAAAGCTATTTATTGGACGCGACCGTTTAGGTGTAAAGCCGCTGTTTTATGCGGAAAGAAATGGGGGACTTTTATTCGGGTCGGAGTTAAAAGCGCTGCTTGCTCATCCGGATGTTAAAGCAGAAATCAGCTATGAGGGATTAGCGGAAGTATTTGGAGTAGGGCCTTCACGTAAGCCGGGTTCAGGAGTGTTTCATCATATTCAAGAGCTGCGTCCGGGTCATGCGATGACATTGACACGTAACGGACTAAAGATTTGGCGTTATTGGAATGTGAAAAGTGAAGAGCATACGGATAGCTTAGAAGAAACGGTAGATAAAGTTCGTTTCCTTGTTGAAGATGCCGTAACTCGTCAGTTGGTGTCAGATGTGCCGCTTTGTACATTCTTATCGGGCGGTGTTGATTCAAGTGCGATTACCGCGATTGCAGCGAATGCCTATCGCCGTGAAGGGAAAGGACCGCTTCATACGTATTCCATTGATTATGAAGATAACGCGAAGTTTTTTAAAGCAAATGATTTTCAACCAAATGCGGACGGTCCATGGATTGAAAAAATGTCGACTGCATTCCAGACGAGGCATCATTCGTCCGTCATTACACAAGAGCTGTTGACAAACTACTTAACGGAAGCCGTTCATGTTCGCGATTTACCGGGAATGGCGGATGTAGATTCCTCTTTACTCTGGTTTTGTAAAGAGATTAAGAAAGATTTTGTCGTCGGCTTGTCTGGAGAATGTGCGGATGAAATTTTTGGCGGATATCCATGGTTCCATCGGGAAGATGACTTGAATCGTTCTGGTTTTCCATGGATGCGTTCAACGGAAGAACGAGTGTCTTTATTGAAACAGGGATGGCGTGACAAGTTGAAGTTGGAGGAATATGCGGAGGAAGCCTATTTAACGACGATCCGTGAAATGCCAAAGCTTCCTGGTGAAACAGGTATAGCAGCGAAACGAAGAGAACTGTTTTATTTAAATATTCTTTGGTTTATGACGACGCTGTTAGATCGAAAGGACCGAATGAGTATGGGCGCGAGTCTTGAAGTGCGGGTTCCTTTTGCGGATCATCGTCTTGTCGAATATGTATGGAATATTCCGTGGGAAATGAAAATGACGGGCAATCGTGAAAAAGGGATTTTACGTAAAGCCCTTGAAGGATTGCTGCCAACGGAAGTGCTTTATCGCAAGAAAAGTCCTTATCCGAAGACGCATAATCCAGTTTACACAGAGCGTGTACAAAGCTGGTTAAAAGAGATTTTAGAGGATTCGAATTCGATGCTCTATGAATTTTTTGATAAACAGAGGTTGAATGAGCTTGTCGAATCAAAGGGAGAGGCGTTTAGAGTGCCTTGGTTTGGGCAATTGATGTCCGGTCCGCAATTGCTCGCTCATTTAGCACAAATGCATGTATGGTTTAACGATTATAAGATTGAGATTGTAGATTAAATAGGGGAATCGAAAGAGTTCGTTATAAAATCATGCGCAATTCGGGAATAATCGGGCGAATTCAGTATAAAATCATGCCAAATTCGGAGATAATCGAGCGGGAAGTCTGTGTAATCATGCCAAATGACTGGTTTACTAATTAATTAGAATATTTTGGTATTTAAGTTTGACCTTGGAAGAATAAGAAGCTAATCTTAAAGGCGTAAGGATGTTTAGGGAGGAGGAGCGGAATATGCGCAGAGTGTTATCACTCGTTTTACTTCCGTTTCTTCTTTTTTACGCCATTCCAGTAGGAGCAGCTGAAAAAGAAGAACGAACGTTGGAAGATGAAATCATTTATTCTATCATGATTGACAGATTTTTTGATGGAAATCCAGAAAATAATGGGGATGCGGATGTTACCAATCCGAATATGTTTAATGGCGGTGATTTTGCCGGTGTGACAAAAAAACTAGATTATTTAAAAGAGATGGGGTTCACAACGATTTTACTTTCCCCTGTTTTTATGAATGATAAAGAGGGGTATCATGGATATTGGGTGGAGGATTTTTACAAGACAGATCCACACTTTGGTACACTAGATGAATTGAAAACATTAGTACAGGAGGCTCATAGTCGAGATATAAAAGTGATGGTAGACTTTGTAGCTAATTCTGTCGGTCCGAATCATCCATGGTTACAGGATCCCACGAAAGAGGATTGGTTTCATGAAAAGGACAGCGCTGATGAACAACTGGAAAAAAGCTGGATTGATAGTCTGCCAGATTTAAATCACGAAAATCCTGAGGCGAAGGCTTATTTATTAGATGCAGCTAAATGGTGGATTGAAGAAACGAATATTGATGGCTATCGTCTTCATCAAGCTGAGTATGTAAACCAAGATTTTTGGAAGGACTTTGTACAGGTTGTTAAATCAGAAAAAGCTGATTTCTATCTGATTGGTGATGTTTTAGAGGGGACTTCAAAAACGATTTCCAGCTATGAAGAGACTGGGATAGATGCTTTTATGGATTACACCGAAAATGAAGCATTACGCCAGGCCTTTGCTGCTCCAGATGAAAGCTTAACAAACCTTTTTTCCGTTAAGAGAAAAAACGAGGACTTACTTCAGGCTGATACACAGCTTGTGAACTTTATGGATACGAGTCAATCACCACGCTTTACCTTTGATGCGGCTAATCATAACCAGCATCCAGGGACGCGTTGGAAAATGGCTCTAGCTTATTTGTACACGACACCTAGTGTGCCTGTTATTTTTTATGGATCGGAAATTGCGTTAAACGGTAATGAAGCCCCTGAAAATCATCAACTGATGAATTTTAAAACCGAACAAGATTTAGTGGACTATATAACGGATCTTGCCAAAATTCGTGCCGAACATCCTGCTTTATCACGAGGAAAATTAGAAGTTTTATATGAAAAAGACGGTGTTGTTGTGTACAAGCGGACGCTGGCTGAAGAAACGAATGTTGTGGTTATTAATAATACGTCAAAGACACAAAAGATTGTATTGAATCAATCACAGCTGGAGGATAATAAGGAATTGAGAGGGTTATTGAACGGCGACCTCGTTCGCAGTCAAGATGGCACGTATTCTATCGTCATTGACCGAGAGCAAGCAGAAGTGTACAAGCTTGTTCATAAGTCGGTTATTAACATTCCTTACTTTGCTGTATTATTTGCGGTACTTGCTTTATTCGCGCTATTTATTGCTTTAGTTATGAAACGCTCGAAAAGAAATTCAATAGATTAATGGCAGACCTCTCGATTATTCTGATTTATAGTGCCTATGAATTAGTGTTAGAGGATGATCAACAGATTTATGCTTATATTCGAAGAAGTGCAGGTCAAGCGGCTCTAGTTGTTTGTAACTTTAGTAAACAGAACTAAGACCTTATGAAGTCCTTGTCTATCTTTTATTAACTAAGTTAATATAGGTCAATGAACGAAATTGTTTTTGTTTTTTTTGTTGATAGAATGATGTGAGATGATTAAACGATCTAAGGAGATTTATGATGATTAATAAAATTGGTAAAATTACTGTTTATGTACAAGATCAAGAACAGGCAAAGGACTTTTGGTTAAATAAAGTAGGCTTTGTATTGAAATTTGAACAACCGATGGGACCAAACATGTCCTGGATAGAAGTTGGACCTAGTGAAGACGAATTTACTACGTTAGTTTTGTATTCTAAATCTGCAATGGAACAACAGCAACCTGCTAAAGTTGCCCATCCATCAATTCTTTTTAGCACAACGGATATTGAATCCGCTTATGAGAAGATGAAACAAAATGGAGTAGAAGTAGGAGACATGTTAAGAATGCCGTTTGGAACAATGTTCTCATTTAAAGATCAAGATGGAAATGAGTATTTATTAAGGGAAGATAAATAAGTCGGAGGAAAAGCTGTTTTCATTTGGATGTATTCAACAGTATGGCTGATTATACGATTTTTGGCTAAGGTGTGTGAAACTTCGGTTTCACACACCTTTTTTAGCTATGCTGAAAGCTCCCCTCAAGTATTACTCCTCTTGCGTGTGTATATAATATGTGAGGTGTTTTAGGGGCAAAATCACAAATAATTCCAAAGTTCATACTTGCTGTCTATCACTTTATTTGATATATACGAACAAACTGTTTCTAGTACGAAAAAAGGGTTATTAATTTTGTATATATTGTTTTTGTAAAAACCTGTCATATGAAGGTTGTGAATTTTCCGTTATTTAACAGAATTTTGGGGAAAATTAACGTTTTAACGCGTTAATTGCTTAAAAATTTTGAATTTAGACACAAATATAGAGGAAGGGATTGTATAATAAGTGTATGATAAAAGATATATCTAAAAAAATGAAGAGGCTTTGGATTATCCTTTGCATCTTTTTTAATACATCAAGGGCTTAATGTCTACAGAGGGGAGAGGAAAAGAGTAATGGCCGTTACGATAAAAGACGTGGCACAATTGGCAAACGTTGCTCCTTCGACGGTTTCACGAGTTATTGCAAATAATCCTAGAATTAGTGAAAAGACAAAGGTACGTGTTCGTGAAGCGATGGAAAAGTTAGGGTATCATCCAAACTTTATTGCACGCAGTTTAGCCAATCAATCAACACAGATTTTGGGCTTAGTACTGCCCAGTTCATCAGAAACGTTTTTTAATAGTCCGACATTCGCTACGATATTACGTGGTTTAAGTGAATGTGCTCGGGAAAGAAAATATTCATTGCTCATGAATACGGGGAATTCCGATGAGGAAATTTTTGAGGGAGTCGTTGAAATGGTGCAAGGGGGTATGGTAGACGGGATTGTTCTGATGTATTCACGTATGAATGATCACACGATTACCTATTTGCAATCGCGCAATTTTCCTTTTGTTTTAATTGGAAAACCGTATGAATTTGCTGAAGAAATCACATATGTCGATAACGATAATTATTTAGCAGCGAAGGAAGCAACGAATTATTTATTAGAGTTAGGACATAAGAAGGTTGGATTCATTGGGGGCCATTCGAAACTTGTTATGACGCATGAGCGTTTATTAGGGTATGAAGGTGCTTTGAAGGAACATGGAATCGTACCTAGAAACGACTATATTTTTTATGAAGAGGCATTACGAGGAGAGATGCAAGAAGCGGTGCAAAGCCTTTTAGCTTTATCAGAAGTACCTACCGCTTTAATCGTCCACGATGATTTAATGGCGCTGAGTATTATGAATAGTTTAAGGTCTTTAGGATGCTTTACTCCAGAGCATATGTCTGTTGTAAGCTTGAACAATACTTTATTTTCAGAAATTTCACTTTCTTCTTTCACCTCTATTGATACAAATATGTATGATATTGGATATCAAGCAACAAGATGCTTAGTTCAAAAGCTAGCATCGCCAGAAGAACGAATACAAAGTGTTATTATCCCGCACCATTTTGTCGAACGCGACTCGTGTCAACGAGTGCAAACAGCCATGTTAGTTTAGTACAAAACGAAAGGCTTCCTGCTCCTATTGGAGCAGGAAGCCTTATCGTATTTATTATCCATTTACAACCGTACCGCCATTGATATGGAGCACTTGTCCGCTCATATAGGAGGAATCTTCGCTCGCTAAATATACATAAGCAGGAGCAAGTTCCTCTGGCTGTCCAGCACGCCCCATTGGCGTATCGCTGCCAAACTTGGAGACATCTTGTTCATTAAAAGAAGCGGGAATGAGCGGTGTCCAAATAGGGCCAGGTGCTACAGCATTCACACGAATACCATCTTTAATAATCGAATTGGAGAGCGCTCGTGTAAAGGAAACGATGGCTCCTTTTGTAGCTGAATAATCGATTAATTTAGGATGGCCTTTATAGGCTGTAATAGAAGCGGTGTTAATAATGCTGCTTCCTTGTTTTAAATGAGGAAGAGCAGCTTTTGTTAAATAGAACATCGAAAAAATATTGGTGCGGAACGTTTTTTCTAGCTGATCGGCTGTAATATCTAGAAAGTTCGTTTGCACATGCTGTTCAGCTGCATTGTTGACTAAAATATCAAGTCCCCCAAATGCTTCCATTGTTTGTTTAACGACGCTTTGGCAAAAAGATTCATTGCCGATATCCCCCTGTAGGAGCAGGCATTTTTGGCCTTCTTTCTCTACTAACTGCTTCGTTGTTTTTGCATCCTCAACTTCATCTAAATAGACAATGGCCACATTGGCGCCTTCTTTAGCAAAATAAATGCTTACAGACCTGCCAATCCCGCTATCGCCACCGGTAATAATCGCTGTTTTACCAGCTAATTTACCGTTGCCTTTATAGTTTTCATTTACGGATTTTGGGTTAGGTATCATCTTTGTTTCTACACCGGGCTGGTGTGTTTGATGCTGCGGCGGAAAGGTTTGCTTCGTTTGATTATTATTTGATGAACTCACTAAGATCCCTCCTGCTTTTTATATCTACTTCTTCTTATTTGCAAGTGGAGAACTAATAAAACATGGGAATATTAGGGAGGTAGATATAGTAAACGACGTATGAATGGCATACTTCGTTGTTTTGCTTTGTTTTTCCTAACTTGAATAAATTGGTAAAATGTGGGTTGATGTTGTAACAATAATACTGTATGATAAATAGTATAAATCATATAGTGTATAACATATATTAATTAAAAATTGAGGTGGGTGAATGAGTACTTTACTGAATTCATTAACGACAGAGCTTAGAAGAGGAACATTGACATTGGCGGTTTTAAGTCAATTGCGAACACCCCAGTACGGATATTCACTTGTTCAGTTATTGGAGGAATCAGGTGTTAATATTGATCAAAGTACCTTATATCCGTTGCTTCGCCGTTTAGAAAAACAGGAGTTAGTGACGAGCAGTTGGGATACATCTGAGAGTAGACCACGTAAGTACTATGTGTTAAGTGAATATGGTGTAGAAATCTTTTTGCAGTTAAAAGAGGAATGGATGAAGAATTCGAAACAACTGCATGGGCTATTAACAAAGGGGGAAGACGATGAGCTTAATTGATATTTATATACAAGAAGTCACGCGTAGGCTGCCTGAGAAAAGCCGTGAAGATATTGCCCTTGAATTACGATCAACAATTGAGGATATGTTGTCCGATGATTACAGCGAGGAAGAGGTAAAAGCCGTTCTTGAAAAATTGGGTAATCCAGCAACATTGGCCAGTGGTTATCGAGATCAACCGATGCACTTAATTGGTCCGCGCTATTTTGATGTATATGTTACATTATTAAAAATGATTTTACCAATTGCAGTGGTTATTTCGTTAATTTCAATGATTGCCACATATTTTATGAATTACGGTGGAGAAGAAGCGGTTATTAATGTTGCACTCCATATTATGGGGGAAGGAATATGGAGAATCATCGAGGTAAGCATGCAAGTATTCTTTTGGTTAACGCTTGTTTTCGCCATTCTCGAACGAACGGATAAAGGAAAAGACCAGAATCCGCTAACAACAAGTTTGAGCAAATGGACACCAGATGATTTAAAAGACATTTCGTATATTCCTAAGAAAAAAGCGATTACGAAGTTTGAAGTATTTGGAGGGTTAATGTGGACGTCAATTTGGGCAACCCTTTATTTTTATGCTGAGCATCTTGTAGGGGTATATAGAGGCAGCGAAACAGGTCTTGAATTCGTGGTTCCCGCTTTAAACCATGAAGTATTACTTCGTTATTGGCCCATTGTGGTTGTGATTATTGGCGGTGAAATTGCACTATCTCTTTATAAATTAATGAAAGGGCAATGGACGAAGAGTATAGCTATTGTTAATATGGTTGTTCAGGTTGTAGGCACAGTTGTATTTATTGTCATATTCAGCAATCCCGACTTGCTTCATCCAAAATTCCTTGCTTATATAGCAGATTTTAAACAATTAGAAACGTGGGCGGTTGGCGGAGTAATCAGTATATTTATTATATCTGCCGCAATTGCTGTATTTGATGGTTTTCGTAAGGCTAAAATTAGTTAAAGAATGTTAAAAAACTCGCCAAAATTGGCGAGTTTTTGTGTTAGCGGTAATTTAAAAATTGTACATCGATTGATAAATCTGCATTACGAATAGCATTGATAATCGCTTGTAAATCATCACGGCTTTTTCCTGTTACGCGGATTTGATCATCTTGGATTTGGCTTTTTACTTTTAAGCCGCTATTTTTAATGATTGTATTAATTTTTTTCGCTTGCTCTTTGTCAATCCCTTGAATAAGCTTTGCACGTTGGCGTACCGTTCCGCCTGAAGCACCTTCGATTTTTCCGTACTCTAAGTTTTTAATGGGCACGTTACGTTTTACAAGTTTACTAAGAAGTACATCCTTTAATTGATCCAGCTTATATTCATCGTCGGAAACGAGTACAAGCTCTTCTTTTTCTAACGTAATGTTGCTTTTGCTTCCTTTGAAATCATAACGGGTTGCAATTTCTTTCATCGCCATTGTGACAGCATTTGTTACTTCTGGAAACTCTACTTTCGATACAATATCAAATGAACTTTCTTTTGCCATGTCTTACCTCCATCAAGATTTATTTCCTTTATTATAGGGAATGATAGGAGGGAAGACAACTAATCGAATCCTATTTATGGTCAGTTTGTTTTGAATAGGAGTGCTTACCAGCTTCAAGATTTTCTTGATACTGTATATTCTTTGCAGCGTTATGTGCTTGATTATCTCTTGGTTTTTTATTGTTATCTTTTGTTGTAGACATAATAAAACTCCCTTTCTTTGATCGTCAGTTCTTAGTGTTGACGCAAATGAAGGGGAGTATGTATTCGTTTTATTTTGTTTTATTTAAAAAGAAAATCGCGATTGTACCTGGACCAGCGTGAGCCCCGATTGTTGCTCCAACCGTATTAATAAAAACATCTTCTGTACCGAACTCTGCTTGAATGGCCGCTTTATATTCTAAAGCCGCTTCTTCATCATCGCCATGACTGATGGCGATCGATTGCTCAGATAGGTTTTGTCCGCGTTCATGCATTAATTCTAGAATCCGTTTCATTAATTTCTTTTTGCCGCGTACTTTTTCAAGCGGGACTAACTTGCCATCTTCAACATGCAGTAGGGGCTTAATGTTTAATAAACCGCCGACGAAGGCTGAAGCTTTAGAAATTCGTCCGCCGCGAGCTAAATATTCAAGATTGTCAACGGTGAAGAGGTGTTCCATATGACGAATATGGAACTGAATGTCTTCAAGAATCTCCTCTTTAGAAGCGCCTTTTGCTGCTAATTGGACGGCGCTTTTTACGACCAGTCCCGCGCCAAGGGAGGCACACTTCGTATCAATGATTTCAAGGTCTAGTTCTGGATATTGCTCTTTCACTTGATCGCGGCACATAACAGCTGTTTGATAAGTTCCAGACAACTGAGAAGAAAAAGCAATATAAATGCCTTGTCGTTTCTCTTTCGCAAATTGTGTGAATAACTCTATTACATATTCCGGAGAAGGTTGGGATGTTTTAGGAGCTTTTCCTTCGCGCATCGCATTATAAACTTCTTTTGGAGTAATGGTTTGTAGGTCTTCGTAATTTTTCCCTTCAAGATTTACTAGGAGAGGGATAAATGAGACATTGTTTTCTGTGTAGAAAGACAATGGCAAATCACATGCACTGTCTGCCAAAATTGTGATAGCCACGCTTACACCTGCTTTCTTTCTAATTTTTAAGCTATGTATTGATTAGTTTAGCATGGAACACAAAAAAAACAATGAATAAGCTTAGGCTTCACCTGAAAAAGCCTCCAAAATGGAGGCTTATTTCAGGTGAGTTTCTAATCTTTGTTGTAGCTCTCGAAGCTGTTCTTTTTCAGCTTCTGTTGAATTAGCAAAGGCTGAAGAAAGAGCGTTCTTGGCTACTTCCACCGCATTTTCATTACTTTCATGATGCTCAGACTGCAGAACATTCTCAACAAATTCCCGTGCTTCTTGGAATAGTCTATTTGCCATTATAAGCCTCCATAAAATTGGTTTGACTTTTGACGTTGTTCGGCTTCTTCAAACGTAGAATGATAAGGAATCTTTTGAGCATGCAAGGCAACCGAATCTTTACCCTGCTGAACAAATCGTTTCGATTTACTGCGTTTACCCATGCTTATCTCCTCCGATTGTGAGCATTTGACACAAAAGCTACGGTGTCAAATATATTTTGACCGTTTCGATGGATTTTATAAAGGAAATAAAGGGCATTTAGGCAAGTTTAATATTAAATTTATCTTCCAGGAATACGGCAATACCGTCTTCTTCATTTGTTAAGGTAGTTATGTTTGCTAATGACTTGAGTTCAGAGATGGCATTGCCCATTGCGACACCAGTTCCTGCATAATCAATCATTTCTAAGTCATTATCTTCATCGCCAAAAGCGATAATTCGCTCTTTCGGTATATCGAAATAATTTGAAACTTTTTGAATACCGACTGCCTTATTTAACCCGCTTTTTACGATTTCAATAACATGAAAGGGAGCAGCCCAACTGCGATGATCAATCACTTCGGCATGAACTGATGTTAAATGTTCACGAATTTCGGTAACTTGGTGTTCTTCAGCGTGAATGAGCATACTTGTGGGAGACTGTTCTAAGAAGTTACGTAAATCACCTGTTGTTACTTTTGGATTACCCATTTTTAAAAGGTCAATGAGCTTTTCATCATGGTAATGAAAATATACGTCATCGCGAACTTCAGCGATAATATTATGATAGTCGAATTCGTCACATGCTTCGACGATATCTTTTGCCACGTTGATATCTAATGGTGAATGGTACATTCCCCAGCTTGTTTGTAATGGATGATGCACGAAAGCGCCATTAAAATTGACGATTGGTGTCGTTAGTCCAAGTTGACGATAATACAATTCGCTGGCACGATATGGTCTTCCAGTAGCAATCATGATTTGATGACCATCTTCTTTAAGCTTTGTTAAAACTTGCTTTGTACGAGATGAAATTTGTTTTTCATTATTCAGTAACGTTCCGTCAAGATCTAACACAATTAAATGTTTATCAGCCATCAATGAGCACCTTCGTTTCTGTTTTGTATTTTTTGTACTTTCAGTATACTGTACGATAACCGAATTACTATGAAGTTTATGCAAATATTTGTAAAGTTTATTGTAATGCAAATTCAAATCTTTTTCATTGAATTTGCATTGATGTATGATGAAACTAAATTAATACATATTAGGAGGCATTTAGGAATTGATTAATATCAAAAATGAAAAAATTGCTGATATTCCAGTATTACATATGAATAAGGAAGAGTTGTTTGAAAAAAAGCAGCCGCTTATTTTCTTTATTCATGGTTTTATGAGTGCAAAGGAACATAATCTACATTATGCATACTTGCTAGCGGAAAAGGGGTTTCGTGTTATTTTACCCGATGTGATTCATCATGGTGAAAGAGAATCGGGATACAGTGAAAAAGAATTATCGTCCCGCTTTTGGAAAATGATTGTTCAGACGATCCATGAATTGAACATACTAAAGGAAGAACTTGTGTCTAGACATTTAGTTCAAACGGATAAAATCGGAGTTGTCGGAACCTCAATGGGCGGCATTGTCACGAATGGGGCACTTGCTGCATATGACTGGATTTCTGCAGCTGTGAGTTTGATGGGGAACCCCGCCTATGTTAGGTTTGCTGAATATCAAGTAGAGCAAATGAAAAAGATACTACCAGAATTGGATTTAAAGGAAACGGATGTTCAAGAACAATTGGAATTGTTAAAGCCCTATGATTTAAGCTTAAATCCAGATAGGCTGCAAAACAGACCGCTTATGTTTTGGCATGGAGCAAAAGATGGAGTCGTGCCTCATAAGTTTGCTTATGATTTTTATCAGCATATTAAATCGAATTATGAAAGCGAGCCAGATTATTTGATGTTTAATTTAGATGAAAAGGCTGGACATAAAGTGTCACGATCAGGAGTGTTACAAACAGTGGAATGGTTCGATAAGCACTTGCAGCCAACGATACAAAAAGTTTAAGAATTTAGTGTAAATCTGTTATGATGCTCATGTGGAGATAATTTTTCCATATGAAAAAGGAGTGAACAACGTGGATCAAGATGTAAAAGATAGTATTATGGGAGCGTTAGAGCGCGTAATCGACCCGGAATTAGGGGTAGATATTGTGAATCTAGGGCTTGTATATGATGTTGATATGGATGAAGAAGGCTATACAACGATTACAATGACATTAACAGCTATGGGCTGTCCGCTTGCTGGAGTTATTGTGGATCAAGTAAAATATGCACTTGAAGATCTGCCAGAAGTAAAAGAAACAGAAGTGAACATTGTCTGGACGCCAGCATGGACGAAAGATAAAATGTCTCGATATGCAAAAATTGCACTTGGCATTAAATAATGGTGAAAAGGTCAGATCATGATGATTTGGCCTTTTTTAATTGGTTATGCCAAAAGCCGTATGAAGCATATCCTCTCTATTAATAATTATGTTGGTAAAGAAGGAATGTTGAGGGATATATGAAAAAATTTGAACAACATATCCGGCTTAAGGCTTATTAATTAAGAAAAATTTCAAAAAAGCTGTGATAAAAGTCATCGCGGAATGTTTCTAGATTTGATAATGTGGAAACAGGGGTTAAGTTTTTATATGTATGAATGCGGTCGAGATGAATGAACCTGCCTCCATCTATTCACTTGTTTGTTTTGCTGCTATAAGGGATTCCAAGGGGATGGGATTGTTACAAAAGAAGCTTGGGTTGAATAGTTTATACATCGCTTCGCTTACTGGCGGGCAGGTTGAATGGTTGCTTGAGGAAATTGTGTAGTTCTTCTCGAAACTGCGTATACACTTTATCCATGAAAAAAGCCGGTTATTTAAACCGACTTTAATCAATTCTACAAATATCAATTGGACAGTTTTCACAGTCAATCTCAGTACGTAAAAAGTCTACATTGTGAATCGTAATAAATCCTTTGTCCATTGAAATTACATTCTGTTTGCGTAAATCCGCTAACATCCGATTAATGACTTCACGGGATGTGCCGCAAAAGTTTGCAAGCTCTTGATTGGTAAAGGCCATTGTAATAATCGTGCCATTCTCCGTTTCAACGCCGTAGCTATTCATGATTCGAATTAAGGTGGAGTATAAAGCTCCTTTTTTGCCATGTAAGAGTAGGTCTCGAAACATCGTTTGAGTTTTGCGGTGTTGAGCGGATAACCAGGAGAGACAATCAATAGCGAGTTTGCTATTTTGGCGAATTTGTTGTTCAAACTGTTCTTTATTAATGGCGATTACTTCTCCGCTTTCAATCATTTTAGCATTCATCATATGTTTAGGTAATTCAGAGAAAAGGATTGTTTCACCAATCAATTCATTACCCGAGCATAGTCGCAATGTTAGTTCACGTCCATCAGGGACGATTTTGCTAATTTGAACTTTCCCATTTAAAACATAAAATAATTCATTTGAGGGCGTACTTTCTTGAAAAAGATAGCGTCCTTTTTCTATATACTTTACAGGATAATTTTCAAGAATCAGTTCATGTAACTGTTGGGTCAAGGAAGAATATTGCATATGAAACCACCTTTATACTGCCTGCTTTACTATTCCTACCATTGATTTAAGCGGAAAAAAGATACATAGTCAACTATCTGTTACGATTTCTTCATTAAATTTGTGTATTCGAAATCATTTATACAATTTTATAAAAATACATTTGATTTTATTTTTATTCAGTCATATAATAATAGAATCAAAGAATGACAGGGATTTATGAGTATAGGAGTTGGTCTTTTTGAACGTATCAATAGTAGGCGCCACTGGATACGGTGGTCTAGAATTAATCCGGTTTTTAGGGAACCACCCTCATTTGGAAATTGCTTCATTGCATACTTCTTCCCAATTTGGCCGAAATATATATGAAGAGAATGCACATTTAATGCATATGGATTATAAATTAGAAGAGATTGACGCCGAAGCGATTGCTAAAAAATCAGATATTGTATTTTTAGCAACTCCTTCTGGTGTATCGTCTAAATTAATTTCCGAATTTTGTGATTTGAATATAAAAGTCATCGATTTATCCGGTGATTTGAGGTTACAAACACCAGGAGAATATGCACAGTGGTACAAGAAAGAACCGGCACCACAGCATATAATTGAAAAAGCAGTATATGGCTTGGCTGAATGGAATAAAGAACAAATCGAGCAGGCAGATATTATTGCGAATCCAGGTTGTTATCCAACAGCGACACTTTTAGGCTTAGCTCCTTTATTCACTGAAGGCTGGGCGACGGGGGAAGATGTAATTGTTGATGCTAAGTCCGGCGTATCCGGTGCTGGAAAATCGCCAACAGCGGTGACACATTACAGTGAAATGAATGAGAATTTTAAAATTTATAAAGTAAATCAACATCAGCATATCCCGGAAGTCGAGCAGCAGCTTGGACGTTGGTTTGCGGATACAAAGCCGATTACGTTTAATACGCATCTTGTGCCGATGACGCGAGGAATTATGGCAACGATGTATGTGAAAGTAAATCGACAAACAACGAAAGCAGAACTGAGAGATCTATTTGAAACGGTGTATGCAAATCATCCATTCGTACGAATTCAACCGTTAGGTCAATTCCCTTCAACGAAACAAGTATACGGCTCTAATTTCTGTGATATTGGTGTCGATTATGATGAGAGAACCGGCAGAGTGACGATTGTGTCTGTAATCGATAATTTAGTAAAAGGTGCTGCAGGTCAGGCTATTCAAAATGCAAATATTTTAATGGGATTAAAAGAAACAGCGGGATTATGGAGTGCTCCATTATATCCGTAATAATTTCGGAGGAAAACAATGAAAACATTACAACCAGTTGAAGTAGTAAAACAAGTAAATGAAGGAAATATTTTAACGCCTAAAGGGTTTAAAGCGGACGGTGCTCATGCGGGTTTACGTTATGAGAAGAAAGATGTCGGTGTAATTTATACAGAAACACCAGCTTCAAGCGCAGCTGTGTATACAAAAAATATTGTTCAAGCAGCTCCAATTGCGGTAACGAAAGATAGTATTTCTCAAGAAGGAAAGCTTCATGGAATTATCGTAAACAGTGCTTGCGCCAATGCTTGTACTGGAGAGCAAGGGTTAAAGGATGCTTATGAAATGAGAAAGCTTGCAGCTGAAAAATTTGGTGTATCTGAGCATTTATTTGCAGTTGCTTCAACTGGAGTTATTGGTGAATTATTAGATATGGAAAAAATAGCGAACGGCATTCAAGCGTTGAATCCAACAACGGAGCGTGTATCAGCAGAGAGTTTTGAAACAGCTATTTTAACAACGGACTTAGTATCAAAGCATTGTGGATATGAGGCAATCATTGATGGCAAAAAAGTATCGATGGGCGGCGCGGCTAAAGGATCAGGAATGATTCATCCGAATATGGCTACAATGCTAGGATTCATTACAACAGACGCGGTGATTGAATCAACAGATTTACATGCAGCATTACGAGAAGTAACGAACGACACATTCAATCAAATTACAGTGGATGGCGATTGTTCAACAAATGATATGGTTCTTGTTTTAGCTAATGGAGAGGCTGGAAATGAGCCATTATCGAGCACACATCCTGAATGGCCTGTATTTATTGAAATGTTAAAACAAACGGCGGAAACATTAGCGAAGAAGATTGCTAAAGACGGCGAAGGTGCGACGAAGTTAATCGAAGTAAACGTTCATGGAATGAAAACGAAACCGGAAGCACAAATGATGGGGAAAACGATTGTTGGTTCGAATCTAGTGAAGACGGCCGCTTATGGTGCTGATGCAAACTGGGGTCGAATTATTGCGGCTATGGGACGCAGCGGTGTGACATTTAATCCACGTGAAGCAACGATTGCTTTTGGCGACATTGTCGTTCTAAAAGACGGGGAACCAGTTGCATTTTCAGAAGAAGATGCAAAAGTGTATCTAGAGCAAGACAGTTTTACGATTAATGTATATTTAAAAGAAGGAACAGAATCAGGAACGGCATGGGGCTGTGACTTAACATATGAATATGTAAAAATTAATGGAAGTTATCGATCATAAGGAGTGTCTGAAGAATGAGCGTGTTGGTCATAAAATGCGGCGGAAGCATTATTGATGAGTTATCGGAATCTTTTTTTACAAGTGTAAAAAAACTACAAAGTGAAGGGTATCAAGTTGTCTTTGTTCATGGTGGTGGACCAGATATTAATTCGATGCTTGAAAAGTGCGAGATTGAACCAGTTTTCGAAAAAGGCTTGCGAAAAACAACGGATGAAGTATTAGAAATCGTTGAGCTTATGCTAGCTGGTAAGTCTAATAGAATATTAGTTCATAAACTCGAACAGCATGGAATTAAAGCGGTCGGTTTAAACGGTTCTGATGCAGGAATGCTAACTGGCAGTTTTATTGATCAAGCCGCTCTAGGCGCTGTAGGAGAAATTGAACAAGTAAATCCAGAATTGCTGGAAATGCTATTTGAAAAAGGATTTTGCCCAGTCGTAACACCAATTTCAACAACAACAAGCGGACAAAAGCTAAATGTCAATGCAGATATGGCTGCTGGTGCAGTAGCTAAGGCATTAAATGCTGAGATGTGTTTATTCGTAACAGACGTAAAAGGCGTTCTGAAAGACGGGCAAGTTATTGAAGAGTTAACAGAAGATGAAACGAATGCTTTAATCGAGGATGGCAGTATTTATGGCGGGATGATTCCGAAAGTAAATACAGCATTATCGGTTTTAAATAAAGGAATTAAAGAAGTGATGATTGTGAGCGGAAAAGAAGCTTTTTATGAACACAATCAATTCATTGGAACGAAATTTAGTCAAAAAGAGAGGGTATAAAAGTGAGCTCATTATTTCCAACTTATGCAAGATGGGGGATTGAACCAGAACAAGCGAAAGGTTCTTGGTTAATTAGTACAGAAGGAAAACAATATTTAGACTTTACATCCGGCATTGCCGTTCTAAACCTTGGCCATGGTCATGAAAAAGTAAAAAGTGCTGTAGCGAATCAATTGGAGAAATACTGGCATGTTTCCAATATGTTTAAAAGCTCTGCACAAGAACGTACAGCAAAAGTGTTAACAGATGTAACGGGACTTGGACGTGTATTCTTTTCAAACAGCGGGGCAGAAGCAAATGAAGGAGCGATTAAACTAGCTCGTAAAGCAACAGGCAAATCAAAAGTAGTCACTTGCTTGCAGTCTTTCCATGGACGCACCTTTGCTACAATGGCTGCGACGGGACAGGAAAAGGTTCGAGTAGGTTTTGGTGAAATGTTATCAACATTTGACTATGTTCCTTACAATGATTGCGAAGCATTAGCGAAGGCTGTGGACAATGAAACAGCGGCTGTTATGCTTGAAGTCGTTCAAGGTGAAGGCGGTATCCACGTTGTAGAGCAAGCATTTTTAGATGCTATTAAAGAGCAATGTGAAAAGCATGGAGCCCTTCTTATTATTGATGAAATTCAAACAGGAATCGGTCGAACAGGGAAACCGTTTGCATTTCAACATTTCGATGTGAAGCCTGATATTATCACAGCAGCAAAAGGATTAGGGAATGGTCTTCCAATTGGAGCGGTAATCGGAAAAGAAGAGTTGGCGGAATACTTTGGACCAGGTAGTCACGGTTCTACATTTGGTGGAAATCCAGTTTGTATCGCTGCTGCAGAAGCTGTAGTAAATGAAATTTTCACACTAGAATTTTTACAAGAAACGAATGAGAAAGCACATTATTTAATGAGTGAGTTAACAAAGAGACTGCAAGGCAGCAAGCAAGTAGTGGAAGTACGCGGACTTGGAATGCTGATCGGTATTGAGTTAACACATGAAGCACAGTCTACGCTAGAAGCATTGCAGCAAGGTGGATTGCTTGTGTTGACTGCGGGACCTAATGTTCTTCGCTTATTGCCAGCTTTAACAGTAAGCAAAGAAGAAATCGATCTAGCTGTAGAGAAAATTGGCAAAGTATTGTCAGTATAATAAATGTTTGAAATTATATGAATTTTTATAGATAAAAATGAATAAAAATGCTATTCTGTATATAAATATGCATCATCTATAGAGGTGAAAAGATGAAAAACTATCTTCATTTAGCGAATGGCTCCACCTTTGAAGGTGAGCTACTAACAAAATCTAATACAAAAGCAATCACAGGTGAGATTGTCTTTTTTACAGGTATGACAGGTTATCAAGAAGTATTAACGGATCCTTCTTATAAGGACCAAATTATTGTATTTACGTACCCATTAGTCGGAAACTATGGGATTAATGAATATGATTTTGAAAGCAAAAAGCCGCACGTAGCAGGAGTTATTGTATATGAAGGCAATATGCATCACTCTCATTATCAAGCGGAGTATTCATTGAAAGAGTACTTAGATAAATGGAATATTCCACTTCTAAGCCATGTGGATACAAGAGCGGTCGTTAGAAATATTCGTAAAGAAGGATCGATGGAAGCAGCCGTCACCTCTGAAGCAGAGTATACATTTGAGTCATGTACAACAAATCTTGATGTATATGTAGCGGAAGTATCAACAAAAGAAATCGTTAGCTATGGAAATGGCGAAAAGCATGTGGTCATGATGGATTTTGGCTATAAAAAATCGATTTTAGATTCATTGCTTAATCAAGACTGCCGTGTGACGGTTGTTCCGTTTGATACAACATATGAACAAGTAAAAGAGTTAAATCCAGACGGTATTTTATTATCGAATGGACCTGGAGATCCGAAACAGTTAACTCACTTACTAGGGAATATTAAGAAAGTGATTTCGAGCTATCCAACATTGGGGATTTGTCTCGGTCATCAATTAACATCTTTAGCTTTTGGCGGAGATACGAAGAAAATGCTATTCGGACATCGCGGTGCGAATCAACCAGTTGTAGATTTACAAACGAACCGAGTGTATATGAGTTCACAAAATCATAGCTATGAAGTAGATGAAGCGAGCCTTGAAGGAACGTCGCTAGAAGTTCGTTTTAAAAATGTAAACGACGGAACGGTAGAAGGTGTTATGCATAAAGAACTTCCAATCTTTACGACTCAATTCCATCCAGAAGCAAACCCAGGACCGGCTGAAAGCTCTGTACATTTTAATGAATTTTTGCAACTAATCAATGAATATAGCGGGAGAGAGAAAGTATATGCCTAAAGACAACACGATACAAACGATTTTAGTCATCGGTTCAGGGCCAATTGTCATTGGGCAAGCTGCAGAATTTGATTATGCAGGTACTCAAGCTTGTCTAGCCCTGAAAGAAGAAGGATACAAAGTTATCCTTGTTAATAATAATCCAGCAACAATTATGACAGATGAAATTAATGCAGATGCTGTTTATTTCGAACCGCTGACAGTTGACACATTAGAGAAGATTATCGCAAAGGAAAAGCCGGACGGTCTGCTTGCGACACTCGGCGGTCAAACAGGTTTGAATTTAGCTTATCAATTAGATGAAGCGGGCATTTTAGAAAAATATAATGTGAGATTACTTGGAACGCCGATTGATTCTATCAAAAAAGGGGAAGACCGTGAATTATTCCGTCAATTGATGTTTGAAATCAATGAGCCTGTGCCAGATAGCACGATTGTTCACACGATGGAAGAAGCAATTGCTTTTGCTGAAGAAATTGGTTTCCCAATTATCGTTCGTCCTGCTTATACACTTGGCGGATCAGGCGGCGGAATTGCTGACAATATGGATGCATTTAAAGAGCTTGTTCGCGGCGGTTTACAAGAAAGCCCAATTACGCAATGTTTAATTGAAAAAAGCATTGCTGGATATAAAGAAGTGGAATATGAAGTAATGCGTGATGGAAACAATACATGTATTACAATTTGTAATATGGAAAACATCGACCCTGTCGGCATTCATACAGGAGATTCGATTGTTGTGGCACCTTCGCAAACTCTTTCGGATGATGAGTTCCAAATGTTGCGATCGGCTTCTATTAAAATTATTTCAGCTCTTGGGATTATCGGAGGCTGTAACATTCAGTTTGCGCTTGATCCAAACAGCAAACAATATTATTTAATCGAAGTGAATCCACGAGTTAGCCGTTCGTCAGCACTTGCTTCTAAAGCGACAGGCTATCCAATTGCTAGAATCGCAGCAAAACTTGCGGTAGGTTATAACTTAAATGAGCTAATCAACCCAGTTACAAAGAGTACGTACTCAAGCTTTGAGCCAGCTCTTGATTATGTTGCTGTGAAATTCCCGCGCTGGCCGTTTGATAAATTTGTAACAGCAGAGCGTAAACTAGGTACTCAAATGAAAGCAACTGGAGAAGTTATGGCATTGCATCGTAACTTTGAGGGCGGCGTTCAAAAGGCAGTTGATTCTCTAGAGTTAAAAACATTAGGTTTACAACTGAAATCCCTTGCTGATGTATCAGTACCTGAGCTATGGGAAAAACTTGCTGAGAAATCAGACGAACGAATTTTTGTTATTTTTGAGATGCTTAGAAAAGGTGTCACAATGGAAGAAATTCATGAAGCAACGAAGATTGATTATTTCTTCTTACACTCCTTTGCATCGTTAATTGCAACGGAAAAACAAATTAGCGCGCAGTCACTGCAAGATGTGACGAAGGCTGAAATGCAAGTATATAAAGAAAAAGGGTTCTCTGACCGTTATCTTGCTTCTGTATGGAATAAGTCCGAACAAGAAGTAAGAGCGTATCGTAAAGAGCTTGGTGTAACAGCGGTTTATAAAACAGTTGATACATGTGCAGCGGAATTTGAATCACATACCAATTATCATTATTCCACTTATTTCGGTGAAAACGAACAAGTGAAAACGGATAAGAAAAAAGTATTAATGATCGGCAGCGGTCCAATTCGAATTGGGCAAGGAATTGAATTCGATTATTGCTCGGTTCATGGGGTTTACGCGCTTCAAAGTGAAGATGTTGAAACAATTATGATTAATAACAACCCTGAAACAGTAAGTACGGACTTTGCTACAGCAGATCGTTTATACTTTGAGCCTTTAACGCTGGAATATGTCATGAATGTCATTGAAGCGGAAGGTATTGAAGATGTTATTGTTCAATTCGGCGGTCAAACTGCAATTAATTTAGCTCAAGGGCTTGAAGAATACGGTGTGAATCTGCTTGGTACATCGTTTGATACGTTGGATCAATTAGAAGACCGCGATCGTTTCTATCAATTGCTTCAAAAGCTCGATATTCCTCACGTTCCTGGTACGATGGCCAATAACATTGATGAATTAATCGAAAGTGCCTTAGAAATTGGTTTCCCAGTTTTATTAAGACCATCTTACGTAATCGGTGGTCAAGGAATGGAAATCATTCGTTCAAAAGAAAGCTTATTGAATCGCATTGAGAATGGTGTGGCTCTTGTTTATCCTGTATTAATTGATTCTTATATTCCTGCGAAAGAAGCAGAAATTGATTTAATTGCAGACGGCTCTGATATTTATGTCCCAATCGTTGCGGAGCATGTAGAAAAAGCCGGTGTCCATTCAGGAGACAGTATGGCGTTCTTACCAGCTCAAACTTTATCACAAGCTACGAAAGAAAAAATGGTCGATTATGCGAAGCGTATCGTGAATGAGCTTAGTTATAATGGGTTAATGAACATTCAATTTGTGATTGATGGAGAGAAAGTATATGTACTGGAAGTAAATCCACGTGCAAGCCGGACCATTCCAATCATCAGCAAAGTGACAGGTGTTTCATTAGTTCAAGTAGCAACGAAAGTATTGCTTGGTACGTATAAGCTTTCAGACGTATTTGAGAAAACAGGATTAATGGAAGACATTCCGTATTCTGTTGTGAAATATCCGGTATTTTCAACGTTTGCTTTAAGCGGATTAGATTCAAAAGTAGGACCAGAAATGAAGTCCACTGGTGAAGGAATTGCGATTGCAAGCTCAATGCCAGAATCTTTAGCGAAAGTATTCCACGCTCAAAAAGCAAAGCATAAAACAGGTGTATTCCAAGCAGCATCGGCACAATTAAGCCAAGAGCTAATTGATGTGACGGTGAAAGCTGGTCTTACAATTACCGATACAGACTTTGAAGCATGGATTAAAGAGAAAGATGCTGGGGTCGTATTAGCATACGGATCAACAGAAGAAGATAAAAAGATGCGATTAATGGCAGCGAAATATCGCTTGCTTGCTTTTACTCAAGAAGAAACATACAAAGCGTATCTTCAATCATTAACGAATTTAGACTTTGATGTTACACCACTTCAAGAATGGCTGAAAAAGGAAGGGGTATCACACGTATGAACACGCTACAAGTCAACAAAGAAGAAAAAATTATTAACGGCAAAGATTTTTTAGCGATTGCTGATGTATCTTCGTCAACCATTTCTGGGCTATTACAATTAGCACAAGACATTAAGGCGAAATTACAAGCTGGTGAAGAATACGCTCCATTAAAAGGGAAAACACTTGGAATGATTTTTGAGAAATCTTCCACTCGTACACGGGTTTCTTTCGAAGTAGGAATGCTGCAATTAGGCGGTCACGCTTTATTCTTAAGCAGCAATGACATTCAAATTGGCCGTGGTGAAACGATTTCTGATACAGCAAAAGTTCTTTCACAATATGTAGATGGCATCATGATTCGTACATTTGAACATGAGAAAATCGAAGAGCTAGCTGGGGCAGCTACCATTCCTGTTATTAATGGTCTTACAGATTTGGCTCATCCATGCCAAGTGCTTGCTGACCTGTTAACGATTGTAGAACTTAAAGGTGAGTTAAAAGGCTTAAAAATGAGCTATATTGGGGACGGAAACAATATGGCCCATTCCTTAATGGTCGCTTGTGCGAAAATGGGCATGGACTTCTCAATCGGCTGTCCAGACGGCTATAAACCAGATGAGAAAATCGTCGCTCTTGCTCAAAAAGAAGCAGCAGCAAATGGCTGCCAAATCGTTGTGACAAGCTCAGCACAAGAAGCAATCCAAGGTGCAGATATTATCTACTCTGATGTTTGGACTTCTATGGGGCAAGAAAAAGAAAACAGCATTCGCTTAGAAGCATTTAAAGATTATCAAATTAATGCAGAATTAGTGAAACATGCAAAACCAGATTACTTATTCATGCACTGCTTACCAGCACACCGCGAAGAAGAAGTAACAACAGAAGTGATTGATGGACCAAACTCTGTTATCTTCCACCAAGCTGGAAACCGACTTCATGCACAAAAAGCGGTACTTGTTGATTTAATGTCTAAATAAAATAAAGCAGAAGCTGCTTCAAAATGGAGCAGCTTCTTTTTATGGATACTAGTAAGTGAATTGGCACGATTTTTTATGAGTTTGGCATGATTTTCCGACGAATTCGCATGACTTTTTATAAAATCCGCACGATTCTTCAACAAATCGGCATGATTCCTCTTTTGTATGACGGAATTTCGCCAATTACTCTAATACTCTCTTTACATTTACTGTCTTTGTTATATAGCGGAAGAAAGTTGTCATAAATAGGACACCTACAGCCATAATAATGAAGCTGATCGTTAAATAAGAGAAGTTGAAGGTATTATTCGATATATTAAAAAAATAACCTCGAAGACGAGGTTATTTTTTATTTGCTTGACGTCCGCTTTTTTTCTGACTTTGTGAACTTGTGTTTCCAATTTGATATTCACTACCTAGTTCAACATCATTTCTTTTATCATGTTTTTCGATTTGCTCTCTCGTTTGATTGCTATTTTGCACACCTTGTTGTTTAGACATTGCTTATTTCATCTCGCTTTCAAATAATATCGTTTTTAATATGCTCAAGTATGAGAAAGAAATTCATAACAAACATAATTAATGACAATCTGTGTAAGCAACTTAGGTTAGTAGAGAGTGGATTGTTAAATTTAGTGTCAAACTAATATAAAGAGGAAGTTGACGGATACTAAATATTAAATCTCTTTATCAACCAAGTAAAGTGGGAGAAAACAATGAGTATTGAAATGAAAAAAGAGCATCTCATCCAGTATGGGTTAAAAGTGTTTGAAGAAATTGGGGCTAATGAAATTTGCAGCGTCTGTATTAGAAGTGGAAATTCCTGCTGTCGGGGATGTGAATTCTTAAAGGATGGGGAAGGTTGTCAGAAGCGGAACACTTCTTGTATCGCTTGGTTATGCGGCCTGCAAAAACATTATTTTGAAGAAGTGGGTTTATTGGATGATTGGGAAAAATTGTGGGCGAAAGTTCCGGGTAAATTACACCGTAGGGATGTAACTCCTGATATTGTGAAGGTGAATACCTTGCTTAAAGTTAAGCATATTAACAAAAACTCTGGAAAGTTAATGGCTGATAAATTCAATATTTTTATAGGAAATGGCGGGAATTTAGAAAAACTAGAGGAACGTTTACAACATGATTTTGTTATGAGGAAACTATAAAAAATCTACTGTTTGTAAGGTCGTATTAGGATGAAAGGCTGTTGTAACAGCCTTTCTTATTTGTTAAAGATGAAGGAACTCACATGTCGTAAAAAGCAACCGATTATTCGGATGCATACTTAATTATTCCATGTAAATAAACGGAATATTCTCGTTGTATACATTCTCTTAACTTGATTTTTCCTTCGCTTGCTAATTCTGCAAGCAATTCTTCAATCTTTTTTTCATCTTCTTTTGTAGCCTTTGGAATCTCTGTTGCAAAAAAATTACCTCGACTGGAATTACGTAAAGCTTTTAATAAATCAACTTTATTCATTTGGGTCCATCCCCTTTATTTATTTAATTTCGACATAAAGGATAGTTTTCCTTTAAATACTAGTTATTTCTTAAATTTACTTATTTAGAGGCGTCCTTTAATAACAAATCAGGCGCCTTCTCTTTTTTACGAGAGAAGGCGCCTGATGTTCAATCTTGTTCTTCATTAAACCATAGAGGATCTTTGTTATCGACATCACCATTATAGTTAATGAGAATCTCATCCCCTGCTTTTATATCTGTGAACGCATAGTAGTCAAACGTGTGATTGTCAAAATTAATTTCATACGTTGCATTCGGTTCATACGAATGATTAAAAAGCATTCCATAGCCAAGAAGAATCGCAGTATGATTAATCCCATACTCAAAAACGTAATCAGCGAGCAATGTTTGTTCGATATGTTCATGCTGGTCGTTAGGGTAAGGGAGGACCGGTGCTTCATGTATAAGCTCGCCTTTTTTTATATCGCGTGTAGCGAATACCCCTCTATTCAATTCTCCATCACTTAGTGCAGAGGTTTTTACTTCAATCATGGATTTCACCTGCTCATTTTTAAAGTTTCTTTCTAACTGTAACATTGTTATCGAAATTAAGTAATGAAAAGTTTAAATATTAACGCCATTATGCTTTATTTTGTTTAAAATACTGAGTTTTATTGGTATTGGTAATTATATCCATAATCCATAAAGATTATTGCACAAAAGAGAGAAGAAAACTATACTCACATCTATGGTATACTGATAGGTAAAAAATGTAATTTTGGAAATGGAGGTAGGATAGGCATGGAAGAACATATGGACTTGAAAAAAGTTTCAAGGGATGACGGTCATCGTCTATGGCCGCTGCCTAATTTGCCGTGGATTATGAAGCAGACCTGGAATGATCTTTTGTTTGCTCATTATCCGATTAAACTTGAAGTTTTACAAACGCTGGTACCTAATGTGCTGCCGTTGGATTCCTTTAACGGTATGGGCTGGATTGGTGTTGTTCCGTTTCATATGACAGGTATTCGAATGCGAGGCTTGCCGCCTATTCCTGGAACGGATCGATTTCCCGAGCTCAACGTTCGGACGTATGTAACCGTTGATGGCAAGCCCGGGGTGTACTTCTTTAGTCTAGATGCTGCCAACCAGCTTGCGGTGTGGGGGGCCAAAACGTTCTACCACTTGCCATATGTGTATGCTGATATGACAGTGAAGCGTAACGGGGCTAGCATAGGCTATGAAAGCAAGAGGCGAAGTGGTGATGATGCGCAATTTGTATGCAGCTATAGGCCAATCTCAGAGCCCTATCACGCAGCTAAAGGCTCTTTCGATGAGTGGATGTCTGAGCGCTATTGTCTTTATACCCTAAACAAAAAGGGGGTACCGCTTCGCTGCGATATTCTACATCAGCCTTGGTTACTGCAGCATGCAGAGGCAGAATTTAGTCAGAATACGATGCTATCCGAGCAGGGGATTCAGGTTGAAAGTGACCAGCCTATCTTGCATTTTTCAAAAAAGATAGACGTTCGTATATGGCCTTTAGTTCATGTATCTGACTAATCGATTGGGATCTCGCCAAGTGAAAAAAGAAGAACTGAAGACGGTGCATTCACGAAATCACGCCGATAAAGGAATTCGAAGGAGCGGATTAAAATGATTGTGGATTGCCATTTTCATGTAGATGAAACGATGTTGACTCTAGAACAAATGATAGAGGGTATGGATAAAAATAATGTAACTAAAACAGCTCTAATTGCCCCCATGAACGAAACCATGTTTGAAGTGAATAGTGCTTTTCAGCATAATGTACAACGTTTATTCCGCTCTCTCATACTGCATGCCCCTCAAATTGGACTCAAAATTTATGATGGTTTAGTAAAGGATGGCTATTTGAAACTTTACGGAAATTCATACAAGATTTTCACTAAGCCGAATAATGATATAGTTGCGGCTGCCATTGATCGATTTCCCAATCGATTTCTAGGCTGGGTAACAGTAAACCCCATGATTCCCGTATCCATGGAAGAAGTAGAATTATATCTTCATAAACCTAATTTTATTGGAGTGAAAGTTCATCCGTTCATGCATCAATATAGTATTAAAGCGCTCGATCCACTTGCGGCTATGTGTGAATCAAAAGGCATCCCCATGATTATTCATTTATCTTCAGAACGAGACTCTTATAAATATTTACCTGAACATTATCCTAAACTTAAATTAATTTATGCTCACGCCGGTCTTCCCTTTTGGAAAAAACTATGGAAATACGTTAAGGACCAACCCAATGTATTTGTCGATACATCTAGTGATTATCTTAATTCATCTCTTGTAAAGAAAGCTGTGGAATCTTTAGGGTATCGTAAAGTTCTTTATGGCTGCGACGGGCCATATGGAATGAAAACATTTAATGAATATGACTATTCGGCAAAGAAAGATTGGATTGATTCACTTCAAATTCCTGATAACGAAAAGGAATATATACTTGGAAAGAACTTTTTAGAAATGATTGGTTAATTCAAATTGATAAGGAGGTTCTAAAGTAATGAAAACCGAAAAAGAGAAAATGTTGAATGGTGAACTTTATCATGCAGCCGATCCACAATTACTACAAGAAAGACTGAATGCTAGAAGATTAACTAGATTATACAATCAGACAATCGAAACGGATGACAATAAAAGAACGAAACTATTAAAAGAACTGTTTGGTTCGACTGGGGAAAATCTATACATAGAACCAACATTTCGTTGTGATTATGGTTACAACATCCATGTTGGAGAGAACTTCTATGCTAATTTTGATTGTGTCTTTTTGGATGTTTGTGAAATTCGGATAGGAGATAACTGTATGATTGCACCAGGTGTACACATATATACAGCGACGCATCCGCTAGATCCAACTGAAAGAATATTAGGTGCAGAATACGGACTGCCCGTACATATTGGTTACAATGTCTGGATTGGCGGGAGAGCTGTTATCAATCCTGGAGTTAAAATAGGGAATAATGTCGTTATCGCTTCTGGTGCAGTCGTAACAAAAGATGTGCCAGATAATGTGGTGGCAGGTGGAAATCCTGCAAAAATCATTAAACAAATAGAACGGGGATAAAGCGTTGGAAGAAGTGAATTGGACTCTTAGCGGCGATGTTGCTGCCCCAAATTGTTAGGTGGATCTAACAATTTGAGACTTTTCTATTAGGCCGATACATTTTTATTTTTCCTCTGAAGCATCCACATTTCTAATGTCCCTGAGCCAAGCAATACTCCTGTAACAATGAGGACTAGACCGATGAAATGGGCTGGTACAATTGTTTCATTAAGAAGAATAGCTGCCCCAACTAAGGAAAAAAAGGTATTTAAATTCAAAAATATAGACGCTTCTGCCGCTCCAACTTGGCCGATGGAATAATTATAAATCAGATGTCCCATTCCGGTGGCAATCACAGCTGAGAAGAAGAATCCTGCCCAGAAAACAGGCGGAGCAGAAGCGAGTGATGCTAAGCCTTCTGGTTCCTTCCATAAACTAATGGCGAAAAGAAGAAAAGATCCAATCAGCATCATATAGCCTGTCAAAAGGCGTGGATCCATCGTTTGGGCCGCTTTATTAATTAAAATAAAACTTAACGCTTGTGAAAGAATACAGAGTAAAATCTCCACATCTCCTAGATTAATAGAATCAACCCCATTGCCTCCAGCTAGAACTGTGAAACTAACGCCTACACCACCACAAATAAAACCAACTAAACGAATGAACGACGGCTTTTTACGAAAAAATAACATAGATAAAATAACTGTCAACAGCGGTCCCATACCTAAAATCAATCCGGTATTCGTAGCTGAGGTTTTCGTTAATCCTTCCGCTAAGAAGTAATGGTGTAAAACGACACTTAAAAGAGCTCCTCCGAAAACATAGAAGAGTTCGGATTTTTTAGGGAGACGAATTTTACCAAGGAAGTAAAGGACAATAAAGACAACCAGGGAAGCTGTAAAGATTCTTAAGGAAGTCATAGTCACAGCATCAGTATGCGCTACTAAAACCTTCAGAACAGATACATTTATCCCCCAAGAAACCATGATTCCAATAAGCATTATGTAGATTTTCGAATAGCTCATTACAAACAACCTTTCAAACGTAGTTAATGATTGATTATACAACTTTACCTAAAAATTAACAGCAAAAAAGCTTAATTTTCTATGTGAAGTTTTTCTCGATGCTATATATGACTTGCACCTCTAAGATTGGTCTAGATCAATCTTAGAATATTACTGATGAATTGGAAAATGATAATAGTAATGATAAGAGGGAGGTTGCGTGATGAAAGATAATGATGAACAAATTAGCGAGGGCTTAAATCAACTATTTGAAATTATTAATGCAAAAGGGGATACAGGGGAATTAGCTCAAATAGTAGAAAGATCCAATCCGGATTCCGATACGGAAAAGGGATCTGCGAAATCTTAACAATAGCTCGACAGTTAATCTCCAATTAAAAAAGCTGACAATCGCTATACAAATGATTGTCAGCTTACTGGTTATTTGGTTAAAGCACGCTGTTTATCCAGCTCCAGTTGCTTAGAGAATGATAGATGTTGAGGAAGTGTAATGGACGCGAAGCTGGCAATAATCCCAAGCAGTCCAGCAATGCCAAATGAAAATAAATGAGTACCGAACATTTCATATCCCCAACCGCCAAGGAATGAACCTAATGCTGCTCCAATTTGATGTCCGATAAAAAAAGCCCAACCATTTAAGATTCCAAGTAAACGAACTCCATATAAATCACTTAAAATGGCTGTCGACATGGCAATGGATCCCGCCCATACTAATCCGCCAGTAATGGCGACAAAAAAGAGCTGCCAGTTCGTAGTTGCTAAAACTAAACCTAGGAACCCTAGTCCACGCACAAAATAGACTAAAAACAAAATGTTTTTTCGAGGGAAACGGTCAGCAAGCTGTGCTAAAAACAGGGAACTGAATATTGCGACAATTCCGATCATCCCAACACCAAATGAAGCAACCATTGGTTCATAATGATGATCCATCAACATAGGAACTCCGTGGGAACCTAAAAGATTCATTCCAAATCCACAGGCGAATAATCCGAGTACAATCTGCCAATAAGCCCGTGTCTTCACGGCATCTTTCCATGTAATATCAGAGGGGGCCTCCTGCCTTCCTTTATTACCTGCAGCTCCTGCACCATCTGCCTCTTTAGGAACATCTTCTCGTATAATAAAGATAGCTGAAGGGAGAACGATACAAATGAACACTCCGGCGAATATAAGGAGAGTTTGCTGCCAGCCGACAAGGTGGATTAACCACGTTTCAAGGGGTGTCATAACAGCGATGCCAGCCATTCCGCCTGTCGTTAAATAAAACAGTGCTTTCCCTCTTTGGCGAACAAACCACTTACTAACGATAGGCGATAACGATATATTGCTTAAAAAAGCAAGCCCGAGTGAGAGGAAAATACCGAAAGAAAGCAGAAAAGAGACGCTCCCTGTTGAATTAACCGTCCACACAATGGATAAACATACGACGGTTAATCCTGTTAACATTACGAAACGGGTACTAAAGGTTTTCAAAAGCATTCCTGCTAGGGGCATCCCGATTCCATAAACAATCATCCCAATAGCAACGATGATGGAA
Organism: Peribacillus asahii; assembly: GCF_003570725.1. GTDB lineage: Bacteria > Bacillota > Bacilli > Bacillales > DSM-1321 > Peribacillus > Peribacillus asahii. Next base: position 215,996 of record NZ_QWVS01000016.1, read on the forward strand.
AGATCCGTTCGAGACAATTCTAAATCAACCATAACTGGCTCCATAAAAGGTCCAATTCCCATCCGCATTCCCATCGTAAGCAAAACAATGACGGAGGCAGATAAAACAATATACCAACCGTAATAAGGACGTTTGCTGTTATCCATGGTGCATACGTCCATCTTGGCCGCTGAAGCAAGCGAATAATGTATGCGTTTTCAACATTTCGAATAGCCTCCCGTATTTAAAAAAGTAATTTCCATATTAAGTATAAACTATATCTAGGCTCTTCAGATAATAAAAAGCTTATCGATGTCTAATGTTGTTATGTTTAGAGTTGAAACTTAACCATTAATGAGGACATTCTATTACAAGGAGGGGATGATTAAGGAGAATTAGGATTTTATCTTTTTAGACAAGGAGACTCCCATCTTCAAGCAGTAGCAATGCGATAGCAAGCTAAAGGAAAGTGGGAGATGAATGGGCTTCTTGTTTTTTATGTGGCTTTGTTATACATAGCCTTTTATATGAGGGAGAGAAATCGTAAACGTTGTTCCTTCACCCACCTTACTGTCGACCATGATTTCTCCTCCATGTAAGGTGATAATTTGCTTAACGATGGCCAAGCCAAGCCCTGTTCCATCTTTTTTTCGGGCCGAGTCGACACGGTAAAATCGATCGAAAATTTGAGGGAGTGCCTCCTCAGTTATCCCTATTCCTGTATCTTTAAAAATAAGCTTAATGCCAGATTCAGTTTGGGCTAGACTAATCCAGATACTGCCCCTATGAGGGTTATATTTTATCGCATTTGTCAGCAAATTATCCCATACGTTAACCATAAGCTCAGGATCAGCTTTGAAACGGACGGGGGCAAGTTTATAGGAGACCTCGATTTCCTTTTCCTCCAGCCGCCATTGATATCGGCGTATCGTTTGTTTGATTTGTTCATCCAATTTGACTTCCGAAAGCTTCATTGGATAGGCTTTCTGATCAAGAGAGGTTAAGAGCAAGAGCTGTTTCGTAAGATTTGAAAGCCGCTTTGATTCATCGTCGATAATTTGTACATATTCGCTGCATTCACTTTCTGTTAATTCTTGTATCTTTAGCAGTTCGGCATATCCTTGAATATTCATCAGCGGCGACTGAAAGTCATGAGATACATTGCTGATGAAGGCTTTGCGGGCTTCATCATTATGCTGTAATTGCCTTTGCATCGTGTTGAAGCTTTCTACCAGCTGGCCAATCTCATCCTTGCGCTCGATTTTTAAAGGGTAATTAAAGTTCTCACGGGTAATCTCTTTGGTTGCTTCCGTTAACTTTGTAATCGGCCGGATGAGGTGCTTGGCAAACAAGATTACCCCGATGATGCTGACAGCGGTAATTGCGACAAGGAATCCTGCGAGAATCATATGCATATCTGAAAAAAGCAGTTTGTTATTTGGGCGCAGGAATAGGCCGTATTGCTGTCCATTCATGGTGATTGGAACGCCGACTGTATTTTTTAAGTCGTTTGAGAAATGCCCCATCAATAGAAGCTCATCGGAAAAATTATTCATTCCATGATAGATTTCTTTTTCTTCAAGCACCTTCATTGCTTCTTTTGGAAGCACTTTTTTCGTAAAAGGCTGGCCGAAATAAGCTTCTTCACCCGATTCATTTACCACATAAATTTGATAGCCAAGATTGCCCATGGATTCTAAATAGGAATTAAAAGAAGAACTAGATGAATGCATTTTCTCAAGACCTGATGCGATTTCCTGGGCAATCGCCACATGTTGCTGATCAATTTTTTCTTTTGTAAAGGTCGTGTAGACGAAGTTAGCTAATGTAAAACCGATGGCACTGCTTATAACTAAAATGACAAGTGTTGCAACGATGAATTTCCGATAAAGAGTCTTCATTTCATTTCCTCAAGCTTATAGCCGATTCCGCGTATAGTTTGAATTTCCACCGTTGCTTCATATTTTTTTAAGCGTTCCCGGACGCGGTTGATATGTGTATTAAGCGTTTGTTCGCCGCCTTCATAATCGATTCCCCATGCTTGTTCAATCAAGGCAGCACGAGGTGTAATTTTATTAACACGTGCAGCGAGAAGGCTTAGCAATTCAAACTCTTTTAGAGGGAAAAGAATAGTTTCCTCATTGATCACCACTTCAAAGCTTTTGCGGTCCATTATAAGATTTCCAGCTTTGATTACCGTATCCATTGCTCGCTCAACGCGTCTTAAAACGACGGCTACACGGAATAGCAATTCTTTCACTTCGAAAGGTTTTACAATATAGTCTTCCGAACCAGATAAAAAGCCTCGTTCTTTATCGTCCAGCTGTCCTTTGGCAGTAAGCAGGATGACCGGTATCTGGAAGTCATCTGACAATAGCTTGGTCAATTCAAAGCCATCCATCCCCGGCATCATCACATCGACAATGGCTAAATCGACGGTTTGTTCTTCTAAAAAGACTAATGCCTCTTCAGCATTATTAGCTCGGTATACTTGATAGCCTTCACGACTTAAATGAATGAATACAAGCTGCTGAATGTAGATATCATCATCTACAACGAGTATTTTCATCGACGGACCTCCTTACAAGTAGAAATACAGAGGGGAGACCCCTCTGTATTTCTATAGACTATTATGAGATTTTTCCTTATCTTTTTCAAATAACAATATCAATGAAGGGAGAAGCATTCCGCGAACAAGGAATGTATCAAGCAGGATGCCTACAGCTACCATAAATCCGAAAACAAACAGGTCGGCAATCGGCATCGTTGTCAAAGCTGCAAATGTAGCGGCCAAAATGACACCAGCTGATGAAATGACCCCGCCGGTGTTGCGAATTGCGATTTCAAGAGCTTCTTTGACCTTATGTTTTTTCCTTTCCTCAATAAAGCGTGAAACAAGGATAATGTTATAATCGATGCCCAATGCCACAAGGAAGATGAAGGCATAGACTGGCACACGGGTACTGATTGCATCATAGCCAAACAAGATATCGACGAGAAAAATTCCAAGACCTAAGGCAGATACATAGGAGAACAAAATCGTCGCCATCATATAAATCGGCATCTTAAATGAGCGGGTAAGAGCGAATAACAGCACCAGAATTAGAAGGGTTTCCAATATTACAATCTTAACGATATCGCCGTTATTTACATCGCGCTCGTCTACTAATTTTACAGTGACTCCGCTGTAATAAGCTTCGCCATCTATTGAAAGCTCTTCTAGTATCTCTGGTGTTTTTTCACGCAATTCCTGTATGAAGTCAATTGCTTCTGTAGAGTATGGATTCATTGTTAAGGCTACGCTCATTTTCGCTGCCTTTGAATCCTCAGATTTTGCTGTCGTGCGGACAGAGGCAATTTCATCAAAGTCTTGCAGTTTTTCGATTACCGTTGCTGTATCGTCTTCTGTCATAGCTTTATCGCTGACGATAAGCAGGGTAGATGGTGCAAGCTCCCCTTTGTCATATCGAGCTTCGACAATTTCATAGCCTACACGCGATGGCAGGTCTTCAGGGAATTTTTTCACTGTATCGAATTCATAATCAAGGTTCAGAACATTAAAAGCGGTTATCGCCATGAAGATTGCAACGATTCCACCTGATAGGCCGGGCTTGTTAACAACGAGCTTGGCAATCCGTCCCCAGAGACCATGTTTGACTTCTTTTTCTTGTCCGTACTTCGGCACTTTAGGCCAGAATGCTTTTCGACCGAACAGCGTAAATAATGCAGGCACCAACGTGATGGAGGCTAGCATGATAAAGAACATGGCTGTTCCGAAGATTGGAGCAAAGTTTTGATACTCACGAAAATCGGCGAAGAATAAGATAAGCATCGCAGCCAGCACAGTTCCTCCTGCAAACAATACAGGTTCTCCAGTGGAGCGCATTGCATGTTTCATCGCTTCGTATTTGCTTTCATAACGGTTGAGTTCCTCGCGGTAGCGGGAGAAAACAAACAATGAGTAATCAATCACGGCTGCGAACAATAAGATGCTCATGATTGAGGTTGTTGAGTTATTGATCTCAAGTCCGCCGGCACCCATTAAAGCCACACTTTGATTTACAACTTGGTAAACGATAACCGTAGCTAGCAGCGGTATGAAGGCAAGTAATGGTGAGCGGTAGATCGCGATAAGTAATACTAAAATAATGATAACCGTGGCAAACAGTAGAACAAAGTCCGCTTGTTCAAACAGCTTGACAGTATCTCCCGCAATTCCTGCCGGGCCAGTTATATAAAAATTAGTGCTATCGAGCGTCTTGGCAATCTTGTTACCAATTTTAGAAGCCTGGTCATTTATTTTGGAATATTGGCTGTTGCCAAGTCCATTTTCCAGCTCCATCGGCACAATCATTGTTGTTCCGTCTTTAGAGATAAAGCCCTCTAGCGCTTGCGGGGGCAGTTTGTTGATATCGACGATTGATTTAATTCCTTTAATATCTTCAGCAAGAATTCCGTCTAATATCTGTTTAGCTTCTTCGATATTGACATCGCCATTTTCATTATGGAATACAAGGATTCCGGGCGTGCCTTGATTATTAGGGAATAATTCTTCCGTTTTTTGTTCAGCTATTATGGATTTCGCCTCATCGGGAAGCGCCTGGAAATTGGTTACTTTATAGTCGCCGAGCTGTGGACCGGCACTTAAGCCAATCATCAGGAGAAGCCAGACAATAATCGTGATCCACATTCCACGCTTTGTTGAAACCCAGTCTGTAATTGGATATAGCAGTTTTTTCACAATGAAACCTCCTTAAAGTATTCAATTGCCATGATACTGAATGAACATAAATTTAATATCAACTTTTGTTTACAATATCGCCATGAGATTGGTTATGATGATAGTAGTCGTAAGTATTTAGCAGAGACTTTAAGGGGGATGATTATGGACAAAGCATTTGAAGTAAAAGCTATTTATAAACAGCTTTTAGATGCGTGGAACAGTCGCAGTGCTCGCGGAATGGCAGATTTATTTATGGATGACGGCGAGAGTATTGGGTTTGATGGAAGTCAATCTATTGGTAAGGAAGAAATATTTTGGCATCTCAAACCAATCTTTGAAGACCATCCAACCGCTCGCTTTATTAGTAAAGTGAAAGATGTGTATTTTTTGAGTTCTGATATAGCTATTTTGCGAGCCATTGCTGGAATGGTACCGCCACAACAATCAGACATCAATCCTAAAGTGAACACGCATCATACTCTGGTTCTATTGACTGCTCCCACAGCTGAAGCAGTGGGATT
>NZ_QWVS01000017.1 GCF_003570725.1 Peribacillus asahii
CAAACTCTCCGATAGAATTTGACTTGCTCATGTTGCACTTTTTTAATAGTGTGTGCTCACTTAAAAAATTACGTTGGCGTTTCTGTTTTGTTTAGTTTTCAAAGAACTAATTTGTCTTGCTGACAAGAATTGATTATACGCCTTTATTTCCAATTCGTCAATTGTTTTTTCGAAATATTTTTCGTAACAATTATTTATTGAAGATAAAATTGTTTTTTCAACACAACGACTATTATCACTTCTTAGCCGGTTTTTATATAATACTATATTGATATATATAAATCAACATTAAATTTTAACACCGAGGTAAGAAAAGCATTTTTATCGTACATAAAAGTTTATAGACCTAAACGTATTAAGTAGTCCAACACATAGCCCCACACAGGAAATGGTGATAATCGAATAAATTAACCTAAGGTCTTTTAATATAATAATTCCGGCAATTATGATGAATACATCAATAAGAAACATAACAATTCCAGGATTAATGGCTTTTGATTTTGAAATTAAAAGCGCTAATAAATCGATTCCTCCGGGGCTGATGTGTAGCCGAATCATGAAGCCGACACCAATTCCAATTGTGATTCCACCAAGAATTGCACTGATTAAGATTGGTAGATGTAATAATCCGTTTAGTGGTGCTAGCAAATCAATCATTGTTGAAGTAAAAACCAATCCAAGAATCGCATTAATGAAATAGGACTTATCATATAGAAGAGATAGGAAGTATATAGGAGTATTGAGCATGATCATGCTGTGCCCGACCTGAATGCCCCAAATATATTTGATTAACAAGCTTATGCCAAATATCCCTCCATTTATTAGATGGAGGGGAAGTATAAATATATTTAGACCCATTCCGATACAAACACTTGAAAAGAGTAACACAGCTAATTTTTTCATAAAAAGCATCCCCTTGTCCAAATCATTATCTTAAAACATATGAAGGGAATGCTCATATCATACGGATTAATGAGGAATTGCCCTTACTCTTCTTATGAGTAAAGAGCAACCCCCACTAGCCCAGAAAGAATAATGATATAGATAGGATGCCAACGGAATTTCAATAACAACACAAGTGATAGCCCAAAGATAAACAATAAGCTTACTGTATGCCATGAAACGTTTATCGTAATCAAATTGTTGGAAAGAGCAAAACTTAATGCAGCATAGATAACTAAACTAGCGACAATAGGTCTTAATCCATAAAAAATCGATTGAACAATTGAATAGTTTTGTAATTTAGTAAAAAAGGTAGCTACAATAAGGACCAAGATAATAGAAGGAAGCAAGACTCCGAGAGTAGATATGATGGCTCCTGCTATGCCCGCTGTAGAATATCCGACTAGAATGGCACTATTTGTTGCAATTGGACCGGGAGACATCCCAGCAATGGCGATAACATCGGTAAATTGTTGTGTTGTCATCCATCCGTGTTGGGAGGCTTCAGCTTCTATTACGGGGATCATCGCATAGCCGCCTCCGAACGATACAAAACCGATGACAAAGAATGTTCTAAATAGCTCCCATAATATCATCGCTTGCACCTCCCTTCTTAAATCCCCGCACCCATGAAATAATCAGGGTGGTTTTTATAATCCTCGTTCTTTTGTTCTAACTCCATGTTATATCCCAATTTTCTTTTAACAAACCTGCAAACAATTCCTGTTAAAGCACCAAGTAAAATGACGAATATAGGATGAATGACGAAGAGAAGTGGAACACCTACTATCATGATGCCTAATGTTGATTTGTCAGTAATGGCTGTTTTTCCTGTTTTGATGGCTGCATAAGCAATTAAGGCGACAACAGATGCTCTAATGGCTAGAAAGGCAGCTTCTACCTTTGGATTATCTTGAAAGAAAAAATATAAAATGCCCAAGGCTAGCACAATAAAAAAGGTCGGCAACGAAATACCAAGCATGGCTGCAACAGCACCCTTTACCCCGCCTATTCGCTTCCCAATAAAAGTTGCAGAGTTAATCGCAACCGCTCCTGGTACAGTCTGAGATAACGCAAACACATCGGTAACTTCTTCACTTTTTAACCATTTTCTCTTTTCTACCACTTCTTTTTCGATTAAAGGAATCATGGCATAGCCGCCTCCGAACGTGACAGGCCCCATTTTAAAAAAGGTCCAAAATAATTGAAAAAATACTTTCCACTCTTCCTTCATTGTTTCCACTTCTTTCATTTTGTTCTATAGCTTTCTTGATTTATTGTAATGATCTTATTGATTACATCATTAAAGAGGTAAATTACAATACAAGCATTGAAGCTGTCCCAAAAATGGTATTCAGGACAGCCTTCCTATTTAATTGAATAATCGTTCTCCTCAGATACTTTCTTTTTTGCCGTCCTCAAAGTGCGTTACATGACAAAATTGAGAAACCACGCCGGAGAAATAGCCTTCATCAGAGTCATGAAGGTCATAATTGAGTAATCCGGCTTTTGAGACAACCCAGAACGTTTATCTGTTTTATATACAATATAGATAGAACCGATTATGATGCTAGACTTGTAAAGAATCAAATCTGTTGGACTACCTCATCGAAGCTCTCCTACCTTTTAATATTATAGATGATTGAAAATATTCAACAAGTCATGGAGATTATTTCCTCGAATATAGAAAAGAACCGAAGAAATCTCCGGTTCTTTGATACATATCTTATTCGTCCTCTCTCTTATACTTCAATTTCCATTTCTAGCAATGCATAACTTAAGCTCTTTCCATGAGTATCCATTCCTAACGAAGTGGTCACTCCTCCCAGCAAGGCTTGATGACATACAAACTGAAGCGCTGATATATTGGGCACCTCATAACAGACAATATCACCTTCCACAATGTCCTTTAAATGCTTTTGCACTTTTTCAACTGTGACCTTCTCGCGAATCATTGGGTAGTCCTTTTCATTATAAGGAATGAGAGATAGCATAAGCGTATTTCCCTTATCCCCAGCACGACTATGGGCAAGTTCATACAATTTTTTCTTCATTCTTCACGCTCTCCCTTATCGTAATTTGTACATCTATTTTATTTCGTGGCATTAGGGTAGAAACGATCCCAACGACTTCATTTGTATATTTACGCGCTCCTCCTCCACCGGCAGGTCCATTTGTATAGAGGGCTTCTACTTCTTCTCCCACTTTTACCGCCTCTTCTAAAGTGGCGGCTCTACCTGCAACTCGCAGCCGGACTTCATAAGGATGAGATTGTCCGTAAGTTGTCCGGTGCACAGACGAAACGCCGATATAATCAATCCGAAGATCCTGGACTTCCTCTTTCAATCGCTCATATATCACTTCTCCAGCTAATTTAGCTCTCCCTAATGCGTTAGACCCCGCATAAGAAATTTCCCCTTCTCCGATAAACCCTGCTTGGTAGCCTACACTCACCTTTAACGTATCCGGTTTCTTGTTCCCTCTTCCGCCACGTATTTCAACACGATTTGGACCGATTTCACGGATATACACGGATGTGAAATCGACAATAACGTCGGGTGTTATATACTCATATGGATTCATTACTTCATATAGAAGCTGTTCTTTCGTTATCGCTAAATTAATCAATCCACCTGTACCTTCTATTTTACTAATCACGGCAGAACCATCAGATTCTACTTCAGCAAATGGGAACCCTAGTTCAGCAAAGTTTGGTATATCTTTTTTGCCTGGATCAGCGAAATAGCCGCCAGCCAGTTGTCCTCCACATTCTAATAAGTGGCCAATGATTGTTCCTCTTGCCAGTAGGTCAACATCATCTACGGACCAACCAAAATGATGAATCATCGGAGCCAGAAATAAGGAAGGATCAGCTATTCGACCAGTAATAATAACATCCGCACCTGTCTCTAAAGCTGGTAATACCGCTTCTACACCAAGGTAAGCATTTGCTGAAATGACATGTTGAACCGATGATATAGGTTCATTCGTCTCTAGAACACGGTCATCAGCGTTAATGTACTTTAGAACATCATCTCCTGTTACTGCGGCTACTTTAATCGAAATTCCAAGGCGTTGGGCAATTTCTACAATCTTTTCAGCAGCGCCAATAGGATTTGCCGCTCCCATATTCGTAATAATTCGAGTTTTATTTTTACAGATGATTGGTAAAAGGCGTTCCATTCTTTTTTCTAATAAAGGGTCATAACCCAATAAAGGATTTTGACTTTTTCGCTTTTGCGCTAGGGCAATCGTTCGTTCAGCCAAACATTCTAATACGAGATAATCCAAGTCCCCTTTTTCCGCGAGTAAAACTGCAGGTTCTAATCGATCTCCTGAAAAGCCTGCCCCAGATCCAATTCTAATCATTTTCATCACCTCAAATAGTAATCGCTCCTGTTAGTAACGCGACAATCGTCATAACAATCGTTGTCCCAAATGCCCATTTAAAAATAAAACGCTGATGATCACCTAAACGAACTTCAGTTAACCCGATAAGAATAAAAGTAGACGCTGTTAACGGACTTAAAGGAAATCCAGTCGTCATTTGTCCAAGTATAGCGGCCCGACCGATTTCAATAGGATCAACGCCGAATGAAGCGGCCGTTTGACTAATAATAGGAAGAATCCCAAAATAATAAGCATCCGGTGTAAAGACTAAGCTAAGAGGCATACCCGTAATCGCTACAAGTACAGGCAGATAGCCAGCTAATGATTCAGGAATAATCGAAACCATGGAAGAAGCCATTGCATCAATCATTTTTGTTCCTGTAAGAATTCCAGTAAAAATCCCCGCTGCAAAAATCATCGTAGAAACGAGTACAACATTCCCTGCATGGCTCGATATCCGTTCCTGCTGTTCTTTAGGATTTCGGTAATTGACGAGTAAGGCAATACAGAAAGCGATAATAAATAAGATTGGAAGCGGCAGCCATACCTTAACTAAAGCCACGAGAAGAATAATGGTTAAAATAAGATTAAACCAAAAAAGTTGAGGACGTTTAGCCTCTATAGCGGCAGCTTGCTCTTCCATAATGCCGGTATATCCCTCATTCAAATTGATAATTCCCAATCTTGCTCTTTCCTTTTTCCCAAGCCAAAAAGCTGAGAACAGAACCCACAAGATTCCCACAATCATCGCAGGCAGCACAGGATGAAACAATGCAGCAGCATCCGTATTTAAGGCTGTCATTGCCCTTGCAGTAGGCCCACCCCATGGCGCAAGATTCATAACTCCAGCTCCCAAGGCAACAACACCTGCCAACACGAGCGGATTCATCTTCAACCTTTTATAAAGAGGCAGTAAAGCTGTCACCGTAATCATAAAAGTAGAGGCGCCATCACCATCTAATGCGACAAGCATCGTAATGACCGCTGTACCGATCACAACCTTCAATGGGTCCCCCTTGACCAATTGAAGCATCTTGTTAATCATCGGATCAAATAAACCAGTATCAATCATTAATCCAAAATATAAGACAGCGAAAACAATCATAATCCCTGTAGGAGCAACCTTTATGACACCGTCTAACATCATTTGCCCTATTTCTAAACCGAATCCACCAATTAAAGCAAAAACGACCGGCACTAGAACTAAAGCAATTAAGACCGACAAACGGTTAGTCATAATTAAAAACAAGAAAATTCCTATAGTTAAGAAACCTAATAATGCTAAAATACCCCTCACCCCTCACTAGTTTTTATAACTACTAATCTATATCTTTAATTAATACAAGAATTATGCCGAAAATAGGATTTTCCACATAAACTTGTAAAAAATTTATTTTCATTGACTGTTTTCCCTATAAAATATCGATTTTCGGGAAATTATGAAGAAAATAAAAAAGAAAGCGCTATCCAAAAGCACTTTCTTCCAATCAATTTTTCCGCTTCCTATTTCTAATGTTTTAGAAATAGGAACTAGAAAAGATATTTTATTACGTATCGGTATTAAGCTATCCACCTCATTTCTAAATATTTAGAAATGAGGTGGATATATTTCTAATATTTTAGAAATTTTAAGAGCCAATATTATATTTCTTAATTTTGTTATATAAAGTGGCCAACGAAATGCCTAATGATTTGGCGGCCTTTTTCTTGTCTTCAATACCTGTGCCAAAATAGTTGATTGTCTCTTGAATCAGTCTCCGTTCGGTATCTTCCATTACTCCCTGTAACGAGCGATTCGGTTGTTGTTGAAATAACTCCGCTCCTTGTTTTATCATCGACTCTGGTAGATCGTGGAGTGTGATTTCTGTTCCCTCGGCTATACAAGTCGCATAGTCAATCACGTTTTTTAACTCCCGGACATTCCCAGGCCATTCATAAGTATATAGAAATTTCAAAGTCTGCTCTTCGATGGTATACGTAGAGTAAGCTGATTGAAGAAATGAATCAATTAGCCTCGGTATATCCTCTCTCCGTTCTCGAAGCGACGGTACCTGTAAGCGGATTACATTCAATCTATAGAATAAATCTTCACGAAAGCGATTTTTATGTACGAGATGTTGTAAATCACGATGTGTGGCGGCAATCACTCTTACATCAATGTCGCGATCTATCGTTTCTCCAACTCTTCGAATCTTTTTTTCTTGTAACACCCTTAATAATTTAGCTTGAAGATCATAAGACATATCGCCAATTTCATCTAAAAAAAGCGTTCCGTAATTGGCCATTTCAAATAAGCCAGCTTTCCCGCCCTTCTTAGCACCGGTAAACGCTCCTTCCCCATATCCAAACAATTCACTTTCTAAAAGTTCAGCAGGGATAGCTGCACAGTTTACAGGTATAAAAGGCCGGCCATTTCTACTGCTTTCATTATGAATAGCTTGCGAGAAGAGCTCCTTCCCTGTCCCGCTTTCCCCAGTAATTAAAATCGGCAAACTAGAATCCGCCACTTTTTTCGCAACGGTTACAACGCCTTTTAAACCCGCTTCCTTTCCAATAATTTGATCAAATGTATATTTTGCCTCGTACATTGAATCCATTTTTCTCTCTAATTGTTTTAACTTCTCATTTTGTTTCTTGAGTTCTTGAGAAAGTCTGTGAACTTCAGTTAGACTTTTACAGACCGAGACAGCTCCAATAACTTTATCATTGACGATGATAGGGGCCATATCCACTAAATACTCTCTATCCCTCGTTTTCCGATATACGCCTACTCTACATTTTCTATCCTCGAGCGTATCAGGCAGCTGTGCACCAGGACGATATTCTCGAAGCGGCTTTCCAAGGATGTCAGAGGTTACTCCTGTAATTCTTGTATATTCGGGGTTAATCAGTTGAACGCTACCTTCTTGGTCAATGACCAAAATACCATCATTGATAGAATCTATCACTGCTTTCCACCACTCTACCTGTTTTTCAAAGGAGACATCTATTTGATGATTTAGTATGGACATAATTTAGCACGATCCTCTCCGCTCTTTTGAATAAGTAAATTTTATACATAATAACCTTTTTAAAACAGATTTATGTTTCCAATATATCATTTTTGGAGAAACCGATGCTTCGAAAGTTAATTTTCGCTTATTTTCCCATTATATTAATCCAAAATTCCTATAAATGGTGGTAAAATATAACTATAAAAGGAGGAGAAACAGATGAAGAAATACCTATCAATGATAATAGCCATTATTCTACTATTATCAGTGTCAGTTTTTAGTTCAACGGCAGAAGCAGCTACTACCAAGTCTTACACTATTAAAGACCAAAACATGAAAAAGGCTACATTTTATGTAACAACATTAAGTCAGAAGAAAGAATATGACTCAACCTATTATTCTTATCGATTTGCAACAAAGTATGCCGGAAAAAGCAAAAAAACTTTATCAACAAAATTAAGAAGCGAATACTACATTAATGGTGATACTTCATGTGCCGCTGGCTCTGATGATAAAGTGCGTATCCGTAACCAACAATCCTCTCCAACAATTATTTATTTTGAAAGAGGTTTTTGTGGAGATATAGGTGTGCTTTCGATGTATACCGTAAAAAGCGGAAACCTTTCAAAAGTAAAAGTGCCTCGTGACACTTACTTAAATTCAATCAAGTATACAGGAAAGAACAAATTGCAAGGTTGGTCTCAATATCGCGGTGGAGACAAAACGATCTATAACTTTACTTTTAATCCAAAAACAAATTCGCTGAAATTAGTTAACTCTTATACGAAATACGCTAACTAATACTAGAACTACCCCGCTTAACTAACGTGTAAGGTGGGGTTTTTTGCCCATTGTTAGGTTAATGATTCTTTACACGAATAAGGAAGTACTCAGGAGTTTTGGAACAACCAGCCATGCTGACAGAAAACAAAGAAAAGTCTATTCACTTTACTCCCCTCCAATATACAATCTATTTAAGTACATTTCCTCGCTCTTTTCCTATATCCCTTCTTCAATTAACTTACTTTAGTGCAGAAGAAACCGAATGATGAGTATAATAATATGTACATGTTTATATTCATTTACATTTCCTAAATAACTTTCAAAAAAAAAAATTTACAGTAGGAATATAAATCCAATTGATATTCTTTTTTAATTTGTTAAAATTATATGTAGGAATATTATTGAGGAGGAACACTTTTTTATGTCCATTGAAGTAGGAAGTAAGGTACAAGGGAAAGTAACAGGCATCACTAATTTTGGAGCATTCGTAGAATTATCGGGAGGAACAACAGGTCTTGTACATATCAGCGAGGTAGCAGATAGCTATGTAAAAGACGTGAATGACCATCTTAAAGTAGGCGATCAAGTCGAAGTGAAAGTGCTTAGTGAGAAGGACGGAAAACTTTCCTTATCTATCAAAAAAGCTATAGATAAACCAGAAGGACAAACCTCCACTTATTCCCAACGTGCACCACGTCAGGGAAGACCTAACAGCTATTCAAAAGACTCTCGTCCAAAAAGTAATTTTAAACCAAAAGAAAATTTTGAGGACAAAATTACTCGTTTCTTAAAGAATAGTGAAGAGAATTTATCATCTCTTAAACGTAACACTGAATCCAAAAGAGGCGGTAGAGGCGGAAGACGCGGATAAGCCCGCTGCTTTTTAAATATTTCATCATACTATGAAGGCAAGCCTAATCAGCTTGCCTTCTTTCAATTGGCCGGCCAAACAATAAAAGAAGAAAACAACTTTTCTCTGTTAGCGGAATCGTTGTTTTCTTCTTTTTATTTACTTCAATATAGCATTGTTAAAATAGCAGTCGGCCTTTTTAATCGCACTCCTAGTTCTTTCTGAACAGGACCTATTTCGCCAATTTTTATTTAACCTCTTCACCAAAAAACTGATATTTTTCCTTGATATTTTTATAAGTGCCGACATCTTGGACCAACTCGCTAACAAGATCGTAGCCGCAATATGTGTGCCTTAACGTATTAAACTCGTCTAGCACAACATGATCTTGATCCTCTAATAAACTGTAACAATCTCCACAACGAATGGCCATAGCCAACACCTCCAAAGAAATATATTAACTATATTCGTCGAAACGTGACATATTTCCTTCTTTTTAACGGAAAAATCCTATTTTTAGTTTTTACAATACTCTTTCATATATGGAGTTACTTGTATATTTCAATATAATTTATAAGGCATTGCTATTTTTAACAGATTGACTAAATAAGAAACCCACCTCAAGCGTGTTACTTGAAATGGGTTAAGTCTCAAAGTCACTCTATTTTTCAATTAAACCGATTATATATAACGCCAGCCACCCGTATGTGAAATATCTTCTGCTCGTTCTTCAATGACAGATTCACAAATAAATCCTGGTACTTCTGTTCCATCTTCCAATTGGATTTTCCCAATACCGAGCGGTGCTGGAATAAGCGATGTAAAGGAGCCAAATTCAGATAACGGCATTTCCCAAATCTCTAGTTCAATAGAAGTACCTGTATCATTAGTTCTGATTAATCCAGGTTTTTCTGGTTTAGTATCCAGTTTGACCAGCTTGTATATTGGGGCCGTTTTTGTTTCGCGAATAAAGGAAGCACCATGTTCAATCATCTGTTTTTCAAGGGGAAAGCCTCGCATATGAAGCCCGCAAACCGCTACTAGTGTAGTTGTTTTATTTACTGCTGAGCGTTGTCCATGTAGAAATAGATCAGACAGACCAACAATTAGATGCTCATCTTCATGTCCCGAGAACAGTGTAATGCCAAATGGCAGATTTTCCGCTGCATCATCAGCCGGAATATTCACCGCACATAAGTCTAGCAAGTTACAGTGATTTGTATAAAGCCCCATCTGACTGTTTGTTCCAATCGGATTGTCTCGTACTTCTGCTCGTGTCCATGTACCGCCAGATGTAGGCATGATAAGTACAGCATTTTTCAATTGCTGATGTGCTTTTTGTGTAAACTCCTGCAGTTTGTGTATTGCTTTAAAAAGAGAAGCAGCATCATATTCCGGTTTTTCACCTGAACGTAGAACGGCTTCTGTTACAGGAAACGCTGCATATTCATTTTCTTTAATAAATGTACCTAAATCAGCCCAACGCTCTGCTACCCAAGGTCCGTCATATAAAATAGCAGCCGCTTCCGATAAATACTGGCCATCGATATATTCAATCGGAATATTCAGTTGCTTGATGCGTTCAACAGCTGCTTCCCAAGCTTGTTTATATTCAGCTGCGAATGGCCCGAAGAAAGAAGGAGTTTCTTGCAGTAAACAAATTTTCTCTGGTAAAGCGTTTGAGCAACGTCTAATAGGACGCGACCACGAATCTGTTTCTTCAAATCCACGCGCTACTTGGTCAACAAGCTCTGCATCTGACAGGCTGTTGGCGAAAACTGTGACACAGTCTAGGCTGGCACAGGCAGGCACAACTCCTTTGAGCGGCCATGCACCGCGGCTTGGTTTATAACCAATCAGGCGGTTTAACCCAGCAGGGACACGTCCCGATCCAGCTGTATCCGTCCCAAGTGCAAAAGCTACCTGACCGCGTGCAACTGAAACAGCAGAGCCAGAACTAGAGCCGCCGCTAATTAAATCCGGATTCAGTGCATTTTTTGTTTCACCGTACGGACTTCTCGTTCCAACAAGCCCCGTCGCAAATTGATCTAAATTGGCTTTTCCAACTGGAATCGCTCCCGCTTCAATCAAACGTTTTACAACGATCGCATGTTCATCCGGTGTATAAGCAAATTCCGCACATCCAGCCGTCGTAGGGACACCAGCAAGATCAATATTATCTTTAATCGCAAATGGGATGCCCCAGAGCGGTGCTTGCTCTGGATCCATCGTGTTTAATCGATCTAAATAAGGCTGGATTCGCTCTAAAGAAGGCTGTGTAATCCAAATATTCATATCTTTATCTGCTTCGGCACGCTTAATAATATCTTGAATAAGTACTTCGGGTGTTAGCTCATTTGATTGATATCTTTCCTTCAGTTCACGAATGGACAACGTTTGTGGTATGCTCATGATTTCCATTGGACGCACCTCTCTTTTCTTTTGTAATTGAAACAATTAATTGACCTGCATGGACTTCATCTCCTGGCGATACGTGTACAGACTCGATAAACCCGTCGTATGGTGCCAGTTGCGGAAACTCCATCTTCATGCTTTCTTCAATAATCAGAGTGTCACCTTTCTTTACTTCATCGCCCGGTGATACGAGTACTTTCCATACACTTCCCGGCATCGTACAACGAACCGCTTCAGCACCTTCCGGCAGCACTTCTTCTACCGTTTCTGCTACTTCATGTTCTGACACATATTCTGCCAAACCAAGTTCCTTCCAGCTTTCACGTTCTGCGTTGAACGCTGCTTGCTGTGTTTCGCGGAACTCGTCAGCACTTTCTTTGATGGAATCAAGAAATGCTAGATACTCCCCAAGTTTAAACGTCGTTTCTGTAATATCGACTTCAAAGCGACCGCGTAAAAAGTCTTCTCGCATTGTAAGCAATTCATCGGCAGTAACCGGATAAAACTGAATTTGGTCAAAAAAGCGAAGCAACCATGGCTTGCCTGACTGGAAGCTTTCTGTTTCGCGTAGGCGATTCCACACTTGAACGGTCCGGCCTACAAATTGATAGCCTCCAGGGCCTTCCATTCCATATACGCACATATACGCTCCACCAATTCCAACTGCATTTTCCGGTGTCCATGTACGAGCTGGATTATATTTCGTAGTAACTAAACGATGCCGCGGATCTATCGGTGTGGCAACTGGTGCACCGAGATACACATCGCCGAGACCAAGAACGAGATAGTTCGCATCAAAAACAATATTCTTTACATCTTCAATATCATGAAGTCCATTTACACGACGGATAAACTCCAGATTGCTCGGGCACCAAGGTGCATCAGGACGGACATTTTGCTGATATCGATCAATCGCCAGCTGTGTTGCCGGATCATCCCATGAAAGAGGAAGACGGACAATTCTTGATGGTACTTCAATTTCTTCAAGAGGAGGCAGCTGTCTATCAATGGATTCAATTACTGTACACAATGATGAAATCGACATCCTGGATGCATCGATATGCACCTGCAAAGAGCGAATGCCTGGTGTTAAATCTAACACTGGAATATCTGTACGTGCCTGAATGGCTTCCATTAACGCATGTACTTGGAAACGATATAACAGATCTAATTCCATATCACCGTATTCAATAAGTACATGCTCATCTCCAGCCGCACGAATCGTCATCGGGAAACTGCTGTCTGTGCGTTGAACAAGGATAGGATAATCTGGTGATAATTGTGCTGCTCCTACAGGCAAAACTGGAAGATCAGCGTATTCTTGATTCTGTGTACCAATCGTTCCGAGATATTCCTCCTGTACATTCCGTAATTCTTCCGCTTCTTTCAACGTTAGAAGCTGGAATCGAATGCGGTCACCGGGATGAAGCTGGCCAATTTTCCAAAACTCAGCGGATGCTGTTGTAACCGGACAAACGAATCCGCCAAGACTTGGTCCATCAGGTCCGAGTAAAATTGGCATATCACCCGTTAAATCTAGCGTTCCAATTGCATACGCGTTATCGTGAATGTTAGAAGGATGCAACCCTGCTTCACCGCCATCTTCACGTGTCCAAAGTGGAGCCGGACCGATCAAACGGACGCCTGTACGTGAGCTGTTAAAATGTACTTCCCAGCTTGTATCCGTCAGCTGCTGCAAGTAATCTGGTAATAAGAACTCTTCTGTACAATGCGGACCTGGAATCACACCAATTGTCCATTCCTTCGTTAACGCAGGACGCTGGCTGGCTGGAAGTTCTACGGTATGAGATACTTCACACTGATTAACTTGTAAAACATCACCTGTACGAAGTGCACGGCCCCCGTGTCCACCAAACCCTCCAAGTGTAAAGGTAGAAGCACTGCCTAAATGCAGCGGCATATCCAATCCACCAGCTACAAGTAAATAAGTACGCATACCTTGTGCCGCTTCGCCAAATTTAAGGATTTGGCCGCGTTTTGCATGAATGACTTTATACATCGGTACGTCCGTTTCATCAAGTGAAGCATTCATATCAGCACCTGTGAGGCAAAAGGCTGTATCTCCACGGAAACGGTATGAGCCACCGCGTAGCGTGAATTCAAGTCCGGCAGCTTGATCATCATTGCCGAGCATTTTGTTTCCGATACGGAATGAGAAAGGATCCATTGGTCCGCATGGCGGTACCCCAACATCCCAATGTCCAACGCGCCCCGGCCAATCTTGAACAGTTGTTTGAATACCGCCATCAAGCACTTCAATCGCAGACTCAGCTGGCGCAAATTCCTTTAACATTTGTGTATGAACATTGCCGGAACGACAGTCATCCTCTTGCAAAAGTGCCTGCAAGTATTGCAAATTCGTTGTAACCCCATATAATCTAGTATCTTGTAGTGCTTTATTTAATTGATTAATAGCTTCTTCACGTGTATCTGCATGAACAATAATCTTCGCAAGCATCGGATCATAAAGAGAGGTAACCGTCAGCCCATCACGCACCCACGTTTCAACACGTGCCTGTTGGGAAAAACGGACTTGATCCAACTGTCCGCCGCTTGGACGGAAATCATTTAAACAATCTTCCGCATAAATACGAGCTTGAATACTGTGTCCTACTGGAGCGGAGTATAGTGTATCAAGCTCACGCAGTTCATCAGCCGCTTCACGAACCATCCACTCGACTAAATCAATGTTTAATACTTCTTCCGTAACGCCATGTTCTACTTGCAGGCGCGTATTTACTTCAAGGAAATAGAAGTGTTCTGTCTCTGGATCATATAGAAACTCAACTGTACCAGCGCTTCGATATCCTACTTCTTCTGCTAAACGTTTGGCCGCAGACAGCATCTCTTCGCGAACAGCAGGAGATAAGCAAGGAGCCGGACTTTCTTCAACAACCTTTTGATTGCGGCGCTGAATCGAGCAGTCACGCTCTCCAAGTGCAGCCACCTCGCCAAATCCATTACCGAAAATCTGAACTTCCACATGACGTGCTTTTTGAATGTATTTTTCTAAAAAGACACCGCCGTTATTGAAATTCGTTTCAGCTAGACGAGATACTGAATCAAATACGTCAAGCAGTGTAGCTTCATCCGCACAGACGCGCATACCGATTCCGCCGCCTCCAGCTGTACTTTTTAAGATGACCGGATATCCAATGCGCTCTGCTTCATCAAGAGCGCTGTTTAACTCTGTAATAAGAGAAGTTCCGGGTAAAAGAGGAACATTTGCTTTTTCAGCAATTTGGCGTGCAGAATGCTTTAAGCCGAAAAGTTCCATCTGTTCTGGTGTCGGCCCGATAAAGGTGATGCCATGTTGACGGCAAGAGCGTGCAAATTCCGCATTTTCACTTAAAAACCCGTAGCCAGGATGGATGGCCTCCACTCCTGTATCAAGAGCGATTTGTAAAATAATCTCTGCATTTAAATAGCTGTCCTTCGCTGCGCCTTCCCCAATTAAAATCGCTTCATCTGCCAAATCAACATGCAAACTATCTTGATCCGCTTTTGTATAGACAGCGACAGAGGTGATTCCCATCTTGCGCAATGTTCGTTCAATTCGAACCGCGATAGCACCACGGTTGGCGATTAATACCTTCTTAAACATTATGACCACTCCTTTATCGATTAGTTATCCCAGATTAGTAGTTGAATAGGTGTTGGGTTATATGCATTACATGGATTATTTAATTGAGGACAGTTACTGATTAAAACGAGCGTCCGGTTCACTGCCTGCATTTCTACGTAATAGCCTGGAGCTGAAACCCCATCTTCAAAAGTGAGACCGCCCTCTGGGGTAACCGGAACATTCATAAAGAAATTCACATTTGGTGCAAGATCACGTTTCGTAAAACGATTACCGTATTTCGAAAGCTGAAGCATAAACGTATCGCGGCAGTTATGCATTGAAAGTGTATCGTGTGAATAACGAACCGTATTACTCTGTGCAGAGCAAGCACCGCCGAGCGTATCATGGCGTCCGCAAGTGTCGGCTACGATTTTCACCAGTTCCTTACCAGATTCAGCTACAAGTACCGAGCCAGTTGATAAATAAACATTGCCCTGACGTTGAATCGTGTTCACCGCACTATAATGATCGGATGGGTTGTCTGCATCATAAAAGAGAGTGTCCGCTGCCTGATTGCCTTCTAAATCCACAATGCGTAGAACTTGACCAGGCTCCAGCGTGTACGTCCAACCATCTCCAGCTGGAATTGTTTGATTATAAACCGCATCTTCTACTTTTCGTTCGCTTACCGCGTAATGTAAAACAGCCATTATAAAATTCCTCCTTTTGTGAATAATACGTCATCCCATGTATTTTCAAACGCGCGTCGATTTTCCGGACGGTAATTCAAGCAACGATCATCTTCCTGAACAGGTTGTGCGTCCGTAATCGTTAATTCGACTGGAACAGATGGATACGTGTTGCTTGTATCAAGCGGGTTTGGTGTATTAGATAAAATCACTAGAACTTCCATTTCCGTTCTAAGCGTAATTGTGTCACCTTTTTTGGCGTGACTGGAGACAAAATGCATATTTCCGTCTTCGCTGCAAAATACTTTCGAAAATAGGTTCACGACAGGAACAAGATCACGAGTAGTTAATCCATTTCTAAAAAGTTCAACCGCGAAATTTTCTTCACCGCTTCGGTACCAGTCATTTCGCTTTTCTTGATACGTCGTATGACCAAATCGTTCATCGATCATCTGTCGTGTTGCATAGCCTGAAATCGTATCATGCCAACCGAGTGAATCATCGATAATACTTGCAAGCACCCGGCCATTGTCGCTCATAAGGACATTGCCAACGGTTAGATGAGCTGTGTGCTGAGCTTTTAATGTATCCGGCATGTTATAACGCTCGGTTGTATCATTTGCGTTATATAAAAGCAGAGATACGTTAGCACCCTCTTCAAGTGCAGTAAATGTTAATTGTTTGCCTCTGCTGATTCGACTCGACCATTTTCCACCAGCAGGAATGATTTTGGATGAAACAGTATACATAAGAACAACCTCCTTTTTATAGAAAAAAGGATAAAAGCCCAGGAGATCGTAATCTCCCAGGCTTTTATCCTTCCGTGTATACAGCCGCTATGCTGTACGCTCTCTCTCGGACCAGTCTTTAAAGTTTGAACTTTAAACGGAACCCTAGAGAGCTTTTTTGTTTCCAACTCGATGTGGAAACCTTTATTCGTTATTAGTTATAAGCTTAGTATAAAGATTAGAAAAAAGAGAAACAACAAACATGTTAGATTATCTCACATTATTTCTTTTGATGTTAGATGATCCGTAGATGGAGCTGGCATTTTGCCTTCTTTCGCTTGTTCCCATTTTGTTTTTATAAAAAGATAAATAAATCCAACTACAACCCAGCTAATGCCCATTATCAATGTATGTTTATCAAGTAACGTAAGCAGCCAGCTGATAAATACGGCTCCAATTAGAGGGAAAATAAGATATAGAAATGTATCTTTCGGTGAACGTTTTTTCATCTTGATATAGTAATGAGCAATGACGGACAGATTTACAAATACGAAAGCTGTTAATGCTCCAAAACTAACAAACATAACTGCTGTATCCAGATTAATGAATACGGCTGATAGTGAAATAATTGCTACAAATAAAATACTAGCAGCAGGTGTTTTGTATTTAGGGTGCAGTGTTGTAAACAATTTTTTCGGTAAAATAGATTCGCGCCCAAGTGCATAAAGGAAACGACTTACACTTGTTACGGAAGAAACACCTTGAGTAAAGGTTGCTACGATTAGTATCATAATGAACAATGAACTAAGCAAATTACCGCCAACAAGCTGAATAAGGCTATATGCTGCATTATCTGGATTTGCAAAAGCGAAATCTGGATAAGCAATTTGCGTTAAATAGGAAACGGCCATATACATCGATATAGCTATTAGAATAATCAGAAATATTGCTTTAGGAACTGTTTTTTTAGCATCAATGGTTTCTTCTGCCATTGTTGTAACAGCATCAAAACCAAGAAAACAGAAGCAGATTAAAGCAGCACCTGAAAAGACAGAACTAAAAGCTGTGTCACCACTGAAGAAAGGAGTAATGGAGAAAAGTGAATGAGCCCCTGTCTCACCATTTAAAATATCTTTTATGATTAAAATACAAAATAGAAGAATGAAGCCAATTTGAACGAGGACAGACATCCCGCTTACACGTGCCGCAGATTTAATACCGACAATATTAACGACAGCAAGGATGACATTCATGACGATGATCCAAACAAACACAGGTACGGCGGGAAATTCTGTATTCATGAAGATACCAAATGTGAGTATGGCAATAATAGGAGAAAAAATATAATCCATCAACAACGCCCATCCAACAAGAAAACCAGCTTTCGAGTTAATGGCTTTTTTCGTATACGTGTAAGCTGATCCCGCAATAGGATAGGCCTTTACCATGCGACTGTAGCTGTACGCAGTAAAGAAAATAGCAATAAACGCCGTCAAATAGGCAGCTGCCATCATGCCATCGGCAGCTTCATGTGCAACACCATAGACAGTAAAAAAGATCATTGGTGTCATCCAAGCTAGCCCCATAAAGACTACCTGATGCAATTTAAGTGATTTAACCAAGGTTGTACTTCCATTCATATTATCCACCCTCTTTTCTGAATTTGGCACGGAAAAACAAAAAAGCCCGGGAGAATTTTATAAAAAAATTCTCCCGGGCTTTTTTCCCTCCGTGTATACAGCGTGTAAGCTGTACGCTCTCTCTCGGACCAGACGTTTTTCAACCGGAACCCTAGACAGCATTTTCGTTATCGATTGCAAGAATCAGAACCAATATACTATTGATAGTTTTAAGTATATGTAGGTGAGGATAGAGTTTCAATAAACATGTAAGATTTTATGACATGGAAATATAGTTGTATTTTATATATTCTAAGTACACCTCCATCGCCATATACTTCTGACTAAAACATCTGGAGATAAAAAAAACACCCATTTGAACTGGGTGTAGACTAATACAAATTAATAAGAGTGTTATTTAGGTTACCAAAACGAGGTTTAACAATGTAGTCCTTAGCGCCAGCCTTTAACGCTTCGATTACTAATGGTTGTGAACCAAGTGCCGAGCACATTACAACCTTTGCACATTGATCGAAGCAAATAATCTCTTTTAAAGCCTCGATGCCATTAACTTTTGGCATCGTTACATCCATCAACACAATATCCGGAGAAAGCATCTTATACTTTTCTATCGCTTCTAGACCATCTTCGGCTTCCGAAATAACGGTAAAATGATTTGAGTTTAACTCTCTTTTTAATAACGTTCTCATGAAAAGAGAATCATCCACAAGCAAAATAGACTTCTTCAATAATAGAAATACCTTTCTTTAAAAACTAAGGCAAATCAGGAAAATGCCACTTTATTTATTATAATTATACAGGAATAATTCCTGGCAACTCGGCCACCATGGCAAAAATGCTTTAGGTCCGTAGCTTTGCGTCTCTTACTTTCGTAAAATTTGCCTCAATAGGCATAATAACACATTTAATATAGAGAATTAAATACAAGATGATAGTTACAAATACCTATAAATCACTAATACATTTGTAGATAGGTTATTTTGCTTTAATTTTTTGATATTCGTTTAATAAAACATCTAACTCTTGACTGGATTTAATCGTGTCGGGATGGCCAAGTCCTTTTAATTTTCCTACAACAATCATACGAGTTCTTACAGCGTCAATTCTATATTCCAACTCTTTAAGTGATAAAACTTTCATTTCGCAACTTAACTCCCTATTCATTTTTAACAAAAAATAGAAAACATAGGCAACAGCCATCATTATAAACCATGATTCATAAAATAATAAGGGGTTCGACAGTTAATCCGTTGATGCGACAAAATCTTTACAAATGAACATACAGATGAGCTTTTTCATACGGGAAATCTACAAAAGAGTTTGATTCTCGCTATTCTATAAACTGATATCCGGAAGTATAATTTATAAAAATGAAGAACGTTCGTTAAGGAGGATCATTAGTGAAAGAATGGACTATGCAATTATTTGATTACCATGTGTGGGCTAACGATAGGTTAATTCAACATTTAAAATGTCTTCCAGAGGCAGTTTTTCTTAACAAAGTGAATAGTGTTTTCCCTACCATTTCTGAAACCTTTGGTCATATGATAGCAGTGGATGAATTATGGTATTTACGGATGAAAGGAAATAGTTTGCAGCAAATTGTATCTAAATCATTCAGCACAATCGAGGATACTGTAAAGGCATCTACTATTTTACATAATGAGATAAAAGATTTTCTTATCAATACGAAAGATGTTGAAGATATGGCTGGTTATCACAATACGAAGGGGGACCAATTTAACAACAAGATCGTTGAAGTCGTTCAACATATAGTCAATCACGGAACGTACCATAGAGGAAACATTGCTGCAATGATTAGACAGATGGGGTATGAGGGCGTATCAACTGATTATATTTTTTATTTAAGAGACAAGTAAGCTTATTTACATACTCCCACGACTAATGCCAGAAAAGCTATAAATAGATTGTTTTAAAGGTATATCTCAATGGCTGCTATCTACTATTGGAGCAAGGTATTATGATTATTATTTTGACTCATTTTCACCCCTGCTCCATGAAATTTGACGTTAAAAAAAGAATCAACGAAACGTTGATTCTTTTTTTATCCATTTGGTTTTTGTACCTTTCCCTTTAAGAAAAATTTATAACAAGCGTCTATCTGCTTAGATATTTTTTGCCAAAACCCTTTCTTATTATTTACTTCTTCAAAAGATTGTTGAGCAGCTACTAAATGATCCATCATATAAGAGACTTTTTCAGCTTCCATTTCATGATGCATTCTTTGTGATTCTCTAAATTCCTCCATGCTTTGCCTCAGCTCGTACATTTCATGAATTAATTCAGCATTCTGCTCTTTAAGTCTATTTTGATGCAATCGAAATTGTTCATTTTGTTGAACTAAAAAACTAATCAGCTTCTTAACATCTGTAAGCTCATGGTTGATCGAGACCAATGATGTATCCTCTAAATCCATAGTAATCGTTCTCGGTATACCACGTTCCTCCAGCTTCATATTCACTTCTTCTCTTTTAAAACCTTCAGCATAAAACTGCCTGATTAATCTTAACTTCTCAATTTCAGAAGCATGAATCCGGTAACGATTATGCTCCTTTTTAAAATTCAAATATTCTTCATGTTCGTGTAGGTACCGTTTTAAACTATTCTCAGGGATCTCCGGAAGCGCCTCTTTCAGTTCTTTCATTGTTAAAAACTGATTTATCAACGTTTTCAGCACCTTTCTTGGTTTATCAACCACCCAACCACCAACATAACAACCACGCTATTATAATTCTATCAAGCCTTCTGTTTTTCCTTCTTTATCCATTTTTGTATTAACATTCTCTCATAGTTAAGCAAAAAAAAATAGCCCCTATTCTGAGGGCACTGAAAAAGTCCATATCTTTTAACTTT
>NZ_QWVS01000018.1 GCF_003570725.1 Peribacillus asahii
GATAGCTTTTCACTACCTAACGTGTCGCACTCATGCAGAACAAGCCAGTCACGTGCATAAATTTGAAAGTCTATTAAAATTTTCCTAACTTAATAATTGTTCACCAAAGGTGAGCCTGTAATGTATATCTAAACATTTCCTTCGTATTCCAAACGTATACTCCCTACACAGTTTGTACATGTTAAGAGAAAAACAAGGGAGGGATTTCAGTTGGAGTGGATTTTTGGTCTATATCTATTTAATGCACTCTTTATGTTATTCATAGCAATTTGGGAAGTTCGTCGTCCTGCCAAGGCTTTGAATTGGATAATAATCGTACTTGTTTGGCCTATCATTGGTTTCTGTCTATATCTTAGCATATCAAATCCCAAGATTATTCATCGGAAAAGATTGACCTCTTCTCATAATGAGTCTGATAAATTACCTGATACATATAGTGATTCAGCATCGATAATCGCCGATGCTTTACGGCATTTCACTGTGCATGGGCTTCGAGTCGGTAAAGTCCAAGTACTAAACAATGGAATAGCAAAATATGAACAACTCATCGAATCCCTACAAAAAGCCCAAAAAACCATTGATCTGGAATATTATATCTATCGGAATGACCAAATAGGTAATCGCATCACAGAACTGCTGATCGAAAAAGCAGTAAACGGAGTGCGGGTTCGTTTTATTAGAGATGGTTGGGGGAGTAAAAAATTTCCGCGTCAAAAAATCCTTCAGATGATGGAAGCAGGGATAGAATGCCGGACAATATTTCCTTTACGCTTTCCATGGATTTTATCCAATTGGAATTATCGGGATCATTGTAAGATTGTCACGATTGACAGAAAGGAATCCTTTACTGGCGGTATGAACGTTGGGTATGAATATACAGGATTAAAGCCAGACGTAGGATTTTGGAGGGACACTCATTTGCAAATTATAGGGGAAGCAACAGGCGACTTGCAGACTATCTTCGACGTTCATTGGAATATCGCTGTACCAGAACGGATAAAGTCAAAAACAAAATCTGAGGCAACGAAAAAGGCCACTAAAATCCCAAAATATAAATCAAAGGGAATCAATCCAACCGGCAGCATAGATTTTTCAAGATGGTCTGCCGAATTAGGATCTGAGTTATGGCCTATAGAAGGTAAAACAGACAATACCCAAACAAAGACAGGAGAATTGCAAAAAGCATACATCCATACGTTGGAAGGAAACCCTGGAATTCCTACACCAGTTATTCGTCAAGCTTACTTTATATTTATAACACAAGCGACCAAAACCATTGATATAACAACGCCCTACTTTATACCAGAAACAGATATTATTATGGCATTAAAGACAGCTGTGGCTCGTGGTGTACAGGTAAGATTACTTGTTCCTCGCCATATTGATCAAAAAATCGTGGGCTTTGCAAGTCGTACCTATTACGGGGAACTTATAGAAGCTGGGGTCCAAATCTACCAGTACGATAAAGGAATGTTACATGCGAAACTGATGATCATTGATGAGGAAATTGCAGAAGTAGGCGCAGCAAACTATGATATGAGAAGTTTTCGCCTGAATTATGAAGTGTGTCAAGTCGTGTACAGTGCTGATGTGGCAAGGGAACTCACAGAGCAGTTCGAGAGGGATCTTACTGATTCTGTACCATTAAGAATTGAAGACTTGTTGCAACGATCCCTGACCGAGCGCATTGTTGAACAGGGTGCTCGCCTGCTTTCTCCGTTATTATAAGTTGATGTATCCTGTTTTTATTGTTCTATCTTAAATCTAGATTTAAAAAATTTTTGTTTTTAAAATATTTCTTATTTACAACGGAAATTAATTAACAAAAAACGGTAATGCTAAAAAGGCAGCTCAAAGAGTTTGAATTCAAAAATATCTGTTACTTTTTAATTTAAATATTAAGGAATGATAACAATAGATAATATATTTGGAATTTTTGAGGAAATACGTTTATTAGAGGATAAACTGTACCTTTTAGAATTAAATAATTGGCTAAAGAATGAATTTTTAACTTGGGAATGGTGGATATTAGTTGGTTTTTTAGTTGTGCCTTGGATTATATGGTCTAAATTGGTTAAACGAGACATTATTTTAGAAATTTTGTTGTTTGGTACCATAATTATCATAACAACAACCTTATTAGATGTAGTTGGCTTACAATATAGGTTTTGGGATTATCCAATTGCATTCCTACCTATTATTCCTCGGGCCTTGCCCTTTGATTTTTCAATGATACCTGTAGCTTACATGTTGTTATATCAATATTTTAGAACATGGAAACTTTTTATAATCGCACAAATCACTATGGCACTCACATACGCCTTTATTGGTGAACCTTTTTCCGAGTGGGTCGAACTTGTTTATTATTTTGAGTGGAGATACAGTTATTCATTCATATATTACATCATCGTTGGAATTGGAACTCGAGCTTTAATACTAAAACTAGCCTCTTTATCTAAAATTCAAGATCTTACAACTAAGTAAAATTTAAATTGGAGGAAAAAACTTTGGAAGAAGTTAATATTGGTTTACTGACGATCAAAGTCATAGTAGGTTTTGCCACTTTATTTTTTATCATTATCATAACAGGCAGAACATCCATCTATCAGTTAACCCCGTTTCACTTAGTTTTTGTGTTAGTACTTGGAGATTTTTTAGGAAATACCATTTATGAAGATAAGGTAGGGATTTTTCATTTTTTATATGCCATCGGATTGTGGACGTTTCTTATGTTGGGAATAGAGTTTATGACTCTAAAAAATAAATCGACACGTTCTCTCTTATTAGGCAATCCTAACATAATCATTCGAGATGGTGTTATGGACAGAAAGTTACTTACAAAGAACAAATTGGATGTAAATCAAGTATTGAGTATACTCCGTCAAAATAATGTCTTTTCAGTTCGCGAAGTCAAATACGGTATATTGGAAGCTAATGGGCAATTCAGTTTATTATTAAAATCCAAGTATCAAAAACCAGACAAGCAAGATCTCAATCTTCCAGAAAGTCGAGTAGACCTCCCAACATCGTTAATTATAGATGGGGAAATTTTATGGGGTAATTTACATGAACTCGGATTTGATCAACAGTGGTTAGATAACCAATTAACTACCAATGGATATGATAATGTAAAGCGTATACTCTACGCAGATTGGCGAGAGAGTGAAGGCATACATATAAGTCCTAAATAAAATTTGTTAGGATAAGAGCATATCAATTTTCTTGGTGAATATAATGTGGATTTAAAAATAAGATTCACCGTTTATAAAAAAGATGAACCAGAGAATCCGTTTTAAGAATTTATCTGATAAGGTGTTTGTTACTCTTCGGTCTTCCACAATCGAGCGCGATTGTGGAATATGCTCCTCTGTTTCTTCTTCAAGGAGTGCATTAGTTGAAGAAGGATTGGCTACTGAAGAGGAAAAAGCCCCACTCAATTGAGAAGGGCTGAATAAATTATTACATTTGAATGTGTCTTCTTTCGTCCTCCGTTGTTTTATATTGCATTTAAAATCTTTAAGTCGAATTTTTTATAAATGTTATTTAGAGCCCTTTTTTATAAACTATTTCTTTCTATGTTAAGTATAATACGATTTAAAAAGAGTATTTGGTATAGCATGCATACGCTTCATGGGTGGGCAATGACTCTTGCCTATTTTTCTCATTTTATGTACCTATAAATAGTTAACTGAATAGAATGATGAAAAAAATGGATTTATGAGAGGAGAATAAAATGTACTACCAACCATGCTACCAATATCAGTGGCATAATTATATGGATACTAACTGGAATAATAATAAATGGGGCAATTACAACTGGACTAATCATCAGTACAATAATAGTTGGAACAATATCAATAGGAACTCTTATTATCGAAACAACCGATTGAATGATTATGGCTCAAGACCATTTGTAGTTGATATTGAGAAGGTTACAAAGAAAAATAA
The DNA here is from genome assembly GCF_003570725.1 of Peribacillus asahii. Taxonomy (GTDB): domain Bacteria; phylum Bacillota; class Bacilli; order Bacillales; family DSM-1321; genus Peribacillus; species Peribacillus asahii. Next base: position 3,949 of record NZ_QWVS01000018.1, read on the forward strand.
TACTTTCCGCACTGCTTTATGGACAGGAAAGCATTTACAATTGACCTTGATGAGTATCGGTGTTGGTGAAGATATTGGTTTAGAAGTTCACCCACATCATGATCAATTTATCCGTATAGAGGAAGGTCAAGGATTAGTTCAAATGGGGGACAGAAAAGAAATACTAGATTTTCAACAAAACGCTTATGAAGACTTTGCGATATTTGTACCTGCAGGAAAATGGCATAACGTAACGAATACAGGGAATAAGCCACTGAAGCTCTACTCTATTTATGCTCCACCTCAACATCCCTTTGGTACAGTTCATCAAACAAAAGCAATTGCTATGGCTGCTGAAGAAAACCACTATTAATAATTATTTGATGGAAGATTCTATTGGTTAATTATATATCGTTAAAGAAAGCTGTCTATTTTTATAGGTGGCTTTTTTTATTGATAAATAGCCGAAAGTTGTTGATAAATTACAGGAAAGCATTGATAAATATTCATACAGGGAAAGGGTTGTCTTTAGCTTAACTTTTTGGTCCTTTGAGATATATGTTAAAATAAAGAAAACTGCGGAATAGGTTGGTTAGAATGATTTATATCGGAGTAACAGGTTGGGGGGACCATCATTCTTTGTATCGTTATGGCGTGTCCCAACGTGATAAGTTAAAAGAGTATGGTGCACACTTTCCAATTGTGGAAGTGGATGCGTCTTTTTATGCTGTTCAACCGAAGCGAAATAGTGAAAAGTGGGTGAGTGAGACACCTGCTAATTTTCAATTTGTCGTAAAAGCATATCAAGGCATGACAGGACATCAGCGTGGAGAGATTCCGTTTTCAAATAAGAAAGAGATGTTTATGGCTTTCCGTGATTCAATCGAACCTTTTCAGAGAGCTGGTAAACTGGCTATGGTACTTTTTCAGTTCCCGCCTTGGTTTGATTGTACACGTCAGCATGTAGACTATCTTCGTTTCTGTAAAGCGGAAATGGGTGACATTCCAGTTGCGCTAGAATTTCGACATCAAAGCTGGTATTCCACTGTCTTTAGGGAGCAAACCTTGCAATTTATTAAAAATGAAAAATGGATTCATACTGTATGTGATTTATATTAGGATATCTTGGTGTTATACATAATTAATACTATATCAGGTGGTTAAAAGGTTTATATATCAATATTTTAGGGGGTAGACTATTTCACACGAATAGTCTTTTTTTGTGTGGAAATTATTTCACCTATAGGTTAATATAATATGAATAAAGTATTAAGACTATTTACTTATTAGTTTTAGGGGGACAGAGTCCCGTAGCGGGTAGCGGTGACTGGGTTACTATAGTTAGGGGGATTAAAGTGAATTATGAATTTGTAGTAAAACAAAAGAAGATAAAGGAAATGAGGGAAGGTAAACTAATTACAAGTGAAAAAACATTTCTCTGTGTGAAAGATAAGGAAACAGGATTACTTTACCCCCATCCATTATCTAATTTTATTAAAAATGAACTGGAAAGAAAATCTTTAGCCCCTACGACTCAGAAAAACTATGCAGAAGAAATAAAAAAGTTCTTACATTTTATTTTGGAGTGTATAGAGAATGAGGATGAAATATTCCTGCATTTAGAGGAGGAAGGGATACCAGGATTAGAATTACAACATGGTGCAAATTATATCTCATTCTTGACTCATCGGGTTAAATTGGGGCAACTTCAACCTACACAGGTGTATCGGACTGAACGTATTCTTGTAAGACTTTATCGATGGCTAAATGAACAAAAGATAACTAAAGAGACTGTGAAGTATAGGGAAGACATAAGAAATATAAATGGTGCAAGGGTACTTACAACCATTTCACCTTTTGATAACCTTGAACTGGGTACAGAATATCCCAATAGAAGGGAAAGCACACAGAGAATTAAAGACAGGAGACTACATGATTTTGGTAATGGTAGATTAGACTTGGTAAATCTTTTTATAAGGGTTGCGGAATTAGAAGCATCTGATATTGCATTAGGAGTAGCCTTTCAATGCTATGGAGGGTTACGAAGGGGAGAAGTGGTAAATCTATTGCGTAGCAGTGTTAAAGAGCCAAATAAGAATGGCTCAGGAGACTTTACAATTAACATACAGGACAATTGGAGAATCCTTTTTCCGAGCAAGGAGCTTATGGTGTCCGAACAAGTAAAGAAAGAAAGAATCCAAGCAATATTTAAAGTTCCTATTGTCTTAGAGTTGTATGAGAAACATAAGGAAAATTTATTACGATTAGAAAGAAAAGGAAAGATAAAAAATAAACATGCCCTGTTTTGTTCTATTCATACTGGAAGACCAATTACAGGAATGGCGTACTGGGAACGGTTTACTAAAGTGAAAAATAAATTCTTAGATATTCTTCTTGAGACTAACGAAAAGGATTACCAGTTTTTGACCTCAAAATCTTGGTCTACGCATATAGGAAGGGGGATTTATACTAATATGCTTGTGTTCTTACTTGGGTGGTCTGCGAGTGAAGTGGCTATTGCAAGAGGAGATAGTAATATTCAATCAGCACAAAGCTATATTGAAGAGCAAAATGTTAAGAAGCAAACCGAGGAAGCTATAGAAATTTTATCCAGAGCAACAATTCAAGCTGGTAATAAAAAATATATGAAAATCGAAGATTTAAGGAGCTTTTAAATGGAAGGCTATGAATCATTTTTTCAAGTCTATATTAAATACAAGGATTATGGGCTGACAGGGGGAAAAATTAAGAGGCTAATAGAAAGTAAAGAACTTGAAGAAAAGGTAGTAGGTAATCGAATTTATATTTCTGTTCAATCTTTGGATAAGTATGTTCAAAAAGTAGATACAATACGTAGGGATTATATGACTGTAGAAGAATTTAGATTTAATCTTACAGAAAATGCTCGATACAATCTTTCTGTAATTAAACAATTCGGTGAAGATACTTGTCTCGAATTATTAATAATGGACATTCCCATAACTCAAAGTGAGAAATACTTTATCAAGAAAAGTAGTTATGAGCTATTTTTGCAAGAATATATTTCAATTCAGAATGCCTATCAGGAACTTAAGATGCACAAAGATATTTGGGCATTTAAGGAAAGGCTAAAGCATCAAGGGATAATCGTTTTTCAACTTAATAATCGTTATGAGTGCCAGTTTGTTAAGAAAAAAGATATAGAACAGTTCCAGGAAAAGATAAGTTTAATTGAAGCAAGGGAAGCGTTAGGGATAATAGAGAAAAACTTGAGTAAAGCAATTAAACTATATGGGATTGAAAGTTTTTGGGGAGAAAAGGCGAGACGTTATATTACAAAACGTGATTTTGAGTTTTTAGTAGATTTACAGCAAAAAAAACTTAATGAATTAGAAGAAACCACTTATACAGGGGAAGAGGTAGCTAATCTTTATAAAGAGAAGATAGGCGGTCAAAAAATACTCGATGATGCCCTTAAAAAGTGTGTGATTGCTGGTGAAATCCATCCAATTATGCGGAAAGGTAAATATCAGAGTAAGAGTACCGTTTATTCTAAAGTGGCGGTCGATGAATATATTGACCGATTAAGAAAAGATAAAGAAGTATCGAGGTTATGTGATACAGCAGACACTTCAGACTATTATCTGCTTTTACATCCTATTCTTGAAATTGATGATGTTCATTTTTCTAAAAAGGCATCATTAACAGAAGAGCTTTGGTTTCGATATGCTCAACGGAAACTTAAAAATATGCAGGGCAACAGAGACACAGCCCTAAGTAGATTGTCTGGTTTTAGATACTCTACAAAAATATTAGTAGAATTGACAGAAACAAAAGAAATATATGGGTTTTCAGCAAATGAGCTAAATTTGCGATTGTTCAATAAGAATGTACCGATAAAGTATCAAACAGAGATTTTTTCGTTTTTGTATAACATTAAACAAACAGTTGAACAAAAAGGTGGAAAAAGATTATTTGAACTATCCAAACTAAATTTTAAATACAACCAAAACCAATCTAACAATAGAAAGGAAAAAGAAGTTTATTCGGTTGATGAATATTTATCTCTATACCGTTACGTAAGTGACTATCAAAACCATAAGAAATTAGCGATAGATGATGTGAAGAATGCGTTAAATAACAAGAAAGGTTATAACAAATATGATTCTACTTGGTTGTATGTATTATTGCATATAAACAATGGTTGGAGAAAAAGCTCCGTTGTGGAGTTCCCAAGGTTTCATCATGTTCTTTTTGATAAATTAAACTTGAATTCTATTGAATCATTAGAAAATATACAACTGACATACAGTGAAGCAGAACAAATCGTCAGATTCTATCAAACACAATGGTTTCAACATAACAAGAACAAGGAAAAAGCGACTTTCCATTGTTCAAGTGTACTTACTTTACCAATGGCTTACGCCATTTTAATCTGTGAGTTTAGATGTAGACAGTTACACCTTCATGCAGAGAATCTGATTCATTTTTATAATACAAGAAACCAGGTTAGCCCTCGTATTCATGATGTGTTCTTTAAGAACTATAATGATGATTTTAAGTTTGAATCAAGAAAAATGAATAGAACTGTTTTAACTTATACAAGTTCGGTAATTGAATCTGTCTTAGATGGAGACCCTATACAAATCGCTCAACATTTAAGAGGTCATGTAGGTAGTGAAACTACTAACATTTATATTCAACTTCCTCAAGAGCATTTAGATTTCATCACTGAACAGCTTTTTGATACAGGGTACTTCGGATATGTCTATAATCAAGTCAATCACTTATTAATCGGTAAGAATCCTGTCCATAGGATAGAGCAAACAACAACTTCAATAGAACTGAGAGAGCTACTTGGAGATGTTATAAAATTAGAAGACATGACTGCCTATCTAAAGTATTTATCGCAAGAAAGAGAAGATTTAGGTAAATACCTGGGAGAAATGTCTAAAGAAGAGTTAAAGAATAGATTAAATCTAATCAACTTGGGGCTTTCTCCTGCCAAAGAAGAAACGTATCAATGTCTCTTTGCCAGTTGTATCTCTAATCAAATAGAGTGTAATAAGTGTCCGTTTTCTATCCCACATTTCTATACACTTAGCATAATTGGTAAGAGAATAAAACGTACTCTCAGCAGATATAAGAACATAGTAGATAATCCAGATACTCCAGTAGGAGAGAAAAACAAACTCTATAATTTATTGCTTATGGATTATCAGAGCATTCTGGAAGCTAAACAAAAGTTTGGAACAGAGATTGTCGAAATGATGATTGATAATGAACTAAATGAACTCGTAGAAGACTTAGAGGAACAGCCAGACCCACAAGCAGACTTACAATATATAGATTAAGAGGGAAGTATATGGCGATAGAATCAGTAGATGTAATGGAGCAATTATTGAATAATATCCAAGACTATAATGACAGTAGATACAATCTGGAGTATTCAATTGAAGAGGCAAAAGAAATCCTTGAAGAAGAAATAAATAGAAGAGAACTAAGTGAATGTTACTTTGAAAACGACACATGGTATTTAGAGAGGTATTTGATAGGAAAAAGAAGGATAATTGATTTTAGTAAAATAACGGAAGTTATTCAATTCAATAAAAACATCAACGCAATCGAATTTACTAACATAGTTAAATGTTGGACTGCATCTTTAATTGAGGAAGGGTACTCTTCAGAGACTGTTGGAGACATGGTGCAATTGGGATTAAGAGGATTTCTAATTTTAACAAAAGGACTTACAGAAACTAATCATGAGGAGCTTGCCGATGAATTGATTAATTTGTCTATATCGAAATTGGGGTATATATGTAGTAGTGCATTAAACTTTTTCGATTATTACACCGACTTTGAAGCTGAAGAATATGTATCGTTATTATATTCAGTCAGAAAACACTATAAAGCGAAAGCAAGATTACTCCCTCCTTCTAAAGATATACTTATCTTTTCAAAGGTGTTAGAGGACTATTTTTCTAACGAGATATCCGAACTGCAATATCGGAGATGGTTTCCTATTTGGCTCTGGTGGAACTTGACTACTTTGATACCTATTAGACCAAGTGAATTTTGTACAATAGAACGTGAGTGTCTTATTAAAAAGGATGCTAATTTCTATATTAAGTTACCAAGACATAAACAGAAGCTAAATAATAAAAAACACATTCAGATTATAGATGAACTAAAGATTCCTGAAGAATTATATAGAAAGATAGAAGAATATAAGCATAGAACAGAATCCTTTGGAAAAACTGATACCTTGATTTCTTATTTATCTATTCCGCATTTTGTGAACAGAAAGTATGTTTCAACATTCCATCATACCCGATTGAATCCGCATAAGTATTCACTTCACATTTTCAGAAGACATTTAGAAGTATTCTATGAAGAGGTAGTATTTGGTGAATATAATGTAAGATTGTCCGAGGGTGCTTCTTCTATAGACGAGCTATCAATTACTCAAAGATTACTTCCTGGTGATACACGTCATTTAGCATTTCTTAATTTGAATAGACAGGGATATCACCCTGTTGAAATTGCACGACTTGGTGGACATGTTTCTATTCATTCGCAAAATCATTATTTCAATCACGTTCAAAGTTTTGTAGACCTTGAGATTTTAGAATTAATTACAAATGTAGAATTAGATGGTTATCAAAATAAAATGACCGATACAGATTCAAAGCAGGAACAAGCAATCAGCATGTCCTTTATTGAGAAGTATGTATTAAGACCTTCACGAACTGATTTTAAGTTGAAATTGATAGACGGTTATTGCACTGATGCATATCAACGATGTAAGGTTGAGGACTGTTGGGAATGTGATGCATGGAGAATCTCAGAAGAAGAGTTTCATGAAAAAAAGGATACTTTATCAAGAAAATTAGTGAATAGCGAATCTGAAATTAATCAAGTGATAGCGAATCTTAAAGACTTATACAAGGGAATTTACGTAAATGGAAAGGATGAATTTTATTCTTCCGATAGTCCTGAAATAAGAAAAGAGTTAATAAACAAAGCTAAACGCATAGACAATGCTATTAGGAAATACGTCAATCTCGTAAAGGTAAAAGAAAGGATTGATTCGATTGGAAACAAGGGGTAGAAAACCTTCAATATATCCTCAACAAGAGATAGAGAATATTGTTTACCGATTTACTCAAGAAGAAAAGGTTACTGGTTGGATTAAGTATTCAGAAGTATATCGGTACGCTAATAGGCTGTATGAAAATGGAGAAGTAAAATATAAGTTAAGTGAAGATTATTGGAGAAGAGATGGTCGTCAAGGAAAAGAGATAATAGATAAGGCAAACAAGTTATATGAAGCCACGTTCATTAATAAAAAGACTGCTGAAATCGATGTTTATGTAGATACAGAAGAATGTGTTAATAAGTTTTTTAGTGGTAAGCCCTCTGATAAAAAGAAACTCATAAATGCCCTGAGAATAAATGAAAAGAAAGCCAAGGATTCAAATAAACTTTTGGAAAAAATCGAAGATTTAAAACAGGAATTATCCAATCAAAAAGATAAAAACAAGGAGTTACAGGAATTAATTGACCAACAACAAATGATATTATTTTCGTGGTTCAATGCCAGTCATAAATCAGATGTACCTTTAATCAATTTGATAACAACAGGAAAGTCAAGGCATCCAATGGTGGATTTGTTTTTTGAAACTGCATTTTCTAATCCTATGGAGGGTTATGAGAAGTTTGAAGAATACAGGAAAAATAACAAACATGATGAAAATGAAGATAATAAAAATAATGTCGTTATACCCATTAAGAAAAGTAGACTTCAAGCAATTACGGAAAAATTTAATGATAAGTAAATAATTACCGAAAATTGGTATAATGATTGTGATTGAAATTTTAATTATGGTACGTGAAATTCCATCGTTTTAAATTGGAAGTAAAGGAAAGGAAATGAAATTCAATGAATACACCGAACATGTGGATGAAAAACTTTTTTGAAATGTATATGAAGGGTGACAGAGATGGGGCATATAGGCTTAAACATATGTATATACCTCAAAAATTATATAAGTATCAGTCTCTTTCTGAAAGAAACATTAATTCTATAAAGAACGGTAAATTGTGGTTTTGTAATGCCAAAAATTTAAATGACCCGTTTGATTGTAAAGCTACATATTTCAATGAAGAAGAATTATTGAGCCAATTAAAAAATAGAAGTGTAATTGAAAAAAAAGATGTAATCAATAAGTCCCTTGATTTTTTACAGAGCATAGCTAAAGTTACTTGCTTTACTGAAGACCCTTTCAATATGCCAATGTGGGCACATTACGGTGATAATCACGAAGGTATTTGTGTTGAATACGACCTAACTCAACTACCTTACGGGAGTGATTTTTCAAACGGTTTATATCCAGTAGGTTATGAAGATAAAAGATATGACGTTACTAACTTATTAAAGATGACATTTGAAGAAGAACCAAATCAGAAATTAGCATTGCTTTTTTTCTTAATGCTCTTGAAACATAAAAGTTGGAGCTATGAAAAAGAATGGAGAATAATATTACCAGATGAAAGGCATAATGGAGGATTGGAAAATTTTCCGATTAAACCAACTGCAGTTTATTTTGGATTAAATTCTTCCCAAGAAGAAATTGAAAATGCAAAACTGAAACTTGATAAGGATATCAAGTTTATAAAACTTAACATGCACAATAGCGAATTTTTTAACCTTGATATTAATGAATTAGCTTGACAATAAAACAGCTATATTTTTTAGAGGGGGTAGGATGAGTGATGACATTAAAGTGTAAGAAAGTAACCAACCCAACCAAAAGACCAATGTCTGTCCCGATGAAAGAGGAACTTGATGACTTAAAAAAAATGAATCGTAAGGCACTACGACTTCTTGCAAAAAGGGGCTTTTAAGGAATTTTAAAATATTAATAGAAATAATAAAGTCATTTAAATTTACTTTTGGCTCTGTTAAAGAACAGTGTTGATTTTCTTATTCAACTAACGGGCAGTAGAGTTGAACAAGGAGAGTTTTTTCTAATTGAGGTAGGGGGAGAAGAATGGATAAGGAAATAACAATTGAAGACTACAACTCAAATTGGTCCAAACAATTTAAAGAAGAAAAAGTTAAACTAAAGGAAATTTTAGCTGACAAGGCTATATCTATTGAACACATAGGAAGTACATCTGTTGAAGGGTTAGGTGCTAAACCTATTTTAGATATTGCTATCGGAGTAAATGATTTAGAGGTAGTTGGCGAATTCATTGAGCCTTTAAAACAAATAGGATATGAATTTGTTTATCATAAAGAACTTCCTGAAAGACGTTTCTTCAGAAAGGGACAATGGAGAGCTGGTACACATCATTTGCATTTTTATCAGTTTGAAGGAGAACATTGGAACAATCAAATTTTGTTCAGAAATTATTTAAGAAATAATCCTGATGTTTTAAAAGAATATCACCAATTAAAGGTTGATTTGGCAAAAAAGTTTCGTTTTGATAGAGTTTCTTATACTGAAAATAAACATCCTTTTATCCAGAATGTATTACAAAAAGCCAAAAAAGAAGAATAACTGGCATTAATTTTTATTGTGCTAACGGGGGCGTTAGTTTAATAAGGAATCACTAAAAGGACCTCCTTTTTCTTTTGCCCAAAAATCAACATTATCGTTTAACAGAGCCTTACTTTTAAAAATGTAAAGGAGGCTACTTAAATTGTAGTATCTCCTTTTAAAGTTCTTTAAAAATATTCAGTTTAGCTTTATTTCTGAAATTAAAACAGATAATAAAGTTGTTTAATCCTTGTTCTACTAAAGCATCCGTTAGGTCAATAAGGAATAGCAGTTTAATGGTATTGAAACCAAACAAACCATCCTTTTTCCTTACTTTTAGCTAAAAATATTTGACCTTGGGCTAAGTTAGCTCCAGGTGCTTTGGGAAAATCTAAACGTACAAGCCATGATTTTTCAGCAATTTCTTTGCCACAAAAGGTCTTTGCCATTCCAAAATAGTCTTCTTCTTCTTTATTACCAACTGTTTTTGGAAAAGGTTTGGCAGTTACTACATTCCACTTAGTATATATGTCAGGAAAATCATCTAATCCAGTTCCATAAGTTTTTGGTATTAAAGTATTTAACGCTTCTATTACCTCTTTTTTATCCTTAATCGATGTTTTCTTTAATTCACTTAATACTGGACATTCTTTAGGTTGTGCGTATCCTTGAATTGAACCAAAAAACAACATCGGAATGGTAATAATCAATATATATAAGATTTTCATATAATAAACCCACCTCAGAAGTTATCTTTCCTAATTTTAAGAAAAATAGTCCAGTTTTTGAGATATAATAGCTCAATAGTTAGTATCGGGTCTTCGTTTTTAAAGAACTTTATTGTTTTTTAAACGATTATATTATTTTTCAAACAACTTTATTGTTCGTGAACAAAGTAACTTTTGGAAAAGGAGTGAGGATATGAAATTTCAATATTACAATGACACTAAAAGGGATATAAGTATTCATCCTGGAACTACGCTTCATGGTTGTGAATGTGATACCTCTCCTATACAGCATGGCGAAGTTAGAACATTTATCTTGCCTCCAGGAACATTTCCTTTTGTGAAAATGTGGGATTATGGAGAGGAGAACGGTTTAAGTATATTAGTTTCCCCCATAAAGGAATAGTGAATAGTAAGAACAAGTAGGACAACAGGAAACAAAAGAACTTCTTGGATTTTTAGAACGTTTGGAAAAGGATATTTTTCTTTTGGAAAATATATGACATTTTATATGGAGGGGTATTTTGGATTTCGACAGTGAATATAGGATTTGTTTTCCTAATGAAAAAATATTTATTTCAAGAGACCATAATTGGGCATTTTCAGCATGGGAAATAGGGAGAATCCGAAATTATATAAAACCTGGTGCTACAGTTGTACATATAGATGCACACTTGGATTACCTTGAACCGTTATGTGACAATGCACAAATTACATCAGAGGACGAAGCCATTCATTTCGGAAGAAATTTAGGTATAGCTGAGTTTATTATTCCTGCACAAAAGACGGGAACTGTAGGTAAAGTGCTTATGGTCAGTAACGATAGGGTAAGTATAAATGAGGAAGTAGGAATTGAAAGAGCATATACCCTAAATCATTATGAGCAAATATATAAAAGAAAGTGGTTCGATGATACAGATGGGCAAAGTGTGATTTTAGACCTTGATTTAGACTTCTTTAACTTCAATTATGAGGATTGGAATTGTAATTCAGTTTTATTACCAGAACCGTTAATAAGAAGAGAGTTAGAATACATAAAGAAATATATGTGGGATTGGGATATGGTAACGGTAGCTTTATCACCTGAATTTTGTGGTGGAGAAGACCGAAGCAGTTATTTGTTTGAACTGTTCCTTGATGTATTTAATTTAGATATAAAAAATGCAATTTCTTGGTGAATAAATACACGAAAAAACCTAATAAATAATCAAAAAATGTGCTGTTTTTTTATGTAACTTTTTATTTCTCCCAAAACTACATGTGGCGAAATTGATATAATATATGATAATAAAGGAAAAAGTTAATTTCACACAACAAATTATCTAATATAATCTCACGAACCACAAGCTGGGGCAGGGTCGATACCAATTGTACTTGAAGCGACAGATATTAAAAAAACATTAATTCGGTTTCATGGCCGCAATGTACATGGTTGGCAGCACCCATCGGCACATAATTGGCGTGAAGTTCGCTATCTTTATCGCTATACTGAAAAAGAGCTTGTAGAATGGGTGGACCGTCTTCGATTGCTAGAGAAACAAACGCAAGATATATATGTGCTTTTCAATAATAATTCTGGTGGTGACGCGGCTGATAATGCAAAGCAATTTATCGATTTACTAGGAATTGAATACGAAGGGCTTGCTTCTAAGCAACTTGATTTATTTTAAATAATAGATAATAAACAGGCTGTGTTAAAATCTATCATTTTATTTAACAGAGTCAAGAGGACGGATAGAAATGGAAATAATTGTGCTGGTTATTGTTGGTTTTTTATCTGGAACGATTGGAGCGCTCGTTGGTCTTGGCGGGGGAATTATTACCGTTCCAGCTCTACTTTTTTTAGGAAGTTCTACTTCACTGCTTGACTCCATTACTCCCCAGGTTGCAGTTGGTGTTTCGACAATCATTATGATTTTTACGGGCCTATCATCAACATTAGCTTATATGAAGCATCAAACTGTCGATTATAAGGCGGGGGTCATTTTCTTTGTCGGCAGTGGGCCAGGGGGTATAATTGGAGCTCATGTTAATAAAATTCTTGATATACACTCTTTTTCATTATATTTTGGTTTGTTTATGATTTTAATCGCGACAATTCTATTTGTTAAAGACCGTTTAAAGCCGCTTACATTTAAACCAGGGAAAGGGAAAGTTATTAAGACATATAGCAATAAAGATGGAATGCAAACTACATATGGCTATCATCCACTTGTTGCGATATTGATTTCCTTTATCGTAGGTTTTAGCTCAGGATTATTTGGCATCGGTGGTGGCACAATCATTGTACCTACCATGATTCTCTTATTTTTCTTCCCTCCACATGTGGCGGTTGCGACATCTATGTTTATGGTGTTTTTATCATCGATTACGAATTCGATTACACATATTTCACTTGGAAATGTGAATTGGTTATATGCTTTAGCACTTATTCCAGGCGCTTGGTTTGGGGCAAAGTTCGGTGCTTTTATCAATACTCGTTTAAAAAGTCGTTCAATTGAACATGCTTTGAAAATTGTATTAATTTTATTTGGATTTCGTCTCGTATATCAAGGAATTACAGGACAATAAGGGAGGCAAATGATGTCTGAAATCATTCATTTATATCATACTAATGATTTTCATAGTCATTTTGAAAACTGGCCTAGAATCGTAGAATTTCTTAAAGAAAGACGTTTGCTTCATCAAGAGGCAGGTGAAGAAGCGCTTATTCTCGATATTGGGGACCATGTAGATCGTTGGCATCCCTATTCAGAGGGGACATTAGGCAAAGGGAATATTACGTTGCTCAATGAGGCTGGCTATCAATATGTAACGATTGGAAATAATGAGGGAATTACATTGCCGCATGAAGCACTAGATTGCTTATACGAACAGGCCGAATTTGAAGTACTTGTCGCGAATCTATATGAGGAACAGGACAGAAGGCCTAAGTGGGTGCTGCCTTATTCGATTCATACAACGAAGCAAGGAACAAGAATTGCTTTGATTGGTTTAACTGCGTTTTTTCAAAAATTTTATTCCACACTTGGCTGGGAGGTAAAAGAGCCATTTGTTGAATTACAAACGCAGCTTCAACAAATTAGAGGAGAAGCAGATATTATTGTTGTACTTTCTCATCTAGGTCTTAATGATGATGAGAAGATGGCAGAGGATTTTCCCGAAATTGATATTATTCTAGGTGCGCACACCCATCATGTACTTCATCAAGGTAAATTAGTAAATGATGTTCTGCTTTGCGGCGCAGGTAAGTTTGGTTTTTTTATTGGGCAAGTGGAGATCGATTTTGATGAGCATAGAGGAATTACGAAGAAAAGAGCCTATTTGTATGACACAAATGAGCTGCCAGAACTCGTTGGAGAAAGAGAATGGATTGAAGCTATGTATCATGCTGGTGGAGAAGCACTTCAAAAAGTAGTAACGAACTTACCAGAACCGTTACATAATGATTGGTTTCAAAGAGAGCGGTTATCAGAAATTTTATGTTCAGCATTAAGAGAGTGGGCCAAGGCAGATTGTGCTTTTTTAAATGCAGGCTTATTACTGGAAGGGTTGCCGAGCGGAGTCGTAAAAAAAGGCGATATTCATCGAATTTGCCCGCATCCGATTAACCCGTGTGTAATTGAAATACAAGGGAATGAGCTGAAAGAAATTTTATTGCAATCTAGAAATGAAGAATGGCCTCACCTTCAAGTAAAAGGATTTGGATTCAGAGGTAAGGTGATGGGAACCATGCTGTACGATCAAATCGAATTTTTGCAAACGACTAATGGGGTAGTTAAACAAATTAATATAAATGGAAACAAACTGCAGCCGCACGACATGTATAAATTAGTTTTACCTGACATGTTTACGTTTGGTTACTTCTTTCCACAAATTCAACGTTTGAAGAATAAAGAATATTTAATGCCTGAATTTTTAAGAGATATTTTAATTTGGAAATTAAAAAAAATGTATCCTGATTATTAAAGGATATTTCACGGTTTCGTCCTCTTTTTCATAATGTAAATAGGAGAAAGGGGCGAAATCAATTGATTAGCATGAATCCTATTAAGCTGAAAGAGTATACTTTTCTAGCGATTTCAGTTGAATTGCCAAAGACAACGTTACTTGTTGTGACTTCTGATAAAGGCTATATTATGTGTGGTGCTCTAGATGTGGCCCTTTTAAATGATAAATTAAAGGATCGAAAGATTGTAGCAGGCAGGGCAACGGGTGTTAAGACGATTGATCAATTGTTAGAAGCACCGTTAGAGTCCGTAACATATGAAGCAGAAGCTTTAGGCATTCACCGAGGAATGATTGGAAAAGAGGCATTATTGAAAATGGTTTAATGCTGAATGTAAGCGAGTTTTCTATTTATACTAGAAAACTTGCTTTTTTTATGTACAATAAGTATCGCTTTTCCAAAGAAGGGCGTTGAAAAATCCCCTTTTTAACCGATAATAGTTATATATTGTACAAATTATGTTTGTGAGAAATACATGCTAATGAGAACGGAGTACGGCCATGAGACTATTAGCTACAGAATCATTGAATCCAGGAGCTATCCTTGGGAAAACGATTTTTAATGAGCAAGGAAATATTCTATTAGGTGAAGGAATCACCTTAACAGAGAAAATGATCAATCGATTAATGGTTCTTAATATACGATTTGTTTATATTGTAGATGAACAAACAGCAGACATTATACCAAGCGAGCCTATTTCAGATCAATTAAGGATGGATACGTTTAAAGCGATTGAATCTGTTTTTATTCAATTACAAAGCGATAATAAGCTTAAAACGAAAATTGTTGTCGAAAAAGCGGCTGCACGATTTACAGAACTTGTCCGCAATATCACAGCTGAATTGAAAAATAATAAAGAGTTATTTACGTTACTAGGGGATCTTTTTACATATGATAATGAAATTTTTAGTCATTCATTAAATGTCACTTTATATTCATTAGCGTTAGGAATTGAATTAAAATTAAATGAAAAACAACTAGAATTGCTCGGCATAGGAGCTATTTTTCATGATATTGGAAAAATGGCAGTGCCTGAGGATATTTTGAAGAAACCTGGAAAGTTGACAGAAAGTGAATTTGAACAGGTGAAGAATCATTCAGAATATGGATTTATGTTACTGAAAGATATTCATACGATTTCTTTACATGTTGCTCATTGTGCATATCAGCATCATGAGCGAATTGATGGCTTAGGCTATCCACGTGGGATTAAAGGGGATGAAATACATCAATTAGCGAAAATTATTTCGGTTGCTGATGTTTTCGATGCCGTTACGTCCCATCGTGTGTACCGAAAAGCAATGCTTCCAAGTGAGGGGTTAGAAGTTCTATACGCCGGTGCAGGGAGTCAGTTTGAAGTGGGCATTGTTGAAGCATTTCGTCGAGCAGTAGCCATTTATCCAAATGGTCTGACTGTGCAATTGAATGATGGAAGAAAAGGGGTGATTTCTGGTCAAAATATTAGGCTGGGAGATCGTCCAATCGTTCGTATTTTAGAAGAATTTGATCATACACTGAATCAGGCGTACGAATTAAATTTGAAAGATTATCCTCAATTAATGATTGTGCAATGTGCGAATGCTTAGTAAAAGCTCCCTCATGCCATCTAAGGAGTGAGAGGGAGCCTTTTGAATTCATACGTATGGAAAGAAAAAACGGCTTACTCCTTCTCCTCCTCCTCCTCGGGCTTCATGATAGCAGGGGCAATTGTGCTTGAACCGTTACTGTAATAGCTTGGTACATCTCCCTCAATTAATATTCCACCAGCATTGATTGTATGTTCAACAATCATATCATCGGCTAAAGATGGAATAACAATTTGCATATTGACCTTAAACTTAACCGTTAATTCAAGAAAGACTGTATTAATGCCTGCGTGGGTTAAATGTGTATTAAAGTCTGATTCGACGTTACCGATAGCAGCCATTTTAACAGGGATTTTTGGACCGTAATTAGCGAGAAGGGCATTGCCTGTAATAACACCTAAAGGAATATAATACACCACTTCTTTGAGTTGTTCTTCGTCTATCGATGAGGCTGTCGCAAATGGATTAGAGTCGATGATTCCGAGTTTTTTTTGAATGTCCTCTTTAATGTCTGTTTGTAAGCTAATCGACGCTTTTGGATTAATTGTATAGGAAGGAGAACTATTGTCTCCTGTATCGTTCTTCATAATGATTTCGTTTAAATTTGCTTCTTCCATATTTTCATCTATAGATTCGTGAATAGCGTTTGTGGCAATTCTGTCCACTTCGTTTTTAGCGATGCTCATAATAACCGGTTCAACTGTTTTATTAACAAAGGAAAGAGATAGAATACTTGTAAAAATAAAAAGAATGAACGAGATGAAGAATACGTGACGTGTTTTCAGGGGTCCCTTTTTACGAAATAGTTTGGATCTTCGTCTTGCTCGAAACATGCTAAGGGCCTCCTTTAATAAAGGCTGTACTGAAAGGATGCGAAATTATGGCTTTACATAAAATAGACTAAAATATAGCGTTCCATAAATAAAGTCTTATTCAAAGGATATGCATGACGCTTAGAGAATTATGTTAAAAAGCGGTGAGAAATCTATCTTCTCACCGCTGAATATGTTTATTAATTTTTTCTCTCTAGTTTGTCATTGCGTTCCCAAATTCTTAAGTATGGGTAAGGATCAAAACTCCATTCAGTAATGCCATTATCTTTATAGAGACCAAAATGTAAATGAGGAGGGAACTTCCCAGAGGTTCCAGGAGGTCCGTAGCCGGTACTTCCAACACTTCCAATTATTTGGGCGGGTTTAACGACTTGTCCTACTTTTAAATCGTTAGCAAAGCCGTTGAGATGAGCAAAGTAATGATAATTATTATTTAAATCTCGAATGCCTATTCGCCATCCCCCATATTTATTCCACCCTTTCATTTCAATGATGCCATAACAGGTTGAACGAACGGGAACCCCGTAAGAGGCAAAAACGTCCGTCCCTTCATGAATACGTCTCCCGCCCCAACCGCGAGCAGAACCCCAGGTACTTCTATACGTATAATGACTTCCAATAGGGAGAGGAAACGCTTTTTCCTGTAAATCTAACGTACCAAATGTTTTATAAATTCGAGCATTTCCGATAATAATACCTACCGCTTTATCTCTTTTGTAATAATTCCATAATCCAATGCGTATATTTTCTTCATCCGTCCCATAGTTAAGTAAATAGTTTGCAAAGGTATATAAACGGTCAACATCACTATTGATGTCGGCACGTCCATCTCCATCTCCATCTAAGCCAATGCCGCCAAATAAGCTAATGGACAGCGGCTTAACATCGGCAGGGTTTGGGTTTAATGCTCCTACCCATTTCGAGGGTTCAATATAGATGCCAATGACTCCTTTCGCTTTTTCACGGTCTTTACGGGTTAAGCGCAAATTATGTTCATACTGATCTGCTGCGGCGAGATAATACCAAGGGACCTGTAGGACAGTCTCCATATTTTGATATAACTCTAATCTCTTGGTAAATAAATCAGCCTCGGATGGTGATGGAGTAGCAGCGAAGACTGATCCGCTGCTGCATATTATGGAAATCATTATTAGAGAAAGGATGGCTCTTTTCACAATGTCAGTCTCCTTTCAATGTATGCTGTCATTAGTGTTCATCATTGGAGGGGAAATCATGAAAGATAAATTGTGGTAATGTTGCAAAAAGAGGGATTGGTCTTCAAGCCCCAATCCCTACAATTTTACATATTCCTTGTGTTTTCATGGACGTTTTTGTTATTATGTCGTTCAGTAACATTTTCTCCATTTTCATTTTCTTCATCACTTATTTTAGAGCCTTGTGGAGATTTAAGCATTTCTTGAATGGTTTTATTAAGCGAGAACTCCATGCCTTCATGATCTGATTCTAAATTTGCATAATTTTCAATATATGGAGCTAATGCAATATTGTCACTCACATACACATGATAATAGCGAGGAACAGCAGACATAGCCGTTCGCTTCACTTGGTCGGCTGTTTTTTGGCGATTATTTGAATCGGTTTCATACACGACAAGTACTTCCTCATCTGTCACAAGTGTTGCTACGTCATGTACATTAGGGAGTTGGATACTTAAATTAGAAATGACATCGGCTAACTGTTCGCGGTCAACGGATGAAATTTGATTATCAATGTTTTGGCCCTCTATGGTTGTTTTATTAACTCGAGTAAAGCCGAAATCATCGCGGTCTCTGGCAGTATTTTGGTAATCTTCATCATAGTAGCGAGCAGGAGTTCGTACTGTAAGTGGTTTTGCTGTATTTGTGTCCATGCTTGTATCTTTATCTCCATTTGTTGAGCAGCCACCTATAATAAACAATGAACTAAGTCCAATGGATAAAATTGCTTTTTTCAAAGCTGACACCCCCTTATCGATTAGGTTAGGCATCTTTCTGTAAATTTCGCTTAGTAATTGATGGTGAATCAGTTATAATTTAAGAATAACTATGTATTTTGAGAGGTGAAGAACATGATTACGATCAATAATATAGCCTATGAAGTAATCGATGAGCGGAGAGATGGCTATAATGAAGAGGCATTTAAGGCCCGTTATAGTGAAATCTTAACGAAGTATGATTATATTGTTGGCGACTGGGGATATGGACAGTTAAGGCTTCGTGGCTTTTTTGATGATCAAAATCATAAAGCCACCTTTGATACGAAAATAAGTACAGTAACAGAGTACTTATATGAATACTGTAATTTTGGCTGTCCGTATTTTATAGTGAAAAAAATAAAGAAATAAGAAAAGAGGTGCCCCAAAAGGTCGTATTTCTTACGATTTGTTTTGGGGCACTTTCTTTTTATGAACCTCTACTGAGTCAGTAACTAAATGACTTTAGTTAGGGGGGGTATTATTTACCCTTTATTCTCTTGTGCCGTCCGTATACGGACGTTGAGCATTTGTATTCGGATCGTCATGAGTCGGATGAGCACCTGGATATTGACGAGGCATATTTTCATGCAGGCTTTTATTTTCATAGTTGAAGTTGCTGTATGAGCGTTGTTCTTCACCCCATGGTGTGCTTTTGCCTTCAACCGGTGTATTTTCACCTCGCGGAGCCCCATAAGGACCGTCTGGCAGGTCTTCAGGAATGATATAATTCCGCTGTTTTTCAACATTGGAAAAGTCGTAATATTTTCCTTTTTTGTTCAAGATGAATCCCTCCTAATAGATGGTGGTTCATCAATAGGGTGTCCAATAATCACAGATACATAAAGGAATTAAATGACTTCGGTTAAGAATCCGCGTAGTTCCGCTGCTTCTTCTTCAGTTAGTTGAAAGGCTTGTTCAAGATATCCTTCTTCTTCTAAGTCATCGTGTCCGATAATGGCGAAACGATTGCTTTGTAAATTTAACACTAATTTTTTGCCATAGAACCGGTCAGTCATCGTAATAGCTAAATCAAAACGGGATTCTTCCCCCATAAAGCTCACAAATCGTGTCTTTGTATCGATTAAATCGTTGTATAAATAAAAGCGCTCTCCCACATGCATTCTCCTTTCAACATTTTATTTCTTCGTTTCATCATAACAAAATCTAAATAATAGTGAAATGTGTGCATGGAGAAGGTATTTGTATCTTTTTGATGAACCTATGAAATTTTTGTGGAGGAAGGAACATCTAATAGTCGATATTTTCGACAAGGTTTCTTTATTTAAGACAAAATATGATAATATATAGGTAATATAGCCCGGGTGAAAGGGATGATAAACATGTCGCTGAATGATAAGAAAGGTTATAAATCACTAGGGAAGTGGCTTAAACTGTTTAGTCCATTGTCTAGGCTTCGTTTCTATCCACCTCAGTTCATTATGAGGAATCCAATGATACAGGCAGTAAACGTATCATTTTCACAAGGATATGAAGTAGCCGTCATTGTGTTTGATATTCAAGATGTACTTCAATTCAAAGAAGAGATGGGTAAACAGCAATATGATACCTATATCAAACAGCTAAAAAAGGCATTCAAAGAAGCAATTGTAGATAGAATACCGAAAGAAGATATTCTTATTTTGCATGATTATAACAGCGATAACGTTACATTCCTTATGCGGATAGACTGTATGGAGAAAAAGTCACGTGAACTGGATGAAATCATTTATATGATTACAGCAAGCGTTCAAGAACATTTGCAAGAGACAAGTCCTCAATGTAAGTCCTCGTTTATAACCGGCTATATGTTTGTTGAGAAGAGCCAGTATCCAATTGAACATGCTGTGAATAGAGCTTATAAGCAAGCGGTTATAATGACGGAAGAAAAGAGGAAAGCTGGGTTTAGTGGATTAATGATGACGATGGATGATATTATTTCTGATCAACATATTCGATTGATGGTACAACCTATAGTTGAAGTTGCTACGAATCAGATGAAAGCTCATGAAGTGCTTACCCGTGGGCCAGCCGGGACAGATTTAGAAAACCCATTAGCATTATTCTCAGCGGCCAGGCAAACAGGGAGACTCTATGAATTAGAGCAAATCGTACTAGAAAAAACGTTTAGGCAGGTTTCAGAAAATGATTTATTGAAGCAAGTATTTATTAATCTTACACCTGTTACAATTGAGAATTTACATTTTCCAACAGACATTAAGGTGATGTTAGACAAGTATCCAAGTATTTCGGCTGAGCAATTTGTCCTTGAAATTACGGAGCGGGAGTCCATTAATCATATAGATTATTTTATTGCCAATATTCAAAGCTTAAGACAATTAGGTTTTCAAATTGCTGTCGATGATACAGGCGCAGGTTATTCAAATTTAAATACTATTATTGATATTATGCCGGATATTATTAAAATTGACCGCTCTGTTATTCAAAATATTGATAGTAGTACTGTAAAAGAGTCGATGTTAAAGGGACTTTTATTAATTGCGAAGGAAACAGGTTCAATCGTTGTAGCTGAAGGAATTGAGAGTAAAGGGGAAGCTATGGTATTATCAAAGAATAATGTTGATTTGGCACAAGGATATTTCTACGCAAGACCTACAGGTGTAGAGAAACTTAAAGTGTCATCTTAGAATAGAAAGGATCTGGAAAGAATGTACTTTGTAGACCGACAAAAAATTGAACAAATTTTATGTTTCCTTGAGGCCCAGTTATCAAGGTTAGAACAAAAAAAAGAATGGAATGATGAGCTGTCACAATTGGCTTTGGAAAGGATTGTTCAAACGTCCATTGATTCTGTTCTGGATGTGGGCAATGCAATGATTGATGGCTTTATTATGAGAGACCCTGGTAGTTATGAAGATATTGTGGACATTTTACTTGATGAGAAAGTAATTAGCGAGGAAATTGCGACACAATTTAAAAATGTGCTGCCACTTCGTAAAATGCTTATCCAAGATTATATTGAAGTGTCGCATGAACAGTTACAGACTGTATTTACAGCTAATCTTGCAGCGTTTACTCAATATCCAGAGTTAATTAGAACATACTTAACTAATGAATTAGGAGCTGTTTCTGCTTTTAAAAATTAGGCTATGTTGCAAGAAGGATTAGTTTCAGAAGCAATAAGCCGTATAAAAGGCTAAAATGAACATAGTAACTCTTTATACAAGCGACCGGTAATGGCGCTTGTATTTTTTTTAGAAATGACTATGTAATATAAAGGTGGGAGTACCACCTTATGAAGGGAGCAGTATGTATGAAATCTTATAAAGGGTATTTGATTGATTTAGATGGAACCATGTATCGTGGATCTGAGCAAATAGCTGAAGCTGCAGGATTTATCAATGAATTGCGCCAACGAAACATTCCTTATTTATTCGTCACCAATAATTCTTCGCGTACACCTGCGCAAGTGGCAGAGAAATTACGGAATTTTGGAATAGAAACAGACAATAAACAAGTATTTACTACAAGCATGGCGACAGCGAATTTTATTGCGGAAAGAAAGGTTGATGCAACGGTATATGTAATCGGTGAAGAGGGCATTCGAAATGCTTTACAGGAAAAAGGGCTAGAGCTTGTGGAAGAGAATGCGGATTTTCTCGTTATGGGCATTGATCGGGCTATCAATTATGAAAAATTAACAAAGGCTTGCTTAGCTGTGAGAAATGGTGCTGCATTCATCTCGACCAATGGAGATATTGCTATTCCAACTGAACGCGGACTGCAGCCTGGAAACGGTGCCATCACATCGGTTGTGGCGGTGTCGACGCAAGTAAAACCGATTTTCATTGGTAAGCCGGAATCGATTATTATTGAGCAGGCGTTACAGGTATTAGGTGTCTCAAAAGAAGAAGTTATTATGGTTGGAGATAATTATGATACAGATATTATGGCAGGAATTAATGCAGGGATGGATACTTTACTCGTTCATACAGGCGTGACGAAAAAAGAACACTTGCTACAATATGAAAAACAACCAACCTTTGTTGTCGATACACTGGCTGATTGGCAGTTTGAATAGTGCAGGTAGATAAGGAGCCGAGTACAGGGAAGAAAATTGTACTGGCTCCTTGTTCTTTTTTAAAAAAGAACATTATTGATGTTGGGTTCATGAGGAGCAAAGAACCGGTAATAGTTTTTCTTAATCTGTCTTTTCTGCTCGATGGGCTAATCGACTAGAAGCAGCAGCGGCAATAGCACCGACAATATCATCTAGAAATGTATGCACCTTTCCTGACGTTTTATCATTTAAAGATTTCAATATTCCCGGCTTCTGCTTATCTACGTATCCATAATTGGTAAATCCAATGGAGCCGTACACATTAACAATCGAGAAAGCAAGAACCTCATCTACTCCGTATAACCCTTCATCTTTTTCAATAATTGTTTGCAGCGGCTCTTCTAATAGTTTTTTTTCAGCTAGTAAATCCAGTTGAATGCCTGTTAGGATGGCATTTTGTACTTCTCGTTTAGACAGAACGCGTTCTACATTATAAATGCAATCTTCCATTTGTAAATTCTCATGATAATCTGCTTGTAAATACATAACAAGATTGGCGATATCTTCGATTTTGACTCCGCGTTTCAAGAGCCATTCTCGTGCTACTTGCTCCGTTAGTGATACTTCTGATTTGGCCATAGAATCACACTCATTTCGATTATTTTGAATGATGCTTAGCGGTTTAGAAATGTTATTCAGAAACTGTAATTTGTATCATATATATAATGTATCCCTGAGTAACAGGTTATGATACCCTACCTTTCATTTTTTTAAACATTGTACGAGTTTGGTTGGATGATTTTCAAACTTTAGTAAAGGCGGCGATTGGAATGATAGAAGAAATCATTTATCAAAATTATGGAATTTCTGTTGAGCGTGAAGAGAAGAATAGTCGCTACCCTTCCTTTCGTTCAGGTAATGTCATTTACAGTATTATTCCGCTTGAAACAGTTGAACCAGATGAGCTTATGGAAAGGCAAAAAATGTCGGAGCATTTAAGAACTCAAGGAGACCGATCCGTTGCTGCTTTTGTTTTGGCGAATCACGACAGCTATATTTCTGAGGCAGACAATCAATTATTCGTGTTACTTGCTAATGAAGTAATTGAGCCAAGACGAAATCAAAAGACAGGGAGAGAGTTAAGCATTTTTCACGCACAAGGACGCAGTATTGATGAGAAAATTACAAAATGTGCGCGAATTGGCCAATGGAAACAGTTATGGGAAGCTAGAATCGATCAATTAGAAAAAATTTGGAGCGATAAATTGCAAGCACATCCAAACAATGCGTTTGAGCAGTTATTTATTGAAACTTTTCCTTATTATATGGTGTTAGGAGAAAATGCGGTCCAATATTTAGTCGACACAGAAATAGACGATTATCCAGATGCAGTTGACAGCGGAACAGTTTGTTATGAACGCTTTACACAAAACACATGGAACGACGAGAGATGGATGAAAAATCCGTTTGATTGGGTATTTGATCATGCTACAAGAGATTTGGCAGAGTGGGCAAGAGATTATTATCGGCGTAATATCCATACATACCAACGTGGACTTACGCAGTTCTTTCAGGACTACCAAAGCGTAGAGCATTTATCCAGCTTCTCAGCCCGTTTATTGTACGCTAGAATGCTTTTTCCGATTCATTATTATGAAACGGTTGAAGAGTATTTTACAAGCCCAACAGAGTCTAGAGCGAATGAATTAGAAGACACCCTTTCGCTCATTACAAAATCCTCTCAGCAGTACGAACATTTTTTAAAGCATTTTTATGAACTAGCTGAAATTCCAGCACAATACATGCAGTTACCGGAAGTAGGCTGGCTGTGAAGTATCCTCAATTGAGAGAACTCGTGTTTTACTAGTTAGTTGAATTCATTTTTTAGGTTCTGTTCAATAACGTTGTTGATTTTGACTCATTTTTGTTGAGGGTTCATCATCTGCTCTAGATTAGCGTTAATCGTTTCGAGAGACAGCAAGAACGGTTAGGTATCTAGAGCTTTTCTTATGGCTCATCGGCTTCTCCCTGTTTAGCTAGAATCGTTTTGATTAGATGCTCCTTTGCCACAAAAAAACCTTGTGTAAAATGATTTCTCCTTGTATTCCTATGTTATGATAGGAAGAGGAATTTTTAGAATAGTACTACAATTAAAAAAGTTGAAAGGATGTGGATAGATGAAACAATTTGTAGCTGCTGTTCTTATATGCTTGCTTACTTTACATATGATAGTGGTTCCGACTCAAGCTGCCTCTTCCAATCAATGTATAGAACCGCAATTTTCGATAGTGTTAAAGACGAATGCTGAGTTAAAGTCGAAAGCAAGTCATACAAGTAAAACGGTTAAAACTTATCCGAAGAATAAGAAGCTTTCGGTTATGAAACGCAACGGGGATTGGTATTCTATTTGTTATAGTAAAAAAATAGTTTACCTAGCAATAGAAGATGCGCGTGAAGTATTTAATGCTAAGGAACGAGCGGTACTTGTGCAAACGGATGCTAAACCAGATGTAAAGCAAGTTGTTTCAGCAGTTGGCCCAATACTTCAGTCTACGAAGGTAACCATTCAAGCGTTTGAGAAACGAAAAGGAGAATGGCGCAGAGCATTAACCGAAATGAAGGGCATAGTAGGAAAAAAAGGCTTTACTACGAATAAAAAAGAAGGCGATGGTAAATCACCAATTGGAATGTATTCATTTGGAACAGCATTTGGCAGCGGAGCAAAGCCATCGGGAATGAAGCTAACTTATAAAAAAACAACGAAATATGATTATTGGGTTGATGATGTCACATCCAAGGATTATAACAAATGGATTACATATAAAGGTGTACCAACTAAGAAGTGGAAGTCTTTTGAAAGAATGAATCACTCGTTATATAGATACGGAGTTGTTATTAATTACAATGTTAACCCCATTGTGAAAGGAAAAGGGAGTGCAATTTTTCTTCATATTTGGAGAGGGGAAAATGGAGTTACAGCAGGCTGTGTAGCAACATCAGAGAAAAATGTTTTACGCTTATTAAATTGGCTAAATCCAAGTAAGCACCCTCATATTATTATGGATACAATAGAAACCTTATAAGCAAGTAAGCAGTCATAGGTAAAAGGAAAAGATTCTTTTATACACATTCTTCTATTGTTCGAAAAAAAGATATATTTTTTTGAGGCTTACTCTAACAAGGGATTAAAACAAATTGCATGTAAATCTGTATTTTCTAACTATTGATAATTATGAATAAAAATCATATAATGTCTACTATAAAAAAACAAATGTTTTCTTCAGATAAACAGTGGTTAGGGGGAACCGAAATGAAAGCTATCTCAATCGGTTTATTAGGATTAGGTACGGTAGGTTCAGGAGTTGTCCAAATTATTGAAAGTCATCAAGACAAATTAATGCATCAAATTGGATGCCCTATTCAAATAAAGAAAATTTTAGTGAATGATTTAACGAAAGAGCGTGCCGTTCATATCGATCGCAATATGCTAACAGATAACCCAGAAGATGTTATTTATAACCCTGAGGTTGATGTAGTCATCGAAGTAATGGGTGGTATCGAAAAAACGCGTGAATACTTATTACAAGCATTAAAAAATAAAAAACAAGTTATTACGGCAAATAAAGATTTAATGGCTTTATATGGTCCTGAATTATTAGAAGTTGCGACTGAAAATGGCTGCGATTTATTTTATGAGGCAAGTGTAGCTGGTGGAATTCCAATTCTACGTGGACTTGTAGATGGATTATCCTCAGATCGCATTACAAAAATGATGGGGATTGTGAACGGTACTACAAACTTTATTTTAACGAAAATGAGTAAAGACGGCAGCGCCTATGAAGATGTATTAAAAGAAGCTCAAGATCTTGGTTTTGCTGAGTCTGATCCGACAGCGGATGTAGAAGGGTTAGATGCAGCACGTAAAATGGCAATTCTAGCAACGCTAGGTTTTTCGATGAACGTCGGTTTAGAAGATGTATCTGTGGAAGGAATCACAAAGATTTCTGAGGAAGATTTAGCATATAGCAAAAAGCTTGGCTATACAATGAAGTTGATTGGTGTTGCATCAAGATCAAACGATAAAGTCGAAGTGAGTGTCCAACCTTCACTATTACCTGAAACGCATCCGCTAGCTTCTGTTAATAATGAATATAATGCAGTATATGTATACGGAGAAGCAGTAGGAGAGACGATGTTCTATGGCCCAGGAGCAGGCAGCTTGCCAACCGCAACAGCTGTTGTCTCGGACTTAGTCGTTGCTTTGAAGAATATGAGACTCGGTGTTAATGGCCGCAGTGCTATTGCGCCTCAATATCCAAAGGCATTAAAAGGGCCAGAGGAAATTCAAGCTAAATTCTTTATTCGCTTGCATGTAAAAGATGAAGTAGGTGTGCTTGCAAGGATTACAAATCTATTTGCTGAGTATGGTGTTGGATTTGATAAAATTCTTCAGCTGCCAATTGATGATAAAGGTGCTTCTGAAATTGTGTTAGTGACACATACGGCTTCTATGGCAGCATTTGAACAAATTCAGCAACAGTTAAATGACTATGAGATGGTCAAAGAAATTAAAAGTACGTACCGTGTTGAAGGAGAGAATACGAAATGAGCTGGCAAGGTTTAATCAAGGAATATAAAGAGTTTTTACCCGTAACGGAAAATACCCCTGAATTATCGTTATTAGAAGGAAATACACCATTAATTAAATGCAACAATTTATCTGAACAGTTCGGGGTTGAACTATATGTAAAATATGAAGGATTAAACCCGACAGGGTCATTTAAGGACCGTGGAATGGTATTTGCTGTGGCGAAAGCGATTGAAGAAGGTGCAGATACAATTATTTGTGCATCTACAGGGAATACATCAGCAGCCGCAGCTGCTTATGCAGCTCGCGCTAATATTCGCTGTATTGTCGTGATTCCAGAAGGAAAAATCGCAATGGGGAAACTAGCTCAAGCGGTTATGTACGGTGCAGAAATTGTATCGATTGAAGGAAACTTCGATAATGCACTTCAAATTGTTCGTAACATTAGTGAGACATCTCCAATTGCGCTTGTAAACTCTGTAAACCCTTATCGTATTGAAGGACAAAAAACAGCGGCATTTGAAATTTGCGATACGTTAGGAACAGCACCAGATATTTTAGCTCTTCCAGTTGGAAATGCAGGGAATATCACTGCGTATTGGAAAGGGTTTAAAGAATACAATGATCATAAGCAAACAGGTCTTCCAGAACTGAGAGGATTTGAAGCGGCAGGAGCGGCTGCGATTGTTCATGACCGTGTGTTTGAAAATCCTGAAACAGTAGCGACAGCGATTCGTATCGGAAATCCAGCAAGCTGGAAATTTGCTGTTGAAGCGGCGAAAGAATCTAACGGAAAAATTGATGAAGTAACAGATGAAGAAATTTTAGAAGCATATGTATTACTGGCAAGAAGTGAAGGGGTATTTGCTGAACCTGCTTCTTGTGCAAGTATCGCAGGAATCATTAAACAACTAAAAAGCGGTGAAATTAAAAAGGGCAGTAAAATCGTTGCTGTGTTAACAGGAAATGGTTTAAAAGATCCGAATGTAGCGGTGGATACAAGCACAATTACACCAACATTACTGCCAATGGATGAAAAAGTCATCTTAGAACATCTTCAAGGTGTGAAACAAGTATGAGTCAGGAGTCCGAAATGTTTTTAATCCGTGTACCAGCAAGTACGGCAAATTTGGGTCCAGGCTTTGATTCCATAGGACTTGCCCTAGGATTGTATTTGGAGATACATGGATCTTTATCAGATAGTTGGGAAGTTGTTCCACTAACGGAGGAAATGGCTGCTTTTCCGAAAGATGAAAGTAATTATATTGTTCAAATTGCAAAGAAAACAGCAGCCTTCTATGGAAAAGAGTTAGCGCCATGTCGCCTGTTTGTTTCAAGTGAAATTCCACTGGCACGTGGATTAGGAAGCAGTGCATCGGCGATTGTCGCTGGTATTGAATTAGCCAATTTAGTCGCAGAATTAAACTTAACGAATGATCAAAAAGGCCGACATGCTTCACTTTTTGAAGGCCATCCGGATAATGGCGGAGCTTCTGTTTATGGCGGGCTTGTTGTCGGCCTGCATACGGAAGAGCAAACCGATATTGTATCGTTTCCAATCAAAGGTGTCAAAGTGATTGTAGCGATTCCAAATTTTGAGCTTCTAACAGAAGATTCAAGAAGTGTGTTACCAAAGACATTAGCCTATAAGGAAGCGATTGAAGGAAGTGCAGCTGCCAATATGGTGCTCGCTGCAATTGTTTCGGATAATTGGAAACTTGTTGGTCAAATGATGCAGAGAGATCGTTTTCATCAACCATACCGCGCTCCACTAGTACCACATTTAGCTCAAATTGAGGAAATAGCTGCTCAAAATGGAGCCTATGGCACAGCGTTAAGCGGTGCAGGTCCAACCGTCCTTTGTCTGGTTCCTGAAGCGCAAGCGGAGCAAGTGCAAGAAAAATTATCCAGTAAATTCCCGGATTTCGTTATTAAGGAACTTCTGATTGATAACAAAGGAAGCCAAACAATGATTTTATCAGAAGCAGATAAGGAAGAGTTAAGTTTTCTATAGGAAGAAACGAGCAGGGGGATATGTTCATCCTGCTCGTTTCTTTGTTTAAGGCAGAGCTAATAAAAAAGCTAATTTTCTTCAAGTGTATATCCATACAACATGAAGAAAATCAGCATTAGCTTTTATAACAATTAGAATACTTGTTCAACTTCAATAACACCAGGAACTTCTTCAAGAAGTGCACGTTCAATTCCTGCTTTTAATGTAATCGTTGAACTTGGGCAGCTACCGCAAGCTCCAAGCAAACGTAATTTAACAATTCCATCTTCTACATCGACAAGTTCACAGTCACCGCCATCGCGAAGAAGAAACGGACGAAGTTTATCAAGTACTTCTTGAACTTGACTTTCCATTGTTTGTTCAGTCATTGCCATCGACTCCTTTCCTAATCATATTATAATGCGAAGGTTATAAAAAATCCAATTAGAACTTAGCGGAAAAATCATCTATCTTTATATATAAAAAAGAGATACAATACTAATAATTCCAATCAGAAAAATGGAGGTTTATATGGAACAAAGATCTATCGACATCCAAATATATGGTGCTGAACAAATTTGTGCGAGTTGTGTAAATTTACCATCTTCAAAAGATACTTGTGAATGGCTTGAAGCAGCGTTACAACGAAAATTCCCTAATCAGCCATTTTCCATTACTTACATTGATATTCATAATCCGCCAGCTTCTACGAAAGAAAGGGAGTTTTCGTTAAAGATGATTGAAGAAGATTTGTTCTATCCACTTGTATTAATTGACGATGAAATTATAGCAGAAGGAAATGTGCGTTTGAAAACGGTCGTCGATAAAATGATTCAATGCGGGTATAAACAAGAAACTGTCTAATCTTTATAAAAAAAGTTTTGAAGCATCTTGCTTCAAAACTTTTCAATCTATATTTAAGTATTAATTGTTATGGTATTTATAAGCCCACAGGATACCAGATTTAATTAATCGAGCAAATCTTCCTGTGATGGCACGATTACCAACTAAGCCGAAGCCTTGTTTTTTCCCTAATGAACCAAGAGTTCCTTTTAATTTCATAGGAGGGAAGCTTTCGGGAAGTGGTTCATTTGCCCATTTTTTTACAAGAACTTGAACAATTTGTTCTGCTTGTGCTTCCGCTAATTGAGCACTTGGAGCAAATGGCAAGCTTGCACAGTCTCCTACAACGAATACACTGTCGTTGTTTGGCAAGAAGTGCTGTGGCGTTAATACGGCTCTGCCTTGTGCATCTTTTTCAATATCCATATCTCTAATAATTTTGCTAGGTTGGATACCAGCTGTCCAAACGATAACATCACTATGAACAGCTTCTTCACCATTGTATAAAGTGTTTGGCTCAACTTTTGTAATATTAGAATGGTGAACAATTTCAATATTATTTTTAGCAAACCAAGATTCTACAAATACGCTTAAACGTTCTGGGAAAGCGGATAAAATATGCGGTCCACGGTCGAATAATCTTATTTTTAAATCGGGACGGCTTTCGATTAATTCACTTGCTAATTCAACCCCGCTCAGTCCTCCACCAATGATGGAAACTGTTGCACCAGATCCTAAATTATTCAATGCTTGGTAGGTTTGACGAGATTTATCGATGGTTTGAATACTGAATGTGTGCTGATTTGCACCTGGAATACCGTGGTATTTATCTTCGCAGCCAAGCCCAATGACTAAATCATCATAATCTACAGGCTCTTGATTTTCTAAGATGACTTGTTTTTTGTCCATATCAATGGATAATACTTCACCATATACATTTTGTAAGCGTGGATGCTCAGGAAATGCAACACGAATATGGTGATCGGAAATTGTTCCTGCCGCTAGCGCATAATATTCTGTTTTAATACAGTGATATGGATTGCGGTCAATAAGTGTAATGCGAACATTTTCAGGCAGCTGATTAGGCAGCAATCTTTGAAGCATGCGCATTCCACCATACCCGCCACCGAGTATGACTAAATTCTTCATGTAAAAATCCCCTTTGTTTAATCTGTAAAAATTATTATTTCATTCACTTGTGAAAGTAGGTATACTACTATAAATATCCCCAAAACATTGTGTTAAAAAATAAAAATTATTTGTAAAGATAGTTTTAATCCCCACAAAAGTATAACGAAAATGAATAAAAATCACAACTGAATTATGAAAATCGCTTGTTTTTGTTGTTAAATATTGACGGTATATGAAAAAAAAGATAGGATATTTTTTTGGACAACCTTTAAAATATATTTAAATCGTTTCAATATATGAATATTTAGCTCCAACAAATGAGGTGAGACTGGATGAAACCGATTATCGAATTTTGTGTTAGCAATTTAGCGAGTGGTGCCTATAAAGCAATGGAACAATTAGAAAAAGATCCGAATTTAGACATTGTTGAATATGACTGTTTAAGTTATTGCGGGATTTGTTCAAGCGATCTTTTTGCTCTTGTTAATGGTGAAGTCGTTACTGCAAGTTCTACAGAAGAGCTTGTGGCCAATATATATCAATATTTAGATGAACATCCAATGTTTTAAATTAATTGAACACTGCAAACACTTTCTTGCTTGCAGTGTTTATATCAGTATTAGTGTGCGGGCATTTCTCCTTTAATGTCTGCCCAGCGATCGCGTGCCATTTGAATGATAGACGTTTCAACGGCTGATTTTCGCTTTTCAAGAACCATGGAAAAATGTTTTGTAGCAGCCTGCAGCTCTCCTATCCGTCTAGATAACTCTCCAAGCAAGTACAAAATACGTACTTCAGACACTTGAGTGCCAGTGTAGTCCCCTATAGAAAAGGATTCTTCATATTCACGACGTGCCAATCTCATAAAGCGATGTTCTTGTTCTTCATTTTGTTTTAGACGGTAAAGCCAAGCTGTTCGTAAATAAAGTCCGGCAATGGTAATATGCTTTTCTTTTTTTAAGATGGCACTATAACAAGCTAATTTATACGTTTGAATGGCATCGTTAATCGTGCGTTCGCCAGAAAAGGAATGAGGCACCCAATGAGAGCAAATTTTCTCTGAAATTTCTTCTTTTGTGCCAGGAGCGAAATATTTAGAGAATTCTTTTGAAAATGCAAATCCACATTTGGGACAAACATGTATGTTATAGAATAGTCCATTAGTTGTACCTTCCGCATATTTTGGACAAAAATCCGTATCATATTCAGATACTTTAATAAATCGAGAACGAATTTTTTTCGTAGTGGCTGGTTGTTTACAAAGAAGGCATTCTATACTTTTGTCAAATAGCGGTGGTAGTTCCCCCATGAGTATCATCCTTTCAGTAGTATATAAGTTCTAGTTATATGGATGTGTTAATGGTTTAATTATAGCTCAACTTGTGATAAAAGGCTCATATAAAATAAAAGGATTAACATCGTTTTCAGGCAGGAAAATTGAGCATGAGAAATTTTTTAGTATATACTAGTAGTAGTTTGAATTGACTTACTCAATTTTAAAGAGGGAGGATTTTATTGTGAGCGATGTTGTTAATATTACGGAAGCGGCAGCTTTTCAAATAAAAGAAATGATGAAACATAATGGAGAGGAAGGCTCTTTCTTACGAGTAGCTGTAAAAGGTGGCGGTTGCAGCGGTCTATCCTATGGAATGGCATTTGAACAAGAGGTAGGCGAGAAGGATCAACAATTAGAACAGTTTGATATTAAAATTCTTGTTAGTGAAGGTGATGCTCCTATTTTAAATGGAACAACAATCGATTATAAACAATCGATGATGGGCGGAGGATTTACCATCGATAATCCGAATGCCATCGCATCTTGTGGCTGCGGGTCATCATTTAGAACGGCGACAAACACGGGAACACCAGAGAATTGTTAAGGTTTTAACTTCTGTTATTGAACGGAAAGTTAGGCGATGGGGATTATGTTTTTGGCCTATTGCGAAATCTGTATTCACTTTATATAAAGCGCTTCTTGACGTATTTTGATGATACGTTAAGAGGCGCTTTTTTCTATGTCTGCGGGGGCGTGATTGATAGAAAACAACAACTTTTATAAATTATTTAGAGTATTCTTAGGCCTTATTAACTATACAATGTTTTCATTTAAGTACTTCTTTTGGAATGTCGAATATATTCCACAATAAAGCTATAAACAAAATAGAAATTAGCCAAGCTAACAAGGGTCTATTAACATGAATTCTTAGCGTGGTAAACATAACAATATTGAATACGACAGACCATCCAATATTCCATCCATGATGGTGCTCAAACAAATTTAGATATTTAACGTTAATGAATTCGATTAGACTATAAAGAAAAACCCACAACAAAATCCAAAGTATTTGTTTAATTCTGTTTCTAGGAAAATTCCCTAAAAAAATGAGTAATGTGGAGGAATATACTAACAGCATAATCATTATGTCAATAATAAGGTGACCATATAGAATATTACTACCGAAAATAGTTTCTTTATATGACCACAATTTGTAATCGTGCAGTAAAGCATTCTTTAAAAGATCACCAGCTATAAAAAACAAATAAGTTGGGTAATAATTACGCCAATTTTTCCAATCACCCCATTTAATTGTAGCCATTATAAATAATAAATTATAAAAGAAATGCATAAGACTCCTCAAAAATATGTTTTTTAAAAAATTATTGCCTTAAACAATAAAAATTATTAATGTTCTTTGCAAAGCAGATTTGGTTAGGAGTTGGAATAGACACATATGGCACATAAAGAGAAGCGACTCCTTTATGTCGTTTTTGATTTATATTGTGTAACAGATGAAATAGGTTATTTAGCGAAGAAACAAGATAGGGGTATATTTTATCAAGTACTGGCATAACTCTGGAGGGAATTGTGGAGACTTCCCATTTAGATGAATTTATCCTGAAATGTCTAGATGTCCTTCCTGTTTCTTTAGCGGTTGTCGAATAAAGATATGACCGCTCAAATGGGCGTTTTTTTTAAAAATCTTTGGATACATTAAAAAAGAGCAGAGAAATAGGTTGAGGTGAAATCGCTTATGATATCGAAGAGGCACTTAGTATTTAATTTGTCTATCATAATCATTCCATGGTTATCGTTGTTATTTATAGGAAAGCGCAATATAAAACGTTATTCTTTAGCGGGTGTTTTTATTATTATTTTTGAGATTATAAATCATTTGTATGGACACAAGAGAAAGTGGTGGAAGTTTTACGATAAGCGATTATTATTTATTAAGGACGAGCTTCCTTTTAGTATTGGCCCTTATATGCCTCTTTCTATGTGGATACTTAAATTTTCATACGGGAACTTTAAAAAGTTTATACTACTTAATGCTATTGCTGATGGACTGTTTGCTTTTCTTCTCATTGATGTTCTTAAAAAATTAAAAATCATATCTCTAAATGGATTAAATCATTTTCAATTTTTTATATACTTGCACTATAAAGCATATTTATTATATGGAGTACAGTATTTGTTTGAGAAAACAAAAAGAGTTAGTTGAACAAGAACACGAAAAAGACCCAATATGAAAAATAGGTCTTTTTTCTTTGGGGGAACATTTCACATAATATTTCTTTATATCCCCAAGGTTAGATTAATGAAGGAAAAAAACGTCGTCAACTTTCTAAGCAACTAAGCCGGATTTTTATCGACTTTTCCTATTTTTAAAAAAAGCAATAATGAGAAGCAAAAGAGGGATTACCACTTGAAGCGGCAGATGTACAAAAAATGGGATAATTTGCAAACCCTCCTTGATATGCTCAGAAACATTGCTGGCAATTGTAATGGATAAAAATAAAATTACAATTCCAATTGGATAAACCAGCCGTGAAGGTTCTTTGATGTTAAACAAGTCTGCTATGCCTATAACAGCTACATAACAATACACACTAATCTTAAAGAAACCGCAAATAATCGAGGTCAGCATAAAATACACATCCAGACGCTCCAAAAACTCTGCTAATCGAATAGTCTGGATGGTACTGAGAAAGGGAAATGGTGAGCGTGAGACGAGATCAACACCGAGAACACTAATGTTAAGCACTGTGATAATTGCTATGTTGATGCCGCTTAACCCTATAGCGAACAAACCAGCAACTTTTGCCTTTTTAGATTGATTTACATACGGCAGAATCATCGCAAATGCAACTACTTCTCCAAATGGGAAATACAGAGTTTGAGTAAAGGTAATTTTCATAATCGATAAAATACCTTCTTCGAGTACTGGCTTTAAGTTAGTAAGATTGAGCAAACCAGAAGCAACAATCAGAATAAAGCCAGTAATGGCAAGTAAATACACGATTATAAAAAACAATTCCCCTGTTCTTGCTAGTACCTCAATCCCTTTACGAACTGTATAAACCATTACCAGCATCAATAAGGCACTCACAATGAACAGAGGAGTATCCGGGTAAGCTACGGTTACTAGCATCTCTCCAAAGTCCCGCAGGTCTCTTGACGCGATATACATAAAATAAAGTAGGAAGAAAAAACCAAGTAGTCGTCCAAGCACTTTCCCTATAATTTTTTGTACATACTCTGTTGGCAGGTTATCAGGGTAATACTGATAAAGACCATAATAAATCCAAAATAGTACGAAGCCGCCAACCATCCCAAGCAGAACAGACAGCCAGGCATCCTGTTTCGCCTCAACCGCAAGGGGGAGCAATAAGGTAGTACCGTGTTCAAATAATAATATGAGGACAAATAGCTGATATGCGCTGATTTTCGCTTTCTCCACTGATTTGTCACTTCCTTTTCATTAACAATTATTGATTACTCTCCATACGGAAAAAGTACGGTTTGTTTCTTAAACCAGTGCGCCGTACAAAAGCCTCAACGGTCACGTCTGCTTTTAATTGGGGGAAGTGAACATTGTTCCAATCTTGTTTCAGCTTCTTCCATGCTTTCGGATCAGAACGATGTACCGCTTCACCGAACCCGAAAATATCTGTTTGATTTTTCTGGGCACGTTGGATGGCATCATTAATCTCTTTCTGAATCTTTTTCTCCACTGTCTTTTCTATGTTCAACAGTACACTCGGGTCGGTTAAATCAACAGGTACCATTACTTCACCGATGTCTCCCTCTGCATCGACATGAATCGAAATTTTCGGTTGGCCGTTTTTCATGTTAGCAGAGACTTTTGTTTTTTGACGGAGCACTTCATAAGCAACGGCCTCTTGTTCTCCTTCCCAACTAATATTTATATCTGTTACTTTGATTTTGTCTAATATCCATGTGACTCCTCTTGCCGTTTCCCCTTGAAACCAGTCGACCAGTTTTCCGTCTTTAAAAACAGCAAGACCATCCGCTTGAATATTCTCCTCAACAGCGGATTGTTGAATATTTTCTAGCTTTTTTCCTTGTTCAGTATTCCCGGTCATACGAAACCCAGTAATTACTGGTTCCTTTCCGGGAGATATGAGATTCTTAATCCCTTCTTGAATGCTGACCTCCATATGTTCTCCCCATCTTTGTTCCGTAATTTTTAATGTTTTAATCACTTTATTAGCTGGAATTTTATCGACCCCCGTCAATGTATTCACAATATCTGCTGCTTTTGAATCATGGGCAATTATAATCGTTGCCGTAGTCCGGAATTCAGGATCGCGATCAAAGGCATCTAAAATATTAATAATGCCTTCTTCTTTTGCCAGCTCTTCATTGATAACCAGAAGGTTGGTATGAGAGTAATACAGCCTTCGTGAGATTTTAGTTGATGCACGACGACTCATTTCTACTATATTATCTCCAGTAGAGGAGTAGGTGGTAATAGATGGAGCCTCTCCACCACCGCCTTGCAGGCCCCCGGCTACGTTTCCTGGATTGATAAGTTGAATGGTTCCGACATACTTTCCTTCTTCATTTTTATCAATACCAAGGGCAGAGACAAACGCAATATCGGTTAATTCCTTTTTACTCCAGCAGCCTGAAGTCAAGGCTAGGCCTGTTAACATCAAGAATAGAAACATCCATTTACGATTCATTTTGATCACTCTTTCTCGTGTGACTGTTTACCATTCCACGATTAGTAGGAGGATGTGGTTTCTGATCTTTTCCCTGACGAATGTTATTTTCATTGCTGATAAAGGGCGGTCTTTGCTTCAAAGCCCACCATGGCAGTCGGACGACTGTATCACCTGCATTTTTCGGACTGAATGGTGCAAATGGTGACATGTATGGAACACCGAACGAGCGCAGGTCACATAGATGAACGGTTAACATGATGAATGCTAGAATAATTCCGTAAAAACCAAATGTTGCAGCGGTTATCATAAATAGGAAACGTATCAAACGGGCTGAAATCGCAATGGCAAAAGAAGGGGTTGCAAAACTGGCAATTGCTGTGATGGCGACGACAATTACCATGGCCGGTGAAACAATCCCAGCCTGTACGGCCGCTTGTCCAATTACCAGAGCTCCAACTATGGATACCGCCGCGCCGATAGCCCTTGGCATTCGGATACCGGCTTCCCGTAAAATTTCAAACGTTACTTCCATTATCATGGCTTCTACAAAAGCAGGGAAAGGGACGGCTTCCCGCTGTGCTGAAATCGCAATCAGCAGCTGTGTCGGAAGCATCTCCTGGTGAAATGTTGTAGCAGCAATATAAGCGGAAGGCCCTATAATAGAAATAAAGAAAATAATGACCCGTAAAAGACGTAGTGCTGTTGCAATATCGAAACGAGCATAATAATCTTCGGCGGCTTGAAAAAACTGAATAAATATAGTAGGGGCAATAAGCACAAACGGAGTTCCATCCACAAAAATGGCTATCCTTCCTTCAAGGAGATTTCCTGCAACCATATCCGGCCTTTCTGTATGGTAAAGTGTTGGAAAGGTTGTCATTGTCTGGTCTTCAATCAGTTGTTCAATATACCCCGATTCAAGAATGCCATCGATATTAATTCTTTTTAATCGCTGGCGCACCTCTTCGACGATTTTCTCATTAGCAATTCCGTTAATATACATTATCACGACATCTGTTTGTGTAGCCTTGCCGATTTTCATCGATTCCAGCCATAAGTCCGGGTTTTTAATGATTCGACGTACGAGGGCTGTATTCGTTCTGATTGATTCAGTAAAACCGGACCTTGAACCACGGACGGCCACCTGAGTACTCGGTTCCTCAATCGAGCGTGTTTCTCCGCCTTGTGTACCGACACTTAATGCTTCATTTGTTCCATCGACGAGAATAAGTGTTTCACCTGCCATCAAAGACAATAACAACTGCTCCCAGTTACTGACCAGTTTTATACTACCGAGAGCAACTATGTTATTAGAGATCACTTCTAAGGCATTTTCCCGAGTTAGCTTTTCTTGTAAGGCATGATTCTTCATCATTGACTCAATTAAAAAATCGTTGATGGATATACTGTCAACAATACCTTCAACATAAACAACGGCTGTTTTAATTTCGGAATGAAGGCTAATATTCAACGTTCGGATAACTATATCTGAACTATTTCCTGTTTTTTGTTTAATCATGTCAAGATTGATGGATATGGAATCATGGATGAACTCCAATGATCGATTGTTAGGCTGATCGCGGCCGCTCTCCTTATGATCCTCGCTATTTGTCTTTTTCTTTCGCTGTTTGAAAAATGAAGGCATAGCATAAGGCACCTTTCTTAACTTTTATTTCCTATTGTATTGTGTCCAGATGATTATTCCGGTATACAAACCTTTACCACTATTTTGCTTTCTGTATAACGTATACAGCAGTTTAAGATAGGAAAACATCTATTAAGGAGTGATAAAAAATGAAAATCCTCGGTATTTCTATTTTAATGATGGGAATTTTAATAGGTTTTTCCCTGGGTATAGATCTTCTTCTAGGATTTGAGATACGTACCTCGTTGAAAAGTGCCTTTAATCCTTTTCGTGTGATGGAAGTTCCTGAATTTGTTATTATCTTTTTTCTTGTTTTCTCATTAGTGTTTGAATCTGTGCGTTCTTTCTATCAAAAAAGAAACGTAAAAACAAATAATTCTGAAAAACACCCTTAAACATAATAAACGAGAACAGGTTTGACCTGTTCTCGTTCTATTTCACTAACTTAACTGACTATCTCCATAAATAACATCTTCTCTTGCTTTTCCCTTTTAGAAATATTTACTTCACAGAACCGTTGGTAAAAGTACAACGGTTCTGTCGGCTTTTTCTATTGTTTATTTGTTTTCCCTTTTCATATTTAAAACATAGATGTACTATGCATTGGTTGGACTTTTGCGGTTGGGTCGATAAATTGTTTGGCGTGATTGACCGCGACTGGTGCTTCGCCAAATCCGCTGGCAATTAATTTTACTTTGCCATCATAGGTGGCAATATCACCAGCTGCGTAAATTCCAGGGATATTTGTCTCCATTTTGGAATTTACGACAATATTGTTTTTTTGAATGGTAAGTCCCCATTCTTTAATAGGACCGAGTGAAGAGACGAAACCATAGTTCACAATGACTGCATCGACGTCAAGAGTTTGCGTTTCTTCTCCGTTTGCATGTTTAAGAATGACGGTGTTAATTTGATCGTTTGTACCAATGAATTCAACGGGCACATAAGGAGTTTGAATGTGTACTTTTGATTTCTTTACATTTTCTACACTATGTTCGTGAGCGCGAAATTTATCACGTCTATGGATAAGGGTAACTTGCTTAGCAATTGGTTCAAGCATAAGTGCCCAATCGACCGCTGAATCTCCGCCTCCAAATACTGCTACTTTTTTATCGGCAAAATCGTTTAAATTATCAATAAAGTAGTGAAGGCTTTTACCTTCATATTGCGCTGCGTGTTCTATCTCAATTCGACGAGGTTGAAAGGCGCCGTTGCCAGCTGTAATAATAATGGCTTTGGAGTAATGGACTTCTTGATCGGTTGTTAATTTAAAGTGTCCTTCTTCAAGCTTTTCAACTTTTTGGACCGATTGCTCTAAGACGATTGTTTGTTCGAACTTGGACATTTGTTCTTTTAAGTTGTTAATTAGTTCTTGTGCGCGAATTTTAGGAAAGCCTGCGATATCATAAATGTATTTTTCGGGGTAAAGCGCAGATAATTGACCACCTAATTGAGGTAAACTTTCAATGATTTTTACAGATGCTTGTCTCATACCACCATAGAAAGCCGTAAACAGTCCTACTGGTCCGCCGCCAATAATCGTAATATCATATACTTTTTCGTTCACTTTCACGCATATCCCTCCGTCTTAGCTATTTGTGTATTCCAGAAAATATATTACTTATTTTACCATATAATGTTTTGAATCATAGGATAAATTTGGTTATTTATAAAGGTTAAAAATTATATGGCATCAAGTAAAACTTTCATCAGTATGGTTTTTCTTCAGCCCTCACTTATCTTATTATTTCCTTAGAATGTTAAGCTAGAGGTCTCACTGTTCGTTAAGTGAGGGATAAAATGGTTGATTTAAAGAGGTTCAGCTAAAATAAATCAACAGAGTCTCTAACAGGACTAAGTATTTAAATTGTGACAGGGAGGAGAAAAATATACACTAAAGTGATACTTCATCATTGCAGAGTCATTCTCTTTTTGAAGTTGCAACTTGAATATTTCCCATTTCTGTTTAAAATATACATAAAGGCGGGGGTTGTACAATGCAGGAGAGATGTCGAAATGTATGGTTAGCTGTATCAGGAATTGTCATATCAGATCAGGGAGAATGGTTAGTTGTAAAGAAACGATATAGTGGGTTAAAAGGGGTCTGGTCGCTTCCGGCAGGTTTTGTAAAGGAAAATGAGACAGTAGATGAAGCAGTCATTCGAGAGGTATTAGAGGAAACAGGCGTTGCTACTGAGGTTGAAGGCATCGTTGGGCTGAGAAGCGGTGTACTTAAAGGCGAAATTAGTGACAATATGCTGCTGTTTCGCTTAAAGCCATTAAATATGGAGGTACAGGCTCAGCTTGAGGAATTATATGAAGCAAAATTTGTTCAGCCAGAAGAATTACTCAAAGAAGGAAAACAATCGATTTTATTAGAGGAGCTAATTTCTTATAATCTAGAAGCCCTGCAACAAGTACGTACAGGATTGAACCCTGGCGATCATTTTGGTTATACGTCATATAAATTATTTGTTTAACCATATTTAAAGGCTTTATGAAGGAGGGCAAGTATGCCATTACCTGTGTTATTAATTTCCATCGTCTTATTTTTCGTTCTGTTCTTCGGCATTGGCTTTTTACTGAATATGTTGTTCCGCTCTTCGTGGGTTATGGTCATTTTATTTCCAATCGTTGCGATTCTTATCGTGAATCAGTCTAAGCTGATTGAATATGTGAGACAGCCTATTGAGTCCTTGAAGCAACTAGGGTTGAATTTTGCTGCGTTACATATGGCAGATATTATTATTTTATCAAGCGGGCTATTAGGCGGGATATGTGCAGGTATCACAATTAAGCTATTAAGAAAAAAAGGGTATCAAATGTTTTAATGGACAAGGCTGTCAATCACTGACGGTCTTTTTTTATTGGTATAATTTACGGCTTATAATACAAAGTCCTATCATATAGTCACTCTTAAAAAGATAAGATAAATCCTTCACTTTTATGAATATTTCCTTCTATTCAAGGAAAGGAATAATGAAAGTGAGAGGAGAGGAATAGTAGTGAGAAAGCTGATGTATGTCGGAAAGAGAATTGCTATTATGCTTGTCTTTCTGTTAGCTATTCAAACGACGATCGAGCATGTGACAGGGGGAACGCCCTCAATACTTAAGCACGTATTAGCTAGTGAAAATCGAAATGAAACGACAACTTCTAAACCGAAATCGATACAGGCTGTTCAAACCTTGGAGAATGAATTTGATTTTTCTCGGTATCCAAAACATCAAGTAGTTGCAACTGGTTATACGGCAGGATATGAATCAACAGGAAAAAATCCTGATAGTCCTGCTTACGGAATTACATATTCAGGTGTGAAAGTAAAGCGTGATTTATATTCAACGATTGCTGCAGATTTAACGGTTTTCCCAGTAGGAACGATTTTATTTATTCCTGAATATGGCTATGGAGTGGTTGCCGATACAGGCAGTGCTATTAAAGGGAATCGGCTCGATTTATATTATGAAACCGTTCAGGATGTATATAATGAATGGGGCAAGAGAACTGTAGAGGTTTATGTGGTTGAAGTAGGTAAAGGAACGTTATCGGAAGCTCGATTAAATCAATTAAATGAGGCAGAGAATATGCAAGTATTTCGTGAGCAAATCTTGGGCAAAAAGCCGGAGTAAGGTATAGGCAGGGGCTCTCCTATAGTTAATCTCTACGTATTTTCTTTGTTTCTTCATCGTTTTGAGAGGGAGCCTTATAGTCATTTAAGTGTTGTTAAGGTTATAAGCATTAGAAAGACCTGTGATGTTACGTCACAGGTCTTTCTTTACAGAACTTTTCAGGATGCAAAATAGCGGCAAGTTTTTCGAGTCCGTCTAACAATCGAGGAGAAGGTCGGCAGTAGAGCGGCTCTTCCATAATGAAAATACGGTCATTTTGTAGAGCGGTAAGGTCTGCCCAATTTTCTCGTTTTCGAACGATTTTTGGATTAATTCTTTTTAAAGGAACACCGACCCAAGCTAGACAAATATAATCGGGATTGCGGGATAAAACATCTTCTGAAGATACAGTAACACTTGCTAAATCGACGTCTTCAAATAGATTATAGCCCCCAGCGAGTCGACTGATTTCGGTGAGCCAGTTAATACGGCCGGGAGTGAAGAGAGGATTTGGCCACCATTCCCAATAGAGTGATGGTCTTTGTTCAATTGTATCGGAAATTTCTTTATAGCGTTGAACAGTAGCTCTAAATTGAGCGGCTTGTTCAGCTGCTTTTTTGGATAATCCAACTGCTTCTCCTAATGTAAGCAGGTCTTGAGCGATATCTTCAAGAGACTGCGGATTAAAAGTCAGGTGAGGAATTCCACGTTCCTGCAAGCCTTCAATGTTCTTTTCCATTCCTGGAACACTTAGCGAAGCGAGCACTAAATCTGGTTTCAACGATTGGACAAGGTCCAGGTTAATCGATAAATCCGGGCCAACCTTTGGAAGATGTTGAATAGAATTGGGCCAATCTGAATAATCATCAATAGCAATAAGCTGATCTTCAATGCCAAGATATACACAGAGTTCTGTATTACTCGGACAAATCGAAATAATTTTCATAGAAATGCACCTACCCCTTAAAGACAGAATAATAGAGAATAAAGGCAATGAACGCTCCTGTTAATGCGCCGAAAAAAACTTCAATCGGCTTGTGGCCAAGCAATTCTTTTAATTGATGTTGTTTTTGCTGATCTTCTTTTTTTTGCCAATTCTTCACTTGATCAACTAATATGTTAAAATCTGCAACAAGTTGATTGAGAACAACAGCCTGCTCTCCAGCTTGGCGCCTTACTCCTGTCGCGTCAAACATCGTAATAATCGCAAAAATGGTAGCAACAGCAAAAACGGGTGAATCCAGTCCGTTTTCAATGGCTATGGCAATTGCAAGAGCTGTTACCGCAGCAGAGTGAGAACTAGGCATGCCTCCAGTGGAAGTGAGCAAGGACCAATCCATTTTGCGGTCCGCTATGTAATGAATTGGAACTTTAATAAATTGAGCAAAGAAGATGGCCACTAAAGAAGCTATAATGGGAAAGTTTAAAAATATGTCCATCGAGATTAACCCCTTTCTCTCACACTGACTGATGTATATTACTTACTTCCATGAAAATATGTCGATTCCTGCTTAATATTTCGCTTAGAGTCATTCTTTATATGAAATCTGAATAAATTTTTTTCAATTGCTTCGTTTTTCGTTTATACAGCTACTAGCTTAAAGTAAGCTATGTAGTATTTGGAAAATAGAAAATCCGTTATACTAATAGAAAAAGCTAGAGGAGGAACCAGTATGTTCACAGTTCACGGGACGCTTGATTTAACAAAACATGAGGAGTGCTTGTTAATTGGAATATTTGATCAGCCAAATAAGTTCACTGAAGTTGGTCAGGCAGCGGACAAGAAAATGAATGGGCAGTTAACTGAGTTAGTAAAGGAAGGTGAGATTTCAGCGAAGAAAAAGTCAATTACGACGATACATACATTAGGCATGATTGCTGTCAAGAAGCTAATCTTTGTTGGTCTTGGAAAGAAAAAAGACTTAACATTTGAAGAGCTTCGCGAAGCGTTTGGAAAAGTAAGTAAAGCTATTCAAGCTTCTCGGGCGACCTCACTCTCTGTTGCTTTAGATACGTTTACGACAGAGAAAGTAGATGGGTTAGATGCAGCGCACGCTTTTGCAGAAGCTTTTATGCTTGCGACCTATAAATTCAATGGTTACAAGCAAAAGTCGAATCAAGTAGAGAAGTCTGTCAAATCGTTTACTATATACAGTGAAGGGGATAAGGATGAAATTGGTGCCTCTTTACATGTTGGGCGAGTATTTGGGAAAGCGACGAATTCAGCGCGTACGCTTGTGAATACACCAGGAAATTTACTAACATCAACAGACTTAGCTGATTATGCTATACAATTAGCTGATCGTTATAATTTTGAAGTGGAAATTCTTGAGAAGGAAGATATGCTTAAATTAGGTATGGGGGCGCTTTTAGCTGTAAATCAAGGGTCGAATGAGCCGCCAAAGATGATTGTGTTAAAGTATCAAGGAAAAGAAGATTGGAAAGATGTAATTGGGTTAGTTGGAAAGGGCATTACGTTTGATACGGGCGGTTATTCGTTAAAAACAAAAACAG
Source organism: Peribacillus asahii (assembly GCF_003570725.1). Lineage (GTDB taxonomy): Bacteria > Bacillota > Bacilli > Bacillales > DSM-1321 > Peribacillus > Peribacillus asahii. Next base: position 48,890 of record NZ_QWVS01000018.1, read on the forward strand.
GTATTGTTGGAATGAAAACAGATATGGGCGGTGCGGCAGCTGTACTAGGTGCAATGGAGATTATCGGTGAGCTAGGGCCTGAACAAAATGTTGTGGCTGTTATTCCATCAACAGATAATATGATTAGCGGGGAAGCGTTTAAACCGGATGATGTAATTACTTCAATGAACGGAAAAACGATTGAAGTATTAAATACGGATGCAGAAGGACGGCTTGTGCTAGCGGATGCTGTTACGTATGCGAAGCATCATGGAGCTGAGTATTTAGTCGATGTAGCCACATTAACAGGGGGCGTGATTACGGCATTGGGGAATGATATGACAGGTTCGATGACGAATCATGAGGCTTTTTTTGAACAAGTACTGCAAGCATCTTATGAAGCTGGAGAACCAATGTGGCGACTGCCTATTACAGAAAAAGATAAAGAGCGCGTGCGCAATAGTAGAATTGCTGACTTGAATAATTCTCCGGGTGGAGCAGGTCATGCTATTATGGGCGGTGCATTCATTGGTGAATTTGCTGAAGAAACACCATGGGTCCACTTGGATATTGCTGGGACATCTATAACAATCAGTTCAAATGACTTAGGACCAGCAGGCGCAACAGGAGTAATGACACGTACATTAGCATTACTCGTTGAGCGATTTGAGGCAGAGAATAATTAATTGAAACCGAAGTTCTCGTCGAGCTTCGGTTTCTTTTTTTGAGTGTAGAGATTCGATTTATACTTCGTTTCCATATACAATTAGAAATAAATGTGTCGATCAATATCAATTTAAAGATGCATCCATTTTAGGTTTATAATAATATGGCAGTAATCTTCACCTGATTTGGGGTAAAAATCCAAGCGAATGCCTTCTGGATTATAATTAATGTCAGGGACGGTATGAACACCTGTTTTTTGAATCATATTGGTGACAACTGATTTCTTAGATTGCTGAGCGGCATTCATAAGTCCCTCAGCAAATGGTTTAGAGCTAGCGAGCATATCAATGACTTTTTTAGCATCTTGTAGTAAAATTTGGGATAATTTAGCTGATTTTATTAATAAATCGGGATTCGCAGTCGGTAAGGGGCGTAGCTGAGCGGGAGTTGTTGTTCGATATAGATGGTCATAAGTCACTGGAATTAAAGAAGCATGATGAAGACGTGGAAGTTCTTCCAATAAGTTGTTCTCCTTTCGTACCGATTTTTATTTACAATATGTATAGAAAGAAGCGATTATGCTTGTAAGGTGCTTGGATTCTCTATCCATTTATCAGGATATGTAAAGTGGTTATCTAGCACATATTGCATTTGACGTGTATAGTTTATAGTTATATACTTACTTACATAAAGTAAGTAAGTGAACGAATTCCAAAATATAAAATAGGTGATTATACTATGAAAATAACAAAAGAAACGAAAGAACTTTTAATAGATAAGATGCAGATGATTCAAACACCTGGAAAAGCAGACTTGTGTCTAGTGGGTCCAGTTCGATTGCCGATTCAACAGCAAGATTTGGAAGTTACTTTTCAGTGGTATACATGGCATTCATTAGAGGCTGGTGTTAACACAAAAGAAGCTGTTCTTGATTCACTTGCAACTGCGAACTTAGCCTTTGGACAGCAGTCGTCAGTTCTTGTATATGGTGACTTTGCCAACTCGGATGATGCTTTGATTCGAATGCACAGCATTTGTCATACAGGTGATATTTTTGGCAGTCAGCGTTGTGATTGCGGCTATCAGCTTCATCAATCGATGAAAATGATTGCAGAGCACGGCTGTGGAGCTATTTTTTACTTAGCTGACCATGAAGGACGAGGAATTGGTTTGTTTTCTAAATCATTTGCTTACCTTTTACAACAAGAAGGATACGATACGGTTGAAGCGAATCATGCACTTGGATTTGAAGATGATACGCGCTCATATGAAGAGGCGATTCGCGTGTTAGAGATATTAAGAGAAAAGCCTGTTACGCTTATTACAAATAATCCGAAAAAGCTTGCTGCTTTGCAAGAGCACGGATTAACAGCTAATCACCATATCCCGCTATGGGGCGGATTAACAGAATACAATCGTTTCTATTTAGATACGAAGGTTCAGAAATCAGGGCATATGCGTCAGGAGAATTCTACTTTGATAGGATAAGGAGTGCGGAATTAGATGAATACAGATCAGTATTATATGCAGCTGGCACTAGATTTAGCCAAGAGTGCGAGAGGGAAAACTCATCCAAATCCGCTTGTTGGAGCCATTATTGTGAAAGATGGTGTTATTGCCGGGACAGGTATCCATCGAAAAGCAGGTGAGCCGCATGCGGAGGTTCATGCGTTTCGAATGGCAGGGGATTATGCGAAAGGTGCAACTTTGTATGTCACATTAGAGCCTTGCTCACATTATGGTAAAACCCCTCCTTGTGCGAATCTTGTAAAAGAATCGGGTGTGAGCCGCGTTGTAGTTGCTATGCAAGATCCGAATCCAGAAGTGGCTGGACGAGGAATTGAATTGTTACGAAATGCCGGAATTGAAGTCGAAGTCGGTGTGTTAGAACAAGAAGCAAAACGTTTGAATGAAGTATTTATTCACAATATGCTTAAAAATCGTCCATTTGTTATTTCTAAATTTGCAATGACATTAGACGGGAAGTTAGCGACACATACGGGGCATTCTAAATGGATTACAGGTGAACAAGCCCGCCATGCCGTTCATCAGCTTCGCAATGAAGTAGATGGCATCTTAGTTGGAGTGGGTACGGTGTTGGCTGATAATCCATCTTTGACGACTCGTCTTCCTGAAGGCGGCGGTAGGAATCCGGTGCGTGTTATTTTAGATAGTGAATTGCGTACACCGCTTGATGCAGCTGTAGTTCATACACATGAAGCGAAGACTATCATTGTAACAACGGATACAGCTGATCGAACAAAGCTTGAGGCACTGCAGGCAAAAGGTGTGGAGTTTATTTTCGTTGCTAAAACAGAATCGGGACTGGATTTAGAAGCTATGCTTGCTGAGCTCTATAAAAAAGGCATTACGGAACTTTTAGTCGAAGGTGGCGGAGAAGTAAATGCTTCATTTTTAAGAGCTGGTTTGATTGATAAATATTTTATTTATATTGCTCCGAAGTTACTTGGAGGTCGAAATTCGTTAACGCCATTTACCGGACTGGATGTAGATAGTATGGATGAGGCATGGAATGTAACTTTTGATAAAGTTGATACATTCGGTGAGGACCTGCGTATTACCGCTTATCCGAATCAAGGTGAGAATAGATAGATGATGTATCGCAGTGATGTATGTATTGTCGGTGCTGGTCCAGGTGGCGCTTTACTTGCTTATTTATTAGCGAAGAAAAATGTTTCTGTTATTTTGATTGAACGTTATGCCGGGATGGGGAAGGCGTTTCGTGGCGAGCATTTAAATGAAGAAGGGGAAGCGATTTTAAAGAAATACGGTTTATTCTCGGCTGTTGAGGAATTAGGATTATTACACATGAAGCAATTGGAATATTGGCAGGATGGTCAATTGGTGAAAAAAATCCTTCCAGACTCAAAAGTTGGCCATTTAGGTATTCATGTGCCTCAAGCTCATTTATTAAAAGTATTAGTAAAAGAATCACAGAAATATGATTCCTTCACTTTATTGATGAATACAAAAGTAACTGAGTTATTAGAAGATGAAACGGGACGTTATAATGGAGTTAAAGCGATAAAAGATGGCAAAGAGATTGTTGTAAGAAGTAAACTCATTATTGGAGCGGATGGACGATATTCAACAGTACGGAAAAAAGCTGATATTGATGTAACGGTTCGAAAGCATGGCTATGATTTGCTTTGGGCGAGAATTCCGGCACCAATCGGTTGGGAGCCTGCTATTAAAATGGCGCTTATTAACGGAAAGCAGTTATCTTTATTTACACAAGCTTTAGGATTTATCCAAATTGGCTGGAATATCGAACAAGGCTCCTATCCACAGTTGCGGAAGCAGCCGTTTCAACCATTCATTGACCAACTTGTGCAAGCTTTCCCAGTGCTTAAAGATTCTGTTTTGCAGAATATTCGTTCATGGGAAGACTTTGTTTTATTAGATGTATATAGCAGTTCCTCTGAAATGTGGGGGAAACATGGTGTTGCATTGATTGGGGATGCTGCACATACGATGACTCCGACTGGTGCTTTTGGTTTAAATAGTGCTATGAAGGATGCGGATGTATTAGCAGAATTAATCAATAAAGACTATATTGCGGAGCTGGATTTACTTAATTGTGCTACAATACGGAAAGAAGAAGTAGCAAAATTACAAGCGATACAAATTGAGAAGGAAGAGTCTTTTGCTTCGCAATTTGTGGTGTTAGCTTAGGGGGAATAGTGTGAAATTTGGCTTTGATATTGATGATACGCTTATTGATTTACGAGGATATGCGTTTCAATTATATAATCAGAAATTGAATCAAAATGTAAGCTTAGATGTGTTGCAAACAATTAACACATTAGAGATTCACAAAGTGTTTGGTTTGACCGGAGAAGAGGGCGGCAAGCTGTGGAATAGTCTAGCGGATGAAATTTACTATTCAGGATGTCCAATTTTTGAAGGGGCACTAGATATGTTACAAGAGCTCGACCGTGAGGGACATGAGATTTTTTATATTACGGCAAGAAAGAAAGAACATAGTGAACGCACGAAACAGTGGTTAATTAAACATGGCTTTCCTTTTCGAGAGGACCATTTTTATTGTGGAATGAAGGATCAGGAAAAGATAGAAATCATTCTGGACTTACAATTAGATTACTATTTTGATGATAAGCCAGCAGTGCTAGAAACATTATTAGAGATTCCAACAAAGGTTTATGCAAAAGACAATCCATACAATCAAAAGGTAAAAGTTCCGAGATTAAAGGATTGGTCGGAATTAAAGGATATTTTAGCGCAATAAGAAAACTGATGCTGAGGTTTGTGAACTGCAGCATCAGTTTTTTTGTATTTTCTTTTTTTATATTTTGTAAGTTTATGGGATTATATGTACAATTAAGGAATAAAAAGAAAATGAGGTGTAGAAAATGGAAAGAAATGTAGAAGGAACTTTAATGAATTCATTAGGGATTGAAATTAAAGAGTTAACTGAGGGGAAAGTAATTGCGACAATGCCAGTCGATGAAAGAACAAGGCAGCCGTTTGGATTATTGCACGGAGGCGCATCTGTCGCTCTTGCGGAAACGGTAGCGAGCGTAGGGGGCTTTCATCTGGTGGATCAAACAAAAGAAGCCGTAGTCGGTCTAGAAATCAATGCTAATCATATAAAAGGAAAACGTTCAGGCAAGGTCATTGCGGAAGGAACCATTCTTCACCGCGGCCGTAAAACAATGGTTTGGGATGTGAAGATTCGCGATGAACAAGACAAACTTATTTGCGTTTCTCGCTGCACATTGGCAGTTGTGTCACAGTGACTTTTTAAACTGTGGACAGAATGTGGATAAAACTGTTGATAAATAAAAACCAGTGTGTTTGGTAAGGGGGACACATTGTTTTTTCTGGAGGATTGGGCATGAAGAATACATATTTTTTCGGTTATTTTCCGTTTATTACGGTTGTATTATTTAGTTTATCGTTTGGGCTTTATTCTGAAATAAGGTTGTTAGATTTATTTGATAGTTTAGGGCTTTATCAAGGAATGTTGGAATTTTTTTCGGAAACAGGTATTAAAATAGCTTTATTAGTTGTAATGTTTCTTGTTTTCTTCATGCTGTTTTCGGCGTTAAAGCTAATTTTGGATACGATGGTTGAAATGTCTTTGCTGCTTTTTTCGAAGGATTCGGAGGGAACGGGCTTAAAGAGTATTCGAATGGGGACGATTATTTATGTAGTTGGTGCTACAGTGTCTTTAGTAAGTACTCAGTCAATTATGGGGCTGCTCGTCATTTTTCTCTTAACAAATGTCGCGGCTTTCATTTATTTTGTGTATAAAGTTTCAACAAACTTAAGTTTGTTAGGATTAATTGGTTTAATCTTCTTTCATATTTTCATATGGTCGATCTTTTTATTAGTTGTCGCGTACTCTGTATTAAAACTTTATAACAGCATAATTAATAGTTTACCTATTTAAAAGGTTCAAATAAAGATAGCCTGTCCGAAATTGGACAGGCTATCTTGCTTCTGCTTGTTGGCTAATATTACGCCAAATACGAACATGTGGTGAGGAGTGGTAAATCGATTCAATACTGGAAGGTTTATCTCGACCAACCCAAACACCTGTCGTATAGCTGTCTGTTAAACCAACAAACCATATATCTTTTACGCCGTTTGTTGTTCCTGTTTTGCCGCCGATATAACCTGTTGGAAAATAAGCTGCTTTTGCTGTACCTCTAACAGTTACTTCATGTAATAGTTCACGCATTTTTGCGACAGTTGCTGGGCTCCAGACTTGCTTTTGTTTATCTTTCCATTTATAAAGAGTTTTTCCTTCGGGGTCTGTTACTTTAACAATAGCCCGAGCAGGCTGATAGCTGCCGTCATAAAAGGATGTAAAGGCGCGAGTTAATTCGAGTGGGCTCATTCCATAGGTGAAGCCACCAACAGCGGCTGGTAAGCGATGATCTTGCTCGCTCACTTGTTCAAATTGAAATGCGTCTAGATATTCGAAGCTTGTCTCAATGCCTGTTGCATCAAGGAGACGAACAGCTGGTGTATTATAAGAACGAGCCAATGCCGTTTTTAAAGGAACCATGCCATAGGTTGCTCCTCCATAGTTTTGTGGACAATAGCCGTTTTTACAATAATTAGCCCCACTTACTTGGGAGTATACAGAGGCGCCGGTTTTTTCGATATACGGTGCATAAACGAGTAAAGGTTTAATAGCAGAGCCTGGTTGACGGTAGCTTTGATAAGCGCGATTGAAAGAATTTTTTTTATAATTCTTTCCCCCAATCAAAGAGACAAGCTCCTGCGTATGATGTTGTATAACGACGGCAGCTCCTTCAATATCACCGTAAGCAATTCCGTTATTTAGCGCTTGCTTGGCCGTTGTTTGCAAGTGTGGATCAAGAGCTGTATGGATAGTTACTCCAGAGTTTAATAGTTTTGTAACTTTAGTTTGTAGCTGTTTTTCTGCTTGTTTACGTACAGTTTGGTCTTTGCTAGCAAGCCTTGCTGTCAATCCTTCTCGAGCAGCTACTAATTGCTTTAGTTCATGGTGCACATACGTCACATAGTCTGGATAGTTATCCACTTTTGTACGAACGTTTAAGGTGATTTTTTCTTGAACAAGCTTTTTGTACTGTTTCTCAGATAAAAATTCTGCTTCAACCATTTGTCGTAAAATACGCTCTTGTCGATTTTTCGTTGCTTCAAAATGCTTGAGCGGATTATAGCGCTCCGGGTTATTCGGAATCGCTGCTAAAAAGGCTAATTGGGCTTTTGATAGCTTCTTAGCAGGTGTATTGAAATAAAATTGAGAAGCGGCTTCAATGCCATATGTGCCGTTGTTAAAGTAAATTGCATTGATGTACAAGTCTAGAATCTCTTCTTTCGAAAACAATCGTTCCATTTGATAGGCGTAGAGCAGCTCAGTGATTTTTCGGTCGTATGTTCTTTCATGTGTCAAATACACATTTCGAGCGAGCTGCTGGGTAATCGTACTTGCGCCTTGTTCAATGGAGGTGCTCTGACTATTTGCAACAACTGCACGGCCAATAGCTACAGCATCAATGCCTTCATGATGATAAAATTGTCGATCTTCTATAGTGACAAATAAATCCTTTAAAAACGTGGGAATTTCTTCGTCACTTAGATTTACCCGATTTTTTTCTAACGATATTTCACTAATAACCTTGCCTTGGTTGTCTGTCATATAACTTGTTTCTTCTAACTGAATCGTATCGATAGAAATGTTATCATCGAGTACTTTTTGAACGCTTTCAGCCTTGTTCCACTCTTGAGAAGCTAAAAAGATTAATCCTGTTACAAGAGGGATAAGGGAAAGGATAAAGAGAGAGCCAAGAAACTTGCGCATAGTCCAACTTCCTAACTAATATAGTTTTAATATGGTATTTTTGTGGGAATTACCATGTATAGCTAAAGTATACATGAAAAATGGGAAAAAATGTTGAAAAAATTTACAGAAAATTATTTGTGAATTGCAGGAATTTACTGAAAAGTTTTAAATTGTTCTGCTATAATATTTGGTAAAATCATGATAAAGGGGGGAGAAGTATGGAGAAACAGCACTATGTCTTTATTGACTTTGAATTTACGATGCCAGAAGGGAGAGGGAATCCTGTTGGATTTTATCCGGAAATCATTGAAGTTGGTTTCGTATCCGTTGTAAATGATTCCATTAAAGAGCAGTTTTCTTCATTTGTTGCTCCAAGTAAGTTTAAAACGTTAACGGATCGGTGCAAGAAATTTTTGAGTGTTCAGCAAAGGCAAGTTGAAAGCGGTATGCCTTTTACGGAGTTAGTCGATTTGTTCAAGAAAATGGAAGCGGATTATCCAATGACGACAGTCGTTACGTGGGGAAATATGGATATGAAAGTGTTGAAACAAAATTGTCAAAAGGCAGGAGTAGAGTTTCCATTTAAGGGGAAACAAGTTGACTTATGTATGGAGTACAAGCGGTTCTTCGGTGATCAAAACCAAACTGGTTTGTGGAAAGCTGTACAGGCTTACGGAAAAGAAGGGACAGGCAAACATCACCGTGCACTTGATGATGCTTTAACGACGTATAATATTTTTAAATTGATTGAAAAGGATAAAAGTTATATGAAGAAACATGAGCCAACAACGATTGGAGATCGTATTGATCTATCTAAAGTATTAAATCATTTAGCGTTATAAAAAGCCAAATCAACGATTATTGATTTGGCTTTTTATCACATTATTTAAAATAATCTGCTTCTAGCTCTTCAAGTTGCTGTAGGCTAAGTTTGTTAAAGTCTGTCTCCTCTTTAGTGAGAGCTTCTTTCATCGTTGTTACAGCTTCTCGTAATGAGGCTTGGTAATCTGGGATTTCCCCTTCATATGGTTTGACCATGTTTTTAGGGACATTCGTTTGTTCTCGATAAGCAAGAGCACGACGTTGATGGAACATGGCCACTTCTGTTTGTCTTGGATTGTGCAGATCACCCTGCATCGGATGTTTTAAAACAGCTAAAATGCGGACGAGATAGGCATTTCCGCGATCCTCAGTGACTTCTCCGATATATTTTCCTGTTTTATTAATGGCTGTTACAATTTCTCCAATTTTTACTTCAACTACTGGCATGCGCTTTCCACCTTTCTATTTCTACTCCTTTTATCATACTTGATTCAGAGCATTTTTAACATCGGATTGAATGAGAGGTTTTACACTTCTTTTCAGATGCTTTTTTTAGAAAAATCGTGTAAAGTGTACAAATGAAGGTTAAAATGGATAGTATTTTTTAACACTATTATTGAAAGTAGGGAATAAGGAATGACAAACTTTCCACAATTAACAACAGAAGTGCAAGCAAATGAAAAAGCAGTGTTGATGCAAACAACACTTGGGGATATCAAAATTAAATTGTTCCCGGAAATAGCTCCAAAAGCAGTTGAAAACTTCTTAACGCATGCTGAAAACGGCTACTATGAAGGGATTATTTTCCACCGTGTTATTAAAGATTTTATGATTCAAGGTGGAGATCCAACTGGTACTGGTATGGGTGGAGAAAGTATTTGGGGTGCTCCTTTTGAAGATGAATTCGCTATGAATGCATTCAATATTCGCGGTGCGCTTTCTATGGCAAATGCAGGCCCTGGTACAAACGGAAGCCAATTCTTTATTGTACAAGCTCCACATGTAGATGTACGTATGGGAGAGCAAATGAAGCAAGCAGGGTACCCAGAAGAAATGATTAAAGCATACATGGAACAAGGCGGTACACCATGGTTAGACCACAAACATACTGTTTTTGGACAAGTTATTGAAGGCATGGATGTTGTAGATGCTATCACAAATGTGGAAACAACATACGGTGACAAACCGGCAGAAGATGTTGTGATTAAAAAAATTACAATTTTATAAGGTGAAAAAAGGGCTGCATCAAAGCTTCTGCTTTGGCGCAGCCCTTTTTGGTTGAAATTAAAAATCTCGCTAATTCATCATGAGTGTAAAATGGTGGAATTTTATGGGTGTTGTTATAATGAGTATATATCTTGGGACGTAGAAAGGATGAACAAGATGAAGCACGTAGTAATTGGTTTGTTTCTTTACTTTCCAGATGATAAATCAGAGTATATCCCAGCCGCGATTTCTTGTGCGATCTTTTTGTTAGCTGCAATTTTTACAATGCGATTCATTATTCGTTATTCCAAAAAAGAAGAGCTGAAAACAAAGCAACTTGAAGAGCGTATTGCACAGCAACAAAACTCAGCGAAGAACGATACTTTTTCATAGGCTGTGTTCATGAATGTTGCTGATAATATGATTTTTTGGCTCAGTCATGTGAAACCACGGTTTCATACACCTTTCCCCTAAACAGCGGAAGAAACTAACTGCCTTAGTTGAAAAAAGTATGGTTACAAATACTAAAGGAGACTGACTCAGAAAGGGTGTTTTTTAGTATGCAGCCGAATCAACTCAACAAGTTCAAACACCAATTGGAGCAAATGAAGCAAGAAGTAGAACCGTTGTTGCGTCAAGAATTTGATTTATTAAGAAGTCATTTTTGACGATCGACACGAATCCGTTGCCTACGATGCGGAGGATACATGGCAGGAAGTAGCTAGCTACGGAACATCAGAAAGTCCGTCAGATTTTATTCGTCTGCCAGCCGATTATGAAGATACGTATGTGGAATCAGATGAAAATATTGGTTATGTGGAAGACTATGAGAACTTCGCTGCGGTTGATATAACAGGGAAAAATATTACGATTTATCCAAATGCGCAGCATGAGCAATTAGAGCAAGAATTGGATGAAGCGGGAATGATAACACCATTTGGGGATTTGCCGCAATATGAGAAAAATCCATATGTAGAGTAACAGAAAGTAATTCACAAAAAGGACTCCTTATGTCGATGGGAGTCCTTTTTGTGGTTTGAGTTAGGTTATATATGTAAAATTATAATGAAAGTGGTAGAGGAGGATATTAGATGAATACTGTTTCATTAATGAAAAACAAAGTTCGTGTTGTGTTAGAGAAGAAAGAACTAACTAAAGTTGTTGCGAGAGTTGGGGTTGTGTTAGATATTAGCGGCTCTATGAGAAAGCTTTATCGTGAAGGAACGGTTCAAAAAGTAGTTGAGCGAATATTAGCTGTAGCTTCCCTTTTTGACGATGACGGAACATTAGATGTTTGGGTATATGATAATGAGTTTTCGCGTCTACCTTCTGTAACAGAAAAAGACTTCGCCGATTATGTGAATCAAAAGATTTTAAATGACGATTCTATTCATAAGTTTGGTCGTAATGATGAACCGCAAGTTATGAAAGACGTGCTTCAAAAATATTTAAAAGAAGAACCTAGTAGTTCTCCTGCATTCCTTGTATTTATTAATGATGGCGGCTGTAAACCAGGTATTAAAAAGTATATTATGTCTTCTTCGGACAAACCGATTTTTTGGCAGTTTATCGGAATAGGTAATTCCAATTTTGATGTGTTAAAAAAGCTTGACACAATGGAAGGGCGTGTTGTTGATAACGCAAACTTTTTCCACTTCGACGACATTGAGACAGTTTCAGATGAACAATTATATGACCAATTATTAAATGAGTTTCCAAATTGGCTGAAAGAAGCAAAAGCGAAACATATTTTACGTTAAAAAAACCTAAACAATCTGCCTTCTTCTAGAAATAGAGAAACAGGTTGTTTAGGTTGTCTTTAGTTAGTAAATGCCAGCTTTAACCGATTTAATCCGTCTAATAAAACAGAGCGTGGGCATCCGACATTCATACGTACGAATCCTTCGCCGCCAGGTCCATATTTCTTTCCAGGTTCGAGAGCGAGTTTTCCTTTTTGGAGAAGAGCATCTTGAATTTGTTGATCAGTTAATCCTAAACCCCGACAATCTATCCAAAGTAGATAAGAAGCTTCAGGATGCATGCAAGAAAGCGTTGGAATTTCATTTGCGATGAATGATTCGGCTATTTGTATATTCGCTTCTATGTAGGCTAGGAGCTCATCTAACCATTGTCCACCTTCGCGGTAAGCGGCATCCATTGCTGTTAAGGCGAAGGTGTTTAAACCATGAAATCCTTGCGCTTCCTGTACACGCTTAAATGCTAGCTGTAACTTTTTATTGTTTGTAATTATGTAAGAAGCTTGCAGGCCAGCTAAATTAAACGTTTTGCTTGGCGCCATAAATGTAATGGTGTTGTCTGCAACAGCTGGATTTAGTGAAGCGGTAGGCACATGCTGGTAGGATGAATGAGTCAAATCAGCATGGATTTCATCGCTCACAATTGTCACATTATATTGAAGGCAAAGTTCGCTCATTTTTTGTAGTTCAGCTTTTGTCCAAACGCGGCCTCCTGGATTATGTGGACTACATAATAGAAAAAGCTTTACATCGTTTTTTATTTTTTCTTCGAAGTCTGTAAAATCAATTGTATAGCGGTTATCTACTAGCTGTAGTTCGTTTAGGACAACTTCTCGTCCATTTCGTTTAACCATTTCAAAAAAGGGCATGTAAACCGGTGATTGAATGAGAATGCGATCGTTCGGCTTAGTCAATGCTTGAATCGCTGTACCAATGGAGCTTACAACACCTGGACTGAACGTGATTTGATCTTTGGTAATCTCCCAGCTATGTCTTGTTTGCACCCAATCAGTAATGTGGCTGTATACGGAGGGAGGCGCAATTGTATAGCCGAACACCGGGTGCTTGATTCTCTCGATTAATGCTTCTTGAACAAATGGAGGTGCAGGAAAATCCATGTCCGCTACCCACATTGGAAGTAAGTCCTCTATGCCATATATGGTTTGGAGAGCATCCCATTTTAAGGATGAAGTATTTTTTCTGTTTAATGATTCATCAAAAATAGAGGAGTTCAAAACATCCACCGCCTTTAATTTTTTTAACAGAGCCTGATTTCTAAATATCAAGGATAGACTACATCCTATTATTAATCAAAACGTAATATCGTCATGTAACAGAGCTAAAAGTAAAATTGTATGATACTATGTTAGCAAAGAAAATGGAGCAGGTGATAATAAAATGGATGGACAACAAATGACTTTGTCTCTTGTTCGTGTTCTACAGGAATGGGACCCGTTTGGATTAGGTAGTGAAAACTATGAACCAGAAATAGCAGATGCTGTTCTTGCTGTTTCAGATATTGAAGATGTTCAAAGCTTAGCCAGAAGGTTAAAAGAAATTTATGAATTTTCATTTGATAAATCTCTTGATTTTCAAGCATGCTTAGCTGTTGCTGAGAAGCTGATTATGATTCGAACTAATACAAATTGTACTTTATAGAAAAAAGCTGATTCTGCCGATAGAATCAGCTTTTTTCTATAAAGAAGTTTTTAATATACGAGGTGACTTCTGCTGGTTTTTCTTCTGGTAAGAGATGCCCCGTATCATTTAGGATGACAAGATTAGCATTGGGTAAATCTGAGGCTAGCCGTTTTCCAATCTTAAGTGGAACTACTTTATCCTCACGTCCCCAGATGAGCAAGCATGGTGTATGTATTTTTTGTAAATCTTCTTTTAATAGATCTACCCTCTTATCGCGTACCATTCGGCCTAAAGCACGAAAAATTTGTCTCCCCTCTGTAAATGGTTGCAGATACCCTTGTCGCATCGCATCATCAATAAGCTCTTGATTGTACACGACCTTTTTGAGGTTTTTTTCGAGGCCAGATTTAGCAAGGTAATGCCGAACACCTAGTGAAAAAAACGGTAAGTAACTGAGCGCCTTCATTTTACGTGGAAAGCTGGGCAAGTAGCCGGAACTGCATAGAAGGACGATTCGCTGCACGAGGTCAGGACGAATGTTTGCGAGCTGCAGCGCAATTTGCCCCCCCATCGAATGACCAATGAGGCAAATAGATTGCAGCCCTTTTGCCTCTATTAATTCAATGATTGAGCGTGCGATGTTTTCAAACGAATATGTATAACGATATGTTTTCCCGCTTTGTCCAAATGGAGGTAAATCGACGGTAATGATATTAAAGTCGGATGTTAAATAAGGAATTAGCTTACGATAGCTAAAGCTCGATGATAAGAAACCGTGCAGTAATATAATCGTTTGATGGGATGAGTTACTTCTGTATTGTTCAAAATAAATATCTATATTTCCGACTGTTTCTATTCCTTTTATTGCCATATAAACCCCTCCTTGCTAGTACTTTCAAAATTCCCCTGTTACAGAACAGAATCCATAAAAATAGGCGGAAAAAAGAATATTTTATATAACAGATTTGATATGAACTTTGGTATAATATGAACAGTTTATCCTGACAGAACATCCTTGTGTTAAATTTCTTTTTATTGTCGTATATTACCCCTTATAGGTCTAATATGAGGAAAGAACCTAAAAGGTATTCTGCCAGCTTAACCATCACTTTGAATGTCAAAGGAGGGTTTCCAATGCACTTGAATGGTCAAGAATTGGAACTACTACGAATTATTGAAACTAATAGCCGAATCGAGACAGCAGACTTGGCTAAAATGACGGATTTATCAGAAGAAGATATTCAAGCTACATTACAAAAACTTGAAGATATGCGTATCATCGTTCGCTATGCGACACTTATTAACTGGGCGAAAGTGGATGAATATCATGGCGTTACGGCGATGATTGATGTAAAGGTAACACCTAAGCGTGGAGTTGGTTTCGATGAAGTGGCTCAAAGAATATACCGTTTTAAAGAAGTAGAATCTGTTTATTTAATGTCAGGTGCCTACGATTTATCAGTTATTATTGAAGGCCGTTCTATGAACGAAGTTGCACAATTTGTTTCTGACAAATTATCGACATTAGATTCAGTTATTTCAACGACTACTCATTTTATTTTGAAAAAGTATAAACATGATGGCACGATTTTCGAGCCAACTGAAAAAGATAAAAGAATTGTGGTGTCACCGTGATTAAAACAAGTTATATTTCTAAAACTGTTCAAGAGCTTAAACCATCAGGTATTCGTAAATTCTTTGACTTAGCAGCTAATATGGAGGGTGTTGTATCTCTAGGTGTAGGTGAGCCGGATTTTGTGACATCCTGGTCAGCAAGGGAAGCGGCCATCAATTCATTAGAAATGGGGCATACATCTTATACAGCGAATGCCGGTATGCTTGAGTTAAGAGAAGAGATTGCTCATTATATGAAATCACGCTTTCATGTTTCTTATGATCCAGAGGAAGAAATTATTGTAACAGTTGGAGCGAGTCAAGGGATTGATATTGCTTTGCGAACGATTTTAAACCCTGGGGAAGAAATTATTGTAGTTGAGCCGTGCTTTGTGGCTTATGCGCCAATCGTTACAATGGCAGGCGGAGTGCCGGTAACTGTTCAAGCTTTACCGGAGAATGATTTCAAAATTAAAGCTGAACAAATTGAAGAACTCATTACACCAAAAACAAAGGCTCTCTTTATTTGTTCACCGAATAACCCAACTGGTACACAACTGGGGAAATCGGACCTTGAAGCGATTGCTGAAGTTGTGATTAAACATGATTTATTAGTCATTTCGGATGAAATTTATGCGGAGCTTGTCTATGATGAAGGATATACGTCTTTTGCAGCTATTGATGGCATACTAGAGCGGACAATTTTATTGAATGGATTTTCTAAAGCCTTTGCAATGACAGGATGGCGTTTAGGATTTGTATGTGCGCCTAAGGAAATTAGCCAAGCGATGTTGAAAGTTCATCAGTATGCGATTATGTGTGCACCAACAATGGCACAATATGCAGCGTTAGAAGCCTTACAACATGGGATGTCCGATGTGGAAGATATGAGAAGCAGTTATCGTAGAAGACGAAACTATATTGTAAAATCGTTTAATGAAATTGGCTTAGACTGTCATAAGCCAGGTGGAGCTTTCTATGCCTTCCCATCTATTAGAAAAACCGGTCTATCTTCTCAGGAATTTGCCGAACGGCTTTTATTAGAAGAGAAAGTTGCGGTTGTTCCTGGAGATGTGTTTGGAGAAAGCGGTGAAGGACATATTCGTTGTTCGTATGCCTCTTCAATGGAACAGCTTCAAGAAGCGATTAAGCGAATTTCTCGATTCATGGAGAGATTTAATTAAGCTGGTAAGGATAAGCGCTTTACCAATCTAATATAGCAAAAAGAAAGGGTCGAATTTCAAAAAATTCGACCCTTTTCCATAGGGGGATATCGAAAGAAAGAGCTATTCTAGATGAGTAATCATAGAAAGTTATTCCTTATTCTTCCCAAGTTATTTAAATATTATACACATTATTCACCTTTTTGAAACATTTAACATCTTCAATATATCGGCCTCACTAATTTCTTTAAAAGAGCGTAACAGAAATAATGCTTTTTCCATTCCCATTTCTTCAATTAGCGTTGCAATTTCATTATCCAAAGTCGTTTTTTTATTGCTATGATATTCTTTCTCTAAAATTTCTGACGCAGGTAAATCAAGCACGGTACATAGTCTTAACATCGTTTCTGTATCCGGAGTCAATTCACCTGACTCATATAATTCGATTTTTTTGGTACCTACCCGCATTTTGACGGCTAATTCTTGTTGGGATAAATTTTTCTGTTCTCTATATAGTCGAATGTTTCGAGCGATATCGGACATAGTGCACCTCTCCCTTTTTCAAGAAATAGTTATTTATATGGAGTGTAACATGTTTCTTATGGTCATTGTGTTACGTAATAGTGTCTATTAAATGAAATTTGGCTCATTCCACAGTATGCGGGAATGAGCCAAATTTCAATAACATCCGATAACAGAGGCATCTATACAAAAATAATCGGTTTTATCTATAATCTTTTATCATTGTTTTATACTGCCTATTTTTAGGGTAGCCTTTTATTAACATCGAAATCTGTTAAATGAACCCAATGGAGCTTAACAGAACGATTGCAATGGCAATCGGAGCGATGTAACGAATTAAAAAATACCATACTTTAAAGATTTTCTTTCCATACGAAGAACCAGATAGGAATTCTTCTTCAACGTGTAGTTTTTTTAGTTGGAAGCCAACAAATAGAGAAATAAATAGGGCCCCTACTGGTAAGGCGATATTGCTGACAAGGAAGTCAGCCATATCAAAAATAGATTTATTAAATAAGGTAATATGACTTAAAATACCAAAAGAAAGTGCACTTGGAATTCCAATAATAAATACAAGAATACCAGCAGTCCATGATGATTTTTTTCGTTTTGCTTCATCGCCTTTCACCATAGCAGCTACGACAATTTCTAAAATAGAAAAAGCAGAAGTGAGTGTGGCAAAGAGGATTAAGATGAAGAAGATAAACATGAATACTGATCCAAAGGCAATTTCATTAAAAACAGCTGGTAAGACAACGAAAACAAGCCCAGGACCACTTGCAGGATCAAACCCAAGCGCAAAAACCGCCGGGAAAATAACCAGCCCCGCCAGTAAAGCGATAAAAATATTCAACCCTACCACGGATAAAGCTGATTTTGTTAAGTCCTCATTTTTATTTAAATAGGAGGCATATGTCACCATAACTGAAATTCCGATACTTAAAGTGAAAAAAGCTTGTCCTAGTGCTAGGAGAACCGTTTGCTCAGATAAAACAGATGTGTCAGGCTTTAAGAAGAATTGGACTCCTTCCATGGCTCCGTCTAATGTTAAGGATCGAACTAATAGTACTACAAATAAAATAAATAGCGCAGGCATCATATATTTACTTGCTTTTTCAATCCCTTGTTGAATTCCGCCTTGGACAACCCAAATGGTAATCAGCATAAAGATCAATTGTGCGATAACGGTTTCATAAGGATTACTAATAATTGTGTTAAATAAATCTCCGTATTGCTGTTGTGTTAAATTTGAAAGTGAATTAGTTACACTACGGATAAGATAAGAAAGAATCCATCCTCCAACAACGCTGTAAAATGATAGCAGGATAATCGAAGCAATTACACCACAGTAACCGATTAACGTCCATGGAGTTCCTGGTGCTAGTTCTTTATAAGCTCGTACTGCATCTTTTTGTGTTCGTCTTCCGATAATAAATTCAGTAATTAAAATCGGTGCACCAATAATGAGGGTGAATAAGATAAACATCAGAAAAAAGATTCCGCCGCCATTGGTTCCAACCATATAAGGGAATTTCCATATAACACCAATCCCGATGGCTGATCCAGCTGCAGCGAGAATAAAGCCGAGCTTAGATGTCCATTGCTCTTGTGAATTGTTCATTTCTGTAAAAAACTCCTTTGAGAATATAAAGTAAGAGTCTATATTATAGCAAATAATAAGGATAAATATAAGTTTGAGCTATCATTGATTTTTGATTATTTTACAATTATATGATATAGTTTTATATTGCGTGAAATAGATGAAAAAATATATCGTAAATAGGAGTGTTACCATGACACAAAAATTCGAAATCGGTGCAGTTGTTACAGGAAAAGTTACAGGAATTCAAGCATACGGTGCGTTTGTTGCACTTGATGAATCAACTCAAGGATTAGTTCACATTTCTGAAGTTACTCACGGGTTTGTTAAGGATATTAACGAACACTTAAAAGTAGGCGATGAAGTACAAGTTAAAATTCTGTCAATTGATGAAAAAGCTGGAAAAATTGGTTTATCAATCCGTGCTACAGAGGAAGCTCCAGAGCGTCCAGCAGCACCAGCTAGAAAAGCGGCACCTAAGAAACGCCAAGCAGCTGTAACTAGCTATACAGAGTCTACTGAAGGTTTCAATACATTAAAAGACAAGCTTCAAGAGTGGATTGAACAATCTCAACGTGAAGATTTAATTAAAAAATAATGTTTTTAAATCGGCTGATGATGAATCAGCCGATTTTTTATAGGTCATGGTATATCATCTTATTTATTAAATTTTTTTGCTTACCTTAGTTCTAAATCCCGAAACAATCGGAAGTTTCTTCAGAAGGCTCCAAAAGTAAATTATTCCACAATATGCCGTCTTTTAATCATGAAACAGTAATATTGTTTAATAAGCTACATTAAAGGGGGGCTTGTAGGATGTCTCTTCATGACGATTCAGCGCAGTTGATTTCCAAAACGAATCAATATGGTGCCAATAATTATCATCCTTTACCAATTGTGATTTCTGAAGCTGAAGGAGTGTGGGTGAAAGACCCTGAGGGGAATCGTTATCTAGATATGTTAAGTGCCTATTCGGCTGTTAATCAAGGGCATCGCCATCCGAAGATTATTGCAGCGTTAAAAAAACAAGCGGACAAAGTTACGTTAACATCTCGCGCTTTCCATCATGATCAGCTGGGAGCTTGGTATGAGAAGGTAGCTAAGCTCACCCATAAAGAAATGATATTACCGATGAATACAGGTGCCGAAGCAGTGGAAACGGTTATAAAGGCAGCGCGACGCTGGGCATACGATGTCAAAGGAGTGGAGTCTGATCAAGCTGAAATTATTGCTTGTATGGGTAATTTCCATGGTCGAACGATAGCGGCTGTTTCGCTTTCTTCTGAAGACGAATACAAACGAGGATTTGGCCCGATGCTCCCAGGAATTAAACTTATTCCCTATGGAGATATATCAGCATTAAAAACCGCCATCACACCACATACAGCGGCTTTTTTATTTGAACCAATTCAAGGAGAAGCAGGAATTCGTATTCCACAACCGGGATTTTTAAAAGAGGCCTATGCTTATTGTAAGCAGGAACAGGTTTTATTCATTGCAGATGAAATTCAATCTGGTTTAGGAAGAACGGGAAAGATGTTTGCTTGTGATTGGGAGGATGTTACTCCAGATGTGTATATATTAGGGAAAGCACTTGGAGGGGGAATACTCCCCATTTCATGTGTTGCTGCTAATAAATCGATTCTTGGCGTATTTACCCCTGGGTCGCATGGGTCTACGTTTGGAGGAAATCCGCTTGCATGTGCTGTTTCTATAGCGGCACTCGATGTGTTAGTGGACGAACAATTAGCTCAGCGCTCGCTGGAACTCGGGCAATACTTTTTAAATCAGTTAAAGAAAATAAAAAGTTCAGTGGTGAAAGAATTACGAGGCCGAGGACTTTTTATTGGCATTGAATTAAACAAACCAGCTCGTCCTTACTGTGAAAAATTAAAAGAAGAAGGAATTCTTTGTAAAGAAACGCATGATACAGTTATTCGCTTTGCGCCTCCGCTTATTGTGACAAAGGAAGAACTGGATTGGGCGTTCGAGAAAATTAAAAACGTGCTGGAGTTATTCTAGCTGGGCTTTCATACAAAAGAGGCTGTATAATCAGCCTCTTTTGTATGAAAATTTTTTTGTATAGAACGGATTATCCGTTAGTTCGCTTCATTTTTTTAGCGGGTTGGACGTGTTTCAGCGTCCCTTGCAACTTCAGTACTTGGCTTAAAGAGAAGTCCAAGATTTATTAAACCAGCAATCCCTACTATTCCGTAGATAATTCGTGCTAATGCAGAATCTTGTCCACCGAATATAGATGCTACTAAATCAAATTGGAAAAAGCCGATTAGTCCCCAATTGATGGCTCCGATAATAGTAAAAACAAGTGCTAATCGTTGAATACCACTCATAGTGTATCCTCCTTTTTATTTTAAAAATCATTTCTATACTATTTTGCTTGTTCTTTTCCGATATATGTACGACTTAAAATTTTTTATGCGGATTTTTTGTATTTAATTGGAATTTTAGTCATAATGGTGAAA
This sequence comes from Peribacillus asahii, assembly GCF_003570725.1. Lineage (GTDB taxonomy): Bacteria > Bacillota > Bacilli > Bacillales > DSM-1321 > Peribacillus > Peribacillus asahii. Next base: position 69,667 of record NZ_QWVS01000018.1, read on the forward strand.
AGGGGTGTGAATATGAAAAATTTTACTTTTAAAAATCCAACAAAAATTATTTTTGGTAAAGGTCAATTGAATACTTTATCGAAAGAAGTCTCCTCTTTTGGACGGAAGGTGCTACTTGTGTATGGAGGGGGGAGCATTAAGAGGAACGGTGTATATGAAGAGGTTCTGTCTCAGTTAACTCAAATCGATGCGGAAGTGTTTGAGTTGAGCGGAGTGGAGCCCAATCCGCGGATATCAACAGTTCGAAAAGGTGTTGAGCTCTGTAAGAAGGAGAGCATCGAGTTTATTTTAGCTGTTGGTGGAGGAAGTGTAATTGATTGTACAAAAGCCATTGCGGCAGGGGCTAAATATGAAGGAGACCCTTGGGATATTGTTACTAGAAAAACAATGGTCCAAGGTGCTTTGCCATTTGGAACCGTGTTAACATTAGCGGCAACTGGCTCTGAAATGAATTCTGGTTCTGTCATTACAAATTGGGAAACAAAGGAGAAGGTAGGCTGGGGCAGTCCTCATACATATCCACAGTTTTCTATTCTAGACCCTGTTTATACATTTACAGTTCCGAAAGATCAAACGGTTTATGGGATTGTAGATATTATGAGCCATGTGTTTGAGCAATATTTTCATCCAGCAACTTATGCCCCGATACAAGATCGTTTTTGTGAGTCTCTGCTGTTGACGGTTATAGAATCAGCTCCTAAATTATTAGAAAAGTTAGATGACTATGATCACCGTGCGACCATTTTGTATGCAGGTACACTTGCTTTAAATGGTTCTCTTGGGGTCGGCTACCGTGGAGATTGGGCGACTCATAATATTGAGCACGCTGTTTCAGCTGTTTATGATATCCCGCATGGTGGCGGATTAGCCATTCTATTCCCGCATTGGATGAGACATGTATTACCTGATAATGTAGAACGTTTTAAGCGATTCGCCGTCCAAGTTTTTGGAGTGAATCCAGAAGGTAAGACCGATGAAGAAACGGCATTAGAAGGAGTTGCAGCGTTGTCTGCATTTTGGCGCAGTCTAGGTGCCCCGACTCGCTTAGCTGACTATGGAATCGATGATGCCCAGTTAGAAACAATGGCTGATAAAGCAATGGTATATGGTGAATTTGGTCAATTTAAAGTATTGAATCGTGAGGATGTTCTGTCTATTTTACGTGCCTCCTTATAAGGCTGGTTGTTAGTGATTGCGGTGTTTTTTTAAGAAGATATCTAGCAGAATTCGTTACATACGCAACTGCTTTTTAGTGAAGGGGTATGGATATAGAGAAGAGGAGGAACAGGAGCATGGCCTATGTACGTTTCGATTATTCCAAAGCGTTGACGTTTTTTGGACAACATGAAATGACATATTTACAGGATGCTGTAAAAGTGGCACATCATTCTCTGCATGAAATGACAGGACAAGGCAATGCATTTCTTGGTTGGCTCAATTTACCTAATGATTATGATCAAGAAGAATTTTCCCGAATTAAAAAGGCAGCTGCTGATATACAACGTCATTCAGATATTTTACTTGTCATTGGAATTGGCGGCTCGTATTTAGGGGCTCGTGCTGCGATTGAAATGTTGCAGCATAGTTTCTATAACTCATTGTCTTCGGGGAAAAGAAAAACACCACAAATTGTATTTGTCGGCCATAATATTAGTTCTACATATATGCAAGATTTAATAGATGTATTAGCAGATAAAGACTTTTCTATTAATGTCATTTCCAAATCTGGAACGACAACAGAGCCTGCGCTTGCCTTCCGTATTTTCCGTAATTTATTAGAGAGAAAGTATGGAAAGAAAGAAGCGAAACAACGTATTTTTGTGACTACGGATCCCGTAAAGGGGGCTTTGAAGAAAGTTGCTACGGAAGAAGGATTGGAAACGTTTATGATTCCAAATGATATCGGAGGGAGATATTCCGTGTTAACGGCAGTCGGTTTATTACCTATTGCTGTTTGTGGAATCAATATTGATGACGTTATGCAAGGAGCAAAAGCAGCTCATAGCGAACTGAGTTCTTCTGAGCTTGATCAAAATCAGGCCTATCAATACGCAGTTGTGCGAAATATTTTATATCATAAAGGAAAAACAATTGAAATGCTCGTTAGTTATGAACCAGGTTTACAGTATTTTGCTGAATGGTGGAAGCAATTATTTGGTGAGAGCGAGGGCAAGGATGGAAAAGGAATCTTTCCAGCAGCGGCTAACTTTTCAACTGATCTTCATTCTTTAGGACAATACATTCAAGAAGGACGTCGTCAATTATTTGAAACAGTCATTAAGGTAGAACGAGCGAGGCATGAACTTACTATCGAAGCGCTTGAATCTAATTTAGATGGTTTGAACTATTTAGCTGGTAAAACGATTGATTATGTAAATAATAAAGCATTTGAGGGAACATTGCTTGCTCATACAGACGGAGGAGTTCCGAATGTAGTACTAACGATTCCGGCGATGGATGCCTATACATTTGGTTATCTCGTCTACTTTTTTGAAAAAGCATGTGCAATGGGAGGATATCTTTTAGGTGTTAATCCATTTGATCAGCCAGGTGTGGAAGCGTATAAGTTGAATATGTTTGCTCTCCTCGGGAAACCAGGTTATGAAGCTAAAAAAGAGGAATTAGAGCTGCGCTTATAGTGATTTGGAGAGTGTCTTCCGTTGAAGGCGCTCATTTTCTTTGAGAGCATGTTTTAAAGGCATTTGGCTACACTAAGAAAAAAATAGTTAGAAGGAGTTTTAGCCATGATTGAAGTTTCGTCCAAATTGGAAGGGAAAACATTTAGCTTATGGGATTTAGAACAAAAGCTGAAACCTCTTGGTTATGTAATCGGTGGAAATTGGGATTACGACCACGGTTCTTTTGATTATCTAATTGATAATAAAGAGGGTTATCAATTTCTGCGTCTTCCATTCCAAGCTGTGGATGGGACGCTTGATCGTGATGGAGCAAAAGTCGAGCTATTGCGTCCTTATTTGTTAGCGCATCAATATGAAGGGAATTTGGATTATGAAGGAAATATAAGTAATTTTTCTGCCTCCTTTAACCAATTTGCCACTCCAGAAGATTCAGACGCAGATTTCCCAGAGAAATATATTTCCTATGGGAAATCCCTTGTCCAAGATGTAGAAAAGGCATTGTTATAACGCTTAATAACTTTCTGCCATGATTAATAAAGAATCATTTGCTTGTAAGGGGCTGTGAGCAGGGGGTTTGAGTCGTCTTTTGCCTCCTCTCATAATGCCAATTAAAAGAATATCCTGCTCTAATAAAAGGTTACTTAATTGCTGAAACGTTAAATGTGCCCATTCATGCTGCATAGCCAGTTCAGCAATATGAATGCCAAACCATTCTCCTTGAATTTCAACCGCTTTTCCCGATAGCAGGAAATGCAATATATATTCACTAGCAAACTTATTAGTTTCCACTAATCCATCTGCCCCTGCTCTTCTTGCGTTTTCTTTCTGTTCTTGGGTTAAAATTTCTACTAGACAATATACATTTGGATTTAAACCTTTTACGGCAAGTAAAGTTAAGATAGAAAACATATCGGTCTGCATTTCATTTTGCTTAAAATCAGTCGTAATGAGGACCAGAGAGGCTTCTCTTATATTTGCTTTTAGCAACACATCATCTACGGTTGCTCTTCCATGTACAAAATGGATATTTGTTCGTGGAAGGGGATGTTGTCGTAATGTATTGTCAATTAATACAATGGCTTGTTCATGTCTTCTCTCATGAATTTCCTCAATAATCGTTTTTGAGCGTTCATTCCATCCGACAATAATATAATGATTACTCCCATTAAAAATTTTTGTGCCATTTAAAAATTGTTCTTCTTTTGAAATGGCTACTTTAGCAATGGATGCAAAATAAGAGGTAAGAATGCCTACACCGGTTAAAATTAGTATAGTGCCAATGATTCTGCCGGCTAAGGTTTTGGGTGCATAATCTCCATATCCAATTGTTGATATTGTTACAATTACCCACCAAATTCCATCGGTTATTTTAGGGAAATTGTCTGGTTCAATTAAATGAATGAGTGTCCCAAATAGAAATAAAAATACGAAAACAATAGATAACAATTTCAATAAATAGGGAATACGTGAAAATTTACGGCTAACAATATTCGTATGAGACATTTTAGAAAATCCACCTTTCGAGCCTTTCCATAGTATGGGCAAAAAAGGAAAGGTTCATAAGGTATAAAACGAATAAAGCCCCCCATTAGAAGGGGAAGCCGGTGGATTAACTACGCTTTCTAACATTAAAGTTATCACTAATGAGCAGCCAATTTTGAGGGAAGGAAAGCCCTAATTTCCAATAACTTACTCCCCGCAAGTTTAATTCTTTAACTAAATTGAATTTTGCTTGAATCGAGCGCGCATCTTCAAACCACACTTCATGTTCTTTTCCTTCTTTGTCTCTATAACGAAAATGAGGAGCTTGTGCCTTGTTATCATATTCAATGGCAGCCTGATTTGCAGCAGCAATTTGAATAGCTCGTTGGGGACTAACAGCTTTAGCTATCGTTCCTTGAACAAATGGAAGGGTCCAATCGTAGCCATATAGATTTTGACCCATTAAAATTTTTTTAGAGGGCATTTCAGATACGGCATATTCTAGTACTTGGCGAACAGGGCCGATTGGTGATACAGCCATGGCAGGACCACCGCTATAACCCCATTCATAAGTCATGATTACAACCATATCGACAATTTCACCATGTGCTTTATAATCATGTGCCTCATACCAGCGCCCTTTTTGTTCCGCGCTTGTTTTTGGTGCTAGAGCTGTTGAAAGAAGCCAGCCTTCCTTATGGAATCGGTCTCTTGCTTTTCGTAAAAATTGATTGTATGCTTCTCGATCCGTTGGGCGCAAATATTCAAAGTCAAAGTGAATATCCTTAAAATTGTATTTCTTTGCAATCGTTGTAATGTTATTCAACAGTTTATTTTGTACAGAGGTATTGTTTAAAAGGATATGACCGAGTTCATCATTGAATTGGTCATTTTCCTTATTTGTGATGACCATCATTAAAGTTGTTCGATTGTCTTTAGCGATTTGTGAGAAATTATTTAGCAGAGGTTCTTTTAATGAGCCATCACGAAGTGCTTCAAAACTAAAAGGAGCAAGGTAAGTTAAGTAAGGAGCGCTTTCCCTAGCAGATGCTTCTAACGTTTTTGGAACAGTTTCACCACGGGGCTCCACATAGCCGACAAATTCAGCTGTTGTTTTTTGACGAGGTGGAATGTAGAGCCGGGTGCCGATGGCTAACGGGGTAGCAGGGGAAATGCCATTGGCTCTTGCAATTTGTTCATATGGAACACCTACTTTTTGTGAGATTGTATATAAACTGTCGCCTGGTTGTACGAAATGATAACTGCCGATAATCGGAATGACAAGTGCTTGACCGATGACAAGGTTGTTGGGATTTGGAAGCTGATTTGTTTGACTAATTCTATCGGCACCGACGCTATATGTTTGAGCAATGCTAAATAACGTTTCACCTGGTTTCACGATATGGATTTGCAATGTACTTCCCTCCTAAAACGCTGCGGTATAACAATTGTATGTGTGTGAACAACGTTTCATGATGTATTAATTTGGCAATTATAATTTTTGAATGATGAAAGATAATAGTACTAGGAGGTGATAAACATGGCAAATAACAATAGCAACAACTTATTAGTGCCTGGAGTAGAACAAGCTCTTGAGCAAATGAAGTATGAAATTGCTAGTGAATTTGGTGTGAATTTAGGGCCTGACACAACTTCCCGTGCAAACGGATCAGTTGGTGGAGAAATTACAAAGCGTTTAGTACAAATGGCTGAACAACAACTAGGCGGTCGTTAATTAAACTTAATAAATATGGATTGAAAAAGAAGGAGCATCGTTCTCCTTCTTTTTCCCGTTTGTAAAGATTTATTGATAATAAAGCGTTTTATAAAGTATAGGATGTTATTATTTTACTTATTGTACATAAAGATTTCAGCAATTTACATTAGACTTTATAGTGAACAAGCGATAGAATCTAGCTATGTAAGTAAAAAATGCTGAGGTGGCAAGATGAATTTATGGGAATTATTTGTAGCCGTTATTTTAGGGCTTGTTGAAGGACTGACAGAGTTTGCTCCTGTTTCGTCAACAGGACATATGATTATTGTCGATGATTTATGGTTAAAATCGCAAGAATTGTTAGGTAGTGAAGTTGCAAATGCATTTAAAGTTGTAATCCAACTTGGTTCTATTTTAGCGGTTGTTGTTTTGTTTTGGGGTCGATTTATGGACCTATTAGGTTTGAAGAAAAAAGGGGCTGCAAACGGTCCGAAGTTGAATTTATTACAAATTTTTGTTGGACTTTTACCTGCGATGGTGTTTGGTTTATTATTCGAAGACTGGATTGATGAATATTTATTTTCTGTTAAAACGGTCGTAGTGGGTCTCTTTGTTGGAGCATTTTTAATGATTGCTGCAGATAAATTCCGTCCAAAGGTAACAGCACAAACCGTCGATCAGATTACATATAAACAAGCATTTCAGGTTGGATTGTTTCAGTGTATCGCTTTATGGCCGGGATTTTCACGCTCTGGTTCAACCATTTCAGGTGGAGTATTACTTGGAATGAGCTACCGCGCCGCATCTGATTTTACTTTTATTATGGCGGTGCCGATTATGGCTGGTGCCAGTTTATTGAAGATGATGAAATATTGGGAGTTCTTTACACCTGAGATGATTCCATTCTTCATTGTTGGTTTCGTAAGTGCCTTTATTTTTGCGCTTATTTTTATTCGATTCTTCTTGCAGTTGATTGATAAAATTAAGCTTACACCATTTGCGATTTATCGTATTGTTATCGCGATTATTTTAATGTTTATTATTTGGTAAAGTGGAAAAAGCCTCCGTTTGGTGAGGCTTTTTTTGTTATATTAAACTAGCTTATGCTCATTTCATCATAGCTAAAGAACGTAGAAAAATGTGGTCTTATACGTTAAAAACCAGCAGCATTATATATAATATGTCCAACTTGTTAAACCGCTATAAGACGGTTTATTTAAAGATACTGTTGATTTTTGGCTCCTACTCGTGTGAGACCGCAGTCTCACACGCCTTTCACCAACTATATGGAATGTGATGAGGTCAAAAAATCAACTTAGATTTATATAGTATACATATCTATCTATTTTACTATGAAAATAGACAATATTCGGAAAAAGTATTACGATAATAGTAGTTCATGTCGAAAGGTCTGAAGATTGTGAAGTATATTGAGCCGTCAGGAAAGTCGTTTCGAGTCACCCTTTTAGCGTTATTTCTTGGAAGCTTTGTCACGTTTGCGGATTTATATAGCACACAGCCAGTAATTCCAATGTTTGCTAAACAATTCAGTGTGACGCCGGCTACAGCGAGTTTAACGCTTTCGTTTTCGACGGGGACATTAGCCATTTGTTTGTTGATTGTTTCATTTTTATCGGAAAAGATTGATCGAAAAAAAATGATGGGGATAGCGTTAACCTTATCGGCTATTTTATCAATATGTGTCGCTTTAACGTCTAATTTGTATACGCTCATTGCTATTCGGGCTTTGCAAGGTGCCGTATTAGCTGGATTTCCAGCAATCGCAATGGCTTATATTAATGAAGAATTTCACCTCAAAAGCTTAGGGTATGTTATTGGAGTATATGTGAGCGGTTCGAGTATTGGCGGACTTTCAGGCCGGTTAATTATTGGAGTATTAACAGATTATTTTTCTTGGCAAGTAGCCATTGGAAGCCTCGGTGTGTTAAGTTTACTTATTAGTGTCGCTTTTTGGTGGATGTTGCCTGCACCTCAACATACAGTTCGTCACTCTATTTCACTTTCTTGGATGAAGCAATCGTTACTAAATAATTTGAAAAAACGAGAGCTTATTTGTTTATTTCTGATTGCCTTTTTTTTAATGGGCTCGTTTGTTACTGTTTATAATTATGTAGGCATTCCGCTTATGGAACCACCATATAATTTGTCACAAACAGTGATTGGTTTCATTTTCCTTATCTATTTAGTAGGTACATTTAGCTCGACGTGGATGGGGAAAATGGTAGATCGGTTTGAACGGACAAAAGTAATGGTATTAGGTATTTTGATTATGGCTGTAGGCGCTCTTGTTACATTAGCTGCTCCTTTAGCATTGAAGATAATCGGTTTAGCATTATTTACATTTGGTTTCTTTGGTGCCCATTCGATTGCGAGCAGCTGGGTAGGGCTGCTTGCGGATAAAACAGAGAAAGCTCAAGCTTCTTCTCTCTATTTATTATTTTATTATGCAGGTTCGAGTATCGTTGGGGCGGTAGGAGGACTATTTCTGCATCGATTCGCATGGCCCGGTGTGATTGCTTCTGTATCCATTTTACTTATGTTGGCTATGGTGTGTTCGTTATCGATTGAGAAGGTGAAGAAACGAGCATATTCACGCTTGTTTTGAAATATATTTTTTTGTACTACTAAAATGTATGATTAGTTGCTTAGAAGTAGTCTCAGTTTAGTAGCTAATTTAAGGCTGATAGTATAAGGAGAACAGATTCTCTGTCTTAAAAGCAAACGAGAATCGAGTTTTCTAATCAAAAGGGAAGTGTGTGATTGAATCCTAAAGCAATTATTCTAGTATTCTTAGTCGGAGTATTTGTTACACTCACCATTTTCACTTCTGTAAATCCGAGAGGCCTGGAAAAAGTCGTGATTAAAGAAAAATATTATCCTCACTTCGGTGATGGGAAGGCCATTGGATTTGAAACAGAAAAAGTCATTTCTGTTTCTCAGACAGAAGAAGGGTCAAATTGTGCAATGGATTTTAGTAACGGTGAGACGTTAGAAATCGATTGCGATCGCTATATTAATTATAAAATTGGTGAAACGGTTTATATCACCTATGATAAAAAGGAAGTTATTGAAATTAGACGAAAGCGATAAAAGGGTAGCGACAGCAATATAAAGTGTGATGATTGCGGTTGATGATTAAGCGGTATCTAGAGTGGAGAAATACACACTCTTTGCGAGAATTAGCCATGGTACGTGCATTTAAAGTATAAGAATTATAGAGAAAAGGGCTGATGATGTGTCAGTCCTTTTTTGTCGTCTAGGAAACTATAAAATTCTTGAATTATGGATAAGAGTTTCAATATCCAACTAATCAGGGCGTTTGCGCTTTTGTTCTGTGAATTTTTAGGTGAATGTGTAATTTGAGATAGGAAAGATAGTATACAAGGCGAATATGTATTAATAAAGTTATATGGGGAAATATGGTTATCGGAAGAATCCTATAACTAAGTTCTTAGTTTAAGAAAGCAGGTGAGGAAATGGAGACAGTGCTGCCGAAGCAAAAAACAAAACGGAAGTGGGGCAGGCGAACATTATGGGGTGTGGCGATTCTTCTAGTATTAGCTATAGCAGCTTTTATTGCCTTTAATTTATATGTGGCCAGGTCTCTTCCAGAAACGAAAGGAGAGATGACTCTTTCGGGGTTGTCACAATCTGTTGAAGTGATTCGTGATGCACATGGAGTTCCTCATATTCGAGCAAAAAGTGAACAAGATTTATATATAGCACAAGGCTATATTCAAGCACAAGATCGTTTGTTTCAAATGGACTTAAGTAGAAGACAGGCATCAGGCAGGCTCAGTGAAGTTGTAGGTGAAGCGACAATTGAGAAGGATAAATACTTTCGAACGCTCGGATTGCGAAGAGCAGCGGAAGCTTCGTATAATCAATATTCTAAAGAAGGGAAAGCTGTGCTTCAGGCCTTTGCAGATGGGGTGAATTTGTATATTGAACAATTACAGAAAAGTGGAAAGTGGCCGATTGAGTTTACATTATTAGGTTATGAACCAGAGCTCTGGAGTCCAGTCGATTCTCTGACGATTGGTAAGTATATGGCTTTTGATTTAGGAGGGCATTGGGAAGACCAAGCTTTTCGACAGTATTTATTGCAAAGCTTCTCAAAGGACAAAGCCTATGATTTATTCCCAAGCTATCCAGAGAATGCACCATATGTGATTTCGAAAGAAGAATTAGATATTGAGAAAAGTTTCGCTAAGGCTTATATCCCTAATCAATTTAACGGCAGCAATAACTGGGTTGTTAGTGGTGAGAAAACTGAATCAGGTTCTGCTTTATTAGCTGACGATCCTCATCTTGGTTTAGCTACTCCATCGATTTGGTATCAAATGCACTTGCAAGCTCCAGCTATCAATGTAAGTGGTGTCATCTTTGCTGGTATTCCAGGAATTATTCTCGGTCATAATGAACACATTGCTTGGGGTGTGACCAACACAGGACCGGATGTACAGGACCTCTATATCGAAAGAAGGAATCCAGAGAATAAAAGTGAATTTTTATACGCAGGCAAGTGGAAAAAAGCAAAGATTATAGATGAACCAATTCGAGTAAAAGACGGAAAAACAATAGATTATCAAGTAACAGTGACAAGACACGGCCCTGTCATTTCTGAATTTGCTGGTGCAAGTGGAAAGGATACGGTTTTAGCGTTGCGTTGGACAGCGCTTGATCCATCTGCTGAGCTTGAAGCTGTTTTAAATATGAATCGAGCAGAAAACTGGGATGAATTCGAAAGAGCGCTATTTAAGTTTGAAACACCGGCTCAAAATTTCGTATTTGCGGCTAAGGATGGCACAATTGCCTATAAGGCAAACGGTAAAATCCCAATTAGAAAGAAAGGGGATAGTCTGCTTCCTGTTCCAGGCTGGACAAAGGAATATGAGTGGGAAGGGTATATTCCATTTGAAGAGCTGCCAAAAACAATTAATCCAAAGGAAGGATTTATCTCAACAGCGAATAATAAAGTGATTGGTGATGAGTATCCATATCATATTAGTCATAATTGGGCTCAGCCATTTCGTCAAATGCGCATTCAAGAATATTTGAGAACTAATAAGAAATTGACAGTAGAAGATATGCAGAGGTTGCAGATGGACGAAATGAATCTACAGGCGAAAGAATTTCTTCCACAATTTTTACATGTATTGAGTAGTTCAGCAAGTGTACAGGAGGAGAAAGCTTTAGATGCACTTCAAAAGTGGAATTATATTGATAATAAAGATACTGCAGCCCCCCTTATTTTTAATTTGTGGATGCAGGAAATAGGGAATGTGCTGTTTGTAGAAAAAATTCCAGAAGAGACATTGAAGTTATTTGGTGGTCGTAAGCAGGCGGTTGATCAACTGTTGCGGAGAGCATTAAATGGAAAGGCAGGACCGTGGATAGAAGAAGCAGGTGGTTTAGAGCGAGTATTGATGAACTCCTTGCAGACAACACTAAAGGAAATTGAAAAGATGCAAGGGGACGACGTTGCGAAATGGAGTTGGGGAGACTATCACCAAGTTCGGTTTAATCACCCACTTTCAAGCGTTCCGCCGTTACAATACTTGTTTAATTCTAATGGTAGTATACCAGTCGGGGGAAGTTCTGTTACGGTAAAGGCGGCTTCCTATCTCAATGATGGTACAGTTAATCATGGAGGATCGTGGCGTTTTATTATGGACTTAAAGAATATGAATGAGTCTTATCATACAGTTGGTCCTGGACAATCCGGACATGTGAAAAGTAAGTGGTATCATGATCAAGCAGATGATTGGGCAAGAGGAACGTATCATAAAACGGTTTTACACAATCCGGAAGGCGAGAAGTTAGTCTTAAAGCCTTGAGAGAAGCGAAGGATAAGAAAAAGGTGAGGGACTATTAGTAGGCCTCTCACCTTTTTCGTGCTCGTTTTCTTTATTTCTGATTGGCAGAGCAGAGAAGTACATGGTAAATCAGTGTCAACTCTATAGGCTATTTAATGATATATAAATTAGATTATTTATATATCAACAACGAAACCTATTCAATAAATGTTTCTAATTTATTAAGAGCTTTGACTTCTTTCAGGTCTGAAACCTTTCATTTTCAAAAGGATGAAAAAGAATTATCTAAACTAGGTCTTTTTATAACTATGTATTGAATATAGTGATGGTGGTTATTCTCTTTTATCCCCTTCCCTTAGAGCTTATTGATAAATGATGAAAATTATATATTTAAAAGAAAGAATACAAAATTGGAAAATTATTAATAGAAATTATATAATTAATCTGAGTTTCTATCTTTTGTTTTACCAATTTTTTGGGATGTTATTCCAAGTAAATATTATTACTTTTTTAAAATTATTATAAATAAGTATTGATTTTTATTTAATATAGTTTATTATATTAACTATCAATAATAATTCTAATTAAGAGGTGACGTGAAGATGACGAAAAAACTAACGACAAGCTGGGGAGCACCAGTAGGCGATAATCAAAACTCTATTACAGCTGGACAACGTGGACCAGTTCTCATTCAAGATGTACATTTATTAGAGAAATTAGCACATTTCAACCGCGAACGTGTTCCAGAGCGAGTTGTTCACGCAAAAGGTGCTGGAGCATATGGAACCTTTACCGTGACAAATGATGTGTCGAAATATACAAAAGCGAAACTATTCAATGGTGTTGGAAAAGAAACAGACATGTTTATTCGCTTCTCAACAGTAGCTGGAGAATTAGGTTCAGCTGATACAGTTCGTGACCCGCGCGGATTCGCAGTTAAGTTCTACACAGAAGAAGGAAACTACGATATTGTTGGGAATAACACACCTGTTTTCTTTATTCGAGATGCAATTAAATTCCCAGATTTCATTCATACACAAAAAAGAGACCCAAGAACGCATTTGAAAAATCCAACAGCAGTATGGGATTTCTGGTCACATTCTCCAGAGTCTTTACATCAAGTAACGATTCTAATGTCTGACCGTGGTATTCCAGCTACTCTTCGTCATATGCATGGGTACGGAAGTCATACATTTAAATGGGTAAATGCAGAAGGACAAGCGGTATGGGTAAAATACCACTTTAGAACAGAACAAGGAGTTAAAAACCTTGATGTGGATCTTGCTGCAAAACTTGCAGGAGAAAATCCAGATTATCACACAGAAGATTTATTTAATGCAATTGAAAAGGGAGATTTCCCAGCTTGGAAGCTTTACGTTCAAATTATGCCTTTAGAAGATGCGGACACATATCGCTTTGATCCGTTTGATGTAACAAAAGTTTGGTCGCAGAAAGATTATCCATTAATTGAAGTAGGGCGTATGGTTCTAAATAAAAATCCAGAGAACTACTTTGCTGAAGTAGAACAAGCAACATTTTCACCAGGAACATTTGTACCAGGTGTAGAAGCTTCTCCAGATAAAATGCTTCAAGGACGCTTATTTGCTTATGGAGATGCGCATCGTTACCGTGTTGGTGCGAATCATAATCAACTTCCAGTTAACCGTCCGAAAGCAGAGGTTAATAATCATCAACGCGATGGTTTTATGGCTGGCGACGGCAATGGTGGACGTTCTGTATATTATGAGCCAAATAGCTTTGGGGGGCCAAATGAAGTGCCTGAAGCGAAAGTTACTCCATTTGATGTGACAGGGCAAGCAGCACAAGTAGCATACGATCATGATGATCATTACACTCAAGCTGGTGATCTTTATCGCTTATTAAGTGAAGAAGAGCGTACTCGTCTAGTAGCGAATATTGTAGGGGCAATGAAACCGGTAGAGCTTGAAGAAATTAAACTCCGCCAAATTAGCCACTTCTATAAAGCGGACCCAGAATACGGTACACGTATTGCTGAAGGGCTTGGCTTAGCTGTGCCGCAACAAGCTTAATAGATTAGATTTTTATATTCATAGGAAATCCATATATTGTTTTTGAATCAGGAAATAACACAATATTTAGTGCGGAAACAACAGAAAGAAGATGGAGTTCAAACGAAAATTTAAAAATAAAAGGTTTCTCTACACTCTGAAAATAGGTATCCCTGTATTGAAGGGATACCTATTTTTTAAAAGATTTATCGTTAGAAAGATGAAACTTGGATACATATCGTGCAAGTGTATTGATTACGAGAGAACTTAGTTCATTATCATAGCGTGTGTCTTGAATTAAATGCACCATTTTCTTAGTGGACATATCAACATTTTCCACCGTACGGAAGTTTTGTTCGTTGACGATGGCGATGCTGCGGATGATATCACGCATTTGTTCTGTTACATTTGGTTGGGTTGCCGATGCTTGAGACATAGATGTTAATACGTCACGTACAACGCGAATATATTCAGAACCTCTTTCCACTTCGTTGCTGCTGTCTTGAATAGAATTCTGAACAAGTGAAGAACTGTGTTCGATGTTTCCTAACGTATGTTTAATCTCCTTTGTTGCGAAAGTCGTTTGATCGGCGAGTTTGCGTATTTCTTGAGCAACAACAGCGAAGCCTCTTCCATACTCACCAGCGCGAGCAGCTTCAATTGTTGCGTTTAAGGCGAGTAAATTCGTTTGTTCGGCAATAGCATTGATCGTATTGACGATGCGTTCAATATTTTGAGAAGATTGTGTGAATGTTTCAGTTAAGGTGAGCGTATCATGAACCTTGTTCACAATCTCGCTCATTTTATCGTCGATGCCTGCAACTTGTTTTTGTGCTTCGAGTAATTGTTCCTGGCTCACTTTTTCCATATCATTTAATGTTTCGCGGATTTGATCGACTTGATTCATAGCTTGATGTACGTCGTGTAATTGCTGCTGTGTGCTCTCTAACATTTCATTCATTTGTTCAATAACGGAATGAGAGTTTTGCTCAACGATAACGGTTCGCTTACGTAATGCTTGATTCATTTGTTCGACATCAAGTGTAGCTGATTTTACTTGATAAATTAATTCTTCTTGACTGTCTATAAAATTATTAATCCAGCGTCCCATAGCCCCCGTTTCATCATTGGAAAGCAATTCTTTTTTTACACGAATCGTTAAGTCACCGCCGCCTTCTGCGATTGTTTGAATCATTTCCGTCATTCGATTTAAACGATTAACAATTGGTTTTAATTGTTTTTTATAAAAATAGGAAGTGGCGAGTACACCGTATAAAATGTTAATGAGTAAGGCTAACCATGGTGGAACGAAAAAAGCCGTTAAAAGTTGATAGAGTACAATTCCAAGCATGGTAAGCAGGATGAAGCTCTTGCCTAAACGAAAGCCGATAGAGCGTGTTCGATATACTTCTTCTAAATCACCTTCACACATCATCCCCCAAACATCAGGTGAACCAGGCATCTGGAAAGTAACCCCTTTTCCGATGACGGGAATGTGACGATAATCAGAATATCCAGGAAACTCAACGAATAGATTTTCTCCATTGTCAATCGTATGTTGAACACCTGGGTGTAATTTTTTTGTAGCCGGATCAGTGAAGCGAATTTCGAATTCAGTATGCTTCTTAATTTTTACAATTCCCCAATGTTTTGTTGTGACACCATCTTTTAAATTCTCTCCGAGTGAGAAGGTATGATCTTCAAATCGGCTGCGAGATAATGCTATCCCTTGTTCGATAGATGGATCTAGATGAGAGTCAATCATAAAAATATAATTGTCGCCGGAATCTTGATAAATATGTCCAGCCTCTCGTTGAATTAAATCTCCTATCACATCATTTGGAAGTCGACCGACTAGTATATAAACGAGGGCGCCATCTTTTATGACGGGTTGGAAAAATAAAATTGTAACTTCATCATGGAATTTGGAAGTGCGGGGTCCGATTTCTAATGTTAATGAATCCGTAAAGGGACCGTAAAGAAGGTGCTGCTCCGTTTGGATGACCCGCTCTATTGCTTTTTTATAGATTGGAGTTTGATTTGTATTGTAAGTGTGACCTATATGCTTTGGGTAGCTTGAAAAGACTACTTTTCCTTGTGGATTTAGAATGAATAATTCGGTAAAATATGTACTTTTTTCTTTGGAAACTTCTAAAAAAGAATTTAAATCTTGCTCAGAGATACGTTCTAATTCTTGTGCTCGTTTTTCTAAAGAAACCCATCGCTCATTTGTCCATTCGTATAAAAGACTAACACGAGTCTTCGCAATGCTTTCGAAAATTTCCTCGACTGACTCTTTGGATGAGCGATTCAACCTATATGACCACCATAAAGGGAGACCTTCTTTAAAATCTAACCAGTCAAAAAAGCCCATATGTATTCTCATTCCTTTCTGAATTTATTAAAGAATATGAAACTATGATCATCTATTTCAAATATTCAAAAAATAATATGTAATGTTATTTAACATCATTTTGTTAGGAGTATTGTAGCATGAAAGGGTAGAAAGGGAAACAGCAAAATCAATTATGTTAGTTCTTTCGTATGATATAGGCATTGATATTCATCTTTTTTGCTAATCTTGTAGAGTTATTATTTAAAAAGAATAAAAGCTTAAGTATGGAAAATATAATGAATATAAGAGGGGTGGTTGTAACACTTTTCACCGTACTGGGGGAATTGGAATGGAAGCAATAATGAGGAACTTCTTTCAATTTTTAGCGAGAAATAAACGCGTGAATAAGTGGGCTGCGAAATATGGGTTGCACCTAGGTGCGCAAAAATTTGTGGCAGGATTATCTATTGAACAAGCAATTACACAAGTGCGGCTGTTATATGAAGACGGGCGAGCAGCGACATTGGACCATTTAGGTGAATTTGTGAGAAGTGAGGCAGAGGCAAGGCAATCTGCTTATATGTGTTTGAAAGCGTTAGAGGCAATTGCTGAAGCCAATGTTCCTTCCCATTTATCTGTTAAGTTGACATCGCTTGGACTAGATATAAGTGATGATTTATGTTTTGAACAGATGTGTCATATTCTAAATAAAGCGAGTGAGCATCGGATTTTTGTTCGGATTGATATGGAGGATTATGCACATTGTCAACAAGCGATTGATCTCTTTAAGCGATTGCGGAAGATGTATGACGGAGTAGGTCTTGTTTTACAAGCTTATTTATATCGAACGGAACAGGATCTACGAGACTTGGGTCAAATCAGTGCCAACCTTCGTCTTGTAAAAGGGGCTTATAAAGAATCACCTGAAGTGGCTTTTCCAAAGAAAGCGGATGTAGATAAAAATTATTTAAAAATTATTAAACAGCATTTGTTAAATGGACATTATACAGCGGTCGCTAGTCATGATGAACAGATTATTCATCAAGTGAAAGAGTTTGTAAGAGAAAAAGAGATAAAAAGGGATCAATTTGAATTTCAAATGCTTTTTGGCATTCGTGAGGATATGCAAAAGAAATTAGCAAGTGAAGGATATACAGTACGCGTCTATGTACCATATGGGAAGGATTGGTTTGGTTACTATATGAGGCGCTTAGCTGAAAGACCGGCTAATGTTTGGTTTGTGATGAAGAATTGGATGAAATAAGAGGAGGAATGAAGAATGGTATTTTCCTATAAACATGAACCATTTACTGATTTTTCTTTACAAGAAAACAAAGATGCTTTCATAACAGGTCTAGCAAAGGTGGGGGCGTATCTCGGTCAAGAGTATCCGTTAATCATTGGGGGAGAGCGAATTTCAACCAAAGAAAAAATTGTCTCGGTTAATCCGGCCAATCATAGCCAGGTTATAGGCAGTGTGTCAAAAGCAAATAAGCAGCTTGCAGAAAAGGCAATGCAAATAGCTTCGGAAACATTTAAAACATGGCGTAAAACAAAGCCAGAGATGAGGGCGGATATTCTTTTTCGTGCGGCTGCGATTGTTCGACGTCGCAAGCATGAATTTTCAGCATGGTTAGTGAAAGAGGCAGGGAAACCCTGGAATGAAGCAGATGCGGATACGGCAGAAGGAATTGACTTTATGGAATATTACGGGCGGCAAATGTTAAAGTTGAAGGAGGGGGTTCCGGTAGAAAGTCGTCCATCTGAATTCAATCGTTTTTCATATATCCCGCTCGGAGTGGGGGTAATTATTTCACCATGGAATTTTGCTTTTGCAATTATGGCAGGGATGACAACGGCGGCTATCGTATCAGGCAATACGGTTTTGTTGAAACCAGCCAGTACCACTCCAGTTATTGCAGCAAAATTTATGGAAGTGCTTGAAGAAGCGGGGCTGCCTGCTGGTGTTGTGAATTTTATTCCGGGAAGTGGAGCGGAAGTAGGGGATTATTTAGTCGATCATCCGAGCACACGTTTTATTAGCTTTACAGGTTCCCGTGATGTAGGGGTTCGTATTTTTGAACGAGCATCGAAAGTGCAGGATAGTCAAATTTGGTTGAAGCGTGTCATTGCGGAAATGGGAGGGAAGGATACGATTGTTGTCGATAAAGAAACAGACTTAGAGCTTGCGGCACAATCGATTGTTGCCTCTGCATTCGGATTCTCAGGTCAGAAATGTTCAGCTTGCTCACGGGCGGTCGTTGTGGCTGATGTGTATGATACGGTTTTAAATCGTGCTGTTGAATTAACGAAGAAGTTAATGGTTGGTGATCCAGCTTATCAAGAGAATTTTATGGGACCGGTGAATGACCAAGCGGCTTTTGATAAAGTTATGAGTTACATCGAAATAGGGAAACAGGAAGGGAAGTTGATGATTGGCGGCAAGGGGGATGCTAGAGAAGGCTGGTTTATTCAGCCTACTATATTCGCTCATGTAGCAGAACATGCACGTATTATGCAGGAGGAAATTTTCGGGCCTGTAGTTGCTTTCTGCAAGGCGCGTGATTTTGCTCATGCGCTGGAAATTGCGAATAATACGGAGTATGGCTTAACGGGTGCTGTTATTTCAAATAATCGTTCTCATATTGAAAAAGCGCGTGAAGATTTTCATGTTGGAAATTTATATATTAATAGAGGGTGTACGGGTGCGATTGTTGGTTACCAACCCTTTGGCGGATTTAATATGTCAGGGACAGATTCAAAAGCAGGCGGTCCAGATTATTTGATTCAGCATATGCAAGGAAAGACCATTTCTGAAATGTTTTAAGGCACTTTTAAATCATCAAGATGCCCTTCAGTGTTACTCACTATTTCTCTTCATTATCATATTTTAACAGGGTAACTATGATAATGAAGGGGGAAAAAATGATGAATATAGATGAAAGATTTCCATGGTATCTTCAAGGAGTTAATTGGAAAGGGATGGGGCAAGGCGGCTATTGGCCGGGAACAGGGCAAACAGGTTATTGGCCAGGCGGCCAGTGGCACGGCGGAGGCCACTGGCATGGAGGGCACCATGGAGGTCACTGGCATGGAGGCCATCACGGTGGTCACTGGCATGGGGGGCATCACGGCGGAGGTCATTGGCATGGAGGTGGCCATCATCATGGGGGGCAGTGGCAAGGAGGTCATTGGCCAGGTAGTAGTCAATAATTAGGCAGTGTGTATTAGAAATGACAAAAGAAGCTGTTCCTAAGTTTGGAACAGCTTTCTTTATAGGTTGTTATCCCACATTTAACGAGCAGTAAGCCCCTGCTGATAGAGGCTTTACTTTATTTGAAAAATCATCATATGATACGGTAAATATTAATGGAACCGTTTTCGAACAAGGGAAGGAAATTAAATTTTAAATAGAAACGGCGATTCTTAATTGAAGAGAATCGTTTTTTTGTCTGGTTGAATAATATTCGTAAAGCATGGTGATTTTATATTGTGTTATTGTTTCTTTGATGAAACAATTGATGATTGGCGAATAAAATATCGTTTTACTAGAATGATAGTTCGTATATAATGATGAGAAAGACTAAAGGAGGAAGTGCGAATGTTTAAAACGAAGAAAATGGTACTGTTAGGGTCAGGGGAACTTGGGAAAGAGGTTGCTATTGAAGCGCAGCGTCTTGGTGTGGAAACCATTGCGGTGGATCGCTATGAACAAGCTCCAGCTATGCAGGTTGCTCATCGGAGTTATGTGGTTGATATGTTAGATGGAGAGAAAATTCGTGAAATCGTTGAAAGAGAAAAACCAGATTTAATTGTTCCGGAAATCGAGGCCATTGCGACTTCAGAATTATTGAAGCTAGAGGATGAGGGATTCCGTGTCATTCCAACCGCACGTGCAGCGAAGTTAACGATGGATCGAGAAGGGATTCGCCGTTTAGCAGCTGAAACATTAGGTCTTCCAACGGCTGGGTATCGATTTGCTGATACATATGAAGAATTTGTGCAAGGAGCACAAGAAATTGGCTTTCCATGTGTTGTGAAACCATTAATGAGTTCATCAGGAAAAGGGCAAAGTGTATGTGCATCTGAAGCGGAACTTGCTAAGTCCTGGGAAATTGCGATGGAAGGCGGACGCGTACAAAATGGACGCGTGATTATCGAAGAATTTATTCACTTCGATTCTGAGATTACATTGTTAACGGTTCGTTCGGTAAATGGTACGAATTTCTGTGCTCCAATCGGTCACATTCAAAAAGGCGGCGACTATATTGAATCTTGGCAGCCTCATAATATGACAGAGCAGCAAATTGAAGAAGCCAAGCGAATTGCGAGGACAATTACAGATGAGCTAGGTGGACTTGGATTATTTGGTGTTGAATTGTTTCTTTCTGGAGAAAAAGTTTATTTTAGTGAGGTATCACCGCGCCCACATGATACAGGTCTTGTGACGCTCGTGACGCAAAACTTATCTGAATTTGCCCTGCATGTGCGTGCGATTTTAGGATTCCCAATTCCTGAAATTACGCTTGTGACACCGGGAGCGAGCCGTCCGTTTAAGTCAGAAGAAGAATACGAGGACTATTCAATTACTGGAGTAGACCAAGCCTTATCCGTTCCAGACACACAGGTTCGTGTATTTGCTAAACCGGTTACGAAGATAGGGCGCCGTGTTGCTGTAGCGTTATCGACGGCTGAAACAGTAGAAGAAGCGAGAGATAAGGCGAAGCGAGCTTTAGATTTCTTACGTGTTGAAAAATAAAGGCTTTCTTTAATGCTAAATAGCTTTTCCAGTATAAATATGATAGTATTTAGCTTTACTTAAACAGAGGAAGTGACATATTGTGATTCACATTGAAATACCTGAAGCAGACATTACAATTACACAGCGACAACAAGTGCGAACAGCAGATGAGCCAGTAATTAAGGATATTTATGGATTTATTGATTTTCATCAGATTCCAAGAGATAAAGGCGGCATCTTCATGTTTTATAATGAAGCAGGCGAGCTTCTTTTTGTTGGAAAAGCTCGAAAGCTTAGACAAAGAATTAAAAGACATTTTGAGGACCAAGTTTCACCGATGAAACATTATCGAAAGGAAGTTTATCGAATTGATGTTTGTATCGTCGAGTCTCCGATGGAACGTGAGATTTATGAAACGTACATCATTAATGAATATCAAGCGAAATATAATATTGATAAAGTATTTTTTAAATAATAATCAAAAAGCCGGAAACTTTAAAGTTTCCGGCTTTTTTTACTTGGAGGCATTATTTTTTGAGAATTTGTTAGATAACGTTGTTAATTTTATGCTTTAGATATAATAAAAATGCAAAAACTAAAAGAACGTTAAAATTGTAATGTTACATAGTATTTGTTAATATAATAATTAAGTAACATTAGATTGTAGGAGGAAATGGTGTGGAGTATGTCGATCCTATAAAAGACATCGAGAGTATTAATGCGATTAAACAAATTTTGCAACAGCAATCACAAAGAGATCTTTTGCTTTTCGTATTAGGTATTAATACGGGAATCAGAGTGAGTGAGTTACTGGCTTTAAAGGTAGATGATGTTTGGGAAGGTTCTCATATTAAAGAATTTCTCCGTATTCGCGACACTAAGCATGAAGAGGTAAAGGCGTATTATTTAAATAATAATGTGAGAGATGTTCTCGAAAAATACCTGGCACAATGGAATTTTACCGGCAGTGATTATTTGTTTAAATCTAAGAAAAATAATCAACCGATTACACGCCAGCAAGCTTATCGAATTATTAATCATGCTGCCAAAGAAGTTGGAATTCCAGGGAAGATTGGAACACATACTTTAAGGAAAACATTTGGCTACCATGCGTATCGGAAAGGAATTGCCATTTCCATTTTAATGTCGATTTATCATCATCATTCTCCTGCGGAAACGTTGCGTTATTTAGGGATTGAAAAGAATGAGGAACATTTAATTAGAGTAGACGTCAATTTATAGCGAATGGTGATAAAACTATTTAACTCATATAAAAAACCTCCACAAGTATGAACTTGTGAAGGTTTCTAGAGGATTGCTCATATAAGTTAGTTATTGTTGATCGTTATAGGTTTCGAGCGTAGCAGTCACGTTAACATTTGTTAAATCTTTAACGTAGTCTTCTATAACATGAACTTGCAGTGTTTCTTTATTTTTCATGAACTTGAATATTCCGTTATTAAAATCTGTGCCGAGTTCCTTGAAGAAAATTCCTTCAAACTCAACATTCTTTGTATGGTTGAAAGTAAGTCGGTATTGATCATTTTCTTTAATAAGATACGCACGTACCCCTTTTTCAAAATGTCCTTCTTGGTCTTTAAGTGAACGAGACACAGAGATGATATGAAGGTCAATGAATGGAATCTCACGTAATAAGGAGTTAATCACTGATTCTTTTGTGATTTGTTCCCAGCGGCTTTGCGCTGTTTGCCCCAGAACGATTTGTGTAATATGTTTCTCTCTTGCCACTTCAGCGATTACTTTGGTGACGGATCGTTTTTCATTATCTTTAATAATGAATTCTTCAGCGTTATGCTGTTCAGCTAATTGTTGCCATCTCGTAATATAAAATGATTTTTCTGCATCCAATTCATCGAAAGGCTTAGGATCAATCGTTAGGATATAGAGCGGGCAGTCGAGCATACTCGCAATCTTACAGCCACGTTGAATGAGGCGTTCGCCATTTGGTCCATAATAAACGCAGACGAGGATGCTCTCATCCATGCGTCCTTTGATCTTCTTCATGATTTAGTTCACCTCAATAAATAGATGGGAATGAAACAAGTTAGTAAGTATCGTTAGACTATGTATGACTATAGCTTATGGTTCGGCTGCAGTCAATTAAATTTATAAAGAATAAGGAGGGAGCCGAATTGTCTTGGTTACACACCATGATTGTAATTCCATTTATCTTTGCGCTATTTGTACCATTTCTATATAAATTCTTTACACCTCGAATTCATACAGGGTGGTTTGTATTCATTGTGCCGCTTTTATTATTCTTATCTCTTCTAAAATATATCCCTACCATTGCTGAAGGAAAGACTGTCTATCACTCCGTACCGTGGATGCCATCTTTAGGAATTAATTATACAACTTATATGGATGGGTTGGGGCTTATTTTTGGACTTTTAATTACTGGAATCGGTACATTAGTTGTTCTTTACTCCATTTACTATATGTCCAAACACCGTGAATCCCTTCATAACTTCTATGTGTATTTGCTGTTATTCATGGGAGCGATGCTTGGAGTTGTTTTTACTGATAATGTTTTAGTTTTATATGTATTTTGGGAAATGACTAGTATCTCCTCGTTCTTATTAATTGCGTATTGGTACCAGCGGAAAAAATCTCGCTATGGTGCTCAAAAATCTATGCTTATTACAATATTCGGTGGTTTGGCGATGCTTGCTGGTTTTATCATGCTATCCATGATAACAGAAACGTATAACCTGCGAGAGATGTTCAATCAAGTAGACGTCATTACTGCACACTCTTTATTCCTTCCTGCAATGCTTTTAATTCTATTAGGCGCTTTTACCAAATCTGCTCAGTTTCCATTTAGCATTTGGCTGCCAGATGCCATGGAAGCACCCACACCAATTAGTGCTTATCTGCACTCTGCGACAATGGTGAAGGCTGGTATTTATCTAGTAGCCCGGTTTACACCTATCTTTGGCGGAAATGCGGAATGGTTTTGGGTAATCTCAAGTATCGGGCTTATCACTTTGTTGTACGGTTCTATCAATGCGGTTAAACAAACGGATTTAAAAGCGTTATTAGCTTATTCGACCATTAGTCAATTAGGACTAATTATGTGTCTGCTCGGATTGGGATCTGCGGCTCTTTATTTCGGATATGGGGATGAGGCAACGGTCTATGCAGCGGCCATTTTAGCAGCCATCTTCCACTTAATTAATCACTCTACATTTAAAGGTAGTCTGTTTATGGTCGTTGGGATTATTGACCATGAAACAGGGACCCGTGATATTCGAAAGCTTGGCGGTTTAATGGGGCTTATGCCGATTTCCTTTACACTAACCATTATTGGAAGCTTTGCTATGGCAGGGTTACCCCCGTTTAATGGCTTTTTGAGTAAGGAGATGTTTTTTACAGGTGTCTTGAATGCCTCTCAAATGAACATATTTAGCATGGATACATTCGGATTACTCTTCCCAACGATTGCGTGGATTTCTAGTGTATTCACGTTCATTTACTGCATGATTTTACTGTTTAAAACATTTGCGGGAAGGTATCAACCGAGCAAATTAGAGAAGGCAGCGCATGAAGCTCCGTTAGGTATGTTGATTTCGCCTATTCTACTAGCCTCGCTCGTCATTCTTATTTTCTTTTTCCCAAATGTGCTTTCTCATTATTTATTACAACCTGCGTTGATTGCCATTTTACCAATCTTTGCCGAAAGCGGTGGCATTGATGTGAAAATTAGTGCTTGGCACGGTTGGAATACAGAGCTATTTATGACGTTGGGGATTGTAGGACTGGGAACCTTCATGTACATCTATTTGAAAAAGTGGTCCGGGGTATACGGTCTGTTTTCTCAAAGGTGGACGCTCAATGCTGGATATGATTTTGCGATTGAAAGGATGGAGAGGTTTTCCGAAGGATTCACGAATCAATATATGACTGGTTTTATTAGAGATTATGTTGTGTACATTTTTGCAGTGCTAATTGTTATGCTTGGTGGTTCTCTTTGGTTATTTGATGGAATCGCGATGGATGTTTCGAATGATGCTCCTATTAGTCTATATGAAGGAGGAGTAGTTGTCGGGATGATTATTGCGGCAATTACCGTTCCGTTAGCTAAATCCAGGCTGACGGCCATCATTGCTGTTGGAGTGCTTGGCTATCTCGTATCTATGCTGTTTGTCATCTTCCGTGCACCTGATTTAGCTCTTACTCAATTGGTTGTTGAAACGGTGACAGTTGCTCTATTTTTATTGTGTTTCTACCACCTGCCAGAATTTCGAAAAGCAACGGTTCCGATGCGATTTAAATTAACTAATTTAATCATTTCTATTGGAGTGGGAGTAATTGTTACCATCATCGCATTGTCTGCCAATAGCACAAGGCTTTTTGAACCAATCTCAAGCTATTTTGAGAATTCTTACGATCTTGCAGGTGCTAAAAACATAGTAAATGCTATCCTTGTTGATTTCAGGGGTATTGATACGATGCTGGAAATATTTGTTTTAACTATTGCGAGCCTTGGAGTGTACACATTAATTAAACTTCGATTAGCGGGGAGGGATTAAGCATGAAGAAGCCTAATGACATTATTTTGCATGCTGTCACAAAAGTGGCTGTACCGATTATCCTTGCCTTCTCGTTTCATCTTTTTTTCTCGGGACATCATAATCCGGGTGGAGGATTTATCGGCGGGCTAGCGATTGCCTCCGCATTGACGCTTTTATTTCTTGCTTTTGATATTGAAACGGTGCGTGCCAATATTGGTGTAGATTTTAAAGTAGTTGCAGCAATTGGCGTTTTGCTTGCGGTACTAACGGGAGTAGGGTCATTTTTTTTCGATGCTTCATTTTTAAGTCATACATTTGATTATTTCAATCTTCCTATCTTTGGGAAGACAGAGCTTGCAACGGCTGTTCTTTTTGATGTAGGGGTTGCGTTAGCGGTTATTGGAACGTCTGTTACGACTATTTTAAGCATAAGTGAGGATCGATAAAGATGGAAACGTTAATGTCTTTCCTTGTTGGGATATTGTTTATGATTGGCACATATTTAATTTTGGCTAAAGGCTTATTAAGAATCATATTAGGAACTTCTATTATCAGTCATGCAGTCCATCTGCTCATTTTGACAATGGGAGGACTCAAGACAGGGGGACCTCCGTTATTGGGGTTGAAAAATACATCCTATACGGATGCCCTGCCACAGGCCCTTATTTTAACAGCGATTGTGATTAACTTTGCTGTAACAGCTTTGTTTTTAGTGCTAAGCTATCGCGCTTATAAACTTGTGGGTACTGATGATATGGGTCAAATGAGGGGTAATGCAGATGAATAATATTGTGATTTTGCCAATTATTATCCCATTAATAATGGGGATGATATTGGTAATATTCAGGAAAAGCATTCAATTTCAACGGTGGATGAGCCTTATTGCCATTGCAGCTGTTGGGAGTACATCAATTTATTTGATGACTCAAATTAAAGGGCATGGTATGCAAACGCTGCAATTGGGCGGCTGGCAGGCTCCTTTTGGAGTGAGCATGGTAGCGGACATGTTTGCTGTATTACTGCTTGCTACAACGAGTTTTGTTGCTCTTTGTTGTTTAATATATGCGTTCGGTTCGATTGGAAGGGAGAGGGAATCCTACTATTTTTACCCGATGTTCTTGTTCCTTCTTACAGGTATTAATGGGTCATTTTTGACAGGGGATATATTTAATTTATTCGTCTGTTTTGAGGTGATGTTAATTTCTTCTTATGTCCTTTTATCTTTAGGAGGAACGAAGATACAGCTCCGAGAGTCTATTAAATATGTTCTTGTGAATATCATCTCTTCTTTTCTCTTTTTACTTGCCGTTGCTTATTTATATGCGATGACAGGCACGTTGAATTTAGCTCATTTATCTGTACGTATAGCAGAGGTTGGGCAAGATGGCTTGATGACTACCGTTGCTATTTTATTTTTAATCGTATTCAGCCTGAAGGCAGCGCTATTCTTATTCTTTTGGCTGCCGGGTTCTTACAGTGCTCCCCCAACAGCGGTTGCAGCGGTTTTTGCGGCATTGCTCACAAAGGTCGGGATGTATGCAATCTTTCGAATGTTTACGCTCGTATTTTATCATGAACCTCAAGTTACTCATTTAATCATTGGGATACTAGGGGGATTGACGATGGTGCTTGGTGCATTTGGAGCAATCGCTTATTGGGATATTAAAAAAATATTAGCGTATAACGTAATTGTCGGAGTTGGCCTGATTATGTCTGGCTTGGCTGCTTTTACATCAACGGCGATTACTGGCTCCATATACTATCTTATCCATGACATCATTATTAAAGCCCTCATCTTCCTTCTAGGGGGGACGATGATTCATTTAACAGGTACAAGTAATTTGAAAGACATGAGCGGATTAATTCGTACACATCCCTATGTAGGATGGATGTTCTTTATCGCCGCTCTATCACTAGCAGGTATACCGCCGTTGAGTGGTTTTATCGGTAAAGTACTGATTACAAAAGGAACGTTTGAGGCGAGCTATTTTTGGTTAGGTGGCATAGGTCTGTTAACAAGCTTGCTAGTTTTGTATTCAGTTATGAAGATTTTTATGAACGGTTTTTGGGGGGAAACGCTTTTAAGTGAGGATATGGAGAAGGGAACTACAAAAGGATTAATGTTCCCTATGGGATGTCTCCTTGCTGCTACTGTTGCATTAGGCTTTGGTGCAGAGGGAATTCATGAATATGTGAGTATGGCAGCAGAAGGCTTATTACGTCCTGAACTATATATTGAAGCTGTATTAGGAAGAAATCCGATGCCTTAGAGTTTTACTTTAGTATGATATATGAGTGAAAGGGGGGAGTTCATTGTCCATCCAAGTATTAATTAATTTATTTCTTGCTGCCTTGTGGATGTTTCTTCAGGATGAATTAAGCGTATTGACTTTCTTCAGCGGCTATTTAATCGGGGCAATTGTTCTATGGATTTTACGTCACTTTTTTGCCAAACCTTTTTATCTTAGTAGCTTTGTAGCTGTATTCAAATTGTTCCTTGTCTTTATTTACGAATTGATTACATCAAGCCTCCTTGTTATGCGGCAAGTGATACGGCCAAAGATCAATATTACACCCGGAATTATTACGCTAAAAACAGATTTAGAAGGAGAGTTGGAAATAACTTTACTTGCTCTGCTCTTAACATTGACTCCTGGTTCTGTCGTTTTGGAAGTATCTCAAGATGGGAAGGTCTTTTATATTCATGCGATGGACATTCCCGAATCAAGTGGTGCAGTTTATCGATCACAACATAAATTTGAAAAGGCCATTAAGGGGGTAACACGCAAATGGTGGAATTAGTTTTGATGAGTTCGTTGTTTTTGTTAATCCTCTCTATTTTACTTACTCTTTATCGGGTTATTAAGGGACCTTCGATGCCTGATAGAGTGCAGGCATTGGACGCAATTGGTATTAATTTACTTGCTGGAGTAGCAATCTTTGCTGTCCTGCTTAGAACATCAGCTTTTTTAGAAATCATTCTGTTAATCGGCATTCTTTCGTTTATTGGAACAGTGGCCTTTGCTAGGTTTATTGAAAGAGGTGTAGTCATTGAACGTAAGCCTGTCGATTGAAGTGATAGCCGTTATTTTGATTTTTATCGGAACAGTGTTCGCTTTCCTAAGTGCAATTGGATTAATTCGACTGCCAGATGTGTACACGCGTTCCCATGCAGCATCAAAAAGTGCAACGCTTGGTGTACTTTGTGTCTTATTTGGGACGTTGCTTTATTTCTGGATTACACAGGGTGTCTTTAGTGTCCGTTTACTTCTTGGAATCTTCTTCGTATTTCTAACGGCTCCTGTTGCAGCTCATGTGATTTGTCGCGCTGCTTATCGTTCTAATGTAGAATTGGCTGAAGAAAGTGTGCAAGATGATTTGAAAAAAGTGATGCAAGAAGAATAGAAAATGAAGGGAGAGGAGAATCCCTTCATTTTTTTATGAACTTATTTAAAAAAAGATCAATATAAGCGGAACATTTTGATGCTAGGGCTGCTCCTTGGATTTTTGTTGATACTTTTATTTTACGGAATTTTTAGATAGCCTCATGGTTATGTATAGTTCTCTATATTTTTACAGATTTATCAATGATGCGGAATAAGGTTTCCAGAAACCCAGTCAAATATAGTGAAATAAACATAAGGTATAAATGAGGTGATTTCAAATGGTAAAAGTGTATCTTGATCCAGGTCATGGCGGTTCCGATCCAGGAGCAGTAGGAAATGGATTGCAAGAGAAAAACTTGACGTTAGATATTGCTAAAAGAGTTCGCGATGGGTTATTGAATAAATATGAAAATGTTTCCGTTAGAATGAGTAGAACGACAGACAAGGCAGTTTCTTTAGGAGCACGGGCTGATGACGCTAATCGTTGGGGAGCTGATCTATTCATCGCAATTCATATTAATTCCGGTGGTGGAACGGGATTTGAGGATTATATCCATCCGAATGCCAGCCAAAAAACAGTCCGTTATCGAGATGCTTTTCATAAGGAATTTATAAAGCATGTGAGTTTACGAAATCGAGGCAGAAAAACGGCTAACTTTCAGGTGCTGCGAGACACACAGATGCCAGCTATTTTGACAGAGAATGGTTTTATTGACCGTACTAATGATGCGAACAAGTTAAAGAAGTCCAGCTTTCTAGATGACCTTGCTCTTGGTCATATTGAAGGAATTGCAAAAAGCTTGAATCTTAAACCGAAAAGCAATAAAAACAGTGATGAAAAAGAAAACGAGAAAGATAATTCGACATTTCTCATCCGTGTCATCACACCGGATCTGTACTATTATAATAAGCCTGATTGGAATGCAAAGGTGGGCAAAGTACAGAAAGGAGAGGTTTTTACCGTTGTTGACATATTAACCGTTAATGGGTCTAAGATGTACAAGCTAAAGAGTGGAAATTATATAACAGCTTACCCAGGATATGTGGAAATCATCTAATCGTATGATGTTTGATAACTAAATTCGTAGATAAATGTCTATAAGTAGTAGATTAACTTGATAGATGGTTGGTGCAAAGTGCAGATGACAGATTGGTTCATGATAAAATAAAAAAACATCAGGCGTTCACTGATGTTTTTTTATGTTTAACTGGGCTGTAACAATAACAGCACTAAAAATAGATACGATGATTCATTTTTCTTCACTATGTTATAATGACTTTTATTACCTTTTTAAAAGGAGTGTTCCGATGCAATTTTTCTTACATCATGTTCAACATCAACTCGCCTATATGATTGATAGTAATCATGGCTGGAAAATCGCTCGTTGGCTAGATGGAAAAAATGTGACGTTACAATATGGCGATGAACAGGTAGCTCAAGAGTTTGAAGAGTACGAAGCAGAATATGGAGCAGAGCAGGCAGAAGTACTGAAACAGAATTTGAAGGAATTTTTGCTGAAGGCTCCTTCACACTATGTGTTTACCAAAAATGGTGTCCCAACATTAGTTTGTACTCATGCCGGGATTAAAGATGAATATATCGGGAAGCAATCTCGTGACATTAGTGATTTTTGTCGTTATGGAGATACAGATGGATTGGATGAAAAGGGGAAACCAAAGAGGAAGGATTGGTTTGTCCACCATCAAACAAGTACACTCATTGTTTGGGGACATGATCCAAAACCGCAGCCGCTGCTTATTAATAATACTATTAATATTGACCAAGGTGTTGTTTTTGGAGGAAAGCTAACCGCATTTCGTTATCCGGAAAAGGAATTTGTATCGGTTAAAGCTGCTAAAGATTATGCGCAGTCTCCAGATAATCCGCTCGTAGAATGGGAAGCAAGCCGATTGAATCCACCGAACATTGGTAAATTTATTAATGGATATTCAGTATTAACGGAACAATTAGGAGAAGTACGCATTCAGCAAGGAATTGTCAAACCGGCGATTGACGCAATTTCACATGATACGATTCCGATTGAGCAATTAATCTATATTCCTCCAACAATGAGTCCAACTCCAAGCGCATCTGTTTTAGATGATTTTCTAGAGCATCCGAAAGAAGCTATTGACTATTATCGAAAGCAAGGAATAACAACAATGGTTGCTGAGAAAAAGCATATGGGAAGTCGAGCTGTTCTCTTTTTATTCAAAAATGAAGCAGCAGCGGAAAAACATACGGGATTTCAAACATTGGGGACTATCTATACAAGAAGAGGCAGACGTTTCTTTGATGCTGCTACCGAGAATCAGATTGTTCGAAGGTTGAATCAAGATTTACAGTCTTATTTCGATAAATATAATACAGAATTTGTTCTATTAGATGCGGAAATTATGCCGTGGAATTTAAAAGCACGTGAACTAATTAGCAATCAATATGCTCATGTTGCCGAAATTGCCGTATTGGACCGAGCAACATTGAAAGAGAAGTTAGAAGCTGTTGCTGGAACAAATGAAGAGCTAAAGGCATGGCTTCAAGAGTATGAAGTAAAACTAGACCATGCAAAAACGTTTAAAGAAGTGTTTCAGAAATATTGTTGGGATGTTGACGGGGTAAGTAAGATTCAAATTGCTCCATTTCATGTGTTAGCTCATAGCAGTCAGACCTTCTTCAATCAACCGCATACTTGGCATATGGGAATGAATCGAGAATTGGCTGAGCTTTCTACTATATTCCTTGAAACGGAATATAAAATTATTAGAGATGAAGCAAGTGAAGCAGAAATCATTCAATGGTGGGAAGAGATGACGAGTGATGGACATGAGGGGATTGTGATTAAACCGGAATTCTTTATTGCCGAGAATCGGGGGCAATTGCTTCAACCGGCGATTAAAGTAAGAGGTCGAAAATACTTGAATATTATTTATGGTATGGACTATTCATTTCCTAACAATCTTGAAAGATTGAAGAGCAGAAATACAGGAAAAAAACAAAAATTAGCATTAAAAGAGTTTGCACTAGGAGTTGAAGGGATACAAAGATTTGTTACTGGGGAATCGCTCGAAAGGGTACATGAATGTGTACTTGCAACATTAGCAATGAAGTCGGACCCTGTTGACTCAAGATTATAAAAAGAAGCACTGAACTTTGATTCAGTGCTTCTTTTAGTAAGCGAGCCAAAGACAGCCTTTTGCATTATAAGGCATTTACATATGCTATCTTATTTCCAACACGACGACCTTTCCCATAAGGAATACATAGGGGAGTGCCAAAGAGAGGATCTTGTGCGATTTGGCATTCCATGTCAAAGACGTTTTTGACAAGATCAGGACTGATAATCTGTTCTGGTTTTCCTTGGGCAAAGACGGTTTGATTACGAATAGCTACGATATGATGAGCGTAGCGACAAGCCAGATTTAAATCGTGTAAGACCATGATGATAGTTCGCTGCTCTTTTTCATTAAGTTCAAATAGTAAGTCTAGAATTTCAATTTGATGTGTTAAATCGAGGTAAGTCGTCGGTTCATCTAATAGAATGACTTCTGTATCTTGTGCTAATGTCATGGCAATCCATGCTCGTTGTCTTTGGCCACCAGAAAGTTCATCTACTTGTTTGTCTTTAAACTCACTCATACCTGTAGCCTGTAGCGCGTTCATTACTTTTTCTTCATCTTCTTCGGACCATTGCTTCAGCCAATTCTGATACGGATAACGTCCTTGTTTGACAAGCTGCAAAACGGTTAATCCTTCAGGAGCTGTTGGAGACTGGGGTAAAATGGATAATTTCTTTGCTATTTCTTTTGTCGGCAGTTTCGCTATGGCTGCCCCTTCTAGAAGAACCGCACCGTTAGTTGGTTTTAATAAGCGAGCCATAGAACGTAATAAAGTCGATTTACCACAACCATTTCCACCAATAAAAACAGTGATTTCCCCCTTTGGGATGCTTAAATCTAATTCGTGAATAATGGTAGCCCCACCGTAACCTAATGTTAAGGCTTGTGTACGAATGGCTTCTTTCATTGTAAAAACTCCTTTATCTTTTTTTGGTTCTAAATAGTAAATAAATAAAATACGGTGCACCAATGGCCGCCGTAAAAACGCCTGCTGGTACTTCAATCGGTGAAAATAATGTTCTTCCGAGAAGGTCAGCTAACATGACGAGCAATCCTCCGATTAAGGCTGAAGTCGGTAAAAGGACTCCAAAAGAAGAACCAACTAAACGCCGTGCGATATGAGGGGCCATTAACCCGATAAAGCCAATTCCGCCAGCGAAAGCAACAGCGCCAGCTACTAAACAAGTACTAATGAGTAATAATAGCAATCTGTTTTTTTGTACAGCGTTGCCGACACCTGCAGCTAATTCTTCCCCTAACTCTTGGATATTTACATCGCGGGAATAGATAAAGGCAATCAGCAAGAAGAGAGCTGTCCAAGGGAGAATCATCCATACTTGTTCCCATGTAGCTTTACTTACACTTCCAGTCGTCCAAATGCTTGCTTCACTAGCACGGTAAATCGGTCCAAGTATCATAAGTAAAGTCATCATTGCATGCATAAGAGCTGAAATACCGATACCAATTAATACAAGTCGTACAGGAGTTACTCCGTTTCGCCAAGCTAACGAGTAAACGGTAAGTCCTACTAGTATTGCCCCTAAGAAGGCAGCAAGAGGCAGCCACTGAATACTGACTGTTAAAGAATGATTTTTGTCACTAAAGATGGATAAAAATCCAACTACGGCTGCACCGGCACCTGCTGTAATTCCAATAATGTCAGGTGATGCCAAAGGATTTTTAATCATTCCTTGAAGCATCCCGCCTGCTGCGGCTAATGCCATTCCAGCAACTAAGGCAATGATGATGCGCGGTAAGCGAAAGTTTAAGACTACTAATCTTTCCATATCTGTTCCGCCGCCAGTAAACACGTGAAGGACGGTTAACGGATTAATCGCCATTCCGCCGAGTCCGGCGCTAATAATGAATACTAATGCAGTCAAAATAAATAAAATACCTATTTTCTTACCTGCCTTTTTATCGAATAAAAAGGAAACTTTTCCATCGAAAGCTCGAAATCCTCGATAGTTACTCATTAGTTTCTGAACCCCTTTCTTGCGATGTAAACAAAGGATGGAGTCCCGATAAAGGCTGTTATAACACCTACTGGTACTTCTCTTGGCATAATGATATATCGTGCTCCAATATCAGCTGCCAATAGAAGAATACCTCCAAGTAGTCCAGCAAAAGGAATCAACCAGCGATGATCCGTTCCGATAAGTTTTCTTGCGACATGCGGGATGACAATGCCGATAAAGCCGATTGGTCCTGCGACCGCAACGGAGCCCCCTGCTAGTAAAATAACAATTACAACAACCACGATTTTGACAATACCTAGTTTAAGACCTAATCCTTTTGCTACATCATCGCCCATCGCTAATACATTCATTTTCGGTGCAATCATGATAGCCGCTATCCACCCAATTAATAGATAGGGGAGAACAGCAATCAATAATTCTAGCTTTCTTCCTTGGACAGAACCAGCTAACCAAAACAGCACTTGCTCCAATTCTGCTTCATTGGCTGTAAGGATACCTTGTGTAAAAGAAGCAAATAAAGCGGCCATAGCTGCACCTGCGAGAGTGATTTTCAGCGGTGTTAGTCCATCATGTCCAGCAGAGCTAATTACATAAACAGCAATGGCTGCAAATCCAGCACCAAGAAAAGAAATCCAAGTAAATGCTTGCAAGCTTGCTGTATGCATAAAGGTAACTGCCAATACAACGGCCAATCCCGCTCCAGCATTAATACCTAAAATATCGGGTGAGGCTAATGGATTTTTCGTTAACGTTTGCATCAATACCCCTGTCATAGCAAGTGAGGCGCCCACTGCAGCAGCAATTAAAGCTCTTGGCAAGCGAACATTTTGAATAATAAGATGTTCGTTTGAATTGTTAAATTGTGTAAATGCTTCATATGCAGTATGAATGGATGTGTTTGTGTAACCGAAAACAATGCTCATACCGATACAAACTAGAAATAGTAGAAGTGCCACAATTATGCCAAATAGTTTTGTAGAGTTTTTAATCAGTATCATATCTTTCCCATTCTTTTCATTTTTTTTGTGTCTATGTTAAACAATATTGTTAATTAAATGATCTTTGGGCAAAATGAGCTGAAAACCAACGATGTCGTCTAACAAGGTAGTTGTTTAAAATCAAAATATTCAAATTTTGATTGACAGTAGTTGCTCCTTGTTTTAGTATTAGTGAGGAACCGGGATGATAACGATTATCAATATCATCGACGTTAATATTTTACCATATACATAGGAGGAAGAAAAGAGATGAATAAAACAATTCAGCGATTATTATCTATGTTTGCTGTACTAGCTGTTTTCGTTTTAGCCGCATGTGGCAACACGAAAGATGAAGGAACAGAGCAAGCGGATAATAAAGAGAAGAAAGAAACAAGCTATACAGTTGAACATGCAATGGGAACAGCAGAAATTAAAGGAAATCCAGAGCGTATCGTTGTGTTAACAAATGAAGGAACGGAAGCTCTTTTAGCTTTAGGAATCAAACCGGTCGGTGCTGTACAATCATGGTTAGGTGATCCTTGGTACGATCATATTAAAGATGATATGAAAGATGTTGAAGTAGTCGGTGTAGAAAGTGAAGTAAACTTAGAGAAAATTGCGGCTTTAAAACCTGATTTAATTATTGGAAATAAGCTTCGCCAAGAAGCTGTATATGATAAATTAAGTCAAATTGCTCCTACTATTTTTTCTGAAACATTAAGAGGAGATTGGAAAGAAAACTTCTCATTATATGCGAAAGCTGTGAATCAAGAGGAAAAAGGAAAAGAAGTTTTACAACAATATGATGATAAAGTAGCTTCTCTTAAAGAAAAACTGGGTGATAAAACGAATCAAGAAGTATCTGTTGTTCGTTTCATGGCTGGAGTGACTCGTATTTACTACACAGACTCATTTTCAGGTGTGATTTTTAATGAGTTAGGATTTAAACGTACAGAGCAGCAAACAGAGATGTTTAAGGCTGATAGTAAATTAGGTAATTTAGCTATTGAAGTAGGGAAAGAAATGATTCCTAAAATGGATGCAGACGTTCTATTTTACTTCACGTATGCACCAGAAGGCGATCCAAATGCTGTAGCGACAGAAGAAGAATGGACAAATGATCCGCTTTGGAAGAAATTATCTGTTGTTCAAGAGGGGAAAACGTATAAAGTAGATGATGCTATTTGGAATACAGCTGGTGGTGTATTAGCAGCAAATATTATGTTAGATGATATCGAGAAAATTTTCTCGGAAAAATAAAATTTAGTACATGTTATGAAAGTCGTGCCCTGTAGTGGTACGGCTTTTTTGAGGTTAAAATAGCAGTAATGTCATAAAGTTTTACTGATTTAAGGCGTAATAGTTCAAGAAATAATGGGGGAAACTCTGTACAAGTACTGTGCAAGGTTTCCTGTTCTTATTGTGGATTTGCGGTCCTAATGCCAACCGTTTTAATATTAAATAAATTTGTAGATTATCCAATATAGGATTAAGATATGGATAAGAACATATTCAGAGGTTCACAAAGGAGGGGCTCATTATGACCAATCATGTTGACGAACAAGAAGTCATCAATCAGATGCAAAGATCGGAGAAACACTATTCGGATGATAAGTTTTGGGATAAATTAAAGAAGTTCGGCAAAAAAGCCGGGGCGTCCGTTGTTTATGCTGTCTTACTTTTGTATTACACGTTACAAAAGCCTGAAGTTCCGAAAAAAGCAAAAGCGGTCATTATTGGTGCGTTAGGATATTTTATTCTTCCAGTAGATTTACTGCCAGATATGATGTTAGGAATCGGATTTACAGACGATTTAGGGGCATTAGGTGTGGCGCTATTTCAAGTAGCGATGTATATCGATGATGAGATTAAGGGTAAGGCGAAAACCAAGCTTGCAGACTGGTTTGGCCAAGATGTAGATACCGCTGATATTGATGAGAAAATAGGAAGATAAAGAGTACCAGATAAGTTCGAAATGATTTGGAGCTTATCTGGTACTTTTGTTTGTTCAAAGATTCACCGCATAAAATTTGTTTTCTTGCAAATACTATAATGACTATTAATGATAGGGGGAAAAAGAGAATGGATGCCAATCGTGTAAAGCAAATACTCTCTTCTTCAGCAGATATCGAAGTCCAGTATAATGGAGTATCTGTGTGGATTCATAAATTGCATGAAGATGGAAAGACGGCTACTGTTGAATTAAGAGGGCCTTTAGAAGAACAATCCGAAGTAGATATTTCTGAGCTTCAGGAATTTTAATATCAAAACAACCACTCTAAATTTAGAGTGGTTGTTTTGATTTATGCTCAGTATATTTTTTACTTACAACATTTAATCCTTCGTTAAGAATTAACTTTTGATAATTAGTGAAAGATTGAAAGAGTTTATATAAAGAGTAAGATTTATATTTTAATTTATGTGATATTAATTCAATGATTTTCAGTTATCCTTATTGCGTGTCATAATTTTTTTGAAAATTTATCAAAAAACTTTTCGACAAAGTTCATCAATTATCTTCAGTTTTCTACTTTGCTTCTATCTTTTCTAAGAGTTCTTCATATTTTTCTATCGCTTCAGGTGTTTGGTTAATGACTGCAAAACTTTCTGTCATACATTGTCCACAATTGCCTAGACAGTAATCTTCTTCAATCGTTATTTTTGGGTTTTTTTCCGCCATTTCCTTGATTTCATAGGATCCATTGATATAGTTTGATGTGCAAAATTTTACTATACATACCATAATTTTTTCTCCCCTTTTTAGCTGATTGGAGGTAATTATATTCGGAAAAATATGTAAATGCAAACGTATACATCAAAGTAAAAACGCTTTAATACGGTAATGCTTTGTTGGTTTTTGGTTTTAACGGAAGTTTTTGCATAATAATATTTTTGGTTTTATAATGGCAATGTTGTTACAAAATTCCAATGATTTTTAAACAATTAAACTAGTAAAAACAAAGGGAGGATACATTATGAAAAAACAAACTGGGTTAGAAAAGAATGTACTAGAAAAGGAATTTTTCGCTATAAAGGATATCGATTATATTGAGTTTTACGTTGGCAACGCTAAACAGACAACTTTCTATTTATGCAACGGATATGGTTTTCGTCCCCTTGCTTATTCAGGATTAGAAACAGGTCAAAGAGACAAAGTTTCTTATGTTCTTCAACAAAAAAACATCCGTTTTGTTGTAACTGGTGCTCTTCAGTCGGATCATCCAATTGCTGAGTTTGTAAAACTACATGGTGATGGTGTAAAAGATGTCGCTTTACGTGTAGATGATGTTGAAGGCGCTTACAAAGAAGCGGTTTCACGCGGTGGTATTCCAATCATGGAACCTCAAGTGTTGGAAGATGAAAACGGATCAGTTAAAAAAGCAATTATCGGAACATACGGTGATACTATTCACACACTGATTGAAAGAAATGATTATAAGGGTGAATTTTTACCAGGATATCAAAAAGCAGATTTTGATTTTCCTGTTGCTGAAACAGGATTAATTGGAGTGGACCATATTGTTGGGAATGTAGAGCATATGGAAGAATGGGTTTCCTACTATGAAAAGGTAATGGGCTTTAAACAAATGATTCACTTTGATGATGAAGACATCAGCACTGAATACTCTGCCCTTATGTCAAAGGTTATGCATAATGGTGGAAGAATTAAATTCCCTATTAACGAGCCGGCGAATAGTAAACGTAAGTCTCAAATCGAGGAATATCTTGATTATTATAACGGAGCAGGGGTCCAACATGTTGCCGTACTAACGAATGATATCGTTACAACGGTAAATGCATTAAAGGCCAACGGGGTGGAATTTCTTGATACTCCTGACAGCTACTACGATATGCTGACAGAACGAGTAGGCGAAATTGATGAAAGTATTGAGAAATTACGTGAGTTAAAAATCCTTGTAGACCGTGATGATGAAGGATACCTATTGCAAATTTTCACAAAACCAATTATGGATCGTCCAACTTTATTTTTTGAAATCATTCAGAGAAAAGGATCTCGAGGTTTTGGAGAAGGAAACTTTAAAGCATTATTCGAATCTATCGAAAGAGAACAAGAACGCAGAGGGAATTTGTAAAATTTTATTATGAACTAATAAAGGGGGGAATCATATGAAATTAGATGATAGAATAGATGATTTTAATCAAAGTACTAGTCTATATCCCTTTTTGAATCAATTAATCGATTATGCAGGGATTTTCCCACCAACAAGTCTTACTCTAGATGAAGCAATTCGTAACTATGCTTCCTATCAGTTAGACAAGGATTCATGGATGCTTGGGCCGTTTATCGTCCAGGCATCCCGTTTAGATGAACTGGATCGATATATTACTTTATTTACAAAAGAACGGCCTTTAACGATTTCGGCAGTAGGAACAAAAACTAGTAATCCAACAGAACATCATAAAATTTTGCTTGCTGATTTGAATAAAATTGATTTATTTCGGAAGCGGCATGGTCAGGTTGTACAAATAACTACTTTGGAAGTTCCATTACTTCCTAATATGCCAGACTTAAATCTATTAAATACGATTTCTAAAGAAACCGCGAAACTTGGATTACAAACTTACTGTGAGGTTCCTGTACCTTTTAATGATGAGTGGGAAAAAACATTACATAAATCTTTAGATGTTATTGCTGCTCATAATAGCAAAAGTTCAGTGACTTTAGGATTTAAACTTCGTACTGGCGGCGTAACAGATGATGCTTTTCCAAATCCGAGACAAGTGGCATTGGCAATAAAAGGTTGCTGTGACCGGAATCTTGCAATGAAATTCACGGCTGGATTACATCATCCAATCAGAATGTATCGAGAAGAGATTGCTGCAAAAATGCATGGGTTCATCAATGTATTTGTAGCAGGAATGTTGACTCATCTTTATCATCTTGATTTACCAACGATAGAGAAGATAATTGCTGATGAAGAGGTAAGCAACTTTACTTTTCATCCGAATGGAATTTCCTGGTGTGGTTTGGAAATGACCAATAATGAAATAAAAAATCTTCGTGACTCAGTATTACGTTCATATGGATGTTGTAGTTTCGATGAACCACGCGAAGATATGCAAGCATTGGCTATTTTGTAATATGAGGAGGATACAAATGACTCATTCGTTCATTGAAGTTAAAGCAGATTCCCATTTCCCGATTCAAAACCTTCCTTATGGAGTATTCCAGCCTAAAAATGGAGGATCTCCTCGGGTTGGTGTAGCGATAGGAGATTTTGTCTTAGATCTTTCGGTTATAGAGGATGCGGGACTTTTAAACATCCCAGAATTACAGGGGAAAGAAGTTTTTAAACAATCTACCCTTAA
Organism: Peribacillus asahii; assembly: GCF_003570725.1. GTDB lineage: Bacteria > Bacillota > Bacilli > Bacillales > DSM-1321 > Peribacillus > Peribacillus asahii. Next base: position 109,779 of record NZ_QWVS01000018.1, read on the forward strand.
TGCATTTATGGCGACGAACCGGAAAGTATGGAGCACAGTTCGTACAAGCCTTCAAAAACTATTAGGTTCTGATGAACCAACTCTTCGGGACAATTCTCCCCTTCGCGATCAAGCATTTTATCAACAAAAGGATGTTGAGATGCTTTTGCCTGTAGAAATTGGTGATTACACAGATTTTTATGCTTCAAAAGAACATGCGATGAATGTAGGGATCATGTTTCGGGGGAAAGAAAATGCATTAATGCCGAACTGGTTGAATCTACCGGTTGGATATCACGGACGTGCTAGCTCAATTGTATCAAGTGGTACAGATGTACGTCGACCACTTGGTCAAATGAAAACGCCAGAAAGTGATACTCCTATATTTGGGCCCTCCCTCCGTTTTGATTTTGAATTAGAAATGGGATGGTTTATCGGCCCTGGTAACGATTTAGGAAAATCAATTCCGGTTGATGAAGCGGAGGATCATATCTTTGGCCTCGTGCTTGTAAATGATTGGAGTGCACGTGATATTCAAGCTTGGGAGTATCAACCATTAGGACCTTTCCTAGGCAAAAACTTTGCTACCTCAATCTCACCTTGGGTTGTACCACTAGAGGCACTAGAGCCTTTCCGAGTAGATGGGCCTAAACCAGAAGTGGAGCAACTCCCGTATTTACAACAATCCGGAAAAGGATCTTTTGATATTCAATTAGAAGTACATCTCCGTGGGGAAAGGATGGATTCGCCGCAGCGTATTTGTCAAAGTAACTTCCGCTACCTCTACTGGAGTATGGCTCAGCAAATCGCTCATCATACGGTAGGTGGTTGTAATTTACGTACAGGGGACTTGCTAGCTTCGGGAACTATTAGTGGACCAGCACTTGAATCACGAGGCAGCTTATTGGAATTAACATGGGGAGGATCTGAACCCATTCAAATGAATAATGGTGAACCGCGAAATTGGTTAGAAGATGGCGATGAATTGACCCTAACTGCATGGTGTCAAGGAGATGGCTATCGAATCGGATTTGGTGAAGTGACTGGACGTATTCTTCCTGCACTAGAATACTCTAAAGTCTAGAAATAACCTTTTTTCTACTAATCTATCATCCAGGAGGAATTGTTATGCCATTTTACAAAAAACTAGGGAACATTCCAAGAAAGAGACATACTGCGTTTCGAAAAGAAGACGAGTCTCTTTATCGTGAGCAAGTTATGGGTACAAAAGGGTTCTCTGGTATGCAATCCATTCTTTATCATCATGATGCTCCTACAGAAATTGTGAAATCTGAACTATATGCAGATTGTCATCTTGAATACGAGGAACAAAAAGATTTATGTCACCGTCATTTTCAAACAGATTTTGAATCCAATCTTGGTGATGCCGTTAGCGGGAGACAGTTCATTCTGGGCAACGACGACTTGCTGATTGGAGTGGCGAAAACAACTAAAAGTATGGACTATTATTACAGGAACAGTGAAGGGGATGAACTGCTTTTTGTTCACTATGGTACTGGGAAAGTAGAAAGCATGTTTGGAACTATTCACTATGGACCAGGGGACTATATTGTTATTCCGGTTGGAACTATTTACAGGGTAGTACCTAATATTAATGAAGAAACTAAGCTTCTAGTAATTGAAACGACCAGCTGGATTACAACACCGAAACGTTATCGAAATGAGCATGGCCAACTTCTTGAACATAGCCCATTCTGTGAAAGGGATATCTTTGGTCCGGAAAAACTTGAAACTTTTTCGGAAAAGGGAAGTTTTGAAGTAAGAACAAAATCAAGAGGATTCCTTCATTCTCATTTTCTAAGTCACCATCCACTGAATGTTGAAGGATGGGATGGATATTTATATCCATGGAAAATAAATATTAGAGATTTCGAGCCAATAACAGGCAGAATTCATATGCCGCCACCAATTCATCAAATGTTTGAAGGACATAATTTTGTTATTTGTTCTTTTGTGCCTAGACTATATGACTATCATCCTGATGCGATTCCGGCACCTTACTATCATAGTAATGTGGATAGTGATGAAGTTCTCTATTATGTAGAAGGGAATTTTATGAGTCGAAAAGGAATAAATGAAGGTTCAATCACTCTACATCCTTCAGGTATTCCTCATGGTCCGCACCCTGGAACCATTGAAGCAAGTATAGGCAAAAAGGAAACAATCGAATTAGCGGTTATGATTGACACATTCAAACCTTTAAAAGTAGTAAATCAGACCAATATTTTGGAAGACTTCAATTATAAATATAGTTGGGCCCCGAAATAAGTTTCATTCTTTAATTCTGTTAGGCATGAATACTTTCCTTTTTACCAACCAATAAAACTGGGCGATAAAAAGGAAAGTAAAAAAATAATCAATAGAGAATAGACGTTGCAATACAAATAAATTTGTTTCTTTGCAAACGATTGCCTTAGAAAGAAGCCGTTGCAATCTTTAAGGTACCAGTCCTCATTACAGAAGATAAAGGAGAAGATTCATGAAAAAACCTTCATTTCTAGCCTCGATAGTGGTTGTGCTAAGTGTTATTACTTTATTAGGTGTAAGTATTCTTCATTATGGCGTTGCACCTCATATTCCGATTGTCATAGCAACGATTTTCGTTACTTGTTATGGCCTTATATTGGGTTATAAGTGGAAAGATTTAGAGAATGCCATGGCAAAAGGGATTTTTTACGGAATCCCATCCATCTTAATTCTCTGTTTAATTGGGATGCTAATAGGGGTATGGGTTCTAAATGGAACAGTCCCAACAATTACTTATTATGGTTTACACATCTTATCTCCTGAATTTTTCTTAATGTCAACATTATTGATCTGTTCAATTGTCTCAGTTTTTTGTGGAAGTTCATGGAGTACTATCGGTACTATCGGGGTTTCTTTAATGGGAATTGCGTACGCTTTAGATATTTCACCAGCAATGACAGCTGGTGCCATTGTCTCTGGAGCTATTTTTGGAGATAAAATCTCTCCACTTTCAGATACTACTAATCTTTCATCAGCAACAGCAAAAGTAAATATTTTTGAACATATTAAACATATGCTATGGACAACCATTCCGAGTTATATCATTACATTGATTGCATTTACTGCAATTGGATTCTTTATGGATAAGGGCAGTGTAGATAGTAAACAAATCGAAACAATTATTAATGTTTTAAATGACGAATTCATGATTACACCTATCACACTACTTTCGCCACTGTTAATCATTATTCTAGCTGTAAAACGTGTGAGTCCTATTCCAGCACTTGTGATTGGTTTAATCGTAGCGGTTTTAACGACTTTCTATACTGTTCCAAATGTCGCGATTAAGACCATTATAGGAACAGCACATAATGGCTATGTTGCAGAAACAGGTGTGGAAGCGATTGATAGTTTACTTTCCCTTGGTGGGTTAAGCAGTATGTTATTTGGGGTTTCACTCATTTTAATATCACTTGCCTTTGGAGGGATCATCCAAAAAATTGGAATTGCCGAGTCCATTATTGGGGGAATTCAAAAAATGCTGAACAGAAGGGGGAATGTTATCACGGCAACCGTTTTCTCTTGCCTAGGCATTAACCTAACTGTCGGTGAACAGTATCTATCTATCATTTTACCTGGGCAGTTATTTGAATCAGCTTATAAAAAGGTAAAACTCCATCCTAAAAATTTATCTAGAACGTTGGAAGATGCAGGAACAATCATCCATCCAATGATCCCATGGGGAGTAACAGGTGCCTTTATTATGTCCACCTTAAATATAGGCATGGAATATGCTCCTTATGTCTTTATTAGTATGATTACGCCGGTTGTCGCGATTATCTATGGTTATAGCGGAATTGGTTTGGCACCTTTGCAAGAAGAGGAAATAGAACCAATTGAAAATACGATTGAAGTAACAAGAAATGTAGTGGAAGGTTAATAGCTTACCAACTTACTAGGAGGAAATCAAAATGACATCAACATTACCAATTGAAAATACGACTATACAATCAACAGGTTCATTCGACATGTTTACTAAAATTCAAGGCCATGAACAAGTAGTATTCTGTAATGATCCGGCGACAGGCTTGAAAGCTATCATTGCAATTCATGATACTACCCTTGGTCCAGCATTAGGCGGTACGAGAATGAGACCTTATCATACATTTGAGGAAGCATTGGAAGATGCTTTACGATTATCAAAAGGGATGACATATAAAAATGCCGCAGCTGATAATGATTTCGGTGGAGGTAAGGGGGTTATTATTGGGGATCCAATGAAGGACAAAACTCCAGAATTATTCCGTGCATATGGACAATTTATTGATTCCTTACATGGTCGATTTTATACAGGAACAGATATGGGAACCGTCCTAGATGATTTCGTTCATGCACATAAAGAAACAAATTGTATTGCTGGTTTACCAGAGGAGTACGGTGGGGGCGGTGAAACATCAATTCCTACAGCTCTTGGAATTTTATACAGTATTCAGGCAGTTGCCAATACATTGTGGGGCCACGAAAATTTAACTGGAAAAAGATTTGCTATTCAAGGTTTAGGGAAAGTTGGTTTTAAAATAGCGGAACATTTACTAGAACATGGGGCTGATTTATATGTTACAGATGTTTCCGATGAAGCAGTACAAACATTAGTAGAAAAAGCAAAACAAATGGGTGGAAAAGCAATCGCTGTCAAGGGTCATGAAATTTATGGAACGGATGCGGATATATTTGTTCCATGTGCTATTGGGGGCATTATTAATGATCAAACTATTGATCAACTAAAAGTACAAGGAATCGCGGGTGCAGCAAATAACCAACTGCTTCATGAAAGCCATGCTAAAGTTTTAAAAGAAAGAGGAATTCTCTATGCACCTGATTATATTGTAAATAGCGGCGGTGTTATCCAAGTAGCGGATGAATTATATGGACCGAATAAGAATCGAGTATTAAGTAAAACGAAAAATATTTATCGTTCCATTCTTGAGGTTCTACGACAATCAGAAAACGAAAATATTACAACTGTAGAAGCAGCAAATTTGATGTGCGAAAACAGACTGAATGCAAGAAAAACAAGAGATAGCTTCTTCTCGCCAAATAAACGTCCAAAGTGGCAAATCCGTCATTAATCAAATCCATTGTCAATGGGTATATAAAGTGCAACTTTCATCAGTAGGGACTTACTGCCCTAAGTGTAGGATGAAAATTCTAAGAAGAGTAGCAAACATTATCAAGACTTAAATTGAAAAAATATTAATAAATCAAAGGACATAACATATTAGTCATATAAAATATGTTATGTCCTTTTTATTCCACTAACGCATCCTTTAAGTAGAAACCTTCAAAATAACTAATCCTAAAATGTGTTGTTTAGAATCACAACAATAAGACCCAGTACCAGCGTTCATGTAAATAGGGGCATATGTTGGTACTGGACCATAAATTTAACTTATAATAATACATAACTTTTTAAAAAGGAAGGATAGTATATGATTGTAAAAAATGATGAAGACTTAGCTGGTTTAAAAGAGATTGGAAAAATTGTGGCTATGATCAGGGACGAAATGATTGCTAGAACAAAACCAGGTGTTTCAACAAAAGAATTAGATAACTATGCTGGCGAATTATTTGAAAAATATGGAGCTATTTCAGGTCCGAAGGGAGAATACGATTTTCCTGGATATACGTGCATCAGCGTAAATGAAGTGGTTGCCCATGGGATTCCAAATGATCGTAAACTTGAGGAAGGCGATCTGATTAATATTGATGTTTCGGGTTCAAAGAATGGCTATTTTGCAGATACTGGTTTATCTATTGTTGTTGGTAATGGGGATCAAAGATTAGTTGACTTATGTGAAAGTGCAAAAATCGCTTTTGAAGAAGGTTTGAAAAAGATTAAATCCGGTTCTAAGTACAATATGATTGGAAAAACGGTTCATAAAACGGCAAGAAACCATGGTTATACTGTCATTAAGAATTTAACTGGCCATGGTGTTGGGCGTGCTCTTCATGAAGCACCAGATCATATTTTAAATTATTTTGATTCATGGGATAATAAACTTATGAAAGAAGGTATCGTTCTCGCATTTGAACCTTTTATTTCGACTGGTGATGAAGAGGTTGCTGAACAGAGTGATGGCTGGGGATTTGTAACACCAAATAAAAGTATGGTTGCACAATGCGAGCATACAGTTGTTGTAACAAAAGGAGAACCAATCGTACTTACACGGTAATGATAGGGCTGGCTATAAGGGTAGCTCGCCTTATCATTTTAAATTCCTTTTTCTTTTATGTCTATTAAATCTCGTTAAATTAAAAAGCACCAAACATTTAGAAATAAAAATTTAGGATAATTGATGGGTTAAAAGGCTTGGTTTACCTAAATTATATCGTGTCATCAAATATATCATATTATTGTAGAGATACAGCCTGGTGATATGACAGAACTAGAATTAACTTCTCATAGCAGAGAAGAATGTGGGTACGTATTACAGGCGATATTGAAGGTATATTTAGGAGATCAACAATTTCACTTAAACGAAGGTGATAGTATTTCTTTCTCTAGTATGATACCCCATCATTACAATAATCTTGGTAATGATGTATAAATGTTTGAGTTCTCCATAAAGAAAGGAGCGCCTTTGAGACGCTCCTATTTCATTAAACAAGAGATTGCCAAGATGAGTTTACTTTTTTAAAGTGCACATTCCTCAATTTCAAAACCTAAATCTTCAATTAGTCCCCAGTCGCTCGTTGGTTCTTGTCCTTCCGTTGTTAAGTAATCGCCAACGAAGATAGAGTTTGCAGCAAATAATCCAAGAGGCTGCAAAGAGCGTAAGTTTACTTCACGACCGCCTGAAATACGGATTTCTTTTGTTGGATTAACAAAACGCATCATTGCTAAAATCTTTAAGCATTGCATCGGTGTTAAGGCGTCTTGATTTTCGAGCGGTGTACCAGGAACAGCCACAAGGAAGTTACATGGAATTGAATCTGCATCCAATACGTTTAATTGGAAGGCAATTTCTACCGCTTGTTCTTTTGTTTCACCCATCCCGAAAATCGCACCTGAGCAAGGAGATAATCCTGCTTTTTTAGATGTACTAACCGTATCTACACGATCGTCATATCCATGAGTGGAACAAATCGAATCATAGTTATCAGCATGAGTATTTAAGTTATGGTTATAACGGTGAACTCCCGCATCAACGAGTCTTTCGGCTTGGTTTTCATTTAGAAAACCTAAACATGCACAAATTTTTAAATCTGTTTTTTCGCGGATTTCTTTTACGGCACCAATGACGTGCTCTACTTCTTTATCTGTTGGACGGCGACCTGATGCGACAATACAATATGTACCTGCTTTACGGCGCTTTGCTTCAAACGCACCTTCAACAATTTTATCTTTCGTTAACCATGCATACTTATCAATTGGTGCTTCAGACACAATCGATTGTGAACAGTATCCGCAGTCTTCAGGACAAAGTCCAGACTTTGTATTGATAATCATATTAAGCTTTACTTTCTTTCCATAATAATGATGACGAATAAGGTAAGCGGCATTTAGTACTTCTAATACTTGCTCATCCGGCACGTTTAAAATATGTAGAGCATTTTCTTGTGTAATACTTTCTCCGTTGATGATGTTTTCGGCAAGTTGTTGCCAATTGATTTTCTTTGTAGTAGTCATGATATCCCCTCTTTGTTAACTATTCTTATTATAAGTTAACAATAATTGGCGTTATATGTCAACCTTTATTTGTTTATAGTTTACAATATTAAGAGGGATAAAAAAGAACGGAAGAGTTGATGATTATTTCCGTTCTATATTATGCTTAGATTCTTAAAAAGTTAGGAAATAGAAAGCGTTTAGTAAAATAAGAATCGCCTTTCACGATAATGTGAAAGGCGATTCTTATTTTGTTTAAATCGAAAAATCTTCCGGAATAAATACTTTTAATTGTTTTGGTCGTACATAAACTTGTTCGCCGACTTTTAGTTGGAGAGAGTGATAATGCTCTTTTGTTACTTCAGCTTCTAAAAATTCTTCCGCGTCTGTACGTTTTAATTCGATTTGGACAATTGGACCAATTATATGAATATGGCTAATTGTCGTATGAACAGCATCTTCACTTATTTTGGTTTTCTCAATTTGAATATCATGCGGGCGAACGTAGCCAATGGCTTCCTCATGATTTTGACTAAATAATTCTGGGATGTCTGCTTCAAAGCTTCCATGTTTTAATTTTCCGTTTTGGATCCGCCCTTTGAATAAATTGACATTGCCTAAAAAGTCATACACAAATGGACTATTTGGATGATCATATACTTCTTCAGGGCTGCCAATTTGTTCAATTTTTCCGTTATTCATGACAACGATTCGGTCTGCTACATCGAGTGCTTCTTCTTGGTCATGGGTTACAAATATACTAGTAATATGAAAGTCATCATGTAATTTTCGTAACCAGCGGCGTAAGTCTTTTCGTACTTTTGCATCGAGCGCACCAAATGGTTCGTCGAGCAATAATACTTTAGGTTCAACGGCTAAAGCACGAGCGAGCGCAACTCGTTGACGTTGCCCTCCTGATAATTGCGAAGGATATCTATCCGCGAAGTTTTCTAATTTGACCAATTTCAATAATTCCGTTACTTTCTTTTGAATGTCGGCTTTAGATGGTCTGGTTTTTCTCGGTCGCACTTTTAAACCGTAGGCTACATTGTCAAAAACGGTCATATGTCGAAATAAAGCATAATGTTGAAATACAAATCCAACATTTCTTTCTTTCGGATTTACATCTGTGATATCTTTTCCATCAAATAAAATGGCTCCTTGATCTAATTCTTCTAATCCAGCAATGATGCGTAGAAGTGAGGTTTTTCCTGAACCGGATGGACCGAGTAAAGCAACTAGTTCTCCTGTTTGAATGTCGATGTTAATCCGATCGAGCGCCTGAAATGAGCCGAACGCTTTTGAGACATTTTGAATTTGTATACTCATCTGTAAGAAGCTCCTTCTATTTAAGTATGTTTTGCTTTCCATTCAATTAGATTTTTCACAATCAGTGTGATGATGGCGAGAACAGACATAAGTGATGCGACTGCAAATGCGGCTGAAAATTGATATTCATTATATAAAATTTCAATGTGAAGCGGCATCGTATTAGTCATGCCACGAATATGTCCTGATACAACGGATACTGCGCCGAACTCGCCAATTGCTCGAGCATTACATAAAATGAGGCCGTATAATAACCCCCATTTAATATTAGGAAGCGTAACTAAAAGGAAGGTTTTAAAGCCGCTTGCTCCTAATGTGAGAGACGCTTCTTCTTCCGCTGTTCCTTGAGCTTGCATAAGTGGAATCAGTTCGCGCGCTACAAAGGGCAGGGTCACGAAAATGGTTGCTAATACAATCCCGGGTAACGCAAAGACAATTTTTAAATCATGCTCGAACAGCCATTCTCCAAATAAACCTTGTGCACCGAAAAGAAGAATAAAAACAAGACCGGCAATAACAGGTGAAATGGCAAAAGGCAAATCAATGATTGTAATTAAAATGTTCTTACCTTTGAATTGAAATTTCGTAATCGCCCAAGCCGCCATGACGCCAAAAATAGCGTTTAACGGTACGGTAATCAGAACGACGAGCAAGGTTAATTTAATGGCTGAGAGTGCATCGGGATGTGTAATTGCCGCCACATAAGTTTCCCAACCTTTTTGAAAAGCTGTAATAAAAATAGTAACGAGCGGTAAAACAAGAAATAAAGCTAAAAAGGCGAGGGCAATGAAGGTTAAAGTCCATCTGATTGCCTTCGGTTCTTGCGAGACGGTAGTTACTTTAATTGTAGTCGGTGTTTGTTGCAGTGGTATATGTCCAGCCATAGGTTCTCCTCCTTAACTATGTAAAAACTTTCGATTAGTCACCCATTGAATCATATTAATGATGAATAATAACAAAAAGGATACAACGAGCATGACTGTTGCAATCGCGGTAGCCCCTGCATAATCATATTGCTCCAGCTTCGTCATAATGATGAGTGGGGTAATTTCTGTTTTCATCGGCATATTTCCAGCGATAAAAACGACCGATCCATATTCCCCAAGAGCACGAGCAAATGCAAGAGAGAAGCCTGTTAAAATGGCTGGAATTAATTCCGGTAAAATAACTTTTATAAAGGTTTGAAGTCGGTTGGCACCGAGGCTTGCAGATGCTTCTTCTACTTCTCCATTAAAGTTTTGGAGAACAGGCTGAACGGTACGAACGACAAACGGTAAACCGATAAATGTTAATGCGATAATAATGCCAAGTGGAGTAAAGGCAATTTTAAAATCGAAAAACTGACCAACCCATCCTTGAGGGGCGTAGAGTGTTGTTAGAGCAATTCCAGCAACAGCGGTCGGCAGGGCAAAGGGCAAATCGACTAACCCATCGACAATCCTTTTTCCAGGAAAAGGATAACGAACGAGCACCCAAGCAATAATGGTTCCAAAAATAACATTTAGGATGCCTGCTGCTAAAGCAGTGCCAAAGCTTAATTTATAGGAGGCAACGACTCTTTCGTCGGTAATGGTTTCAATAAATTCGCTCCAATTCATTGTAGTCGTATTAATAAAAACCATTGATAAGGGCAGTAAAACGAGAATGCTAACATAGAGCATCGTATAGCCAAGAGATAAGCCAAAGCCAGGTATTATATTACGCCTTTTTCTTTTTCGTACTGGTAATATGTTCACGGAGTTACACCTCTATTTCGCTAGATAACGTGAAAAGATACATACAAAGATATGTATCTTTCACTAATTATTTTGTGGAGTTATTATTTAGGTTGATAAATTTCGTCAAATGTTCCTCCGTCATTAAAATGAGTTTCTTGTGCTTTTTTCCAGCCGCCAAAATCTTTAATAGTCACTAAATCAAGCGCTGGGAATTGATCTTTATATTTTTCTAATACAGCTTCGCTTCGTGGACGATAGTAGTTTTTCGCTGCAATTTCTTGCCCTTTTTCTGTGTATAAATGTTTCAAGTAAGCTTCAGCTACTTCACGTGTTCCTTTTTTATCGACGATTTTATCGACAATGGCTACTGGCGGTTCAGCTAAAATACTTAGAGGCGGTGTAACAATTTCAAATTCATCTTTACCTAATTCATTTAAAGAAAGGTACGCTTCATTTTCCCAAGCGATTAATACATCACCAATACCGCGCTCTACAAATGTTGTTGTTGAACCACGAGCACCTGAATCTAACACTTCAACGTTTCCATACAAGTCTTTCATAAATGCCTTAATCTTAGTTTCATCCCCGTTATATTGCTGCTTCGCATAGGCCCATGCTGCTAAGTAGTTCCATCTAGCACCACCTGATGTTTTTGGATTTGGTGTAATAACGGAAACACCTTTTTTCGTTAAATCGTTCCAATCTTTAATGCCTTTAGGATTCCCTTTACGAACTAAGAAAACAATTGTTGATGTGTATGGTGTTGAGTTGTCTTCAAATTCTGTTTCCCAATCTTCGTTTAATAATTGTCTTGCTTGAGCAATTTCATCAATATCATAGGCTAAAGCAAGTGTGACAACGTCTGCTTCAAGTCCATCAATAACGGCACGCCCTTGTTTTCCAGATCCACCATGTGATTGTTGAATCGTGACATCTTGACCTGTTTTTTCTTTCCAGTAAGCGATAAAATCTTCATTAAATTCTTGATACAATTCACGAGTTGGGTCATAAGAAACGTTTAATAATTCCACAGGTTTTTTCGAGTCTGAAGAATTATCCTTCTCCTCATTGCTGCTTGATTGACTGTTACTGCAGCCTGCTAGAATAATCATTAATGCTGAAAGAATCAATAAAAAATGAAATGCGCTTTTTTTAGCTTTTACCACTGTGAACTCCCCCTCTTTTTCTCTAAAGATACAAAAAGACTGCAATCTTAATTACATGTCACACATACATGTCACACACGTAATAAGATGCAGCCTTCAGTTTGTCTGATCAGCATATGCATTTTGGTATTCTTTTTTAGAAAGATAATGAATTCTTGTTTATACTTTAAACTCATTTATCTTATTAGTCAACTATGAATTTAGGGGTTTCGGAATATTTTATTATTTTTTAGGAAAAGATAATGTAATATAGATAATCTGAACTTATTTTGTTAATAAAGGAGCACGGTCATATGGATAAAATTGAAGTTGGCGATATTTTTACCTTATTTGATGAAAATGATGAAGAACAAGACATCGAAGTCTTAGGTACGCTAAGTGTAGAAGGAAATGAATATGTTGCGGTTGGTTTTGTAGAAGAACTAGAGCAGCAAACAGAAGAAGATGTTGATATTTTCTTTCTGCGAGTGGAAGAGGGAGAAGAGTTGTCTGAAATTGTAAGTGATGAAGAATTTGCAAAAGTATCGATGGCTTTTGAAGGTGTTACGCCCTCAGAATAAACAACGAGCTCTTTGATTTTCAGATAATCAAAGAGCTCGTTTTATTTATTATTTCACAATAATTTCCCTGCATGTTTCACCTTTGGGCAAGGTAGGGGGCGCAGGAGGATTTTTTAAGTTCTTCGATTGGAAGTTCGCCGTTAGAAGATACCATTTAATCAATAAGAAGTTAGGAAAAATATGCTATGATAAATGCTAGATTAGTATAAAGGAAAGGTTTTATTGTATATGAAATCAACAGCTATGATTAAAATGGTACTAGCCATGTCTATTTTTGGATCAATTGGATTTTTTACTGTGAAAACGGGTATTCCGGCATCTGAGCTAGTGTTCGTGCGTTGTATTTGTGCCACGCTATTTTTAGGTTTGTGCTGGTTTGCTACAGGACAGCATAAAATAGAGGTTTGGAGAAAGAAAGATGTGCTAGTTACAATGCTATGCGGTGTGTTTTTAGTATTGAATTGGGTATTTCTATTTAAAGCATTTGAGGAAATGTCTATAACCATTGCCATCTCTATCTATCATTTAGCTCCTATATTAGTAGTGATTTTTGGAAGTATCTTTTTGAAGGAAAGAATGAATGTATGGTCTTTGTTGGCTGTTTTTGTGTGTTTCCTTGGAAGTGTCCTCATAATAGGCATTACCGGTCAAATAACATTTTCAGACTTCGTAAGCTCAGGCTTTATATGGGCTTTACTTGCAGCCATATGCTATGCAATGACGATGATTATAGGGAAGGGTATTCAACGGTTAAGTGCCTATGCGATGACATTTGTTCAAACTGCGGTCGGCATGTGATTTTATTACCATTTATGGATTTTAACGTATTTCATCATTTGAGTTCAACAAATTGGCTATTTATTTTAGGAACAGGATTGATACATACGGGGATTGTCTATTATTTATTTTTTGACAGTCTTAGACAACTATCTACACCTGTTATATCTGCTCTAGTTTTTGTTGATCCAGCTGTCGCTATCTTGTTGGATACCATTATAATAGGATTTCAACCTTCGACTTTGCAGGTTATTGGAATGATCCTTATTTTTAGTGGAATGTTGTATACATTAGCGGAGCCAAAGAAGGTAGCTTAAACGGTTATGTTTAAGGTTTGTATAGAGTGTAGTGAAACATGGATGCAAATAAATGGATGTATGAAAAAAAGAACGCTTAAAATCCCTTGTATATGGGCATTCTAAGCGTTCTTTTCTGTTTATCAACCAAAAGAATTAATGTTTAATCAGTTCGATTACACGTTGTTTTAGCTCTTCGTCCATTGAAGAAAGCTTAACTTGGTTTGTTAAACGATCTTGTATCTCTTTATCAGTTGTAATACCATGTTCTTTTAAGAGTTGGACAATTAATTCAAATGTCATTTGGTCTTTAATATTTTTTGCTGTTTGTTCCATAGTAACGTCCCCTTTAATGATGTTGCTATATAGATTCTTTTATTTAAAGAGATGGTTTTTTTAATACTGTACGCTAGCGATATAAATACTGTAACAAACTTTTTTGGATATGAAAAATATATTTATAATAATGATATTATATGAAAAAAATATGATAAGGAGGTGTATGGATGGATCTTAGGCAATTAAAGTATTTTAAAACAATCGTTGACGAAGGGAATATAACGAAGGCAGCGGAGATCTTGCATATGGCACAGCCGCCATTGAGTCAACAGCTTAAACAATTGGAACAGGAATTAGGAACGGTTTTAATTAAACGTTATAGACAGCAGTGGGAGTTAACGGAAACTGGGAGGGTCTTATATAACCATGCTGTACACATGTTGCAAGATATAAAGGAGATTAAGCAAGAAATAGCAGAAATAGAAGAAGGAACTCGGGGAACATTATCGATTGGTATATCATCGAGTTGTGTTAACTTACTTCCTAAAAAGATTAAAGAGTTTAGAAGGGGATATCCCAATGTATTCGTTAATATTTTGAAAGAGGATTCAACTTACCTGCAAAAACTATTAATTGAACGGAAAATCGAACTTTCATTTATGCTTCCTCCAGCTAATTTAGAAGAGTATAAAGTGCAAAGACTTAAGAGAGAACCTTTTGTAGTGACCCTTCCTGCTGCATGGGTAAACGGGCTTAATAAAAGTTCAATTAGTTTAGAGGAAATCATTAACTATCCATTTCTTATGTTGGGCCCCATGGAGGGTTCATCTATTTATAGGGACATTTTGAACGAATTCAATAAACGTGATTTTTCTCCTAATATTGTTCTAGAATGCAACGATATATTTACGGTATTAAACTTTGTTGCGCTAGAAATGGGTATTTCAATCATTCCGAAATCGGAAATTCATGATATCTCTCATCAGAATATTAGTACACTTGAAATTGAGGATTTGCCATTATTTATAGAACCAGCCATAGTATCCTTAAAAAGAAATCGTTTGACTAAAGCTGCAGAGCATTTCTTGAATTATTTTGCAGATTAATCAGATGGCTTACATGAATTTGGATTTCACTTATATTTTCAAATTATAAATTCAAGCCCCCTATACTTATGAGAGGGCTTGAAACTATATGTATTAAGGTTCGGTAGGTTGATCTGGTCCTTGTAAATCTAATTGATAAAAGGCAAGGTCTAGCCATCTACCGAATTTATAGCCTGCTTTTTTTATCGTACCAGAATGGATAAAGCCTAATCCTTCGTGGATTTTGATACTGGCCTCATTACTGGCATCAATGCCAGCCACAAGTGTCGCATATTTCTGTTCATTGGCAATCACTATTATTTCCTTTAATAAGTGTAACCCGATTCCCTTTCTTCGATGGTCTTTATGTACATAAACAGAATGCTCAATTGTATATTTATAGGCAGGCCAGGCTCTAAAAGGGCCAAAAGTGGCAAAGCCCATTATTTGATCATCTTCTTCAAAAACAATTATAGGGTATCCCGCTTCGAGCTTTTGTTTATACCATGTTCTTCTATCTTCAATGGTGTGTGGTGTATAGTCATAAACCGCTGTGCTGTTTACAATTGCATCATTATAAATTTCTAAAATGGTGTGCAAATCTCTCTCTTGAGCATATCTAATCATTGTTTCTACCCTTCTCTTCATTTAGTTTTTCTTATTATAATATCATCTTGAATGTATATCAGTATATGCATCTGTCTGTTACTAATTCTATTCCTAAAGCAGACGAAGTGCTAGAGGCAGTTGCTGAAGTAAATCCAATCTCAATTAATTGACAAAAATGGTGAGCATGCTATCATAAAGTTGATTGTCAGATGTGTATATTATTTCAATATAATACAACTAACTGTTAAATGTTTAATTTTATGGTAATTAAAGCAGGGTATGAATTATTTTTCAATAATACTATTTGTGCTGATTTCTTCTATATCTGAATTGATAGGAAGAGTAGAATGAACAAAATATGGGTGGTGGAAACAACATGGGGGAAACATGGTATTTTATTGATTCTGGGTTACAAAGTCCTGCTTATAATATGGCATTGGATGAAACGCTTCTTAATTGGCACAGCCGCGGTCTTATTCCGCCTGTTCTTCGATTCTATGGCTGGAAACCAGCTGCATTAACGCTCGGTCATTTTCAAAAAACAGTCGGTCGAATTGATATCGAGGCTACTAAAGCAAAGGGAATTGAAATTGTAAGACGTCCAACAGGAGGACTTGCGGTGCTTCATGATAATGAGCTTACGTACAGTGTGATTGTGAGTGAAGCACATGAGAAGATGCCAGCTTCTGTTATTGAGGCATATCGAGTGTTATCGCAAGGGATTTTAGAAGGATATAGAAATCTAGGGATTCAAGCAGAACTAGCAATTCCAGATGCGCCGGTTGGGAGAACAGGGACAGCGGTTTGTTTTGAAGAAGCTTCCTGGTATGAATTGGAGATTGATGGGAAGAAGGCAGCTGGAAGTGCCCAAAATCGTCAGAAGGGCGTTATTTTACAGCATGGTTCGATTCCTATTGAAATGAATACAGAAACCTTATATGATTTGTTTATATTTGCAAATGAAAAAGTGAAAGAGAGAGCTAGAGAAGCGTTTGCACAGAAGGCTGTTTTCATTCATGATATTTTAGAACGAGAAGTAACAATGGAAGAGTTAAAGACAGCTTTTAAAGACGGGTTCCAAAAAGGACTTGATATTGAGTTAGCTGCATTTGAACCAAATGAAGAAATGTTGGAGGAAGTCGAAGAGTTGATGAAATCCAAATATACAAATGATGATTATACTTTTCAAAGGTAAGGGGGAGAGTGTGTGGCGAACAAGGAATACTTGCGAAAACCTGAATGGTTAAAGATTAAATTAAACACAAATGAAACCTACACAGACTTGAAAAAAATGATGCGTGAAGAAAAGCTGCATACGGTATGTGAGGAAGCCAAATGTCCGAATATTCATGAGTGCTGGGCTGTTCGAAAAACCGCAACATTTATGATTTTAGGAAGCATTTGTACACGTGGTTGCCGCTTTTGTGCTGTTACAACAGGGATGCCAACTGAATTAGATCGTGAAGAACCAGAACGTGTAGCACGCTCTGTGGAAGTTATGGGCTTACGCCATTGTGTTGTTACGGCTGTTGCTCGCGATGATTTAGCGGACGGCGGTGCTGAAATTTTTGCGGAAACAGTTCGTGCGATTCATCGTAGAGTGCCTTCGTGTACAGTTGAAGTGCTGCCATCAGATATGAAAGGTGACTATGAAAGTTTACATATGCTGATGGATGCAAAGCCAGATATTTTTAACCATAATATTGAAACGGTAGAACGTTTAACGCCACGTGTTCGTTCGAAAGCTACGTATCAGCGTTCTTTACAATTGTTAAAAAGGGTAAAGGAGATTAGCCCTGATACACCAACGAAATCTAGCTTAATGGTTGGTCTTGGCGAAACAAAAGAAGAAATCTTACAAGCGATGGATGATTTACGTGCGCATGATGTAGATATTATGACAATCGGTCAATATTTACAACCAACGAAAAAGCATTTGCCGGTTGAACGTTATGTGCATCCAGATGAGTTTGCCGAGCTAAAAGAAATTGCTCTTCAAAAAGGTTTTAAACATTGTGAAGCAGGCCCGCTTGTTCGTTCTAGCTACCATGCTGACGAGCAAGTAAACCAAGCAGCACGTCAAAGACAATTAGAAGGCGAAAACAAAGAGCCAGAACAGGTTATTCAACAATATAAAGCACAGTTTTCGAATTAATTAAGAGGAAGGAGGGGCCTGACGGATTCCCTTCTTCTTTTTTGCATGGTTTTTTGACTAGAAAGGGAGATTTGTTTGGAAAATTATTTGTTATTTATCATCACAGCATTGCTCATTATTATCGTTCCAGGTCCTGACTTCGCTTTAGTGACAAAAAATACAATTGCTTATGGAAAGGAAGGGGGATTTAAAACGGTTGCAGGTATTGTTACAGCGCTCTTCATTCACACATTGCTTGCAACGTGTGGTCTTTCCGCTCTTATTATGAAATCGGCGGTGCTCTTTTCCGTACTTAAGTTAATTGGCGCAATCTATCTTATTTATCTTGCTATTCATTCTTTTCGTAGTGCTTTGAAGCGTCAACGTTCTCAATTAGTAAAAGAAGAGTGGACTCACCAACGTAAGACAAAACCGAAAAATTTCAAAGAAGGATTCCTAACAAACATCTTTAATCCAAAAGTAGCGGTTTTTTTCTTAAGTTTTTTACCTCAATTTATCTCAAAAGGTGAACATCACTTTTTGCAATTTTTAGCGCTTGGAGTGATATTTATTGCTCTTTCTGTCATATGGTATTTCTTTTATATTTCGCTTATTAAACGCCTGCATGCTTTTATGCAAAGAGAAAAAGTAAACAAAGCGATGGAAGTCATCACAGGGACGGTCCTTTTAGGATTTGGGATACGAATGGTGTTAGAGAAGCAATAATGTTATTGACGGAGCATCTTGTCATAAGAAAAGGGTTCTATTTCTTATGACAAGATGATTGCTTTTATATTAGTTTATTTTAAGACTAGAGGGTAGATAAAAACTTAAGGAGACTCTAAATACTTATACAAATTTAATAAAATTGAAAACTAATTTTCTATATTTATATTGTAAAATTACAATACTTAACAAAAAGGGTGGTTTTCATTTTAAAATGAGGATTAGTAAAAAATATAAAAGACTTTCCGTACTTGCACTCGTACTTGCTTTAGTTGTTATCTGGTTTCACTTTAATAATGATTCAAATCAAACAGAAGCTCCTGATGAGAAAAAGGCTTCAACAGAGCATCGGGAAAAAGATAAGGCTGTAGAAGAGCAGGAAGAAGAGAAAGTACCTGTTACAAGCGATATGGATGCAGCTAAGAAAGTGAAAAAGCTGCTCGAAACGATGACATTGGAAGAGAAGGTCGGGCAGTTAATGATTGTTGGGTTTGATGGAACAGAAAAGAATAGTCATATCAGTGAACTAGTTGAAGAGAAAAACATTGGCGGAGTTATTTATTTTGACCGTAATATGTCGTCGCCGAAGCAAGTAGCTGAGCTGTCCAACTCCTTGCAGCAGTCAACGGGCAATAGCTCTACTCAGCTGCCGCTTATGCTTGCGGTCGATCAAGAAGGCGGAGATATTGTACGGATGCGAGAGCAAGTATCACCAATTCCTTCGCAGCAAAAGCTCGGCAATTATGCTACTCCCGAACAAGTTTATGAGGTAGCTAAATTAAACGGAGCAGAGCTTGAATCAATGGGGATTCATATCAACTTTGCTCCAGTACTTGATTTATCGACAACAGATAGTCGTTCGTTTGGGAAAAATCCAGAAAAAGTATATCAATATGGAGGAAAAGCCATCCAAGGCTTAAATGATTCCTCTATTACAGGGGCATTAAAGCATTTTCCTGGGAATGGCCGCAGTAATATTGATCCGCATGTTGAAACGTCTTCCGTAGAATCAACACAGCTTGATCTCGAAAATTCAGATATTTATCCATTTACACGGATTATTAAAGAAATGGATAATCAGAAGTTTTTCGTGATGGTCACGCATATTAAATACCCAGCCTATGATCAGGAAAAGCCAGCGAGCCTTTCACATGCCATTATTGAAGACTTGCTTCGTGAGAAGCTTGGATATAAAGGGATTGTCATTACCGATGATTTAGAGATGGGAGCTGTGAATAAATATTTTTCCTATAAAGATATGGGAAAAGAGGCACTATTAGCTGGAGCGGATATTTTGCTTGTATGTCACCAATATGAGAATCAGCTTGAAGTGTATAATGGTATTATTGAGGCCGTTCAAAAAGGTGAGATTCCAATGGAGCGCATTGATGAAGCTGTAGAGCGAGTTTTGACGTATAAATTAAATGCGATTCACGGAACTGTGGTCGATCCTGAACAAGCAGAAAAAGTTGTCAAAAGTGCAGAACATGTCAATTATATAAGAAATCTTCAGTTGAATTGAATAATTGCAAAAGCCCTTTCTGAAACGGAAGGGCTTTTGCTTTAGATAATCACGTTGTAGAGTAAAATAAATCTATAATAATTCGCTAATTTTTTATAAAATTCGATAAATTATAATTACTGTTGTAGTACAATAGCGTATATAGGGATAAAAATAGCTACAGATTTCATCCTTTTTATACTATTTTGCACTATAATTGGTATAAAGGAAAAGGGTAAGTCATCAACAAGAAAAGAAAATAGGGAGGAAATGCAGCATGCAAGTACAAACGACTCGAATGGAAGAGGAACAAGCCAAAATTATTCTTCAAGAAACAGCAGGGTTAGCGATTATTACAATCCATCGCCCTCAGTTAAAAAACGCCTTAACAGCAAATATGTGGGATCAATTAGCGGATGTTGCTTTGAAAGTACTTGAAAATCCAAAAAATAAAGTGCTGTTGTTAAGAGGATCGGGTGAGCAGTTTACGGCTGGATCAGATATTAAAGAATTTAATCAACTATCTTTAGAAAAAGCAGAAGAGGCGTTTGTACATATGGAGAAAACAATTTCGACAATTGAACGCTTACCGATTCCAACGATTGGAGTAATTAACGGTCCTGCGATGGGAGCTGGACTTGAATTAGCTTTAGCTTGTGATATTCGAATTGGATCAGAGAAGTCTAAACTAGGGATTCCTGTAGGAAAGTTAGGGATTACATTAAATAATAAATTTGCGCAAAGACTTGTGAATTTAGTCGGTCCAAGCTTAACGAAGGATTTAGTGTATACAGGTAGGATGTTAAAAGCAGAAGAAGCATATCGAGTGGGGATGCTGAACTACTTAGTTACGGAAAAAGATTTAAATCGTTATGCCATTAAAATGGGGAAATTAGTTGCTTCTATGTCTCCAGCATCATTGCTAGCGGTTAAGACGTCTGTACAAGAATGTATCGATAGTGCACCGGTTCTTTGGAAAGGATCTACACCGTTTGTTGATCAAAATGATTTCCCTGAAGGCGTTAGAGCATTTGTGGAGAAACGCTTACCTCGATTTACTCGTCGTACACAGTAATAAAATGAAAGACAAAAAAGAGCGTGGATATCTTGTATCACGCTCTTTTTTTGTCTAAAAAATGAAAAAAATCATCAACGTTGATGATTTTTTTCATCGACTATAAAAGTAGTTATATAGGATGAATATTCAACAAAATTATGGGGGAGAGATGATTCTTTTCATCACTTTTTAATTTTACTGGAAATTACCGCTTCTATTAAGGCGTTCTCTCCTTGGTATAGTTCTTGCATTTAATAATAGTGAATCTAATTAAGGAGGAATTTTCATGGAGAAGGTAATTATTTCAGCAGCATTAACAGGAGCATTTCCTGCAAAGGATAAAAACCCTAATATACCATTGACACCTCAGGAAATTGCGGAGGATGTATACCAAGTTTGGAAAGCGGGGGCAGCAATTGCTCACTTACATATGATTGATGAGAACGGCAACGGTACGATGGATAAAGAAAGATTTCAACAAACGGTTGAACTGATACGTGAAAAGGATTGCGATATTATTCTCAATTTAACAACTTCTGGTGATCTGAATGCCACTGACGAGACTAGAATGGCCCATTTGATTGAATTAAAGCCCGAAATGGCTTCCTTTGATGCTGGGAGTATGAATTGGATGCATAAAACGATTTTCCTAAATACACCTCCATTTCTTGAAGAGCTAGGAAAGACGATGCTAGAGAATAACGTAAAGCCCGAAATTGAAATCTTTGATGCTGGTATGCTTTACAATGCTCTTCACTACGTAAAAAAAGGTGTGTTAGATACACCAACTCATTATCAATTTGTTCTCGGGGCTCCAGGAGGTATAGCAGCTACAGTTGAAAATCTTGTGTTTTTAAAAGGATTACTACCTGAAAATTCTACTTGGTCTGCATTTGGAATTGGCCAAGGTCATATGCCAATTTTATATGCAACTCTTGCGCTGGGCGGGCATATTCGGGTTGGTATGGAGGACAACATCTATTATTCGAAAGGGAGACTTGCAAAGTCCAATGCGGAGTTTGTTGAAAGAGCAGTACGTGTGATTCATGAACTTAATAAAGAGGTTGCAACTCCAGATGAAGCTCGGCAAATATTAGGACTAAAAAAAGCTATACATTCATAAGGAGGGCGATATGATAAAAAAAATAGCAGTCATTGGTGCAGGAACAATGGGGCACAGTATTGCATTGAACTTCTCGATTTATGGATATGATGTAAATCTTTATGATACTAATTCAACAAGAATCGCAAATGTTGAAGAGGAAATAAAAGACGAACTTGAATTCTTGGCAGAAGAAGAGTTTATAGAACCTAGTGAAATAATGAAAGCGCTTAGTAACATTCACTATTTTACTGATTTACAAGAAGCGGTGATGGACCGTGATTATGTTATTGAAGCCGCTCCAGAAATATTAAAACTTAAGCAAGAGCTTTTTCAAAAATTAGATGAATTCTGTTTGGATCATACGATTTTAGCAAGCAATACATCTAGCTTGAATCTAGAAAGCATGATGGCTTTGATTAGTAATGATAGAAGAAAAAAAATGATTGTTAACCATTGGTACAATCCAGGACATATTATGCCTATTGTGGAACTTTCCTTTTTTGGGAATATGCCAGAGGACATTTACCTTAAAGTTGAGCACTTATACAAATCTATTAATAAGCAATGTGTAAAAGTTTTAAAAGACGTACCAGGCTTAGTTGCAAATCGTATCCAACAAGAGAGGTATTTTCTATTATCGAACAAGGAATTGCTGCTCCAGAAGATATAGATAAGGCTCTACAGTTTGGTCCTGCTTTTCGTTATGCTACGACTGGCCAATTGGAAATTGTAGATTTAGGGGGACTTGATATTTGGTGTACGGTGGGCGATAACTTATTAAAAGTTATGGATAATTCACTATCAGCTAACTCGCTTTTAAGGAGAAAAGTTGAAGAAGGAAAATTAGGTTTAAAATCTGGTGAAGGTTTCTTTAAGTATAGTCAGGAAAATGGCCCTGAAATAAGGAAACGATTTACCCAAAAGTTAATCCATCAGCTTAAAGCATCTGAATACTATGTCGAGAAAAAGACTTTCTTAAATAATATCTAAGCATTGTTGCTAAATTTTAGAGTTAAAAGCGAAGTATTAAGAAAGTAGTAGGAAAAATAATGATTCTCATAGAGATAACTAAGATAAGAAGTTTGAAAATGAAAATGTCTTGGAAAGACTGATAGAGAGTTATAAAGTACTATAGATTTTTATACGGGTTCAACAAATCGCAAGTTATACATTCACTGATGGTTTGTTGAACCCTTATAGAAGCGTCGTATGTACATTAGTGTGTGTTTGTGATCTTTATGAAAGCTAATATATAGGAGAATTTAATATGATTAATAAGCTATTAATGTTCTTTGTTAAATTTATGCGTAATTATCTGCCTAATCCATTTACATTGGCATGGTTGATTACTGTTTTTGTAGCTATTGTGGCGTTAGTTTCCACCCCGTCGAAACCAAGTGATTTAGTTAATTATTGGGGAGATGGATTGTTTGGTCTGTTACCATTTGCCATGCAGATGTCTCTTATTCTTATTACTGGATACGCATTGGCTGCATCCAATGTTGTTAAAAAGGTCTTAATAAAACTTGTTAAAATCCCACGCACGCCAAAGCAAACGATACTATTCGTAGCGATTATTTCTATGGTTTTATATTTCTTAAACTGGGGATTAGGTCTAGTGGCAGGTGGATTATTAGCTAGAGAAGCTGCAAAGCAACATAAAGATGTTGATTTCCGACTTTTAGTAACAGCGGCATTCTCCGGAATTATTATTACACACGGTGGTTTATCTGCTTCCATACCTTTATTAATTAATACGGAGGGGCATTTTGCACAAGATCAGATGGGGCTAGTTCCACTTACACAAACTATATTTGGTGCTCAGTCATTATTTATTACCATCTCATTAATTATTGTAATTCCGCTCCTGTGTGTATTGATGATGCCTAAAAAAGGGCAAGAAGTGCTAGTAGATGGTTCCCTGTTTGATGAGGAAATTGCAGCTTCTTCAGAGTTTGGTTTGAAAAAATTAACAATTTCTGAAAAAATCGATAATAGTAAAATTCTTGGCTTGACTTTGGGAGTAGTTGGATTAATATATCTCATTTATTACTTTTTTAACAATGGCTTTAATTTGAATATCAATACGATTATTATTATTTTTATCGTTCTTGGTGTTCTCGCTCATGGTTCTTTAATGGAGTATTCAAAGGCAGTTACAAAAGGAACATCCACAGCGGCAGGTATTATCTTACAGTTTCCGTTTTATGCAGGTATTATGGGGATTATGCATGAAAGTGGCCTTGTCATGAATATTTCTGATTGGTTATTAAGCCTAGCAACCTACGAAACATTTGAGTTATTTAGCTACTTTTCTTCCCTTATTATCAGTGTTTTTGTTCCTTCTGCTGGTGGGCATTGGGCTGTTCAAGCGCCATTTATGCTTCCAGCTGCAGAAACATTAGGTGTAGAGCCATGGAAAGTAGCTATGGGTGTTGCATGGGGAGAAAGTATATGGAACATTATTTGTCCATTCTGGGCATTGCCATTAATCGCAATTGCAAAAATTGATTTAAGGGACTTGATTGGTTTTTCTGTTTTACTATTTATCGTTGGGAATATTATTGCGATTACTGGTATTCTCTTATTCCAGTGAAACATTTCTATTTCTGGTAGTTTGCAAAAAGATTTTTAAAAGTAGGGAACTTCGGTATGGTGTTAATTTTCCCTCATAGATAATAACAGTATATAAAACAAATAAGGATGGAAAAATACAGAGTTATTTTTCCATCCTTATTTGTTTTCAATTAATAATAGTTTTATATATCGGAGGCTAACGAGACTATTATCGTGTTATAATAAAATTTTTAAAAATGTATAATAATTACAAAAATGTATAGGCGGAGGATGTGGAGATACTATGACATATAAGCGGGATTTAGAATTTTATGATTTTGAAAGAATAGCAGATATTTTATATGACGGAATTTATATAGCAGATAAACATGGGAAAACTGTATTTGTCAATAAAGCATATGAAAGAATTACAGGCTTAAAAAGAGAACAAGTCGTAGGAAAATATGTGGGTGATTTAATTGAAACCGGCTTGTTTAATTATGGGGTAACACCAGACGTAATAAAAACAAAAAAGCAAATAAATGCAACATCCACCATCCATAATGGGGTAACAGTATTAATAACAGGTACACCTTTATTTAATAATAAAGGGGAGGTCGAACTAATAGTAGTTACCAATAGGGACATGTCAGATTTGCTGAGAATTGAAAATGAATTAAAAAAGTCGAAAGAACAAATGAAGATTGTCGAGAAAACTGAAGAAAAAAATATTCAGGAAATTGAACACTTAAGAAAAAAAAGCGTAGAGTCAAAAATAATCGGAGAAAGTGAAGAAATAAAAAACATTATTCAAATGATTAATCAAGTAGCGAAATTAGACGTAAATGTACTAATTACTGGCGAAACAGGCGTTGGCAAGGAAGTTGTTTCAAATGAAATCTATATGAATAGTACCAGACACAATAAACCTTTTATAAAAGTAAATTGTGCAGCAATACCGGCTAATTTATTAGAAGCAGAGCTTTTCGGATATGAAAAAGGGGCATTTACAGGGGCTTCTACTAAAGGGAAGTTGGGGTTATTTGAATTAGCGAATCATGGAACAATTCTTTTGGATGAAATTGCGGATATGCCTCTAGACTTACAAGTCAAGTTATTACGAGTAATCCAACAGCGAGAAATCACTAGAATTGGCGGTACGAAACCAATAAGACTAGATGTGCGAATTATTGCTGCAACTCACGGAGATTTGAAGGAGCTTGTTTCTAAAGGGAAATTTAGAGAAGATTTATATTATCGCTTGTATGTTTTTCCTATTTATATTCCACCACTTAGAGTAAGAACATCTGATATTGAAAAATTAACAGATTATTTTTTGACAGTTTATAACAATAAGTATGGAAAAGAAATTACATTCAAGAAAGATGCTCTATTAGTTTGGGAAAGTTATTCATGGCCAGGGAATATTCGAGAATTACAAAATGTGTTAGAGAGACTAGTTATAATCTCGAATCCTTCCGAAATTATAACTAGTAGTAAAGTAAAGAAACTATTAAATATTGAAATGGATGATAAAGAATCTATTGGTTCTGGGGAAAGTTATAAAAAAATAATAGAGTCTTTTGAAAAAAAAGTATTACAAAATGCAATTGACCTATATGGTACGACACGAAAAGTGGCTGAACATCTAAAAATAGATCAATCAACTGTAGTAAAAAAGGCAAAAAAACTTGGGATAAAATTGAAAAAAATTAATAACTAACTGAATGATGACAAAAAGAATCTTATAGATGAATTTAGTCATCGGTTCTGCATGTATTTTTTAGTGAGACTTATAACAATAGATGAATTTTTTCATCTTAACATTCCATAAACCACCAATCGTTCCCTATTTAATGACAATAAATCATTTGGCATGCAAATTGCATTAGTTATTTATTGTAAATATATTTATTTAATTAAGAGGGAGAGGTATTGAATGGAAAAGTTAATTATTACTGTTGCAACAACGGGAGCTCAAACAACGCGTGAACACACTCCTTATGTGCCACTAACACCTAAGGAAATAGCTGATTCTGTTATAGAATCGTGGAAAGCTGGAGCGGCTATTGCTCATATTCATGTAAGAGATAAAGATGGAAACAATACAGTCGATTTAAATGTTTATAAAGAGGTCATTGATCGGGTTCGGGATAAGTGTGATATCATTCTAAATTTAACTACAGCTGGCGGGTTGGAGATGAGCGATGAAGATCGACTTCGGGTATGTGAGCTAAATCCCGAAATGGCTACTTTTGATGCGGGAACAATGAACTTTGGAACAGATGTATTTCATAATACACCACGATTTTTAGAGAATTTAGCTACGGAAATGAAAAAACGTGAAATTAAGCCTGAAATTGAAATTTTTGATATAGGGATGATCCATAATGCATTGCGCATTGCTCAAAAAGGGCTTCTAGAGAATCCATTTCACTTTCAATTTGTATTAGGTGTACATGGTGGAATGCCGGCTACTCCCAAAAATTTAATGTACTTAATTGACAGTATTCCAGAAGGATCTACATGGTCAGCTATAGGGGCAAGCAAAGACCAACTCACTATTAATACAATGAGTATTCTTTTAGGTGGGCATGTTCGAGTAGGAATGGAGGATAGTGTGTACTATCGAAAAGGGGAATTAGCTAAAACAAATGCTCAATTCGTAGAGCGGATTGTTCAATTATCTCACACTTTAGGGAGAGAAATAGCTACTCCAAATGAAGCGAGAGACATTTTACAGTTATCAAAAAAATTAATTAAGGGGTGACAATAGATGAGAATAGGAATAATTGGGGTAGGTTCACTTGGGACTATTATTGGTGCATTAATAACTAAAGGTGGATACAGCGTTGATTTAATTGACATCAACCAGGAAAATGTGGATGCATTAAATCAAAAAGGAGCTAAATTAACGGGTTTTTTAGATGAAGTGATTCCTGTATCCGCCAAACACCCAAAAGATGTAAGCGGGGAATATGATGTGATTTTCCTCCTAACAAAGCAAGTTTATACAAAAGAATCACTTGAATCGATTCTTCCTTTTCTTCATGAAAAAAGCGTGATATGTACGCTGCAAAACGGTGTTCCAGAAGAAAGTGTTGCTGCCATTGTTGGGAAGGAGAGAACAGTAGGCGGCGTAGTTGGTTTTGGAGCTACTTGGAAAGAACCCGGCGTATCAGAGCTAACAACCGAAGTAGAGGTTATGAAGAAATATGCTTTTGATATTGGTGAATTAACAGGAGAGCTTACCGAAAGAATTGTACTGTTAAAAGACATTTTAGATACAGTCGGCTACTGTGAAATTTCAACTAATATTATTGGAGTGAAATGGTCTAAATTGTTAATGAATGCGACTTTCAGTGGAATGTCTGCAGCCCTTGGATGTACATTTGGAGAGGTTTTATACAATTCAGATGCGATGAAGGGCTTAGCGAACATCGCCGATGAAACAATTAAAGTAGCTCGGGCGCATCATATTAAATTAGTAGAAATGCAGGGAAAAGACTTTGAGTTTTTAGAGTTGGAAAATCAAACAGATATTTCAGGGAAGATGGCATTTTATGAGGAAGTATGGGGTCCCCACGCCAGACTTAAAGCTAGTATGTTGCAGGATTTAGAGAAAGGTAGAAAAACAGAAATCGATTTTATTAATGGACATGTTTCGAAAAAAGGAAGAGAGGCAAACATTCCAACTCCTTATAACGATTTAGTGTGTAAACTTGTAAAAAGCTCGGAAGCAACAAAGGAGCTTCCTGTATTTGAGGAGAATATTAATGAGTTTCAGTCCCTCTTCAACCAATTTATTCACAGCAAATCTTTAAGTAATCACTAAAGAAAAGGTAGAGGATAGTATGCGCAGACATAATAAGGGCAGTGTGAGCGTTAGCTCCACGCCTTTTCTACAGAAAAAGAGGGTGATGGAATGTTTATTGAAGTAATTGCAATTTTGTTCTCACTAGGATTACTTATTTTTTTAGCTTATCGCGGTTTCCCTGTTATAGTAATTGCTCCCATTGTAACATTACTGGCAGTTGCTCTATCAGGTATGGCCTTATTGCCTAGTTATACTGAAGTTTATATGCCTAATTTAGCAAACTACATTAAAACATGGTTCCCTATTTTTATTCTGGGTGCTGTATTCGGTAAATTAATGGAATTAAACGGAGGCACCGCTTCGATTGCCAAAAAGATTATGGACATCGTCGGTGTAAAAAGGGCGCTTCTAGCAACTATACTTGCGTGTTCTATTTTGACTTATGGTGGGGTTTCTCTATTTGTGGTAGTTTTCGCAGTATACCCATTTGCAGCAGCAGTTTTCCGTGAGGCAAATATTCCGAAACGATTTATTCCTGCAGTAATTGTTTTAGGCGGTTGTACGTATACGATGGATGCGTTCCCAGGTACACCACAAATTCAAAATATTATTCCGACAAACTACTTTGGAACGGATGCTTATGCTGCTCCAATCACTGGGCTCGTTGCAGGGACTATTATCTTCTCTCTAGGGTATCTCTGGTTATCAAGACGAATTAAAAAAGCGAATTTAGCTGGAGAAGGTTATGGAGAAGGTCATAAAAATGAACCGGTCGTCAACCCGGATGAAAAACTTATCAATTTTTGGGTAGCTATTATTCCTTTGGTAGTTGTGGTGGTACTTAACTTCGTATTTACCAAAACAAGATGGTCAGTCAGTAACTGGTACACGCCTGAATTGTTACAAGAAACTTTTAAAGTTGAAAATTTAAGCAGCGTGACTTCGACGTGGGCACTAATCGTAGCACTTGTATTTGGGATTATTGCTGCTTTACTTATAAATATAAAAGCTTTTACAGGCTCAAAGCTTTCCTCCGGTCTCACGGTGGCAGCAGGCGGATCATTATTGGCTGTATTCAATGTAGCGTCCGAAGTAGGTTTTGGAAACGTTGTAAAAACTTTACCCGGATTTGAAGTAATCAGGAATGGGATTACAGGAGTATCCTCCCATCCGTTGATATCTGAGTCCATTGCTGTTAATGTGCTAGCTGGTGTTGTTGGATCCTCATCAGGAGGGATGTCGATTGCTCTTGAAGTAATGGGGCAACATTATTTGAATCTAGCCAACTCTATAGGAATGAATCCGGAATTTCTACATCGGGTAGCATCTATGTCAGCAGGCGGTTTAGATTCTCTGCCACATAGCGGTGCAACCATCACCATTCTGGCGATTTGCGGTCTTACCCATCGGCAATCTTATGGAGACATTTTTGCCATTACTATTATGAAAGCAATTGTAGCCTTTAGTACAGCTGTTATACTTTCATTTATTGTTTAAAGCGAATCGAAGTACACCAAAGAATGGTCATCATCTAGGAACAGTTAATTTGAAATAAAGCAACCATTTCAAGTAGGGGATAAGTTAAAGGAGATATCAATTTAATATAGAGGTGATATTATGACAAGAACCGTTATTTTGGATGGGGCACGAACTCCTTTTGGGAAACTAGGCGGTAATATTTCCTCACTTTCTGCTACGCAGCTAGGAGGAGTGGTTATTCGGGAAGCGTTAACTAGATCTAAGGTAGATCCCGGTGAAGTTGGGGAAGTAATTATGGGGAATGTACTTCAAGCGGGACAAGGACAAATTCCTTCTAGACAAGCAGCAAGGGAAGCTGGAATTCCCTGGAGAGTTAAATCGGAAACAATAAATAAAGTTTGTGCCTCAGGAATGAGGAGTGTCGTATTAGCAGATTTGCTTATTCGTTCTGGTGAAGAAGAAATAATTGTAGCTGGTGGGATGGAATCTATGTCTAATACTCCATATGCAGTTTCTAGCACACGCTTTGGAGCACGTATGGGGAATACGCAAATGATTGATTTATTAATCCATGACGGACTTTCATGTAGTTTCACAGGTGTTCATATGGGTACATATGGAAATAGGACAGCGGATGAATTTAATCTTTCAAGAGAAGAGCAAGATAAATGGGCTGTTAGGAGCCATTTTTTGGCCATTAAAGCTAGGAAGTCAGGTGCTCTATCTGATGAAATTGTTCCCGTATCCGTTCCGCAACGAAAGGGAGAATCGGTTCTCATTGAACATGATGAAGGGCCCCGTGAAGATACAACTGTAGAAGTATTATCGCAATTGAGGCCAGCATTTGAAAAGGATGGGACTATAACTGCAGGTAATGCTCCGGGGGTTAACGATGGCGCAGCAGCATTAGTATTAATGAATGAAGAACGTGCATTAAACGAAAAGAAAGATGTGTTAGCAACAATTATTGCACATGCAGAAATTGCTGTAGAAGCAAGCAGATTTCCTGAAACACCAGGCCTTGTCATTAATAAATTATTAGATAAAACAAATAAAACAATTGATGACATTGATTTGTTCGAAGTGAATGAAGCATTTGCTGCTGTTGCTTTAGCTAGCGTTGAAATTGCTAACATCCCGTCTGATAAAATTAATGTTAATGGAGGAGCGATTGCATTAGGTCATCCAATTGGAGCGAGTGGAACCCGTGTCATTTTAACGTTGGCTTATGAATTAAAAAGAAGAGGTGGAGGAATTGGAATTGCATCTATTTGTTCAGGCAGTGGACAAGGTGATGCTATAATGATTGAAGTGAATTAAAAGTAGCGGCGAACATCGTCTTTCATTTTTTAAAAGCTAATAAGTTTTTATAGAGCCTAGCCTTATAGCGCTAATCCCCTTATACAAAAAAAGCGTGGATATTCTCATACCACGCTTTTTTGTATGGAAATGGAGGTGCTAATTTGTTCTAGTCTTGCCAACTGAGGAAACATGAACGTCAATAGAAGCAAATTCGATATTAAAGTGATGAAGAAAATTGTGCTGAATTTCTAGTTGAAGCTGTTCGAGCATGTTTGGTAAATGATATGAGACAGGAGAGACGACAGAGACATTTAAGTTTGCTGTCGGTAGTCCTTCTACTTCTACATGAATGGAATCAAGATGGTCTATATATGGATTGTTTGAACATGTATGTTCAATAATATCGATAAATGCCTTTTTCTCGATTCGGATATATCCTTTATGAAAGTCTGGACGAACAATAGTCGTTTCACCAATTTTCTCTTTTTTAGGAGAAAAAATATCCATCCCTTTATACACTAATCTTTTGAAGAAGTTTTGCCCCACTTGTTTATGTGGAATCGGCATAATGTGTTTTCCTTCTGTCTTTCTAATGAATTGCGCCATCTTGATTTCACTGGAAGAGCGAATGTCTTCTACATAATAATAATGATCGATATCTCCTAATTCGAGTCGTTTAGCAATTAACTTGGTCATTTTGTCTGATGTGCCAATAATAAGAATCTTATTGATTACGTAAATTTTTAAAGCTTCTTGTACTTCTTTTGCATGTAAATCGTCTGAAAAAATAGCCCGTCTTACTGCAGTTACTGTATTTTTCTCAAATTTTGCTGAGGTACCGGCTATCTTTTGTCCATGTAAAATTAATAGCCCATCATCAATAATAGCAGGAATTTTATGCTGGTCAGCAAAGGCAAGGGCACTTGTACTTTTACCAGTCCCGCTAGGTCCACTTAATGAAAAAATCTCCATATGTATACTCCCCGTTTTTACTTCCATTATATAGTTCGTGAAGGTATTGTTCAAACGGGCATATTTCTTTTGACTAATCCCATACTAGAAGGTAAGAAGGAGGGATATCCATGGCTAAACGTACAAAAAAGAATGATGCAGCTCAAAAGAACAAACAAGGGTTTGATTCAAGCAAAACAGATTCAGAGTTCTCTCAGGAATTTGGGAGTGCTAATGCTAATCGAGCACACAAAGAGAAAGCAAAAAAAGAAAAAGCATCCAAAAATCAAGGTGAATGGAAAGGCATGCATTGATGTGTCCTTGTTAGTGTTGTATGAAAAAGATTGCGATATTTGTTCTATGTATACTGATTTTGTTTCTTCCATTACAAGTGTTTGCAGAACGAAAGGTACCGATTTTACTTTATCATTCGATTGATGAGTTTAAGGGACATGGCTCTAAAGAGTTGTATGTAACACCAAATAATTTCGAGCAACAGATGATGTATTTACGAGATCATGGTTACACATTATTAACTTTTGAGCGATGGCAAGATATTGATAAAGTAAATAAACCAATTTTCATTACCTTTGATGATGGATATAAAAATAATTTGAATGCATTTGTTGTTTTTCAAAAGGTAAAAACTGAGCGCTTTAAACCAACGGGTACAATCTTCGTTATTTCTGATTTTATCGGTCGTTCGAACCGGTTGTCACGGTCGGATTTAAAAATGATGGCCGATTCAGGCCTAATCTCCGTTCAGTCTCATACGGCTACACACCCTGATTTGACACAAATAAAAAATTATAGGTATGAACTGAAAGAGTCCAAAGGTAAAATTCAGCAAATAACAGGAAAGCCAGTTATTACTCTTGCATATCCGTATGGAATTTTCAATGACAAGGTTGTTGCAGAGACGAAGAAGTACTACTTATTTGGACTGACAACAACGCCTAAACTATTTTCTAAAAAGGGTATAAAAGATGAACTCTACCTCTTACCGCGAATCTATATCAAGTATTCAACGACACTTGATGATTTTGCCAAAATCGTGGAAGGAGAATGAAAGGAGTACATAGAAAAACGGGAAGAAAACATCTTCCCGTTTTTCTATTAAGGTTCTGTTACATAACGTATAAATCAATAATATCCCATTCATATAGCCTATATTAAAATGAAATCACTTCGACTTAGTATCTGTTGATTTCCTCTAGTTCTCTTGCATGTTGGGCCAGTTCATATAAGATAAGCTGACTATTTACTTCTCTTTCATCCGCTGCTTTTTCAACATAATGATAATGGCCGACACTATTTTGTTCCCGTGCTTTTACATTGTCTGCTAACATGAGCTTCATCCATGTTTTAATTCTTTGTTTTAAATGCCCTTTTAAAATAGGAAATAGAATTTCTACACGGTTTTCCATGTTTCGTGTCATCATATCTGCTGACGATAAATACAATTTTTCTTCGCCGTTATGATGGAAATAATAAATTCGGGTATGCTCTAAAAAAACACCGACTATACTTCGTACCCGAATATTTTCACTAACCCCTTTAATTCCTGGGCGTAAACAACAAATTCCGCGTACAATTAAATCAATTTTTACACCCGCATTAGATGCTTCATATAGCTTCATGATAAGATTTTTATCAGATAGAGCATTCATTTTAGCGACAATATAGCCGTTTCCCAGTTGTTTGT
The DNA here is from genome assembly GCF_003570725.1 of Peribacillus asahii. Taxonomy (GTDB): domain Bacteria; phylum Bacillota; class Bacilli; order Bacillales; family DSM-1321; genus Peribacillus; species Peribacillus asahii. The sequence continues at coordinate 143,567 of NZ_QWVS01000018.1, forward strand.
GAAATTGGATTTCCTTATCGATTAATTCAATAAATTGATCTCTAATATCAAATGGAGCAACAATTAAGTGATGGTAGTTTGGCTTTTCCATATGTCCACTTAAATAATTAAAAAAGTTCGTAGCATCAATTCCAATTTTCTTATTAGAAGTAATTAGTCCTATATCTGTATAAAGCCTAGCTGTTGCATCATTATAATTGCCTGTACTTAAATGAACAAATCGCTCGATTTTATCCTTTTTGTGGCGTACCACAAGGGTAATTTTGCTGTGGGTTTTTAAATGGGTCATTCCATAAATAACATGACAGCCTGCCTTTTCTAGTTCCTTTGCCCAATGAACATTGTTTTCCTCATCGAATCGAGCCTTTAACTCTACTAAAACGGTGACCTGCTTTCCATTTTCAGCGGCTCGTTTAAGGCTTTTAATAATCGGAGAGTTCCCGCTTACTCGATAAAGAGTCTGCTTAATCGCCAAAACATCCGGGTCACAGGCTGCCTGTGAAATAAACTCAATGACCGGTTCAAATGATTCATATGGATGGTGCAGCAAAATATCTTCCTGAAGAGCAGCGTCAAAAATATCTTGTTTTCCCACTAAATCTTTTGGGATTTGTGGAATGTACGTTGGCTCGCTTAAATATCCATGAGTGGATTGAATCTCATTGCAAAAAGAAAGTAAAAATGTTAAGTCGAGAGGAGCTTGTACAAAATATACATCTTTTAAATGAATTTCTAGTTCGTCGATTAAATAATTTACGACCTGTTTGTCATGTTCAGGGTTTTGTACTTCTAATCGGACAGGTGCTCCCCATTTGCGTTTTTTTAGTTCTTCTTCAATTTCTTGCAGCAAGTCCTCTGCTTCGTCTTCGTGAATTGTTAAATCAGCGTTACGCGTGATGCGAAAGGCTGTTACAGATTTTATTTCATAGCCACTAAATAATTTATAAATAAAACGAGAGATGACTTGTTCTAATAATACAAATGTTCTTGTATCGTTTTCTGAAGGCAATTCAATATAACGTTTAATGACAGAAGGGACTTGGACAATGGCAAGCTTTCCTGAAACAGATTCAATATCGATATTTTCTTCCTTGTCTCCAATGATGATTGCTAAGTTTAACGATTTGTTTGCTAACATCGGAAAGGGTCGGTAGGCATCGATTGCCATCGGTGTTAATACGGGAAAGATGTGCTCATCAAAATGATTTTCTAAAAAAACTAAATTTGCCTCGGATATTTCCGTAATTGGAATAATGTTTATTTGTTCTTTTTCTAGAAGAGGAGCAAGATGTTTCTTGTAGATACGATCCTGTTTTTCAATCAACTCATGTGTAATTTTAGAGATTGATTTCAGCTGTTGTACCGGTGTTAATCCTGCCTTATTTTCAGGACGATTAAATCCTGCTTTTACTTGATCGAGCAACCCAGCCACACGAACCATGAAAAATTCGTCTAAGTTGGAACTTGTAATAGCTAAAAATTTGTATCTTTCTAGTAAGGCATTTTGGCTATCCATTGCTTCTTCCAATACCCGCAGGTTAAAGGCTAACCAACTTAATTCACGATTATTATAAAAAGAAGGATCTGCAATATTAACAGTTCTATCTAGTACTTTCAAGATGTGTACAACTCCTTATAGGTTACTATCTAATCATATTGTAAGATATATGACGAAGAAAGATATAAAGATTGTATATTAATCGTGCGAATTTTGTGTAAATTCATGGAATATAGACATTTTAAAAGTGGATATGGAACAACAGCATTTGAATATCTATCATATTTAAATTGAGGAAAAGCTTTTTTATTATTGAATTAATTGTTAGAAGGATTTTTGTTTTTGAACGGTTTTGTACAAAACTACCTACACTAAAGGATGTTGAAAGCCTTACTACACGGCCTATTGTTGATAGGGGCAATTTGAGGTCGGTGTGTAAATAATATTTATACAGATTCGATAGATATGGCAGAAAAACATAAACTAATAGTTGTAACTCCCAACGAAGAGTCCGTAACCTCATTTTTACTATTATGTAAAAATAAGTGATACAATTGATTGGACGTTCATTCATTGAGTGTAGGGAGGAATAGCTTATGAAAAAGTCTAGTATTATTTTCTTTGAAAGAAAATTCCCCAGTGCAAATATGATCCTTATTAAGGATCAGCTCCCAATCCTTATTGACACTGGTTTTGGGAGTGAAGCGAAAGATACAGAGCAATTAATTAGAGAAGCAGGCGTTTCACCAGAAGACTTACATCTTATTGTGAACACACACTATCATAGTGACCATGTAGGCGGCAATTTTCATTTTCAAAAAAATTATGATGTTACGATTGCTGCTCATAAATGGGATGCCAATTTAATTAATTCTTGTGACCTTGAAGCCTGTAGTGCAGAATGGTTAGATCAGCCTGTAGAGCCGTATCGAGTCGATAAAAAGCTCTCAGATAACGATGAGATTCATACAGGAAGCAGAACTTTGAAAGTCATACACACACCGGGACATACGTTAGGACATATTTCTTTATATGAACCTGAAGAAGAGGTATTAATTTGCGGAGATCTTTTTCACAAAAATGATATTGGATGGTTAAATATCTTTCGAGAGGGTGCTTCATCAATCCAACGATCGATAGAAAGTCTGGATAGATTGTCCAGATTTCGAATTAGGCAAGCATATTCGGGACATGGAACTCAAATAGAGAATCCTATTGCTTCCATTGATGCAGCAAGGGAGCGGTTTGAAAAGTGGCTTACGATGCCAGAGAAGGTTTCATGGCATGCCATGAAAAGGATCTTTGCATTTACATTAATCATTAAAAATGGATTGGCAAGAGAAGAAATCGATAGCTACCTACTAAAGTGTGGTTGGTTTCAAGATTTTGCACGCTATTCTTTCCAGTTGCAACCCGAAGAATTTATTCAAATTTTGCTTGATGAAATGATTCGTTCCAAAGCAGCGAGCTGGCACAATAATTATTTAATCGCTACGACCCCATACCAAGTACCACAAGAGAAGTGGGGGAATAAGAACATAAAGCCGAAAGATTGGAAACCTCAAGGTATTCTTACATAAAAAGAAGTGGAAACTGTCGGATACTGTTTACTATTATGTGAATGTTTTGATTATTTTAGTTATAGAGTATAAAACCTTCAGAAGGGAGATCTATATGTCATTAAAAGTAGGAGATATCATTACATTTGAACGGACCTTTACGGTAAGGGATGTTGAATTATTTACAGAGATTTCAGGTGATGAAGGAATTCATCATATAACTCCAGATGAACAGGGAAGACTTGTCGTTCAAGGGTTATTAACTGCAACTCTACCAACAAAAGTAGGTGGAGATCATAACGTACTAGCTCGTACAATGAATTTTGAGTTCTTAAGACCTGTGTTTACAGGGGATACAATCATTTGTAAGGTAAAAATTGAAAAATACGAAAGACAAGAAAATAAAAATAATAGAATAGCTATTATGGCATCCTTTTTATGTACAAACCAGAATGAAAAAGAAATACTAAAAGGGGACTTTGCAGGTGTAATCCTTTAAATCCCTTATATTTTCTTTAACTAATGAAGACGTTAATTTAATAAAAAGGGCATTACATATTAGGTCAGATAAAATATGTAATGCCTTTTATTTTTAAAAACTTAGCTTTTGATCAGCTTACGAACTGCACTTTTTTTGTTAGAGAAAATAATAATTAAAATCGAAAGACCAAGGCTATAAAGATGTTTACTTGTTATGCCCACAAAGCTGGCTTTACAACCATAAACCAAAGCATCGTAATGAGAAGGATAATATATATCCAAGTAGTTCGCTGCAACTTAACAGCCAGTTCTTCCTTATTGGTGCCTTTTTCTTGGAACTTTCTGAGTTTTGGAGAAAATGCACGCGCAAGAAAGAATAATGAACAGAATAAAATCAATAGTGTCATGATAATCCATGATGTATCCCATGTCCATGGACCGGACATAACAAGTAATATACCTGATATTACTAGAACATGACCTGAATGCATCGTAAGTCGAACGACAAATCGAAATGTGCCCAGATAGGCATCCAATTCCTCTTTTCCTACTAAGTGCATTTTTTTAGAAATGGGCAGGAGAATAAAGAAAGGGCCGATCGATACGATTACACTTAGAACATGAATATATAGTAAGAGTTTGTACAATAAATCCATTTCTTTTGCCTATCAATCGATAACTGGGCTAAACTCATGCACCCAAACTCTCATTTGAGGAAGCCATGGCATTCCTGGATGAATAGAGAGGATAGATTGTTTGTATTCTTCTACCGTCCCATATCCCTCCTGACGCGCATGTTCATCCGTTAATTCACCTAATGATTGAGAATATACACGATTTACGATGAACTTTTTATCGTTTAGCACCATTATTTCACCTACATCAGCATATCTTCCATTTCGGCGTGTTGCTGTTTTGCGGCCTTCGATTACTTTATTAACATCTTCAGGCATAGTAACAAGTCTTTCAATTGTACATGTTTTTGGAGGCAGTGTGTTCAGTTCTTCATGATTTGACATTGGAAAATCTCCCTTCATATCCAGTTTCTCTTTAAATGTACCATATTTTCGATGTGGGAAAAGGACTAATCTTTATTTGCTTCAGATTCTTTTAGCTTCTCATTATCTCGAAGTATTATGTGGAATTTTCCAAAATTCCAGGCTTGTTTAAGTAAAGGGAATATCTCATTTGATCTCATAATATGATGGAGTATCTATGTAAGAAATGGGGAGATAGAATTGAAAATAGAGGATACTTCTTTAATTACAAGGGACAAGCTGGTGCAATATGTTGAGCTAAGCCGCAAGAAAAAGGAAGTAGAAAAGCAGTTGGATGCTTTAAAGAAGGACTTTAATAAATATTTCGATCATGTAGTTGGAAAGCATAGCAAAGGTGAAATGACTATTAGTGATTATAAAGTACAAAGACAAGTAAGAACGACGGAGAAATTTGACCGAGAGATAACAGTTAACAGATTAGAAGAATTGAATTTAAAGGATTTAATTCAAAAAAAGCCTGATGAGGAGAAGATAAAGTCAGCACTAAATTTAGGGCTATTAAAAGAGAATGATTTAGAAGGCTGTGTGATTACAAGTTCTTCACAGGCGATATATGTTAAACAAATAGATTCATAGAAAGTGTGTGCCAGTTGCACCTAATATTGATAGGGATTGTCAATCATGAACGCTCTAAAGAGAAAAAATTTCTCTTAGAGCATTTTTTTTATCTAAAATTAAAATCTATAAAGGGTTTTGCTCGGAAGTTTTGAATCCACTTGTTTAGCATAGGACCACGCTGTATAACAGAGTTATTATTCGGAAGAAAAGAAGACCTCCAGAATGGTGAAATCAAGATTCTGGAGGTCGATCAAGAATATGTTCAATTTTAAATATAATTTCTAGTTTCTTATGGGGATAAGATTATTCCGGTACGAGTTTTTTCCTATTATAAAAGAGGTTATCTTACTGCTTTAATTCTTTACCCATTCCTTTTAGGAAATGGATACCGAAGCCAAGTGCTCGATTAATATCAGGATCATTTAATAGTTTAACTAGGTCCATTACTTTAACTTTTTTATCAGTTTGCAAATAGTCATTGGCTTCATCCATACCTTTCATAGCACTATTTGCAAGCTTCGTTATTAATTCAGGATCAGTCTTCATGAGGGCGCCTGTTGCCCCCATAAGTGTGTTAATTAAATTGGTCACCGGTTCTCGAGAGACTTGGTGAAGTGCAATTTGGGCAATCTTTTCTTTAGCTTGAAGCATAGAATCGGCCGCCTCTAGAACACCGATATCGTTTAGTTCGCCCACAATAGTTAGTACTTTGTTTAAGGCTTCATCGTTATTGGCAAGAAGTGTTGTTAAGGCTTCTAGCTTTTTTTGTTTCTGTTCCTCCTCGGTGAGAAGGTTTTTTTTGATTTCTGTAATAGGTTGAGCCATATTTATTTCTCCTTCCTATTGATCTGTTAGATGAACATAGCCCGGACGAGCCCATTTTCGATTAACCTCAACTCCATTTTGAGGGTAACGTTTTTTATTCCGTGGATTCGTAGATGGCAGCGGAACTGTTCCGCCTTCATTGAGTACTTCCATACGAACCTTTGTTTGTTTATAAGCAGGTGTATTTGTTCGTTGATCGAATATAGGACCTGTTAAAAAGTTAATAGCAGACTCTTTATCTACCGAGTTCATCGGAAGGAAAAGCTCGTTTGCTTTGACACGATCCGTAACCAGTGCATTTAATTTAACGGCTCCAAAAGGAGAGACTAATCGTACAATTGCACCATCATTAATTCCGCGCTCTTCGGCCAGTTCTGGCGAAACTTCAACAAAGATCTCTGGTACTTTTGATTGGATACCTTTTGATTTGTTTGTCATATTCCCTTCATGGAAATGCTCTAGCATACGTCCATTGTTAATATGCAAATCATACTTTTCAGGGAATTCTGCAGGCTCTACCCAGTCGGATAAGGCAAAACGTGCTTTTTTATCTGGAAAGTTAAATCCATCCACATAGAGAAGTGGTGTGCTAACTCCTTCGAAGCTGCCCCATAGGAAGCTGTTCCAACCTTCTAGTACTTCATAATTTGCTCCGCTGAATAATGGAGATAGGCTGGCCATTTCATCATAGATGTCACTTGGATGATTGTAATTCCAATTTGCACCTAGACGGTTTGCAATTTCTTGAGTAATCCACCAGTCCGGCTTAGCGTCACCGAGTGTTGGGAGCGCTTGATATAATCGTTGAACACGACGCTCTGTGTTTGTAAATGTACCATCTTTCTCAAGAGATGGAGCTCCCGGTAATACGACGTCCGCATATTGAGCCGTTCTCGATAAGAAGATATCTTGAACAACAAAGAAATCGAGTTGTGATAAAACTTCGTGAACATGATTTGCGTCGGAGTCTACGAGCGCCATATCTTCACCAACAAGGTACATCGCCTTCATCTTTCCTTCTTCAATAGCATGAAGCATTTGAATGTTATCAAGGCCTGGTTTTCCGTCAATTTCTACACCATAAGCCTTTTCAAATTTTGCACGTGCGGCATCATCGGTAATATGCTGATAGCCTGGAAGCCAGCCAGGAAGAGTTCCCATATCACAAGCACCTTGTACATTGTTGTGACCACGAAGAGGATAAGCACCTGCACCTGGACGACGGTAGTTTCCTGTAGCAAGAAGTAAATTAGAAATAGCCGCGGAAGTATCTGAACCACCGGTATTTTGTGTAACACCCATTCCCCAAAGAATACAAGTTCCATCAGCATCACGGATCATTTCCGCAATTTGAATAAGCATTTCCTTTGAAATACCTGTCACTTGTTCTGCATAGTCAAGTGTGTATTTCTCAAGGACTGCTTTGAAATCTTCAAAGAAGTTTACGTTTTCTTCGATAAATCTTTGATCATGCCAGCCTTGGTCGATGATATACTTTGTCACAGCCATCAACCACACTTGATCTGTTCCTTGCTTTGGACTAATAAAGATGTCGGAACGCTCAGCCATTTCGTTTTTACGAAGGTCTGCAACAATGAGTTTTTGACCATGAAGTTTATGTGCTCGTTTGACACGAGTGGCTAATACTGGATGTCCCTCTGCTGGATTTGCTCCAACAATCATAACCAGTCCTGCTTGAGCAATATCTTGAATTGTACCGGCATCTCCACCCATTCCAACTGTACGGAACAAGCCGTCAGTCGCAGGAGATTGACAGTAACGAGAACAGTTATCGACATTGTTTGTTTCAAATACTTGTCGTGCTAGTTTTTGTATCACATAGTTTTCTTCATTTGTAATTTTTGAAGACGAAATAAATCCTACAGAACCTTTTCCGTATTGTTGCTTAATGGAGCCTAGTTTACTAGCAACTAAATCAAGTGCTTCTTCCCAAGTTGATTCTACGAATGCACCATCTTTGCGGATTAATGGTGTTGTAATTCGTTCCTCCGAGTTAACAAAATCCCAGCCGAACTTTCCTTTTACACAAGTAGATATTGCGTTAACTGGAGCATCGGAGACAGGTTGAACTTTAAGAATCTTTCTTCCTTTTGTCCATACTTCAAATGAACAGCCTACGCCGCAGAAGGTACAAACGGTTTTCGTCTTTTTCGTACGTGTGTCACGCATAGCTGCTTCCACTTCCGAAATAGCAAAAATACCGCTATACCCTGGTTCTACTTCTTTTACTAAATCAATCATCGGACTAAGCATCTCATTTTGGAGACCTGTCATAAATCCAGCTTCGCCAAGCATAGACTTTTCCATCAAAGCGTTACAAGGACAAATCGTTACACATTGACCACAGCCTACACAAGATGAGTCATTAATAGAGACCCCATCATCCCAAATAACACGAGGGCGCTTAGCTTCCCAGTCGATAGATATTGTCTCGTTTACTTGAAGGTTTTGACAAACTTCTACACATTGTCCGCAGGCAATACATTGGTTTGGGTCGTAACGGTAGAATGGATGGGACATATCGACCTTATTTACATCTACTTTAGGTGTGTAAGGATATTTTTGATGTTCGATTTCCATCAATTCAGCAGTATTATGTAATTTACAGTTGCCGTTATTATTATCGCAAACAGTACAATACAGCAGATGGTTTTCTAGTAGGCGATCCATTGCTTCTGTTTGTGCAGCTTTTGCACCAGTTGAATCTAATTCTATGTTCATTCCGTCTAAAGCGACTGTTGAACAGGAGCGTACAAGTTTCCCGTCGACCTCTACAATACAAGTGTCACATGTTTGGATAGGGTCAACTTCAGGTACATAACAAATTTGTGGGTGAGCGATTTCTTTTTGATTAATAATTTCTAATATGGTTGAGCCGGAACTTGCTTCGTATTCCACATCATTGATTGTTATATTAATTCTAGAATGTGTCATTTTCTTCCTCCTCTTACCTTTTAAACAAAAAAACCACCACGAATACACATCTTGATTTTCAGAAAAAATGATGTGTACTCATGGTGGAATAGAGTATTAGCAGAACTTACTAATAGACCAATCCGATCCATTTAAAATGTAGTTTAATAATTGATAGAGCGGTAACAAACCCATTATTATCGTTCCATCAAATCTTACTTATGATTATATCGTTGACTTTAGAAATATACAAGATTTTAAAAATGCTGTAAATGCTTTTCCACTTTTATTTTTTTATTTGTTGCTTTATGATTAGAAAACTATAGGAGGATGTTTATTTATGTCAAAAAAAGTTCATGAATTTAATGATATCATCCGAAAGCTTCGTAAAGATCTTTTTGGAAAAGGACCGGAAAGAATTCATACGGTTTTTGTTGAAAATATGGCTATTTCAACGTTATATGGAAACCTCACTCCTACAGAAACTTTTATAGCAAAAACTTCAGAAGGACGTGAAATGGTTCATTTAGCTAGAACAAAAATGATTCAAGATGTGTATGCTGAGGGCCCCCCTGAAGGGCTGGAAGAACTAGTGGGAGCCAAATTTGTCCATCTGTTTTCGGATATCAAAATTGAAGAGAATATTGCAGTTTCCGTCTTTATTTTTGATAAAAATATTACTTGAAGGGGAAGTTGAAATGAAGACAATCGTGAAGAAAAGGGAAATTCTTAAGTTCAGTAATGGAAAAATAATGGATGCTGAAGATACAATTGTGACCGAATTCCCTGTTACGGTTAAAATCAATGAACAAGAATTTGTTACGATGGTTTGTACTCCTGAGTACATTGAAGACATGGTAATTGGTTATTTAGCATCTGAAGGTATTATTCGAAAGTATGAAGACATTAAAGATATTTGGATTCAAGAAAAAGAAGGATATGCACATGTGAAGATTGATAAGTTGAATCCGTATTATCAAAACCTTCAAAATAAACGGTATATCACTTCGTGTTGTGGAATGAGCAGACAAGGCTTTGTTTTTGCTAATGATGCTCTTACTGCTAAGAAAATGAACGACATCCGAGTGAGGATCTCCCCTGATGAGTGTTTCCGTCTCATGAATAATATGCAAAATTCAGCGACTACGTTTCATGAGACAGGGGGAGTTCATAATGCAGCATTATGTGATAAAAATGGATTTTTATTAAGTCGCATGGATATTGGGCGACATAATGCATTAGATAAAATATATGGGTATTGTTTGAAACATAATATTCCGATTGAAGATAAAATCATTGTGTTTAGCGGGCGAATATCTTCAGAGATTTTATTAAAAGTAGCGAAAATAGGATGTGAGATTGTCCTTTCTAAATCTGCACCTACCGAATTGGCATTAAATCTAGCAGAAGAATTAGGAATCACAACGGTAGGGTTTATTAGAAATCAATCTTTAAATATATATACTTGTCCGAAAAGGATTTGTTCAAATAGTAAGTAATTATAAAAAAATAATGTTATTATATATAACATGAGAAGTAAGGTTCGCTATCAGAGATGAGAGGTGAGAAACATGCAAGCTAGTATAGCTGATACATTGCAGCGCCCCCTAAGAGATTTGCGTTTATCTGTGACAGATCGTTGCAATTTTCGCTGTCGATATTGCATGCCGGAAGAGATATTTGGAAGTGATTATCCGTTTTTATCTTCGGAAAAAATTTTATCCTTTGATGAAATGGAACGATTAACCTCTATATTTGCTTCTTTAGGCGTCCAGAAAGTGCGTATTACAGGAGGAGAGCCATTATTAAGAAAGAATCTTCCTGAGCTGATTTATCGGTTGAAATTAATAAAGGGAATAAGAGATATTGCAGTGACAACGAATGGATCCCTTTTGAAGAAATTTGCTTCCAAGCTATTTAATGCAGGATTATCACGAGTAACCGTCAGTCTTGATTCATTGGATGAGGAACGGTTTCATCAATTAAATGGTCAGAGAGGGACGGTAGCAAGTGTGTTAGAAGGTATTGAAGCTGCATCTAATGCAGGATTAGAAGTGAAAGTAAACATGGTTGTTCAGAAAGGAAAGAATGATCAAGATATTGTTTCGATGGCTAAATATTTTAAAGAAAAAAAGCATACGCTTCGTTTTATTGAATATATGGATGTAGGGAATTCGAATGGCTGGAGAATGGATGATGTCGTTACGAAACAGCAGATTCTAAATAAAATTGGCGAAGTAATGCCTCTAGAACAGATTCCGCCGAATTATCCAGGCGAAGTAGCAACTAGATATCGATATGTAGACAGTGATGAAGAAATTGGGATCATTTCATCGGTTACTGATTCTTTTTGTTCAAGTTGTTCAAGAGTGCGTGTTTCAGCTGAAGGAAAGCTATATACGTGCTTATTTGCATCGAAAGGCTTTGATTTGCGTGATTTGTTACGTTCAAATAAAGCGGACGAAGAGGTCGCTAAGGTTATTACAGATATTTGGAATCATCGTGGCGATCGGTATTCAGATGAAAGAGGAAATGGAACGAAGAAACGTTCAAAAGTAGAAATGTCTCATATTGGTGGTTAATATCCCGAAGAGTATGAAGCAAATTGTCTATGAAAAAGGGACTGAACTTTAAAGCATCTGCTCTTAGTAGCTAGTCCCTTGTTTCATCGATTGTTCTTAGAAAATAAGAAAGTATAACATTTTCAACATGTTTCGGTGTCTAGCTCAAGGCGTCATCGGCTCTATGGTCTAGTTAAGCGCTTTTCTTAGAATAGGCCATTACTTTTCATGAAAGAAGTCGCCGCTTTTTCCTCCTGTTTTTTGAACAAGAAAGGTTTCTTTAATAACCATTGTCTTATCAACGGCTTTACACATGTCATAAAACGTAAGAGCGGCGATGGATGCGGCAGTTAATGCTTCCATTTCGACTCCTGTTTTTCCACTGCATTTAACTGTAGCTTGGATGATTAAATCATATCCAGCCGCTTGTTGTTGATAATTAAAGGTGAAATCTACGCCTTGTAACATAATGGGATGACACATCGGAATGATGTCAGCCGTTTTTTTGGCACCCATAATTCCGGCAATTTGGGCTACTTGAAGGGGATCTCCTTTTTTAATTAATCCATTTTGAATGGCTTCATATAATTCATTAGAAAAAGAAATTGTACTTTGAGCGATTGCTGTACGTGTTGTGACATCTTTTTGAGAGATATCTACCATTTTGGGTCTTCCTTCTTCATTCCAGTGTGAGAAATTACTCATTCTTTGCCTCCTTGCTGTTTTTCAACGTGTTTCTGTATGTAACTGAAGTGAATTAGAGGGCTTTTTCGCCTTTTCTAATCGACCTGTTAGTTAGCTTGTTTATGAACCTACAATAGAGTACGAAGGGAGGGCGTGTCAATGTCAAATCGCTATTCACGGCAGCAGCTATTCAACCATATTGGTGTGAAAGGGCAAGAGAAAATTAGCCAAAAGCATGTATTAATTGTTGGAGCAGGGGCATTAGGAAGTGCCGCTGCTGAAGCATTTGTCCGAGCAGGTATTGGCAAGCTGACTCTGATTGACCGCGATTATGTTGAATGGAGTAATTTACAGCGTCAACAATTATACAATGAACAAGATGCTAGATTGAAGATGCCAAAAGCAATTGCTGCTAAAGAACATTTACACAAGATTAATTCAGAGGTTGAAATTGAAGCGCTTGTGATGGATGCGAGTGCAACAAATTTAGAGGGTTTGCTGCATAATGTGGACATAATCATCGATGCTACAGACAATTTTGATATTCGCTTTATTTTAAATGACTTATCTCATAAACATAATATACCTTGGATTTATGGGTCTTGCGTTGGAAGCTATGGAGCGACTCATACGATTCTCCCAGGAAAAACACCATGTCTACATTGTCTATTAAAATACGTTCCAGTCGGTGGAGCTACGTGCGATACTATCGGAATTATTAGTCCAGCGGTACAAATCGTAGCGGCCTATCAAGTGGCTGAAGCATTTAAAATTCTTGTAGAGGATTTTTCATCACTTCGAAATACTTTTTTGACTTTCGATGTATGGAGCAATCAGCACTACTCTATTAAATTAGACAAAATAGAAACGGCCGACTGTCCATCCTGTGGGACGATTAGAACATATCCTTATTTGTCTTATGAAAATCAAACAAAAACGGAAGTGTTATGCGGAAGAAATACAGTTCAAATTAGGCCGAATAGACGTAGTCAGCCTAACTTTGATCAGTTACAGAAACAATTGCAAAATCATGGAACAGTTGAACAAAACCCTTACCTGTTGTCTTGTCAACTTCAGGATTATCGTATGGTTATTTTTCGTGATGGTCGCGTTTTTATTCATGGAACGAATGATATTCAAGCGGCCAAAAATCTTTATTATCGTTTATTAGGATAGTAGAAGGAGCGAGCGTTATGGTAGAGAAACGAACCCCTATTTCAGTAGAAAATTGTGTTCGCAAAGTGATGGAATTTGCCCAAAGGGGAGTAATAGAAACAATAGCCATTGAACAGGCTTACGGCCGTTTTTTGGCACAAGATTTAAAAGCTGATCATGATGTACCTTCCTTTGATCGATCACCGTATGATGGATTTGCTATTAGAGCAGAAGATACAAAATCTGCTTCTTCCAATCATCCTTTATCATTAAAAGTAGTAGGGGAAATTGGTGCGGGTTCTGTCTTTGATGGAACTGTTCAAGCGTTTGAAGCTGTTCGAATTATGACGGGAGCGCAAATTCCTGAAGGATGCAATGCTGTTGTCATGCTGGAATTAACGCGGGAATATACAGACAATAATCAAAAGTTCATTGAAATTAAACGCTCTTATAAAAAGGGTGATAATATCTCCTTTCAAGGTGAGGATACACAAAAGGGCACGATATTAGTGAAAAAAGGTACATATATCAATCCTGGAGTTTCAGCATTACTTGCAACTTTTGGATACAAAGAGGTACCTGTTGCTAAAAAGCCAGTCGTTGGAGTAATTGCAACTGGAAGTGAACTTCTTGAAGTAGAAGAACCACTTGAACCTGGGAAAATCCGCAATAGTAATGCATATATGATTTTGGCTCAAATTGAAAGAGCAGGTGGAGAGGTTAAGTATTTTGGTAAGCTAAGCGATGATTTGGATCAATGTTTTCTAGCTGTTAAGCAAGCCTTATCAGAAGTAGACCTATTAATTACAACGGGCGGTGTTTCCGTAGGGGATTATGATTATTTACCAGCGATTTATGAGAAATTAGGCGCGTCGGTTCTGTTTAATAAAGTGGCCATGAGACCTGGAAGTGTCACAACGGTTGCAGAGCTGAATGGCAAGCTTCTGTTTGGATTGTCTGGGAATCCCTCCGCTTGTTATGTGGGCTTTGAATTATTTGTGCGACCTATTATTCGTACCTATTTATTTAGTGAACAACCACATCTAAAAAGAGAGAGTGCCTGGTTAGGAGAGGATTTTACAAAACCGAATCCGTTTACTCGTTTTATTAGAGGACACATTTCTTTTGAGGAAGGTAAGATGATTGCTTCTCCTTCTGGTTTCAATGCATCCAGTGCAGTTTCTTCTTTAGCGGAAGCGGACGTTTTCATTATGCTTCCTGGAGGGACCAGGGGCTATAAACAAGGAATGATGGTGGATGTCCTTTTAGTAGAAGATGTTCAAGGAAGTGAGTGGCCTTGGGAAAATATTGTCCCATCTTACAGGTCGTAGGGTATCAAAATAGCGGTAAGACGACATTGATGGAAAAATTAATTAGCAGAGCGGCACAAGTCGGATTAAGAGCAGCATCCATCAAGCATCATGGGCATGGCGGGGCCCCCTCTTATGAATCACCGTCTAAAGATAGTCTCCGTCATTATGAGGCAGGGGCTATCGTAGCTGGTGTAGAAGGAGACGGTATTTTACAGCTGCGTGCTAAGATGGATGATTTGAGTCTGGAGGACATGCTTCGATTTTATCAGTTTTTTTCGATAGATGTCCTATTCATTGAAGGGTATAAAAAAGAAAGTTATCCGAAAGTAGTCTTGCTTCGAGATGAACAGGATCTTTCTATACTGGATTCTTTAACGAATGTACAGTGTATCATTAGCCGTGTGCAGGTAAATCAAAAACTAGTTCAGAACTATAAAGTGTTTCAATTAAACGAAGATCACTTATATATAGATTTCTTAATGGAAGTGGTGAATAAGGATGGAGTTATTTGAAATTACGCATAGTCCTATTTCGGTAGAAGCATTAATTAATAAGGTTTCCCGAAGAGAGGCCGGTGCGATTACGACTTTTATTGGGACGGTTAGAGAATTTACAAAAGGGAAAAAGACGTTATCTCTTGAATATCAAGCGTATGAACCAATGGCTGTTAAAATGCTTAGTCAAATTGGAGATGAAATTCAGCAAAAATGGCCAGATGCCTTAACAGCTATTACTCATCGTGTAGGTAAATTAGATATAACAGAAGTTGCTGTAGTTATTGCGGTCTCCTCCCCGCATCGAAAAACGGCATATGAAGCAAATGAATATGCCATTGAACGGATTAAACAAATTGTCCCTATTTGGAAAAAAGAGTTTTGGGAAGATGGAACGAAGTGGATAGGAGATCAGCTAGAGACGGTTGAATATCCTGAAGGAAAACCAAGTAAGGGGGAATCGATGTGATCACGGTTTTATTTTTTGCAGGAATACGTGAAGAAGTTGGAATGGACCAGCTGCAAGTAGAGAAACAAGATATTACCGTTTCACAATTAAAAGAGTATCTTCAAACGGAATATCAGCTTTCTTCGCTTCAGCAAGTGATGGTGGCTGTTAATGAAAGCTTCGTGACAGAGGATGAAACGCTAAAGGATCGAGATACGGTTGCATTCATTCCTCCAGTCAGTGGTGGGTAAGGAATGTTAGAAAAATAGGGTTTAAGGGAATCGAGGGTGATCGTGAGCTTTTCGATTCCTTTTTTATAGGGCTTGTTTTGATTCACATATCCTATCTAAAGTCTGTGTTTCTAAAATTATCATAATTATTCTTTAATTATGATAGACTAGTATCAATGGCTTTACATTGCCGAGGTGATGTACATAACGAGGAGGAGTTCATTTTGGAAATTACTATTACTCGTGCTTTATCAGAATTAAAACTGTTAGATAAAAGAATTCAACGTACCATTCATGATGCAACGTTTGGCGGCTATATTGTTGGGAAGAAAGTGATGACTGGATTCAACAGTGTCGAGGAGATTGAAAAACGGGCTAAAGCGGATTATCAGTCTGTTCAAGATTTAATTAAAAGACGAAATAAGATTAAGTCGGCAATTGTTGTATCGAATGCAACAACGACTGTTGAAGTTGCTGGCGTAACGATGACGGTGGCAGAGGTCATTGAACGGAAAACATCGATTGAGTATGAGAAAACGTTATTAGCGAAATTGAAAAGTACATATACGAACCTAGTTGATTATGTTGATGAAGTAAATGAAGAGGTTAAACATCGCTTGGATCGTCAACTCGAGGCGCTTTACGGAAAAGACGGGAAGGCGAAAGCGATGGAAAATGAAGAAATTACAAAAGCGTTTAAAGCAGATAATGAAGCAAAATTGATAGATTCTCTTGACCTAAAAAGTAAAATTGAACAATTAACAAAAAGAATCGAAGACTTTGAAACAGAGTGTGATTTTGTTCTTTCTGAAAGTAACACAATCACAAAAATTCATGTAGAATAAAAAGAAAATACTGTTAGTTAGTCGAAAACTGATAAAACTTAAACACGCACGGGCGGCTATGGCGTAACAGCCGCCATCTTTTATCATGAGATGATATTAAATAGTTGATACTAGATGAATAAAAGTTCAACAATCAAAACTCAAGATATAAAGCTCAGAAATTAAAGTTCTTATGCGTTCAAGTTTCAGCTCTCATATTTTAACGTTCGATAAAATCTAGGGTCAAGGCTTGAGTGATTGTTTATTGACTCCATCGGTTGCCGCCTAGCTGACTAGCTAACAAGTATTTCTATCATAGTTTATTCTTCTCCCAAAGCGATTTCATTTTCAGGATAGCTAATCCAGTCGCTCCAGCTACCAGCATACAGTTTTACATTTTGATAGCCAGCTTCATGTAATGCCAAGATATTAGGACAGGCAGAAACGCCAGAACCGCAATACACGATAATTTCTTTTTCTTTTGGTACAGAAGAAAAGTGCTTCTGTAAATCATTCTTTGTCTTCCATTCTCCGGATTCAGTAATGGCCTCTTTCCAGAAATAGTTGATGGCACCAGGAATATGCCCCGCTCTTTTATCTATCGGTTCTTCTTCCCCAAGGTATCTCGTTCTTTCTCGTGAGTCGATTAAGAGAACATTTTCATGGTGAAGTCTGTTTTTCACATCTTCCATATACATGATTTCATCTGAAAGCAAAGCGGGATGGAAGGTCCTTTTCTCATATTGTGGAATGTCTGTTGTTTGATCCAATCCAGCTTGCACCCATTTAGAGTAACCTCCATTTAAGATATATGTATTTGTATGCCCTAAATAACGCAATTGCCACCATAAACGCGCGGCAAACATCCCATCTTGATCATCATAAATAATTACATAAGTGGATTGATCAATTCCTATCTCTCCTAATTTATTACATAGTTCATCTATATTGGGTAATGGGTGTCTTCCGCCATGTTGGCCTACTACGCTAGATAAATCCTGATCTAAATCCAAGTAAACGGCGCCTGGAATATGCCCATTTAGATAAGATTTTCTGCCTGCAGTTGGATCACCTAAACTAAATCGGACATCCACGATTACAAACTGAAGGACCTTTTGCTCCATTAGATCTTTTAACCAATCTACACTTTTTAGATAAGACATGATTTTCACTCCTTTGGACAGTTAGTCTATAAACACTCAATTATTTGGGAAATGTATATTGAATGTTGTTAAATTATCGTTAGATACACAACTCATATAACCACCATAACATTCTACGATCTTCTTACAAACGTACAAGCCGATACCTGTTCCTAATTCTTTCGTTGTGAAAAAAGGCTCGAAAATTGATTCGATGTATTCACTTGCAATGGCAGGTCCGTTGTTTGATATGCTGATTATCTGTTCATCTGACTCAGTGAAAGAAAGTACTTTCAAAGTCCTAGGCTGATCTTTATGCTTTAATGCATCAATGGAATTTATAAAAAGGTTTAGTAATACTTGTTTTAGCGCATCTCTGCTCGCTATTATAAAAAAGTCAGGGGGGATTTCTATATCTACATTTATGCTTTCATCGACTATACTTGCATAAGTTAGTTGTTGAATTTCATCAAATAGGTCCCGGATGGAAAATTTTTCCCTTTTTCCCTCATTAAAATCAGCTTTGGAAGTGTGAAGGAATTGCGTTATCCTGAAATTCAGCTGATTTAGTTCATAATCCATGATATCTAGATATTTCAGATGGGGATTTTCCTTTTTCAAGAGTTTATTAAAGCCCATAACTGCGGTTAGGGGGTTTCTGAATTCGTGAACAAAACTGGATGATATTTGTCCTAGTACTGCCAACTTATCTCTGTGATTTTCACTTATGAAAGTGTTCTTTTCTTCTATCACTTTATTTTTTAGATGTGTATATCTCGTCACGGCATGGAAGCTAAATGTATCGAATAGATTGATGATGTCATTGATTATCAGTTGTATATCATTTAAGGGGATATTTGCTCCAAAAACATTCCTGACAATGATATTTCTTCCTAAGTTAATATTGTATATAAAATCACCAATATTAATATTTGCTTCAATACGTTCATTTGCAACCTCATAAGCCAATTGCTTCAGCTCGTCGTCGGACAAAGAGCCTTTAATGGCATTCAGGATGAATGAATACAACATAATTCCGTTTTCTTTTATCTTTTCTTTGTAGAGGTCATTTTCATCCATTATTTTGGTCTCATACCATTCATTTAAAAACAAAGATTGTTGCTCTACCATATATTTTAAAAATATTTTTTTATACCTCATTTGTTCCGTTGCTGATTCCATTTTATTGATAACCTCTTCCTGCTGAGATATTTCAGGTTCTTATATTAATAAAATTATACGCCAAAATGCTTCAATTTCATCTGCTTATGTCATTATATTATACAGCAGGCGCACTAAAATCCGTAATTATAGAATTTGATTAGAAATAAATGGAACAAAATGGTCGGTTTATGGAAGGCGAAATAATAGAGCAGCTGTAGTCGTATACAGAATTAAGGAGAGAAGGGGTCATGATTGAAACGAATTCTTAATTCTGTATGACAATCAAAGAAATGGGCTTTATCCATATCAAATACGAGATCACACATTTGTCCAGAGGAAATGCTTATATGTGAATGGACGCGAGCTGTAAAATTTTGCCCTTCAATCTGGAAATAGATAATCGTTTCAGCGCCTGTGAATTCAGAGACTTCCGCTTTGGTACGGATTGCAGTCCCTTTTGCAGCGTTGGTAAACGTAGATTCATGATGAACATCTTCCGGTCTAATACCAAGAATAATCTCTTTTCCAACATACCCTTGGTCACGCAGCATGTTCATTTTGTGTTCTGGGACCGTTATCTGTATACTGCCGATTGTAAATTTGTTTTCTGCTAGCTTTCCATTTAAGAAATTCATGGCTGGTGAACCGATAAAACCGCCTACAAACACATTTTCAGGCTTTTCGTAGACGTCTTTTGGAACTCCGACCTGCTGAATCCTGCCATCTTTCATCACAACAAGGCGAGTAGCCATTGTCATCGCTTCCGTCTGATCATGCGTGACATAAATGGTAGTTGTCTGTAAACGCTGATGGAGTTTAATAATTTCTGTACGCATTTGTACACGGAGCTTTGCATCAAGGTTTGATAAAGGTTCATCCATCAAGAACACCTTTGCGTCACGGACAATCGCACGTCCTAAAGCTACACGCTGACGCTGACCTCCGGATAAAGCCTTAGGTTTACGATTTAGACAGGATTGAATTCCGAGTATGGCAGCTACTTCGTTTACCCGACGATTGATTTCGTTTTTAGGAAGTTTACGAAGCTTCAGACCAAACGCTATATTGTCATATACAGACATATGCGGATATAATGCATAGTTTTGGAAAACCATTGCTATATCACGATCTTTAGATGGCACGTGATTTACTTTTTTTTCATCGATATAAAAATCGCCTTGCGATAGTTCTTCCAGGCCGGCGATCATACGAAGAGTTGTTGATTTTCCGCAACCTGAAGGGCCGACAAAAACGATGAACTCCTTATCTTTCACATGCAGATTAAAATTTTCTACAGCTGTTACGGTCTGATCATACATTTTATAAACATTGACTAATTTTAATTCAGCCATCAGAGGCGACATCTCCTATATTTTCTGATTAAGGTTTCATTAAGCGTACGCAGATTAACATAAAAAATGAAATCACAATCATACTTGTAACCCATAACCAAGCCATTCCCATATTCCCTGAGTCAATAGCGATATAAATCGCTGTAGAAGTTGTTTGTGTTTGGCCAGGCAGATTTCCGGCAAACATTAAAGTGGCCCCGAATTCCCCTAACGCTCGTGCAAAACTTAAGATTGCACCCGAAATAATCGATTTAAGTGCAAGCGGAATAGAAATAAAAAGAAATATTTTATATTCATTTGCTCCATCGACACGAGCTGCATTTTCAATATCCTGATCAATTGCTTCAAAGCCTGCCTTAGCCGATTGATACATAAGTGGAAAGGATACAACAACAGCGGCAATGACGGCAGCCCACCATGTAAACATAACCGGTTGTTTAAAAATCCACTCAATCAATTGTCCGACTGGACTATTCCTTCCAAATAGTACAATTAATAAAAAGCCCACAACAGTAGGAGGTAAGACTAAAGGTAAAAGGAAAATCGTTTCAACGATGGCTTTCCCTTTGAATGCAGCCTTAGCCATTACGCTTCCACATATTACTCCTAAAATGACAACTATTACACTAGATACAGACGCTACCTCAAGGGAGAGTCTGACTGGTGACCAAAAATCTGAAGTCATTTTAGTTACTGTAGACCTTTAAATCCATATTTTTTAAATGTTGTGATAGATTGTTCATTTTGGAGATATTCATAGAAAAGTTGGGCTTCTTTTGGATGGGAACTATTCTTAATCACACCGACTGGATAAATAATAGGTGCGTGAGTATTTTCTTTAGCCGTTGCAACAATTTCAACTTTTGGAGAAATTAAGGCATCCGTTTTATAGACGATTCCTGCGTCCACATTGTTTGTTTCGATATATGTAAGCACTTGGCGAACATCTTTGGCATATACGATTTTCTTTTCAACAGCTGTCCAGATTTTTAAATGTTCTAATGTTTTTTTAGCATATTTCCCTGCTGGTACAGTTTCAGGTGTACCGATAGAAATTTTCTCAGCTTTGGTGAGATCTTCAAATGCCTTAATTACTTTATCTGAATCCTTTGGAACGACCAACACAATTTCATTTCCAACAAGGTCGACTCCTTTATCCTTTTCTATTAGCCCTTCTTCTACTAACATATCGAATTTGTCCTCAGCAGCAGAGAAGAAAATATCGACCGGTGCTCCTTGAGAAATTTGTTGTTGAAGAGACCCGGAAGCTCCGAAATTATAGGTAATGTGTACATTAGGATGTTCCTTCTCAAAAGTCGCTGTTATCTCAGTTAAAGCATCTTGCAAACTTGCGGCGGCTGAAATCGTTAATTCTACTTTTTTATCGGAGGTTTCTTGTTGCTGTTCATCTGATTTTTTACTTTGTTCATTTGTTGAACAGCCGGACGCGATTAGCAATAACAGCAGAACGGAGAAAAATAAAAGATTGAATTTTTTCATGGCTCCTCTTCCTTTCCGAATTAGTTATAACTAATTATAACTAGTTATAACTAAAACTAGAATATATTCTTAAACAGGTTCCATTGAGCAAGGGGCTAACTTCAAGGCTTATAAGCTTTGAAGTTAGCCCCTTGCTTTATGTGGAAATCATTTTTTATAAAAGATCTCTGTTCTTTGTGTAAGAGATTGCTCATTATGTGCTTCCTTGGTCTGTTGAGAAGCTTGTTTATAGGTAAGCCAATCTTCGCGATGATTAATATTAATAAACACTGAATCCTCATTAGAGAAGGGGATCGTTTGTACACGAATTTGGTCTAAAAATAAGCGGATTTTTCTTTCGTTTCGATCTACTAATTGTTTCATCGTAACGAGGCTTCGGCGATGGTATAAAGCCAACAGCGGATGGATTTGATCAGCTTGAACAGGGACAATGGCGTCATACTCACTATCCTTAGTTAAACGAATCATATATTCAACAAAAGCAGAATGTACAAAAGGAATATCACATGATAGGACAAAAAACCAGTCAGCATCAGCTATGCTGGATAAGGCTTGATACATAGCGAATAATGGACCTTGATAAGCATTTGTATCATGTTCAATAATAAACTCCACATCATTTCGTTTGAAAGAAGGAAATAAATCATCATTAGTGACAATAACAATAGGAGAAAGAGAATGGGCCTTGAGTGCATCGACACTATGTTCATAAAAGCATTTGCCCTTATAGGTTTCAAACATTTTTGGTTTACCGTAACGTGAGGACTTACCCCCAGCTAAAATGACACCTGCTATTTTCATTGTCGGTTTAATTCCTCCACGAAATGTTGACATGTCGGTAAAATTAACTTGTTCATGGCGAGCCTCACTGCATTTGTGGAACCAGGAAGAGCATAAATGGCTTTCCCATCGAGACTTCCAGCTACGGCTCTGCTGAACATCGATTTAGGACCGATTTCTATGTAACTTAAAGAGCGAAACAGTTCTCCAAACCCTTGCATTTCTTTATCAAGAAGATTAGAAACAGCTTCATATGTAACATCGCGAGGCGTAAAGCCTGTTCCTCCAGTAATAATAATCATCTGAATCAGTGGATTTTTACACCAGTCTTGAATGGTAGAAGTAATCAATGACAATTCATCTTTTACAATTTGATAGTCATGTACAGTGTGCTGTTGTTCTGTTAAAAGGTTAGAAATTTCTTTTCCGCTTGTATCATTCTCTTTTGTCCTTGTATCACTGACCGTTAATACGGCTGAACAAACAGAGGTGGATGGATTATGACGATGCATTGTTTTTGCACTCTCCTTTATAAGGAAGATAGAAAGTTTTGTATCAATATAGTAACACAGTACGGTGTAACTTGTTAATGAACCTACCAATAGATAGGCAAGAGGGAGAGCATTAATGTTTGATTTTTTCAATAGGTTGTATCCAATTTTTGTGTGTTTTTAAGGTTTACGCGATGTAATAAACATGATAATATGTAAATTGTATCCAATTTAATGCGAGGTGGATTTCTTTGCTAGAAAGTAAAAAGAAAGATAAGTCCACAGTTGTTAATGAAGTGACCAAAAAGCTGAGACAGGCTATTTTAGTAGGAGAACTGAAAGAAGGAGATCGGCTTATTCAGGAAGAGTGGGCAGAGCGGTTAAATGTCAGCCGGATGCCGATTCGAGAAGCGTTAACGCGGTTACAAATGGAAGGACTTGTTGAAATGGTTCCGCATAAAGGAGCAGTCGTCACGCCTATTACACGGGATCATATTGAAGAAATCTATGATACTCGTGCTATGCTAGAGGGCTTAGCCATTGAGAAGTCATTGCCATTTTTAACTGAACAGGATAAAAATGACTTGGAAGAGATTCTATTGCAAATGGAAGGAATTGAACTATGCGATGAAACGAATGAGCAGTACATTCAATTGAATGCATTGTTTCATGAGACGCTTAGGAAAGGGTGTCCGTGGTTACGGGTTCATAAAATGGTTGAAACGCTTGGCATTTCACCGATTGCACCTAATCTATTAATCGATTATCACAAAGAAACGCAACGTGAACATCGATTGATTTACGAAGCTGTACGACGCGGAGACCCAAAAGAGCTACGGGCTGCAGTGGAGTATCATATTTTACGAACGAAAAATAATTTAATTGAATATATGGAGAGGTTGAATAGTACAAAGCCAGAATAAATGGGGGTATTGACTATGTATGATTTTGCAATTGTAGGTGGCGGTATTGTTGGTTTATCAACAGGAATGGCTATTTATGAGAGGTTTCCAAATTCGAAGGTGATTGTTATTGAGAAGGAATCAGCTGTAGCAGAACATCAAACAGGTCATAACAGTGGTGTCATTCACTCTGGGATCTATTATCAACCAGGAAGTTTTAAAGCAAGGTTCGCGAGACAGGGAAGTCAATCTATGACGAAATTTTGCCAGACTCATGGAATTCAACATGATATTTGTGGGAAAGTGATTGTTGCGACAAAAGAGGAGGAATTACCCCTGCTTGATAATTTATATAAACGTGGTCTGGAAAATAAATTAAACATTCAAAAAATTTCTATCGATGAATTAAAAGAAATTGAACCACATGTAAATGGACTGAGTGCGATTCGTGTGCCTCAGGCAGGTATTGTGAATTATCGACAAGTCAGCGAAAAATTTGCTGATATTATTCGTGAACAAGGGGGAGAGATTCAACTTAATACAAAAGTAGAAAAAATCCATGAGGAATCGGACAATGTAACGATTGAAACGAGCCGCGGTACATTTAAAGCGCGGATGGTGGTCAATTGCGCTGGCCTCCATAGTGATCGCGTGGCAGCGGCAGCTGGCTACAAAACAGATATGAAAATTGTACCGTTTCGTGGAGAATATTATAAATTAAAGCCAGAAAAACGATATCTTGTCAAAAATTTAATTTATCCTGTACCCAACCCTAAATTTCCGTTTCTGGGTGTGCATTTTACAAGGATGATTAGTGGAGAAGTAGACGCTGGACCCAATGCAGTGCTTAGTTTTAAACGTGAAGGCTATAAAAAAACAGATTTTAATGCGAGAGATTTAGCTGAGGTACTTCGCTACGGCGGGTTCTGGAAGTTAGCCAGTAAGTTCATGAAGGAAGGGATGGATGAATATGTTCGCTCCTTTAGTAAAAAGCAATTTACAAAGAGCTTACAAGAATTGATTCCTGAAATTCAAGAAGAGGATTTAATCCCAGCACCCGCGGGTGTCCGTGCCCAGGCTTTAAGGGATGATGGAAATATGGTAGACGACTTCCATATTATTGTGGGGAAACGTACGATTCACGTATGTAACGCGCCATCACCTGCTGCGACAGCTTCAATTGAAATTGGAAAAGAAGTGGTCAGTCGTATTCCAAATCAGTCTCATTTACTTCAAGCTATTTTATAAATCTAATAATTGTGTACAATTCCCCATTGAATCCATCCCAATTACTAACCGATTGGATGGATTTTTTTATTGGTTATGTTTTTGAAAGTGCATTCCGTTATCTTGTTTTATTTGTTAATTAGCTAACTTTTTTAAATTAAGTTTAAAATGAATAGTATTATAATGAGACAATACTATAATAGAAAAAATATAATAAAGGAATGATAAAGTCATGCAAAAACCAATGATGTATGAACTTCGTAAGTCCATGAGTATTTTAAACAGTTAGGTGCGAATGTAGCTTTTCATACTTACCCGGAAGGTCATACTGTATCTCAGCAAAATTATCAAGACTTTATGCAATGGTTACATCATGAATTAGGAAATAAGGAGGAATAAATATGTTCCCATCTTTTTTTATCGCTCACGGGGCACCGTTATTAGCGATTGAGGATAATGAGTATACACAATTTGTACAGCAACTAGGCCGTACATTACCGAGACCGAAAGCTGTTGTTTTATTTTCAGCGCATTGGGAGGCTTTGGTGCAAAGGGTAAGCCAAGTAGACGAATATGAAACAATCTATGATTTCGGTGGTTTTCCTGAAGCGTTATATCGTATTCAATATCCTGCAAAAGGAAACGACCAGCTTTCAGAGGAAATTAAAGAACTGCTTACGGATCATGGTATATCCTATGAAGTAGAAACAAGCCGTGGATTAGATCATGGGGCTTGGGTTGTCCTTAGAATGCTTTACCCAGATGCTGATATACCGGTCATTTCTATGTCTGTTAATCCACATCTTTCACCAGAGGAGCAATATAAAGTTGGTCACTCTCTGTCTGCATTGAGAGAAAAAGATATTTTAATTATTGGGAGTGGAGGTACCGTACATAATTTAGGAATGGTGAATATGGCGGGAGAAAATCAAATTGATCAATGGGCTCTCGATTTCGACAAGTGGCTGGAAGAGCATTTGAATAATTGGGATGTTGAGTCTCTTTTTCAGTATCACTCGTTAGCCCCATCAGCAAAGTTGGCCGTACCGTTGTATGGCAGTGAACACTTTATTCCGCTTTTTTATGCGATGGGGGCAGCCCATAATCAACAAAAAGCTACATTACTTCATCGAAGCTATCGTTATGGAAATTTGAGTCATAGTGTATGGCAGTTTGGCGAGTGATTGAAGAGAATGTTATATAAAATGAAACTTCCATCAGTGAGGGGCGTACTGCCCGTTAAGTATGGGATAAACTTTGGACGGACTGTCGAGTTTCTCGACAGTCTTTTTAAGTTATTTGTCTCTTTAATATACAGAACAAGTCATTCTAATCTTCCCTCCTGGTTATTATAAATAAATACATAAAATGCAAAAATTGACTGTAAATCATTTGTGACTTAAAATGGTGTAAAGGTCATGTTTTTTGAATTTTCAGTTTAATCTTAAGTTTATTTAAAAAATATAAGCGCTCTATTTAGTGAAGGTGAAACTATATGAAGGAGGAAAAAGACATGATTAAACGTTCTGGACAAAATGTTTCTGCAAACGAGGTGGAAAGTGTTATTGAAGAACATCCAAGTGTATATGAAGCTGCAGTAATTGGTATTCCTGATAAGATTCGTGATGAAGGGATGAAAGCCTATGTTGTTTTGCGGAAGAATCACGAATTATTAAAAGAAGAGCTTATGCACTACTGCCGCTTACGATTGGCTAAATTCAAAGTTCCAGATGTTATTGAAATTATTGATGAACTTCCTCGCACTTCATTCGGAGCAGTTGAAAAGTATGCTCTACAACAAATGCATGCAGAAGAATATAGAGAACTTTTTTAAAGGGAAGTAAGACTAAGGATGAGGGAGCAATGCGGCCGCAGTTGTTATTAAAATTGGAGCTGCTAATTATAATCACACAACTACTAATTCAATTCGAAAAATGTTTAAAAAGCTTGAGTAAAGTTTCCTCAAGCTTTTTTGATTTAGGATGTTCCTTACCAAAATAGAATGAGTTATTCTTCATTCACGCGGTTTTTAAAAGCTTCTTCCGGAATAATATTTTCAATTGGTTTACCAGGTTCAATATGATTTTTTCCTTCGACTACACTATTTTTAGGGAAGTTCCCAGGGTGTCCTTTTTCTTTATGATTATAATGCTTGCCTCGACTCATATTATTTCTCTCCTTTCTATGCTTCCTTCCTAGTTTTTCTCGAAAAGCTTTTTTCATGCATGTCTAAGCGAATCAAGAGACAGCCTAGCCCAAATACTATAGTATAGTCTTACCTGACAATGAAGGAAGGAATGTAGTGTGAAGCTTAGTATTCTTGATCAATCTCCAATTTCTGAAGGACTTTCTGCGAAGGAAGCTTTACAGCAATCGATTCAATTAGCCAAAGCAGGTGAAGCATTTGGTTACACTCGTTATTGGTTGACAGAGCATCATGATTTAGGCGGACTCGCGAGCTCTGCACCAGAGATTTTGTTAGGAGTGATTGGTGCTCATACGGAAAAAATAAAGCTTGGCAGCGGAGCGCTTTTGCTGCCTTACTATAAACCCTATAAAGTGGCAGAAACATTTAATACATTAGCTACGCTTTTTCCGAATCGAATAGACCTTGGAATTGGACGAGCGCCTGGAGGAGCAGCAGAAGCATCAATGGCGCTAACAAATAACTTTCTTGAAAACGTATGGAAAATGCCGGAGCTAGTTGCTGAATTAATCCAATTTCTTCATGATGATTTTCCTGACTCACATGCATTTTCCAACGTAAAACCAGCGCCAGTTCCAGATGTCCCGCCTGAAATATGGATGCTTGGAACGAGTAAAAAAAGTGCCCTGCTTGCAGCTGAAAATGGGGTAGCTTATGCGTTTGGAGAATTTATGAGTGAAGCGGATGGTCAAGCGAGTATGAAAAGCTATAGAGAGAATTTTAAAAAGTCGCGTATGTCGGCCTCCCCGAAAACATTGCTCACAGTGACAGCTATTTGTGCGGAAACAGAAGAGAGAGCAAGGGAGCTAGCTTTAAGTTCGTCTATTTGGAAAATTCGGAGCGCCAAAGGAAAAGGAGCATATATTCCATCTGTTGAAGAAGCAAAGAGAGAAATATTATCTTCCGAAGAAAAACAAGTTAAAAAGCAAATGGAACAAAAAATGTTAATCGGCACTCCAGAACAATTACAGGAAAGGTTTCAAGCTCTGCAAAAAGAATATGAAACAGATGAAATAATGATTACTACGACGACACATCGTTTTGAAGACAAAATTAATTCCTATCGGTTATTAGCTGAAGCGATTTTATTTTAAATCTAATGAACTAGAATGTTGTAAAAAGAGCAGCCCACACTTGGTTCTGCTCTTTTTATACGGGAACTTTTTCATTGATTTGAAGTGATTTTTGCAAGGTTATGATCTCTTGTTGTATGCTTGGAAAACCTTCTATTTCAGGAACCTTTTTTATAGAAGGTGCCTGTTGTCGATCAGTAGCATTAGCCATCGTTTCAAAAACATAAAGAAATTGGGCCAGTGTTTCATCCGCAAGAATAGGACGCTTGTCCATTCTTGAACCATTTTCTAGTAAATATCCTAATTGCTCGATGGAGAATATGACTGGCCAATAATATTCCAATGCTTTTTTATTGACTGGAATTTCTCCAGCGGCTGTATTGTATAATGTTTTTAAGTTAATTAAATTCGTTCGCATTTTCATTCGTTCTCTGCTTTTTCTAGCATTGAAGCCAATGCCTTGATCTGAGAAAAGAATGAATAAAAATTGCGCCTGGCTCCGGATTGTTTTCGTTATTAAATGGGGGAGACGGCTAGAAGCAGAACGTCTACCAATCAATAATACTCCAATAAGACCAATCACACTTCCGATTAAAATATCAATTAATCTGGCTGAGGCAAAATAAGAAAAGCTAAAGCTGTTTTGACTCGTGCTTTCAGCCATTAGCAAAGCATTTGGTGTAAAGAATGATGCGGCAAGGCCATAATTTTTTACAATAAATAGCTCTGTAATAAATGTTAACAGCAGGATAAATAAAGCGATGACGAATCCAGTAGGGTGAGTTGCAAGAATTAAACTGGCAATTAGAATACCTAGAATTGTTCCCAATCCTCTTTGAATTGCACGATGATAGGTAGCGACAATTGTAGAACCGGACATAACAGCTACACAGGATAACGGCACCCAATAGGGTCGTGTAAATTCAAACTGATAAGCTATAAGAGCGGCAATAATGGTAACAACACTGAACCGAACAGCCGTAATAAAAACAATAGAGTTTTTATCAAGAGCACCGAAAAAAATGGTCTTGAATGACGGTTTGTGCATGCGAATGACTTGATTAATTTTAGATGTCGGCTCATTGAAGGTAGCATCCGCATCAAATATTTTTGTGAATAATAGGGCCACCTTTTCATCCAATTCTTCAGGCTGAAGAATTTTTTTGAAAGCCTCTTTCCTCTTATTTTTCTTCTTATCCAGCGAATTGGCAATTTCACGGACGATTTCGCCTAATTCTGACGGCATTTTGAACTTATTTTCTGAAAAATTTTCAAGTATGTACAAAAACATCGTATTTGCATGACCATTTAATATATACAATCGATTAAATAGATCCGTATTTTTCCAAGGAATATACCCTGCTACAAGTGTTTCTTCTGCTTCCTTTAAAACGGACATAACCCGATGTCTGGCCTCATTAAAAGTATCTGTACCAACTGAATCGAGAAGTGCTGCCAGTTCTCCATATACTCTTTTTACTACACTTGTTTCCGGCCCATGGGGGTCAAAGAACCAACCTATTATGGCAATCAGCCATGATAGGGACCCACCGAGAAAAACAAGACCAGCACGTAACGGAGCAAGCTCCGGATTAACGGGCATACCGGTTGTCATAGCAAAAACTAAAACGAAAAAGATGGCAGAGGGGCCGATAATTCTTAAAGCTCCAAAAATAAAAATAGCTGTTGCTCCAATAACTCCCATTAAAATGGCTGTTGCAAATGGATAAGGAGCGGCCAGAGTTCCTAGTGCAGAAGACAAAGTTATGCCAAGTACAACAAAAAATAGCTTTTTAGCTCTTTGTGCATAGGGAATATTAAATACGTATAGATAAGTAAATCCCCCCATTCCAGCTAACAATCCATATTCTAAATTTCCAAATAATAATCCAATCATAACGGGAAGGGATGCCGCTAATCCTGCACAAAAGGCCTTTACCCATGGAAATGGTTTCTTATTAACGATTAAGGCTTGTTTTATGAGGGAGGGGGATTTGGTAGAGACAGATTTAGGTATTTCGCTCGTACTAATCGCTCCTTTTTTTGGGGATTTTACATATAATTATAGGTGTGTTCTTGAGAATAAATGGATACAGTCATCCTTATATTCTCTTTCTAATTGAAATGCTATTCACCCAATTAACCTAGCTTTAATATTTGATTAAACACTACAATTAAGAGTCGGGAACATCTAACTTGGTTGCTATGTCCTTTTGCAGCAACTTGCAGAACGGCTTGAAGACAAGTGAAAAAACAACATTATGAATTAGGAGAGAGGGCTTATGTTGGATTGGCTAAATAGTAATATAAGTATAGGTACTTTAATTTGGTTGTTTCCCATCAGCTTTTTAATTCATGATTTTGAAGAGATTATTTTTGTTGATTCTTGGTTTAAAAAATATTATGCGAAATTTTTGCCTCGTGTCCCAAATAGAATGAAGAGCACATTTCAAGACTTAGCTAGGACTACCTCAGCAAGATTTTCAATCCCTGTATTTTTCCAGTTTATCATGTATGTCGTTGCTTCTTTTATTGCTGTAGAGCAACAGATCTATGGACCATTGATAGGGTTTAACCTTATTCTGTTTCTCCACGTGTTTATGCATATAGGTCAATCATTGTATTTACAGGTTTATGCATTAGGCGTCGGCAGTGCCATATGTATTACTTTGCCTTATTCCATCTATTTATTTTATAGATTCTTAAATGAAAGGATAATCAATTTATATGATTTAGCAATAAGTGCTCCATTTGGAATATTAACTGTAATTGCTCTGTTAGGAGGGCATAAACTAGCCCATAAAATTTTACCTGATAAAAATATAGATGCTTAATTAAGAAAGTTTATTAACAGTTCTTTTTTAGGTTGTATTGCATTCATTAAGAAGTATCTTATCGTACAAAGCTCGAAAGGCTTGTGGATTCCCGTTCTGAATTTACTCACTCCTTTCTGTTATCTCTCAATTAATCTGTCACTTTATATACCTTTATGCGAATAAAAAAGTTTTTAAAAGATATGCGGGCATTTATTGAATTTTAATGTCATTTTCCTGTAGTTAGTGAAGTTGTTTTTATTGGAATGATTTTCTAGTAAAATAAAAAGTTAATTCAAGCTAGATATTTAGAACAACTCATTCATAGGCTAACCTTTAAAAAATTTCATATGGAAACATTTTTAAGGTTGAAAATTAATAAACAATTCGATAGAATAAAGGCAAATGAAAAGGCTATGTGTGACTGGCGAAACGCGGATAACCGCGAGGGAGCACATAGTGTCGTAGCCGTTCGCCTGGGCAGAGGTAAGGAAAGTGTAGTAGTGTTCCTTACCTCTTTCTGTTTACTAGGGGGGATAGTCAATATTGATTGTAAATTTCTTATTTTAGTAAACAAAAAATTTTCAAAAAATTTAATTGATAGTAAGTCACATGCTTAAAATTTTGTTAATATTAGAGTAGGAATTTGAAAACTATCAAACACGAAAAGGGAGACGACAGAATGAGCACAGTAATTTTAGATAAAGTGAACACAATCAAGACATTAAATAATATTGCAGAAGCTGGGTTAAATGTATTCAATACAGACAACTATAAGCTTGATGATAATAATGAAAATCCTGATGCTGTTGTTGTTCGTAGTTTTAACATGCACACAATGGAATTCGGAGATAATTTAAAGGCTATCGCACGAGCTGGAGCTGGTGTTAATAATATTCCGGTTGAAAAATGCACAGAGCAAGGAATCGTTGTTTTTAATACTCCAGGTGCAAATGCTAACGCTGTAAAAGAAATCGTATTAACTTCATTAATGGCTTCATCTCGTAACCTTTTTGATGGTGTAACTTGGACAAAAACATTAGCAGGTGAAGGAGAACAAGTTCCGAAACTTGTAGAAGCAGGAAAGAAACAATTCGTAGGTAAAGAAATTAAAGGGAAAACTTTAGGGGTAATTGGTCTAGGTGCAATCGGTGCACTTGTAGCAAATGATGCTCTTAATTTAGGTATGGATGTAATCGGGTTTGATCCATTCATCTCTGTTGATACTGCTTGGAACTTATCTCGCAATGTGCAACGTGCTATGACGATTGAACAACTGTTTGCTAATTCTGATTATATCACTGTACATGTTCCTTTAACTGATGACACAAGAGGAATGTTTAACAAAGCAACATTCAGTATCATGAAGCCAGGCGTTCATATTTTGAACTTCTCACGCGGTGAGCTTGTGAATGAAGTGGATATGGAAGTGGCACTTGAAAGCGAAAAAGTTGGCAAGTATATTACGGACTTCCCAAATGAAACTGTATTGAAAATGAAAAATACAATTTCAATTCCACATCTTGGTGCTTCTACAGCAGAATCAGAAGAAAACTGTGCGATTATGGCAGCTCGCCAAGTGAAGGAATTTTTAGAAACAGGAAATATTAAAAACTCAGTGAATTTCCCAAATGCTTCTCTTCCTTATACTGGAAAACGACGTGTGGCAGCTTTCCATAAAAACGTTCCAAACATGGTTGGGCAAATCACATCAGCTCTATCAAGTGATAACTTGAACATTGCTGACATGGTTAACAGAAGCCGTGGAGAGTACGCTTATACAATGATTGACATTGACAATGAAGTTAATGGTGATATCATTCCTAGCCTGCAAGAAAAAATTGGCCAAATTGAAGGTATCGTTACAGTTCGAGTAATTTAATATACGAGAAACTATAAATGAATGAAAGAGTCAGTAACAAACAGTCCCCCTGTCGGAAAGTACAGGGGGACTGTTTGTTATTGATATTAGAAGTTGAAAGAGAAGATAAAAAACTTCTTACTCGACTTGTTATACCTTAGTCACGCAGCTTTAAGAATTTTAGAAAACTGTGATAAGGACACTTTGACAACGATGTATCATCATCTCTTAAAAAGTATTGTTTCCACTCATAGTTATCTTCTTGGCCATAGCTTTTTAGATGAGGATGAATGGGGGCGGAGTCATAATGTTTTAATCTATTTCGTATCTTCTTTTTTATCCGTTCAGCATAGGAATGAGATTTATTAAATTCTTGCAATACCCACCTAGGTGTAATAGCGAGCATCATGAAATCAAATTGCCTGCTTTTTCGATTCTTATGAGCAGGGGTTGCACAATACATAAAATAGGGTTCTCCGTGATAACAAAACTCCCAAATAGGATTATGTGGATCGGTTGGCATAGCCTCTGGCCAATCTATATAATCAATTTCGCTTAACCCGCTTAGTTGTTGCCAAAATATCTGTTCATATTGTTCAACTTGGTACGTTTCCTTCATATCTTGCGGTGTCTCATAAAATACAATGAGAGAAGTATAACTGCCTAATTGTCTCGAAACTTCAGTAAAATCATTTAATAATTCAGCAAGCTCGTATAATGTTGTGTCTTCCCTCGGATCTCCTATAAACCCATAACGTAGTTGGTTTAAAGAAAAACCTATTGTAGCTGGTATGCAAGGAAACGGTTTCTGTTTATCGGTCATTTTTATTTCGAATAGTTCTAAGGCTGTTCTTTCCCAGTGATTAAGTTGGCTTCTAAGAGAGGGAGTGTCCATATATAAACCGTTGATAAGAATCACCTCGCAATCACTTCTACAATGTATTCAAAGTAGGGGGAATTGGGAGGGTGTCCTAGTGAAATTGGGCATTTAATCAATAGTTCATAATAATTATGGGGATACTTCGTGTGTGTAGATTTTTGAGGAATTTTTGAAGATATACAGGTTATGAGGACGAGTGTGGAGATCTTGAACTACTCGCTACTTAAATGTCTAATAAAAATTTGAGGGGGAATTCTTCACGTCTAAAATGATAAAATTTATCCTGAAAAGTCGCCATTTCCTTCAATTTTCGTGTATAGTTATCTGAGTAATTATGTATGGAAAAGAGATGAATAGGTTGCAATCTTCAAAATTATGGACGAAAGATTTTGTATTATTTATTGGTTCCAACTTCTTTGTTGGCCTAGCGTTTTATACGCTGATGACTACCGTGACGCTTTATACGATTCAACAATTTAGTGCTTCTCAAAGTCAAGGTGGTCTTGCTTCAAGTATTTTTATTATCGGGGCACTACTCGCACGCTTAGTTGCCGGTAAATTGGTTGAAAAAGTGGGCCGTAAAAAGATGATGTATAGTAGCTTATTGTTATTCTTCCTTGCGATGCTTTTGTATTTCTTGGTTGATAATTTGGCATTTTTATTTGCTGTTCGTTTTATCCACGGTGTCGGCTTCGGCTTTGCGAATACCGCAATGACAACGACGGTAATGGATGCTATTCCAACTGGTCGCCGTGGAGAAGGAACTGGCTATTACTCACTCAGTGCAACGGCTTCAACAGCAATTGGCCCATTTGTTGGTATTTATTTAATGAATCATGCAGATTTTAATGCGATTTTATATTGTTGTACGTTCTGTGCTGCGGTGGCAGTTGTTTTTGCCCTACTTGCGAAAGTAAAGGAAGCGGATTTAACACCGGAAGAACGTAAAAGTATTAAACTTGGTTTTAACGTTTCAGACTTTTTCGAGAAGAAAGCCATTCCGATTGCCGTTATTACGGTATTTATGGGCATTGCCTATTCAAGTATTATGGCGTTCATTAACTTATACGCATATGAAATTGAATTAGTTGATGCGGCAAGTTATTTCTTTTTAATTTATGCAATTTTCTTATTCATAACGCGTCCAGTGGCAGGGAAATTACTTGATCAAAAGGGCGATAACTTTATTATGTACCCATGTATTGTATTATTCTTTGTCAGTTTGTTTGTAGTGAGCTATGCGCATAGCAGTTTTGTATTATTACTTGCAAGTGCTTTGCTTGCATTTGGTTTTGGTACGTATATGTCTAGCGCTCAAGCTATTGCAGCGAAAGTTGCTCCTCCTAAAAACATTGGACTTGCGATTTCGACCTTTTATATAGGGCTTGATTTTGGAATTGGTATCGGTCCGTTTTTTCTAGGCTTTATTATTCCTTTAGTAGGGTTCCGTATGCTGTATACATTATTAGGAGTTCTTGTCCTAATCTTACTGGGTGCCTACTTCGTGCTCCATGGGAGTAAAGTAAAACAATTATATAGTAACTAAATAAAAAGAGGTGAACTATAAAGTGGTTCACCTCTTCAGTATGTAGAGAAATTTTTAATTATTAAATGAATAATACTATTTAATTATGTTTTTAGTAGCAGGGACCATCAATTTCTATACGGTGCTTGTCACTTATTGTTTGTTATCTTAAAGGGTTAGTTTAAAATCTTTACATCAACGGATACGTCCAATCGCTGCCCGCCTAATCCTTGATAAACACCTTTGACGGGGACGATATCTTGATAATTGCGACCGTGGCCAATTTTAATATAGCGCCAATCGATTTTACCGTTATTAGTTGGGTCAAAACCAATCCATCCAACCTTAGGAACATAAGCTTCGACCCATGCGTGAGAGGCGTGCTGAATGTCGGTTTGATTATTGTGAATATCCCCAATGAATTGGTATCCACTTACATATCTGGATGGAATATCAGCTAAACGGCAAAGTGCAATCATTAAATGGGCATAGTCTTGACAGACACCTCGTTTTAAACGTAATGTCTCTTCGACTGTCGTGTGAACATTAGTCGCTCCGGTATCATAGATTAAGCTTGTATGTAGTAGATTTGAAATTTCCTCAAGAAGTTGATAAACACTTTTAACTTGGTATGTACGAACGGTTTCATCATAAAATGTCTGTAACTCAGGCGTGACACGTGTATAGTCTGTTTCCATTAAAAATTCTGCAAAGTTATTTTGAAAGGTTTCACCTGTTAATATGTTGCATTCAGTCTCAAAAGGAACGTGGTTTGTAACTTGTCTATCGTCGATATCTTTTATTTCAACGATGGAATGTGATTGGATTAAAAGTTCCTGATGAGGTGTTGGATTTGTGAAATAATGGACAGTATTACCAAAAAAGTCTTTGTATGAAAATAATGAAACTTTTGGTTCAATCAAAATATTTTGTTCGCAGTATATCTGGCGTTCATCTTTTCTAGGTGTGAGACGAACTTCATTAATACTGTCGACTACTGGTTCTTGATAGGTATACTTTGTAAGATGGTTAATTTCGTATTTCATGCTTCAACATACTCCTCTTGAAAGAAAGTTTTTGAGATTGTATCACCAAGCTGATGGCATGACTGTAACATCTGACGTAGCAAATCTAATTCATAAAGTTCCTCTCGAACACCTTCACGAATTTTTTTCATTTTTCCTGTAAGTTCAACTTCTCGATTTGATAGAAAGGAGAAATTATAATCTTTCTGTTTAATACTTTGTAAATTTGCTTCTAAGGAAGTTAACGCAAAATGAACGGATCTTGGAAAAGTCGAATTAAGGATTAAAAATTCAATTACGTTTTCAAATGTAACATTATTTGCATAAAATTTACGGAAGCCTTCATAACCACCAACCGATTTTAATAGAGCAAACACACGGTCATAATTGTTAGTATCTTGTGATAGAGACCCATCCTCCATAAAATTAAGGTAAATGGTATTAAGGGTTCTCAGAATATTTTCAGCTCGTTCTAAATTTTTTCCGGCTTGAATGAAGTTCCATTCCTGATCGCGAACCATTGTAGCATCTACAGTACCGTTAAAAATAGTCAATCGTGCTCTGAGTTGTTGATAGAAAAGGTAAGGAGACTGCCTCATAACGGAATCTATATCTCGTTCTTTTAACCAAAGGTAAAGGGAGTTTATAATATCCCATAACTCATTTGGGAGGTATTGTCGAAGAACCCGTATGTTGGTTCTAGTTTGTTGTACACAGGAGAAAATAGAATTTTGATTTGTTTTGTCAAATGTTAAGAAGTGGAGGGCTGTTTTTTCGTTAATTGTTTCATACTTGCTCTTAAATATGTCAACATGGCCAATTGCACCGATAAGTCGTTCCCAGTTATAGTCTTGTTCCGTTGTATTTCTTTTTAATTCATGACGAAGATGATAGTTTACATCTATTAACCTTGTATGATTTTCAATTCTTTCTAGATAGCGTCCTACCCAAAACATTAATTCAGCACAACGATTCATCATTTCAAACACCTCATCGATAAAATTTTGTTTAATTTAAAGAAGGTTATAAAACCCATGTATCTTTTGTACCGCCGCCTTGCGATGAATTAACCACTAGTGAACCTTCCCTTAATGCGACTCGTGTAAGTCCTCCGGGAACAAGTTGAATATCTTCCCCCATAAAAACAAATGCACGTAAATCAATATGACGAGGAGCGATGTTTTTATGATTCGTTAAAGTAGGTGAGCAAGAGAGTTTGATTGTCGGTTGCGCGATAAAGCGTTCAGGATGTTGCTTAATTTTTTGTGCAAATTCCATAATCTCTGTTTCAGAAGCCGTCGGTCCAATTAACATGCCGTAACCTCCAGAGAGTGTCCGTTCTTTTACAACCATAGTTGAAAGATTATCAAGAACGAATTCTTTTTCTTCTTGATTTGTAAGGATATATGTAGGTACATTTTGAATAATAGGTTCTTCATTCAAATAATAACGAATCATCTTAGGAACATACGCATATACAGCTTTATCATCAGCTATACCTGTACCAGGTGCATTTGTAAGGGCTACAGTTCCAGCACGGTAAGCATTCATAAGTCCGGGCACACCAAGTAAAGAATCCGGACGAAAAGCAAGCGGGTCTAGGAAATCATCATCAATTCGTCGATAGATAACATCCACTTGACGAAGTCCTTCAACGCTTTTTAGATACACTTTTTGATCAATGACCGTCAAGTCTCTTCCTTCGACGAGCTCAATTCCCATCTCTTGGGCAAGAAAGACATGGTCATAGTAAGCTGAGTTATGAACACCAGGTGTTAATAAGACAACTAGAGGATCCTGTTTATTATTAGGTGCTAAACTACGTAAGCTGCCAAGTAAATCATTTAAACCTTGGTGAATGTCGCGAACCTGGTATTCAAAGAATAATTCAGGGAAGCGTTGCATCATTAAATCACGATTTTTATATACGTAAGACAATCCTGATGGATTTCGCAAATTATCTTCTAACACATAAAATTCTCCTGTTTCACTCCGTATTAAATCAATTCCTGAAAGGGGAATATAATTGTTGTTTGGGATGTTCAGACCAACCATATCTGGTTGAAAGTATGGATTTGTGATAATCATTTTCCTTGGAATAAGATTATCTTTAAAAATATTTTGTTCGTGGTATACATCTTTAATGAACATATTTAGGGCGCGAACTCTTTGTTTCAGCCCCTCTTCTAGTAGTTGCCATTCATTCGATGTAATAATTCTTGGGATAAGATCAAATGGAATTGTTCGTTCGGAATTTGCATCCGTATCGTTCGTGTCATACAGTGTAAATGTGATTCCTTGTTTCAGCATTTGCGACTGCATCAATGAGTTTCTAACCGATAATTCATCAATTCCCATTTTTGAAAACTGGGAAAAAAGCTTTGCATAAGGTGCTTTAATTTTTCCGTCAGGGGTAAACATCTCATCATAAAAATAATTTATAGAATAATCAGAAAAAAGTTGTTTGTTTTTTAATTGAGTCACCGTCACTTTATCTTCCTCCAAAGTTTATCTGTTTTTAATTTGACTTTGTTATAGAATGCTGTTAACAACAAGATGGTTTAACGCAGCCTTCTATTTCAAATGTGATTTTTTGTTACATGTAATTCCTGTAAATAAGTATATGATAAATAATTTATAGATGTATGTCGAAATAAGTCTGTATAATTGTGTACATTTTGTGTCGAAATTAGGCGGTTTATTGGTGGTGATGTTAAAATATAGCTATATATAACGCTTGTAGTTTTAGAATTATTAAAATTTCGAATAAGTACGTGATAAATAGTTACATCAAATGTTAATAATTGAGTTATAATTTTATTTAGAGATATGGCAGATAAATCTTATATAATTAATTAGTATTAAGATGAGATTAATAGAAGAAAAGAGGGAAGATTAGGTGAGGTTAACAATAAGTAAAAAATTGATTATTGGGTTTCTTTCTGTTTCTTTTTTTTCTGGAGGAACAATAGGAATTATTTTCTATTACATAAATAAGGCAGATAGTTCTTATGCGGAAATAGAGAATCAACAGATAACGATTTTAAATAATGTGAAATCTATACAAGTATTATCTTATCGACAGACCAATAGCTTACGAGGGTATCTTCTAACAGGAAATTCTGAGTTTAAGGAAAATCTAGAGAATGAAAATAACGAAATGAAGCATTTAATTGATGAAACTAATAAACTGATTGTTGAGCCTGAAAGTGAAGCAGACATCATCAAGTTAGGCGAACTTAATCAAGAATTTCAAACGAGATATGAAGAAATATTAAGTATATTTGAAGAAGATGTTGATCAAGAACAGGCTTCTGACTATTTTGTCAATAAACTGTTTCCGATTGGGAATGAGCTCTCCTTGCTAACAACATCATTCGCCGGGCGCCAACAGATAATGATGGATGTGACCAGGGAGGAGTATTCAAAAAAAGAAAGACAAATGAAACACATGCTAATCATATTCAGTGTACTTGCTGTACTGTTAAATATGATTATCGGACTACTAATTGCTAGGAATCTAACAAAAAATCTTTCTAAAATCGCAAATGTGATTAAAAAAGTGACAGAAAATTCTAGCAATGAAACAGAAATACCTAAGATTGAAGTTAATTCCCGAGACGAAGTTGAAGATATCGCAACGGCATTTAATAAAATGGCATATTCGATAAAGGAAAAAAGCTGGTTGGAAACAAATATTGTCGAAATGGCTACGATGTATCAAGGAATTCATGATCTTAAAACATTAGGTCAACTATTTATTAATAAAATTACTTCCATGATTGATGCAAACTACGGTGTTTTTTATGTTAAACAAGGAACAGGAGAAGCGAGATTTCATAGCATTGCATCCTATGCATTTAATGGGCAAAACAACGGTCAATCTAGTTTCGGATATGGAGAAGGGATTGTAGGACAGGCAGCGCTTGAAAAACGAACGATTTATTTAACAGATCTCCCGGAAGACTACATTAAAATTACTTCTGGTGTTGGATCAGCATCACCGGCGAATCTTATGATAATACCGGTTGAATATGAAGGAGAGGTTATGGTTGTTATTGAACTAGCAAAGTTTAAAGAATTCACGCCGATTCAGCAGACATTGATAAATCAAGTAGCTAATCAAATTGGAGTTACAGTAAAGAGTGTTAGTGGGCGAATGCAGATTGAAAATCTTTTGAAAGAATCAAAAGATTTAACAGAAGAGTTACAAAGTCAGTCTGAAGAGTTGCAGCTGCACCATAATGAACTAGTTTGTATGAACGCAAAGCTTGAGGAACAGGCCAAACAATTGGAGCTTACTTCGAATTATAAGTCAGAATTTCTTGCTAATATGTCCCATGAGTTACGTTCACCGCTAAATAGCTTACTCGTTCTTGCTAATCTGCTTGCTGAAAATAAAGAAGGAAATCTTACAGAGCAACAAGTGATTTTTGCTGATACGATTTATAAATCTGGGAATGATTTATTGCTGCTTATAAATGAAGTATTAGATTTATCGAAAATAGAATCAGGAAAAATAGATATCATTCCTAGTGAAGTATTATTAAAGAATATATGTTTATTTGCTGAACGTCAATTTTTACCACTTGCTAAGCAAAAAGGACTTCAGTTATCTATTCAATTGGATGAAAATCTTCCGGAAACAATACGGACAGATCAGTATCGATTACAACAAATTATAAGAAATTTGCTGTCAAATGCTATTAAATTTACAGCAGAAGGTGTGGTTACACTGCATGTTCATCAGGCGCATGTTGAAAATATGAATACAACAATAGCTTTTTCAATAAAAGATACCGGTATTGGGATACCAAAGGAGAAACAAAAATTAATATTTCAAGCCTTTCATCAAGGAGATGGAACGACTAGTCGAAAGTATGGAGGGACTGGGTTAGGCCTCTCTATTAGTCAGGATCTTGCTAGTTTGTTAGGCGGAGATATAAAAGTAGAGAGTGATTTAGGGAAGGGAAGTATTTTTACATTATATTTACCGATATATGAAACGAGTACTATAAAAGAAGCGGCACCTGCTATTGAGGTTATAGATGGAAACGAGTGGGAGACTGTAGCTTTAGACCAGGAGGACACTCTATTTATAGGAAAGAAAATCCTTGTTATTGATGATGATATGAGAAACATATTTGCCATTACCTCTGCACTAGAAAATAAGCAAATGGAAATAGTCTTTGCTCAGAATGGGAAGGATGGAATGAGTGTCTTAAAGGAGAATTCTGATGTGGATTTAATTCTTATGGATATTATGATGCCTGAAATGGATGGGTATGAAACGATATATGCAATTCGGGAAATGACGGAGTACAAGAAGCTCCCAATTATTGCATTGACGGCAAAAGCTATGGCACATGATAAAGAAAAATGTATAGAAGCGGGTGCATCTGATTATATAAGCAAACCTGTTTATATAGATCAGCTTCTGTCCTTAATGCGAGTATGGCTATATAAATAGTTAAATTTGTTTTACATACTAATTTGATAGAAAAGTCAGTTTTTAAACTTAATAGACAATGCACAGGGGGAGCCGTTTTAAATGAAAAACTATATCGACATATGGAGGAAAGATGAAAAGAAAGTAAATATATTATTAGTAGATGACCGTCCTGAAAATTTATTGGCACTTGAGAGCATACTTACCTCATCAGATTATCATTTAATTAGTGTCAATTCAGGAGAAGAGGCATTGAAGCGTGTGTTAATAGAAGATATTGCTGTTATTTTGCTTGATGTACAAATGCCAGGGTTAGATGGGTTTGAAACAGCAAAATTGATAAAATCTCGCGAAAAGTCAAAACATATTCCAATTATTTTCCTAACCGCTATTAGTCAGGCTATAGAGTATGTTAAGGAGGGCTATCATGCAGGAGCGATTGATTACATATTTAAACCGTTTCACCCAGAAACATTGAAGATGAAAGTGGAAGCTTTCGTAAAAATTTATCAATATCAAGAACAGATAAAATTCCAAAATGAAGCGTTGAAGGTTATTAATCAAACATTGATAGATACTCTTGTCACATTTGATAAAGCAGGACGGATTGTAACGACTAACCCTGCTATCACAAAGATGTTTGGGTATACAGAAGAAGAATTGAGTGGAGAGCCGATTGATTTGCTCGTTCCTAGTATAACTAGTTATTATTCAGACTCCCATAAACTAGGTAGGATTATTGAAACGTTTGCCGTCTGTAAGAATACAGATGTTTTTCCAGCTGACATTCAACTGGGTGAGGCGAAAATTGGAGGGCAGCATGTTTATGTTTGTTCGATTCGGGATGTTACGGAACGGCATCTACTGGAGGAAGAGAGATTTCGCAAAATATTTGAGTCAACCTCGTGTCTTGTTTCGTTGCAGGCGGTAAAAGATTGGCATTATATTAATGTAAATAAAACCTGGCTGACAAGCTTTGGCTATAATCACTATGATAAGGTTGTTAATCGATCGGATCTCTCTATAAAATATATCGTTCAATCAAATGATAACGTTGAAACCGTTGTAGAAACAAAGGATTTAATCCATCCCGTTCAAAGTAGTAGAATTAAGTATTTCAATCAATTAGGAGAATTGCGAGATGGGTTATTGTCTACTGAATTTATGGACATTCATGGAGAAGAATGCATTCTATCTGTTATTACGGATATAACAGATAGAATGTCCGTTGAAAAAGAGATGGCAAGGCTAGATGGATTAAATCTCATCGGTGAAATGGCTTCAGGAATTGTTCATGAGGTGCGTAATCCGATGACAACCATTCGTGGATTTTTACAAATTTCTAAGGATATACCATCTCCTGAATTTATTGATATTATGCTTGAAGAGTTAGATCGTGCCCATAACATTATTAGTGAATTTTTATCCATATCAAAAACGAATAACACAAAACGAATTTCCAAAGATTTGAATGTCATTATCGAAAACTTATTTCCCCTTATTCAGGCAAAAGCTATGTATTCTAATCATCAAGTTTATCTGGATTTAAACGACTGTTCTGAATTGAAAATTAATGAAAGGGAAATTCGGCAATTGATTTTAAATCTTTCTCTAAATGGGCTTGATGCAATGTCTTCTGGAGGGACCCTAACAATAAAAACATATCAGCAAGATGATGAAGTAGTTTTAGCGATACAAGATGAAGGAA
This sequence comes from Peribacillus asahii, assembly GCF_003570725.1. GTDB lineage: Bacteria > Bacillota > Bacilli > Bacillales > DSM-1321 > Peribacillus > Peribacillus asahii. The sequence goes on from NZ_QWVS01000018.1 coordinate 187,286, forward strand.
AGGGAATTAAGCAAGAAATCATTAATAAAATTGATAAGCCTTTTTTCAGTACAAAGGAAAATGGCACGGGATTGGGTTTATCTATTTGCCAAAAAATAGTGTCTAAGCATGACGCTATCATGGATATAAAAACAAGTAGTGAAGGTACAATATTTTTTGTTCATTTTCCTATTTAACTCAAAAAGCCTTCAGATGATCTGAGGGTTTTTATATATTAATGAATATTTATGAATATGTGATATAAGAAGCTGGAGCAGCATTGACCGTAAAATTTGAAAATCATTTGGAAGTGATAAAAAAGGACTGAACCTTTTTGTCTTCTCGTTTGTATAGTTAGAAAAGAAGATAGATTGGGGATGTTACAAATGGGCACAGGTTGGATTGTTTCTCTTATCGTTGCAGGTGTTTTATTGGTTTTAATTTTAGCGATTGCGATTTCAATGGATCGTAAGCATATTATCCGTGAAAAAGGCAAAATCAATTATAAGAAAACAAAGGTATACTTAAGGTGGAACGTATTTGATACACTTACGCTTATATTAGCTATATACGCCATTATTTGTGTTCAAGTCCTTAAGGTTTTAATCTCTATCGGTGAAACAGTTGAAAATGTTTTTGTGCAATTTTTTACAAATCAAGCACAAGTATGGACGATTGTATCTATTCTTTACTTAATTTCTAGGGTATCAATGACGTTAAAATCTATTAAGGAACGCTGGGGCGATGATATTGAATGAGTGTGAGGATCAATTGATGATTGCTTATCAAAATGGAGATGAAGAAGCGTTAAAAGGCATTTACATCTTATTAAAACCGTCTCTTTATTCGTTTATTTTCCGTTATACAAGGGATGAGCAATTAAGCATTGATATTGTTCAGGATACATTTGTCAAACTTCAGCGTTACAAGCACAAGTATAATCCGAGGAATGGAAAACTAAAATCCTATCTCTTTCAAATTGCATATCGATTGATGATAACGAAATTAAACCGCCGCAAGAAATGGAGAAGCCTGTTACCCTTTCTTAGTCCGATACAGTCCGAAGAACTCCATCATTCAGACAGAATAACTATTCGAGAGGCTATTGCGAAACTCCCTGAAATCCAGCGTGCTGCGGTATTGCTGTTCTACTATCACGATATGCCACAAGAGGAAATAGCCAAAGTCCTTGAAATTCCGAAAGGGACGGTTAAATCCAGATTACACATAGCAATCAAAAGATTAAAAGAAGAATTGGGGGGAGACGAATATGAGGCAGGATCCCTTTAATAAGGATCATCATCTGTGTACGAAGTTAGATGAATATCATGTAGATATACCAGATTTCCCAATGAAGGCGAGTAGGTGGGAGCGATTTGTCAATTTTCTAACTTCCCCTGCAAAAGACCCGCTGGAGTCATTAATTTCAACGGCGGATGGGGTAATGCTGTTAAAAGTTGCTCCAATAATAGGAACTGTTGCATGGGCATTCATACAAGCTTTCCTTTTTTTATAAGGGATAGCACTAGGAAAAGGTGGATTTACAACGTTAAAGAAATTTCAATATTAAAAAGCCTCATTTCTCGATGTTACTGCTGAGAAATAGGGCTTTTTCTTTAATCAGCAATTTAGTTGGATTTAAAAAGTTATTTTTCTAATCCAGCTTTTCTCACGACTACTTCACTTTCAAGCATATCCCACATGCCTTCATCTTCCATGCCTAATCTCCAAAGTGCTAAGCCTCTTATTCCAAGACGGTCTGCAAGTTCAGCCTTTGCTTTTATACTTTCTCGATTTTCAAACCATACCTCGTGATTGACCCCTTGTTCATCTGTATAGGCAAACATTGGGGTTTTTGTTTCTTCATCAAAAGTGATTTCTTTATTGTATTGTTTAGCTAGAGTCATTGCTCGATCAAACGATGCATAAGCCGCACGACCTGTTTGGAGATTAAAATCAAAACCAAATACTGAAACAGCAGCAACGATTTTTTCTTTAGGCATCACTGTAATAGCGTAACGTAGCACTTTCTCCATCCGGCCAATTGATACGACTGGACCTGGTCCGCTTCCTGGCCAACCGTGCTCATTATAAAGCATAATGACAAATTGATCAGTTGGTACATGTAATTTTGGATAGTCAAATGGTTTTGCAAAAACACTTGGATCCTCTGGTCCTGTTTTAGATGGTACAGCAGTCGAGAAGAAATATCCTCTTGCATCAAAAACGCGCCCGATTACTCGATATAACTGGGTTAAACGATTCCGATCTTCTTCCAGTAAATCCTCAATATCAATATCAACACCGTCTAATCCATATCTTTCGACTAATCTAACTAAATTTTCAGCAAATGCAACCATATTCTGTTCAGAGGAAACCAACTCGTGAATAACCTGCTTTGCTAGTTCTACGCCTTCTGCATATAAAAGGTTATGAACAGTTGCTAACATTTTTACATTATGACGATGACCAATTCGTACAAGATTTCGTACTTCTTCATCAGTAAATTGCCCAAACTTTTCGATTGTTGTTGGATTGTCTTTATTAATTCTGAATAAGAATAATCCGTTTTGTGAAATATTCCCTGTGTTTGTCACAAAGGATTGGTAAGAGCTAGGTAATGTAGGTCCTTCTGATAATGTATAATATCCTAAAATTTGAATAATAGGATTAGATCCATCATATGCTCTTAAGGTAGAAACTGTTTTAGAGATCCATCCTGGATTACCATTGAATAATACAACTTTATACCAATTTCCTTGAACGCCAATAAGAGGTAATCTTGCGCCGCGATCCATTTGGGCAATTACTCTAAAATTAGAACCTGGCCGTTGTCGAACGTTCGCGCTATCTATATTGACAATCACTTCCGAGTATGCCGGAATCTTAATTCTTTGACCGACAGTTAGGTTCATGCTTTCTAAATGATTTAAGATAAGGATACTCTCGACGGTTGTATTATATCTACGAGCAATCTCGTATAAGGAATCACCTGACTTAACGACATATTCAGTTTGTCTCTCATCTATTTCAGATACTTTCAATCTTTGATTAATGTAAATTATATTCGTATCTAGGTTATTCAACGTTTTTATTGTGCCAACAGTTGTTTCAAAACGTTGTGCAATTGAAGAGAGAGAATCTCCTTCTTGGACAACGTAATAATCCTCATCAATTTCTTCAGGAATAACAAACTGTTGTCCAACATAAATCGTGTTGGAACGTAATTGATTTATTCTTTGCAATTCTCCAATCGAAACACCAAGTTTCGTTGCAATTGTGTACAAGCTGTCACCTGGTTGAACAATATAAATATTCCTTTCAGCAATAACGGGCACTACCAATTGCTGACCAATATAAATAATATTAGAAGTTAGCTGATTTTCATATTTAATACGTTCAGCATTTGTTTCAAATTTTCGAGAAATCGTATCCAACGAATCTCCAGGCTGTACAATATAATTAATCTGCCGATAATACATGCATATATCATCCCCCTCACCAAAGCATCTATATTTATATATGCACCGGCCCGGAATTATTGACATTTATTTTTAGGAACAATCATTATATGCTGGGCTATGCATATGTAGTCCTACTCAATTGAAAAGACTCTTGTACATATGGCAAAGGTCAATCTAATTATCCATTCTTTATTATCTCTTGAACGATTTTATCTCTCATGAGGAGCAATGTGAAATTGGTACTACTTTTGAATTGAAGGATGATTAAGGAAGGAAAATAGGCTTCGCCGCATTTAGTTAATTAGGTGATAAGATTATGCTTAAAGTGAGTGCTTCTAATCTTATTTCTGAATTTGCGTTATGCTACTAAATTTTATAATTGCTCCGAGTGAAAATCTTACTTTTTAAATAAAAACTATTACTAAAAGTTTTATATTGTATAAATATTTTAAATATGTAAAAAAGCCTACTCAAAGAGTAAGCTTAACCTCTATAAACACTATCGCATGTTGCGGGTTTTGGTTCATAAAAACAATGTTCTTTAAATTGACCAGTACGAGGTTGACCATACCATGTTGGAGGGCATGGAGCATGTGGATTAAAATACCAAAGAGCATATCTAGCTGGATGCTGTCTCCAGTGCTTCAAATTCTGTTCTGCTAATCTTCTTTCAATACCTCTCGCTCTTTGATAAAATACATTCCCTTTTTGAACAGCTTCAAAAGAATAATTTCCTCCTTGTACTTGATAAATGACTTGTGGAATAGTTCTTAAACCTTTAAAGTCTAAACAATTAGCTACAAGACGATTCACAATTACATTTCCAACATATAACATTCCTAGTTGTCCTTCACCTTCGGCTTCTGCTCTCATCATCCTTGCCATTAAGTCAACGTCTGAACTTCGGTAGCTTGCTCTGGCCATTTTTTCACCCCAAAAATATTGTATGGAAAATAGCCAACAGTCATGTCATTATTTATGTAATATAAATGCTTAGTTATAATAACTTACAGCTTTTAAGTAAGATGTAGAGAAATTAGAGTTAAGTGGAGGAGCAATTATTCGAAAAGGTGGAAAGAAACATTTTGGGTATTTTACACAGGTTAACAAAGATAAAAGACCATGAATGTGCCAACAATAATAGAGGGAACAAGCAACAACAGTAATGCACCTGTCAAATCATTGGAGTTGTACTATAAATTGGCCGTTAAGCTAATTAATCGTCGCGAAGCTGTATCAGATGCAGGCGTTAACAAAGCCTACGCAAATCTGTGATGACGAGCTGCAACGAGGATTGTACGAACTAAACGATATGTTGAACTAGGTTAAGTGTTACCGTGTGATGACCGCAGCTTTTATCATTGGAGCTGACGTGTTATTATTAAATGTCAGGATCAAACTATACAAAACCTGTCAGGATGTTGTATAGTTCATCACGCTTAGTTTATAACTAAGTAAAATGGATAAAATTAACCCATGACAAGTAATTCAACTGAAGACAAGAATAAATGGGGTGATGGTATCAGTAAAGCTAAAGGTAAAGGCGGAACAGGTAGAGGGACAGGCAAGAAGGGCTGGAATCGTTGGCAAGCTAGTTCGAACAGAGCGAAAAGTGCTAAACCTTATATAAGCAAAGGCACTAAAAAAACAGATAAAGAGGATTGAAAGTCAGCATTCATAATGTTGGCTTTTTTATTTCGCTGTCCGGTATAGGAGCGTTACGTTACCTGCTTAGAGACGTTGACGTAATGCGTGTAGGGCATGGGGGCTCGAACCCCTGCCTCTACGCTGCCAGAACAGCCCGCTTATTTTTAAGCCTGTAAATTAAATTTAATTGAGTTCAATTGAGCAAAGGGAACCCTTGATATATCAATGTTTTTAAGAGTTTGTTTATGCACTCTAGTTAACTACGATAAAAAGAAAAAATACGTTTGTGCATATTTTGTGTAAGGATGCGGTCATATATGCAGCATGGTTTTGGTACACTGCTAAAAAATAATTAAGCAAAATGAGAGTGGTAGATAACGAGTTAGTCATTTATCCAGCGTTTTATTTTTTAATCACTGCTTTGCTGGTTCGGATATCCATAGAACCTTGATGGCGAGGATGAGTGTTTTTTTAAATCTCTTTCAACGGTTCTTTTTGTTCATTAAACTAAAACAACTTAACAAGAAAGTAACATCTATTAACCTTCTCATATGAAGGTAGTGAGTTTTAAGGTTAGATGTGCAAAATAGTACTTAAAATAAGCATAAATTACTTCTTTAAGTGGCAAAACAAACCTCAGTTGGTTTTTCCCCAGTGCAAAATATTTATATATGTTCAGATTAGATAGAGTGTTGCAAAAAGGTTGCTCTAGACCCACCTATATTTCACTTGTTATGATAATTTTTGCACTTGGTTGAGGGGAGACTTACTTTTGGAAGAGATAAAATATAATAATCTTAAATTAGGAGAGCGTGGAGCAATCATTAGTATAGTTGCTTACATTTGTCTTTCCGTTTTAAAATTAGCTATTGGGTATATAAGTGACTCTGCTGCATTAAAAGCAGATGGTCTAAATAATACAACCGATATCATTGCATCTGTTGCTGTACTTATTGGACTAAGGCTTTCACAAAGACCACCTGACAAGGATCATGGGTATGGTCATTGGAAAAGTGAAACTATTGCATCAATGATTGCTTCATTTATTATGGTAGCAGTGGGTATACAAGTGTTGCTTGATGCTGTTACTTCAATGATTCAAGGTGGGAAAGAGTCACCGGACATAATAGCAGCTTATGTAGGTGTATTTTCTGCATTAGTCATGTATTTTGTCTATCGCTACAATAAAAAGCTAGCTAGTAAAATTAATAGCAAATCAGTTATGGCAGCTGCAAAAGATAACATCTCAGATGCCTGGGTAAGTATAGGAACTGCAGTAGGTATTTTCGGTTCACAATTACATATGCCTTGGCTTGATACAGTAACAGCTATTATTGTAGGTTTATTAATATGTAAAACAGCTTGGGATATTTTTAAACAAGCTTCTCATGAACTTTCGGATGGGTTTGACCCAGAGAAAATAGAACTGTATAAAAATGTAATATTAAAATTAGATGGAGTTAAAGGACTAAAAGAGATTAAAGGGAGAAACTATGGGAATAACGAAGTAATAGATGTTGAAATTCTTGTTAATTCTACCCTAGATATTAAAGAAGCTCACGAGATAGCAACCCATATTGAAAAAGTCATGATAAATGATTATGGGGTATACGATGTTCATGTACATGTAGAGCCAAATTAATTTTAAAAAGCTTTTAGTAGATATAGAGAATGAATAGATACGTTATTTTAAATAAAATAAAGCCACTAAAGGTGTTATCCGGACCTAAATTAAAAAAGATATATAAATTAAAGGACGTTACATATTTTATATGACTAATATGTAATGTCTTTTTTATTAGGGAGAGTACTAGCGAAGCCGTCACCACTCGAAATAAGGAAATGCCAAGATTACTTAAAACCTATCTCCTTGAAAAAAATGGTGGACTTATTCACGTCTTTTACTGATAAATTAATAAAGATATTTTTGGATGTGAATTCCATTTTCTATTTCCTCCTGTGAAAATTGCTGGTAAAAGAAACATGTCAATTAAGTTTTTCATTAAATGTCGATAAATATTCTACTTTTCTATAAGTACTGTATTCATTAAATAGCTCTTAAAGAAAGAGCGCATTTCTTCCAAAATTGCGCCCTATTGCTGAATATTGAAAATGCAATTTAGAGTAATTATTTTTCAGTTGCTATATTCCCCATTGAAATAGAAATTCTATTCCAACTGTTAATTTGATTAATTATCAGAACAAGGTCAACATACTGTTTCTCGTCATAATGTTCACGCACTCGTTGATAAAGCTCATCTGGAACACGTTTTGTCGGGATTAATGTCACGTGCTCTGCCAACTCTAAAGCTGCTTTTTCTGCTTCTGTATAGAATTCACACTCTTGCCAAGCGCTAATACAGTATATTCTTTGTTCTGTTTCACCCATTTTTCGTGCATCTGCTGTATGCATATTCAAACAATATGCACAGCCGTTAATTTGAGAAACACGAATTTTAATAAGCTCACGAAGTTTTCGTTCGATTGCTATTGTTTTCGTGTATTTTTCCATATCCATCATAATTTTCATACCATCAGGGGCAATGTCATAGTAAGAAACTCTTTGGCTCATAAAGCACGACTCCTTTGATTTAGTATAAGGCTATTATACCCTTACAAGAACATCTGTATCATTTTTATAAAGGTGTTGCTCCACGATCGGACCAGATTGTTTAGTAATGCCTAGTGGGGTAAATGGATATCGTGAATAAGTGTACTTCAGCGAACGGGGCAGTTTAAGTGGAGTTAGATGATTTATTTTTTTATCAGATTAAACTGTAAAAAAAACATAATGAAGGGGTGCTATTAAATGAATCAGAGAGTAAACGAGTATAATCAGCCCATTGGCGAAGAGGTATCCAATTGGGAAAAAAGAAAATTTCCTGCTGATATGTGTTATGTAGGAAATTATACCATTGTCACAAGACTATCTCGTATACACTTGAAAGAACTTTATAGTGCTTATAAAAATTCTGACCCTAGTAATTGGACTTATTTAACCGATGAATTACCTCAAAACTACGAGGAATTTGAGCAGACATTACTCAAAAAAATAGAAAGCACTATAAGCGTGTGCTATGTCGTGTTAAATAAAGAAACCAATAAACCACTTGGAGTATTTAGTTTAATGAGAATAGATCAAGAAAATGGAGTAATTGAAGTAGGAAATGTTAACTTTTCAGATAGATTAAAAAGAACAAGAATGTCTACGGAAGCACATCAACTATTAGCTATGTATGTATTCGAAGAACTTCAATATCGACGCTATGAATGGAAATGTGATTCCCTTAATGCGCCTTCTATTCAAACGGCTAAACGTTTAGGCTTTACATACGAAGGTACTTTCAGAAACGCAGTAATCTATAAAAAACGCTCACGAGATACTTGCTGGTTTTCAATGTTAATAGAAGAGTGGCCTCTACATAAACAGGCAATTACTCAATGGTTAGCAGAGGAGAACTTTGATGGTAAAGGGGTTCAAATTCAAAAATTAGAATCATTTAAACAATGAGGAAGAATTACTTGTTTATATTATTAAAATAACGTTCTTTAACGAACGGTGCTTTGGCTTTTTATATTCATAGGAAATCCATATATTGTTTTTTGAATCAGGAAATAACACAATATTTAGTGCGGAAACAACAGAAAAAAGATGGAGTTCAAACGAAAATTAAAAAATAAAGGGTTTCTCTACACTCTGAAGACCATCGGAAACGATGGTCTATTTTTATGTCTTAATATCAATATTATTGTTTAATAGAGCCGAAAATTATCATATTTAGCGAATTTTCACTGGAAATGTACAAGATATGAGGATATGTGTGCCCGTAATAAAAAAGCCAAAATCCTTGATGTATAAGGGTTTTGCTCTTTGAAAAAGGATGGAGCATAGGGGGCTCGAACCCCTGACCTCTACGCTGCCAGCGTAGCGCTCTCCCAGCTGAGCTAATGCCCCGAATAGGATACACCAATTATTTTAACTGAATTAATAGAAAAGTCAATAAAAAAGGAAAAATCCGTTAGAATATGGAATTATAACGGATTTTTGAACTGAATTTTTGGCGTTGTTGATAGAATGTTATTGGATTTTAAATATTTTCAATTTCTACTTTAGAGACTTCTTGAATACTAGAAATTGTGTAATATACATCAGATGTTTTTCTTTTTTGATCGACAAGTATTCTTATGGTAAGTGAGTGAATGTTTGTCTCCACATCTTTAATTCGAATGTTTTTTACATGAATATTTTCGTCCCTGATTTTCTGTAACACTTTTGAGATGTCTTCTTTTTCTTCTATTATAAGTTTAAGAAGAATTTCCTTTTGGCGAAGTGATATAGGACCAATCCAAGTAATGATAGGGGGAAGAAGCTCTACACTAATAATTAAGAGAATGACCCCTGCGATTGCTTCAATAAAAAATCCGGCTCCTACAGCAATTCCGATTCCAGCAGCTCCCCAAATAATGGCGGCCGTTGTTAATCCAGAGATACTATTATCACGACGTAGAATAACGCCAGCGCCGATAAAGCCGATTCCGGAAACAATTTGAGCCGCTAATCGAAGTGGATCCATTGTCACATTAAGTTCGTCGCTTCCAGGAAATTTAAAAGCTGACTCAATTGATACAATCGTAAGCATACAACTGACAATAGAAATGACTAAGCTTGTTTTTAATCCAACTGGTTTACGTTTGATTTCTCGTTCTAATCCAATAATCATTCCTAAAAAAGCAGAAATACCTAACTTTAATAGAATAAATAATTCCTCGTGTACATTAAATGACCATTCCAACAATACCATCCCCATCCACGATAAAAACATCTATAATTTTAACTATTATAACCTCAAAAAAGGGAATTGCGGTACAATGAATCTGTTAGTTTTAAGTTAAAAGAGAGGGAACTTCATGAAAGCTGCATTTATCAATCCTTATTTTGCTTTAGTAGTAGGTGTGATTACAGTTTCGTTCTCAGCAATTTTAGTGAAATTGGCATCCGCTCCATCGGGAATTATTGCCTTTTATCGCTTGTTGTTTACGGTGTTGCTATTATTACCATTTTTTCTTATTAAGCATGTTCATGAAATAAAGTTGATGATAAGGAAGGATTTCTTTCTTACGATGGCTGCGGGCATTTTTTTAGCTTTTCATTTTATTTTATGGTTTGAGTCATTGAATTATACAACGGTTGCTAGCTCTACAGTTCTTGTCACGCTTCAGCCTATATTTGCTTTTGCCGGTGCTTTTTTCTTTTTTAAAGAACGTTTCTCCGTAAAAGTACTGATAAGTGGTGCGATAGCTATTATAGGGAGTGTCATTATTAGCTGGGGGGACTTTCGTATAAGTGGTTGGGCGCTTTTAGGGGATCTACTTGCCCTTATTGCCTGTGCTTTAGCAACAAGCTATCTATTAGTAGGTCAAGGTGTTCGTAAGAGGATTTCATCTACTACATATACGTTTATCGTTTATTTATTTAGTACAATCGTATTGTTCATCTATGTTGTAGTAGCTCAGCAACCATTGAGAGGATACCCTGTTGCTGATTGGATGTACTTTATTCTTCTAGCAATTTTTCCTACGTTATTAGGGCATTCTTTATTTAATTGGGCAGTAAAATGGTTGAGTACGACGACGATTTCTATGGCGATTCTTTTAGAACCGGTCGGAGCAACCATCCTAGCGTACTTTCTTTTTGGAGAAAAAGTTATTTGGACACAATTATTAGGCGGTGCAGTTATCTGTTATGGACTCATAATGTTTTTATGTGAAGAGAGAAAGCAGTATAAAAAGGTTGAAAAGCGATAAAGCATTATATGCCTATCGCTTTTTTATTGATAGGAATAAAATAAAGTAGCCATTCTTGTGAAAAAAAGAGCAAATAGCAAGCTCATAATCAAAGTGCTTCCATTTACTTTCTTGTTGTTTTGGTTACTAATTTTAATACCTTCTATAAAGGCGATACTAAATAAATAGAGTGCCATTAAATAAGATAGAAGTAAGCCAATTTCGGATGCATTCATTGCGTCACCTCTAAAACCCTTTTTATGTTTATATTATTCATGACTAGTCATAATATGATAAAAGAAGAGAAGTAAAAAAATGAGAGAAGGAAAATCTACTTTTAAAAAAACTTGTGAAAAAGTATTGTAAACAATTTTTGTCCATGATATATTATTACTTGTCGCTGAGACAACAAGTTAAATGATTACTTTAATGAAAAAACTTTTATTAAAAAAGAAGTTGACACATTAAGGTTAGTTTGGTAAGATAATAAGGTCGCTGAAAAAACGACGAACATTGCTCATTGAAAGCTGAACAAAACAAAGCGCCAACGTTAATTTTTAAGTGAGCACACACTATAAAAAAGTGCGAAGAGCTAATTCAAATTCTATCGGAGAGTTTGAT
>NZ_QWVS01000019.1 GCF_003570725.1 Peribacillus asahii
TGTCTTTTGACATAAAAAACTCCTCTGTATGCTTTTTTGAACCCTAGGCCTAGCCTAGGGTTTTCATTTCCACAATAAAAACACAGATTATTGACTCAAAATCAGTAATCTGTGTTGTTTTTTACCCACTTTTAATAATAGATTGCTTTAAGTGTAGAACTACATATGTAAACCCTGGGGGGCGAATAACGTCATAATCGCTATTCCTTAAAGGGAGGTACTTGCCCTCAGAATTTTTATAAAAAATTTTTTACTATATAGAGATTTCCAATGAATAATACTAATATCTTATATAAAACAGAGGTTATAGTAGATCGTATAAAGAAAATTCTTCAAAAAAAATAATAATAATAAATCTAACCCATATAAAAACAAAAATCCACCTCCCGAAGAAAATGGTCTTTTTTAAAATCCAGTACGAAACGGCGGGGCTTTCGGGAACACCACCGTAAAGTGCTGTAATAGCAGTGTTGATAAGGATTTTTGACTCTATCCAAAAACATTAACTACGACGTACATATTTTATTGATCTTTAAACCAATCTAGACAAGACTGACAAAACTCGCTATTACTCTCCCAGTCCTCATTGTAATAATTTTCACAACTGTTTACTGAATGCCTATAACCACAACTTAAACACATCCCTACCTTAGCAATCGATTCTCGTAATCATATTATATTCTTCAATAATCTTTATCGTATCGTTAGCTACTTGGCTACCGATAGATGCATATAATTTTTTATCGCCAATTACATAAAACTCTTCTTTTGCCCTTGTAGCTGCAACATTCATAATATTCGGATCTGATACAGCCCATGATGCTGCGCCTTTACTTTCGTGATCAGCCCCGAGTACTAAGTAAACAATTTTCGCTTCTTTTCCTTGGAATGTGTGTACTGTCCCGATATTCGTTACTTTCCCTTCGTCACGAATCGTAAAATTAATTTGATCTAATAATTTTATTAACTGGTACGCTACATTTTTAAATGGTGAAATGACGTAAATGTCTTTTGCTAATTCAGGATTGTCCGTGATTTTATTTAAAATTAGATCTTTTAAAGTAATGCCTTGTTGTCGCACATATTTATCATCTGCTTTTCCATCAACATTAATCCATAACGAGTTCCCTTTTGCCTCTAATTCATTTTTCCCCTGAACCATTAGCCCGTTGTATGAAATCGTGTTAGCAATCGTAAACATCGGCTCATTACACCTTCTATGAACCCAAAGTGGTATACCTACCCACTCATCTTCACTTTTATAAAAACCAAATTGGCTAGCATCATCGGTTAAGGTTTGTGTAGAGACCTCAGCAGAAACATATTTTTCATTCACCTTATAATGTCTACCAATTAAGGTTAATATACTCGAGTCTAACGTTAATACGGGCTTTATTTGAGATGGGTCACCAACAACCATTACTTTATTACTTCTGAAAAATCCACCAACGCTTGCTTGTGGCAATGCTTGTCCCGCTTCATCAACAAACAAATAGCCAAGACTACGCTCTGCTACAAAATTAAACATTTTTCCAAAGCTTGCAAAAGTCGTACTTACAACTGGAACAGCGAAATTAATCCAATTCCATGCTTCGGAAATAATTTGCTGGCCATTTTCCTTTGCAATATGTTCACCTTGGTTATTCCAAATGATAGAGGCAGCTTTTAGATTTTTTACATTCTCATATAAAAATTGCTTTCTTACTTTTAGCGCTAGAATGAATAACTTCGACTGTAAGATTCGGAATTCTTTAGTAAACCAAGGATTTGATTTTTGTAAATCTTCGTAGCTTAAAGAGAAATCTATGCTTTTAATGTTTTGGGAAGAAAGCTCTCGTTTTAATTGATCTATCTCTTTTTTCAATTTAGCTATTTTGCTTTGATAAAGTTTCAACCATTTATTAAATTCCTCTTGTTGCTTTTCGATATTGCCTTTTAATTGCTGAATTGAATTTGTTTTTTCATCTATTATTAAATCCATTTTTTGCTTTTGCGTTAAGAGATCGTTTTTCTGAGTAGCCAGCTTTTGTAATTCATCATTCGCTATAGTCAAATTGTTAAAATATTTTTCAACTTTCGATTTAAAAAATATTTTTTGTAACCATAATAAGCTCGGCTTTTGAGTAAGAATTATCTCATAATTCCTTTCAGCCTGCATGCGACTTAAAGCTAACTGCTCTATTTGATTTTTTATGTTAGAACGTTTTACAGTGCAATCATTTAATTCCATCTGGAGCGACTGAATATCACTGTTCGTTCTGTCTACATAGTCATCTAAATTCTTTTGCTTTTTTTGCAGCTTCAGCTGATGTTCAATTTCCATTTCTTTTAATTTCGGTTCAAGCTTTTGTAGACGATAAACCTTTTCGCTAAGCCTTTGCATCTCTTCTCGTTCGTTTTTCAACTTATTATAGGCTTCTATAAATTCGGTATACACCTGTGGGCTAGCTACATAATTTTCATTTAAATCTGCTACGATTGAATCTATTGTTAACAATAATTTCTCAATATTTGCTGCTTTTCCGCCCTCTAAAGAAAAAGCTCCCCAATTATCGTAGCTTACTTTAGTCATTTTAATATTAAACTTATTATCGTCAAATTTTCTTTCCAGCTGACAATTCGAAATATAAGTGAAATAATCTACTTTTTTAAGATCCTCTATGAATTCATTACTTATTTCTTTAAACTTAGGTATTTCATTCACAATGTTTTGAACAGCCCCATTGTTAGAGCTTGCTACGACTATATTTTTTTCAGCAATTGAATGTGATAAAACGTCAAATTTCGCTTGCTTCCAATAAATAAGTATTGGTTCAAATTTTTTATTAGATTTAAATGCAATTTCAGCTGCTTGTTGAACAATTAAATCGGCAAAAATGTCCTTTAAAAGCGTCGTTTTTCCCGTGCCAGGTGGGCCATTGACACTTAATACATTATTCCCAGCGTTTAAAGCTAAATTTACAGCTACTTGTTGCATAAATGAAAGTGCGAAATCAGAATTGCTTGGGAATCGCCCTAAAGGATAATACTTAGGTTGCAAAACTTCTTCGAAAATGGTTGGATTAAATCGATCTGAGTGCTTGTAGCTATTTAAATCTTTTCTAGCCCCACTAAAGCCTTTTATATAGCGGTTTAAATTATCGTTATTCAATGACTTTGCTTTATTTAAATCTGCGATAAAAAATGAATGCAAATTAACATCACCATTTTCTATATCAGTTAAAAACTTATAACGAAAGTTTTCGGGTGTTATTTTATAGTGATAAAACAATTCATTGAATACCTTATGAAAATCCCCTTGAAATTTTCGGCTTAATTTTTCTTTAAACTCATTTTCAAACGTCCTAAAATTGTCTGGCAAATACCCTTTGTTTCGAATGAAACCACTCATTGTTAAAAATAATTTATCGCCAATGAAATTTAACTCATTATCAAAGTGAAGTGCAATCGTAAACTTATCCGATCTGCTTATTTCCTCATATGTACTAGGAATACCATATTGTTTTCTTAAAATATCGATTACTTCTTGGAAATCGAATATCCCAAAGTACATAACGATACCCGCCTTTTGAAAGCTTCTCTCTGACATCCTATTTACGATTTTTTGATTTTGAAGGTACTCCCAATAAAATTGTTTCCAATCATACTGTTGTTTATATAATTGCTGATACGTTCTATCCTTTTTATTGATTGAGCCTTCCGATAATTGCTCAATTGTAATCCAAGAATCTAGTACATTTTTATAATGATTCATTCCTTCACCTACTTTTTTATTATAAAAAATCCATCCAAGACTCTTCTTACTATGAATATTCCCCTAATTTTGTTAATTACAGATAATATACGTTACTATGTAAAATTCTTGCTTATTGTAGCTGTGTCACTCACTAGAACAATTAATATTTTGAAACATACTGCATTTAATTTGGCAACTTAAATTTCTTTAATAGTAGCTGCAGCAATAACACTGGAAGTTTTGCTTCGACACACGATTTAAAATTGGCTCACGTGCTTCTTCAGGCACCGAAGCAAACTGCTCTGCTTTTTGCTAATACTTCTTCTTTTGTACTTTCTAATACACAGTCAAAACGATGTAATACCGCTAATGGTAAAACAATTTTACCGTAGTCCTCTGGCTTATATGGTCCACGTAAAATTTCTGTGATTGATTATATGAAGCTTACTTTATCTTGAAAGTTAATCATTAATTATTACCTTATTTTAAATTTTTTTCGAAACTACTTCTCGTGGAGCTAGGTGGAGCAATTTTGAGCTTTTTTATAGTTCATAATAACTTCACTATAACTACTGCGATTTTATCGCTTCTTATTGGCGCCCGTACCCTTTTTAGTCGTTCGCAAACTAAAGCGACATTACATACAATTATAAGTGCTAGAACAATAAAACATAACACTAAAAAATAACATAATTAATAGTAATTTATTTTGGAAAGTTTTATTTAGATAAATAGATTACAGACCCTTATTTAGCAAGGGTTTAAGCAATTATATACTTCACTTAATTAACGATAAGGAACAGGATTTTAGATGAGAAATTTACAAGCAACTATCACACATACTGCCTCTGTTACAACAGCAGTTGAGCGATATGTGTCAGACGAGCCATATAAAAGAAATGGTCGCCGTAGTAAGAAGGGACATGAATTACATAACTTAGGTGAGCTTGAGCAAGCAGAAGAAAGTAAGCGCACATTTAAAGGTATCATACATGCCAATTACGAGGACACTGAAAAACTTACGTTTTTTATGACTCTTAGTTTTTTTAGACAAAAAGAAGGCACATTCTGTTCGATTTGAACAGAGTGTGCCCTCTTTCCTTGTCTATTTTCTTACTCTTAATCGTTTAGAAGTTTTAATATCCGTTTTAAATTAACCGCAAATATCGTTATTGCACCTTGTATTTCCATACCAAAAAGACCCACTGATTTTGCTGTTTTATAACCATGTGGGTTTTTAATTTCACTATTTTTCGCTTCAATTTTATAACGTTTTTTTGAAAGGGTTTTGAATTCATCCGTTTCTTGAAGACGAATTTGCTCCTTATGTTCCGTAGATTTAACTCTGATAGAGTATGTTTTACTTTTTGCTCCTTCTTTATAGCACCCTTCACGCATCGGACATACTTTACATTTTTCTATATCAAATGAATAGGTTTCTGCTTGATTAGCTGCTTGATTTTTCTTTCCAGTTCGTGCTTTTCGAATAGCCATGTGACCTGCTGGACATACATACATGCCTGCATCTTTACTAAATTCAAACTCTACTTTTCGATGTGAAGTTTCACCGCTAATGTTTGGGTTTAATCTAGAAATCAATTGAAACTCTTCTGCTTGAGCATATTGTAAATTTTCTTTCCCGGAATAAGCTGTATCTCCAATGACAGTATTAACTACCATACCGGTTTCTTTACTTTTCTTTACTAATTCTTTAAGGTAATGTCCGTCACTTTTTTCACCCGTTGTCACAATCGCTTTTGTTATCTTTTAGACTTTTTCAGTAACCTCAAAAATCCTTGGCAGTTTGCAATTTCATCGTCCTTACATTCTCTTAGTTATCGCTTTAGCATACTCAATATTTCTGCTGCGATGATATCCGGCTGATACTGGTGAATGGAATCGTTTGCCTCTTTCACAACGATCTGTTTTCCCGATGAGGACCATGTAGCTAATTCAATCTGACTTTCTAGCCAATCCTCCTTGATTTCCCCAAAGCTGTCTGCAGTTAAAACCGTTAATGGGACTTTTAAACTTTGATTCTCTGATACTTTTTCCGCGTTATTGAGAATTTGCCGCATTTCATCCGTTACGTTTTTATTTCCTGTCTTAATTAATGTGAACGCCTGATCAATTTCCTTCAGTTCAGCAGGAACAAACTCTAGGTTATTGCGTGATTGGAGGAAAAAGTCTTCATTTATCTGATATGTCAGTCTTAATAGGCCAGAAGTACGAAGAAACCCTATCACTTGTGAAAAGACAGTAACTGGCTTTTGTTCGGAATAATACTCTGGATTTCCTCCATCTATTAAAACAATCCCTTTCACCTCGTCTGGATATCTTTGAGCATAACGAATCGTCTCTAAAGACGCGAGGGAGTGCCCCACCAGGATATACGGCGGCTTCTGTCCGGATTCTTGAAGCAATTTACGAGTTTCATCCACGATATTATCAATATCTCGCTCTCGATCCGTCATTTCGCTATATCCATAACCAAATCGCTCAATGACTGCATACTTCGTATCTTTTTCCAACTTTTCGTAAAGCGGAGAGAAATCTGTATACGGACTGGACGTCCCCCAACCTGCATTAAACACAACGGTAGAGTCTCCTTCTCCTCCGGTGTAGATATGCATCTTATTACCATACACCTCATACATCTTCCCAACCGGTGTGTACTTCTTTATATCCTTTGACGCGCTAATTCCTTGATAAGTGAAACCTATAGCAAAAATAATCATTAAGAATACGAAAGCATACTGCACGAATTTTCTCAGTTTCTTCTTCATACGTGATTTCCCCTCTCCCTTTAAATGGTCTGTTATTTTCTATATTGTCATTGTACGAAAATTCAAGCTTAACCAAACCGCACGCTTTCTGAAGACCCGCCGCACAGTTTTTGAGGTACACCGCACACTGATTGGGAACCCACCGCAGAATTTTGCGGTAACCTGGGAGAAGCCATAATTTGAAGAAAAAATAAAGATTCCGTTAAATTCCATTAGATAGTTGCTTTTAACACAAAAAAGTGTTCCAATGACATGATTGGAACACGAAACTCTAAATGATTTATTTCACTTCAACTCTTCCTCTGGAATTAAACCAAGCTTTTTAGCCTTGGCAATAGTATCTACTCTCGTTCGCACCCCAAACTTTTGGTATAAATTCGTGAGGCTATACTCTAATGATCGCTGACTCATGGCTAAAGTGGCGGCGATTTCCCGGGTACTCTTCCCTCTGGATAGCTCTAAAAGGATTCGTTCTTCGTTTGAAGTTAATACAACTTTCTCATTAGAACTGGAACTATCCGAAATAATACCTGGTCTTCTTAATTCTCTTACCAATGAAAGCGGAAGAATGACCTGCTGTCTCAGCGCACTCCTAATCCCTGCAACTAACTCATCCCTCGATGAAGTTTTTGACAAAAATCCAGAAACGCCCGCTTCAACAAGCAAATTAAAATGAGGCTTAATATCAAAACCTGTATAAATTAGTACCGTCAGCTCTGGATTATAAGCAAGTGCTTGCTTTGCTAATTCAAGTCCATTTAGGTGGGGCATGTATAAATCAAAGAGTAATACATCATAATGATTCAGCTTAATCAAATTCATCGCATTTAATGAACTGTTCTCAACCGTAATATTAAAATCCGGTTCTTGTTCCAAAAGCATTTTCGTGCCTTCGATAATTGATAAATGGTCATCTACGATTAAAATATCAACCATTATACAAAGCTCCTTTCTAAATGAATCGGAAATTCCAAAGTGGCTATTAATCCACTATCCTCATTCGAGGTAATCTCCATCTTTCCTCCGAGACTTTGTGCCCTTTGTGTGATACTTGTTAACCGAATATGATCTGATGTGGCACTCTCTCCGATTCCATCATCTCGGTACTGCATCAGTAATAAATCCTTTTCATAATAAAGCTCGAATGTTACTTGAGTGGCTTTCGAGTCTTCTTCCGCATAATGAAGGAATTCCTGAACAATTCGGTAAATTCCAATGGTTTGCTCCTCACTTAACACAATCCCCGAGAGGTCTTCTGAGTTAAAACTAATTCTATAGGTAGATGTTATCTGAATATGCTCAAATAGATTTTCCAGCGAACTTGCCAGTCCTAATTCTCTTAGAAGCGGCGGACGCAGATTATTGCAAGTTACGCGAATTTCATGAATAATATCCAATAATCCTTGTTCAATATCGATTAGCTTCGTCTTTGCCTCTTTTTCAATTTCATATGAATGTAAGAGAGATTCGAGTCTGCGGTATAAATCAATTTGATCCTGCAAAACCGTATCATGTAAATCACTTGATAGCGTCAGTCGCTGCTGCTCTTGGAGATTGAACATCATACGCAGCACCCATTGCGGTGTTTCTTTTCGCTGTGAAGCTGTTTCTAGCTGGTGCATTAAACTTTCAATCATATTTAAATTTTCAAAAACCATCATCGAATAATGAGCGAGCGTTTCCAGCCAAATTGATTCCATCGCTTCATGAATAGCACTTGCTTGGATAGATAGGATATAAGGGCGCTGTTCCCGCTCCCCTATTTTTATAAAAATTCTATTAGAGGCGCTAACCATTTTACCGTCTGATAACTCTGTACCATCCTTAGTTATCTTTTCTGGAAAAGCTTTTACGATCATAGGATTCGATCCTGGAAGAATAGTTACTAACTCTTCTATCATTCGCGCCTCAAGATCCGCTAGTTTCATAACCGAGGTTAAATCATGTGAATAGTTCTTCAGGCTATTTTGCAAGACTTCATGACGTTTCTTGTGATGCTCAAGTTCCATCTCCATTTGTTTTCGTTCAGTATTATCCCTTACCGAAACAACCTGAAGGTAATTCTCTGTATCAGGTAAAGGAGTCGTTTTACATTCGAAATACCGTACTTCTCCATCCTTTTTTACATACCGATATTCAGTGGAATTGCTTTTTTTAGAATCTAGAAGATGTTTATGCCTGTGCATCATAAATTCCTTATCCTCCTGATGTACAGCAACAAAAGCGTCAACACCTTTTAAATCTTCTAAACGATAGCTAGTAAAGTCATATAAATTAGGGGTTGCGTAAATAATATGACGGTTACGATCGACGATTAAAAGTAAATCACTTGTATGATTCAGAACAGTTTGAAAATATTGCTCGTTATCCTTCATAAAAACACCACCCGTGTTTTCTTTCATTACTGTTAGTTTACCTGAAACTAAGACCCTCTGAACCGCAAAAATCTTGCGTGATTGCACTTCATTTATAGGGGGATTGATTCATATTTACCCTCTCTCCTCTTCTTAAGCTGTTTTGCAGCCAATACCTTCCATACTTAAGAATTTCAGCTATTGATTATGTTCTTATCATACGGCTGGATCGCTCATTGAAAACCGCAAATCATCGTTTCCTTCCCGCAAAGATTTTGATGTCTTCTGCTAACATATTGTTGGTACTGCAGAGATAAAAACACTAGATTTCGGACAAAAAAATAAACCACTTGCGGTGGCTTAGTTTTCTTATTTTCTATATTCTTTTAATCTGCTACTCTGCCAGCTTCAAGCATGAATCGGGATCTCCACCCTAACACTTAACCCATTGTCAGGTTGTGAAAAAAACTCAATAGTCCCGTTAAGGCTTTGAACTCTCTCCCTCATCCCCGATAGTCCCATGCTTTTGAATGAAGGAGTCAATTTCTCCGTTGCAAAACCTTTACCGTCATCTGAATAATGAAGATGAAGTTTTTCAGCTTGTCTGTAGAGATGAAAATATAGCTGAGCGGCTTCGGAATGTTTAACGGCATTGTTAAGTAACTCTTGGACAATACGATACATCCCGATTGTTTCTTCCTCAGATAATTCAAGATTATGTGCATGTTCCGTTGTAAACGTAATTTTAAAGGCAGAGGATAATTGAGTATAATCGAAAAGATTTTCTAAAGAACGGATCAGTCCTACTTCTTTTAAAAGTGGCGGCCGCAGCTCATTGCAAGTCATTTTAATTTGATCAATTGTATTCATTAATCCCTGAATAATTCCCTTAAGCTGGTCATCCATTTCATTGCTAAAATGATGTTCCTTTAAAATCGCTTCCAGATTTCTATACAAAGCGATTTGATTCTGTAAAACCGTGTCGTGTAAATCACTGGATAATTCCATTCGTTGTTTCTCTGATAAATTAAACAACAACCTTAATATCCACTGTGGCCTTTCATTTTTTTGAAGGGCTTTCTCCAATTGATTCATTAAATTCTCAATTACATTTAAACTTTCAAATACCATAACCGTGTAGTAAACCAATGTTTCAAACCAAATAGCATCCATTGATTCGCTAATAGAGGATGCCTTAATCGTAAGAATATAAGCCTTCTCCTTATAATCCCCTATTAAAATATGAATCTGCTCGTTGTCATACTGAAGCTTCCCAACGGTTAATTTAGATAAAAAAGAGGATAGCCCTAAAACGGCATCTCCTTCAAAACGTTTAAATTCCCAGTGATAAACGGTCATTTTGGGATCCGAGTTTGGAAGTACGCTTTTCAATTCGATTATCAGCCTATTATTAAGATCCAACACCTTCATTACTGAAGAAAGATCTTGTGAATATCTTTTTAATTTATTTTGAAGTACTTGATAACGTGTTTTTCGATTCTCAAGCTCATGTTCCATATTCTTTCGCGCCGTAATATCCCGAATCGAAACGACAACTAGATTGTCAGGATGATTCTGTACAGGCATAACTCGTGATTCTAAGTACACGGTTCCACCATTCTTATGGAACACCCGATATTCATTTACCATCGGTTCTTTTGTTAAAATCACTTTATTATGGGAGGCAATCATCCTATCTCGATCTTCTGGGTGCAGAAGATCAAATGCATTTTTCCCCATAAAGTCTTCAGTTTCATATCCTAGAATCGCCGCAAGAGAAGGCGTAACATATTTAACTAGTTGATTTTGGTCGACAATGACAAGGATATCGAGGGTATGTTTCATAATTGTTTCAAACTCCCAATTCACATTGCCCGTTTTCTCCAAGCTTCCACCACCCATGGGTAATTTTACCTTTCAAACCCATTTTACAACATGATTAAAAAAGCGGATAGAGGGAAAATCTTTAGGGCCAGGCACTCAAGAGATAAATCTACCTCCATGAACCAGCAGTCATTTTCCATTCTTCCCGATTCACTGTATTTTGCTTTGAATAGAGTTTTTTATAATATCCATTTTGATTCATTAGGTATTGATGATTTCCGCTTTCTACTATTTCTCCGTTTTTCACAACAAATATCTGCGTTGACAATTGTAGAAAGTCTATGCGCAATCATAATAACCGTTTTTCCTTGGCTAAACTGATTGATCGAGACTTGAACAAGCTGTTCGTTTTCATTCTTCTCCACTTTTGATCTATTACTCTCTATCTAAAAAAAGGTCGCAAAGGGACAAATAGAAGAGAAATTCCCCCCAAAAAAATCCCGAACCATTATGGATCGGGATAAGCTAATATCAAAAACTATTCTAAGAAAATTCAGGTGCCAGACGGCTGTAAAAGTCCTCAGCGGCACTGTAGCCTTGTTGTCTGAGGTACCAGTTGTTGGCGGCGGCCTCGATTAGGCCGGCTATATCGCGACCGGGTTGCAGTTGAATTTCCATCGAAGGAATCTTAATACCCATATAATCTGTATAAGCCGGTTCTTGTTCCAAGTCATTGTACAACGCATCTTTTTCCCATTTCGTTAGATTGATTTCTAAGGCAATACGGGTTTCATTTTGAAATGCCTTCTGTCCATAAGAGCGAACAACATTTAACAGTCCAATGCTGCGCAGCGCCAAGAATTCCTTTGTTTTTTCGTCATGTGTTCCTAAAAGGGTTTGGGCACTCAGCTTTTTTAACACTACAATATCATCTGCGACTAATCGATGTCCTCGGCCAATTAACGTATGAGCTGTTTCACTTTTACCAACTCCTGAATCTCCACGAAGCAAAATGCCTATCCCAAATACATTGACACACACTCCATGTACAGCCATTTCAGGTGCTAATTCTTTGACCATATATGCATCGAGTTGCGCTACAAACTCCGTCGTCGCAACAGGTTCTTTCGTCACAAGCAGTGGAATGTTCTCTTTGATACAATGTTCGGTCAGATAGGTTAGTCCATCCTCACCAGCCGTTACAATAAAACATGGTGGATGATATTGAACAATATTTCTAATCCGCATTTTTCGTTCTCTATGACTTAGCTTGTGTAAATAAGTAATTTCCTTTTTCCCTAGAACTTGAATTCGCTCGGTAGGAAAGAAGTCAAAATGACCAACAAATTCCAAACCTGGTCGATGCGCCCCTGGCTGTTTAATTTCGCTCTGTAAATGCTGCTCCCCCACTAATACATTTAAAGAAAATCTACGAGCTACCTGATCAATAGTTAATCGCTTCACTTTTTTATCCCCACATTTTCTCTTAATCTTCTAAATTTAGATTATACTAGAAAAAGTAAAAAATCTCATCTATCATATGGACTCCCCGAAGAATTTTGTTCCACTTCATACATCGGACTTAAAACTTTACATTATTTCGGGCTAGAATAACTAAAATAAAAACTCTTTCTCACTATAGAAAAAGAGCTCAAAAGAAATTCTATTTCAGTACAACATCGTTGCCTTTCTCTCAAGGAGGTTGCTTAGATGTGATGTATTGTTTGAATGAATGTTAAACAGATTCTATCCAGTTGGCAACTTCATTTTATTCATGACTGTTGAGAAGTAATTTCTAACCGTTCCAACTGTGTTACTTCGCTGATTAGAAAGTTCATTGGTAATTTGACCATCGTCCACCAGTTCTGGCACTGGTATTTCCTGTTCGTTATCACTCGAATTATCATCTATTAATTCAGGAGAATAAATTTGCTTTCCGTCCATAATACGGCGAATCGAGCAGACTAATTCCTCGCTTGGACTGTCCTTCAATAAATAACCTCTTACACCCGCTTTTAGTACACGTTTGAAATAACCAGTCCTTGCGAAGGTTGTGAAAATGATGACCTTGCATTCTGTTGACATTAAAACATCTGCTGCCTCAAGTCCGCTCATTTCAGGCATCTCTATATCCATAATACAAACATCGGGCTGCAATTGGCGCACAAGAGTAAGGGCTTCTTCTCCATTCCTGGCCTGACCAACCACTTCCATATCTTCCTCCAAATCGAGCAGGGAGCCTATTACCCCCAACAGCATTTCCTGATCCTCAGCAATGACAATTCGAATCATTTAAGTTTCCCCCCCTATCTGGAAGCTACTATTAAACAGAGACCCTCCATAAATAAAGGAGAGTCAATAGATGGTGAAGTTACAGTTCAGTTTTTACTTGAACGGAAATTTTATTTTTAGCTAAAGCTTTGACGTCCTTAAAACTCACGAAATTCTTATTTTCCTCATCCCATAGACGGAAACGGAGCGACTTCAAACTTGTAGCAAGAGAAATCGTCGGTACGTTTTGTAATGGAGGCGTATTTTTGTGTGCCTCTTCTAGTTTATAGTTAGGAACCCGTGGACTTAAATGATGAACATGGTGAAACCCAATATTTCCGGTTAAGAATTGGATGATTTTTGGAAGCTTATAGAAGGAACTTCCTTCCACAGCTGCTTTCACATATTCCCAATCTTTGTCTTCTTCAAAATAAGAGTCCTCAAAAGTATGCTGTACATAAAACAGCCAAATACCTATTGAACCTGATAGTAAGAAAATAGATCCTTGCACTAGAAGAAATGACTGCCATCCAATTGCCATACAGAGCACTACGATTAAAGCAACGATAAGAACATTCGTCAAATACGTGTTCATACGTTCTTTCTTTCTAGCACCTTTACGGTTAAATCTGTTTTTAAGAGCGAATACATAAATCGGCCCTAATCCGAACATAACGAATGGATTACGGTAAAAACGATAGGCCAAACGAAGTTTAAGTGGTGCTGTTACATATTCCTCCACTGTAAGCGTCCAAATATCTCCTGTACCTCTTTTATCTAAGTTACCACTTGTCGCGTGATGAACAGAATGCTCATGTCCCCATTTATCAAAAGGGAATAACGTTAAAACACCCATAGCTGTCCCAACTATTCGATTGGCACGGCGGTTTCTTAAAAAAGAATGATGCGTGCAATCATGAAATATAATAAAAATTCTTGTCAGAAATCCTGCAGCTAACACAATAGGAACTAATGCTAACCAATAAGAAACGGACAGACTTATATAGGCAAGATACCATAATGTAATAAATGGCACGACTGTATTAATAAGCTGCCATACACTTTCTTTTGTCGTTGATTTTTCAAAAGGAGCCACTTGTTTTCTCAAAGTTTTTGTATTTTGTAAGGTCATTTTATTTAAAATTCCTTCCTTGTTTCTATCGTTATGTCTAATTATAAAGGAAGAAAATTGGAGTTGTTAGTAGTAGGTGTCATGTATGGAGTATGATAAATGTCATATACAAGTTAATAATACGGAAAAACCTAACATTAAAAACCTCCCCCAAATGGAAAGGCTTTGTTCTCACGGGGACATCTCTTCTATTAGTCTCTTTGCAGAGCCCCCAAAATTCCCTCATTCAAATAAATTTAGTTCAGAAAAATAATTAATATAGTAGATATTAAATGCATTTAGAATGAATTCAATATTAAAAGCGCATAAAAGGATTTTAAAATTGAATCTCTTTATGATTGATGATTCGCTTAGAAATGACATCCTAAATTATTTATTAAATCACCCTCAGGATTGGTTCTCTTATATCCTTTACCAACCTCAACGTTCGCACAACCTGCTAAGGAATTTATCCCTTTGATAAAACGCATTTATTCATAAGGAGAAATTACCTGGCATTTGAATTTATTTTTCAACCATCCTATTAAATGGAGGTGAAAACAATGGCAGATATAAATCCTATTGAATATACAGGGAAAGTCCTGGATAAAAGAAATACCCTTACTGGTCCTGACGATTCAGGTAAACGATCCTATCCCGCTCCCCCAAAACATGTATCTATTCAGCAGCCAAATAGTACAAATGAGAAAAGTTAATAAATAATGAGAAAAGTCTGTCGCCACCCTTATAAGCTGGCGACAGGAATTTCCCCTTTATATTTGGCTTGTTTTATACTTTCCTTCCCGTAGCCCCCACCGACTTGTCTGAATTTCCTCGATTGTTATATTCTTCGTCATTTATTCCTTCCGACTGATTTCCTCCGCCTAAATATTGTCCCTCGTGTTTTTTCTGGGTTTTAATAAATTTATCGAAATCAAGGTTCACCATCGTAAGTCCCCCTTAAGTTTTTATTGCTTTCGTAATCTTAAGATACACCTTAAGAACTTTTTTATTCGATGAGGAAATATAAGTACATTAACTTCCTTACATAATTGGCACCAATAAACATGAAAATATAAAGAAGATGTATTTCATATCAATGAAACTTCACGAAAGGGGTTTGTTTATGATATCCTCTCAACAATTAGCAGAGTTTCGCTCACAGCTGCTTAAGGAGAAAAAAGAACTGGAAACTGAATTTCATGTAAATGATAGCTTTGGCTTTGATTGGCAACATCCTCATGAGTCTGTGGGAGAATTATCAAGCTATGATAACCATCCGGCAGATGAAGGGACAGAATTATATGAACGAGAAAAAGACCTTGCCCTTAAAGAGCATGCTACTCATCGATTAGATAATATAAACAGGGCTCTTACTGCAATGGATAATGGAACTTACGGTACGTGTGAGGTATGTGGGGAAGACATTCCATATGAAAGATTGGAGGCTCTTCCTAATACAACGTTCTGTAAAGAGCACAGCCCGGACCAAATCATATCACATGACCGTCCGGTTGAAGAAGGAGTGCTAATGCCTCCATTTGGAAAATTTGACATGGATAATCAAGATGAAAACGTTGCCTATGATGCAGAAGACACATGGCAGGATGTTGCGCAGTATGGGACATCTGAATCACCGTCAGACTTTGCTTTTACAGAGGAAAAGGATTCTTATAATGACATGTACAATGAATCACATGATCCGACGGGATATGTGGAGTCTTATGAAAACTTTATCGGGAATGATATATATGGAAAAAGTATTACCGTTTATCCAAATAGTCAGCACGAACTGTATGAGAATGAACTTGACGAAGAAGGCCTGATGACCTCATTTGGCGATTTGCCTGCCTATGAACATGATCCTTACGTCGAAGACGAGGACAAACGTTAAACACAAGATCATAAACAAAACCAGTTTCACTGAGGAAGCTGGTTTTGTTTTCTTTCTAATCAGCAGTCATTTATCACTAGCTTGTTCGTTTGTTTCTGCCAATCCTGCGGATACCTACTCATTCTTTTTATGAGCTCTCAACTCCTAATTCTTCGTGAAAACACAAAAGTACCCCTATATCAATAGAGGTACCTTTAGATAACCTATTTAGACGTTGGAGCTAGAGTAGCTTCAGGTGATGTTACCTTGTCATAAAAATCTACGAACTTGTCACGATCGTCACTATCACGGTAAGCCATAGCCACACGTGGATGTTCATTAAGTACACCAGAGATCATGTAAGGAATGATATAGCCCCACTCCCACTTTTGACGCATTTCTAGCATATGCTTTTCAATTACACCAAGAACGGGCTTAAGCTCATAGCTTGTCTTTTTTATGTAGCTAACAAGAAGCTCTGTATGGCAGTTACCAGCCGCACGACCCATACCATAAACAGACGAATCAAGGAAAGTAACCCCATTTTTCATCGCAGTTAATGTATTGGCGAATGCTAATTGCATATTGTTATGCGTATGTATTCCAAGCTGTTTGTTAGGAATCATCGCTTGGAACTTTTTCACTTGATGCTCAATATCCGTAGGATCTAAGCTTCCAAAGGAGTCAACGATATATACAACATCTACAGAACTTTCCTGCACCATTTTAAACGCTTCAATAAGCTGATGTTCCGGCACACTAGATAAAGCCATAATGTTAAGTGAAGTCTCATAGCCCAAATCATGAAACATTTCTACAAGCTCCAAGCCTTTATCCACTTCACGAATATAGCATGCTACTCGAATCATATCTAAAACACTTTGTTCACGTGGTAGAATATCATTTGGATCTACACGCCCAATGTCTACTAAAGCAGATAGCTTCGTGAACTTTTTCTCAGGGATAATTTCTTTCAAGAAGTTATCGTCAAGAAATCTCCATGGATTGGGCTCAGTCGCGTTAAGAAGCTTAGGGGAGTTTTTGTAGCCAATCTCCATGTATTCAACACCAGCTGCACTTAAGCCATTATACAAGTCTTGAACAAATTCGACACTGAAATCCCAATTGTTAATTAAACCTCCATCACGAATGGTACAGTCTAAAATTTTCATATCATTTTTCATTATGTTAGTCTCCTCCTATGTATCCCACTTTTCATTAATTTTAACCCTTACACTTTCACGCTTTTATGCTTTTATGTAATAAAGTACCTTGATTATGTTATATCACGATTCTTTCAAGGGTGTCAATCAAGTGTTAGTCTATTTCGAAAAAATTTGATTTATCAAAAAATAAATGATATTCCTCCAGTATAAGCTAAATCCGTTAAAGATTGCATCTCTTTTATTAATATTCTATGCATTCTATATTTTTATTTTATGAATGATATTCTCCGGTTTTGCTCTAAATACGGGATATTCCTTATTATCCAGCACTACCTTTTCTCCTGAATAATCAAATCCAATTTTAGGCAAAATCCTTTCTCCTTCTGTGCTAACTGCAAAGGCACCGATTTCTTTTATATCTATCCCTTTTTCCTTAAGACGTTTTAATTGTAAAGGAATATCTTTTATAAGCGTACTTGCGTATTCTTTCCTTCGATCATCGTGAATATCAACTATTATAGTAACCAAATAAAGATATACAGTTGTTGGATTAGCATAGTTAAGAACAAATTTTCCAACCTCATTCTCTTCCAGCTTTCCTTCTAATACAGCTGTATAATCTCCTTTATCCAAAGGAAATAGCCCGTATATCCCCTTTACCCCAGCCGGAGTTTTAAGAACTTTATAAACCTCGGGATTCCTGAGCATAATTTCTTTAATATACTCTGGAGACACATGCCACTCTTTCGGATAAATTTTATCATTTAATAAAAGCATGCTTTCGATATCTTCTATTCCGGCTGTTGTAACTTCTTCGGGATGCTTGCGGTACTGTTTCATTGTTCTATCCCTCATTCTCAATTTAATTTTCATATATATATAAGATTTTTTATTACTCATCATTTCATTATCCAGACCTTGCCTAAAAGAGCCTTTCGAAACCAAAAGGCTCTCTCTACCATGTTATATCTTATTTATCTTTCCTTATAAGCAATGAACAGCACTCAACATGTACTATTATTATGTACCGCAAAAAGTTCGATAAGGGCGTGTTGATTCAGCAGGCAATCTAGCATACTCCGCCTGTTCAGGAGAATGAGCATAAGGATTTGAGAGAACCTGAAGAAGTCGCTCCATTACGCTATAATCTCCTTGTTTCACTGCGGCTTCTAGTGCAGCTTCTACCCGGTGATTCCGAGGGATTATTGCAGGATTGCTATTCCGCATCAATTGATGTGAATCAGCTTTTGACTCTTGCTGCCTGCCTAGTCTTGCCTTCCACAGCTCATGCCATTGAGTAAATTCGGGAGTCCCAAACAGAACCGTATCCTCTAATGTGTCAAACGTTAACGCGCGGAAGGTATTCGTATAATCAGCACGATACTTCTGCATGATACTAAGGAGCTCTTCAATAAGAGATCTATCCTGTGCCTCTTCATTAAATAGGCCTAGTTTTGCTTTCATTCCCGCAAGCCAGTGACCTTCATACAGCTCACCAAAAGCTGACATTGCATTTTGAGCCAGTTTAATTGCTTCCTCCTGATCATCGTGCAGCAGTGGCAATAAGCTTTCAGCAAATCGCGCAAGATTCCACCCGCCAATATACGGCTGATTGCCATAAGCGTAGCGGCCCTCCCTATCAATCGAACTAAATACTGTTGCCGGGTCATAGGTATCCATAAAAGCACAAGGACCATAATCAATCGTTTCTCCGCTAATCGTCATATTGTCAGTGTTCATGACCCCGTGGATAAAACCAACCAACTGCCATTTAGCAATCAGCATAGCTTGGCGCTTAATCAACGCTTGAAGCAGTGAAAGATATCGACTCTCATCCGCTTCAATCTCCGGAAAATGGCGCTCAATTGTATAATCAGCTAAAGCCCGGAGTTCCTCAATAGTGCCCCATGTTGCAGCGTATTGAAACGTACCGACACGTAAATGACTAGCAGCAACACGGGTCAAAATTGCGCCAGGCAGCTCGGTTTCACGGATGATTGACTCACCGGTAGTCACTACTGCTAAACTACGGGTAGTAGGAATACCGAGCGCATGCATCGCTTCACTAATGATATATTCACGCAGCATCGGTCCGAGTGCCGCTCGACCATCTCCCCCGCGAGAGTATGGCGTTCTACCTGAACCTTTCAGCTGAATATCCACCCGCTCACCTTGAGGAGTAATCTGCTCACCAAGCAGCACCGCCCGACCGTCTCCTAACATCGTAAAATGCCCGAATTGATGCCCCGCATAAGCCTGAGCAAGCGGGAAAGCTCCTTCGGGACTATCATTGCCAGCAAGCACCGCTACACCATTTTCGCTTTGCAGTTCCTCTACGTTTAATCCTAACGATTTCGCCAACGAATCATTGAGAATAACCAAATTCGGTGAGCGTACAAGGTTTAGATTAAGACTGGAAAACAATGATTTTGGCAAACGAGCATAACTGTTGTCTAAATTCCATCCTGTTTCTTGATTCTTTGTCATCTTATCCCCCTTTTCTTCTTTTGTCTTTTTCTATTCTAATTAGACAAAGACATTCTATATCTACATTTCATTTCAGTACAAAGTTACCCTCTTTTTAATGTCTACTTCCGCCAGTTTATTATACCATTCCAGATAAAGATAACACCTTTTAACGCTCACATTAGACACTAAATGAACTACACAGGTGAAAATCCCTTTATTTTGTGACACAACAAAAAGATCCTGCATGAAGCTAGGATCCTTTAATCAATCATTTCCCTTTAAATTCTCTCCATGAGTTGCATTCAATTTTTTCTAATCCTTCAACTTTTTCAATGGAATACACATAAACAAACCCCTCAATATCCCCCGATACGTCTTTCACCCAAACACGTTCATAGTCATTGTGAATTCGATTTTCTTCGTAACCTTCAAGCCAGTCCATTCTCTTCAAGCCTTCTTCTGTTACGCTAAACCATTCTCCGATGATTTCCTCTGCTTCAGAATCAAGCACTAAAGCCGGATAAGCCCCTACATTATAGAGCCATCCTCGCACTTTCCCTTGCTTCATTTGTTTAATATATGGTTTGGCAACATGATGATTTGACTCTCCTGTCAATAACGTCCCATAAACAAAAACACGAAATAATGGATGATTCATTATGTCCCCCCTGAATTTTTTATGTACCTCACCTAAAATAATATAAATATATGTATATCTTAAGTTTCAACTAAAAAAAGCACCTTGAATCATATATGTCAAAGGTGCCTGACTATAACCGTTAGCTTATTTTTGCTAAATGAGCATATACATCTGACAAATTAGAAAAACCTAGTTGTTGGGTTAAACGAACACCCTCTGCCCATAGCTTGGCAGTTCCAATGGCATCATGTAATGCATGGTGTCTTTTTTCAATGGAAATGCCAAAATGGTTACAGCAATCATCTAAAGTAATTAAATCTTTTTTAGGCACCACGACCTTCGTTAAAAAAGACGTATCCATAATACGATGCTGAAAATTCAGCTTTAAAACAGAAGATGTGGCATGCTGCATAAAACTTTTTTCATGATTGGCATGATGAGCAACGAGAGGCTGACTTTCAATAAATTGATAGAATTCTTTTAGCACTTGTTCTAACGAAGGAGCTTCAGCAAGTTCACCTTCACAAATACCCGTTAAATTTTTAACATGTTCTGAAAGTGGCTCATTACAATTCACTAAAGAATAATACGTTTCATCTTCCATAACTTGATCACCAACCATTTTAACAGCACCAATGGATAAAATTTCATCCCCTTTTTGTGGATGAAAGCCTGTCGTTTCTAAATCAAATACCGTTACCTTTAATTCTGAAAAAGGTATCTGCAAAACATCTTTAGCTTTCACATCCCTCTGAAGCTGTCTGAGAAACGCTATGCTTGCCGGATCAGTTTGATGTGCAACAGATGTGTACATACTCGGACTTAGCTTTCCAGACAATTGTTTAATAAAGCGAACCATCGGATTCATCATGATGAACACCCTTTATTAATAATATGTTTTGTTTCAGTAAACAGCCTATAGCCATGCTTCATAATCTGTTTAAGCTCTTGCTTTTCCGATTTTGTTAAAGAATCCACATGTAAGAGATGAACATCCTCATAACTTTTCGACTGCTTTTTAAAGTAAAGACGTAAGTGTAATAGCTTTTCAAAATCAACTTGATATTTTTTGATATTATTATAACGATTAGGCAGCTGTTGAAAACGGGCTAAAGTAGACGGAGTAAAAATTCCCTCTTTCAATGAAAGCAAGCGCAAAGAATTGATATATGGAAAAAAGATTACTTCCTTCATATTAATACACCTTGTTTTCTTACCAAAAGAATCCGGTAGAAACTGCCCAAGAATACCGAGTCCTTTCTTCATATGACGGATATTTTCAAATAAACGAATATATAAGTAAGGATCTTTCTTCAAATGGTTAAATGCATGTTCTTTTAATCTTAATAGAAAACCATCCTCTCCTATTAAAACACGCGAATCAAAGAAGGTAGAAAAATACCGGAGAGATTCCCAGCTTGCCTCATTCAACCAATTGCTAATTTGCCGTTCCCAAGAAGCGACTGAATTGCACCATTTAGGGTTTGATGACATAACCTTTCCATCACACAATTCATAACCAACTACACTTAACCCCTTAGAGATTTCTTCTCCCATCCTTAAAAAATAGGATTTAAATCCTTCGTTTCCTGCAAAAATAATACCGTGGTCTTGATCACTCCAAATAGATTGTTCAGACCTTCCGCCACTACCCATTATAAAGAAAGCAAAGTGAGCCGGGGCTGGCCCAAGCTCACTTTCTACTTTCTCGATTGCTTTTTGAACAGTTTTCTTAATTAACCTATCATGAAATTGATTAAGAGCTATTGGATTCTCCCAAACTTCATGAATATGTTCATCTCGCCACTGTCTCATTTCAAGATAGCAGTTTATATACGCTTCAAACTCATCATTATCTGAATGGTTAACAACAACCATTTTTATACACCTGCTTTTTCTTTATGCTCAGGCATGCTTTCTGGATAACCATAACTTCCGTGTTCACTTAAATCAAGTCCAATGATTTCTTCTTCTTCAGTAACACGGATACCTCCCATAACTGCATTCATCACTTTTAAGATAATGTATGAAACAACAAATGCGTATACACCTGATGCCGCTACACCCATTGCTTGAACACCTAATTGTGTAAAGCCGCCACCGTAGAATAATCCCGCTTGGCCCCAGTCAATATCTGTTGAAAGTGCAGGTACTGCAAATAGTCCATTAGAAAGTGTCCCCCACACACCAACTGTACCGTGAACGGATAATGCAAAAATCGGATCGTCAATCTTCGCTTTATCAAACAATTTCATACTATAGAAGACCATAAGTCCACCAACTAAACCGATCACAACTGCTGCCCAAGGTTCAACGAATCCACAAGATGCAGTAATGGCAACAAGACCTGCTAATGCACCATTTAATGTTGTTGGAATATCAGCTTTACCCGTTACTACCCAAGCGATAAACATCGCAGCAACTGCTCCAGCACCAGCAGCTAATTGTGTATTTAAAGAAACAAAACCAAAGAATGCATCTGCAACTCCAAATGTACTACCACCGTTAAATCCAAACCAACCTACCCATAAAATCAGAACACCTAACGCAGTAAAAACTTGGTTATGACCAGCAATATCATTTGATGAGCCGTCTTTATTGTATTTACCAATACGCGGCTTTAAGATCATTGTAGCAGCTAAAGCAGCCATTGCACCTGTTAAATGAACAACTGTAGAACCAGCGAAGTCTTGTTTACCATGTTCACCTAACCAACCGCCACCCCAAATCCAGTGAGCAACGACAGGATAAACAAGTGCCGAGAATAAAATGGCAAAAATAACATAAGCAGATAATTTTGCACGTTCAGCGAAACCACCAAATGCAATTGTTAGAGAGACTAAAGCAAACATCATTTGGAACATAAAATCCACAGCGGGAGCTAACCCTTCCTCAACCGTCGAGGCATCACCGTAAAAGAAATTTGATAATCCTATAAATGCATTACCTTCTCCATAAATAAAACCATATCCGACAGCCCAGAAAACTAAAGCTCCAATTCCTGCAGTGAAAATTGTCTTACCGGCAATGTGACCAGCATTCTTCATTCTAGTTGAACCAGCTTCAAGTAATATGAATCCACCTAACATAAAGAAAACTAAAATTGTACCAATGATTACCCACAGATTATCCATTAAAACTATAGCATCCAATTCCACTCATCTCCTTTTCTGTTTCTGTTAATCTTGTAATATATTTCAAAGTATAAATGTAAGGAAACGTAACATCAAGTGTTATGTCAGATTTTCTAACAAACAAATTACACAAAAATATTCCCCCTATAAACGAACAACCTATTCACTCTCCTTCTTTAACTTCTTCTATGTAGTTTAGTTATGGATCTAAATAAGTTTTATGACAGAAAACATTAGACGACGGTATTCACCGTCGTCCATTCTCCGTCCTATTTCACTTGTGGCAGCGGCCGATTCAGCCGCTCACTATAAAAAGCATCCATATCCAACTCAAAGTCTTTTAAAATCGGATACCAAGGCGTTACCGGTTCTTCTTCCAACACAAAGCTAATCAAAAAGCTTGGCAATGATACCTGCAACAATAACAACAATAATGGCACCAATTAGGGCGGGAACTAACGAAAAGCCTGCTACCATAGGACCCCATGTCCCAAATAAGAGCGGACCAATCCAGGCTCCTATGAAACCAGCTACTATAGCTCCAACCCAGCCTCCTGGCATATCAAAAGGTGATATCTTATCGGCAACCGTACCAATTATCATCGCAATAATAACAGAAAGAATAAAGGTAATAACACTCATTCCAACACCCCTCTTTCCCATCGTATGCAAGCCTTGTACTAAATGTTCGAGTGGAAAAAGGGTCCTCACAAACATATAAGTCCCCCTTCTTCATACATAGTATTATTCCTAATGCCGCTATAACGATAAAGAGCTCAGTGAAGACTGAGCTCTTTATCGTTAGATTTATTTAATTCATTCTTATGCAATCATTCAGATTATCACAACAGGGCTATACACTCTTCTCTTACGTCCATTTCATTCCAATTAGAGAAATCTAAACAAATCTCTTCCATTTGTTTTTACCGAATTTAAGTTAAAATGTTATTTCACATTTAATTGAGCAGAACTAAAATGTTTCTCTAGTTTACGAACAATTTCATCATTGGCCGCCTCGACAACTTCCAGGTATTGCGGTTTATCAAACAATTTACTAATTTGTTCAGGGAATGTCTGTTCAATATTACAAAGTTCAATGGATTCATTGAATTTTGCTGGATGTGCTGTTGCAAGTGTAACACATACTTCACTAGGAGCATTACAAGTTTCATAAGCAGCAACTCCACAAGAAGTATGTGGATCAAGTAAATAATCAGTTTCAGCATAGTACTTGCTGATAGTTTGCAGGCATTCTTCTCCCTCTACTCCGTATGCTGCAAAATCCGCTTTTACCTGACGAAGCTGCTCCTCATTCACAACAATTTTTCCTTCTGTTTTGAATTGATTCATTAAGGCAGTTACTGCACCGGCATCTTCATCAAGCAAGTAGTACAGATAACGCTCAAAGTTACTTGCTACTTGAATATCCATAGAAGGACTGTATGTACTGCGGAATTCACTAGGCTCGTACACTCCATCCTTGATAAAACGTTCTAAAATATTATTCTCATTCGTTGCAACAATAAGCTTACCAACTGGAAGACCCATTCTCTTCGCCAAATAACCGGCAAAAATGTCCCCAAAATTTCCTGTTGGCACACTGAAGTTGAGGCTCTCTATGTCTTTCTCTTTTGCGACTTGGAAGTACGCATAGAAATAATAAACAGTTTGCGCTAAAATACGAGCAAAGTTAATGGAATTAATGGCACGCAGATGATATTTATTTTTGAATTCCAAATCCGCAAATAATTCCTTGATGATTCTTTGCCCATCATCAAACGTTCCTTTTATTGCTAAATTTAACACACTTTCGTCATGAACAGTCGTCATTTGCAATTCTTGCACCTTACTTACTTTTCCATGAGGATGCAAAATACATATACGAATGCCTTCTTTTCCTCTTACACCCTCAATAGCTGATGCACCTGTATCCCCTGAAGTAGCACCAAGAATGTTGATGGTTACACCTGTTTTCTTTGCTATATAAGAATACAAGTTTCCTAAAAATTGCAGAGCAACATCTTTAAAAGCAAAGGTTGGTCCATGGAACAGTTCTAACACATACATGTTATCCTTTACCTTTTGAACTGGAGTTACCTCAGAATGGCGGAAGGTTCCATAGCTTTTCTCGATTAATTCCTTAAGTTCATTTTCTGGAATTTCCCCATCAACATAATAGGAAATGATTTCATATGCTAATTCAGGATAAGTTAACTGAGACATTGCCTGCAGCTTTTCTACAGGAATTTGTGGGATTTTTTCTGGAACTAAAAGTCCTCCATCTGTTGCCAATCCCATTAAGACTGTATCAATAAAACCAATTTTACTTACATTACCACGTGTACTAATATATTTCATAACATCCTCCAAAAAAATATAATTTATTACTATCCTCACCTAGAATTCGCCGTGAGTCAATATATAATTGAAATATTAGCTGAAATATCAGACTTCTTTATTCTTCATATTGTTCTTTCAACAGTTCGATAATAACCCTATTACTTGCATTTTTTCGTTTGAAACAGGAATGATTTCGCAACTAGTCATTTACATTGTTAGCTCGATGGGAATAGGTTAGTTAACAACAGTGATTTAGCAATATCAACACCTATGCTTTTATTAAGTTCCCAAACGATCTTCTTTAAAGAAAAAAGCACTCGCATTCATCATGCAAGTGCACACCAAACATTATTACTCTTAATTTCTTTTTCTAATGTAAATATTTTCCCGAAATTTCTACAATATCCATTGTTTTGACCTGATCTTTACGCAGGGACAATTACTTCTAAATCATTGTTGGACTAAGCTGAAGTGCTTGTTCGACGCGTTCAACGTTTATCCGTTTTCCCTGTGTTTCCTCTATCTATATCCTGCTGCCGCCAGCCCTGCAGCACATAGCATTTTCCTTATTTCTTTGGAAGAAAGATTCCTTCAGGATCAACGACTTCATAAAGAATATCCAGTTCTGCATGTGTCGGAGGCAATGTTTCACCGCGGCAGCGTGAGAAATCAAGAGTAAAACCAGTGTTTTCCTGGAGAATCTCTTCGGTAATTCCTGGGTGCAAAGTGTCTACATACATCCTCCCAGTTTCCTCATCAAAGCGGTACACCGCCATGTTCGAAATTACAGCGGATGGACCACCTAAAAACTTTTTGCCATAGGCCTCACGGCGGTGCATCCACTCACCGGAAGGCCATTGGCGGACACGCCAGCCCGGAGAAGTGAGATAGTCGACTTCTTCTTTAAAACGGCGTTTTTCCTGAACCATGATAAAAACGGTACGTTTTGCCAGCGAATTAATATCATTATTTCCACCGCTGCCCGGGAAGCGCATGTCAGGATTTAAGTAATCACCGACAACGGTCGTATTCACATTTCCATACTGATCAATTTCTGCTCCGCCCAAAAAAGCGAGATCCACTCTTCCTCTTTGCAACTGGTCAAAAACATCCAGTAAACCGGAGGCAATCGAACAACCTTCCACGCAGCGAGGGTCCCCAACAGACGAAGGCAGAGAAGTACTTCTGGATCCAATCGTCCCCGCTTCGTAAATAACCTTACAATCAGGTGCGGTAGTTTGAGCAGCCAGCATGACCGCCAGCACCGGAAGCCCGGTACCGGCAAAAACAACCTCATCGTTATTTACTTCCCTGGCTGCAGCCACGGCAAGCAAATCGGCAGCAGTATATTCACCAGGGGCTGCATACATTTTATTCTGTACTAGTACCTTTTCCATTAATTACTCCCCCTTTTTGCACGAGTGCTATATTTGTAAAAACTGTTCGTCCTCAGGTTCATCAGGCGGGAAACATTCAGTTTATCCAGATATTCCTCATGGCTTCCGACCCCGTAAACCCATTCGTCAAGCCAGTCTTGCGTTCCGGACTCTGTTTTAGAGGCGGTTGCAAAATCACTGATAAACGCACCATCCACATCATAGCAGCCGTACATACCGGTTGGGTGCGCCCCCCATGGAGCTTCAACAATCGCATCGACTATATAGCTCGGGAGCAGATTGCGATCAGGATCCTCTCTCAGATAGGACTCCGGAACAATCTCCTCGGCAATGACAATGACTTTATCCGCTGCTTTAGCGGCCTGTTCATCGGAGAAGGTTTGTCCCATCACACGTACCGTGCCCTCTTCCCCCACCTGCTGGGCGTGAATGATACATACGTCCGGCCTTGCCGCCGGTACAAGAATAATTTCGCCTTCATTGTAGAACGGATCAGGTGCATACCCAAACTTTTGAAAAGGAATGCGCGGGTTCTTTCCGTCCCTTAAGCCTGCTTTGCCGAGCATATCATATTCCGGATTCAAAATGTCCGTACCCCTTGAGGCCCATGTTGGGAGATACGGAACTCCAGCTGCTCCTGCCTGCATTCGATACAGGATATGCTGGTGGCTGTAATCTTCAACGATTATTTCGCCTGATTTTATTTTTCGGTCCATACAATAAGGCACTTTCCCGTAAAGTTCATGGCCGTTCCAGCAAGATTCCCAAATGGAGACAGCACCGGCCCCCATCAACATTTCCGTATGTGTTCCCGAATTAACCTCTATTAAATGAAGATTTCTTTTCTCCTGGCGCAGCATTTCATAGATTGCGGCCATTGGACGCCGCCAAATGGTAAATCCGCTAAAGGTAATCATGCTGCCATCTTGGATCATTTGCACAGCTTCTTTTAAAGAATATCTCTTGTCCCGCATACTTCTTTCTCCCCCTATCTATTGTTGTCTATAAAAAATTACACTGAC
Source organism: Peribacillus asahii (assembly GCF_003570725.1). Taxonomy (GTDB): domain Bacteria; phylum Bacillota; class Bacilli; order Bacillales; family DSM-1321; genus Peribacillus; species Peribacillus asahii. The sequence goes on from NZ_QWVS01000019.1 coordinate 28,124, forward strand.
ACCGTTTGCCCTGCGTTTTTTGGTTGAGTGTTTTGGGCCTTTGATTAATCTCCCAACAAATATTTTGAAATGACTAATCTCTGAATCTCATTGGTGCCTTCATAAATTCAAATTTCTTTATCGTACTTCAATGAGAATAGCGTCGCCCTGTGCAGCTCCAGAACAGATTGCTACAATACCGAGACCGCCGCCGCGCCGGCGCAGTTCATAAATCAGCGTCATTATAATCCGCGCTCCGCTTGCACCAATCGGATATCCGAAGGCAACCGCTCCACCGTTTACATTTACCTTCTCGAGATCATATCCAGCAATTTTCTCACTCGTGAGAGTCACAGCTGCAAACGCTTCATTTACCTCAAATGAATCAATTTGATCTATAGTATATCCTGTTTTTTTCAGCAACTTATTTATTGCGAGGCCTGGAGTTATAGCAATGTAAGGAGCTTCCTGTCCTACCGCGGCATGCCCAAGAATGACGGCTAGCGGCGTTTTACCCAGCTCGGCTGCTTTCTCCTCCGACATCAAAATCATGGCACCCGCACCGTCATTTATACCAGGTGCATTCCCTGCTGTAATGGATCCGTCTTTAGTGAAAACCGGAGGCAGTTTTTTCAATTGTTCGAATGTTGTCTCACGCGGTGCTTCATCTTTATTTACTAAAATTGGTTCTCCCTTACGCTGCGGCACAGCTACAGGCACAATCTCTTCATTAAATTTACCTGCCTCAATTGCTTCAATCGCGCGCTGCTGGCTGCGCAATGCCCAGTTATCCTGCGCTTCACGTGAAATCTCATATTCAGCAGCAACATTACTGCCATGAACGGCCATATGCTGTCCATCGTAAGCATCGGTAAGTCCCAAATCGACTACCTTACCGTCCCCCATACGCATACCCCAACGTGCATTTTTCAATATGTAAGGTGCGTTACTCATGCTCTCCATTCCGCCTGCCACAATAACATCAGCGTCACCGGCACGAAGGATTTGGTCTGCTAATGTTACGCTGCGAAGGCCTGAAGCGCACACTTTATTAATCGTTTCCGTTTGAACTTCCCAGGGTAATCCCGCGATTCTTGCTGCCTGTCTTGAGGGAATTTGCTTCGCTCCTCCCTGAAGAACCATCCCCATGATTACTTCATCCACCTGATCTCCTTCAACTCCGGCTCGAACCAACGCTTCTTTTATCGCAACCCCGCCAAGGTCAACAGCCTGCAAATTCTTTAAAGCTCCTCCAAATTTCCCAAAGGGAGTTCTGGCCGCACTGACAATTACTGTTTTCCCCATTTTACCACTTCCTCGTAAAAGCGATTTTGAAAAAATAAATCAAAGGACTAGAGTCTCAGACTGCAGTCCCAGACTATGGTCTGTTTGTTAAATTTTATTTCAAATGTTTTAAACTGTCAATATCTTTCAAAATCTTCAAATAAAAGCACCGTACTTCCATACAATCCTAAAGATTTATGTAGATATTCCACTGACAATTTGGCCAGCTTCAAAGAGCCCTTAAGTTTTAAAATTTTCTTTCTTAATTCCATAAATTAGCTTGTTTATGTTAAAATTATGAATTATAGGATAACAAACACATTTTTTGTTTAATTAAGGAGATTCATAGATGTCAGATTTAACCCCCAGACAAATAAAAGCCAGAAAAACAAGAAAAAAGATTCTGGAAGCGGCTTTAGAGCTTTTTAGCAAAAAATCCTTCGACGATACAACCGTTGATGAAATAGTTAAACTGAGTGGTACATCAAAAGGGGCATTTTACACACACTTTAAATCTAAATACGAAATTTTCTTTGAAAAATTTAAAGAGATTGACGAGGTTTATTGGGAGTTTACTCAGTCTTTGCCTGAAGAAACAGATGCCAGTGAAAAATTGCGGCAGCTTTCTGAATTGCAAATGGTTTATCTCAGAGATTATTGGGGAAAGGATCTGTTTCGAACCCTGTATACAAACGCTTCACCCAATAACAATTACTTTTTGAGTCAAAACAGAGCTATCTTTAAAATAGTCCATCAGTTTGTAAGCGAAGGGCAAAAAAAAGGAGAATTCAAAAAAGATCTTTCCCCCGAAGAAATCACCATAATCATCACACGATGCATGCGCGGAACACTTTTCGATTGGTGTATCGGCCATGATAATTTTGACCTTTTACTGGAAAATCAAAAGATTATACACACTGTATTGGATGGAATAAAAGCATAATTTAATAAAAAACAGCACCATTCCGAAATACAATGTACTCTATAGAGTAGATACTTAAAAAGTCTATCTATAAGGTCATAGCCATCAATTTAAAAAACCGAGTTCGATGCCAAAGTCATCGAACTCGGTTTTTATAAAAAGGACTAGGATAGATACGTTTTGAACATACCTAAATAAAAATTTCTTCATTCTGTATTTTTATACCTCTTGGTGAAGTCCCATCGCATATTCTTGAGTGATGCCAAGAATATCGAATGGTGTACGCTTGTTATACTTTCGTGCTTCTTCCATTTTGAAAAAGTTCCTAAAAAAGCCTGATTAATACTGGTACAGGAAAATGAAAAAACACTTTACTCTAAGAAATTAGAATAAAGTGTTTTCAACAGGTTTAAATGCACAATCAATGTGCATTCTTACTAATCTTGATACTTAGATAATTGTTGCTGTGCAGAATTAAGTGAGTTAATGGCTTGTTCAATCTTTTCTTTGTTGTCTGGTTTTTCTACAGAACTAAGCGCTTGTTGCAATGTGTTAACCGTATCCTGTACAGATGACATACTTTGATCAACGTATTGTTTAGCTTTTCCCATATGTAACCCTCCCTATACTAATTTCAAACATAGTATCTGCACAAATGAAAATAAAATTCCTACAAATTATTAGTTCGAGGGAGGGAAAAAGAAAGCGATAAAAAGGAGGACGCTGATAGAAAGCATAAAAGAAACGGGGATATCATTTATACGGAATAAACTTACGCTGTTATTCTGTATTATTGCCAAATGATAAGCTGAGGCTCTTTAATGTGTGAAGTCTCGCAGTAAGAATGAATAAATCATCGTAGTTATTTTCTACGTATTCATTAATAATACTTAGCCCTTTCCTAAATCTATTAACTAATAAATACGTGTACTCTTCATTCCAAATAAACCGGTTTATTCTCAGAAGTTCATCCGCTAATATTTGGAATTTAAACTCCTCAACAAGAAGTTTTACTTGATATAATTTATCTCGATTTAAAATCAAGCTGTTTTTTTTATTTTGATAATGTTTATGAACAAATTTTACAAAACCATCTATATTTTCAGCCAACAGTTTCCCTATTTCCATCTCGAAGTTCATTTCTTCATCTCCTCAATGTCTAATAATTACTATGAAGAGTGTATGTTTTGAGACAATACTTTAACACCAGCAACACAATCTACTACAAGAAGCCTGTCCCCTTCATTCGTTGACGCTTTAATGTCGTCGGGGACAGGCACTGATGTTTTATAAACGTAATCATCATTTATCTTTAGTACTATTTCTAAAATTATCGTAATCCGTCTTAATGTAATGAAATAACTTTGCATTACCGCCTTGGTCTGGATGAGTTATTTTTAATAACCCTTTATATTCTGCCAACACTTCTTTATTACTCGCCATTTTTGAAAGCCCTAATTTTTTACTATAATTATTTAATTGAGTGCTGGAGGTGAGAGTGTAATGGTCTCCTTTGCTCTCTTTTAATTTTTTTAATTCATTACGTAATTCAATATTTTGTTTCACTAAATTCCTTATTTCACTTTGTAATTTATTTTCCTTATTCTTTAAAGTGGCTACTTCTTTTTTCAACTTATCTCTTTGCTCGATTATTCTGTGCTTTGCATTCTCATGAAGTTCTTCCAGTCCTTCTATATGCTTTTCTTGTGCTTGTATTTTTAGTGTTAATCGGTGGATCATTTCATCCATATTTTGATTAGTACAATCATCAATAAACAGCTTTGAGGTTGTATCATCAACTATGTAATCGGTTTTCTTGTTTCTGCTTCCTTCGTATTTAATCCTGCCTTCATGTAACCAACGTCTCACTATTTGGTTACTAATACTTTCTGATACTCCTGCGTCTTTTAACAGGTCAAACGCTTGATCTGTGTCATCAATTATGCAGACAGTTTCTCTACTCCTTTTTCCTCCCTCATATTTAATTTTCCCTTCACGCAGCCAACGTCTCACAGTTTGAATGCTAGTACTTTCTGATACTCCCGCATCCTGTAACAGCTCAAATACTTGATCTGTGTTCACAATGTTCCGCCTTCCCCTCTTATTACGCCACATCATGTCATGTTAAGTAACATCATTCTGAAAAATGAATCATTTTTGTACCTCGTCACAAAAATTTCAACAGCGTATTCAAATAAACATTCTTATGTCGATTTAATAAGTTGAAATCGACGTAGAAGATATCTTCTACACAATCAATTATATGGATGAGTTAATCCAACACTTGCACTTTTACCTTTTTAACTCCCCAATTTAAAGCATCTTGCTCATTAGGAATAAAGACATCTACTCTATTTCCTTTTATAGCACTCCCTGTATCCTCGGCTGTTGCATAGCCATAGCCCTCCACATACACTTTCGATCCAAGCGGGATGACAGATGGGTCAACTGCTATTACTTTTGCATCCGGATTCGATTTTAAGTCGACACCTGTAGCTGTAGTCCCAATACACCCTTCACAATCAGCAGTATATGCCGTTGCTCTCACGATGATTTCTTTTTCTATATCTGATTGATTCGTAGTCTCACTTTTTGATACTGTTTTTTCTTGTTCCGCTGTATTAGCTGGTACAGCTTGTTCTGATTTCGTTTCAGGCTCTACATTCTCTGCCTTAACTTTATTTACCCCTGGTTTCATAACTAAGTTCTGTTTCGGATAGATTATATCTGAATTCAAATTGTTCCAAGACTTAAGGTCATTTACTGAGACATCATTTTCATGCGCAATTTCCCATAGCGTGTCCCCCGGCTCGACCGTATAATCCACTTCTTCGAAAATATGTAAAGTTTCGCCTGCATAAATTGTATCTGACGACAACTGGTTCCAAGATTTAATTTCTTCTATTGAAGCTTTATATGTTTGAGATAGCCCCCATAATGTGTCTCCATGTTTCAATTCGATATCTTCTGCTTGTACCGGACTAGTAAATGCACTAGATATTGCAGCCGCTGCCACTAACGATAAGATTGATTTTTTCATCTGTTGTTACCTCCTTGTAAGTTAGCAGATAAGTTAATTTTTTCAATCATATCATAGTTATTTTCCATACAAAGAACAGACAGATAAAGAATAGATGACAGATATCACAGAAGTATAACGGGAAGATATCAATTTTTAAAATGATACTAGAATAATTAATCACATCTGTCCGTCGTATCCAACTTACGAAACCAACAGCGGAGTTCGATTATTAGATGCCCTAACTATACTGAATCATCCATTCAACACAGGCCATCTTTCAGAAACTGAACAAGATATATTCAAAGAATTGTAGTAGATTATGTCGTTATAAACAAGGAAACAAGGTGTTTCGGAACATCCTTATATAATTGAGAATTATACATGGATATTACATAGTTAAACTTAAATTACAAGCTCAAGAATACACTAACTGTTCTGGCAACATAGAGTTCAGCAATCAAGATTCACAAGTTTACACAATTCGAAGGGCTTTAATCGCATCAATCATTTTTTTAAACTACATATGATGTAACATTTGAAGGAAGATCTGTTGGAGACCTTTAAAACTACTTTTTAAGAAGATGGAATTTAAATAGATTAAATGGGTGATATGCAGTTTTCCTTATGGCACCAGTAAATCATTTTAGTGAAAAAAAGAGGTTATTATTGTAAATCAGTAGAAGTAGTTAGTGTGATGGGAGTAAAATATTCAATAAATCAAAGGGGTAGATGATAGTGAAGTTAAAAATTGATGAGCATCAAATTTATGAAAAACACTACGAAGAAATTTATGAACAAGTAAAAAATGATCCGTATGCTCAGTCATTAGGAATTCAGTTAACAAAATTTGAGGCTGGATTTGCAGAAGCAATACTAGAAGTACAAAGCCATATGGTAAATGCATATGGAACTGTCCATGGCGCAGTTATTTACGCTTTAGCTGACCATGCTTTTTCCGTAGCCTGTAATGCATTTGGAAAAACATCGTTAGGGCTCTCTACAACCATCCAGTTTATTGAATCAGCTAAACCTGGAGACAAAATAATAGCTCGTGCAACAGAAGTTAAACGAAATTATCGTACAGGATTCTATCGAATCGACGTTTATCATGAGCAAAATCTAATAGCAACCATGGAGGCAGTGTCTTATCGTAAGGATCATTATTTTATTGAACTTGATGAACAAAATTAAATAGTACATAGTTATTGATTAGGACTGCCCTTAAGACAGTCCAATTTTTTTATGTTAATACTGGGTTCATTCCCTCTCTTCTTGAAGACGTTATCAAGATACTCAAAAAATGCTTAATGAAGTAACTTATTATTAAAAGAACAAATCGTAAAATAATTTTACACTAACTAAGATAATTGAATAAGCAGCAATTCTCTTTAATACTATTGAATTTAATTTTTTACTAATACGGCCTCCTATTTGTGCTCCCAAAATACCACCAAAAATTAAGATCACTCCATATTTCCATTGAATGGTGTCAAAACTCAATTTAATAATAAGGCTACCAAATGATAGTAGAAAACAAATAACTAAGCTTGAACCAATTGCTTGTTTAATAGATAACTTATATATCTGACCACTCCCATGGCTTTTGTTATCAAGACCTAAATCAAAAAAAGTCATAAAAAATAAGGAGGGATACATATTAGTCATGACTAATATGTATCCCTCCTTTACTTCTTGTCCAACAATCGCGCCCTTTAATGGAATAACTATAATAAGGTCTCAACCCTAAATTCACCTAATTCTTCTTGGCCTAGTGACAGGGTTCGTGTCATAGACCGCAAAGTAAAAGGTAGACAGAGTAAAATAATATTGTGGTAAAGGTATTTGGTAATTCTTTTGGTGATACTTTTTGGTAAAATCCAAAGCTTACTCTATCAATACTCGCATATTTTAACAGTGTTATTACAAAAACCGTTGTTTTTGGTAACTATCGTTAGTTAAATACTTACCGATTTTCTATATACAGTAAATTACTTTGCGGTTCATAGCAGCAACCCTGTCACTAAGCCTTCTTCAACTAACGGTTGCAATAGGTAAGCGTTTGAAGTAGTCTCC
>NZ_QWVS01000002.1 GCF_003570725.1 Peribacillus asahii
ACATCTGTAATATTTCAAAATTTATTCGATAATTTAGCCTTTACCATTGAGGGATATCCCTCCTTGTAAGTAAAAAAGAAAAACCGTGTACCTTTGTGGCACACGAGTTTAATTTGTTTTATTTTTTATTTTATCGTTTTCTTTTTTATCTTGAACATTTGGATTGTTAATTTTATTATACAATTCGATTAGTCCCTTGGCTGCTTTCACCGGATCAAAAGTTCCTCTTTCACCATATTTTACTTTCACGATGAAATCACCTCGTTTTAAAATATGCGAGAGGATTTTGTTTGGAATCTTGTCTACAACGTATTTTTTTCTGGCGATTAATCACTCGTTATTTCTCCTCCCAATGGATTAAGTCGGAGCTATAGCAGTATCTTGGAGAAGTTCTTTCTAAGTTGGTTATTTTAGTTCCTTCAATTAATTTCCTGATAGCAATTAACCTCTTATATAAGGAATGGAACTGTAACGCTTTGAGAAGGCAGCAACATCAATATAAGCTTTCAGAGTCACGGTTTCTTCCACTGTTCCCGCTCGAATGGGTTTACTTCCCCTTCACGCTGTGTTCGGCTTCGCAAAAAATGCTTCCCCCGATTTAAAGCCATTTTAAAGATTTCGGCATCCTTTTGTAAAAGTGTATTAATTTCCTGTGATGTAAGAATGACTATGCATTTTTCCAACTGGATAATATATTTCAATGCCCTTCACCCTTTCAAATCGGTACACTTCAGGTATACCTGTTTTTAAGTAAGGTTTCCTTTATTAGCCATTTTTTCATAGATTTCCGCATATTGGTCAACCCGCTTGAAAATATCCTGTTCATTAACCTTTTCAGAAACTTCCCCACTATGACTAATTTCGGAAATATCGGTACTTTCACCACGGCTCAACCGCTCAACCTTCACGGCAATTTCAAGTAATTTTGCTATCTCATAAGGTGATAATGTTTCAGGCTTAATGTGTTCGATTGCGTCTTTTACCTTATGGAGCAATTGTCGGGATACTTCGGCATGGTCCTTAATCATTTGTTTTCGTAGCTGCACATTCTCCAAAATAGCCTGCTTATCCATCTCTTCATCAAATGCCTGGGCACGTTCTACCCAGTTATGTTGAGATGACCAACGCTTAATTAACGAGTGATTTTTACCTAGCTTTTTCCCAACATCCTTAAGGTTTCTTGTAAGCCCCAAATTCCTATAAACGATAAAGCCCTCAAAGGCTTGTTTACTTTCGCCTTCCTGGCGTTCATATGGCGGTTTCATTGTGGCTATTCCCCTCCTTTTCGGTTAACTTTTAGCAAAGTACCTCGCTACAATCGTTAACACTTCCCCTTCAATGAGCAATCCTGGTTTCCACTCGATATAAGCAAACTTGTTCAACAGATCATCCAATGAATCTTCCGTGCTACTCACTTCTTTTAAAGTGATTTGGAGTTACTCCTCGCTTTAAACTAGCAGCGGTTTTCATGGTGATATCATAAAGTTTTTCTGTTGAAATTTCCGATAAATCCCGCGCTGCAAACCCTTCTTTTAAACGAACTAACTGTTCACCGAATAACCCGATTCTCTTTTTCTTTGAAACATAATACTTTTCTTGTAGCGGCTCCAATTCCAAAGCATAACGATTAATAGTTTCCAACTTCACCCCGCTACCCCACTTAATCAATGTAGCCTTGTTAACCCCCATTTCCTTTGCTATCTCATCATAGGAAACACCATTTGCCCTTAACTCAATAAATTGCTCTTTTTAATTAATTTTCATGATTTTAGTCATGTAACATCACTCCTAAAATAGTTATCTATAACCATGTGATTGAGACGACATTGGCTAACGGCTAACTTGGAGGTAGTTGGTTCGACTCTTCTTTTCAATTCTATACCCCACCTACTGGCATTAATTTCTGAGATAATACAGATAACACATATCTGTCCGCCTTATCAGTCTTTGTTAAATCCCTTGTGTCTCTAAGGCTGACTCACCTTTGCGTACAGATGACAGATGAAAATCAGTTAATCTAAATAGGAATGATATATTATCTGTTTACTTTTAATAGAAAATCATCTGTCCTCTCTGTCCTATAACTTCTTCAACTCTTATGGCTCAAGGGCGAATCATGAGGACAGATGATACAAATCATTTGTCTTTTACCTGTCCTCTCTGTCCTTTCTCCTGAAAACATATTGTTTTCCGTATTCACCAAATTTAACCCTACCTTTGCCGACTTGTTCCCACTCCCCAAGGCTATTCAATACTGCTTTTATTTCTCTGCCACGAGCGGTTGTATATTGGTCACGGTATCGCTTTAAGACCTTTTCCCACACGTGCATTGGACAAGTTTCGTTAATTGGGACTTTAATAACTCCTTCCTGTGTACGTTCTTCGGTATATCCCCTATCAAGAGCCTCTTCAATAATACTTGCAAACTCACCTTTATCTGTAAAATCAGATTGAACCCTCCTGGCTTGCTTTTCCAGATTACTAGGTAAAGCTAATGGTATATCATTTGCTTTCATGTATTCATACTGATAAACTGCTTCAGCCCATATCTGTTCTACTTCAAGTGGATTATTCTTTTTAAACCATGGCTCTTTTGTATGTGCTTTAACAATCCACCATCGTCTGTTTCCTGTGTCATCCTTTAAAGGTAGATCATCGTTTGTGGTAGCAACGAAAATACATTGTCTAGGAACACGAATTGTCCTTCTCCCATACGGAGGTCTGTATACATCCTCTGATGATGAAATGAACTGTTTTATCCGCTTTTGGTCTGCCTTACCGACCGCTGCCATTTCCCCTAATTCAATAATCCAATTTCCAGATAAATGCTCTTTTGCATCTTTGCCTCTAATTTCATCAAGGGAATCTGAAAACCAGTCACTACTAACAGCTAATTCTTTAAAAAATGTTGATTTACCAATCCCTTGCCCTCCTTGTATTGTCAAAACAAAGTCAAATTTGCATCCTGGCTCGAATATCCGAGCAACCGCTCCCACTAATGTTAATCGCATCTGCCAGCGGTTTAAATCTGTATCATCTGCATTAAAAAAATCGACCAATAAAGAATCCAACCGCTCTTTCCCATCCCATTTAAGCATTTTCAGGAAATCCCTTACTGGATGATATTGGTTGTCCAAAACCACTTCATTTAAGGCATCGAAAATAATATCTTGCGACTTGATACCATAATGAACGGAAAAATAATTTCTTAAGCATGAATCATCATGGTTGGTAATCTCCCGATATTGCCCTAGCCGTTTCCAAGGTACATTCCCTACAATATCAATCTTTTGTGTAAATAGATTGAAGGCAAATTTGCTCTTTAGGTTTTCATCATTTTTTAAGATTAATAGTGTATTAAAGGCATTGCTCAAAATTTTCCCATTATCCGATTTTTGCAATTGCTCTTTCCAATCGATAACTATGCGTTCATTATGGGAACCGGTTTTCATTTCTCCAAAAACCATGTTATTTTTCAAACCTAGTGCCTTATCTACGCCGTACTTTCGGAGGGTGGATAATTCTTCAAGAGATTTTTCCATCGTTCCACAACTCCCTTAGCAGCATAGAAATAACTAATTTGCTTTTCTATATCTATTTCATCGCGTAAACCTGCTAATAATCCATTTAAAAGATCCTCAAGAAGTGCTCTGTCGTGGTAGTAACAAATTAAAAGGGAATCCTTCTCCAAGCAATCTATCGTTTTATATGTTCCTGCCCTTTCCCTCATGTAATCCCTTAGGTCACAGAAGAAATAAAACATTTCGTTACATTTCTTCAAAAAGCGCTTTTCAAGTTCCCTATCTTCTTGTTGACTGATAACTTCTAGCTTCTGTTCTTTAGTTAGCTTTGTTTGTGCTAACCCAATCCGTTTAGCCAGACGAAAAATTGCTTGCCCATTTTTTATACCATTTAATCGTGCATAAAGGTTTATCTGATCACCACTGACCCCACAGCCAAAACATTTAAATATATTTTTCTGGGGATTTACGCTAAAAGAGGCTGTTTTTTCACTATGGAATGGGCATAGCCCTATAAAATTCCGTCCTCTTTTCCGCAACTGTATCGGTGACTCCTCAACGATTGTTAAAATATCAATCTTTGATTTTACTTCTCTAATGGTATAGTTTAAAGTCAGATTCATTTTCACGCCTACTCCTAAAAAAGATTGTGAATATGTCCTAAAGCTTTTAACCCTATTAAAAACTCTTTATACAAAAGATTTTTTATTTATCAATGTTTACTTCTTCAGTGGAATCTTTGGTAAATCTATATTTATTTTCTTAGGCCACCCATCCGTATCAAATAAACAACTTTCTTCTACTCCAAAAAACAGCGACAACTGTTTCCTCAGCTTGGGCCAGCTTTTTCTATACTCATTTTCTAATTGAGCAATTGCAGATGAATTAATATTAAGTTCCCTACTTAATTGAATCTGGGACAGCCCTTTTTCCTTACGAAGATACTCTATTAGGGTCATATCTCCACCTCCTTCCATTTTTACCTAATTACTACAAATTCATGGTAATATAATTTACATAGAAAAAAATCGTGCGACAAATCGTGCGACAATAGGTGGTGTTTTATTTTGAAACCAATTCAGTTGTGGCTTCCTTTTTTTAATAAAAGTTGGGATACTCCCTCATTTTCAAGGGACATACAACGTGCACAGAGGAACTGGCTTGGGGAGGATAGAATTTGGTTACTTCCAGGCTTGAACGAAGTTAAAAGGTGGTCTAAATCGGTATCTATTTTTAAATATCATGAATGCGCAATACCGAGTGAAACCTTGAATTGTATTACAGTTGTAAATGTTTCAAAAGATGGAGCCTTTTATCCTCCAATCGGGAATCCAATTCCAGAAAAATGGAAAGGTATTATACCTACTAATCTATTAAACTTGTGGTTAAATTCAAGTAATTTTGGTTTTGTTAGTGCTAAAAAAACAATTAATTTGCCCTTACCTTTTTTTAAAGAAAACGAAGTTATTTATAAAGAAGTGGAAATAGGTTTAACTCCAGGTCCATCATTTCCTATCTCAGAATTTGATGAAGAAACACATGAAGTCGTATTAAAGTTAACGTCGGATGAAAATAGCTCGGTGGAAATTATTAGTCCTGAAGCTGAGAGTCTCAAATTAAATGGACCATACCAATGGGATAATCAGCCAACAGAAGAAACTCTAAATTTGGTAATTAACAAAGATGGAAAAAAATCTTTTCACAGCGCAATTTTATGGAATGAACCATTTTTTAGGATGTTTCCAGATGGCGGTGGGATGGATTTATTAAATCACAGAAATTTAATGAAGAATTGTGCGCGAGATATTGAAAAAAACAGGAGTAAAATTAAATTACAAGCCAACAATTTTACGAAAGAAGGATGGACCAATCTAGAAGCTCTAATTATAGCACCCACTCTAATGACTAAAGGTCCGGAATCATTACTTTTTGATATAGAAGGAAGCTTTAATATTGAAGTGGATAACCTTAGAGAACTTCTTGATCACCCTAAATATAAAGAAATATTTAAAGAAAAAGTACCTGTTACGAGGATTTTTGGCTGGGAAGGTTACCTTTGGTGGGAATTAAATAAAATTGTGAATATTGAAAATAAATTTATGAAAACATGCTCTTTATGCGGAAATATTATCTATGGAAAAAAAGGTAAGACATTTTGCAACCAAGAAGATAACCTGGATTGTTACAGAAAACGGAAAAGACTTGATAAAAGAAGAGAAAGGAAAAAATAAAAGGGGTAATCCCCCTTTTTTAATTAAAACGTCACGAGCATTTATTGATGTGTTGTTTTAAAGTGCTTAACCCGTATTTTGAATCCGTATTTACTTTGATTAATTAGCCTTATCCTCTTAATTATTATTATTGCTTATATATAAACAGCTCTTCTCTCATAGCTCGTTCTGCTACCACTTGTCCATGCTTTACGATATAGATATAAACCTTCTCCAACATATCACCAAGGTCCTCTAAATGCTCTTCTGTGGGCATATAGTGGTCATTATTGGAGATGATAATAAAACGTTCCTCACCATTAAATCGCTCGCTGTAGAAATCCACAAGGGCCATATTATCAAACATCTTCACATTTTGGCGGCCATTTTGCTTCTCATAAACTTCTACAATTCTATAATAGTCTACAGCTAAGACTCGATTGGCCCTACCAGTTGGTATCAGTTCCATTTGTACAAGTCGTTTTGGTGGTTTCATCGTTATATTTCTCTGGCGATTGATTAAGGCTGTCCGCTCTTCTTTTTTCGCATCAATATCAATAAGTTGAGCATTCATTTGATTTATAAGTGCAGAATTTTTGTTGTCCGCATTCTCCATCTGATATTTATTCAATTTAGCTAACGTATCATTATACTGACTATGAAATGCTTTGTTTAAAAAGTTTGCTAATTTATTAAGTTGAATTTCTCTTTTAGAACGGATTTTATCCCTTATCTCAATACCAGCTGCCAAAGCTTTTGACATAGATATCGAATCCTGTATCGAATTAAGCTCTGTCAAAGCCCCCTCAAACTGGCTTATCGATAACCAATACGGGTCTAATTGTATAATAGAGCCATCTTGTCTTTTTGCCATATAAATAATTTGGCTTTGTAGTTCTTTTCCTGTTCCATCATTAATTGTAAGACTATAAACTTCTACACTAAGCGGCTCCGGAATATCATAAGAAATCATATAACGTCCCAAAGCAAACTTTTCACTTTCTTTCGCTGTTAATTCCATAGCCAATTTAAAAATGGAATGATCTTCGTGTAGCATTGAAACATCGGACGTTTCATACTCTTTATAGCCTGTATATCTATAAACCTCTGAATTCGTCAAATGCAATTGAGGAAATGATTCACGCAAGAACTTCGGAATCCGTTCAATCCGCTTTACTTTCCCTTCATTTGACTCAAGAACTCGCACATTTCTCTTTTTTAAGATATAATCCGCAAAAGATAAATGCGTACGAAATGGGATTTTCTGTACAGTTATTTCACCTTGTTCACGCTTTAGAGAAGGAACATCAATGGTTTCTTCGTCTAAACGCTCTTCTTGCATAACCTTAAGGATCTTTAAGTGTTCATCAGATATCGCTTTGTCCATCTTTGCAATAACATCATCTAGTTTCTCTCTATTCAGAACTGCTTCTTGCATAATCGATGCTAAACTATCATGATCTTCTAATAATTCTCCAATAAAATTGTATACAAGGTCCGATCCCAAATCTTCCTTCATTTTCTCCATCTTTTCTAGAAGTCGCGTCATAACATGACCTTCCCTCGTATTCTGAGCTACTAGGTTAAAGATAAAGACTTCATTCTTTTGCCCAATTCGATGTATACGTCCCATCCTTTGTTCTAGCTTATTAGGATTCCACGGAATATCATAATTAATCATTTGATTGCAGAACTGTAAATTAATTGACTCGCCGCCGGCATCCGTCGCAATCATAATTTGGCACTCATTTCGAAACATTTCTACTTGCCGTCTGCGTTCATCCATTGAAAAACTACCGACAATCTTTGCTACTTTCGGCACACGCTCCAAAAGTTTACGTTCTAAATAATTCATAGTGTCAGCGGCTTCTGTAAAGATAAGAATCTTTTCTCCTTGATGAAGTAGCCCGTCTACACCGAATAATGTCTCTTCAAGCTCCTGATATTTTCTCTCAATGGCATACGTCTGCAAATGTGTTGTTTTAGCAAGTAAACGCTTCAATTCTTTCAATTCTTTTTCTAATTCTTCCGTATCAATGAGATCAACAGCTTGTTCCAGTCTCTGCTCCATTAACTCTTGTTGCTCATTTGTCTCTTCATCGTACTCTGCCACATTCATTTTCTCTATCAACTTCATATATTTATTTCGCTCCATCTCCGTTTGCTGATAGAGCTTTCTCAAGCGCTTGTATCGGCGTTGCAGCGATAAGTGAATGGCTTCTATTGAAGAACTGAGTCGACGCTGTAATAGCATCATTGCAAATGCCGTGCTATTATTTCCATTGTTCATCGCACGATTAAAATGCTCCTTAACATAATTTGTTACAGCATCATATAAATCTAATTCTTCATCTGTTAAATGATATTGAATAGTTTTTGTTGTCCTCTTCGGAAAAATAGGTGTACCATCAAAATTCTTCAAATTCTCTTTCAATCTTCTAATAATGAAAGGATTACTTTTTTCTCTCAATGTCTCATTTACGCTAGTATTTGAAAAGATATCTTCATCAATGAGCTTCATTAAATGACGAAAATTCTCCATATCCCCTTTATGTGGAGTGGCTGTTAGTAATAAACAATGCGGCACCTTCCGTAGTAGAAGTTCCCCAAGCTGATATAGCTTCGTCCGTGTCGTTTTCTTTTTGATTGTACCATGTGTATAGGCCGCCATTTTATGTGCCTCATCGACAATAATCAAATCAAACTGCGCTTCATTAATTAGCTGCTTAATATCATCTTTTGCAGCCCAATATACGGATGCTAAGCACTGATT
The DNA here is from genome assembly GCF_003570725.1 of Peribacillus asahii. GTDB lineage: Bacteria > Bacillota > Bacilli > Bacillales > DSM-1321 > Peribacillus > Peribacillus asahii. The sequence goes on from NZ_QWVS01000002.1 coordinate 8,505, forward strand.
ATTAGAAACAAATGGATTTTTTCCACCATACTCTTTCACTACCGCTCGATTAATAATATGAAACGATTCATGAAATTTCTCATATAATTCTTCTTGCCACTGTTTCAAAACTAAGGGTGGTACCAATATTAAAATTCGTTCCACACTATGCCTAGCTTTCAATTCTTTAATCAGCATTCCTGACATGATTGTCTTCCCTGCACCCGGGTCGTCAGCTAACAAGAACCGAGTTTGTGGAACTTGCAACATTCGTCCATAAACCGCTTCAATTTGGTGTGGCAAAGGTAAAAGATTTTTACTCCCTAATGCTCTTGTCTTTGCATACTTTGCTTCGTTGCGTAACGCATTGTATAGTAAATACTGCTGAATATCTAATGGATCAAGCTTCTGTTCAGTTGAATCTGACACATTTAAACGCTCCATCGATGCAAATGAATCCTTCTCTACTAATATCTCAAAGAACTGGTTTGAAGTTCTGCCAATTGCTTCGACAACGTAAAACACTTCATCTATTGCTTCACATTTCTTAATCTCAACTGTTTCAGGAAACTGTGGTCCTTTTACAACATCTCCCGCTCTAAGCATCAACATCCCCCTATAAAAGATCCCCTATTCAAATGAATAAGGGACATTATCTTTTTAACTCTACCATTGTCATATCAATACTTTTTACTAATTCAAATTTATCTTCAATTAAGTCCCTTGCTTTTATATGATAATCGAAAGGGAAGAATAGAGCATTGTTATTCATTAGTTCTAATGGCAGAATATGTGCATCATTACACGCCAGTAAAACTTCTGCAATCAACTGTTTTAATTCTGGAGAATGAACTTCAATTTTTTCAGATAATGAATAGGAACGATTTTTGTAAAGTTCAGTAATTCCCCAAGACTTAATACTTGTTAGCACAGCACTCGTTGCTACCTCTACCCTACGTCTTTCTCCGTAAAGGCTTTTCATCTTTCTACCTAAGACTTGGCTGGGTACCATATCCTGCATACGAAGATGAAGTCCCATCTCCCTAACTAAATCATAAAAAAATGGGTATGCTAATATCGTCATGCACCAATGAAGTAAAATCCGTTCCTCTTGTTTTAATAATGGGAACATCTCTAAAGCTTTTTCACGAATAGAAGAATGATTTTCACCAACTAAATACCATATTTTCATCAACATCGTGATGGCATTTTTCCGAGATTTTGCACCTTGAATATCAGTGCGAAGAAAGTTTTCCAATACATCATACATTTCCTTACGTTCTAGTCTTCTAGCTTCATTTGCTGTAAAGTCAAGGTGATGGAGCAGCACCTTCTGATCAAATCCTATTGGTTTAGTCACATTAACCTACCTCTTACTTAAGACATTACTTTTATAAATGGAACAATAACTTCCTCGATACTAATGCCACCGTGGCTCATAATAGTCTCTCCACGATTTACAAACGCAGCACCATTCCTAGCTAATAGTACATGATATTGATTAGGTAAGCCAATGTCATTCCATTTCAATGTTTGATTATGTTTTTCAGCTGCAAAATCTCTTAATTGTTTTAAATCATAAATCCTAACACGTTCACCTTTCGTTTCAGCAAGAACCCCTTCGGAAATGCGCCCAATTCCGACACTCTCCCGGTTACCATGATCGGCCGTTATATAAATCGTGAAGCCAGCCTCCTGCAAGTCCCGAATTAAGCGAGATAAATAATTGGTGTCTAACCATATCCTTAACTCGGAAGACACACTTCTAGCTCCTTGTACGGCACCATGTAACATACGATCTACAATATCAATTACAGCACCATATACCCTTACATTTGGCTGTTTTAATGGCAAAATATTTTCCTTTTCATATATTTCTTGACCAAGACTTCTTTGATAAACAACATTTTTACGTGGTACACCTTGATTCTCCCAAAACTTATTCCATAATACAGATTCTTTGTTAGTAGTAGAGATGGAGTTAGCAAAATAAAATGGCTTCATTCCTGAAAAAATAGATTGACGTGACACCGATGTTAACGTCGGAACCCAAGCAAATACTCCATGTTCCTCAAAAGATAACCCCTGTCGAATGAGTTCCTCTCGTATCTGGGCCCACTGAACAAAGCCCATTCCATCCATCACGAGTAAGGCCATCTTATTCTCCTGTTGTGTCGCTAAATAATGAGGAATATGGTGAACCATCTTTGGCCATGGCAAATGCGGTAAGGTACTAAGAGATCCATAATACTGCAACATCCACTCTTCAAATGGCTCATCAATTTGATTAGAAATTTCTGCCGCTTCCTGAGTAAAGGTCCCTGTTACTATAGCTCGATGCTTAAACTGTCCGTATGTTTCTGCAAACTTACCCCATTCTTTATAGCGATAATCATTGATTGTTGACTCTTTTAAACGTTGATATAAATGCGCCAGCTGATCTGTATCCATTCTTAACGTATCTGTCTTTATGCCGACATGCATCCACTCAGGTAAAACGTTCACTTGAAGACTCTCTACCGGCTGAACCAATCCTTCTCCAAACAAATTATCTAATATACCTTTAATAGATGGATTTGTAAAGGGATGAGCTTCATAATATCCTACATCCTCAATCGCAACTCCACTTTGTGTTACTGCTAAATCATGAACCTGATGCACAAACGTATCCCATTCTACTCCAAGGTAGCTATAGAAAAATGAAGACGAAAAGACAAGCTCTTTGATTGGCAACTCTGCCAGGTCGCTCTTCTGTATAAGTACGCTCACGATATATTCTTTCACGACATCTGGAATGAAATCTAATTCGTAATGAATGGTAAGTAGCAACTTCCAAAGCTCAGCACGTGTATATACTAAATCATAAGGTAGCTTATAGAGATGCTTTGTTAGAAAATCTAGAGTATCTTTATTAGAAGAAGAGCCTTGATACCGCTCGTGGGCGGCATACAAGGCATCAAATACTTCTATATCAAGCTGTCTTATAATTTGTGCAGAGAACTTTGGGAAGATATTCGCTAAATCAAGACGAACCCGCTGACCAGACTGCAGTAAGTCATAGGGAAACACATTATAATCTTGCTCCTCCGCTCTTACAAGTAGACAGCCATCTCTCTGTTCAATTCTAGCTCGATACTCCCTCTCAAACTCATAACGAAATAGAATGCTATCACTAAAATTGACCACTTGTATCTTCTCTTCATGTAAGCTTGTTAAAATTAGCTCATCTAACAGCAATTGATCACGATCCAGAACAAGATACAAAGGGTTGTTATTATTAAATTGTCTACATATTTTATCTCGCCAATTTGTCATCTTTGTTCCCCTTGTCCTTACTTATAATCCTAATCTAATTTGAGCATTATCGTAATACATCAGCAACTTATCATCCTCTTGAATCACACTTTCAGGAAGACGCTCACCGACTGTCACAATTTTTTGGTAATCCTTATCACTCCATGCCTTCTTAAATCCTGCACGAACAGCTTCTGTACGGAATTGTTTCAACTTCTTCTTGCTCTTTTCAAGCTCTTCAATGTATCCTTCAAATTCACGTAACAGTGATTTCTCACGCAACTTCTCCAAATCCGCTTGCTTGTTTGGATCTGGAACATACCAGCGGTTTAATGCTTTATCTTTCAATGTCGAATCATCATTATCTAAACCACGCAAATCTTTATAATTCTTGCGCAAATAGCTGGCAATTTGATCAGGAACAGAAGCATCACCGTCATAGCGAAGGAAATTTTGATAAAGTAAGTCATCCAACTCCGGCAACATTTCATGCTTGGCAATATGTTGGATTTCTTTCATAAATGCTGGATGTAAATCCTGACGTGTTTGTGTTTTTTTCATTAATTGCTGACGAATCCATTCGATTGCACTTGTTTCATCGGAAACAAATAAGCTCATTTGGGCAAATTCTTTTACTAATATGCGTTTCTTATCATATTCTGCAACCTGATTCTCTAAAAATGCCATACCATCCCGCATTGGAAAACGCTGTGCTACACCTACTTGAAATTCTGGAGAAGAAATAGGAACTGGTAATCCATTTTGAACATGATATGCTACCATACGGTCAAACAATATTCGAGGTGTACGCTCTGCTATAATAGTAGCCTCACCTTTCTGCCCTATAAATACAGGAAGCTGTTCAAGATGTTGCATAACAAACGTCCACGCTGATGCTTCCGTGTTTGCTTCATGTTTCATTTTCTGAACATTTTCCTCTCTAGGTTTATAGGCCGAGATAACTAAATCTTGTTTTACTGCAGTTGTCGAGGTAACTGCTTTAAAACTTCCTTGTTGTTTATCCAACACAGAAACATTCGCAATCACAAAACCCGCTCTCTGGATAGCCTCTTGTATAGCATTCCATACACTTGCTTGAGAATTACTAAATTCTACAGTAATCCATCTTCCTGGTTTTAAAGCTTTATAGTAATTACTAAAACACTTTTCTACCAAATCCTGATATTCGGGAAGCCCTTTTCTTTGAGTGCTATTAATAATAGCTTCAGTATTATTATTTGTTCTAACTTTTAACCAAGACTCCCAAATAAAGCTTAATTCTGAGTACATTATGTTAGCTCCAAAAGGTGGATCTGTAAAAATATAATCGACAGAATTTTCTTCAAGTTCTAAATCAGTAGTTGAACTACAAGAAATCACAGTTGAACGAGACTGAATTTTATAAGCATCAACGAATCGCTTTAATTTATTATAATATGCATCAAAGACATTAGATTCACTTACCTGTGATCCAATATAAAGTGTCCCATTTAAAGGATTATAAGGAAATGATACTTCTGGTCTAAATCGATTCAATTTAGAAATGTTTATTAATTGACTACTAAAAAGTAGTAGTAAAGGATTCTCCAATGAGCTTTTCTTAAAACGATTATATAACTCAGATAGAATATGCAGATTTCTCAAAGAGTAAAAATGATGCACATTTGTAAACCCATGACTATTAATTGGCTGTTTAGTATTGTAACCATCTGGAAGCCCTATTGTAGGTACCCAATTATGAAATTGCATTTCTGTGATTTTTTGTAATACCTCAATATCATAATCATCTGGCTTCTTAAAGAATTTCTTTTTGCCAAAAGAGTAGTTTACAAGCACTAATACTTGTTTGGATTGCTCAACTACCTTTTCAAGAAGTTGGTCATAAATCGTTTCTTTAATTCGTTCCATTTTATTTTTAGTAAGTTCTACATTACATGATGGACAAGAAAAAGCCTTTTTTACCTTCCCTGTTTCAGAATCACTTGCAGCTTCCCAAAAAACAACTTCGTTAGCGCAATTGGGACATTCAAAAACATCGCTCCATACATAGTAGTTTACCTTACATAATTTTTTAGAATTAGTTTCAGAATCTATATGATACGTTTGGTACGCCCATTTGTATCTCTCTTCGACACTTTTTATTATAGACAAAGCTTCTTGCTCGAATAAATGAGTATCGGTTGGACTATTAAAGTTATAGGAAATAAACGAGGCTTGAGGAGACAAATCATTTATTATAGCTTTCCTATTACCCAATTTAGAAATTACTTTTCCTTCCTCATCAATCACTTGTAAATCTTGGTTTACTTGATATCCTAAGCTATTTACCTCTTTTTGATTCCCACATAAATTTGCCGCAATTGCTGTCATTCCAGTCCCTGCAAACCCGTCTAAAACTACATCTCCTGGCTTAGTGTAGTGCAATATATATCTCATAATGGCTTTATGCGGGACTTTCGTATGATAGGAATGCGCAATATATATTGGATCTCTCTTCCCTTCCGAGATGTCTGCTGTGTATGGTTTCCTAGCCACATCTTGCTCATTTCCAAAATTATCATTTTTCCATAATTTTAAAAATTCATTATTCCAAGGATTCGGACAAACCGTATAATAAGGTGGATCCGACAAAGCAATAATATCCTCATCATTCCCTATAGGAAACCCCTCAATCTCCTTAAGCTCTGGTAACTTCTTTCTCAATTCATTTCGAAAATATTCTCTTCGCTCATCATCATTCTTAAATGTCATCCCCAAACAGACAACTGGTTGATTGTCTGCTTGAGTATTTTCATTCACAAATGAGAGCTGTTCTGTATCTTTTGACATTACACTCTTCACCTCATTATTTTTTCAACATTACACGTATACGATTGGTCGGTTGACTCCCTACTGTCTCTTGAATCATTGCTTCAAAGCGCTTACGAAGATCTTCTACTGTCAAAGGACTTCCGTTAGCCATCATGTTAGTGATTTGGTCTAATGTGATTTCTACCTTATTAATTCCCTTCAATAGATCATTGATTGCTTGAATCAAACGTAAATCAATTGGCATTGTGAAAGACTGATGCGCAATGAATTGCTGTACAAGCTCCTGCTGCTCTGGTCTTAGTAATGCGATGTTTTCCTTAACTGATGGATCATTAAAGTTATTTAACAGCGTATTGGTCCAGTTATTTAGCAATTCCCCTAATTCATCTTCCAATGTCTCAAGCCTAAACTGATTGATAGCTGTTTCTTCCTTCGGCCTAAACTTACAATGCGGACATGTCGCTGTATGTTGTAAATCCTCACGTGTCAATTGATAGCAGACTCGTAAAGAATCCATTTTGTTTTGCCAATCCGCTAATATTTGGCTAGGGAGAATATCAATTTTTTGCGATAGTTCCCTTAAAGCTTTTACACGCTGATCGTTTAACAGACTGCTTTTCTTCATGTCTTCTGTAGCATTAAGTCTAGACTTATCATGGAGTTCCATATATAAATGAATATATTCTTCTTTTAATCCTTCAATAGCCTGAACTTCATTACTATAGTCTTGTCCTTCTTTTAGTGCAACGGATAAATCATATAACGCCGCTTCAACTTTTTCATTCCAAGCATGATTTCGGTCTAAATGCAGTTTCGCTTGAGCAAGATAATTCGCCACATTTGTGTATTCTTTAACCTTCGCTTCTAGCCCTTCTAATTGATTTAATGCATGTAGATAATTAACTTGTGCTTGAATATCGTCCGCTGAATATTTTAGATTATGCAACTTGGCTGGTGTATCATATCGCTGAATACCTTCTAAAAACTCCTTTAACTGCCCTAACTGCTGTACATATTCTTGAACTTCTGTTGCCGTAAACAGAGTACCGTCCCAAATTGGAAAACCAGTACGAATAGTCGGAACCATGCGCACTACTTTCTGAACTTTATCACGAGCATATCCGACAACTAAACGAATACCATGTGTTAAATTTCCTTCTTCCAGATTTGGAATCGTCACGTCAAACAAGTTAAACAGTGCATTGATTGCCGCAACAGGGAGTCCGCTTGGTTTTTTCACATGGCTAAAATATGTCAGTTGCCCTAATGGTAAACGGGAGAACTCTGTATAGTTCATCGCATCATATGGTTTTCCATTTACCGTCACCACTAGCTCGCCACTGTATACTAATGCAGCAAGTACAACAACAAATAGCTCAGGCTCCATTTTATATTGAATCGTATAGCGAACATCCTCCGTACCCTTAATGGTGACCGCTTCTATCAGTTCGGTTATGTTTAAAACTTGCCCGTGTTCTTTCTCATTTAACTTCTCTAATACCCATCTAGCATAGCCAGAATGACGAACATTTAATTTACCGTTTTGATCCAGTAAAACTAAACCGTCCAATATGGCCGTCCCCTGTCTCGTTTCTTTCCCAGAAATTTGCTGCAGTGCATCTGATACATAGGTTGGCAAGTTTTCTTTATTTAAATAAGTAGCTTGAAGCTTTCTAAATGTTGGATAGTCAGGATACTTTTCTTCAAACCAATCCGTTAGCAACCCTTCTGCGACTATATTTATAATATCCGTAACCGTCCCATTTTGCGGAAGCATCATACCAAATTCCAGAACGTTAGCTGTTTTCCCTCGGTAGGTAATATCAAAAACATGTACAAAATTTTCATTTAGCCATGTAACAAGCTTTTTAAAGAAAGAAGCTGATTTCGACTCATATAATCGTTTCGTAGCAGATGTTGCTGAAATCTCCATCTCTCTTGCTCCGGCATACATTTTCAGTAAATGGACAAATTGCTCCTCTTTCACTGCAAGTTGGAAAAAGACCTCATCTGATTTTTGCTCATCTTTAAACTTCACATCACTAAACGGCTTTAGCATATAAATGTAAAAATCTCTTTCAGGCTGTGCTGTCGAGCGTTCATTCGGTGCACCAAAGAACAAGTAGCCTTGACGGGTTACTTTATGGGCTTCCCATGGAAGATTATGTTTCCAAATTTTATATCCCGTCACATACGTATTGTCCGCCACTTGTGTTGCTTGTTTAAGAATTTCATAATAATAGCTATCTAACTTATCGTCTTCGATTGTCTCAGCTTTTTGTTCAATTAAGTCATCCACGGCAATATCTTTTTTCAAATCTAAAAAGTACTGTCCATTGCTTTCATTCGTAGATATATACTGGAAACTAACTGTTTTTAAAATCTCACGCAACGCAGCCTCGACAGTTGTTTTTAGAAAATCCGACGGGTTATCGTCTTCTAATAACATGTCTAAGCTCATTGTCGAATACAAAAACAAATCATCACGAAGCTCATCAGGAGTCAAGCCAACCTTATCGAAAATATCACTTGTTGCAAGACGGTACACAGCCAAAGCGTTAACAATTCGGATAGCCATTGGTTGATACATTTTTTTAGTAAAGGCATTTTGAATACGATCCTTTAAAAGACGTGATTTATCTAGGACCTCACGGATATCTGGATTACTTTTATAAGAAGGGTCCTCCTCAATAAATTTCCAATAGCTATCGTAAGAAATTAGACCGGGTGCTCCCTCTGGTACATCTTCTTCAAGTATTCGTTTAATTTCACTACTTATCGTCTTTAAGGCCACCCGCTTCTCAGCCACGTTTACCTTTTCAAAAGTAGATAAGTACGCTGGATGAATAGGAAATAAATTAACATATGTATCTAAATCCTCATTCAAGCGATGATACAAAGAAGTAAATTGACTTAAATGTTCTCGTATTAAAGCTTTCTGTTTTTCATCCTTCTTGAGCAAACGCTGCGATACAACGTATGCGATATCCTCTCGAACAATACGAACTTGTTCAAAACGCTCTTTTACACGACGAAGTGAATCAGCCACGAAACTAAATTTCGGATTGTCAAACAACATTTCTTGGATACCCGCAATGAAACGCAAACGTGTTTTACTACAAACTTCCCCAACTTCTCGTAAGAACCCAAGATCCAAAGTCAATTCCTGCTCTTTCCGACTTCTCAAGTAATCCAAAAGCTCGTCTACTACAAGTAGAAGTCCGTGCTCAGGATATACCTCATGGAACAGTCCTATCATTTCTGTCAACGAATCTTTATTATTACGTACTTGATCTACAGGCGGAAACTTAAAATCCACCCCCATATCATATAGACCTTCTTCTATTGCCTCACACAAGATATCACGTAAAGATGTACGAACACTACCAATTTCTGTACGAATGACTTTGAATTGTCCTTCAATCTCCTTGGCCTTTTTAGCGACTCGTTCATCTTGAATATGATTGCTTGCACCTTCTAGCTCTGCAATTGTTGAAATGACACTCATTAAATGCGATTTACCAGTTCCATAGTTACCGACAATAAACAATCCTTTGTTGTCTACTGGCCGATGAAATTGTAGTTGTTCAATAACTGCTTCGTCTAGCTGTTCAGACATTCTTTCAGAAATAACATATGTATCAATAAGCTGATATGCTCGTTCTTTATCATTTGCATCTGTCAACTGTATAACAGATTCAATTGGTTCAAATTGAACTAATTCCCGGTACTTCATCTAAATATTCCCCTTTTTCATGTAATTATGGTCCCATCAAAATCCGAACACTCATAGTATTCAGGATGTCCAGGTACTGCATATGTAAACTTTTTACCATTGTATGTGCCTCTCCAAGAAACAATTAGAGTATAGTTTCTACTGAAAGATTGCAAAAGTTGAATCGCATCTTGATTAAGATTTGGGTCAAACAATATTTCGATGTGCTCTAAACAGATTACATCACTGCTTGTTTCCTTCAAAATATCACTCAACAAAGCATGGACTCGATTTGTCATCCGCTTTCTCGGGTACTCCTTTAGTTTCTCACTTAGCAGTAAACTAATGTTTAAAACAGGAAAATTCCCGCTCTGACCTATGTATTGAACAGAATTCCCTTTTTGATGCTCGCAAACAAGAAGTATCTTATAATATTTGGACGAAATACTTTTCAATTCCTGCTCTATTTTTCTCACTAAATCTGTACGCATTATGACACCTTCAGATAATCTTTTCTATATATAATTTATTTATGTGATAGAGAAGTCTTTCAATTGACTCTACTACCTACCCTTTACAATCCCTATTACCTATTATAACAATTGCTTCTTACAATGGGTAAAATTAACCAATAATTTTAAAAGCTAAAAGCGAGGGCTAAGTAAATAATAACATCTCAAATAATAACAAAATAGTTCTAGTTTTTTACATTCTCCCCTCTTTCTAAACTAAAAAAGCAATCGGTTACCCGAATGCTTAATAATTTCTTTATGTTTTTACTACCTAATAAACAATTCCTTATTTGAATATCCTGTAATCAAAGAAATGTTATCATACTTTATTTTCATATTCCACTTTTAATCCATTGTCATTCAATATAAGTACTTCCAATCCTTTTAACATGTTCAGTCCAATTTACCTCATTTTCGATATTTCTACTTAACGTCACTAGAAAGATGTATTTTTCTCCACTTATTCTAATGGCTTTAGTAAAGTATATTATGATAAAAAATGTAATGTTTTCCTTTAATAAGCTCAGAATTTAATATACCTCTCAATATTCCCGTTCTCTTATTATCATGAAGAATTATCTCTTTTTCCTCATTGTCGAGTACATTCAGGGCAAATACGGATAATTTTTTCCCTTTGGAATATAAAAGAATAACTGACTGTACACCTAGAAAAACTAATAAATTAGAAAAGGCTGAGAATGACGCTAAGAAGACTTTAAAGCTGTATACTATACGGAATGGGAATCAAATGGATTAAGCGTTAATGATATTGTTAAAGTGACATGTGTACCACGATCGACTATTTGCGCAAAAGTTAAAGAGTAAGGTCTAAACAAATAAGCGACACTCAAATGGTTGTCGCTTATTTTCTAAAAATACTTTATATACTTTTTTGAAATTTATGGACGAGCGAACATTTTAACTTGTTCACCATTATGATAAAACTCAAGAGATAAATCCACATTATACATCGTATTAATCGTGTTAAAATTTTGGGCAGTGTTAAATGCTATGACTTTTCCTGGTTCAAAACTCCAAACATTTTCTGGACTATGAGTATATCCTGCTGTACCTTCTGTATAAACCTGAAAAACATATTCTCCATCTTTTTCCACAATTTTCGTTTCTACTATTTTAATTTTATCTTCATCCTCTGGAGTTATTAAATATTGCATTGAGCCTCTATATTCTTTTAAAAGTGCCTGTTTAGTCTCTTCAGTTAAAACTTCATTAGTGGTTTGCGTCTCTTTCTTAAGAATATCAACATCCTTTATTAAATTGTTTATCTTATCTTCATGCTCCATCACTAACTGTGCAAGTTGCTTTTTACTATTAGCTAATACATTGGGATTACTTATTACTATAGAAAACAATAACACTGCTAAGATTATAAAAATTTTCTTTTTTAAGATATTCATAAAATTTCCTCCATTATATCTTGAATAAATTTTAATGTAACTCTATAAAATTATTCTAACCTGTCAAAGCCCCCCATCCGAAAGAAAACCGAAAGTTATTTGGTATGCGCTTTTTAGTATATCATCTACGATTTCAATCTTTAAATTGTAAAATATTAACAAACTATTAGCTGGTTTAGTTTAAGTGACATGTTTTACAATCTAAAGTACGATTCATATGGATACGTGTAAACTTTACTCCACATCCTAATCAATGTAAAAAAACTAGAGGAACCTTCTCCTCTAGGCTAAAAAATTAGCTTTTTGGATCAACAAATACTATTTCAATTGCAGTATTATTTAGGCCACTTAATTACTTTTTATCGAATGGTCCAAATCCAATTATTCAATTTTAATCTCCTGTTTGTAAACCGGAAAAAAACTCACTTATATTAACTTTTGGCATACCACTACATCTCAAAGCAATTATAATTTACATTTTTAAAACAATATATTGGTCACAAACTACTGAAAACTACCTGAAACTACAGTTCATTTAATCATTGGAAATCTCCTGAAAACCGTGATATAAAGTCATTTATGAGCATGTTAACAAACTATAGGAAACTTCGCTTTCCACGCTGGCAGCGTAGAATCAGGGGTGTGAGTGCCTATGCTCCGTATTATAAAAGAAACGGGAAAACCTTGATCTCTCAAGGTTTTCCCGTTATCACTTTCTCACATTCAAATTTTAGCTAAATAGCTCTTTGGTAACGATTTGATAACGGTCCGGTCACACCTCCTACCTATTACTTGATAGTTTCGTCCAGCTTACAGGCCACTTCTTCTTGTATAATAAGAGAAACGTGCGAATACGTATCAAGCGTCACTTTTATGTTGCTGTGCCCTAACCGCTCCTAAATGACCTTCACATTGATTCCTTAAGAAATGTCCATGCGGTTCAAGCACTTACCGCATTGGCTGCCCTGTTATTATAATTGCTGGGATACCAAATAATATTCTATCCGATCCTTAAACCACCTGTGAAGTGCTCCTAATTAGGTTCTTTTCACAGAAAAAGCCTAGCCATTTAATATTCATGTCTAGGCAATTTAAAATTTTATTCATCTAAATCTATATCATTCAACTCAGTTACTGCATTAATTTTAATTTTTCCAGTTAGAAATACATTATAAAAATCCTCAATGATTGTATAGCGCTTCTTTATTGAATTTTTTGAGTTTGCCCCCTGCTGATTTAGTCGATCAAATTCAATAAGGATTGGGTTTGAATGAGATATATCTAATTTTCTATTTTCATACCTTATATCTTCAAAAGTTATGAGAAATTCAGCAATTTGTTTACTATTCCCACGGTAATTTCTTTTAACAAATAAATAATAAATTGGGATAATGGACTTTTGGGATAGAATAGGTTCTCTTCCCTCAAAGATTTCAGTCATATCTTCTAACAACGAGTTTACTGAATATAAAGTTCGATCAATCTTTTCATCAGAATAAACATATCTTTCAATTAACTTATCTAGATTTGTTTTACTCAAAGACACGAATTCTTCTTCGTGTTCTAGCAACACGATTTTTGTAAGCAATTCTTCGTGTTCATATCTCCGATTTTTAAATTGAATCATTTCAAAAAATTTATTTGTATTTACAATTTCTTTTATTTTTTCATTTAAATAACTGTTTTTCGATAACCTTTTCTCAGAATTATTTAAGTTAACCCCTTCATTAAGCCTCAAAAACAATTCTCTAATCAATTCTTCATCTTCTGTAATTATTTGAACTACATCAAGTACATATTGGTCAAATCGATTTATTATCTTTGGATAAGAAGAAGCTATTTCCTCATAATACTTGCCCGCAAGCTTATCCGACCCATTCTCATACAACACAAAATCCTTTGATAGAGGAAATTGATTCCCAATAAAATCAAAGATACTTTGCATTCTTTGTTTTCCATCTACTATTGAGTATAAATACCCTTTTTCAGTAGACAGCATTCTATGAACATAGAATTTCGGAATATCGAAACCGTTGATCAATGAATCAATAAATAACTGTTTTCCGCTTAAATCCCATAATCCACTGACTCTTTGATACGGTGGATTGAAGTTTATTTTTTCTTTTCGTTTATACCAGTCAAAAATCGTCTGATTAGGTTCTGTTCGTGTCGGGATAATTTCAAACAATGTAATCTCCTCCTTATAAATTAAATTCTTGAGTTATTTCAAATGATAAATTCTCCAAAGAAGGATATAGACTACTTTCTCTAATACCTAACATAGCCAACTCATTTGTAATTTGCTCAATATGGCCTTTATGTACGTCAATACTTGTTAAAAATTGAGAGGAATGTGCCAATCCTTTTAGGGAAAAATTCTCTCTTCTAATTGGGGATAATGTGAAAACACCTTTCTGTGCAACTATCCTTGTGTTGTTTAATGGCCCGATACAAGCAATGGGCCACCTGTAATGATTCTGTGACTTATAGCTAAAGTTTTGGTCTATCTCATTCATAATAATATTAGGAATTAATTTAGATGGCTTATCGTACATTTCATTAAATTCAGTATTTAATTTATAAGGTTCAAGACAATATACCACTGCGTTATCATCTTTATGATATTCCTTTCTACTCGTAACCGCAAAAGCTAGAGCGATTAAAGCATCAGTTGACCAATCCAATAATCTTGTGGGAATTCCATAATGTTGCATAACAAATAGCCATTCAAAATATGTATTTGGTACCTTGTCCAACATTGGAATAGCTTTCGCCTGAAATCGGTAATATAAACTTTCCTCTAGTTCAAGGCCTTTTTCTGATCTTAATAACTTCGGTATTAATTCTTCATAATCTTTGGCTTGGCCTCGAAACCAAAGTAAGTCTTTACCTCCATATACACTTTTGATACGCTCCAAATATTCAACAACAGACTTAATAGGTTCTCCCGACGATTGCATTTATTTTTCCTCTCCTCATTGTATATTTTCTTAGGTAATATTTACCCTATTTCCCCTTAGTTAATAATAGCTAAAAGTAAGTTTTTTAACAACTTAGAAAAATCCATGCATATTGCTATTTAATTAATATAAACACATGTTTATCCAGAGTAACCTCAATTATTTGCTTTGCCATCACTTGTGCTACGGTTCACTCTAATTAATCCCAAACAACCTTAACTCAGATACCAATAAATGACTTGAACTCCTATTTAACAATCTGACCCGTTTGCTAAATAATAAATTTTGGATTACTTATTCGTCTACCATTGTTTTACTTTCAATATCATTAAACGTTTTTTCGTTCCGGACCCAAAAAGTAGAAAGATAATTTACTGGAAATTAATAAGAAAATACTTATATAAAAAGTATTTAAAACCCACTTTTTCCATCCCTTTTTCCCATAAAAACAAAAACACCCACAAACATTGATATATCAACTTTTATGAGTGGTTTATCTCTTTTAAAAGAAACTCCATTTTTTCTAAAGATACCGGTAATCGGTGTCAAACCGATTTCAGAAAAACATGATTTCAAAAGGAAAACCGAGGTAAATTTTGTTGTTACTTATTTTTTAGCATACCATCACATCTCAAAACTCCACTCTGTTTCTGTTATATACACTAGGTGTATATTTAAACCTAAGTTACTGGTCACCCATTGGTAACATTTTGGTCACACACTATAGAAAACTACCGGACATTAGAGTTCATTTCAAAACTTACAAACACCCTAAAAACCTTGATATAAAGCCATTCTCGGATACTTTAGGTCATTACAAGAAAATACACCGACCACGCTGGCAGCGTAGAGATCACTCCTTGTATCCCAAATGCTTAGTACAGATAGCCAAAGTTACTGCTACACTTATATATATACCTTCATAACACTAAAGAGCCTTTCTAAATGAAAAAGCTCTTTACCTCACTGTTACATTTCTTATTAATCTTTCCGTACAAGTAGTGAACAGCACTCCACATGTGTAATGTGCATGTGGCAACACATGGAGTACCGGTGGGTTTTAAACTAGGATTTTATTTACTTGTTTACTTATCGTTTAGCCTTATTAATTAATGAATTGGTTAAGCGCTCGTCAATAAATATTGCAATTGTTTCTGTCATTAATGTAATAACTTCCCCTAAAGCAACGTTTATTACATCTTCAAATTCCGGATTATATTTACCTGCACTAACCACTAAATCAACATAATAGTCTATGTTACTATTAATAAACTTTTGAAAATTAGTTTTATCACTTGGATGAAATTCCTTTTTCTTACCGAATATATTAAGGCCCATTTCAAAATAATCTTTATTAAATTTATTCATTGCATCAAGCATTTCTTCCTGGTTAATAATTCCTACAAAACCAGTG
Organism: Peribacillus asahii; assembly: GCF_003570725.1. Classification (GTDB taxonomy): domain Bacteria; phylum Bacillota; class Bacilli; order Bacillales; family DSM-1321; genus Peribacillus; species Peribacillus asahii. Next base: position 24,608 of record NZ_QWVS01000002.1, read on the forward strand.
TTAATTTCCACCACCTTATAATCCCAGTAGTTTCCGAAAGAAGGGTTTTTTCTCCTAGAAGTTTCTAATTTTATTTGGTACGGAGTATTCAGTAAGTTATTATTAAAGGTATTTAAAATAGCATTTTCGGCAATATTAACGGATGAAACTGTTAATCTCCCCTTAATTACTTCATTATTACTTATTGTTTTTGGACTAAACGCTTGGTTTGTTTTACTTTTGGACTTTTGTTGAATTGGCTTTTTAACTTTATCCAATTTTATATAATTTATTTCTTCTTGATTATGATTAGGACTTCTTCTATCTATTTTTATATCATTTTTAACGTCCAAGTCTACTCGATTAACGATTCCACTATTTTGAAAGTTTTCAGCACCACTATGTATTTGCTCTTTTTTGCTGTGATAACTGTTCACTGTATTGTCCCTTCGTATATAGACCCCATTAATAAGTGTATATTTTTTTGTTTTTGTAAAAGCCAACTTTAATGTTGTACAATCTTGTAATTTTTTCAAATCGATTATGAGTAAATTCGGATCACTCCCATTAGTAATCTTAGTAATCTCATAATCAATTCCCTTACGCTTGATAATATCAGAAACAATAAAATCTTCTACAGCAATATTTTTTGGTCGTCTGCTATTTGAATTATGGTCTAAATTCTTAGTTATTTCTTCTGATGACGAATCACCACCGCTATTGAAAATAAAATATAATACTATAATAATCACTATAAGAATAATCATTTTATCTAGTTCTCCTTTTCTATCATTAATCCATATTAAACTTTGCTAAATAAAAAGATGTCTTAAACTAAATAGCTTTTAGACATCTTTTTCTATTTATAAAGTTATCCCCAAAGCGCCCTCATGAATTTTGGGTATGCTTCGTCCGCAGCTCTTAAAACAGCGATTAAACACTCAAAAGCGTCTACAGGTGAAAATACTTCTCCATTAAAATTTGTAGATTGTACATTTATACTATTTTCTGCGAGGTAAAATTTAACAAATCTAAATTCTGTATTTAAATCATTAATTAATTCTAAAATTCTCTCTTTCCTAAGAGGGTTATCTACTTTGATATAATTTGTAGCAAAAGCCTCAACAAACATGTCATTAAATGCTATTAATAAAGTTATATCTCCACCGTTTTCCAAACTTTGCTCTACACGAAAAAAAGTAACGCCGCTTTCAGGATTAAATTCTTCCATATATAAATTTTTTTCTTCTAAAAACAGTTTAAACCTCTCAACATTGCTCATTATGTGTCCTCCTGGTGTAATAAAAATGTATTATGTGAAATAAATGTAACTATTCCATAAAAATTATATCATCTATTTCCATAATGTTAATTGGAAATAGATGGACAATGAACAATGACACCCAAAAGAGTTAGGTACAAACAGAAACATTATCGCCCTTCATTTTTAACAATTTCCTAGAGTATCAACAACAAAGGAGGGATTGTAATTAGAACAAGATAAAGTCCTCTTCCCTGGTCAGAAAAAAGGCTTAATCCATGTGTTTATTAAATGAAGCGAGCAGGAAGAGTCAGCACAATTACACTTTTATTTATTTGAGGACGATTATTAACGTATAAAATTAGCCTCCTCCTGTCAATGCTGATAGGCTGAGGTGAAATGATGAGAAGACGTTGTTCACATACGTACAGTTAAACCGAGCATGACCTGGACCGCTACCGTGCCGGACTAGATCTTGTTTTGTTTTTTTCTGTTGGTTCTGCTGCTCTGATACCAACTATCACCTTTTGGCTTTATCCCTCTGTTACTTATGCCCTTACCATTTATATTCATTTGTTTAGTTAATTCCTTTACTTCACCCGGCACTTAATCGGCTCGATGAAAATAAACTTATCATTCTCTGAAAGAACTTGCTACTGCTAATAAAGGCACTCGAGTTCAGCCGGAGGCATGAACTCCATAAATTCAACTGGTTTCCCGCCTAGTAAGCTCAGAAGCTTTCTCCAAAAGAAAAAGTCTAGGGAAATATTAACCATAGACTAATATAGGCAATTACGGCCTTTTAGAGCCATTCAATTTCAATTGTGACTTCCGGAACATCTTTTTTAGTATTATGATTTGCAATCGCATTGGTTGAGAACCAGATTTTTTTTATGAACGTTTTTAGGAAAATATTACAGTTTTCGGAGTCAAGTGCCTCCATCGTATCTATTTTTTTAATAATGCCTTCTAACACTTGTTGTTCTTTATCTGTATTATTCAAGTTTTTTAATTGAATATTAGCTAATTCAAGCTGTTGCTTAACCTGTTTGATTTGTTCCTCGTTCTCTTCACTCATTATAAGAAAATCACTCTTACTTATTTCTCCGTCAGCTCTCATTATTGTTAAATTTCTCCGTCTCTTTTCAAATCTTTCTAATTGCTTTTCTAATGAGTCCATTTGAGATAGTATTTTATTTTCTTCATCCGTAGTATCAAGAGATTTTAATTTCTGAACGGTCTTTTCAAAATCCGCCTTCTTTTCTTTTACCTTATTAATTACGTAATCTTCCACGGGAAGATACTTATGTCCCCTATCTCTGCATGTATTATTACTTATTTTGTAATAACAAGATTTGATAAAATCAGTTCCGTTCCCATCGATTTGGATGTATCTTTTTCTTCCGCAGCAATTACAATAAATTAGGTTTTGAAGTTTTCGGGTTACTTTCCTTTTATTAAAGAAATTTCCTGTTGTGTTTTCTTCAAGTATTTTTTGAACTTCTAACCATTGTTGCTTTGAAATGATTGGTTCATGAGCATTTTCAACAAATACTTCATCAACCACTCTCCCATTTACCCTTCTACGAGCTTGGACTACTCCATAATAAACAACATTTCTTCTTATTGATGAGATATGGGAAGTCGTTAAGACCTTTCCATTTCTACTCCTCCAGCCGAGCATATCTAATTGTTTGGCAATTTCGTTTGAACTAACTCTTTCTAAAGTCTTTTGAAATATGTACCTAATTATTTTTGCTTCATCCTCCACAATGACTAATCTTTGATTTTCGTCCTTTTCATATCCCAATGGTGTCTTATTACTCATTGTCCATCTTCCCTGTTCTGCCGCTGCCAATCGACCTCTTCCCAAACGCTTTTTGATTTGCTTATACTCAAAATTTGCCAACATCGCCTGGAATGAATATAACATTTCATTACTTTCTTGAGTTAGATCAATTGCCCCTTGTGGTGTCAAAATTTTAATGTCATGTGCTATTAGCATCGTTTTAATTTGTTCCGCATAGGCATTGTCACGGGAAATCCGGTCAATATCCATTACCAAAAGATAATCGTATTCATCTAATTTATTTAGCAATTGATTCAATTGAGGCCTTTGTGTGTTGACACCACTGGAAATTTCTTGATAAACGTCATATGTTAACTTATGTTGCTTCGCAAGTTTGATAAGAGCATTTCGATGATTTGTTAAAATTTCCTCAATATCTAATTGTTCTTCGTTTCTTGATAAACGTAAATAAATCGCAGCCAATGCCATTTCGTATCCCCCCAATGTGTCATATTAAAATGATAACATATGACCAATAAAAATAGAAAGATAACATCTGTAATTTTACCGACTGTCCCATACATTTTGATGATGATTGTATCACCAACCTTAAACTTCGGCTCCTTTTTCTTTCCCATCAGCGACATCTCCTCAAATGGTCCCCTACCGAGTAGTTACTAAAGTATATGCTTCAATAAGGATAGACGTTAATAGAAAAAGGTAGGCATTCTCCCAAATTACACATAAAGAAAGCGCAATCTAAAGATTGTGCTTTCAACCTTTAGACTGCGCTTTCTTCGTAAGTACGATAGAGAATTCCACATATTTAACATAAAGCGATGCAAAATTACTCATCTGCTATAATTTTTAAAATAGCTCTTCCTCTATAGGACATTTCACCATAGCCCTTCTTCGGATTGCATGTATATATCCCATGCCTCATCAAAAACAGACATACTTTCTAAATAATCCACATTCATTTCTAAATAGCGGCTTAGCTCATCGTAGTCAACCGATTGCTTTGGAAAACTATGATCCAAAAAAGCATGATTAGCAAATTTAGTAATTGCATCAACCTCTTTCGGTTGTCGATAAGTCATTAGAAATGTATAAAACGACTTCATATTCATTCCTCACTCTTCAAATAGATGATTGTTGCTTTACTATATCGAAACTCTCAGGACACGTCTACACTTTTTAACCTGACTTCAAAATTACCGTTATATGAAATTTATACATTATAATGGTCAGTCTTTCCATCACTTGAAACCGAGGTTACACACATCTTTCAGCCTATCTATTATATAAAAAAATTTTCACTCTATATACTCGACCTCTATCTGAGCGGAATGTAATTGTTGTCGTTCTATATCCCATTCAAACGTAATAATAGCTGATTGTTTAGATTGATGAGTGAAAATTCGTTCACCGTTTTTAATAAGCGAACTTTCCGCTTGCCAAAAACTAACGGTTTCATCTTCTCCAGTACGGTTACAAACGATAATGGGCAATCCTGTCTCAATGGATCTTTGCTCCCACTCTCCATTCGGACCATGTAATCCCGGTCCCCATGAAGCCGGTGCTATAATGATTTCTGCACCTTTCTGATATAATGGCTCAGCAACATTGGTTGTATAGGCATCTGCACAAATCATAATCCCTACGTGTATATCATCTATTATAATGGGCTCAATTACTTTACCGGCTGTAGACCAACCATCCGATAAAACATTAATCTTTCTTTGCTTCCCTATTATTTGACCGTTTGAATCAATCACAAATACTGAATTATAATACTTTCCATCTTCCCCCTTTTCAGGACTACCTAGAAAGACTGTTGTATCAATAGATTTTACTAATTGACAAAAACGGTTCATCCATGAATTGGGTTGACACTCAATCCAATCTATTCCAATCCTGCGCCGAAATTGTAATCCGCTTACACTAAGCTCAGGCGTAATAATCCAGTCTACCTCTTTATTCGACGCAAGCTTTACAGAACGTTCAATCAATTCTTGGTTATATCTTATATCCCCTACAATTGGCAATAAATGCAATAAGGCAATCTTTATTCTCTTCAATATAGTCACTCCATTCGATAAACCGTTTACTGAAACTACTACTTCTATTTTAAACTAGCGAACTATTTCATACATCAAAAAATAAATTTGACTGACTGCTCTTCGTTCTGCGTTATACGAATATAAAAGAATAACATAAAAATAACGCCTGCTATTCAGCGGCGTTTTCATTAAAGATAACTGCTTGAGGTCGTGTTGCTTTAAACCATTGCGAGATAAATATCCAAATAAGAAAGAAGTCAACCAAACCCCCTCCGTAATACATTAACATGCTGCCCATTTCCGCCTGAGCTAGGGGTACACCATTAGGTGGTTGAGCGTACATATACTTAGATAAAATATTATGACCAGCTAAAGCGAGCACAAGCACAAACGCACGGTAGACAAAGCTAAATGAATGCGGGGTCGGACTAACATAAATCATAGACGCAGTAAATATGTAGCCAGCTAAAAATATATGCAAATGAATCACTATATGAAAAAAGAGATTATTGTGCATCATCATATATAAATCCGTCGTATAAAGTATCCATAGGCCTCCAATATTAAGAAAAGAGGTCACAATAGGATTCATTAATATCCATACAGGTCGGCTTTTTAGTATACGCGAAAGACGTCTTGCTAAGGATACATTCAATGTTCGTAATAGTAAAGTCATAGGCGCCCCTAACACAAGAAAAAGTGGTGCAAGCATTCCTAAAAGCAAATGAACAATCATATGTGCAGTAAAATCATTATGGGCACGTGCCGCTAAAGGGCCGAAAACTGCCGAAAAAGCTAAGACGATCCCCAAACTCCATAAGATAATCCGATATAATGGCCATGTCTTATAACGACGAATTGATTGAATCGCAGCAACAATATACATAACAAATGCTAGTACAAATAGGAATGCCAAAACAAACTGAACTCCCTCGCCATTTGCATAAGACATAGGATTAGTAGAGACATAGGAGTGATTATGACTATTCATGTGAAACCATCTCTTCTGGTTTTTGGATACGTTGTGTATGAGTAATTAAAATAAGGCCAATTATAGTTAGAACAAGAGCAATGCTATTCCAAGTTAAATCATAAGGAAAGATATCTACGTCATAACGAATTTGATGAAGCCGCATGACCTTATGTTGAATCGTTCCATCATATAGTTGAAAGATACCTACACCAAAAAATAAGCCTCCCCACCACCTAGTGAACCATAATGCACGGCGTCTCCGAAGGTCAGCAAGCATAAACAACCCACCGACTGTTGCAAACCAGCTAAAAGCATGAAATAAACCATCTGAGACAAGTCCGATAGCAGTTGTAGATTTGTCATAAAAGTGATGCCAATGCAAGAGTTGATGAAAAACCACTTCATCAAAAAAAGCCACTAAACCAAGACCAAACAGAAAGCCTGACCATAAATTACGTGCTGAATATATAAAGCGATTTTTTGTAACATAATCAGCCATAGATAGCACCATCCTTTTTTGTAGAGATCATCAACATATGTTCTAGTTTAGCCCAGTCGTATATAGGACATAACATTGTACACTTACTTTTATCTCAGATTAACAAATGGGAAAATCCCCTACTTTAAATATTTAGATAGGGGTACTCATGTATAAAATATGTAGTTGCAAAAGAGGCGTTTTTCTCTAAGTGATTGCTAAAAAAAATTTTTAATAATCTCTTGTTCATGGTGACATTCATTGCACATATAACTTATTTCCGTTGCATCTTCTCTTACAACATGTTCTGTTTCCTTTTCACACGTTTCACAATATCTTGTTTGATGTATTTCTTTCATTAAATCAGCCACTCTCCTTGTTTTTCGTGCTTTCCTATTTAGTGCTCCAATATGGAAGTTAGCCATAGCTTGCGTAGCTTTCATAAATTATATCCACTGTCATTTATAAAAGAATTATAAAAGGAAATAGTAAGAATATCGATTGAAAGTAGGAGGATATAAATATGACTATGCAAGAGAATGCATTATCTATTTTCGCCTTAGGGGGCGTAAATGAAATTGGTAAGAATATGTATGTGATTCAATATGCAAACGATCTTTTTATCATTGATTGCGGTTCTAAATTTCCAAATGAAGATTTATTAGGCATCGATTTAATCATCCCTGATATTACTTATTTACAAGAGAATGAGGATAAAATTCGAGCATTAATTGTTACACATGGGCATGAAGATCATATAGGAGGAATCCCTTATTTCCTAAAAGAATTAAATGTACCTATCTATGCTACACGCTTTACACTTGGTTTAATTGAATTAAAATTAAAAGAACATGGACTGCTGCGAGATAGCAAATTGATTCAAATTGATGAAGATTCACATTTTGATTTTGGACAGACTGGTGTAAGCTTTTTTAGAACTAGCCATAGTATCCCTGATTGTCTAGGCATTGTCTTTCATACACCGGAAGGAGTCGTCGTCCATACTGGGGACTTCAAATTCGATTTAACTCCTGTGAATAATCAGTATACAGATATTCATAAAATGGCTGACATCGGCAAACAAGGTGTATTAGTTCTATTATCCGAAAGTACGAATGCTGAACGCCCTGGCTCTTCTCCATCGGAGCAACTTGTAGGCGGCCATATTGAAGAAGCCTTCCGGAAAGCTGAGCGGAAAGTCATTATTTCTACTTTTGCTTCTAATGTTAATCGCCTTCAACAAGTAGTAGATGCTGCACAAAAAACAAATCGAAAGCTTGCATTGCTTGGTCGAACGATGGTGAATGTCGTCTCCGTCGCGATGGAACGTGGTTATTTACAAGTTCCTGATGGGATGCTAATTGAAGCGCAGCAAGTAAACGAAATGGCTCCTGAGAAGGTAGCTATCCTATGCACAGGAAGCCAAGGGGAGCCGATGGCCGCCCTTTCCCGTCTATCCAGCTCAAATTATCGAGATGTAGACATTCTACCTCAGGATACAGTTATTATAGCGGCAGGTCCGATACCAGGAAATGAACGAAGTGTTTCGCGTATTGTAGACAACTTATATCAATTAGGGGCTAACGTGATTTACGGATCTGGAAGTGTAACAGGTATGCACGTTTCTGGACATGCCTATCAAGAAGAATTAAAGCTGATGCTTACGCTAATGAAGCCTAAATATTTCATTCCAATTCATGGTGAGTTTAGGATGCTGCATCATCACCGTTTATTAGCTGAATCAGTTGGCGTAGAACAAGGAAATACATTTATCATTAATAATGGTGATGTCATTGACATTAATAACCAAGTTGCTCGTCAAACTCGAAAGATACCTTCTGGGAATGTTTATGTAGACGGTGTAGGTGTTGGTGACGTTGGGAATATCGTGTTACGAGATCGTAAACAGCTTTCTGAGGACGGTATGCTAGTCATTGTAGTTACTCTTAGTAAAATGGAAAGAAAAATCATTTCTGGCCCTGACACGATTTCCCGCGGCTTTGTCTATGCACGAGATTCTGAGGAGCTTCTAAGAGAAGTGAATCGACTTGTTAAAACAACTGTTAACGACTTACAAGAAGCGAACAGATATCAATGGAATGTAATGAAACAAAGTATTAAAAAATCCGTTGGACAGTATGTATATAGTCAAACAAAGAAAAAGCCGATGATTCTTCCGATTATTATCGAAGTTTAACAAGAACGGGCTGTCATTACAGCTACCTATCCATTTTATGTATTGGATACATAAAATGGATAGGTAAAAAATTAAGGAAACGATGCCGCTTCATTATGTAGAAAGCAAGCAAGACGATGTTTTTCAGAAAACAAACTGAAACTAACGCCTTCACCATCATCTACTTTTTATTCCAACAAGAATTAATACGACCCCTAAAAAAATACACGATATTTTAAACAAGGATAGTTTTTCAGCAACACCTATTAATCCAACGGTTGTTGTTACAACTAAAATGATAGGTCCTACCATAGCTAATGAGCTATTAATGATTAACGCTTTTTCAATATCATTAAATTTAAATATAAGCATTGCTGCAACCATTTCAATACTTGCGGAAAGAAATCGTAATGCTCCCATAATCAGTACCGCTTTTTCAATTACTGTAAACATAGTACCCTCCTTGGATAAAGATTCCTTTCTACATCATTCTATGCTGTAGTTTGGAATTCAGGACAAGTACTATTTCCCACTAAAATAACAGGGTTAGTAAGTCTCCCATCTTGCTCTCTGTTAAGGACACAATAAAAGCGTAAATTCGTATACGAATTTACGCTTTTATTGTAGTTATATTTTTTGTAATACGTCTTATTGAGCAGCATCCTCTTTAGACTTTTTCTCCTTAATTTCTTGAAGTTCAAATCTCATAGTCTTTTTACCATTGGCATCAACTGATTCCCTTAAAATCTGACCGACACCTTTTGCATAGTATGTGATGCTATACTCTTCCGCACCTTTTTGAATTGTTTTCACTTCTGCTACATTGTCAAAGGTACCAGCTGGAATTGTAACCGTTTTATCTACAGATTCAATTGTAAAAGTATAAGAATCAATCGTCCACTCTTTTCCCTTTTCTACCGGATATGCTAGCACTTTATCGCTGCCATAAAATAATCCTGCTTCATTTTCTGTTTCTAAATAAGTATCTGCACCATACCATGTATCAAACTCTTGAGATTTCCCAATATAATGTTCTTCATATTCGATATATCGCTCTTTCTTAACACTATACTCTTTAACGGTATATAATTTTTCCGTATCTTTTAAATAACTCATTTCTTTTGGCACTTCTGCAGACTCTATTGTTTCACTAGAATTACTAACTCCTTTAAAAACGATAAATAATAAAAAAGCCATTACAATTACTGAAAATCCAAGAAGAATTTTAACTGATTTTTTCAAGCGTCTCTTCCTTTACTATGTAATTTAAACTCCCCCTATCTTATCAAATTTTTTAGAATACAGTCAAAAATAAAGAAGCAAGGAACGATAAGCATTCCAATATAACTCTAACTTCTAATGATAATTAATTTTGGAATATAATCTGTTAACCACTCTTTATGTTCATCATTTTAAAATCTAACGTGAGATGTAAACAAGGAGGTACTATTTCTTAATTTGAATATCCTAAATATCAAAAAAAATCAATAGCTCCATAAAGAGTCGACTTCATCATCAAATGAGTTAAACCCACTACAATTTGGATTATTCATGATTCCCCTTTAAAATAGAAACAAAGAATTGGGTCATCAAACATTCTCGTTATCCTAAAAGGAGCATGCAAATGAAGATTGATTTATTAGTTCATTTATTTGAAGCAAATCGAAATAAAGAAAATGCTATTCCCATGCAAAAATATATGAAAAATCACTTCCCTTTTCTCGGTATTAAAACACCTAGAAGAAGGGAACTCATGAGAGAATTTTTTCAAAAAAGCGGCATATTAAAGGAAAATTTTCAGACGGATTTTATTGAAGTTTTATGGGAGTTAGAAGAAAGGGAATACCAATACGCCGCTCTAGACTATATCGAACGGTCTATCAAAAAGTTAGACAAACATCATCTTCCATTATTCGAAAAGCTGATTACTACAAAATCGTGGTGGGATTCGGTTGATGTATTAGCACCGAAACCGATTGGGAAAATTGCGGCTAATTTTCCAGAAGTTATCCCTCAAACGATTAAAGGCTGGGCTTATGGAGACCATCTTTGGCTCAACAGAGCAGCAATCCTTTTCCAATTAAAATATAAAGAAAAGACAGATGCACAACTTCTTTACGACTATATTGTCCAAAATAAAGAAAGTAAAGAATTTTTCATTCAAAAAGCAATCGGCTGGGCACTTCGGGAATATTCAAAAACAAATCCTGATTCTGTTAGAGCCTTTATTGAATCCAACGAGCTTCCAAAATTAAGCGTCCGAGAAGGAAGCAAGTATTTATACTAAGTAAAACCCTAACAATGTAGTATAATTTCTCAAAAAAATAATATACTTCAAAACTATTGAACTTTATGCTTCAACGATTTTGAAGTATATTCTGTTTAGAAAATGGCTAGAGTATTGAGTTAGACTACTCTCTTCTTAGTAGACATAATATTTTTATAGTCTTTCTTTTAATTAATCCAACTCGTTCTACTCTTTTACATTTGAGAACCTAACTTTAAGGAAATTCGTCTAGCTGCATTCGTCACTTTTTGAATTAATTCGGGCAAGCGATTTTCTTGATAACGTGCATCGATTCCCGCTATGCTAATACCAGCTACAATTTGATTTTGACTATTCAAGATTGGTGCACTTATAGCTTTTGTATGATTCTCTAATTCAGATGAAGTAATGGTGTAACCGTTTTGTCTCGCATCCTCTAATGATTGACGGAGCACACTTTTATCTGTTATTGTTCCCATCGCAATTGGTTTTAATTCTGTATTTTCTATGTAAGCTTCACGCTCTTCTTCAGGCAAATAAGCAAGTATAATTCGAGAATCCCCTGCATACAACGGCGAACGCCTTCCAATCGACGTATATAAACGTACAGGCTGCAACGTATCTATTTTTTCAATATACATCGCTTCATTTGCATCTCTTACAATAAGATTCACCGCTTCTTCAACATCATCTCGAAGTTCTTTCATAATCGGAAGTGCAATTGTTCGAATATCCAAACGCTCCGATACTAGTTGACCAAACTGCAAGAACAATAGTCCTAGTGAATAATAACCTTCTTCATCTCTTGTTAAAAACCCCATTTCTTCAAGCGAACCAACCATACGATGTAAAGAAGTTTTCGGAATATGAGAAAGTTCCATCATTTCATTAAAAGTGAGTTTGGGATAATTCAAGAAAAGAGTAAGGATTTGCATGGATTTTACAACGGTTTTGTTATGTGCTTGCATAAAAGATCTCCCTTCTTGATAAGTGGTAAAAAATTTAAACATCCACTGCAATGATGTAATATATAAAAGAAATTTTATTCTTTTTCTACCATTACTATAAAACATTATAAACAAAAGAGGAACATTGGATTTCACTTAAGCACGGTTTCATCTCTTATAAAGATAAATGGAATTGGGTCAGAGATTAACCTCCGAACTCTCACACACTATAGACTATACCATGCTTGGGCGAACAATAAAAAAAGGATGGAAGACCCAACCTTTTTATTATCCTTAATATTTCTCTACTCTTAAAAAACTTTCAACAAAGTTTTTTGAAAGTCATTTCGATTAACATAATCAAATTAATTATAATACAAACACAGTTGTTAATAGATGTTTCAAGCCTTGTTTCTCTTTATCTTTTTTGGATTTTCCTCATCTGAATAAACTCACAAAGATTTTTTTGCGTGGACTTATATTTATGGAGAATGATGTTTGGCCGACTGGATCTGGAGACCTAATAAAACACGCCGTTGTTTCAATCTCCTAAATTCCTCTAATAAATACTCATTAGAAGAATGAATTCGCAACTGCTGATAAATGATGCGAATTTCTTCATTAATATGTTTATACTTTTCCAAAAGATGTTTATCCTTAAAGGATTGGATTTCTTTTCTGATTTCATTACGGGAATTTTGTAATTTTTCTACAATTTCTTGTTTCCACAATTGGTCATTTATACTTTCCGCATATAAGTATAAATCTAAATAATCATTTACCGATAATTGGGTCTCGCTAATGTTCATAAAGCTTCCCCTTTCAGTCTCTCTCCTTTATTAATTGCCATTTACTCATTTAATGGAATTTTCTATTGTTCCCATCTATTCTGAAGAAACTAGAGCATATAAAGATTAGAATAACTGAGCGAGATTACTACCTACATATCATGATTTTTTACCAGTTCATTTTATAGAACCAAAACCATTATGCGGATGACAATGTGATCGCAAACTTCTATATTCATTTTCTAGTTCTGTTAGTGATAACTCAAAAAGATGTTTATCACCTTTCTTATATATTTTAAAAGCAATCAGTTTATCTATTAATTTTTTTCGTCTATCTTCCACGGCTTTTCTAAGAACATTTCCCACACAAATCACTCCCTTTTATAGATTCATTTAAATAAAAAACTTCTTTAAAAACGGTAAAACAGGACCTTTGAAAAATTGTATCCCTTCAGCTTATTGGAATTCACACGGTTTTCTACAAAGAATCTATTGCTGCGGTTTCAAATTGAATAATGGGCCTATGGCAATCTAATTGACTCGTATTCGATACACGAAAATAAATTAAACCTATATACATAGTATGATTTTTCGAGAAAAAATTTTTGACTAACTATTTAAATAAACCGCTCTCTGCCTTATGTGTTGCTGAACAAAATGATAGGAATCCCTCACTGATTTAAAACCTAAAATGAGAATTAATTATTCATGGGCTTTTCTTTTGATAATTGACTTATCTCCACAAATATTAAAACTTATTGCATATTTCTCTCCCTCCAAATACAAAAGACTTTAACTCTTGAGCATGAAAACAGCCAAGAGTTAAAGTCTCTAGTAGTCTAGTCGACAAAGAAATTCCCTTTCTCTTCATTTTAATAAAACTAAACAGATAGGTCAAGTGCGATTTTAAATTTTAGTACATAATTTGAATATATGCCCTCGTTTGTATATGTACTATAAAAGGTATGTGACGGATATTAAAGAGGAGAAATGAATCTATCCTCCTTGCTATATAAGTTCAACTTAATTTTTCGGCATAACTATCTGTTTAAATTGTTTAGTATTTAATTCGATTTAATTTATTACTTTTCGTTGACGAAAATCGTTTCTTTTCTGTTGTATCAATTTGTGTAATCTCACCTTCATGTACAGTAATCACTAGAGAACCGTAATCTAAGTTTTTTAATTCAGATATGATGTAATCTAGTTTTAAATCATCAACTTTATTCATTTTCTTTCCCCCTATATAAATTATGATCTTGCTATTAATTATCTTTTATATACTCATAATATAATTATGAGGCTAGTGAACTGTTTTTTCTTTTGTTTGGATGAGTATGTCCAAGACTTAAAGATTAGTTTCAAGTCAGCTGAAATTTTTGCACCGGAACCATTATGATCATGATTATAAATAGTCCCTTTTGTTTCAATGTTTTCTTCATCTTATTTTATTTACACTCTCCAATTATTTTAAATAAAATTTATAAGCGGTGTCTTGACTGGCAGTCGATTTATAGCCCTTTCCCCAGCCAATGTCTTTACGATAACTACCGATTAGCCCCGTTTCTATTATTTCATCCGCAGAAACATCCACTGTATCCTCTGCGTCAGCCGCTACATATAGTGCCTTGGCCGGGCAATAAAGTTCACACATATAGCAAGTTTGGCAATCACTTTGTCTAGCAATCACAGGCGGTTGATTTTCCCTTTTTTCAAATACGTTCAGAGGGCAGACCTTCACACATAAATTACATTCCACACATCGTTCTTCTACTAACACTTCAATCAAGATCCATTCCTCCTTAGATGTTTACCAAACTGTGACTATCCCAATTTACTTGTATCTCATCAAGTCCACTCGTAATAAGACGTCTTTGTTGATGATCATCTGTTTTTGGAAAATCAAGTCGTTTATGCATACCACGAGTTTCTGTTCTCTGTAGAGCAGCGGAGTACATCCATCGAGATGTCGCTAACATCGCCGCTGATTCTCTCACTCTCACAAGATCGCTATCTTTTTCTCCCAAGTGTGATTTTGCTTCCTTCCAAAGATTGTTTAGTGTTAATAAAGAAGAAGTAAGTTTTTCTTCTGCTCTAAACAAATTAACGTTATAAGGTGTGACTTCTGCTTGAACCAGTTTAGTTAATTCGTTTCCACCAAGAGTTTCACCTGGTGTGTGGTGTTCATTAATTCCCACTACTTGTTTTCTTGTAAGTGTGCGATCATGGTTGTTTCGGTTGTAGGTCAAGGCATATTTTGCTGCTGCTTCCCCAGACCAGTACCCCGACGAAATGGCCCAAGCCGCATTATAGCTTCCACCCCCAGTAAAACCACCGCAAATCAATTCCCGCGTCGCCGCATCCCCTGCTGCGAAAAGGCCAGGGACGGAGGTTGCACAAGTTTCATCTGTGATTCGAATACCGCCCGTTCCACGTACCGTTCCCTCAAAACGTAAGGTGACTTCAAAACGGTCCTCAAATGGGTTAATCCCCATACGGTCAAATTGAAGGAAGAAATTTGGTTGAGCAATTCTCATATATTTTTGTAAATCATGATCATTTTGGGCTTTATCTAATTGTGCGAACACCTTTTGACCTTCTGACAATTTTTTTGCAATGACCGAGCGGCCTCTTTTAGAACCTGCTCCTTCAATAATGCTTCCGTCTTCATAAGTAAATGAAGCCCATTCATAGAAAGCCGTTTTCGTAATGGACGAATATTTTGGCGTGATCGCGTAGGCATTGGAAAATTCCATTCCGGATAAATCAGCGCCAGCTTCTGAAGCAAATAAGTAACCATCACCTGTTAGCACATTGCAGCCTAATGCCTTGCTGAGAAAAGCACATCCACCAGAGGCAATAACAATCGAATTCGCTTGGACAGCCCATGTTTGATTATTTTCCTGTGTTTGAACACCTGCAGCTCCTGCAATCCCATAGCCATCATACAGAAGCTCAAGTGCAGGACTATGGTCAAGAATTTTAATCTTGGCTTTGTTTAGTTTTCTTCGCATTAATCTCATATATTCAGGCCCTTGAAGGCTTCGTTTATGCTTAACCCCATGTTCATCGATCGGAAAAGGATAGCCCCATTCGTCTAATCGATTGACATTTTCAAAAGTACGTTGAAGCACTCGCTCCATCCATTTTCTTTCGGACAAATACCCGCCTAATGCTTCTCTACTTTTCATCGCCTCTCCTCGTTGGTCTTCCGGTATATACCAAACACCATTCCCTGAGGGGGCCGTTGCACCACTGCTACCACAATAGCCTTTATCAACTAAAATAACAGACGCTCCATTTTCTGTAGCTGTTAAGGCTGCCCATGTCCCTGCAGGTCCGCCTCCAATTACTAGTACATCCGCTTTTAGACTTACGTCATAATTCTGATTGGCTAATTTATAAGAATGATCAAATTCTAAAGACATGTACATCATCTCCCACCATGTTCTAAGTATGATTCATGAATCAATTCGAAGCCTTTTTTCTCCTAAACTAATAGGGTATAATTCCTAAGAAAAAAATAGAGACTTCCCGTTTTCCAGGAAGTCTCCAGTAGTCTGGTTGACTAAGTGATCGAATATGAATACTTAATTTTTAAGATACGAGCATTCACTTAAAAATAGTTGGATAGCTTTTGGTTGTACATATAGATCACGATCATTTTATATAATTCAAATAAGTTTACTTAGATTTAAATTTATTATAGTTATAATATTTATAATTATCAATATATTTTTTCAAAAAAATTAACTCCGTTTTTCCATACACCAAATGTAAAGATGCATCTAACTCTGAAGTTTCAGAACTAGTCCCCCTTGTTAATATTCCTATTACTACGGTTCTTTGTATCAAAGCGTTTCTTTTTCATACTTTCAACTTGTACAATCTTTCCATCATTTAAAGAGATTGAACCATATTGAACCTCTTTTAAAAGCTTCGAAATAAAATGAATTTCTTCACTGCCAATACTCATCGGTTATTACCCTTCCTATTTATTTCCTTTTTTATTTTAATAGAATCATTAAATCGTTTCTTTTGCATGATGAATTAATGTGTTCGCCGGTCGTTTCAAGCCTAAATTTTCTCGTAATGTGTTTCCTGTATACTCCGTTCGAAACAAGCCGCGTTCTTGTAGAATCGGAATCACTAGATCAACAAAATCTTCGAGACCACCAGGTAAATAAGGAGGCATAATATTAAAGCCGTCTGCTGCTCCATTTTCAAACCATTCCTGCATTTGGTCAGCTATTTGTTCAGGTGTTCCGTTGATTTCCCGATGTCCTCGTGCACCTGCTATGCGTTGATACAATCCACGAATGGTTAAGTTTTCACGCTCAGCCAAGTCTTTTAATAATTGAAAACGGCTTTTCCCTCCATTCACTTGTTCCAAATCAGGCAGATTAGGTAATGGCCCATCGACAGGATAACCTGACAGATCAACACTAATCATAGCGGATAGCAATTGTACACCCGCTTCTTCAGGAATAATTTCTTCAAGAAGCCTTTTGTTCTGTTCTGCCTCCTCCTCTGTCCTCCCAATTACCGGAAAAACACCAGGCATAATTTTTAATTCCTCAGGTGAACGCCCGTATTTTGCCATTCTGCCTTTTACGTCTGCATAAAAGGCTTGCGCCTCTTCGAGAGTTTGCCAAGCGGTAAAAATCACTTCAGCAGTACGGGCAGCTAGCTCCTTCCCTGCCTCCGAAGATCCTGCCTGGATTACGACAGGGTGCCCTTGAACCGACCGGGAGATATTTAACGGCCCTTCCACTGAGAACCATTTTCCTTTATGATCAATTGCATGTATTTTAGATGCGTCCGCAAACTGTGCAGACTCTTTATCAATGATTAACGCATCATCTTCCCAGCTATCCCAAAGCTTTGTTACGATATCGACAAATTCTTCAGCGCGTTCATATCGCTTTGAATGCAGTAAGTGTTTTTCCAAATTAAAATTTCGGGCCTCTGATTCTGTATTCGATGTCACGACATTCCACGCTGCACGGCCGCCACTTAAATGATCCAATGACGCAAACCTACGTGCTACATTAAAGGGTTCATTAAAAGTAGTCGATACGGTCCCTGCCAGGCCTATATGTTTTGTAACGGAAGAAAGGGCAGATAATAGAGTAAAAGGTTCAAAAAATGTATTAACTGTTTGACCAAGTGCCTTTGGGTCCTTTCCTTTGATCGAATAGCCATCTGCAAGAAAGATCATATCAAACTTCCCTCGCTCGGCCGTTTGAGCGAGTCTTTTAATAAAATCAAAGTTCATCACACTCTGTGCCTCTGCTTTGGGATGCCTCCAAGCAGCCACATGATGTCCTGGGATCATAAAAAACGCACCTAATTTCATTTCTCGATTTAAATTAGTCATTTTATCTCCTACTTTCTTCTATTTTTGATTGGTCTCCGCTATTCAGTTGAGTCATTAATCTTTGGCCTTCTGAATCCATACGGGAGAATACTTGTTGAGTAGCAGCAATCGTGTCATCGTCCATATACCGGATTAATTTAAACCAACAATGTGGATGTTAATCGACTTTGAACTTTGTCATATAAATGCCTTTTATCATATTCTAAATACTGGGCTGCAAATGCCCGAACAGAATCACCTGCATAAAATCGCTCATATAGTTCATGTCTGGAACCTAAAGGACTTCCCACAAGATCCCAAGATAGCTTCAACAATTGAATTCTCTCTTGGGCATCTCTGTCAGCTCCACGATAATATTTTTGTAAAAACGGTCCTATTTCACCCTTTAATTCTTCTAGCCTCGAAGGAGTCTGCAGCATTCCTGCTGCTGAAATTTGCTGTAAAATTCCGATGGCTCTCGGATAATATTTCATCCCTAAATTTTTGGCTGTGACCATTGGATTGACATCTGGAGCCCAAACACCTCCATATTCTTTAGATTGGTGTTCTGCACTTAGAAGTAAGGCTTGGATGGTCTCCACCTGCATGAACAATTCGGCTAGTTTAGCCTGCACATGTTGATACTGATGAACCCCTATGGATTCGGCCAAATCATTGCCAATGGCTGCCACAAATTCTAGTTTGCTTATAAGGCGAACAATCGTCTCATGGAGACTAATTGCAGTCGTAAATGGATCGTTTCTTATTTTCCACATGGCCTCGGCATCATCTTTGATAAATACTCGTTCCCATGGGATAAGTGCATCATCGAACACAATCACCGCGTCCATCTCATCAAATCGATAGCTTAGCGGATAATCTTCCTTAAGATTGGAAGCAAACGACTCTCGGCAGATCAGATGAACGTTTGGTGTATTGGCTGAAATAGCAAACATGGCCCCATACCCTTTTTCTTGTTCCGTCCTTTTTTTATGAGAAGAAATCATGATTTCATCCATATAAGGTGCTCCAGTTGAAATCATCTTGGCGCCGCGAATAATCATTCCCTCTTCCGTTTCCCCCACAATCCGTGCTGCTGTATAAATATCGTCACCATGTTCAGTTGCGTTTTTCGAGCGGTCAATTTGGGGATCATGTCCAGCGGCTGTGATCAGTAAATCGTTATCCATTACCCATTCAAAATAATTCTTCATTTTCTCAGAATATCCAGGGATCTCTTTATGATGGTCACGGGTTAAATACCAGCCTAAAAGTTGTGAGCGATAAAAGCTCGCAACCCGGCTCATCACACCAAATGTCGCTCCACTCCACAACCGAAATGCACGGCTACGGCGAAAAATATCTTCTTTTTGTTGAGGGAATAAAAAAGCCATATTTGTTCTATTTCCATTAGGTGTTTCAAACGTTAACTCCTCCTGAACATCTGGGTGCTTCTGTAAATCTAGTAAACTGGAAATTGTTGAAATCGTTCCTTTAAACGAAGGATGTTCCACCAAATTTTGAACTTTTTTGCCATTTAGCCAAACATTTCTTCCATCTTGTAACCTTTTTTTATATTTTTCACCTGAATTCATTACCTTCACTCCTGCTCAGTGGTGTCAATTGCAAACTCATTCACCTCAAAATTTTGTGATATGACTTTTTGTTCAAAAAGAAAATCTACCCGTTCCTGTTGTTGTTTCACCATTCCTTCATAATAAGGTGATATACCATAAGCTTCGTTCACAAACACATTTAACCAGACAATATGTGGAATTTTTGTTTTTTGATAGAGAAATTCTGCAAAGCTATGAATATCCTTGTTTAATAAATCTTCATAATCATAAATGGCCAATAACAATTCATTGATAATATCTTTTCTTTCCTTTATGTTTTCCTGTGTTGTCAAATAAACATCTTGATTGGCGGTCAGCTCTCCATCGTAAACAAGGGGATATTCTAAATGATCGAACAAACTAACATAGGGTTCTGAAACAACGACCGCATCAACCTCACCATTTTGTAAAAGCTCCACTTCTTCAGAAGGTGAAGCTTCAATGGCTTCTAATTTATCAATCCTACTAACACCTAAAGAACTTTTTTCCAATAATTGCAGTAGAAAATACTGATCATTTGTAAAAGGCGTATAGGCGACTTTTTTTCCTACTAAATCTTTCACTCCAGTCATTTCAGCCCCTTTTAGACTGGCAATCGCCCGGCCATTTGGACTTGGAGGTTCCGTTGCTACAAACACAGGGGCATTTTTTCCCTTATGAAGAAAGGACGGATTGGCATCTCCAACCTTTCCAAAATCAATCGTCCCTTCTTCCAACGATTGATAAATTTCCACTTCATCTTGAAACTCTATCCATTCCACGGAGTACCCTTTTGGAGCAACCCTGCCCTCAACGCCCTCAATATTTTTCAATCCTATTAAAATATCATTATGAGTGTAGCCAATCCGGATTTTTTTATCTAGAGCTTGTTCACTTCCGCCAAGATTAATAAAGCCAATTAAGACCGCTACAAAAAGAATCAACACAACAGAACTCCAAATGATTTTGCTTTTATGCTGCTTCATCTCTTACTAACCCTTTTTTCCATTTAGTAAACCTGGACTCTACTAGAGCTAGAATGTAATTCAAACCTAATCCTAAAAAAGCGAGCAGAATAATGCCGGCATACATATGCGGAATTTGAAATATTTCCTGTGAGTTTAATATATAGAATCCGAGTCCTGATGCAGATCCAATCATTTCTGCTGCTACTAAAGCTGTAATACAGTAAGCTCCACCAAGTCGAATACCGGTAAAGATTCCAGGTGCAGCGGCAGGGATTATGACTTTTCTAAAAATATAAGGCTGGGAAGCTCCCATTGAACGGGCAGAATCAATTAACAGCTTATCTACATGCTTTACCCCACTTACGGTATTTAAAAGAATCGGCCAAAACGCTGCCCAAAAGATTATCGCTGATTTGGATACTTCTCCGATTCCAAGAAACAAGATAAATACAGGGAAAAGCGCAAAAGCAGAGATTTGCCGGAAAAGCTGTAGTAATGGATCAATAAACGCTTCAAATTTTTTAAACCAGCCCAGAATTAAACCAAGAACAATTCCGGAAGTAATTGCGATGATTAATCCCGATAAAGAGCGCTGCAAACTGCTCGCCACATGTACCCATAGATCACCCGTAGAAATGAGTTCTTGAATAGCCACAATCACTTCTGTAGGGGGACTGAGATACGCTTTGCTGACAAGACCTAACCGCGGAAGTAACTCCCATATCAGTAAAAAGATTACGATTGCTGCACTTCGATACCAAGTTTGATATAAAATATTAGACCACTTTCTCATTGGCTATCTTTCCTTTCTGTTCCACCCTTTTTGCAGGAACCCCTTCTTGCGGTGGATTCACACCTTGCGCCTGCAACACTTCATCTTTTAATACTTCCCATGCTTCTTGACGGAGTTGGACAAATTCTTCAGAATTACGAATTTCAAACTGTCTTGGTCGTTCTAATGGAATATCGATGATTTTTTTTACTCTGCCAGGTCGTGCTGTCATAATCGCCACGCGATCCGATAAATAAATCGCTTCATCTAAGCTATGGGTAATGAAAATGATCGTTTTCTTACTTGATTCCCAAATTCTTAACAATTCTGTTTGCAGGATTTCCCTTGTCTGTGCATCTAAGGCGCCGAATGGTTCATCCATCAACAACACATCTGGATTGTATGCCAATGACCTCGCAATCGCTACCCGTTGCTTCATCCCACCTGATAATTCATGAGGGTATCGATTGGCAAATGTGTAAAGACCCACAAGGTTAATATATTCTAAAGCAATTTCTCGCCTTTCCTTCTTTAGAACTCCTCTTATTTCGAGACCTGTTTCAACATTTTCCACAACCGTAAGCCATGGAAATAATGCATATCCTTGGAAAACTACGCTATGTTTTTTATTCACTCCATTTACAGGCTGACCATCCACGATTAATTCACCACTTGTTTTTGAGGTAAGGCCGGCTAAAATGCTTAAAAAGGTTGATTTTCCACAACCGCTTGGTCCCAGGATTGAAAGAAATTCGCCTTCTTGAACTTGAAGTTGAAAATCATCTAGAACGATTATTTGATCTTTTTTTCCATACTCATTTTGAACTGGAAATGCCTTTTTCACATTCATCGCTTGTATTTTAACAGTCACTTTAGCTCCACTCCTTTTTTCCACCAAAATAATACATCTGGAATCAAGCAGATTCTCCACCTATTTGATTCCAGATATGTTTTTTATCTCTTATTTACTAGCTGTTTTTCCATTAGCAAAGGGATTAAATTCATTAGTATAAACATCTTTTACATCGACAGAACCTTCCTTAAGTTTCCCTTCATCCTCAAGGATGTCGATATAGTATTGGATGGGTTCTTCTTCTATCACAAGATCTTTAACATACGCATATCGTTCTACATTTTCAATATCCATCCCAAGTCTTTCAGCAATGATTTTACGGGCTTCATCTGGATTTTCATTTACCCAGTTTGCAGCTTTCGTTATCGCTGTTACAACGTCTTCAACGGCTTCAGGATGATTTCTCGCAAATTCACCGTTTACACTATATGGAGCCATTCCACCTAATCCTTTGTCTAAATCATAATCAGACCATAAAGCTGTTAGTTCCGGATTATTCGAAGCTCTGCCGGAGTGTGGCGGATGAATGATAGCTAAATCTACGTCACCTTGTTCTACCGTTTGCTCCCCTTTATCATCAGGAACAACCACCCATTCAATCGTATCCACATCAACACCTTGCTCCCGTAACCATTTCTTCGTCACGAACTCAGCGCATGCTCCAAAACTATTAAAACCAATTGTTTCCCCCTCTAAATCTTTTGCTTCTTTAATTCCAGAATCCTTACGGACAAAGTATTTCATATGTGGGGCATCTTCTAATGTTAATCCACCTGCAGATACTACTTTAATATCCGCACCACTTGCAATCGCTGAAATGACTAATGGAACCATTCTGGAACCAAAGTCAATATCACCCGTTCCAACGAGTGGAATAATTTGAGGAGCAGCAACTTTTCCTACATATTGTGGACGAGTATTCGTTCCTTCAAAATAACCCAATTGATCAGCAAGATAGATTAAATCAAAGGATGGGTTATCTGGATATTTAAAATAAACGATTTCTTCTCCATTACTACCAGTCTCTTTACTTGTTTTATCACCGGTAGAGCAAGCGGTTAATAATAGTACTCCTGATAAAAGAATGGCTGTAGCTGCTTTCTTGAAAACAGTAAGTTTCATATTACTCATCTCCTTTTTACGTCTATTTAGGTAAAGCTGAAAATAACTTCTCTGTCTTATGAAAATCCCAGAAATCCTTTAACCGATTTTTAAGAAAATCGGTTGAATAGGCTTGGTAATAGTTCGCCCAAGCATATTCGGAATCACCAGCATGAAACGATTGATATTGTTGTCTGCTTAATGCAGCAGGTGAAGCGATATAATCGGAAATCAAGGAATAAAGCTTCTTTGAATCATTATGGGTCTCATCCCCGTAATAGTTCTGTAAATAAAGTTCACCGCTGACCCGTTGTAGGATTTCGATCGCTCTTTTATAAAAAGAAATCCCTTGATATTTAGCGGTTTGAAGTGCCTGCTGATGCGGCACAACACCACCGCTATGTTGTTCAGCCTTGATCTCTGAAAGATGTAAATAGGCTTTCAATATGTCTAATTGTTGCAACAGTTCTCCCAGAACTTCTTGAATATGTAGTTTTCCACTTTCCCCTGTTTCTTTCACCACATAAAAGGCAAGACTCGTTAGCCATTCTAATTGATGATAAAAACTAGATACCCGTTGATAATCTGGATAAGTTGTGACATGATCAGAATCAAAAAGAGAGGTCATATACTCCAATTTTTCTTGAACCAACACGGTATTCCAAGGAATACAAACGTTCTTGAAATGTACGACTACTCCAGAATCCAAGTCTCCTGATTGAACATGCAAGGACACTCCGTCACGATTCAATGGTACTGTAAAAAGAAGCTCTTGATCTTGATGAGAAGCAAATGTCAATAATTCATGAACGACCAATGAATCACTCGGAAATTTTTGTATTCCATCAATAAAAATGCTGTCCTCTGTTTGCCTTGTCACCTTAAGAGTAGAACGTTGAATCCTTTCGGGCGATCCCAACAATCGATAAGGCATGGTGACCAATCTTTTTTCTTGTTTAAGTCTTTGTACTAGCAGATTAATAGATTCCGAAAATTCTGTAAAAGGAGGTTGCAAGTGATTTCTGTTAAAATACCATCCTTGTAGAATAGCATGAGTGATATCAGTCCACCCTTCTGAAAAGAAAGGACCTTCTGGAAACCAATAAGATAAATGAAACTTTTGGTTCTCTAATTCCAAAGTCGTTTTTGGAACAGATAAGGGTGAATAATGAAAGTTTTCATGACCATTGAAAGGGACAGAATCTACATTCCATCTTTCATCCAAAAACTTAGAAATGGCATGCACTTCAAAAGTTGTTGAGGTTAAATAAGAGAATAAATCTACTTTTTCTTCTCCTACCCATACTTGTCGTCCATCCTGAATCTTCACTAAATAAGAACCTTCTTGGCCTTTACTCATAACATCCCTCCTTCTCAATAGAAAAGGTCTTTATGCCAAGGATTCATTTCCTTAACGATAAAGACCTCCAGTTGTCTGGTTGGTTTGAATTAGACCGCAAAATAAAAACCGGAGAATCCCCTTCATTCACAAAAGAAGAATCTCCGGTTGTCCGGTCGTTTATTGAACCAATTTATCCTATTGAATTAATATGATTTATATGTTGTTTATTCTACAAACATTACTGCTGAAAGTCAACGATAATTTTAATATTTTTAAAATTCTGACGTAAATACTTTTTTAGAATCTTGTTAAAAATCACCCGATACAATGAATGGTTCTGATGCAAAGATGATTTCAAAAAAAACATAGGACATGAATTTCCTACCAACTTTACAGATTATAATGCGATGCTAAATAGTTTATCAATGAATTCCTTTCGATTTTGAGCAGACTTCACCCCTTGGTGAACTTGCCCTTTTTTCATCGTATGCAGGGCTTTAATACCACGTACTATTGAAGTAGCAGTTTCTTATAAACTGTATCTACGCTGGACACGCGGCAAAAAAGAAAGCACTCCTGGAGTACTTTCTTTTACTGTAAAGCCAATGATAGCGCAACCTTCAATTGTTTTACCTTCTGTTCTTTTTGAATGTACAACTGCTCGGCTTCTTTTAATGTAACTTGTGAAAATTGAATAGATTCTCCAGGTTTCAACTGCCCGATTAATGATAAATCTGTCGTAATTACTTGAGCAATTTTAGGATACCCTCCCGTAGTTTGGCGATCTGCAAGTAGAACGATAGGATTTCCATCTGGAGGGACTTGAATAGAACCATTCGATACAGCTTCAGACAAGATATCACGTTTATGCTGTAGTTCCAATGCAGGACCTGATATTCTATATCCCATACGATCTGATTGACTTGAAACTTTAAACAAACTGTCTACAAACTGAAGTTTACTTGAATTTGTAAAATATTCGTACTGGCTTCCAGCGAGAAAACGAATAACTGGGATGCGACTCGGCAAAAACTCTTTTGCATGAACAAACCACTTTGCAGCAATAAAACTTTCCGTCCACTCATGCTTTAGTATGGTAGAATGTCCATTAAAAGGAACAACATCATCTACTTGTAGAGCTCTTCCTTCATAGCCCCCCATTTGGCCTCTTAAATACGTACTTTTACTACCCAGCACTTCCGAAATAGCATACCCTCCCGCAACAGACAAATAAGCACGGCATCCTGATTTACATCGTCCAAATCGAAGAATAGCTCCTTTTTTTACATAAACAGGTCTCCACATTGGAAGCGTTCGATCATCAATGGTAGGTGATAAATCCCCGCCTGTAATCGCGATTACACAGTCTTCTTCTACTTCAAAAGTCGGACCCATTAGTGTCACTTCAAGGGCTGCTTCTCCCTCTTGATTACCAACTAACAAATTTGCAATGCGTAAGGAATATGTATCCATTGCCCCGCTTACAATCACACCGTGTTTTTGAAACCCTCTTCTGCCAAGATCTTGAATCGTTGTTAATAATCCCGGTTTGATAACGCGTAGGCTCACCGTCTCTCCTCCTTCATTTCTTTGTACTCTTCATAAGAAATTGGGTAAAATTTCACAATATCTCCTGCTTGTAATAAACTAGGGGGATTCTCGTTCGGTAAAAATAATGTTTGCGGAGTTTGTCCAATTAATTGCCATCCACCAGGCGTTGAAATAGGATAAACTCCCGTTTGCATGCCAGCAATTCCAACGGCTCCTGCTGGTATCGTTGTTCTTGGTGAAGAGCGTCTAGGCGTGGCAATCTTTTCTGATAATCCTCCCAAAAATGGAAACCCTGGTGCAAACCCAATCATATAAACTAAATACTCACCGCTTGAATGAATACGAATAACTTCATCAGTTGTTAAATCATTATAGCGAGCTACATGTTCCAAATCTGGCCCATACTCGTCTCCATAGCATACTGGGATGGACACCGTTCGATGGGTCATCTTTTTATTCGTCTCTATCTGCTGTAACTTCTTTTTAATATTTGAACAAACTACCTCATAAGGAGAGATTCCAGCTTCTTTATGTTTTTGTTCATTAAAAACAACAAGAGGGTCATAAAAAACAGTTAAATTAGTATAAGCAGGCACGCATTCTACAAATCCAACAAACGGTTCATGTTCTAGTAACTCCATAAATATTTTTATTTTTTTGTGAATATCATATTGTATTTCATTCCCAAATGTAACGACTACCGCGGAATCGCCTAATGGAGATAGTGCAAAGCTAGTTGTATTCAAAAGCTTCTCCGACATAGAACTCCTCTCTTTCTATTGGTTATAAAACCCCTAGTTTTTCATCACGAATATCTGTAATAAACATATGTCCTGGTGCATGAGTAATCATAATCGCAGGTTTTGTTTCCATTGCGATTGATTGAGGAGTTACGCCACAAGCCCAAAATACTGGTACTTCTCCTTCACGAACTGTTACTGCATCTCCAAAATCAGGCTGATGTATGTCAGCCACACCAATTACACTAGGATCTCCAATATGAATCGGTGCACCGTGAACAGCCGGAAAACGAGAAGTAACTTGCGCTGCTCTTACAACATCTTTTTGAGGAATCGGTCTCATGCTCGCAACCATTTTCCCATGAAATATTCCTGCTTCTACACATGAAATGTTCGTTTTATACATAGGAACATTACAATTCTCTTCAATATGTCGGACGGAAATATCATTATTTAATAGTGCATGTTCAAAGGTAAAACTGCAGCCAATTAAAAATCCCACCATATCATCTTCCCAATAATCTGTAATATCCGTTACTTCCTCCACTAATTCACCATACTTATAAATTCGATACTTTGGAATATCTTTACGTATATCACCAGATGGAGCAGCAAATTTAGGAATCGGGGAACCAATTTCCGTTACATCAAGAAGAGGACAAGCTTTAGCATTACGCTGACAAAATAGTAAAAAATCAAAAGCATGCTCTTTTTTCAAAATAGCTAAGTTTGCTTGAGCGTACCCACCTGCCATTCCTGCAGTTGGTCTAATCAATTGGTTATCACGAATTAGGGCACGAAGTTCAGCCGGCGTTGCTTGTGCAAGATTTATCATATTATCCCTCTCCTATAAGTAACTGACAGTCTGAAAGAACTGCCAGTCGTATTTATTCAATCTATCTAATCGTCTTATTTAAATAATAGCGGTAATTGAGTAACGATTGTATAACCACCCATTAATGCCATAACTACTACTACAAATATACCTGAGATTGTTAACCATAATGGATGCTTATAATCCCCTACAATGCTCTTCTTATAGGCAGCAATTAAAAGTGTCCCAAGAGCAATTGGAAGAATTAATCCATTAAGAGCACCTACTAAAATTAGTACTTTGACAGGCTTTCCAATTACTACGAAACAAAGGGTTGAAACAACGATAAAGCCAATAATAATCCAGTTCGCTTTTTGATTTATTTTTTCACTAAATGTTCTGACAAAAGAAACAGACGTATACGCAGCGCCTACTACTGATGTAATGGCTGCAGCCCACATAACGACACCGAATATTTTATAACCAATATTACCAGCAGCAAGCTGAAACACCGATGCAGGTGGATTATCCGGATCAATTGGCAAACCTTTAGCTACAACACCAAGGACGGCTAAAAATAAGGCAATTCGCATGACGGAAGTAATTAAAATACCAACCACTGAACTTTTTGTAACTTCAGGTAGTGCCCCTACCCCTTTCACTCCAGCATCAAGCAAACGATGTCCACCAGCAAATGTAATATAGCCACCTACTGTTCCACCAACTAATGTAACAATCGCAATAATATCAATTTTGTCTGGTGCGAACGTTTTCACAACTGCTTCTCCGACTGGAGGAGATGTTGTAAAAGCAACATATATCATCAAACCAATCATGACAAAACCAGCAATTTGGGTAAAACGATCCATCGCTTTTCCAGCTTCTTTTACAACGAAAATTAATATAGCAATGACTGCACTAATAAGGGCTCCAGTTATTGGAGAGATTCCTAACATTGCATTTAAACCGAGTCCAGCTCCCGCAATATTCCCGATATTAAATGCGAGTCCTCCTATTACAATAAGCGCCGCAAGAACATAACCTAGTCCAGGAAAAACCATATTAGCAATGTCTTGTCCCCTTCTTTCAGAGACAGCAATAATTCTCCATACATTTGTTTGAGCAAAAATATCAAGAATAACCGAAATAAGAATCACAAATCCAAAACTGGCTGCAAGACTTTGAGTGAAAACGGTTGTTTGAGTTAAAAAGCCTGGACCGATGGCTGATGTTGCCATCAGAAATGCTGCGCCCATTAATAAAGTCCAGTTAATTTTTGGTTTAGCAGAAGGATTTTGTTGTGAGGGTGCTTGTTTACGTTGCTCCAATAGAATCTTCCTCTCTGATGTTTGTTAATATTTCAAAATAGACTTAATTGTAATTTCTGATAATTCTAGAGACTTTTTCACATGGCGTGCAAAACTTAAGGCATGTGCTCCATCACCATGAATACAAATCGTATCGGCCTTTAAAGTTACATCGGTCCCCTGCTGTGACAAGACTTTCCCTTCCTTAACCATTCGAATCACTTGTGCAACAGCATCATCATCATTTTCTATCAATGCATTTTTTTCATTTCGAGAAGTTAATGAACCATCTTGTTGATATGTTCGATCTGCGAACACTTCATTAGCCGTTTGTAATCCAATAGCTTGTCCAGCTCGTACTAATTCACTTCCTGATAAGCCAAATAAAACGAGTTCAGGATTTACTTTGTAGACCGCTTCAGCAATAGCCCTAGACAAGTCTTTGTTTTTTGCCGCCATATTGTATAATGCACCGTGAGGTTTCACATGCTGCATTCGACCACCTTCTGATTGTAAAAAACCATTTAAAGCGCCGATTTGGTACACGACAATATCATAAGCTTCTTGTGGTGAAATATTTATATTTCGGCGACCAAATCCTATTAAATCTTGTAAACCAGGGTGGGCTCCAATTTTAACCTGCTTTTCTAAAGCAAGCTGTACCGTTTTTCTCATAACAGTCGGATCACCCGCATGAAATCCACAAGCCACATTCACTGATGTTACATAATCTAAAATGGCTTCATCATTTCCAATTTGATATGCGCCAAAACTCTCTCCTAAATCACAATTCAAATCAACTATATTCATAGCCTGCTCCTCCCTTTTACTAAAAATTCAAACAATAAAGCATGTTGATTACTATAAAATCTAATAATTCCCTTTCATCAAATCCATTTCCCGAAATTCGGGATTTATGTATCAATTTTCGGAACATTTTTATTTTATCATGGGTTTTTTATTTCAACAACATTTTTCGCCACACAATCTTACATATACTTTCTTTTTTTCTATAAAATGTTTTGACGTAAAAAAGAGAAAGGAGCTAGCGGATTAGACCCACATACTCCTCAAAATCCCCTCTTATCTTTTTAACCTCAATTATTATTAGGCTTTATACTCTGCCTGATAGGAGTTCTCTCCCGCATGAACTGAAAGCAGCGTATCAGCATAACCCACGAGACGATTTACAATTTCATCGGAAATCGCATAAACAAGCGGATGCAGCTGTGAAACATATAATTCCCTAGCATCAAAAATAATCGTTGTATTGATAAATATATCTCGATTGCCGTATAAATTATAATGGATAATCACCTTTCCTGCTGCACCACCTGTTTGCGGGTCTTTAAATCCCGGCAGGAAAACATACCATTCTTCCGCAGTAGCGGAGCGAAAGTTTTTAATGAACTGTAGCCCTTCTACTTCTTTTTTTATACGCAGTTTCAAATGGGGATCTATAACTTCTACTACATTTTCCTTGTTTTGATCCATATGAACCTACCTAGCTTTTTTATTCTGAAAGATGTAATCCATGCTGCTGGATTTTTTGTTTGATTTTCTCCTGATTAATCTGATTTTCATTGTAAGTAATCTTTACTTCCCCATCCTCGATGTCTACTAAAGCTCTTTCAATCCCATTCATTTGTACAAGAATTGTTTCTAATGTTTGAATAGGCTGTTCATTTACTGCTTCCTTCACATAAATAGTCATATCCTGCAACTACAAAACCTCCTTTTTCTCCGTGAATTTTTTAAAGGCTCACAGGCACGTATCTTTCGCTATAAGTATTTCTACTTTTTTGATTCCTGTAATTTATCTCTTGTTTCTTCACTTGAAACAGATTCCAGCCCATATCCTGTTGAACTTATATCCAATCTTTTGTCATTAGCTTTTCTTTTCATGCTTAAATTCGATTCATCATAATATGAACCTAAATGGTCTTTCTTCATATCAGAACCTCCAAATATAGGGATAAAAATAGTGTCTACATACAAATGAAAAATATGTACCATCAGAAAGGAGTGGCCTTATCTAAACTTCCTAAATAACCCAAAAAGCTGCCCAAAAACTTTAAAGTTCACCAGGGCAGCTTTTTCCTCATTTATTTATGGTAGTCCATCGTGCTTAATGAGTCCATATAGCTAGCAATCATCGCTACAATGGTACTTGCTTCTTCCTTACTAAAAATAAAAGGGAAAATGCTCAAATAATTTTTTTTGCATTTTCCCTTAATTTATATTGTAGTTTAACTAGCTTTCCTTTGTACCTCTTGATATTTTACTTTCTTTGGAGCTGCAACTGTAACAACAAATTGACCAAACGGAATTTTATTAATAATTTTGACTAACAAAATTGAAGAAAGTACAGTAATAAGAAAAGCTAAAGGGATCCATCTTGTTTTAGTTAATAGTTCAGCTGTGTAATTTTGCATTACATATAAAACCATTGGGTGAACTAAATAAATCCCCATCGATAAATTACCAAGTTCGAGTATATAGCTTCTTATTTTCTCCCAACGCCCCATAGCATAATAAATACCAACTAGTACAACAAGGAGTAATGGCATATGAAATAAATTAGCAATGCGTGTAGATGAAAAAAAACCGAATGTATTGTACTCATATATAACGAAACATAGACTAATAGCACCAAGCAAAATAGTAAATTTCACATTTTCTTCAATCCATTTTACAAGTGGTTCCCAAAAGTATACTAAAAGTCCTCCGAAGATAAAATAAAAGATCCACTTAAATATTGATGATCTATCCTGAATAAATAGATTAAAAGTTTCATTTCCTGTATCAACTGGTTGCCTCATAAAAAAGTAATTTATGAAAAAAGCTATAATTGTTAAAGCTAACATACTATTTTTAGTTTTAGCCAATTGTAAAATAGGGAATAGTAGATAAAACTGAATCACCACAACAATAAAATAAAGATGATAATAACTATCACCCAGTGAAAAGAGAACTAAAAAATCTTTTACACTGGCTCCCCCCTCGAGCCAAGGAAATTTATACTGTTTAACAAGTAAATAAAGAAAACTCCATATCAAAAACGGTATAACAATTTTAGTAAATCTAGATGCAACAAACTTTTTAAAATTAAAGCCTTTTTTAATTGCTTGATTGTATAACAGAAAACCGCTCAAGATTGCAAAAAACGGTGTACCATATCTTGCAACTTGATTTAAAAATAGTGTCAGCCAATTGAAGTTCTGATCATTTAAATGATAATTCCTTGCTGTGACATGAACCATCACAACCAATAAACAAGCTATACCACGTATAAAATTCAACTCGTAAAAATATCGAGTTTTTTTATTTAGCTCTCTCCCCATAAACAACTTCTCCTTATGACTTTATCTCTATATAACCCCAAAATTATACTACTCCAATTTAGAAAAATAAACACAAAAAGTATAATTCCATAATGGCTAGTCACCTCCTTCGTACACAAGGCAGCCAAATACGGCGTATATTACAATCACAAACGAAACGGATTAAGGCAAAATTAAAGGGCATGATTCCGGTATTGTACCGGAATCATGCCCTTTACTTTGCCCAATGAAATAAAGCGTCTAAATTTATGAGTCACTTCAAACATACAAATTTTTCAGTGGGGCCTGTTTTCGTTTAATTATGATAATCCATGGTGCTCAAAGAATCCATATGGCTAGCAATCATCGCTATAATGGTGCTTGCTTCTTCCTTACTGAAAATAAAGTTGGTTTCGTCTTTTAACATTTCTTCATCGTCCGTCCAAATACGGTTGATTCGTTTTAGTACACCATCTCCCGTTTCTTGGACAATCCCAAACTGATAGGTCACTTCTACTTCATTTTCTTGAAAATAAGCAGTGACCTCAGGAGTTTCCCATTCTACATCTATTTCCTCAAACAATTCTGCTACTTCATCCTCATCTGAATCGTAGAACTCCTGTTCCTCATCTACAAATACCTCTTCTACGCTATCGTCATCCAGATACATATGGAAGCTTTCATGAACAGCATCAATAATATCCTCTATATCAGCCAATACAACCTTACTGGCTTGGCCAATATCTGGTTCAAAAGATTCGATATAGAATTCTTCATTATGCGGATCGAAAAAAAGCGTACAAAAATATTCTCTTTCAACACCTTCATTTTCAATAAAAAACTCGATTCTTGGATGTTTTGCCCCGCGTTCTATCGACATTCCGCCATTTTCATCATATTTATCACAAATTGAATCGAGACTATCCTCTAATTCGCTACAAACTCTGTCAAACCATTCTAAAGACATATAAGATTCCACCCTTTTTATATAATCATCTTTATTATGAGCTTTTAACGTCGAGGCTTCCTATTTAATTAATTGTAAACTTGGGCGATTCATCCTTTCCCTTATAGAACATGTTAAGGTTATGGAATAACTTTTTTGTTTAAGACCATACAATTAGCGAAACAATATAAACGTTTTCATTAGAAAGGAGGAACTCTCATGCAGAAAGGACAAAAATCACCTAATAACAACCTAAACATTACTAGTGACCTTATGAATGGCGAGCCTAATAAAAGTATTCCATCTGGAACTAACCGTGTTCCGGCTGGAACGGTAGGACAAAAAGATGGCAATAAAACAAAATTGACTTAAAAGACTAAACCTTATGCGGGATGGAAGTCGTACCAAAATACAGTTTAGCTGTAAAGTAATTTCCCACCGCTAACGAGGACATTAACGCCGAAAATGAAGACATTTTTTATTATAAGGTATGCAAAATATGATGGATTTTAATAAAAAAACAAAGGTTTAGTCTCGTTTCGACTAAACCTTTGCTCACCTCTGTTTATTACTTTTATCTCAGTATGTAATTCACAATCATATTTTTTCCTGAAGAGTCGTATATTTATATTCTGGTTCACCTTTCTTCGGACGATTCACTAAATAAATGCTGCTGGCAATTAAAATAAGTCCAATAAAAAGAGAAAGTGTAAAGGGCTCTCCTAAAAACAAAGTCCCAAATAATACCGCGATAAGTGGTACAAGAAACGTACTGGAAGCTACTTTGCTAGTCTCACCAGAATTTAATAACTTAAAGTAAAGGATATAAGCTACAGGAATGCCTAAAGTGGACCCAAAAACTAATCCAAATATATAGGTACTATTCCAAGCAACGTCTGACCAACTTTCAGTTCCTAATCCCATACCCGTCAGCACTACTCCTCCCAATACAGACTGTAGAGCTACCAGCCACAAGGAGTCAACCTTAGGACTTACTTTCTTCACATAAATGACACCCAAAGTCCAGCTAATAGCAGTAATTATAGCTAATGCGACACCTAAAGGTGAAACTTGGCCAGAAATGCTGCCTGTACTTACGGCTCCTACACCTAGGAAACCAATAACAAGACCAATAACTTTTATGGCGGACATTGTTTCTCCTAACCAAACCCAAGCAAAAATACCGATAAGCACCGGTTGTAAATACACAATGACTGAAAACAAACCTCCTGGTAAATACATTAAACCAATTGTTTGAAGTCCAAAGAAGAGCACAGTATTGAATAACGCAGAAACACAATAGATACGCCAATTTTCACTCCATCTTATGCTTTTTCTTTTTGGAAAACATAAAATAGACAATAATACTCCCCCAATAAGAGCACGCATCCCAGCGTATAAAAGAGGTGGGGTATAAGAAAGCGTATACTTATAAATAGGCCAGCATAGTCCCCATATTAGAACGAGACATGCCATATGTATAATCATTTTTCTACGTAATAGTTCTATCATTTTTTCCTTCTCCCCTTTGAGCTTTACTAATATTTTAGAAAAATATAATTTGTAATACTATATTGATGGAATTTCGCTGTAAAAACAAGGAAAATACTCATTATTTCACATCTACTTAACTATTTAATACAAACTGTTATTTCAATAAACGAAAAAGAAAGAAATATTAATCTTATCACCAAAAGGAATTGAAAAAGTCGAGGTTACACCGTATATTTGAAAGGATAATTTATGACATCATATCATTGAGATTAAAGAGTACGTCCGAAATGGAGGATTTGAGCATTGTGAAGTTAGGCCCACGAGTTATTAAAACAGGAATGGCTGTTACACTTGCTTTATATGTTTGTTCTTTGTTTAATCTTGAATCAGCGGTGTTTGCTGGAATAGCTGCCATTTTTACAATCCAACCATCGATTTACCGAACATGGAAACATATTTGGAATCAAGTGCAAACAAATACCCTCGGTGCTATTATCGCACTAATTGCTTTGCATTTTCTTGGGAATGATCCATTTGCCATGGGTCTTGTTATGATCATCGTAATTTTAATAAGTTTAAAATTAAAGATGGAGGAAACCATTTCACTTACATTAGTTACCGTACTCGCAATCATGAGTGCACACGGAAATGAGGATTTGAGCTTTGCTTTACATCGCTTTGGAATTATTTTAATTGGAATAACATCAGCTTTATTAGTGAATATTTTTATTTTCCCACCCAATTACAAGAAAAATTACATAGAGAAAATTCATACTATTTTTCAAAATATGTCACTCCTTATGCGAACGGCTATTTCCAATGAAATGACAGAAAAATCGTTTCAAGATCAACTAAAGCAATTAGAAAATGATATTTTAAAATTAGAAGAGCAGTATAAGCTATTTGATGAAGAACGCGAAAAAATGGCAAAATTAAACAACATGAATTTACGCGAAATTGTCGTGTTCAAGCAAATGCTTAAATCCCTTCAACAAGGATTTATTGTATTGGAAAATATCGACTCCTTTTATTTTCAAAGCAAACCAAGTACAGAAGAAAATTTATTATTTGATCAACATTTAGAACATTTAATCAAGTATCATGAACTTTTTTTATTAAAGTATGATGGAAAAATAAAAATTGATGAACCCCAACTTGAAAGCAATATTATGGAGCAAACAATTTCCTTTTTAGAAAAAGTTATTTATTCCTATAACGAAGACCATAAACAAAAAATTCAACTTGCTGTAATCGGATCATCCATTTATAATTATGCGTTTCAAATTGAGCGGTTAAATCGTCTAGTTGAACAATATATTAAAAAAACTCGGTTAAACAACGGCTGAATGCTGATATAAAAGCATCTCCTGAATACATATCTGCAAGAATTACTTATAAATATAGCAATGGAATTATTAGACTATAGACCGATTCCCCTATGATTTGATTAACTATTGAGCATTCAAGAATTAAAAAACATATATCCCTACTTAGTACAGGGATATATGTTTTTTAACATTTCATGTTACTTCTCTCTATTCTTCATTCTTTCAATTAAACACGTTCCTTACGCTGATTTTCGAGAGAAGTATGCTCTAGACTTGTTTCATACTGTTTACGACGTTTGAACTGCTTCCATCCGTGATAAACGAAGTGATTGACTTATTACGATTACCAGTAGGCTAGTGAAGATTAATAGCCCGCAAATCATAAAAATAACTCCTCCCCATCCAAAGTGGCTTAGAAATACTCCTCCAAACCAACCAATTAGACTGGATCCAATATAATAGAACAATAAATATAAAGATGAAGCGTATGCTTTTGAACGAGGGGGTGAAATAATGCCTATCCAACCACTTGCTATGCTATGAGCCGCAAAAAATCCGGATGCAAATAAAACGAGTCCTATAATGAGAAGAAAGATATTACTTGATAATGTCATTAAAGAGCCAATTAGAGTCATGACAATAGCCACACTCACCAAACGAGAACGTGAATATCTTTCTGTAAGATTCCCAAAAAGATATGAACTCCATGATCCAGTCAATTGAAAAATGAATAAAAAGCCAATCGCAGTTTGACTTAAATGATATGGGGATTTTGATAAGGGAAAACCAATATAATTAAATAAGGATACATAAACACCCATTAATAAAAAACCTATTCCATAAATACAAAATAGACTTTTATTCTTTAGACCGCTTGATATTCCTGTTGTCCAGTTACCAAATGAAAGGTTTGCCTTTTTGAAGTTTTGGGATTCAGGCAAATACATCCAAAACAACAAGCTGCCTATTAAACTAAATACCCCTAAAACTAAAAGAGCTATATGCCATGAGAAAAAATCAGTTAATGTACTGACAATTACCCGTCCTAAAAAACCTCCAAAAGCAGAACCGCCTATATAAATACCCATGATTCGTCCAATATGCTTTGGAGAAACCTCCTCACTTAAATAGGTCATAGCGATAGCCGGAAAGCCGCCCATAGCAATTCCTTGTACTATCCGTAAAAAAATCAAAGTTTCAAAATTAGGGCTGAAAGAAGCTAAAATGCCCACTAGTGATGTTAAAAGTAAAGATATCCCCATGATCTTCTTTCGACCCCAAGCATTTGAAAATACTGTAATAAACAGCATGCTAACTGCCAGTGCGACTGTTGCAAAAGAAATTGTTAAGCTTGACGTTGATGGCGATATATTAAATTGTTTGGAAAAGGTATGAATTAACGGCTGAGGACTGTACAAAATCGCAAAAGTAACGGTACTTCCTAACAACATGCTCAGGAAGATCCGACGATATGCAGGGGTGCCAAATTCGATATATTGCATAAAAAACCTCTCCTTATTTTTATCTACATTCAGTGTACTTCTTAAATAAGGATAACGTCTATTGCATTATAATTATGAAAATGATACCTTTTCATTATCAATAGGAAAGAGGGCGTATGAAATGGAGTGGCAGCAACTTGAATATTTTCGTGTCGTCGCAAAAATAGAACACTTTAGAAAGTCGGCAGAGCTCTTAGCCATTTCTCAACCTGCCCTCAGCCGTTCTATTCATAAATTAGAAGAAGAACTTGGAGTCACACTTTTTGAGCGGACTGGACGTTCCGTTCAGCTAAATAAGTTTGGGCGACTTTTCTTGAAACGAGTGGAAAATGGATTAAATGAGATTTCGATTGGCATCCAGGAGATTAATCAGTTAAAAAATCCATATACAGGAAACGTGTCTCTTGCTTTTCTACAAACATTAGGCATAACTATTTTGCCTGAAATAATCAGCAATTTTAACAAACAATATCCTCATGTAGAAATTCAACTCTATCAGAACAAAACATTAAACAGCATTCAGCAGCTCCTCAACAGAGAAGTGGATTTATGTCTAATTAGTTCATTTGAGGAGAATCCCAATATTACATGGCATCCATTAATGGATGAGGAGCTCTTCTTATATGTACCTGCCAATCATCGGTTCGCATCAAAGTCTTCGGTAGTCCTTAGTGAATTATCCGATGACAATTTTATTGGCTTTAAGAAAGGATTAGGAATGAGAGGGGTCATTAACAACTTTTGTGAAAAAGCGGGCTTTACTCCGAGAATAAAATTTGAAGGAGAAGACGTTTCTACTCTGGCTGGTCTTGTTTCATCCGGGCTTGGAGTTACCATTATTCCAGCATTTCATGGAATCAGCTCGGATAAGATTAAACAAATTTCAATTTCTGAACCATATTGTCATAGGGAAATAGGCATCGCCTGGTTAAATGAACATACATTATCACCATCAGCAGATTTATTTCGAACCTTTGTAATAGAACTGTTTTAATTTAGAGTGAACCCTTAATCCAACTTAAATAGCGTTCATCAAGTAACAATTGTACTTAATGAACGCTTCTTTCATACTATATTTTTCAAAATCCAACTTTTCCTTTCCCGCCGCGGCAATAGAGGTCCCCTTTAGTACATCGGATCAGTATTTCCAACCCCAAATCATACATAATAGTGTACCGAAGACGGTTATTAAAGCAATGAATATCGCGTAATATAGAGTCGCGAAAATGGATTTGCTATCGTCTGTTTCACGAGCATGCATAAACACAACTAATTGAACAAATGCCTGTATAAATGCTGTCACGATAAAAATCGTCATGCCTGTCGCTCTTGACATATTAAAGAAATAAACTAGAAGGGCAGCTGCCGTCAAAGCCAGTGACAATACAAAGCCCCATACCTGTTTGGCCGGAAATAATTCTCTCATACTCGCGTCATCCCTTCCAAGTAGATAAAGGTAAAAATAAAAATCCAGACAACATCTAAGAAATGCCAGTAAAGAGAGAAAATGAATGATTTATTGGCCGTCGCAGGCGTTATCCCGCGCTTTGCCACCTGGATGATAATGAATAATCCCCAGAAAAATCCTAGTGTAACGTGAGCCCCATGCGTTCCTAATGTTGTAAAGAGCATCGATGTAAAGGCACTAGTTTGCAGGGTAGCTCCTTCGTGATAATAAACCATGAACTCATCAATTTCAAAGCCTAAAAATCCTAGTCCAAGGAGAAGCGTAATAACAAAGAACGTTAACATGGCCTTCTTCTTTCCAAGTCGCATAGCATGAATGCCGAGTCCAATGACAAAGCTGCTTGTTAAGAGCAAGAAGGTTTCCATAAGTACTGGAAAGATCTCAAAAATTTCTGCCCCAGTAGGACCGTCACCTGTACGGTCCACTAGTGTAAAATAAGATGTAAAAAGTGTTCCAAAGAGCATAATTTCAGCACCAAGGAAAACCCAGAAGCCTAAAATATTTAAACGATTTTGTTCCGTACTATATTCAAGAGGCTGCGAGTGGTCTACTTTCATTTATGATTACCTCCCATTTTCACTTCTGTTTCTTTAATTTCTTCTACAGAAATATAATGTCCATGATCAATCTCAAATGAACGATGGGCCATACAAATAAAGATACCGATTAACGAAATGACTGCCAGAATCCACATACTGAATACTAACGCAAATCCAAACACAAAGAAGAGAGCAGACATGATAAACGGTACGCCACTATTATTAGGCATATGAATTTTCTTATAGTCACCTTTAAATAATTCATATCTTTTGTATTTAGCATCCCAAAATGGTTCCCTTGAATCCACTTGCGGAATAATAGCAAAGTTATACTCAGGTACTGGATTATGAGTAGCCCATTCAAGAGAACGTGCATCCCACGGATCACCGCCAACATGCCTTGGAGAATGACGAATGCTGTAGTAAATGGTATACACGATTAATACAAAGCTGATGGCCATAAAAGCCGCCCCTATAAAGGAAACAAAATTTAATAGTCCATACCCACTTGCCTCAGAATACGTATACATCCGACGTGCTTGTCCATCTAAACCAGTGATATACATAGGGAAGAAAGCTAAGGAAAAACCGATCGTTAGAAACCAGAATGCCCATTTCCCAATCCTTTCATTTAACATAAAACCAAAAATTTTCGGCCAGTAGTAAGTGCTGCCAGCAAGTACAGCAAATGCTACACCCGGAATGATGACATTGTGGAAGTGAGCTACTAAAAACATTGTATTATGGTATTGATAATCCGCTGCTGACATCGCAAGCATAACCCCAGTCACTCCACCAATCGTGAAAAGCGGGATGAAAGCGATTGAATAAAGCATAGGTACGGTAAATCTGATTCGACCTTTCCACATCGTGAGCAACCAGTTAAAAATCTTAATGCCGGTCGGAACAGCAATGACCATCGTTGTGATGGAGAAAATACTATTAACATATGCCGTTTGACCCATTGTGAAAAAGTGATGCGTCCAAACGAAAAATGAATATAGAGAGATTACAACCATTGAGATAACCATGGATTTATAGCCATATATGTTACGTCGCGAAAAAGTTGGGATAATCTCACTGAATATCCCAAATGCAGGAAGGATTAAGATATATACTTCAGGATGGCCCCAGACCCAAAACAGGTTCGCCCATAGCATATCCATACCACCATCAGTCATTGCAAAAAACTTGGTTTCAAATAATCGATCCATTGTTCCCATGAGCAGTGCTATTGTTAATACAGGGAATGCGAAAATGATAATAATGCTTGTAACGAAAGCAGACCATGTAAACATTGGCATCCTCATTAATGTCATACCAGGTGCTCTCATTCTAAGAATAGTCGTAATAAAGTTAATCCCTGTCATTAACGTACCTATTCCAGCTATCTGAATAGCAATCATATAATAGTTCGTCCCAACACTCGGGCTAAATTCGTTATCTGCAAGTGGAAAATAAGATGTCCAACCAGCATCAGGTGAACCACCAATTACAAAAGAGATGTTGAATAGCATCGCACCCATAAAAAACAACCAGAAACTAACGGCATTTAGACGTGGAAATGCTACATCTCGGGCTCCAATCTGTAATGGCACTACGATGTTCATAAAAGCCATAATGTACGGCATAGCCATGAAGATGATCATAATAACCCCATGTGCTGAAAAAACCTCATTATAATGTTGTGAATCTAATAATTTGTTATCAGGTACGGCAGTTTGTGCACGCATCATCAGAGCATCTACCCCGCCACGGAATAGCATCAACAAGGCAGCTATTAGATACATAGTACCAATTTTTTTATGATCAACAGTTGTTATCCATTCACTCCATAAGTAAATCCATTTTTTAAAGTACGTTAGACCAAAAATAATCAAAAACACTGTCACAACAATGGCAATCATTGATGCATAAATCGCAGGACTAGGATGAGGTACAGCAAATTTAGCGAAATAACCCATACTTTTGTGTTTCCTTTCTAAACATATTTTTCTTGCGGTAAGCTTAAGAAACTATTCATAATTGTGTGCTGATTCATTACTTGACCCATGATCATGCTCCATATATTCATCATTTACATCTTCATTAGAATCTTTTGAACCGTGGTGATGTTCAGGAGCTGGTGAAAAACTTAAATGCGTTCCAGTAAACGTTAATTGCCCCGTATAACCAGGTTGCAATAATTCATTAAACTTTGCTTCCGTAAGAGGCTCTGCTGTGTCTTTAACTTCCTTTACCCAGTCATCAAACTCAGCTTGTGACATAGCTTCGACATGAAACATATTTTCCGCAAATCCTTTTCCACTAAAGTTTGCATTCCTTCCCATCATTTCACCTTCTTCGTCAGCAGCTAAGTGTAATGTGGTTACCATATCGGCCATGGCATATTTTTGACCACCTAGCTGCGGAACCCAGAAACTCGTGA
This sequence comes from Peribacillus asahii, assembly GCF_003570725.1. GTDB lineage: Bacteria > Bacillota > Bacilli > Bacillales > DSM-1321 > Peribacillus > Peribacillus asahii. The sequence continues at coordinate 66,758 of NZ_QWVS01000002.1, forward strand.
TAGGCCCAAATGAATACAGTTTAAATTCAAGTGGTCGGTTTGTTGGAACATACAAATAATTTACTGTTTCAATATCGTTTTCCGGATAACTAAAATGCCACTTCCAGTCAGATGATGAAGCATAAATCACTAATGGATCTTGACCTTTGTACTTCTCCGGTGTGGCTTCCACTTTATTGTTGGTAATGATAGTAACTACCGAGAAGAAAAGGACAATTAAAATTGGGACCCCAACAATAATTGACTCAACAAGGTGATTCCCTTCAATGTAGGGAGGTTCATAATCTTTAGGTAGTTTAGAGTCACGATATTTTACCAACACAAAAACCAAAAATGCACAAACGATAATGGTAATAACTGACATTACCGCAATAGATAGCCAAATCACATTAGCTTGTGTTTGGGCTTGAGGTCCTTTAGGATCTAGAACCATTAGTGGGTCACAGCCAGTCAGTACAGTGACTATGACAAAGAAAATAACTAATAAAGACCATTTTATGTTCATACATGTACTCCTCTCTTGTTTAAGATTTTATTTCTAAGTTATCCTGAAAAAATGAAGTTATCCCAAAAAATGAAGTTATGTGTGTTTATATTGGAAAATAAGCCAATGTCAAAAAAGAAAACAAAAAAGACTGAACCTTTATGCCATCACTACTCGATGACTATTAGAGACAGTCTTTTTCATTTGAGCTACATCTATTTCTTCTTCAATAACTTTTCATATTTCTTCTATTTCGCATCCATTAAAAACATATATTACCAAAAGGTAAATATTAATCCAAAACGACCATTTCACTTACATTAGTTACCGTACTCGCAATTATGAGTGCACACGGAAATAAGGATTTAATCTATGCTCTGCATCGCTTTGGAATTATTTAAATTGAGATAACGTCCGCCTTATTAGTGAATATTTTCATTCTCCCGCCCAATTACAAGAAACATTATACAGAGAAAGTTCATACTGTTTTTCAAAACATGTCACTTCTCATGCAAACGGCTATTTCTAATGAGATGATAGAAAAGTCATTTCAGGATCAACTAAAACAATTAGAAAGTAATATTTTAAGATTAGAAGAACAATACAAGCTATTTGATGAAGAACGTGAAATAAGAAAGCATATATTCCTATGGAATTCAGATATAATCGAATACATTTTTTAGTATTTGCTTTGTCTTTACAAAAAATATAAAAAGAAGAACCTGGATAAAAAATGAGGAAAAAGAGGATTCTTAGGATTGAATAGTTGAGAGAAAACATAGATAACTAGAAGGTAAATGGATGTAAAAGCAGTGGATTTCACAATTCGAAATTACACTGCTTTTATCTTTATCCTTCCTTTTCATCTTCATCAATCTCTTATTAAAACTAAATACCTAGTCTGACAAATTCCTTCTCAAGAATGCTCAACCATTCGTCCATAGTAATACCTTCAGGATTTTGAGGATTTGGCCTTTGGTGCCAGTCTGCATCAGGGAAGAATCCCTGACTAATATTCCATTTTAATTGAACTAAATCTTCAAGGTCTAAATCATGTAAATCTCTGAACCAAATTTGTTTATCCATCGTTACGATTACCTCCACTAGTTTTATATATCAATCCACACTTCGTCATCTCGAATATCGACAGGGTACGTCTCTAAAGCTGTATAACATGGACCAGCTAATGGTTCTCCCGTTTTGATATCAAATTTTCCGCCATGCCTTGGACAATTCACCGCACTTCCGTCTACTGAACCATCTGTTAAGTACTGTTTTCTATGCGTACAAAGATTAGAAGTAACAAAATAACCTTCATCTATCTTAAATAGAACTAGACTTTGTTCGCTTACATTAATCTCCTTCATATCGCTAACCTGTTTAACATCATCCGTATTAGCTACTTTTATCCAAGCCATTATCCACCTCTTAATTGCTTTTCTGCTCCCAAAACAATTGGTTGTTACAGTATTAAAAAAGTTTTACATACATTAAACCGTCCGTTCCCAACTTTAATCGCTCCCTTTACAAAACACCTATTTTGCTCTTTAATATTCCATTTAAAACAATAAATACTCGCAAATTTTGCAACTATCCATAAAAGAAACTACTCAGAACTCATTGCCCATTTACGAAGGAATTGTATGGTTTTGGATAATTAACAGATGCAGATTCATATAAAATTCCCTAAATCAAAAAGAAGAGAATCGATATCCCCTAATATTAGGAATAGATTCTCTTCTCTTTATAACAATTCTCTTTGTTTATCTTATAAATGTAATCACAAAAGAAATGATACGATCTGAAAATACCTTTACCTGGCTTCAACATATGCTTTAACTCTTTACTCTCTCGACATTTTCAGGCATCATTTTTTCTCGTACTTCATTTGGAATCGGATAAGCCTTTGGCTTTTCTTTAAACGATGTCCAAGCGCGAACTTCATATCCTTCCACAACGATTTTTTCCTCTTTGAAAAACGTATGGCTTATTTTGAACACTTTTTGGTACAATTCCACTACTTTACTGTGAACGGTCACATTATCTTCAAACAATAACGGACTCTGAAATCGGCAATTCGCTTCAAGCAGCGGGACACTGACTTGCTGTTCAGCATATAAGGTAGAAGCTCGATAACCGGTAGCAGCTAAAAATTGATGTGTGGCTTCACAATCCCCACGAGATTTTTAAATCTTTTTAGCAAATCTACGAAAGAGAGATTATTAGGCATTTCTCTTCCGGTTCATATTATTATTTATAAAATTTAACACGGTCTTCAAGTGGTTGGAATTCTTTTTCACCTGGTGGAGAATTTAGATTACCAAATGGCATTCGGGCAATTAATTTATATTCCCCAGGGATATTCCATTCCTTTTTTACTTCTTCATCAATTAGCGGATTGTGAATAATGCTTTTGACCAAGGAATTAATTGATCTAACATTTGATTTACTGAATCTTCTTGAACTGCTTTTGGTTTAAAATCAGTACCGTTTTCAAAATCAGTGAATAAAGATAATGCTGGATGTACGCGAACATCTGCAACTAACAATTCACCTAAAATACCACGTAAGTGTTCTGCCGCACGAGCACCACCTACTGAACCGTAAGATACAATGCCCGCCGCTTTGTTGTTCCACTCTTCACGTAAATAATCTAATGCATTTTTAAGTGCTCCTGTAATTGAGTGGTTATATTCTTGAACGATGAATACGAAGCCGTCTTGAGCTGCGATAATTTCAGACCAGGCTGCTGCGCCTGAAGTATCTCCGCCTTCTTCACCTAGTAATGGTAATTTATAATCTGCGATATCGATAATTGTGTAGTTTGCGTCATCGCGTTTGTCAGCTAATTCTTTTACCCATGCACCAACTTGTGGACTTACGCGCCCTTCACGTGTAGATCCTAAAATAATACCAATGTTTAATTTTGTCATTGTTTCTTCCTCCTTTTGTCCAGCTCCAAATAATTTATTTAAAAGTCCCATTTTATTGTTTCACCTCCCTACATAAGTAAAAAATTCATAAATCCTTTCTGCACTGCTTGTAATTGCTGTTACGTGATGAAGTCCTTTTAATTCTTTCATTTTTATTCCTCCATTTTACCAATATCTCGATCTCGAGATATATACGTAAAAATTAACTTCTTGTCGCTATGTGACCCATTCGTTTTAATAAACTAATTCGGACACTAATGAAAAATGTACGAATCGGTTTATTATTGCATAATATTTTATAGCCTAAAATTATGCTGCTGGGTTAATTTCTAATTCAACGTTGATTCTGATGTCTTTCCCTACAAGTACGCCACCTGTTTCAAGTGCTGCATTCCAAGTAAGGTCGAACTCTTCACGGTTAATTTTTGCTGTTGCTTCAAATCCGTACACTTCTATTCCCCATGGGTTCGTACCTTTACCGCCAAATTCAACATCAAAAGTTACTGTTTTTGTTACACCTTTAATAGTTAAGTCGCCAGTTACTTTGTAATCATCTCCAGCTTTTGTAATGTTTGTTGATTTAAAATCAATTGTTGGATATGTTTCTACATCAAAAAAGTCTGCCGATTTTAAGTGGTTATCACGATCTTCGCTGCGTGTATTGATGCTTGCAACATCAAATTTAAATGCAATTGAAGCTGTAGTTAAGTCTGCTAAATCTACAGCTTCTACATCTGCTGTATAAGAATCGAATTGTCCTTTTACTTTTGATACCATCATATGTTTTACTTCAAACCCTACGCTTGAGTGTGATTGGTCTACTGTCCATTTTGCCATTTTAAAATTCCTCCCACTTTTTATCTCGAAATTGAGATATATATTTTAAAAAATTTAATAACTGTCTATTCCATCATCTCTAAATAAATTATTATGAAATTATTTATCTCTAACTTGAGATAAATTTAACATATATCAATTCGTACTGTCAATACTTTATGACACAATATTTAACCAACCATATTCTGCTATGAAAAATATTCCATAACGTACAAAAAGACCTGTCTTGAAATTTTATTGAGACAGGTCTTTTGCAACGAGAAATATACTTTCTTTTAAATTCATACACGCCATCAGGTTTATCCAATCTTAACGGGCAGTAAGACCTTTACTGATGGAAGTTTCACTTTATCATTTCTTTTATTTAGTCTGTTGTAGCAGGACCTCAAGCTTCATTTTTCCAAGTTTAATAAAATTACGGTCTCTTTCATTAAGCTTTTGGGAAACGAGCATCTCATCATATTGATAAATGCCTTCCCCTGATTTTGTTCCTAGCTTTCCTTGTTCAACCAACTCTCGAATGATTTCAGGGGCCTCCACACTTTGATCTAAATTAGGAGCTACATTTTCAAACACTCGCTGCCACGTATCCAGTCCCCCAAAGTCTGCAATTTCAATCGGCCCTGTAAACGCCCAACGGAACCCTGGTCCAGCCGTTATTGCTGTATCAATATCGCGTGCACTGGCTACATCTTCTTTTAACAAATAAAATGCTTCGCGCATTAAGGCTGTCTGCAAACGATTAGCAATAAATCCGGGAATTTCTTTCTTTAGAAGAATTGGCGATTTACCAATCTTACGAATAAGATCCAGTGTCACATCAACAACCGTCTCTTTTGTTTGAGGATGCTTCACAATTTCAACTAACGGAACTAAATGGCCTGGATTAAAGAAATGCGTAATTATCATCCGCTCTCGAAAAGAAGCCTTTTCCATTAAACGTGAGATTGGAAACGTGGATGTATTGGAAGCCACAATGGCATCCACCTTCATTATTCGTTCCAATTTTTCATAAAGCTCCCACTTCCACTCAATAACTTCCGGAATAGCTTCAATAATAAAATCGGCTTCCTTGACAGCTTCTTCTAAATCTGCAGTATAGTGAATATTCGCTAAATTAGACTGCTTTTGTTCCTCGTCTAATCCTACTTCTTTCGCAATCAATGACAGATTTTCAAAAATCCGATTTTTTGATTTTTGTAACAACTCTTCATTTAAATCATTTATCGTGACAGAATAACCACTAACCGCAAAAGATTGGGCAATGCTGCTCCCCATTACACCTGAACCAATAATGGCAATATTTTTAATCATTTTGTACTTTCCTCCCTAGGTCTTTTCCTTCTAAGACGATTGCTTTGCATATTTCTACTTTTTTCATATGTAACCGCCAATACATTTTGAATGGCTTGTTTTTCAATTAGGGTTAAGGTTTTTTAATAGAACGTTCTACATTTTCTATTAATATATATCCCCCTAAATATTGTAATATATTAAATTTTACCATATTAAGGCGATTCTTGTGCAAAAAATTAGAATAAATGTAAGTTATATTCCAATTTTAAACATACTGATACTAGTAATCTAAAAAGGACGTAACCCGTATGGAAAAAGGAAGTATCTCCAAATAGTTATTTATTATTTTCCATAAATTGTAAAACTTCCATTGAATTGGATGTGACAACAAATGGTTGTCGCATAGCCTTCTTCGTACTGGCACTCCCATTACCTGAAATCACCAAGAATGTTGGATCTTGAGAAATATGAACTACTTCTTTCCTCTCGTTCCAATCTGCAAGAGTGTATGCAAAGGTCGCCGATACTTTCCCTGTATCCAAAAATGTAATCACTTCGTTTTCAAAAGGCTGCACATTCGACTCTTGTTCGCCATCAAATTGATTAGAATCCATCCATTCATTTGAAATAATGACAATCTCATAATCCTTTTGATGTATATTATAAGCTCTTTTCTCGATATACCTTGTTAATAGGAATGCTATGAACAGGATGACTAAAGTGCAAATAAACATATCGGTAGTCTCTGAATACCTTCCATTAAACAACAGTAGAATAAAGCCAAATAAACACATTACCCCTAACAAAACTATTAAATCCCTTATAATTCGAACCATTCTATTTTTCTCCTTTAATTCAAAGACTTTGCTACACATTTTTGAATTACTCTACAAAAAAGCAGGTAATTTATCTTCTTCTGTTTTGATTAATATCCTTATAAAAAATATCCCATCTTAAGGAATACATATTTTTAGGTACAAGTTATCCAAAACATAAATATCTCATAAAAAAACAAAGGTATGAGTTTTATTATCGTTCTTTAATCAGCTAGTAACTCCAAATAATATTTATCATTTTCTTCTATCTTTCTTAAAAATTCTCCAAGAAGAGTCGCAATTTGAATATCATAATAGTAAACTGGACTTCTATTATTTTCATTCAATTCTCCATACTTATAATTATTTTCTTACTCATAATTTATAGAAGTAATAAAGTCAAAAGCATCAGTTGCAGTAATTTCATTGTTATACTCAAAGTTATATATCAGAATTACTGCATTATATGATTTTTTTAAGTCAATACTTTTCTTAATTTTTGGGATGATAATTTCTTCATACGAACACCCATCTAATAATGTGGAAATATCACTACTACTATTCTTATAGATCGCTTTTTCCATAGTATCCTCATCTGTTTCATCTATATCAATCTTAAAATCAATGAAAAATTTGGAAGGTACAAACTCGCCATCCTCATCATACGTTAAATCTACATACTCGCCTATAGAGTTCTCTTCTTTAATATTACCTAACCAAATAGAAACCCATCCTTGTTTTTCCATTATAGTATCCTCCTACTTTAATCTAAGACCTTCCGGTAAAGATGAAACCCCACCCTCTAGTCTATATTAGCCCAATTATTAAGTCGTCTTACAAATGTATTATAGTCGCTAGAAGTATCTATTAATGCTAACAATTCATTATATACCTTAGTTTGGGCCTAAACCTCCATGAACACTGTTTGAATTGACAAATTGTACACTTCACATATGCTTTATGTGTTATTCATAATTAGTAAAAACAATATCAATCTCTCTTACTTATTCTTTTTATCCATCTTCAGATATTCAGCAATTTCTGTTTGTCCAAGTTCTCTAGCATATTCATATGCATCCATATCCTTAATACTCTCTCCAGTATATCTGATTGAAATATCTATACCTTTTTCAACTAGAAACTCCACTACTTCTTTATGACCACCATAAATCGCTCCAAATAATGGATTCCTTTTTGCTAAACTCACATCTAATTCTGCGCCAGCCTCTAGTAAATACTTTACTACCTCCAAATGCCCCGCTCCTGCTGCCAAATTTAATGCAGAAGCATCAAATGTACCACCTCTAGCATCAATATCTATACCTTCATCAATTAAATACTGAACTATTTCAAGGCATCCTTTCTTTGCAGCTACATGTAACCATGCACCAAATGCATTCATTGTGTCCAAAATTTCTTTATCATTACCTATTAATGGTTTTACCTCTTTAATATTACCAAGTTTAATTGCATTCCTTATTGCTTTGTTTACACTCTTTTTATCCAAACCATATCCTCCTTAACTTCAATTATCTTCTACTCGCTAATTCACCTAATTCTTCAAGGGCTTCCACAATATCATCAAGATAATCGCTTACAGTGTTACCCGTACCCTTACCACTAATCCCCGTCTCCACTTTTGCCATAGAGAGTAACTGATCTCTTAACCCTACACTATTTACCGTATTATACGGCACATGATTTACACCCGCTAATGCCATTTGGTAGTGTGTGGCATATGGAAATAATCTGGATAAAGGGGTTTCTTTTATCACGGTCTTGCTCTTATCTACACCTGCTTTGACAGTGGCTTTTGTTGATGCAATTCCTGTCTTCGTTACAGAGCCAACGCCTTTTGTGCCCAATATGGAAGTCGCCACGGTTCCTACTGCATATGTCACCCAGTACGCTCGAGAATAGGCATCACCATTCACCATATCTCGTTCATACGATTCGGATATTGCTTTGGATAAATAGTTGTACGTCTCCTTTGGATGAGTTGCCGCATGAACTGCACTTTCTATTGTTTCTTTTGGATGAGTGACAAAATCATATATCCCTGTCACCAAGTCTTTTCCTACTTCATAGAGGCCTTTCCCGATTCCTTTTACTACCTCTCTGTTTTGCTTAGCTATTTCTAATTCGATGACGATTTGTTGCTGGGCAGGGTCAAGGTTTTCCAACCCTATTTCATTGGCAATTTTTAAATATTCATCTAGGGTGGATACCTTGCCAAGCTGCTTCTGCAATTCTTCGATTCTCTTTTTCTCAATTTCTTCTAGTTCTTCTCTTGAACAGCTATTCGTTTCTACTTTTTCTTCGATATTTTCTTGGATCTCTTCCTTCTTAATCAGCTTATCGATTTTATACTGACCTAAGGTGCCGCAATTTGATTAAAAGTGTAATGGGAGAAATGTAAATTTACGGTATAAACAAAACTGTAAATTGCATTACTTTATTATGAATAAAATAAAGCATCTATTTGTCTTGTGTATACAGGACAAATAGATGCTTTTCTTTTAAAACCTATAAACTCACTCACTAAAATCAAAATAATTCCGCTTCAACAACCTCTTCATCTTCAATAAGTCTTCATATTTCGTCTGCTTCCCCAACTGCTTCGTATCAATTAAAAACAATTGATCTTCAATTTCCTTTACCGTTTCATCGCTTTGGAACAACGCCTGACAGTGGTCGCAAAGAATGGACGGTGTTTCCGTAATTTCGACCGCTCGTGTTCCATCCGGCAATTCCCAGTAGACCGTATCTGTGACAGAGGATAGAGTACCTTCTTCACACCAAGGGCAAGTTTTCATTTACTTCTCCCCTTTGTTCTTTTTTTGCTGTGCTTGGAATTTCTTTTCTTTTAATTGGTCGCGCTTTTCACGCTGATTTTTGAGGGACGTATGCGATGGATTTGTTTCATACCGCTCGCGGCGTTCGAGCCGTTTTAATCCTTTTGGCACAAGGTTAAACTCCGCATCATTCATTAAACCTGATACACCAATATCCGAACGCTTCTCCTCTGCATTTGGATAAACACCTTTAAAATAATCATCGGCAAGACCTGGGGTATAGTTCTCTGGCTCAGGGTAGGTCGTGATGACTCCTTCAAAGTTTCGCAGAACCGTTTTTGTAGGAGATTGTGAAAGAATATAATTCGGCTGCAAGGCAATCTTTCCTCCCCCTCCAGGAGCATCGACGACGAAGGTTGGCACTGCGTAACCAGAAGTATGCCCGCGCAACCCTTCAATAATTTCAATCCCTTTAGAAATCGGTGCACGGAAATGGCCGATTCCTTCTGATAAATCACATTGATAAATATAGTAAGGACGAACGCGGATTTTCACTAGATCGTGCATCAGCTTTTTCATAATCGCCACACTGTCATTAATCCCCGCTAAAATAACGGCTTGATTGCCAACCGGTACTCCGGCATTTGCCAGCATTTCACAGACCAGCTTTGATTCCTCTGTAATTTCAATTGACGTATTAAAATGAGTATTCAACCAAACAGGGTGATATTTCTTTAAAATATTACATAAATTCTCTGTAATTCGTTGTGGAAAAACAACTGGAGCACGCGTACCAATACGAATAATTTCAACGTGAGGAATATCGCGCAAATTTTTCAAAATATATTCAAGAATTGTGTCATTAATAAGCAGTCCATCTCCACCTGATAAAAGAACATCTCGAACAGCCGGTGTTTCACGTATATATTGAATGGCCGCATCTAACTGCTTCTTCGGCACTCCCATCCCAATTTGGCCCGAGAAACGTCTTCTTGTGCAATAGCGGCAATACATGGAGCATTGATTCGTTACTAAAAACAAGACGCGATCTGGATAACGATGAGTCAGTCCCGCTACAGGCGAATCTTCATCTTCATGAAGCGGATCTTCCATATCATATTTTGTTTTATGCATTTCTGCTGAAATCGGCACGGATTGCATGCGAATTGGGCAACGCGGATCATCGGGATTCATTAAAGATGCATAATATGGCGTAATATTAAGAGGAATCGTCTTTGTAGAAATTCGTACCCCTTCTTCCTCATCCGGTGTCAAATGAACGACCTTCTTTAAATCATCAACAGTTCTAATTGTATTCGTTAACTGCCAGAGCCAGTTATTCCATTGCTCGTCAGTGACATCTTTCCATAGTTCAATATCCTTCCAATGACGCTTTGGTTTATATAAATCATGTAACATGGTCATTCCCCCCGAAGTGTTGATACTGATAGTAAATGCAAGAAGCATGCCCAAATGACCAAAAAACCCAGAATCATTTTGATCTGGGTTCAGAAACATTCCTATATTTTTGTATTTTATACTGAAGCGTTTGACGAGGCACGTTGAGAAGCTTGGATGCTTGCAGCACATTCCCATTCGTTTGCAGCAACGCTTTTGTAATGAGCTTTGACTCCGTTTCCTTTAACGCTTCTCGCAATGGAAGTAACTTCGCCGCTTCAGAGGAATGATTTTGTAAAAAGCGCGGAACATCTGCAATCGTTAGCTCTTTCGTCTCAGCTGTATTAATCATATATTCAATTGCATGCTTTAACTCACGTACATTTCCAGGCCAGTGATAGTGCAATAACAGATTACGTACATCACTGCTCATTCCTTCAATCTTACGACAGAGCTTTCGGTTAAACTGCTCAATAAAGTGCTGACTAAGAAGAACAATATCTTCCGGTCGCTTTCTTAATGGCGGTAGTTCATAGCTTAATATATTTAGGCGGTAATACAAATCTGGTCGCAGCTGATTTTCTTCAATGGCCTTCTTTGGTGGGACATTCATGGCCGCAATTACACGTACATCCACAACCGTGCTTTTCGTACCGCCAATTCTCCGAACAACCCCATCTTCTAATACGCGCAATAGCTTAGCTTGTAATTCGATTGGCATCGACTGAAGCTCATCTAAAAATAACGTTCCTCCATCCGCTAATTCAAATAAACCTTGTCGCTCAACAGCTCCTGTATAGCTTCCTTTCGCTGTACCGAATAATAAAGATTCCAGCAGTGATTCCGGGAGTGCAGCACAATTTTGTGCGATAAATGGTGACGTTCTTCGAGGCGAAGCATGATGAATACTTTGAACAAACAGCTCCTTCCCAACCCCGCTTTCGCCATACACCAATATAGATGAGGAAGATTGTGCCGCTTTTTTCCCTTGCGAAATAATTTGTTGAAAATCAGGATTATTCGTTAATAAATCAGAAAATGTATATACCGTACTATTCGCTTGTGCTTTCTTGGGCTTTCCTGCTGCTTGAATATCTATTAAGCGCTGTGATAGCTCCTTTAAACTTGAATAGTCTTTCGCAATTTCAACAGCTCCAATAAGCTTATCATCAACATAAATCGGTAATGTCGAGCTAACCGTTTCAATTTTTTTACCATGAATATTCATATAAGACTGCTCTTTGTGATAAATTGGTTTTCCTGTTTGAATCACCTGAAGTAACGTAGAGGATTTTTCCGTTAACGATGGAAAGGCTTGCAGTAATGGAACGTTCAATACTTCAGAAACTTTCATTCCATCGTTCGCTGCAGCTACTTCATTATAAAAAATGGTGTTCCCTTCTAAATCAATTACATGAATACCTTCATCAATACTTGCCAAAATAGCTTCTAAAACTTTTTCTGAATAAGATGCTGACAAGGTCCCCCTCCTCCATACGTTCTTACTAGATATATATGAAGAAGTGCTGAAAACTTGTCAAAAAGCTGCCGATATTTCAGCACTCAAACAATGGACTTTACCCACATATTCATGTCCTCCAGCTTATCAAAAATATAACAGTTATTCGCAAGGCGCCCTCGGTATTCATAGCCTTGTTGATGAAGCGCAGCATTCATCCCGAATGAAAGCGCTCTAGCAATCGAATATACGCAATATATTTCCTGGGCAAGTAACTCTTCTTCTAATTTGACAATCAAATGCTTCATCAAGCCAAACTGCCGATGTTCGGGCAATGTCGCACAGTCGGTAATTTCCGCATTATGATAAAAACGGTTTATTTCAGCCGAAGCAGCACTTACAATTTCCCCTTCATACGTATACACATAAAAAACGGTATCGCCTTTTATACATTTTTGAATATATTCCGGATCATTCATCGGCGTTGGATACACTTCGAATACCGCCCGATACAACTTAGCAAGCTTCGCTGCATCTGTTACTGTCGCCTTCCGTACTTCATATTCTTGCGGAGGGCTTGATAATGTGACATGCTTTGGTAACGCTGCTACATTTTGAATGATTTCATCTTCTTTTATCCAATGTTCATTCGCTCTTCTCTCAGCGGAAAAGTATTTCACAAGAAAATGACAATCGCTGCCAAGATAAAACTTATCAATCATTGCCTCATATACAAAACCATGCATCATTAAGTCGATTACATTTTCTTTACGTACTTTAAAAATTAGTTTTTCCGCAGAAATCTCAGCTACTGCAAGGAGAGCTTCCTCTACACAGCTAGCGAAATGACCAAGGTAGTCTTCTACACGTACCCGCTTATTAAAGGGGTCCATTGTCAAAGTAATGGAATAGCCTCGTTTCTGGATTTTTTTTTCGAATATTTCTAGATTCATGATTATTTCCTCTTTTCCTATCAAAAGCTTCTCTTTCACTAAAAAATCAAATTCTCATAACCTCTGCTATATCATTACACATTTTCTGCAACTTCGCACCAGTCTAAAATGGTAAGCGCAATAATTTCAGCGGCAGCCATCATTTTATCGACTTCAATATATTCATTCGTATCATGCGCCAGCTTCGTCTCCCCTGGTCCAAACACTAGCGTCGGAATGTTTCCTACTGTTGATAAATACCCGCCATCGGTTCCCCAGGGTGATGCTTCAATAATTGGCTCCACTCCTTGCACGTTCTTAAAAGCGTCAGCAACCGTTTTTAAAAGGGCATGTTCTAGGTCCATACTTCCCGGAAGCCATCTCGCTCCAAACCACTCGATTTCTATTGGCTTTGTGCGAAACCAGGAATCTGTTTGATTGAGCCTTTCAATCATCGTCTCCAGTGAGCTTTTCGCCTCCTCCATCGTTTCCGTTGGGGCAATGCCAAATCGTCCTTCAACAATAGCTGTCTCTGGAACCGAAGATGGCCAATTCCCACTTTCCATTTTTCCAATATTAATGGGAATCGGGATCGGTATTTTTTGATAAAGAGGATGTTGCTTCCATTGCTGATTACGTTCATTCTCTAGCTTTTTAATTTCATGTAAAACATTCGTCATAAGATCGATCGAACTCTCTCCTTCATACCTTGTACCGCCATGGGCAGACTTACCTTTCACAATGAGCCGAAACCACATCGATCCTTGTTGAACAGGGAATAACTTTAAATTAGTAGGCTCTGGGATAATAGCTCCATCTGCTTTGTACCCTCGCAAAATCGCTGCTAATGTACCAGCACCCCCACTTTCTTCTTCAATCACACTTTGAAATATAAGATCACCCTTTAACGGAATATCTAAAGCCGTAATGGCCTCAATAGCTAATAATAAAGCAACATTTCCGCCTTTCATATCAGTCGTTCCTCGCCCGTATACTTTGTTTTCTCTTAAAACTCCGCTATACGGATCGTCATCCCAACGCGCATGATCTCCTTCTGGAACAACATCAATATGACCATTTAAAATCAAAGATTTGCCGCCGCCTCTGCCTTTTTTAACAGCAACAAGGTTTGGATTTCCTTGAAAATTATGACGATCACAATAAAAATGGTGATGACTGCGTAACGTTTCATCACCAATTTCCCATAAATCTATAGCTAAGCCCAATTCACGGCATTTTTCAACAACGATGGCTTGGGCACCTTCTTCCTGATAACGTTTACTAGGCTCTTGAACAAGCTTTTGTAATAGTTGAATCCCATTTTTTCGATGCTCTTGCAACCACGTTGAGATTTGCTGCTGATAGGCCATTTACATCACACTCCTTATTTTTGTAGGATACGGAGCTGTTCGGCAACATCAAATGAGGCTTCTGTTCGCTTTCGTACTTCTTCTACGGTATACGGTTCATATAAATCAGTTAAGATTAATCCTGTTTCCCTTACCGAAAAAACACCTAAATCGGTAATGACCATATGGACACATCGTTTGGCCGTTAACGGTAACGTACATGTTTTAAGTAATTTCGATTGACCATTTTTATCCGTATGATTCATCAATACAATCACTTTGTTCGCTTTTGCTGCGAGTTCCATCGCGCCCCCCATCCCTGGAACCCTTTTCCCCGGAACAATCCAATTTGCTAAATCACCTGCCTCACTTACTTGCAGCGCCCCTAAAATCGTTACATCCACAAGTCCACGTCGAATCATTCCAAATGCAACAGCACTATCACAATAAGATGCTCCACTTTTCACCGTAATCGGATAACCTCCGGCGTTACATAAATGCTCATCCGCCTCCTCATACGGTGGGGAATGACTGATTCCAACAATTCCATTTTCCGCATGAAACATGACGTTATGACCTTTGGGCAAATAATCTGGAACGAGTGATGGAATGCCAATCCCTAAATTGACAAGCATACCATCAGAAATTTCCTCAGCAGCACGTTTGGCTAATGTTTGTCGAATACCGTCTCCCATGCCCATTTCCAATCCACTCCCTTCGATGGAACGATATAATCAACAAATGCACCCGGAGTCACAATATGCTCTGGATTTAAAGCATCAAGCGGTACGATTTCATCAGCTTCAACAATCGTGATGGCGCCTGCCATCGCAATAAGAGGATTCGTATTGCGGGCACTTTTATCAAACACTAAATTGCCGTATGGATCACATTGTTTCGCATACACAATTGCAATTTCAGCGGTTAATGCAGGTTCGACAAGATACTTCTTGTTATCTAGTGCTACTACTTGTTTCCCTTGATTAACAAATTCTGCATCTAATCCGATATCTGTTAACACCCCGCCAAGCCCCATCCCCCCTGCTCTAATTCGTTCAACAAGCGTGCCTTGCGGCGAAAACTCAATCTCTAGTTCACCATTCTGCATAAATGCACCAGCGTTTGGATTCGAGCCGATATGAGATACTATCATTTTGCGTGCCCTTTTTGCCGTCACAATTTTTCCTATTCCGATATTCGGAAATCCTGCATCATTGCCGATAAGAAGTAAGTTTTGAACGTTTGTTTCTAAAATCAAATTTACTAGCCCTGGCGGCGTGCCGACTCCGCCAAATCCACCGAATAAAATGGATTGATTATCTTTGAATAACGGCTTAACTTGATCATATGTACAGATTTTCCCGAACGTATTTTCCACCATCACATCACCCCTATTAGAATATGAGCCTACTACTGAAAAAATCCTAATACTTTAACAGATTTTTCCCCACACTTAACGGATAGTAAGACCTTCACCTCTAGCTTATGAGAAAACAAGGAAGTATAGGTGGAATAAAACTTACCTCATCCGGCTGCGGCTCGAGGTCATAGGCTTGTTCTGGTTTGTGGCAAACTGCGCTGCTCCGTATTTCATCTTATACTTGTCGGAATGCCTCACTTTTGTAATAAAGTTCTCATTGGTGAAATACAGTGAAACTTACCTTTACTACTTTCAAAAGTAAGCTTTCACCAATCAGGTTCATACGTTCACTTGATTGAAGTAAAGTGGGAGATGCAAGGAAGCCCCTACTGATGGAATTTTAACTTTGTTAAACAATATAGTTGATAACATACTTTTGGCTCATACACCTTTCAGCTATACGAAAAGCTATATAAAGAAAAACGTGATTTAATCGAAGAAGAATACCATATAACAGGAAATATGCTAAAATAGTAGATAGAATTTAAATAGAAATGATAAATTAAATAGCAGGGGAGCTTGCACATGTGGGCTGAGAGTAAGCGAAATGTAGCTTTAACCCTTTAACCTGATTTGGATAATGCCAACGTAGGAAATCGAATGTCATAAATGATAGTCTATGAATGCGATGCACCTTTTTGGTATATCGCATTTTTTCATTTCAATTAGTTAGTAGATAAATCAACCAACGGAGGAGTACCTATATGTTTGAAAAGATTTTAGAAAATGTAGCTATGCAAACACCTTTAGTACATAATATTACCAACTATGTAACAGTCAACGATGTGGCTAATATTGTCTTGGCCTGCGGCGGATCTCCTATTATGGCAGATGATTTAACCGAAGTAGAGGAAATTACGAGTATTTGCAGCAGTCTCGTCCTTAATATCGGCACGCTCAATGCACGAACAATTCTCTCGATGATTAAAGCAGGGAAAAAAGCAAATGAACTCGGTCTTCCTGTTATTTTAGACCCTGTCGGTGCTGGTGCTTCTAAACTAAGAACAAATATGACGTTTAAACTACTAGAAGAAGTGAAGTTTTCCGTTATTAGAGGCAATATTTCTGAAATTAAAACGATTTACGCAGGAAGTGGATTAACAAAAGGTGTCGATGCGGCTGAAAGTATTGAAGATGAAAATATAAATGAAATCATTCAATTTACAAAAGATTTAAGCATTGGAACAGGTGCTGTTATTGCTACAACAGGCGCTACCGACCTGGTTGTTCACCACGAAAAAGCGTACATCATTAAAAACGGGCACCCAATGATGTCGAAAATCACCGGATCAGGTTGTATGCTTTCTGCTGTAATCGGTGCTTATTGTGGAGCCAATCCAGAACAATTAATAGATAGCACAGCCGCAGCTGTCTGTGTAGTGGGACTTAGCGGCGAACTTGCTTATCAAAAAACAATAGCTACAGGTGGAGGCACTTCAAGCTTTAGAACGCACTTCATTGATTATGTAAGTAAACTTGATTCTTCTCTATTAAAGGAGGGCATGAAAATTGAAAGTAGATAAACAATCTATGCTTTTATATGCCGTAACCGATAGAGCTTGGCTTGGAGAACAATCGTTAGCTAAACAAGTAGAACAAGCAATTCAAGGCGGGGCAACATTCATTCAGTTACGTGAAAAGAATCTGCCTTATGAGGACTTTTTAAAAGAAGCACAGCAAATAAAAAGAATAACAGACACTTATAACGTTCCATTTGTCATCAATGATAATGTAGAAGTCGCCATTGCATGCGCTGCTGATGGAATTCACATTGGACAAGACGATATGGATCTATCAACAGCAAGAAATATGATTGGTGATGACAAAATACTTGGTGTATCGGTTCAAACTGTTGAACAAGCCCGTCTAGCTGAAAAAGGTGGAGCAGATTATGTAGGTGTAGGTGCTGTTTTTACGACTTCAACGAAACTCGATGCTACTGCATTACCCTTACGTACGTTAGAAGCTATTTGTCAAAGTGTTTCCATTCCTGTCGTTGCAATCGGCGGAATTAATGAAAAAAATATTTTACAACTAAGCGGTAGCGGGATTGATGGAGTTGCTGTTGTTTCAGCGATTTTTGCTAAACAAGATATCAAAAAAGCAAGCCAGGAACTGCTTGCTCTCTCAAAGCAAATCGTCAATCACGAAAATAACTAGATTAGAGGGATGGATGATGAAAAAAGTATTAAGTATTGCTGGTTCCGATAGCAGCGGCGGAGCAGGCATTCAAGCTGATATTAAAACGATTACCGCTCACAAAATGTACGCGATGACAGCTATTACAGCACTTACTGCCCAAAATACAATGGGGGTAGATAGTGTACTAGAAGCAACACCTGAGTTTGTAGGACAACAACTAGACAGCATTATGAACGATATCTTTCCAGACAGCGTGAAAATAGGTATGGTGTCTTCCCCGCACATTATTGAAGTGATTGTCGAAAAACTAAAAGAATACAAACCGAAGCATATTGTTGTCGATCCCGTCATGATTTCAACAAGCGGCAGCCCATTATTAAGTAAAGATGCGATGGATGTTCTTATTACAAAACTGCTCCCACTTGCAACTCTGATTACACCAAATATTCCCGAAGCCCAATGTCTATGCGGCGGGATGAAGATTGAAACAAAAGAGGATATGCAAAAAGCCGCTATTCAAATAGCCAAGCATTATCAAGGAAATATCCTTATTAAAGGCGGCCATCTCCTAGATAGTGCCGATGACTTACTGTATAGTAATGGCCAGTTCACCTGGTTTACAGGTGTTAAAATTGAAAATCCTAATACACATGGAACAGGTTGTACTCTTTCCTCCGCCATTGCTTGTAACTTAGCAGATGGACACGATGTCAACATGAGTATTCAGTATGCGAAAGACTATTTAACTGGAGCTCTTCAGGATCAGCTGAATCTTGGAAAAGGAAATGGTCCGCTCAATCATTGTTATAAGATTTGATAGAAGTACTTACGATTTAGGTGTTTATCATTTCCCGACAGAAGACTCCCGCTTCACGCATTAGCTAAGGACTTGGGAGTTCAAAGAAGGTAGTAAAATTAAGATAAGCGATACAGACAAAATCTACACTAAGCTCAACGCTTATCTGTAAAAAGGGCAGAAAATGAGCAAAAAATAAAAAGGTCGCCAGTCAGTTAGTTTTCACTAACTTTCTGGACAACCTTTTCTTCATCATTAATAAGGATCCGCTTCGTGGCTTTTCTTTACAGCATCCTCTGTTGCTTCGTTCGCAGCTAATGAACCTTGACCAAATTTCGAGCTGCCTGCTTCTCGGCCTGGAACTTTGTTTTCCTTCCTCAATTCTTTCATTTTCTCTGCGATACCATCCTTTACACGGCGACCATAGTCTTCATCGGCTTGTGTAAAGTGCTCAATCATGGCATCTTGAATTCGTTTGTCACACACAGCCAGTGCTTCGGATAGGTTTTTAATCAGTTCATCACGCTCCCAATCCTCAAAGCTGCGGTACGTGTGGCCCGCCTGACCGTAGTTGTTAGGACGATCAATCGGTGCACTCATTGCTGCCGCATTATACACTGGTTGATGCGGTGCACGTTTTTCTTTACCTTCTTCTTGATACCCCCCTAGCATCGATGGCTCATAGTTAATATGTGGATTTTCTCCAGACTCTTTCGGGTCACGGATATCCATTTGGCCGCGATGCTGATTCGTACGAACAGGTACTTTCGGTGCATTTGAAGGCAATTTGAGATAGTTCGCACCTACACGATATCGCTGCGTATCGGAATAAGAGAATGTACGGCCTTGCAGCATTTTATCATCTGAGAAGTCCATTCCATCGACAAGAACCCCTGTACCGAAGGCAGCTTGTTCAATCTCCGCATGAAAATCGACTGGATTTCGATCAAGGACCATCCGCCCCACCGGCAACCATGGAAACTTATCCTCTGGCCAAAGTTTCGTATCATCGAGCGGATCAAAATCGAGTTCTGGATGGTAGTCATCCTCCATAATCTGCACAAAGAGCTCCCATTTTGGATAATCTCCTTGCTCAATTGCTTCATATAAATCTTGTGTTGCATGACCGACGTTCTTCGCTTGAATCTCGTTTGCCTCTTCTTGTGTTAAGTTACGAATCCCTTGCTTTGGCTCCCAGTGATACTTCACCAGCACAGCCTCGCCTTTGTCATTTACCCATTTATAGGTGTTTACACCAGAACCCTGCATGTGGCGGTATGTCGCAGGAATCCCCCATGGCGAGAATAAGAATGTAATCATATGCGTTGCCTCAGGTGTACGGGAAACGAAGTCAAACATCCGCTCAGGATTTGGCACGTTCGAAGCCGGATCCGCTTTAAACGCGTGAATCATATCAGGAAACTTCATCGCATCACGGATAAAGAAAATTTTCAGGTTATTCCCAACAAGATCCCAGTTTCCATCTTCCGTATACATTTTTACGGCAAAGCCGCGCGGGTCTCGTGCTGTTTCTGGCGAATCTTTCGCTCCAGCTACTGTAGAAAAGCGAACCATTAGCGGTGTTTTCTTCCCGGCACCTGAAAATACTTTTGCGCGAGTATACTTCTCTACTGGTTCATCTCCGACCTTTCCGTATGTTTCAAAATATCCAAATGCTCCCGTTCCTCGTGCGTGTACTACACGCTCAGGTATCTCTTCACGATCAAAGTGGGAAATCTTTTCAATGAAATGGTAATTCTCAAGCGTAGCTGGACCACGATTACCAATGGTACGAATGTTTTGATTATCCAACACAGGATGGCCTTGGCGTGTTGTCAGCGTCTCACGGTTCACGTCTTGTTCATGTGAAGCATTCTTATCTTTGTTCTCTGCCAAAATGAAAACCTCCTAAAAATAATTACCTTTATCTTTTTCCCTTTATTGGAAAATTTATGCGAAAATAGGGATTTTGTATAACTAAACTGCTTATGATAGGTAAATATAGAAATTCCTTATCTATGTCTTCCAAGAGCATACAAAAAAGCCCACCTTTAATATGAATTTCTCATACAAAAGTGAGCTAAACGTTTGTCACTGTATTTTACAGTTGTTTTTGTAAATATATCACCATTCGTTAAACTTTTTAGGTTTCATAATCGCTCTCAAACGATTGATATGACTGACTATTCTCCTAAATCTACGTTATGGTACACTTGCTGCACATCTTCTAAATCTTCTAATGCGTCAATCATTTTCTCAAATTGTGCTTGTGCATCCGCGTCAAGTGTTACTTCATTTTGTGCCAGCATTGTTAATTCAGCTACTGTAAATTCAGTAATGCCAACATTTTTAAATGCTTTTTGTACGGCATGGAACTGATCTGGTTCAGCGTAAACAATGACTGATTCCTCTTCTTCTATAATATCACGTACATCTACATCTGCTTCCATTAATAATTCAAGTGTCTCATCTGCTGTTTTTCCCTCAATACCGAAAACAGCTGTGCTATCAAACATATAGGCAACAGAACCACTTACACCCATGTTTCCGCCATTTTTACCGAATGCAGCACGTACGTCTGATGCAGTTCGGTTTACGTTATTTGTTAATGCATCCACGATAACCATTGATCCGTTTGGTCCGAAACCTTCATAACGAAGCTCGTCATATGTTTCGTCTGAACCGCCTTTTGCTTTTTCAATTGCACGTTCGATAATCGTTTTTGGTACATTGTACGTTTTTGCACGTTCAAGTACAACTTTTAAAGCACCATTTGATTCTGGATCTGGTTCACCTTGCTTCGCAGCTACATAAATTTCACGGCCAAACTTTGCATAAATCCGACTTGTATTAGCATCTTTTGACGCCTTTTTTTCCTTAATATTGTTCCACTTACGACCCATAATGTTCCACTCTCTTTCAACTTTGAATCTAAATACGATTATATATCATAAAATAAACTGCTTCTTCAACCCTTTTCAAGATAACGAGTAAGAGTTCGTTATGGTTCCATATTGTTGCATTACAATACGTATTAAAGATGAAGACTGATTTATTCCATTATATTATACATCAATTATACAATGGATTTCGAGATTATCATGAAAAAAAAGACAGTTACTCCTCATTCCCTTGCTAATTTCGCTCGAAAAGCATAAAATACTTGATCTAATCGAGATAACAACTCATCGCATTCTCCAAGTGAAATCGTTAATGGCGGAGCAATAATGATGGCTGCTCCTGTGACCCCGTCTAACCCTGCAGCAGCCGGATAAACAATAATTCCATGCTGCATACCAAGCTTAATTATTTCGTTTGTCGCATCTATACGTTTAGGCAGCGGCTCCTTCGTTTGTTGATTTTGAACAAATTCTATTCCAATTAACAGTCCCTTTCCCCGAACATCCCCTATGAAGGAAAAGCGTTCTTGTCGTGCTTGTAACTGCTTTATTAAATAAGCGCCTGTTTCGGCTGCTCGGTCTGCAAGATTATGCTTTTCTATATAATTAAGTACTGCCAAAGAAACTGCACAAGAAAGGGGATTCGCACTCAATGTGTGACCGCCAATAATTAATTTTGAGCCTTTCATAATCGGCTCCATTACTTTATCCGTCATTACCGTAGCAGCAATCGGTGTATACCCGCCGCTCATCCCCTTTCCAAATGTCACAATATCCGGCTCCACTCCCCAATGTTTAGACGCAAGTATTTTTCCTGTCCGACCAAAGCCTGTCATCACTTCATCCGCAATAAATAAAATATCATGTTCTACACAAATTTGTTTTAATCTCTCCCAATAGCCATCCGGCGGCACAATGGCCGCACCAGCCGCACCGATAATCGGTTCAGCAATAAAAGCAGCAATTTGATCAGCTCCAATGCGGCGTATAGCCGTCTCTAATTCATTGGCGCACATTTGTCCATACGTATAATCATCAACATTGTATGGACAACGATAATAATATGGAGGAGATATCGTTGGATAAGATTCTAATAACGTCGAAAAGCGTTCACGACGAATAGGGTGACCCGACATCGATAACGCACCTAGCGTAATACCGTGATAGCTCATCCATCTCGAAATAATTTTTTGTTTTTGTGGTTTATTTTGCTCCTGCCAATATTGAATTGCAATTTTCAAAGCCGTTTCCGTTGCCTCAGAGCCGCTATTGACAAAGAAACTGTATTGTAAATCCCCTTTTGTTAATGAAGCAATTTTATCTGCCAATTGCTCAGCCGCTTCACTCGTAAACTGAGAACGATACACATAGGAAACCTCGCTCGCCTGCTTCAGCATCGCCTCATTAATTTTTTGTACGCCGTGACCGATATTCGCAGTTACTGCACCTGAAGAAGCATCTAAATAATCCTTGCCTGTTTGATCATACAAAAAAATACCCTTTCCATGACTAATCATTGGATAAACACCGCCAAGAACAGGCTTAATTAAGGAAGACCGTTTCACACACTTCACCCCCGCTTAGAGAATGATTGGTTACTTTACAGTATATGAACAGTCTCTTTAAATCTTACAAAAAAGTGAAAGATTTAAGATTTTAAAAATAGATATTGATAAAACGATTTTCGGCTCATTTCAGTTATGCTGAAATGAGCCGAAAATTAACAGATTTCTATAACTCTACTTTTTCACTAATGTTCCTAACTGTGGTGTAACTTCCTTAGACCAACGATCCGTCCATTCAGCACGAGATTCTGCTAGCTTCTTAATATCAAATGTATATATTTTATCAGTATCTTTTAATCCTATTACTTCTTCATATTTTTCTGGAATACTTATTCCTTGAACAACTGGATAGAATCCTTGATCAGCAGTCGCTTTTTGAGCTTCTTCACTAATTAAGTAGTTAATAAATTTGATAGCAGCTTCTTTATTAGGCGTGTTCTTCACCAACCCTGCATTAAATGCATTCATATATACGCCTTCTTTTGGTACAACCATTTTTAACGGCACACCTGAATTCACAGCCAAATCAGCCGTTACATAACTTCCCATTACTGTCACATCAGCCGCTCCCTGCTGTAAAGCTGGCATCATTTGTGTCGAATTTTTATAAAAAGTAGCCGAATATCCAGCTAGTTCCTTTGCCTTTTTTAATCCTGGTTCAAGATTATCCTCGTTACCTCCGTTTGCTAAAGCAAGCGAGTATAATGTATTAAAGCCCCAGTCATTTGAAATATCGGCAAAAGCTGTTTTTCCTTTATAATCAGCTCGAGCTAAATCATTCCATGATTCAATTGGTTTGATCCCATTCTGTTCAAACGTCTTCGTATTATAAGCAGGAGCAATAACAAGTCCAAATGCTGGAGTAGTCAGATTCTCAAATGCTACATATTTAGAATCTAAATTTTTTAGATTAGGAACACTCGTTTCATCAACTGAATCAATCAACCCTTTTTCATTAGCACGGTATACATCAAGTGGCACAAATAGCGCAATATCAATTTTTGGAGCGTTTTTCTGTAATTCTAGTTTAGATAAAATTTCACCTGATAAACCTGCTAGATAATTTACTTTAATCCCTGTTTCTGCTTCAAACTTAGGAGCAATTTCCTCGCGAATGACTTTTTCAATTTTCCCGCCATTTCCTGCTATCGTAATCTGTTTATTGCTCTCCTTACTCGATGTACTTGCTTGATTAGATTTCGGTGCACTAGGTGAGCAAGCAGTCATTGCAAGTAGTAGCAGAACAATACATAAGCTCATTATTTTTTTCATGTTTAATAATCCTCCTGATTTTCATATTCATTTTGAACATCCTGTCTTTTATGATTGGAGCTATATGAAACAGCGCTGTTTATTCGCCATTTTCATCTAAACTAATACATGCCTTCTCATCACAAAATTAATGAGAACCGCCAAATGCTTTTCCTACTCCTTGTAATTTTTCTAAAATTACAATCAAAATCACAGAGATAAAGATGACGACACTAGAAACCGATGCCACCAATGGATTATAGGAATCTTGCATCTGAGAGAAAATTTCAATCGGAAGTGTACGCATATCCGATGAAACCATAAATAGAGAGATTGTTACATTATCAAATGATGTTAAAAATGCAAATAGTCCACCTGAGATAATCGCTGGGCGAATTAATGGCAGCGTTACTTTCCAAAATACCGTAGCAGGGCCCGCCCCTAGAATGGCAGCCGCTCGTTCAAGATTGTAATCAAACCCGCTCAACCCTGTTAGAACAAGGCGAATCACATACGGAATACAAATGACAGTATGGGCGATTAGAAAGCCTGTTGATGTACCAGATAACATCATCGGTGTAAAGTAAATTAGTAAAGCAATCCCTAACACTAACTGCGGCACACTTAGTGGTGCAGTCAAAATGGATGTAATATACGATTTTCCTGGAATATCATACTTCGCAAGAGCTAGCGCACCCAATGTTCCGAATAAAACAGAGAAAAAAGCAGCTAATACAGCAAATTTCACACTATTCCATAAGGCTTCGATAAACTCTGGACGATCCAAAAGCATCGTGTACCACTGAAACGAAAATCCTTGTGCTGGAAAGCTTGGATAGTTCGCACTTGTAAAGGAGGCTGGGATAATAACAATGAGTGGAATAAGTATATAAATAATACTGATGACAGCCACTCCTAAACGAATTTTCCCTAAATACTTCATTATCGGAATACCTCCTTAAACTTACTTAATTCAAAACCACGTGTAACTGCAATAACTGTAATCAATGTTGTTGCTAATAACACATACGAAATGGCTGAACCAAACGTCCATCGAAGTAAATTATTAATTTGATCATAGGCAACAACTGGCATCATTGGAACATTAGCGCCTCCCATAAGAGCCGGCGTTACATAAGAACTCATTGACAAGCTAAATACCAATACACAACCGGAAACGATTCCCGGCAAGCTTAATGGAAGTGTAACAGAAAAGAAGTTACGTAATGGGCTTGCTCCAAGAATAGCACTCGCCTTCTCCAAAGATGGATCAATATTATATAAACTTGTCGCAATGGCTAAAATCATAAATGGTAAATACGCATTAGATAGACCAATGATAACACCTATCTCAGAAAACAGGAGCTCAAGCGGCGCAGTAATGAGTCCAAGGTCAATCAGTAATTGATTAATCGTTCCATTTGGCAGTAATAACAAATACCAACCAAAATTACGTACAACAATACTTACTAACAAAGGAGAAGCTATTAATAAAGCAATATAACCCCGAACACGCGGTGAACTTTTCGCCATTGTTAATGCTACTGGATAAGCAAGGAATAAACAAAGTCCTACTGTATATAGACTGATTTTCACCGTTATCCATAAAGAAGATAAATAATAGCTATCCGTAAAGAATTGAATATAATTTTGAAAACTATACACAGCGTCTGTAGCTCCCACATCATCCGTTACTATAAAACTCAAATATAAAATATACAGCATTGGAACAATAAAGAAACCAAAGACAAACAATAGGATAGGGGTAAGAAGGAGAAGACCTGGTACCCAAGTTTTCTTTTTCTTTCTCTTTTTTACTCTTTTTGGTACATCTACAATAGGCGGCTGATTTTTTACTTCTTCATTAACATAATTTCTGATGGGTTCCATCCAACGTACACCTCACTTCCTACTTGCCATGTAGAATTGTAATCAGATGTCAAAATTTGAATTGATTTCCCCAACATATTCACATCAATTTCCCACGACGTGCCCAAGTAGTTAATTTGTGTCACTTTCGCTTTATGAAGTTCGATGAAGGCTTGTCCCACTTCTTCTTTTGAAACAATATGAATCTTTTCTGGTCGAATATATAATTTTACTTCATCCCCAACAGCACACGCACGATCGATACCCATTATATTTTTCACATCAACATGTGTAATATCTTGATCCATCTTTACAGTGATTTGTTGACGATCTACGGCTGTCACTTTCCCTTCAAAAGAATTTGCTTTTCCAATAAAATTGAAGACAAACTCTGTATTTGGATGATTATAAATATCGGTTGGAGAGCTAATTTGCTCTATTTTCCCACCATTCATTACAACTACTCGATCAGACATCGAAAGCGCTTCCTCTTGATCATGCGTAACAAAGATGGTTGTGACACCGATTTCTTTTTGTAAACGCTTTATCTCTACACGTAATTCGTGGCGTAATTTCGCATCTAAGTTAGATAGTGGCTCATCTAACAATAACAATTCAGGCTCAACCACTAGTGCACGGGCAATAGCTACACGTTGACGTTGTCCACCTGATAATTCACGCGGATAACGATGTTCTAACCCTAACATTTTCACAAGCTTCAGCGCACGAGAAATCTTTGCTTCTTGATCTGCCTTTGGAACTTTACGCAGCTTTAAACCAAAGCTAAGATTTTCATAAACAGTCATATGAGGAAAAAGAGAATACGTTTGAAAAACCATTCCTAAATCACGTTTGTAAGGCGGCACTTTTGTTACATTTTTTCCTTTAATAAACACCTCACCGGCATCGGCTTCAAGAAATCCTGCTATTAAATTTAAAGTCGTTGTTTTTCCACAACCAGAAGGTCCTAAAAGTGTCAGTAATTCCCCCTGTTTGACCTCTAAATCGATTCCATTTAGCACAACACTTGATCCGAACTGTTTAAAAGCTCCTTTAATTTGTACATCATTTTGGGTGGCCTGCATAAACTGTACCTCCTTTTTAAAATAACAGCTTTTGTTTAACTATTATTAATGCAAGACTTGTGCCAACCTTAAAATAACGCCATTGTATGCGTTTTCAACATAATCAAGCATATATCAAAATAAAAACAGGAAAAATTTGCCGGTTAATAGGCAATTTTTTCCTGTTAACTATTTTTTCTCCTTAAGATTATAAGCATTGATTTTATCTCGTAAGCTTCTCTCCGAAATTTGAAGAACTTGTGCTGTTTTTTGTCGATGCCCCCCACAATGCTGAAGCGTTGCAGCAATCACTTCTTTCTCCACTTCCTTCATCGTCATACCAATGGGAAGTTGTAATTGATTATCACGATTAGACGGTGCAGTAAACGCAGAGCGCTGTGTTTGAACAGAAAGCGGCAGCTCCATTTCCGTAATTTCATCATTTATCGATAAAGCAACGGAATATTCGATAATATTTCCAAGCTCACGTACATTTCCGGGATACCCATACTCTAGTAGCAATTGATAGGCTGCTCTAGAAAACGTTTTCTTTGCACGATTCATTTCCAGACAATATTTTTCCAAAAAGTACTCAATCAGTAATGGTAGGTCTTCCTTTCTTTCACGTAAAGGTGGAATAGATAAAGGAATAACATTAAGACGAAAATATAAATCTTCACGAAATTTTCCTTCCTGCACCATCTGTTCTAAATTTTTATTAGCAGCACTTACAATTCGTACATCCAATGCAATTTTTTTATTAGAACCTAAGGGGGTCAATTCACGCTCTTGAAGAACACGTAATAATTTCACCTGAAGCGGAAGCGGCATCTCACTAATTTCATCTAAAAAAAGCGTTCCTCCATTTGCCGCTACCCATTTTCCTTCTTTTCGCTGCGTCGCTCCTGTAAATGCTCCTTTTTCATATCCAAACAATTCTGATTCAAGCAGCGCTTCAGGAATCGCACCACAATTGACAATTTCAAGTGGACCGTTTTTACGTTTCCCTGTATTATGAATACTTCTAGCAACAAGCTCTTTTCCTGTACCGCTTTCTCCTAAAATAAGTACACTCGAATCAATATCTTTTATACGATCAATGATTGAAAAAACATGTTGCATTGCTTTACTCTTACCTAAAAATTGATTATAGCCGCGCCGCTGTTCTAACTCTTCATGCAACGTTTCTACCTTATTAGATAGCTGCTTATATTCAACAGCCCTGCTCAGTAATAAATAAAGTTCCTCTATATTAATAGGCTTTTCAATATAGTAATAGGCCCCTTGTTTGATCGCCTCAATCGAAGATTCAATCGAAGCATAGGCAGTCATCATAATCACTGTAGTAGACGGTACCTGCTGCTTAATTTCTTTCAAAATATCCAGCCCATTTATACTGCCTATCCGAAGATCTAATAGAACAATATCAATCATATCTTGTCGAACTTTCGCTAAGCCTTCTTGTGGATTCGTTGTCGTTTGAATATAATAATCATCTTCTAGTGCAAATCGAAGTGAATCACATATAGCCAATTCATCATCAATAATAAGTACAGTAGGTTTCATTTAGGAGGCCTCCTTTTGATACAGCGGTAACAATATAGTAAATGTCGACCCTTTATTCGGCTGGCTCGCGATATGCAGTTCTCCCTTATTCTCTTTTATAAGATTGTAAGTTAAAGTTAACCCTAAGCCTACGCCCTTTTCTTTGCTTGTATAAAAAGGTTCTAAAATATGATGTAATTCTTCTGAGCTCATTCCTTTTCCTGTATCGGAAATCATCACGCTGCCGATTTCCTCATTTATCTTTTTCACAGTAATCGTAATCTTCTTTTCCTCTTTCTCGGCTACAGCATCCACTGCATTTAATAGTAAATTAATCATGACTTGACGAATTTGTTGTGGATCAATATAAAAAACTAAATTATCTTCCACCTTTTTCTCAAGACTAATTTGATTTTTATCCATCGTAACTTGAATAAATGATAATAAAGAAGCCATTTCCTCTAGCGTATACTTCTGTTTATTAGAAGGCCGTGGACGTGCGTATTCAACCAAATCTGTTACGATTGTATTTAACCGATTTACTTCAGAAGGTACATGTTCCGTTATTAGCCTTCTAAATTCAGGGAGATGATATTTACTTGGAAGCATGTCAATAAACATTTTAATCGACGTTAAAGGATTGCGAATTTCATGAGCAACTCCAGCAACAAGCTGACCAAGTGCATGCAGTTTTTCTTGTGTGAACAATTTTTGTTCTAGATTCTTCTTTTCCGTTTCATCATTCATAGACAATAAATAACCTGTCTGTTGTTCCCGAGAATTATATATTTGCAGTATACGATAATAGATCACTTTTTTTTGACCTTGCTCATTCCATTCAAGTACCTGAACACCCGATTCTTTTGAATGATAATGATCAAATAACTGTTTTAGAAGCGGTGGGTTTTGAAGACTAAAAGGTGTATCATTCGATAGGTTTAACATATGTACAGCGCTTGCATTGCAACTCGTAATCTTTAAATCAACATTAAAGGTCACAATACCTGTATCAATATTATTTAAAATTAGGTCCTTAAAGGCGTTACTATCAGCTATAATTTGTTGTGTTTCTTGTAAACTTTCATTAAGTTGACGAAGTTTACTCGTCTGGATATGTACAGCTTCTTTTAATCTCTGATTCCACATATAAATTATGAGTAGGACAATAGCTACAATAATCAATACACTCACTAGCAAATAAATAAACGTTTCTAACCTAGCAATTTCCGCTAAATCCTTAGGCACCGTCCATTTATTAATAAGTTTATTAAGCTCTCCTTTCGCCTCTAGCATAGTAATACTTTGGTTAAAGGCAAGTAGCAAAGAGTCATTTTCCTCTTGTACAACTACAGTATAATCAGAACTATTCATGACATCATCTAGAATAGTAAAGGAATCTTCTCTCCCTAACTCCTTCAAATAAGCAGTTGCTGTCCACTTATTTCCTATAAAAAGATCAGCTCTTCCCTCAATCAAACTCTGAAGAGCTGTATACTGATTGTCCTCCAATAATACATTAGTGGTCCTCATATTTAAAATGTTTTCATACATAGATGTATGACCCTCTACTACAACTTGGCGGTTTTCTAAGTCTTCGATTCCTTTAATCTGATTTTCACTTTCCTTCGGAATTACAATAGAGTCAGACATTGTAAAATAGGAAGTAGAAAAATCAAATTTCCAATCCTTACTAGGTCTATACACCATACCTGCAATTGCATCAATCTTACCTTCCTCTAGAGCTTTTTCAGCATCTTCTATATTCATAGGAATATATTCAAAAGAAAGCCTATGCTGTTCCGCTATTTGTTCCATTAAATCAATGCTAAGACCCGTTAGTACTCCATTTTCATTGATATATGAGAAAGGAGGCAGTTTTGGTTCCGCTGCAATTTTATACACTTTCTCTTCCGCAAATCCTGATGAGATGCTGCCTATTCCTTGCAAAAAAATAGCTAATAAAAAAAGAAATACTATTTTCAATACATAATTTCTAATCCCTGCCCTCTCCCTTCTGTTTTAATGATTGGGCTCTGTTATAGGAAGTTGTTTAACACAGCCTATTAAAAAATCTAATAGATTCTCTTCATCAAATATCTATGACTATATAGGAGTTTATTACATTTGATTGCGGTTGTTTGAGTAATGCTTAAATATTTAGCAACTTCGCCTAAACATAGTTGTCCACTAAAACAAAAAACCTTTTTTGTTAATTATTGTAATATTATAACATCAAAAGGCGGTTTTCCATAATTTCAAAATAATTTTAATAGATTTTTATAAACCGTTATAACTCCCTAATATAAAGAATAATAAATTCCACTTTATAAAAATTTTCACAGAAAATATCATTTTGGCTCGTGAATGTAATAAACTTACTTAGAACATAGAGTTGTTCTTGCAAACAAAAACGGCTTGTAGCCCATCTTATTTCATTATCGACAATAATGAAATAAGCAAGCTGCAAGCCGCTCTGCATATTCATGAAGTATATTCACCATTGTAAAACTTAAAACAGTCTTTATATAGCAATTATTCTTCAGTCAATTTGTTTTCACGAACATCGCTTAAAAACTGCTCATCTTTTAAAACAGCCAATACTTTTTTATAAAAAGTAGGTTGATCAATGACAGCTGTATGTACATATTCATACTCTTTTAAAGATGAATGACGCAACACCTTTGGAAGGCATGATAAGCAAACGTTTTTCGTACCTAATTTGTAATAATTCATATTTGTTTCATCACCGTTAGAAGTATCTTGTTGGCATACGAAACAAGTATGAGTTACTCGACCTTTTTTATTGTATTCCGCCAAAGCTTTTTCTAAACGTTTCGACGCAGGAACTGTTAATAACACATAATCACCTTTTCTAATTTAAAATCTCTTTGTATTATAGCAGAAAAACCTAACAATGGGACAGTAAGCTTTTCATTACCTAATTATTCCTACTATTTAAGCAAATACTTTTACAATTGCAGAACCATTTTTAACAGATAATGAGGCTTTAGCCCCAATTGGAATCGTAGCAAACGGAGTAGTATGTCCAAAATTTGCATTAGCAATTACCGGAATACCTTTTAATTCTTGTTTCGTTGCAATGATCTCATGAAGTGCATAATCCGTCATACCGGATTCTTTTTGAAAACGCCCGATAATAATCCCTTTGATTCCTGCAGCAGCCGGTTGATGCAGTAAGGATTGTAAATCGCGATCAAAGCTAAACGGATGGCTTTCCTCATCATCTTCAATAAAGAGAATACGATTTTCTAATGATGGCATATATCCCGTACCTTGAAGAAGATTGATTGTACATAAGTTCCCACCGATTATGGAGCCTTCTGCTTCTCCTTCTTGAATGATCATGTAGCCGTGATTTGGATAAAAATTATGATCTTCTTGTTCAAGATGCCAAGAATCATCGCTCCATGTTTCACTTTGCTTTAACTCGAAATCGCCGTCTTCCATGACTGCCTTTTTAAAATAATCGATCGTATAATCAAGACCTACTCGCATGCCAAATGAAGAGAAATAAGGGCCCACATAAGTTGTTAAACCTGTCTTCTCATAAATAGCAAGCAAGATTGCTGTAATATCACTATACCCACAAATCACTTTTGGATTAGCTTTAATTAAATCATAATCTAAATACCTAAGCAATTGATTTGCATTATAGCCACCGATTCCTGCAAAAACTCCTTTTACATTCGGGTCTTTAAAGGCCGCATGTAAATCTGCCACACGGTCTTCAATAGAATTGGAGAAAAAATCATCATGCACGAGCGCTGTATCTCCATATGTAACTCGAAATCCAAGTTCTGTTAATCGTTCCTCAGCTAGCTTTCGTTGATCTCCTTTCACAATCGCTAGACTGCGAGAAGGGGCTATCACACGAATCTCATCCCCAGCTTGTAAACGTGAAGGTTTCATTTCTTTTTCCTCCCTAGTAAATCACATCATTACGTTATTGTAGCAGAAAGTGCTTATCTGAACAATGATATCGGGAAATGAATCAATTTCACTTCGACATAGAATCCGTCAAATAATGCTGTTAATAAACAGTATTTACATAGCCAAATAAAAACCAATAGAAAACCAGCCTTCGTGTGAAGACTGGTTTTAGTTTTACCTTAGCAGCAAGTAAATGAAGCTCCGATGATGATTAATAAAATGAATAAAACGACGATTAACGCGAATCCGCCGCCAAAACCAACACCACCATAACCGTATCCACCGCAGCCGTATCCACCATATCCATATCCTCCGTACATAAACATTTCACTCCTATCCTTTTTTCGAATTCACTGTACACCTTACAATATGTAATATCGCCCGCCTCGGTCTGTGCAAACGCCCATTTTTTTTATTTTCCTGCGCTGATTGAAAAAGTGCCCTGTACAAAAACAATAAAAAAACACCCTTTAAGTAACAGAATGATTAAGCTTCCAGATACACTTTCTTTAGGAATCCAATACTAAAACTGTTTTAAAAATATAGCTGAACATGTCCGCTTCATAAAGAAAAGAAGATCATGAATGATGACCTTCTTTTCTTTATGCAATATAATCAATTTCCTTACCAATGTCCTCTTTTATTTCACTCAAAATATTTTTTATAAGAGCCGTATCCTTCTTTCTCTAAATCAGCAACAGGAATGAATTTAAGTGCTGCTGAATTAATACAATATCTCAAACCTCTTGGTCCAGGTCCATCAGGAAACACATGTCCAAGATGAGAATCAGCCGTTTTCGAACGTACTTCTACGCGGCGCATTCCGTAGCTTGTATCAAGCCGTTCCTCAATTTCTTCTTCCTCAAGCGGTTTTGTAAAACTCGGCCAGCCGCAACCAGAATCGTATTTATCCTTTGACGTAAACAATGGCTTTCCAGAAACAATATCCACATACAGTCCTTCTTCTTTTACATTCCAATATTCATTATGAAAAGCCGGTTCTGTGCCATTATTTTGTGTCACTTCATACTGCATTGGTGTTAATCTTTTCTTCAAATCTTCTTGATTCATTTTTTATCCCTCCAATATCGCTCTTGAAATGCTTTACGACCAGATCCGATTTGATAAGCCTGATATCTTTGCGGTTCCTTTTTATAATAATGCTGATGATATTCCTCGGCTGGATAAAATTCTTTTGCTGGCAAAATCGGTGTAACAATCGGCAATGAGAAACGTCCGCTTTCATTCAAGCGCTCTTTTGAAGCTTGTGCAATACGCCGTTGTTCCTCAGTATGATAAAAAATAGCTGTTTGATATGATGAACCACGATCATAAAATTGACCGCCTGCATCCGTTGGATCAATTTGCTGCCAAAATAGTTCCACTAGTCTTTCATATGGAAAAACAGCTGGATCATATGTAATTTGCACAGCTTCATAATGTCCTGTCGTTTCACTACATACTTCTTGATAGGTTGGATTTTCCGTTGTGCCACCGGTATACCCAGATAAGACAGAAACAATCCCTGGCTGCTCATCAAATGGCTTTACCATACACCAAAAACAGCCTCCTGCAAACGTCGCCTGCTCAAAATTTTCTTCCATTTCATTGTCCTCCATCCTTTAAATATTCCCTATAGTTCAAAACTAGACAACTGCCCAAGCATCTTGCCATATGCTAATAGCATGATGAGCAAAAACTAAGGGGTGATTGGCATGAACTATGAATCCCACAATCATTACTTACAAAAAGCTGCGAAATACGATCTCTTATCTCACTTTTATAAATATAGCAACCCAAAGCTTCATGATTATTATTATCATAAGCATTTGCAAAGTATTACAAAAGCAATACCACTTATATATGTTAGACAAACAAAAAAATTTGCACACCTTCGACTGTTCCATGTCTCTCCCAGCATACCTGCTGTTGATGTATATGTAAATGAAATGCGGATTCTACAAAACTTCGCTTACAAAAACGCGAGTGACTATTTGTCCTTGCCAGCTGGAACGTATCAAATTGATATATATCCTGAAGGAACAACAACCTCTACCATTGCTAGCCAAATGCTAAAACTAGAAGCCAATCAATATTATACCGAGGCAATTGCCAAAAGACCAAAAGAAGTAAAACTTGTTACGCTAAAAGATTCTCCAGCTGTCCCTAGTGGTGAAGCAGCGTTTCGCTTTGTTCATCTAGCCTCTGATATCGAAGCAGTAGACATTGCTGTGAAAAATGGTGATATTGTTTTCAATCAACTTACATCCGAACACGCAAGCTCATACTTACCTGTCTATCCTATCAAAGTCGACCTTGAAATTCGACCAACTGGAACAAAAGAGCTCATTCGTTCCTTGCCAAAGACTCACTTTCCAGTCAATCAAGCCACATCTTTCTATATTGTCAGCACAAATAATAAAGCGGCTGAATTAGCAGTTATTTCTCTTACACCTTAGAACACTAAACATAGCAACACTTTCTTTATCCTTAAAATCCAAGCTACCTATCCGTTTCACCATAAGAAAAAACCGGGATATCCCGTTTTTTTCTTATGGCTGAACAGAAGGCACTGTCAATAAAAATGAAATGTCATTATGTTCTAAATCAAATTTTTTGGCCTTTACACGTACATCGCTTTTCAATTTCATTTCTTGCAGAGAGACATAAACCCTTTGCTCCTTCGGCTGAATGGTAACCCAATCA
The DNA here is from genome assembly GCF_003570725.1 of Peribacillus asahii. Lineage (GTDB taxonomy): Bacteria > Bacillota > Bacilli > Bacillales > DSM-1321 > Peribacillus > Peribacillus asahii. Next base: position 102,265 of record NZ_QWVS01000002.1, read on the forward strand.
GGCGTTTTATAACGCTTATTAATAAAGTTCATTACATAGGAGACAGGGAGGTTCATCTCACCAACAGAAATGGACTCTTGCTTGAGAACCAAATCGCCATTTTCTTGAGCAATCGGCTTAAACGTTAATTTCAAATCTACTTCACGATTAAAGAATGGAATCTTGCCATACAATTCAACTTCATCGGTTAAATATACTTCATAATGAAATCCACCAGTTAGCCCTTCCTTATCTAAATATTGATTGATTAATTGATTCAAATCATCTCGTGTTGTGTGTACTTGAAATTGGATATCCTCTTCCTTACTTGACTTATTGCTAATTTCTTCACCTTTAATCGGCCAATTAATTAAAATCAACATAAAGATAATGACAAGGATATTACAGGCTAATAAAACAATAAATAACTTTTTCCATTTCTCTCCTGTCATTATTGTGGTTCATCCCCTCTAATGCTTGCTGCTTCCAGGGTCTCTCTTCCCAATGTGGCAACTTCCATATTGTTATATATTCTCGTCGCAATTAATTCATAACCGCGGTCGTTTGGATGAAAGTAATCCTCCGTATAAAGCAAATCTTCTGTTGTATTTTGAAAAATGTCTTCTATCGAAATAAAGTAAGCCGAATCATACTGAGATACAATTTTTTCACCGCTATTATTCCAATCGGCAATAATCATATCAAGCTCATATAAATCTGCAAATATCTTCGTATATGGATTATACACTCCAACTAAATATATTTGTGCTGACTTATTATACGTCCGTATTTTATCAAAAATTTTCCTCAAACGATCTTCATAACCGATTTTAGCGGTTTCAAACTGATCCATTTCTAGATGGGTGAAATTTTGTTTAAATACTTTCATAATATCATTTCCACCAATCGTTACGACAATGGAATCAGCCTGCTCAATATGTTCACGAATCTCTTTTTTATCCAATCGCTTCAACAATTGATCCGTTCGGTTACCTCGTACACCATAATTGACCATCTCTACAGCTGTAATGTTCGGCTCTTTTTCTAATTTCTTTTTTAGATAAGGTAAGTAGCCTCCATTATCTTTACTATCTCCAACCCCTTGAGTTAATGAGTCACCGACCGACACAATTTGAATCGGATCAGGGAAAAAGCGTGAAGGAATCTCTTGCTTCTTACTTAATTCCGTCAGATGCTGATACTGTTCCAAAGGTTGAGTTGAGACCGTTTGACTTTGACTGCATCCACTTATTAAGAATAGACATATAAGAAGACAGGTGATGATATATTTCATCGCTATCACCTTCCTTTAAAATATTATATCATGAAAAAAACGGGATTTTATAAAGAAAAAACCTTGTTTTAAAATGAAAATTCTTGTATAACTGTAGCTTTTACTAGGCTTTTTCAAAACATGCTTCTAAACATAAAAAAAACAGGTCCGCATGTGGACCTGTTTAACGACTTTGTACTATTTTAATATGCTCTATAATATCTTCAAACGGAATGTCCTCGAGACCTGTATACTCTTGAACAATTTTCCCCTCTTGATTCAGTAAATAAAAAGACGTACCATGAATAACTTGATCCTCACCTTTTGGCTTTACTGCTAATGTCCCAAAGCCTGTCTTCGCAAATTGAATAATCTCATCTTGTTGATATCCCGTTAAGAAGTGCCAATTTGAATAATCTACATCGAATTGATCAGCATACTTTTTTAACACATCTGGCTTATCTACTTCTGGATCAACGGAAAAAGAAACGAATTCAACATCCTTTATCCCCTCATCCTTAAGCATCTTCTGCAGCTTGACCATATTCGATGTCATCGGGAAACAAACCGTCTCACACGATGTAAAAATAAAATCAGCCACCCATACTTTCCCTTTTAAATCACTTTTCTCTAGTTTCTTTCCTTCTTGAGTTGTAAAACTGAAATCCTCAATATCTCGATCCTGTTCATTTGGTATTTCATTAGAGCTACAGGCTGATAACGTTAACAAAACTATGCCCAGCATAATAAATAGTTGCTGTCTCCTCATCTTTTCCCCGCCCTTTCAGCTTATCTAATCAATCCCAATAATACATAATGGCTAATGCACCTTCCCCAGCATGGGTACTAATGACCGGAGTTGTGTCATCCATCGTAATAGTCTGAAGTCCAGTCAATTCCATAATTACTTTTCCAATTTTATCGCCCAGCTCTCTATTATTTGCGTGGGCAATCCCAATTCCTGTTAGTTTCTTTCCTTCCATATCTTGTTTAAATTGATTCACGACGTACTTAACAATTTGTGAGTGACTTCTTGCCTTTGAAACAGGATGAAGTACACCGTCTTCTAAAATAGCAATCGGTTTAATATTTAACAAAGAACCAATTAAGCCTGTCATCTTGCCAATTCGTCCGCCCTTAATTAAGTTTTCGAGCGTATCAACAATAATCGTTAATCTCGTATTATTGCGAATCGTCTCCAAACGTTCGATAATCTCCGCTACTGATTTACCCTCTTTAGCCATTTTTGCTGCTTCAATTACCTGAAAACTTAACGCTTTTGAAATAAATTTCGAATCAATAACCGTTACCTTCGCATCTGTCATGCTTACAGCACTTTCCGCTGAGCGTACAGTCCCACTCATACCGCCAGTCATATGAATCGAAATAATTTCACTCCCATCTGCTCCTAATTCATCATATATTTGAGCAAATGTACCAACAGCTGGCTGAGAACTCTTTGGTAAATCTTTTGATTTTCTCATTCGGGCTAGAAATTCATTGGATCCTATCTCCACCTTATCTAAAAACGTTTCTCCATCAATAGAAATGGATAGCGGAACCATTGTAATCTCATACTTCTCTAATTCTTCTAATGTCATATCTGTTGTTGAATCTGTTACTATTTTTACTTTTTTCATTAAAACACATCCTAGTTCACATTTCTGTCTAGACCATTCAAATCAATCACTAGCATGTAGATCCTATCTATTAAGCTTATTCATTTTTTATGATAACGATTACAAAATACGTGTAAAGACTGTCCATCCTCAGTTATAAAAGAACCTTTGCTTAAGCTCTTCTAAACCACTGACTGTGAATAGACAGTCCTTATTTAAGCATTATTAATCAAATCTTCAGCGAAAAGCTTGCGATAAACCGGCCACTTTAGAACGGTTGCTAAATACTGTTTGAAGGAATATATTACTATACTTTCATTCTTCTTAAAAACTTGCTCTGTGAAAACCTTTAACCTGATATGTACCATAAAAATAATTAGGATCATCAGGCAATAAAACTAGTATATCCGTAACCATCACCTTATGTCCAAGATAATTTTTGAACGCTAAGGATTTAAGCAACAAACTATCAATCCTCTTTTTTATTCGATTGTCTTCATTATACACAAAATAAATAAAAGGATGAAATATTGTGTATCTAAATATAGAAGCAATCAATTTAGCACTTCTAAATCCATACACCCCAAGATACTAAGAATGTCAGAAGATTGATTAGAGCAGTCTCCTCGCTTATGTAGTAAGGTCCGATTGGTGAAATACAGCGAAAGCTTACCTTTGGGATTTTCAAAGGTAAGCTTTCACCAATCAGATTCGTACGGTCACTTGATTGAAGCGAAGCAAAAATCTTAATGACCGTAGAACGTGACTAACCATCAGTGGGGATGAAGAAAAACCCTCACTAATGGAAGTTTCACGTTATTGCACATCTTCTCCTTGACTATATTCTGCTTCAGCCGCTGCTTCCCTTTTTTGACGCCGCTTAAAGACAATTTTAGATAGCGATATACTAATTTCATATAGAAGTAACAACGGTACAATCACAACGAAGTCGGACATAAAATCTGGAGGAGTTATACAAACAGCAATGACCACGAGAACAAAATAAGCATATTTTCTAATTTTATGAAGCACATAAGGATTTAAAATTCCGATAGAAGTTAAAAACATAATGACAACAGGGAGCTCAAATAATACAGCAAAAGGAATAGTCATGTGAAAGACAAACTTAAAATACTTCTCAGCCGTGAAGTTCGTTAAAAACATGTCTCCACCTAAATCAAGTAAGAACTGATAAATCATCGGAAAAATAATAAAGTATCCGAAGGCAAGTCCCGCCACAAATAATATAAATAAAGCTGGTATGTAAGCTAATGTTGCCTTTATTTCATGCGGTCGTAAAGCTGGTTTAACAAAGAGCCATATTTGCAATGCTAGAATTGGAATCGTCGCTGCTACAGCAATCACTGATGCGAGCATGAAGTAAATCCAAATAATCTCACTCGGTCCTAACACCATTAAGGTAACATCTAATCCCTTGACAAACCACTTATAAACATCTTCAACAAATATAAAGCCAATAATAAAAAAAAGAAAAAAACTAACGACAACAATAATTAATCGTTTTCGCAACTCATCAAGATGTTCAATGACATTGAGTTCTTTATCTTCCAACATCCATCACGCCTTTTTTTGAAAAATCCAATAATGTTTCGTCAACAAAAAGGCGCAAGACAACTCTATCTTACGCCTTCACCCATCTGTTTATTTAGTCGTTTTCTTCTCGTGATCTTCGAAGTCGTCACTCGTTAATTCGCGCGTTGATTTTTTAAATTCCCGTAACGTTTGTCCAAACGCACGCCCAATTTCAGGAAGCTTCTTAGGACCAAAAACTATTAACGCTAACAGTATGATTAAAATTAAACCAGGTACTCCAATATTCGGCATGGATACATCCCCTTTAATGTTGACATCAACTTATAGCTATTATAATACTTTTTAGTTTTAAAGAAAAGCAATCTCCATTTCCATTTAAAAATGATAACTATTCAAAATAACTTGTATTAAATCTATTTTTCAGCCCATTTCATATGAATGATAATCATATGAAATGGGCTAAAAACCGTTTAATAAATACTAGTTAACCGCTTCTAAATTAAAAGGTGGAATAAGTTGCTATCTTTATTCACTTCCACAAATGTAAAGCCTTTTTTATTCATACGATCAATCAATCCAGCATAGTCGTTTTTATATTTTAATTCGATACCAACTAATGCCGGGCCGCTTTCTTTATTATTCTTCTTCGTATATTCAAAACGGCTAATATCATCGTTTGGTCCTAATACTTCATCTAGAAACTCTCTTAAAGCTCCAGCACGTTGTGGGAAGTTAACGATGAAGTAATATAACAATCCTTCATATAACAATGATTTCTCTTTAATTTCCTGCATTCTGCCGATATCATTATTTCCACCGCTAATCATACAAACGACTGTTTTCCCTTTAATTTGATCTTTATATAAATCGAGCGCTGCTACAGAAATCGCTCCGGCCGGCTCAGCAACAATCGCATGCTCGTTATATAAATCAAGAATGGTCGTACAAATTTTTCCTTCTGGTACAGGAATAATGTCTTCTAAATTCTCATGACAAATTTCATATGTCTTTTGCCCAACACATTTCACAGCGGCTCCATCAACAAACGTATCAATCGTCTCGAGCTCTGTAACCTCTCCCTTTTCGAAGGAATATTTCATAGAAGCGGCTCCTAATGGCTCAACTCCGATACATTTCGTCTCTGGAGAAACAGCTTTGAAATAGGTGGATAAACCAGCCATTAATCCGCCGCCGCCAATTGCAGCAAACACATAATCAATTTTCTCATCACAGTCATTAAGAATTTCCACGGCCGCTGTCCCTTGTCCTGCAATCACCAGTTCATCATCAAATGGGTGGATAAAAGTCCGCCCCTCATCCTTCGCACAAATCATCGCATTAGCAAAAGAGTCATCAAACGTATCTCCAACTAACACAATTTCAATATTATCTCTCCCAAATAATTGAACTTGATCAACTTTTTGTCTCGGAGTAGTAGCAGGCATAAAGATTTTTCCATTGATGCCTAAATGGTTACATGCAAACGCTACACCTTGTGCGTGATTCCCAGCACTTGCACATACGACTCCATTTTGCGTTTCTTCCTTTGTTAATGTACTCATCTTATAGTAAGCCCCGCGTAATTTGAAGGAACGTACATGCTGTAGGTCTTCTCTTTTTAAATACACATTACAATTATATTTCTCAGATAACCGTGCATTTTTTTGCAAAGGAGTGTGAGCAACAATTTCTTTCAAATCTCGATAAGCAATTAGAATATCTTCCAATTGAATTCCCCTTTTCATAGATGCTGTCTGACTCATAACAATTCCTCATATCCTTTCCCTTTTTATAATCCAATATTTAATCTAATAATTATAACACTTTCACTAGAGGATGTAACTGACTTTTCAAAAAATTCTTTATTCAACAATTAGATTAAACCTCTATCTACCATGAGATAACAGACAATCAATAGCATCCTATAATATAATTTAATAAAACTGATGATAGAACGACAATCATCAGTTTTATTCTAGTTTTATTTTCTTTCTAGTACAACAAATCGATGAGCGTATACATTTTTCTCGTCAACGATTCCTGGTGTAGAGGAACGTGTAGTCCATTCATTTTCATCTAAATTCGGAAAATACGTATCCCCTTCAAAGCTCGCCTCAATTTCGGTAATATATATTCGATCGGTAACAGGTAGAATCTCTTTAAAAATCTCCGCTCCACCAATAACAAAAACCTCTTGCTCACTTTGATCAGCATATCGCTTAATCTCATCGATCGTATGCAATATCGTACAATCCGAATTCGTATAAGATTGGTTACGTGTAACAATAATATTTTCACGACCAGGCAGCACCCGGCCGATTGATTCAAACGTTTTACGCCCCATAATAATCGGCTTTCCCATCGTCACTTTTTTAAAATATTGAAGATCAGCCGGCAAATACCATGGCAATTGATTATCCTTTCCAATGACCCGATTTTGATCCATCGCAACAATTAATGAAATCATACGCTTACTTCTCCTTTAATATGTGGGTGTGCTTCATAATTCATTAATTCAAAATCTTCATAGACGAAATCAAAAATATCTCGAACATTTGGGTTAATCTTCATTGTTGGCAACGCCTTCGGTTCACGTGTCAATTGCAGTTTCACTTGTTCTAAATGGTTATTATAAATATGTACATCACCCATTGTATGAACAAATTCACCCGGTTCCAAATCACATACTTGTGCAATCATCATTGTCAGCAATGCGTAAGAGGCAATATTGAAAGGTACACCTAGGAAAACATCCGCTGAACGCTGATACAACTGACAAGATAACTTGCCATTTGCAACATAAAACTGAAAGAATGTATGACAAGGCGGCAAAGCCATCTGGTCTAATTCCCCAACATTCCAAGCACTTACAATTAATCTTCTTGAATTTGGATTCGTTTTAATTTGCTCAATCACCTCACGAATCTGATCGATTTGTCGACCATCAGCCGTTCCCCACGAACGCCATTGATGCCCATAAATCGGTCCGAGATTTCCCTCTTCATCGGCCCATTCATTCCAAATACGAACATTATTTTCTTTCAAATATTTAATATTCGTATCCCCTTTAAGGAACCACAGCAATTCATGAATAATTGCACGTAAGCTTAACTTTTTAGTTGTCAGTACCGGAAATCCTTCTTGCAAATTAAAACGCATTTGATAGCCAAACGCACTAATCGTTCCTGTCCCTGTCCGATCACCCTTTGCCGTTCCATTTTCTAATACATGCTTACACAAATCCAAATATTGCTTCATCGTAAACCACCTTTATTAAATTCATCTTATCTATTTTATCGCAGATTAACGGGTAGTAAAAGTAAAACACAAAAAGGCAAAGAAGAAGCGACGGAAGGATAAGCGTAGCAATTATTCGCATAGACCAAAGTCGTCCAACTAACGATTAGCACGAGATAGAAAAAAGCATCTTCAATTTAATTTTTTAACATAGCTAATATGCTATATAAGCTACTTATTACATCAAGGAACAATAGCCATTCTTATGTCGACTTAATAAGTCGAAGCTATATAATCAAAGTTTCAACTCTAAAAGAAAACTAATCTAATTGCTTAATATACATATAAGTTTGTGGAGCTAACCCTTCTAAACGATGACGTTGCTCCGAATTCACATAATACATAGCAAACGCTTCAGCAAAGTATTCCTCTGGATAATCATTGAAATACGTTTGATTCGGAAATAGTGTCCCTACTTCTTTTTTCCAAATACCTAAAAATTCAATATCATCTCTAATACCATTATAGACAATTTTATCAATGGAATGCGCTAACTCATGAAGCTCTAGATTCACGGATCCATGTCCATTTCCTTGATCGCTTGCTCCAATCTTGACAAACACCGTATGTGAACCGCCCATTCCTGGTACATCATCCCACGTTGTCTCTGCATTCTTATATCCTCTTGGTTGAACTCCTTTTAAATAGGCTGCACTAGGGTTCTCCGTTAATCGGCCATTAAACAATTTCACTTTCACTTCTTTATCTACCAATTTATCCAACATCGAGGAGGGTAAGCTATAAATCGATTTAACAATCGAGAGAGCCTCTCCTGTATCAAATGAACCTTCCGGAAATAAAAATAACTGCTGCAAATTCTGATGATTTGTGAAGATTTTCTCTTGCTTTAAAGGGTTCTTTTTCGATAATTCATCCCAGCTCACCCCGTCTTCCTTAGCCTGAGATAATGTATAAAAAGAAAACAATCCAATACATACCATAATTAGCATAATCCAATATTTAAATCGCATAGACTATACTCCTTCCCCACTATGTATAATAGATTACAAAAAACAAATTATTATTCTATTATAACATAATGAGAATCATAGCTTATGAAACTAAATTTTGGAAATCACTTTCAATAGAATGACGCACATTTCTTCTATTCTATACATATATTGAATATAGGTGATCCATTATGAGACGTTACGGCAGACGACCAATAACACAAGAAGAACGAGAACTGGTTGAGGAAATTTTTAATATTTATTCTTTACAAATTTTTTTATTATTCGACCTTTGCTTGTTCACTCTTTTTCTAGGTATTTTATTATTTCCTCTTGTTCCATCACTTTGGCTTCTATTCCTTATTCTTTTCCTCTTTTTTATAACTTTTTTTCTTCTTTTAAAACGCCTCGATTATTTCGACAAAAAAAGCTGACCTAGTCGTCAGCTTTTTACATTACGAATGAGTATATTTTTGTTTTTTTCGAAAATGAATAAGAATTGTTCCAGCAAAAATCAGGAAAATAATCACAAAGAACACCACGTGGGAAATGTGAATATTGAATACCGTTAAAAACATTTTAAAAGCAATGAAAGCAATCAATACATAAGCAGCAGATTCAAGCTCAGGAATGCGATCAATAAGCTTTAAGAACACACTTGCCACACCTCGCATCATCAATACACCAAGCATGCCGCCAATTAACAGCACCCACACTTTATCACTCACACCGAAGGCCGCAATGACACTATCAACAGAGAAGGCGATATCCATTAATTCAACTACCACAACCGTTCCCCATAATGGACCAAATAGGCGAATAAGGATACCATTTTGATTTAAACCTTGTTCTTCCACTTCATCCGACTCTCTTCTTTTATCGCGGAAATATTTATACGATAACCAACCTAAGTAAGCCGCTCCTAGTACTTTCACCCACCACAATTTAATTAAGAATACACCGATACCAATCGCAAAGAACCGGAAGAGATATGCACCAAGCAATCCATAAAATAAAGCTTTTCTTCGTTGTTTTTCCGGCAAATGACGCACCATCACGGCTAATACTAACGCATTATCCGCAGACAACAATCCTTCCATTAACACTAATGTACCAATTAATCCCCAACTAACAGGATCCGTTAAAACCTGCACCCACATGTGCCCATCAAAGAATAAAGCATAAGTGCTCATGATGTTATGAAACAATTCCGACATGTTAAACGCTCCTTTTACTCTAAACAAAAAGAAACCTTCACCAGAGAATATTGTATTCGTTCACTGATGAATAGTTAGATTAAGCAAGTATTTATTCGATAGGCTGTATTACTAACATTGTTGATTGCCCGACTCGTGAAGAACTTTTAAAAAAGCTGAAAGGCGTGCAAAACGACAGTTTCACACGCACAATCAATAATCTCCATTAACATAACCATTTCTTATATTATTCTATACCAGTATATCACTTTTCACATTTATATACACTAAAATAATCAAGATACTACCTTGGCACTCCCCCATTTAGGCGGTGTATTCGTATCCCAATAAATAGACCCTAATTCGTAGTGCGTCATAAATGAATCATGATATGTATGATAATGAAAATTAAACCAATACCCCTCTAATGGGATACGATCTTGGCGAACATGAAAACGAATAAGGTCTTCTCCACTTTCTGTATTCAAAATATGAAAAATCTTTTCGCTTCTGCCACCACTCGGATTTTTACTAATCGTTAATTGCTGCAATTGTTCATCAGGGAACTGATTAGCGATTTCAACAATTGCTTCTTCTATTTTCGGTAAAATCACCGCTTGAAATTCATCGTTAATTTTTGGTTGAATCTTTTCTCCAAATTTTTGATAAGTATTTGCTTCTGCCTTCTCTATCAATTCAGCGATACGCTGCTCTCTATTAAAGCTATCTTCTTCTATATCAGCAATCGGTATATACGGTATTTCCTTCTCTTCAAGTGCTCCATCTTTAATCGTATTCGCTTCTGCTAGCCATGTTAAATTCGATGGAGTCACAAGACCAAATGTTAATATAGAAATTAAAACGACAAGACTTTTACGAAGCCATTTTGTTGCTGCCAACAAAATCCCCCTTTCCTTAACACTGTCTATCTTTCTTCCTTTCATTATACTCTTAAAAATAGCTGATGACGAATAAATAGTAGCGAAAATTACTGCATTAACCATATTATGTAACTATTTCGATATGTTAAAAAGCGTACCAAACCACGATTCCACATAAAGTAAGCAAAAAAATCAAAAGCGTTCTATAACAAAGGCAACTATTCAAACACAAACATATAAATTAAAGGAATTGAATGGTTCGTATCGAATTAAACTATGTAGAGGATACTTTTCATAAGGAGGAGAAAGAAATGGAATGGAGTTTCTTAGCAGTCATCCTTTGTATTCTAACATTAGGTTACTTTATTTATTTAACACTTGCCGATTAAATAAACACTACGCGACCTGTGCCCTCTATTCATAAAGCATAGGTTGTTTCATTTCGCTTATGATAAGTGCTAACTTCTCCCCAAAAACAAATGATATACTAGCTGAAGATGAATTGTATGAGAGGAGAAAGTAAGAAATGGATTTCGTTCATATTATAGCTGAAGAAAAGATTAAACAAGCCATGAATGATGGAGAATTCAATCATTTACCTGGAAAGGGAAAACCTCTTGTCATAGAAGATTTATCAGCTATCCCTCAAGACCTTCGAATGGCATATAGTCTATTAAAAAATGCTAAGATGCTGGAAGATGAGCAAAATTATCGAAAAGAATTAATGCAAATAGAAGATCTAATCGCTTGCTGTCATGACCCGGAAGAAAAGCTAGTTCTACAACAAAAGCTCAATCAAAAACTCCTGCAATTTAACCGGGTCCTGCAAAAACGAAACACTACAAATAGCAATGCTTTTAAAAAATATGATACAAAAATTCAAATGCGCATAAGAAAAAATTAATTTTTTATTTAAATAAAAGCCTGGTACCTCATTCATCACTCTAAGGTCTCAGGCTCTTGATTCACTTGGAGAAAACCATAATGAAATTTCGCTGTTTTCCGCTTTAATACTTGAAAACCAAATTGCTCAAATCGTAAACTGCGAAAGTGATCTTTCAGTACGACTCGGTTCCGAGCAACACGCTTCGCTTCTTCTATAATGGCTTCTGTTAAAGAATGTGTCATCGCAAAATGTGTAAGTGTTCGAATACCATCTGATTCAAGAATGCTTTCTTCAAACATTGGGTCAAAATATACCACATCAAAGCTATTATCGGCCATTTGCTTAAGTGCTTCAAAATGATGCATGCACTTTACTTCTACTCGGCGCATCGCTTGAATAATTGAATTCTCACCGTCTTCCCATGTGTGTAACCCATGAGCCACAAGAAAAGCAAGAAAACGATTATCCTCTAATGCCACAACTCGACCGCCATCTCCTACAGCAAAACTCGCGACAATTGCATCGGCTCCAAGACCGAGCGTACAATCTAACACCGTACTGCCAGTTGTAATGTTCCCCGCTACAAGATAAGGGTCCCTTTCTCCTTGTAAAAGCCTTTTAATACGAATCATCGCTACATTAGGATGAAAAAAGAAGGGAGCTTGCTCTCCAAAACGATGTAATTCAATACATTTTTTTCCATATACGATACAATCTGCTCCATTTTCGGCTTCTTGTACCGCTTTCACAGAACGCTTACGACGCGCGACATACGGAATATCGAGTTCACGTCCTACTTGCTGAGCAAGTTCAATGGAATGCTTGTCTGTTCTTCCTGCTGTAGTAATAAACATATAGATAGCTCCTATTTCTACTTAAAAAATGCCTTGTTGCATATACAAGGCATTTTTTAAAACACTTATTTTACATTATCAAATGCAATCAGCAAATTATCTTTAATAGCTTCTAATGAGTTGCCTTCAATATCATGACGTGGAATAAAGTGAACGACTTCTTTCCCTTTTAATATAGCCATTGATGGAGATGAAGGTTCAATTCCAACGAAGTATTCACGCATTTTAGCTGTTGCTTCTTTATCTTGACCAGCAAATACCGTCACGATGTGATCTGGTTTGTTGCTAGTCTCTGCAACTGCTTCAGTAGCTGCTGGACGAGCTAAGCCAGCTGCACAGCCGCATACAGAATTTACAACAACAAGTGTTGTTCCTTCTACCGATTCCATAAAGTTTTCAACTTCTTCTGCTGTTTGTAATTGTTGAAAACCTGCTTGCACTAATTCTTGACGCATTGGCATGACCATCTGTCTCATGTATTCCTCATATGCCATTGACATACTAACATTCCTCCTCAAAAAACAACAATGATAATTATAAGGATACTATACTTTATGAAGATTATGCAAAAATCACGCTTACCAAAGAAAAACAGCGGCAGAAACGCTAAGTTTCCGCCGCCGTTTCATTGCTGCAGACGTATTAGATTTTCATTACTCCGCCTGTGCTAGCATTCGTAACAAGTTTAGAATAACGCGCTAAATAACCTGTTTTTATTTTTGTTTCAAAACCTTTCCAGTTCGCTTTACGTTTTTCAAATTCTTCATCCGAAATCTCTAATGTGATTGTACGTTTTTCTAAATCTAACTCAATGATATCGCCATCTTCAACAAATGCGATTGGGCCGCCTTCTGCTGCTTCTGGAGAAATATGACCGATACTGATTCCGCGTGATGCACCTGAGAAACGTCCATCTGTAATTAAGCCAACTTTCGCTCCAAGACCCATTCCTGCAATTTGCGAAGTAGGTGCCAACATTTCCGGCATACCTGGTCCACCTTTTGGACCTTCATAGCGAATAACAACAACATGTCCCTCTTTAATCTGACCTTTCGCAATGCCTCGCAATGCATCATCTTGTGAATCAAAGCAAATAGCAGGGCCTCTGTGGTAGCCGCCTACTGATTTATCAACAGCCCCTACTTTAATAATAGAGCCGTTCGGTGCAAGGTTACCGAATAATACAGCAAGGCCTCCACGCTCTGAATGTGGATTATCTAATGGACGAATAACATCCTTGTTCAAAATTTCACAGCCTGCTACATTTTCACGAAGTGTTTTTCCTGTTACTGTAATACGATCACCATTGAAAGCACCTGGCTTTTTCAATAGTTCGTTAATGATTGCACTTACGCCGCCAGCATTGTGCACATCTTCAATATGGTAATCTGAAGCTGGGGCAATTTTCGCAAGATGCGGTACACGATTTGCTATTTCGTTAATGCGCTCAATTGGGTATTCGAATCCAGCTTCATGAGCTAGTGCCAATGTATGAAGAACCGTATTCGTCGATCCGCCCATTGCCATATCTAAAGCAAACGCATTGTCAATTGCATCGATTGTTACGATATCGCGAGGTTTAATATCTAATTTAATTAATTCCATTAATTGCTTAGCAGATTTTTTAACAAACTCTTTACGGTCTTCTGATACAGCTAAGATTGTACCGTTACCTGGAAGAGCAAGTCCTAAACCTTCAGCTAAACAGTTCATGGAGTTCGCTGTAAACATTCCTGAACAAGAACCGCATGTTGGGCAACCGTATTGTTCAAGCTCCAATAAAGCGTCATCGTCGATTTTACCGACTTGATGAGCACCTACTCCTTCAAAAACAGAAGATAAGGAAAGCGGTTTCCCATTTTTATCTTTACCAGCTTTCATCGGCCCGCCACTAACAAACATCGTTGGGATATTCACACGAAGAGCACCCATCATCATACCTGGTGTAATTTTGTCACAGTTTGGAATACAAACCATTCCGTCAAACCAGTGCGCAGAAACAACCGTTTCAAGAGAATCTGCGATAATTTCACGACTTGGCAGTGAATAACGCATTCCAATATGCCCCATTGCAATTCCGTCATCTACACCAATTGTATTAAATTCGAATGGTACTCCGCCCGCTTCGCGAATGGCTTCTTTTACAATTTTACCAAATTCCTGTAAATGCACATGTCCAGGAACAATATCAATATAAGAGTTACAAACCGCAATAAACGGTTTACCGAAATCTTCTTCTTTAACGCCGGCTGCACGCAATAAACTGCGGTGTGGAGCACGGTCGAAACCTTTTTTAATCATGTCACTTCTCATTTTTGGTTTAGACATTTGATGTGATACCCCCAATTTAAACTAAAATGTTTGATTACTTAGTGTAGTTCAACCATTCACTATTCTCTAAAAATTCTAACATATTTGAAGACAAATGCAACCGTTGTACTCTTAAAAAGTGCTTTACCGAAAAATAAATGATTAAAAAACGAGACTTATCGGCCCTAATAGCGAAAGTCGAAATCTTTTCTTACGCTTTAATCCTTTAGAAAAGTTAAACTTCTAAAAAAAAATAAAAAAGTAACCGCGAAGGCTACTTTTTTATTTTTCCTTTATCATGAGATTTTCATTAAACTTATCTCTCATCCGCTTGTCTTGCTTCCGTCATTTGCTTCCAAACAGAACCTTTTGCTGCTTCTCCATTTTCAATGCGGTCAATCGCCATCTTTACTTGTAGTGCGACTTCAAACTCTGGATCTTTTTCTGCTTGTTTTAAAGCAGGCAGCACAGACTCGTCTCCTACTTCATACAGAAACATTGCTGCTCTCCATCTGACAAGCTTATTTTTATCGGCTAATGCTTGCGCCATTTCCCCCATCGCTTCTTCAAATCCTAAATCAGACAGACAATCACCAGCTGTTCTTCTAACAGCTGCACTAGAATCCTTCAACGCTTTATACAAGCTTGGTAAAACTTTTGGATCCTCAATCATTCCTAAATACACAACAGCTAGACGACGAATAGACACTTTGTTATCCTCTAATGCTTTTTCGAGTAGAGGAATATCCTCCACAGTCGGATCTTCCATTTGCTCTAATGCTTGATAGCGTTTTTCCCAATTTTCATCATCAAGCATATCTGCGGTAAGTTTGATTTTAGGTCGCTTAACGATTGGATCTTTTTTATCCTGTGCCTCCTGTGCAGCTGCGACTAATTGATTGACTCGTTCCTCTGGATAAGCAGCGACAAGCTCATCCGCTACCTCTTTTCCGATTTCCTCCATATCCCCATATCGTACTCCGTAATCTTTCCATTTACGAAGCATCACAACATTGTCATCTTCTTTTTGAGCAGCCGCTACCGCTTTAACAAAATAATCAGGCAGAGCAAATCGTTTCTCACTATTTCCATCACTCATTTTGATTTGCATTGGAATGCCTTTAAATTGTTGAATCATGACCGTCACTTCACCGAAATGTTCAAGCATCGCTGTTTGCTGCGACTGTTCAGCTGTTTCCTCACCAAACACTTGGCGAATTTGCACTAATATATCTTTCCAATCATATTTGGCATTTCGCTCTACAGCTAAAAAGTCCGCTACATGATACACGCCTTTCACACCGTCAATTTTAAACAGCTCTTGAATAAGTGCCGGCGCTTGATCCGCCCCATCTTTTTTATAATTGTTGCTTTTACCCGCTGGCAGTTCTTCTGTTAAATTAATTTTCATTGTATTTGGACTTGGTGTAGGTTCAATTGATTTAATTTGCATCATTTAATCTCCTTCATTCACACATTGTTCGCTCCATCGATTTTATCATATTCAACGGATAATCTCATGCAATCCGGACCGAACGAAAAGAAGGCTGGTTGGAAGTTTACTCTCCAACCAGCCTCACTCTTATTCCTCTTCTAGCTTCTCTGCTAAATATGTCCATCTTTCCATCATATATTCTAACTTTTCATTTAGTTCACGTTCTTCTTCTACGAGCACATTAATCTTTCCGAAATCACTTCCGGCTGCTGTCATTTCCTCGGTAATCTCTGCTAGTCGTTGTTCGGCCTGCTCCATCTTGCCCTCAATCTCTTCCCATTCCTTCGTTTCAGCATACGTTAATTTCTTCTTTTTCTTTTCAGTACGCTTTTGGACAGGAGGTGCCTCAACTGCCTTTTCCACGACCGCTTCTTCTGTTTTTTCTTCTAAAAACTCTGAATAGCTGCCGTAATACAATTGGATATCTGCTTTTTTCTTAAACACAAACAATTGCTGACACGTTTTATCTAAGAAATAGCGATCATGCGAAACAGTAATGACAACGCCTGCAAATGTTTCTAAATAATCTTCAAGCACCGTTAATGTTTGCGTATCTAAATCATTGGTCGGTTCATCCAGCAGTAAAACGTTTGGAGCTGACATTAAAATGCTTAATAAATAAAGACGACGTTTCTCTCCGCCTGATAACTTACGAATCGGTGTCCCATGTGTATGCATTGGAAACAAGAAACGCTCAAGCATTTGCGCCGCTGAAATATAGCTGCCATCCTTCAATTGAATTGAATCCGCCGTTTCACGAATATATTCAATCATTCGCATATTTTCATCCATATCGACATTTTCCTGTGTATAATAGCCGATTTTGACTGTTTGACCAACTTCTATTTCACCAGCATCAATTGTTTCGCGACCTGCTAATATATTTAGTAACGTTGATTTACCGCTTCCATTTCTTCCGACAATTCCAATTCGATCTCCTGGTTTAAAAAGAAACGAAAAATTCTCGATAATAGGTTCTGCTTCAAAGGACTTCGAAATCGACTTTAGTTCCAACACCTTTTTTCCAAGCCGTGCTCCACTTAACTCCATTTCTAATTGATCGTTATTACCTTTATGCTTCAAACCGGCCTCCAACGACTCAAATCGTTGAATTCTCGCCTTTTGTTTCGTTGTTCTCGCTTTTGCTCCTGTACGAATCCAGGCTAATTCTTTTTTAAATAAGCTCTCTTTTTTACCGCGCTCAATCGACTCATTTTCTTCACGAATGGCTTTAGCTTCTAAAAAGGCCGCATAATTCCCTTTATATTCAAAAAGGAAACTATTGGAAATCTCCCAAATTTTATTAGAAACATTGTCCAGGAAATAACGATCATGCGTAACGAATAAAACAGCGCGAGGATATTTCACTAAATAATCCTCAAGCCACTTAATACTGTCGTAGTCTAAATGGTTGGTCGGCTCATCCAAAATCAATAAATCCGGTGTCTCAATTAGCGTCTTGGCAAGTGCTACTCGCTTCTTCTGACCACCTGATAATTGTCCTAATGTTTTTGAATAATCCTGCATTCCAAGCTTAGATAAAACCGTTCTAGCATTCGCACTTGTATCCCATGCATTTAGTGCATCCATTTCCTGCTGTTCTTGTAATAAGCGATTTTGAAGAGTTGAATTTTCCGGATCGTTTTGTAACTCAACAAGTGTTTTTTCATATTTTCTAATTAATGAAAAAATCGGAGTATCGCTTGCAAACATATATTCCATCATCGTTAACGATTCATCAAAATTCGGATCTTGCGATAAATAAGAAATGCGATAATCATTTGGATGAGTTTTCTCACCTATATCGCTCTCTTCCTTACCTGCAATAATATTTAATAACGTTGATTTCCCCGTTCCATTAATACCAACAATCCCTATCTTTTCTCCTTCTGAAATCGAAAAAGAAATATCTTTAAAAAGCAGCTTTTCACCTTGTGTTTTTGTTACTTTCTCCATGCTAAACACTTTCATATCGTCTATCCCATTCCCCAATCTATTAGTTATAACCTAGTAAAGGTCTATTGTTCCCTCATTCTTTACGCAAACATCTCTTGATATCTTCTTCCATCTCGAACGGTTTTGTTTGAGGGGCATAACGGCTTACAATCTCTCCGTCTCGATCAATTAAAAATTTCGTAAAATTCCACTTAATCGATTTGGATCCCATCATTCCGGGTGCATGTTTAGTTAAATAGTCAAACAATGGATGAGCCTGTTTTCCATTCACATGTACTTTCTCAAAAATAGGGAAAGTAACTCCATGATTTAATTTGCAATACGTATCAATTTCTAACGAATCTCCAGGCTCTTGACCAAGAAACTGATTGCATGGAAACCCTAAAATGACTAGACCTTCTTCTTTATAACGCTCATACAACTTTTGCAAGTCTCCATATTGAGGAGAAAACCCACATTTACTTGCCGTATTCACAATAACAATAACCTTTCCTGCATATTCCTCAAGCCAAATTTTCTCACCATTGATTTTATTTACTTCGAAATGATAGATAGACACGCTAATCTCTCCCAACTATATAAGTTGATACTACTGATCCATGCCTCTTTTAAAAAACGTTTCCATCCATTGCAGCGATTGAATTAAGTACTCAATCATATCGACTAAGTCATCGATTTGGTCTTCCTTCACCAGCCTATCAAAAGAAATCGTAAAGGTCGAAGAGAAGGACTCCTGCTTTGTATTCATCATGGTAGCCACTGTTGTCCAAGCAATCGATCGTTGTTCACCCCAAATGCCTGCTAAACCCGTTAATATAGATACCGCCTGCTCTTTTGTTAACTGCTCCAGCAAATTCACAAAAACTTCTACGGTTGAACCATTCGAACTTTCGTTACTATACCCTGCTAATAACTCCGAGCTTAAATTTTCAAGAGAAGCTGACAGACGGATACCTCCACTGACCTTCTTATGTATACGCGGTTCCTTTAATTCAAATTCTACCGAATACTGTCGTGACAGTGTAGCCAAATTCATCAAATCATCTCGTTTAATCACAAGAATATCTCCATAGAAGTCCCGGTCATACACCGCTCCCTCCAGTATCACTTTCATATTATCAAATGCCGTTGGGTCAAACAAATACTCATTCACCTCATTTTCATTTACAACAAGCTTATATTCTTCATTTTACCACGTTATAAAACATCAACCTGTATAAGAATTTGCAAAAAACCCTTCCCTATTTTCCAATATTCTATATAATAGAAATATTATTAATTTAATCGTGGGTAAAGGGGGAGAACTATGCCAATCAAAATTCCTGGCCAATTGCCAGCAAAAGAAATATTAGAACAAGAAAACATTTTTGTTATGGACGAACAGCGTGCGATTAGTCAAAATATTCGCCCTTTAAATATATTAATCTTAAATTTAATGCCTGAAAAAGAAAAAACAGAAGTGCAATTACTTCGTTTTTTAGGCAATACACCACTTCAAGTGAATATTTCATTCCTACGTCTTAGCACGCATAATTCTAAAAATACAAGCAAGCTTCACTTAGATCAATTTTATAAACCATTTTCTGAAGTCAAACACAAAAGATACGATGGCTTAATCATTACAGGAGCTCCCGTTGAAAAACTTCCATTTGAAGACGTCAACTACTGGGAAGAGCTAAAAGACATTATGGATTGGTCAAAAGACCATGTCACATCTACTCTACATATTTGTTGGGGTGCTCAAGCCGCATTGTACCATCATTACGGCATTCACAAATACGAATTACCACAAAAATGCTTTGGTGTCTACAAACATGAAGTCCTGTTACCAAACGAAAACCTTGTTCGGGGCTTTGATGATTTCTTTTTGGCTCCGCATTCACGCTATACAGATATTGATTATGCAAAAATCAAAAACCATCCGGAGCTAAAAATTTTAGCTGAATCTGATCAAGCTGGTGTTTTAATTGCTTCTTCCAAGGATGGTAAAAACATTATGATTACAGGTCATTTTGAATATGATGCAACAACACTTGCTGATGAATATCACCGCGATCATGAACGCGGCATTTTTACACAGCTGCCTGAAAATTATTTTCCACAAGATAACCCTGATAACACACCTTTACATCGCTGGAAAAGTCATTGCAGCTTAATATTCTCTAACTGGTTAAATTATTACGTATATCAATTAACTCCATTCGAATGGGATTGAAAAGGAAAGATTAACCAAAAACTCATTCTAGTATAAGAAGTAAGCTAACTAGCATAATTATGTGAAGAATTGACACAGTTATGTCTCAATTCAGCATGTTTTTATGCTAAATTTGCTGCATTCTTAATGATGAAAAGAGCGTAACTCAAAGGTCGAATAGATGCCTTTTGAGTCATGCTCTTTTTGATAATTTCTCATCATCTACAATAAAAAAAGCCGTATATAACGGCCTTATTTAGTGTTTTCTTCATTTCTTTTTTGAATTGCTCGCAAATCTGCAATACGCTGGGGAGACTCTTCAAAATATTCAATAAGATCCCCTACGCGATCAATGGAATCCCAACTAAGGTGATGCTCAATTCCTTCTACATCTTGATAAATATTTTCTTCCTTCACACCTATTAAGCGTAACATTTGCTCTAACAGCTCATGGCGATATACAAGACGTTGGCCAATTTTTCGACCGTTTGCCGTCAAAACAAGCCCTCGATACTTTTCATAAATTAAATATTTTTCTTGATCTAACTTCTGAACCATTTTCGTAACAGAAGATGGGTGAACAGACAAGTTTTCTGCAATATCAGAAACTCTCGCATATCCTTTTTCTTCAATTAATAAGTAAATTTGCTCTATGTAATCCTCCATGCTCGGTGTAGGCATCTAGAATCCTCCCATTCAAACGCATATAAAAAAAATTGTACTATAGATATATTCTTGAGACAAGAATCACGTTGTCCAAACTATTCTAATGATGCCATATTTTATATACACTGTACAGATGCAGGTGGCTATGAACTGCTTTTATCACTAATCCCCCATTTCTCACTCCATTCAAAGAACAAATTCCTCCATTGTACTTTGGAAAACATGAAGCGCTTTCGATGTTTCAGCATTCTTATTTTTTATAATGGAAAAAGGTCTTTTTATTTTGTGATTTTTAATATAGAGCGCATGTAATAGATTGGTTTCTAACTCACTATTCACTGCCCATCGAGATAATAAAGCAATTCCGAGTCCCGCTTTGACTGCTTCTTTTACTCCTTGATTACTGCTAAAAATAAAAGAACGTTTAATGGTTAAATTCAAATCATCAATCAATTTATCCATATATGTTCGCGTTCCTGAACCTTGTTCTCTTAAAATCCACACTTGATCTTGGAGCAAATCCTTTTCGATTAAATTTTTTTGAGAGAAAGGGTTTGGGTTTGGTACAACAACAATCATCTCATCTTCCATAAAAGGTTCAATTATTAAATCATCAAACTGCGCTTCTCCTTCAATTAAACCTATATCCAATTCGTTCATCTGCACTCCATGAGTCACTTCATCGGTATTAGAAATAATTGTTTCAATATTGACAAGCGGATATTGAGCCGCGTACTTCGCTAATACCTTCGGGAGAATATACTCTCCGATTGTGAAACTAGCCCCTACTCGTAATTTCCCCGTTACAATATGCTGTAAATCATGAATTTCATGCTTTGCTTCTTCATAATGTACTAAAATCTGCTTAGCATGTTTATATAAAATGACTCCCGCTTCTGTAAGGCTTACTTGCTTAGGTGAACGATGAATCAACTTAGCCCCTAGTTCATTTTCTAAATTTTTAATATGCAAACTAACATTGGGCTGCGAAATATGCAATTGCTCTGCTGCACGAGTAAAGTTTTTTTGTTCAATGACCGTTACAAACACCTTCATCACATCTACAATCATATGTAAACTCCTATCCAGTCACTTCAATCATTAGTTTTTTTTATACTTACTATATTATATATATATTTAACTAATGAAAGAAAGCACTTTATAGTTTAGATAAGAAATCGAAAACCGTTATGTTGGAGTGATTAACATGCAGCAGCCGTACACCAAAGAACAGCAGAAAAAGATATTCTTTTTTAAAGGGATCGGATTAACATTCGTTATTGCTCTATCAGCTAAATGTTTAGCATGGCTCCCTTTTTTCAATATGATGGGGCAACTCGTGATAGCGATTTTAATAGGAATGGCGTGGCGAGCTGCGTTCAAAGTACCAGATGTTTTATTAGCGGGTGCAAATTTTTCGAGTAAAAAACTGCTTCGTTTTGGCATTATTTTATTAGGAATGCGGCTTAATTTCGTCGATATGATAGATGAGGGCCCTAACGTTTTGGTCCTTGCTGTTATTAATATGATTCTTACTTTGATTATCGTGTATGGATTGGCTCGACTTTTTAAAATAGATGAAAATTTAGGAATCTTAACAGCCTGCGGAACGGCCATCTGTGGAGCTGCTGCTGTTGTAGCCGTTGCTCCACAACTAAAAGCGAAAGATAATGAAATAGCCATTGCCGCTGCAACAGTAGCAATTTTAGGAACCATTTTTACAATGAGTTACACCGTACTCTATCCTATTATGCATTTAAGCGCACACGGTTATGGTATTTTTTCCGGTACTACTTTACATGAAATTGCGCATGTCATTGCTGCAGCTGAACCTGCAGGAAAGGACGCTATCGATACCGCCATTATTGTGAAATTAACAAGAGTCGCATTGCTCGTTCCAGTAGCTATTGTCATTGGAATATGGATGAATCGTTCAAAAAATAATAAACGATATACAACTTCATGGACACCGATTCCAATTCCATGGTTCATTTTTGGATTTTTAGCTATGAGCGTAATTAATTCTTTAGGCATTATTCCGGCTTATTTAGTTTACTGCATTGTTCTTCTTGCTTATACATTCATCGCAATGGCTATGGCTGGCTTAGGTTTAAATGTTAATATCGTTATTTTAAAAAAATTAGGATTTAAACCGTTTAGTGCAGGATTCGTCGGCTCTATTTTGCTATCAATTTTAGGATATGTGCTGATGCATCTCTTGAATTTAGTTTAAACTTTACAAACAAAAGGCTACCTTCCTTTCATTCAGAAGGTAACCTTTTTTAGCTCGTTGCCTTTTTCGTTTTAGAAGCCGATTTCGCTTTTGGCGATTTCTCCGGTTTAGTTTGTTCAATGCTCTTATTTAAAGCTTCCATAATACTTATGATATTTTCCTTGTTCGGATTTATAACAGATTTTACTTCGACATCTTCTTTTTCAATTTTTGTCTCAATCAAATCAAGTAAAGCTGTTCGGTATTCATCTTTATAGTCTTCGGGCACGAATGGTACCGTTAACTGGTTAATAAGAGTAGTTGCTGCAATAAGTTCCTTCATTTGAATCGTTACTTGTTCTTCAGAAGGCAGGTTAGACACTTGTTGAATCGAACGTACCTCGTCTGGATAATGAATGGTTTCAAGAATGAGTCCATGTTTATATACACGAATGATAGCTAAATGCTGTCGGCTGCGCAGTGAAATTTTTACGATACCGATTTTTCCAGTTCTCTCTAACGCTTGTCGAAGAAGGACATAGGTTCTTTCAGATCCCTCCATTGGATTAATAAAGTACGAACGTTCAAAATAAATCGGATCAATTTCCTCTAATTGTACAAAGGAAATCAGGTCAACTGACTCCACTTCGTATTCTCGCTTTAAATTACGTAACTCTTCTTCACTGACAATAACGTATTTGTTAGCACCATATTGATAGGCCTTGACAATATCCTCAGGCTCAACCAGTCCTTCTTCACATCCCGGAGCCACCTTTTCATATTGAATGGGCACAAGACAATCTTTATGGATCCCAATAAGCTTAACGTCTTTGTCTTCAATAGCACTGTGAAGTTTAATCCCTATATTGACCAAACCAAACGATAGATTGCCTTTCCAAACTGTATGCATGCGATCACCTATACTCTTTTTCCATTACTATGTCCTAAGACAAGAAAAACATAACCAATTATGTATCAATGAAGATTTAAGTTTTCTCCAAGGGTACAAGATTTATCGGTCTCCACATCACCTACTATAAGAACATTTCTCCCCCATCTAATTGTTGGAAAATATATTGAACAGTTTCTATATCTGAAGCTGTTGGTAATTCGAATTGTTGTTGGTACGTTTCGGCACCTTTCCCTGTAATGAAAACCCAATCCCCTTCATCCACTTGGTCCAAAACGTTTTTTATTGCTAAAGTACGGTCAGGTATGACAGATCCACTTTGATTTAACTTATAAAGATCTTGCTCCATATCATCATAAGAAACACCATTTAAATCATCTAAAGTAAGAACACTACTATCACTGAATGTTTGAGAAAGGTTCACCATTTCCTTACGTTTATCGGTATCCCTATTTCCTCTAAAGCCATAGATATGAAACACCCGTTTAGCCCCCTCGTCTCTGGCCGTTTGCAGGCAGTGATAGAAAGCATCAGCAGTATGAGCATAATCAATCACAATAGTCGCTCCATTATTAGGATGCTGCATCATTTCAAACCTGCCAGGAACACCAGGGAACATTTCTAATGCCTGAATAATTTGGCTGCTAGGAAGACCAATTTTTTGAGCCGTTAAAAAAGCCATGGAGGCATTCAAAATGTTATGATACCCTAACATCTTAAGATTTAGGTTAAAACATTGGTTCCTTTCAAAAACCAATGTAAAAACATCGGATTTTATCTTGTCAATTTTTAAATGATGGTGTCTTTCATCCCCTATGATACATATATCTTCATCCTTTAGGTTTAGAAGATTCACCAATTTTTCTCCCCAACTGTTATAGTGATTAACAATCGCTTTCCCATGAGGTTTTAATTGATTGAACAATTTGGCTTTCACTAGAAAATATTCATCCATATCATGATGGTAGTCGAGGTGGTCATGATCCAAATTGGTAAATAAACAGTAGTCAAACTCCACACCTTCTACTCGGTATTGTGATAGGCCATGGGACGAAACTTCCATAATAACAAATTCATCTTCACTTAACGCAAGCAGTCTCTGCAATTCAAGAGCATCAGGAGTAGTGTTTTGAGAAGGAGAAGCTTGACCATTTATCACATTGTGTACCGTACCAAATACGGAACACGTTCGGCCTAAAGTCTCCAAAATATACTTGAGCATAAAAGCGGTAGTCGTTTTACCATTTGTCCCTGTTATCCCAATTAAAATCTTCTTCCGTGAAGGATGTTCATAAAATTGACAAGCCAGTTTAGCTAAAGCTAAACGGCTGTTAGATACTTTAATATAAGGAACAGGTAAATCCTTCAGGTCTTTCTCTCCCACGATTACACTAGCTCCAGCTTTTATAGCCGCTTCAATGAAATCATGACCGTCCACCCTGTAACCTGGGATTGCAACAAATACCTCATTTGGTCTTACAGCAGCTGAGTTAGTACTTATCCCCTCAATATTTATATTAGGAACAGATTCATCTGTAAGCTTTTCAATACACTCTAATAGGACGCTTAATTTCAATTCCTTCTCACTCCTGAAGTTATATAATGGTTGATGATTTTTTGGAATTCGTTGAAATTTTCCTCTTTCTATTTAAAAGAATTTACTTTATTTATAACCAATTACAAAATTCATAACCAAAATTATAAGCTTCTTCAGCACGTAGACAGATTATTCTTTTCTTAGCTTAAGCTAAGCCATAATATAGAAAGTATTCTTTTACATACAAATGAAACAAACCTTGCCAATTCGCAAGGTTTGTAAGGTTACTTTAGAATATACAAAAATCAAAGGAACAGCTGAGTGGCAACTATTCCTTTGATTAAAATTTCTTATTCTACCTGAGGAGTTTTAGTATCTCCTTTTTTTGTTTCTTGTTTTTCAGGAAACTCCATCTTCCAGCTAAAATACTCATTATCCGGATTTTTCTCATAACGTAAATTCGCATCAAATTTATTGCCTTTTTTACTCGTGAACCCTTTAACTGGAGCCACGCCATTTTTTAATAACGCCTTTACCATCGTTTTCGTAGGTTTCTTTTTCATAGAAGCTAAATATTTATCATTTTTCCAAATAACGAATTTACAGCCATTTTTCCAATTGCTGCAGCCAAAACCTTTTTGTCCTTCGATAACAGCATGACCGCAAAGAGGGCATTTTCCTAGTACTTCATTTGGCTTACGCTCTGTCGTTACTTCGTGAATCGTGATTTCTTTTTCAGTTTTGATTGTTTCAACGGCCTTTGTCGTGAAATTAAAAATAAGCTCTAAAAAATCATTTTTACTGAAGTTTCTTTTTTCAATATCGAACAGAGATTTTTCGAGGCGGCCTGTAAATTCTAGATTGAATAAATCTTTAATTGGAAACGTTTCAACAAGCTTTCTGCCTAGCTCTGTACAGACCAAATTTTTATTTTCCATCGAAATATAGCCGACATCTTTTAGCTTCTTAATCGTTTCGGCACGTGTAGCAGGAGTCCCTATACTAAAGCCATTTAAAATAGCATGCACATTTTCTTCGCTTTCACCGTCACTGTCATAGTTCTTTCCACATGTCTCCATCACGCGAAGCAATGTTTTTTCAGTATGCTGCTTAGGCGGCTTTGTAACATGAGAAGTAATTTCATGCTTGATAATCTCTATAGGATCGTTCACTTGTACGAGTGGTAAAATCGTATCTTTCGATTGAACCTTCTCAACCTTTTTCCATCCCTCGACGAGCTGTACTTTTCCTTTTGAGAGAAAAATGCCTTTTAAATCGGCATTCGCAATTTTTGTTTCAATTCTCGTTTCCTCATATTCAGCAACCGGCATAAACTGCATAATAAATCGGTTTTTAATCGCTTGATATACTTGTGCTTCATCCTGAGTGAGATTTTTTGGCTTCAAGTAAGTAGGCACAATCGCACTATGACTTTCTACTTTTGCATTATCAAAAACCCTTTTTGACTTCACAAACTTAATTTCATCCCGATATGGTAAGTCTTCTGATAATATTTCTAGCACCTTCGATGTTTTCCCAACAAGGCTTTCTTCTAAAGCAATACTCGCTGTTCGTGGATAAGTAATGAACTTTTTCTCATATAACGATTGAGCGACTTTTAATACTTTATCTGATGTCCATCCTTTATATTTACTCGTGATATGTCCTTGCAAATTTGATAAATTAAATAAAAACGGTGGATAGTCCTTTTTCTTCTGTACTTGCTTATCATGTATGATTGCGGATTTGTCAGCCAACAGCTGTTGAATTTCTTCTAATGTTTCTTTACTTTTAAACTTCTCTTCTTTTCCTTCTATATATGTTCCTTCATATTCTTCATTCTTCTCTGTTTGAAAAGTGGCTTGTAGCTTAAAATAGTTTTCTGGAACAAAGTTTTCAATTTCTTTATCGCGATCATAAATAATTTTTAACGTCGGCAGCAGTACGCGCCCAATATTTAACGCCTTGCCCTTCCCCTTTTGATATTTTAGAGTGGCTACAGATGTTAAGTTTATTCCTATTACCCAGTCCGCCCATTGGCGGCTAACGCCAGCATCTTGCAAAGGCTTCAGCTCTGAATTGAGCTTAATATTCTCTAACCCTCTCATCACTTCAGCTGGAGTCCATTCGTTTAATAATAATCGATATACCGTTTTATCTGTCCCCAAGTTATAAATGATACTATCTCCGATGACTTGTCCTTCGCGGTCATAATCACAAGCTGAAATAATAGCCTCTACATCTCGTCTTTTCATTAAGCTCTGAATAATCTTTAGCTGCTTTTTGGCACCTGTATCAGGCTTTTCTCTATTCTTCGGATCACTTTTCACTTTATATTTAAAAGTCGGCGGAACAAAAGGAAAGTTCTCCATTTTCCATGTAGACATTTTCTCATCATAATCTTTTGCATCATATAGTTGAAGTAAGTGGCCGAACGCCCATGTTATAATATATCCATTTCCTTCAAAATAACCGTCTTGTCGATTTTTTATTTTCAGTGCATCTGCAATATTCTTCGATACAGATGGCTTCTCTGCAATAATTAACTTCATTCAATTAATCACCTTACATCTAAAATTTCCGAAGCAAACTTGCTTAGTTTTTTATTTTATCATAGACAAGCTTATAATTGGCAGAAGATCATATAAGTGTACTTACTTAAACATACTTTTTGAGGATGGCAAAAAAGGAATGATCTGAAGAGGAGGATTGTTCAACTAAACGGAAAGGCTGCCCTGAAAGCCATTTTCATGACTTTTTGGACAGCCTACAATCATTCTAGTTTCTTAATAAACAAAATAAACATTTTCTAACACATATTTGCCATTCTTTAATTGGGTAAATTTAAATTTGACTGTTACCGAACCAAAGGCATCAAAGTTTTTTGGTTGGAACTGGTACATAAATGTAGCAAATCCCGTCCCTTTATACGTATTTTCAACTGTTACCTTGGAAGTTTTAACTTCTTTAACGGCCTTCGAATAAGTGGAAAGAGTTTTTTTCGAATTGGCTTTTCTCATTCCCTTTACTTTTTGACTGTAACTATCACGTACATATTTGCGGCCAAGTAAATAGTTAGTATCTGCTTTCTCAGCTACATGTTTATTAACATATGAATTGAAAGATGTAGTTTTTCCTGTATTAAGAGAATCACCATAAATTTTTATAAGTTTAACAGCTTCCGGCTTTAATTCACTTGTCACTTTTTTCATACTGAATTTCTTAGGAAAAGTTAATACCCCTTTTTTCGAAACAGTAACAGATGCTTTTGTCACACTAACAGATGTAGACGTTTGCTGTGTAGCTTTAGTTTCTGCCCCGACTCCTATTGAGGCAAACAAAAGGCTACATGCTACAATCGTTGACATGATTATACCTTTTTTAAATTTCTTTCTTCTCTGTTTCATCAAAATTCCCTCACTTCTATCTTCTCTTTTTAATATAGTTTTTCAATATATATCCATACTAACCAGTATTATCATAATAAATCTATTATTTGGTTTGACACTTCAAAAACAGGATAAAGTACCCGTCCTCATCCAAAGTATATTAGGAGCTGTCGAAGTAACTACACTTTTTAAATCAAATCAAAAAAGCCAGATTGAAACTGGCTTTTTTATAGTTGAAAGCGATTTCTAACTGCACCTAAAACCTCTCACCCACGATATAATCCGCTAATGAATGAAGTGATGAGCTCCATCCAATAGCTATCCAAATATACTTTCCTTCTCATTCATTTCTCAACAAAGATTTTATACTGGATTCATATTTTAATAAGAGATTCCTCCTACTATTTTCATGGTCCGTATAACACCTTTCTCTTTGCTGCTCCATCAGAAGTACTTCAAGTAAAAACCAAAAATATCCTCAATAACCAATTGGAAATTAACAGAATTTTTGTCCTACCCCCAAAATTTCAAAATGACTACCTAAACCTTTATTGATAGTCATTTTTTGTCGAAACAGTTTGTGTGATAGATGAGGAACATTTAGAATCACTTTCGGTCAATGTTTCAATAATTTTTTAGGGAGGATCATTGTATAAAATCAATCTATTAAATATAATTATAAATTTTTCGACACTACACCTATGAGGAGGAATCTAAGTGAATCGAGTTTTTATGTGGGTTATCAGGTCATTATTTGCACCTGTTACTGGAAATGCAGGAGCAGTTGCGAGTACACTTGGTTTTTTTCTGGCCTTTTTTCCTTTAGATAGTTTAAGAATTCCATTATTGCTTGCCTTTTCACTTTTGTTGCGTCTTAATATTATCGCCTTATTCCTTGGGACGTTGATTACCATTTTTATTCCTAACATTAGTGATTTACCCTTTCTAGATTTACATATACTAGAAGATTCCGAGTTATTTTCTTTCCTAGAAACTAAAGCACAACTTTCACAAGCGATTGCAGCGGGTGTCCTAGGGGGAGGAATCGGCCTTGTTTGCTATTTTTTCTTTCACTGGTTTTATAATTTAGGGCTGAAAAAAAAGGAGAAAAATCAAGAACATGTCTTTCTTGATCCTGCTAAAAGACGCTGGTCCATTATTAAACGACTAAGTGCAGGCTTTACTGTTTTAATTGTTTTAGTATCAGCTTTTTTTATTGAAAGCCTCAATACTAACCCAGCATTTCCTGAACTTCAATTGAGTAATACTACAGCCAAAAGTGGGATGGAGCCGATTAATACAAGTTTAAGTGAAGAAGAGCTTGCTTCACAGATTCAAAAAACGAAACCTTCCCCTATTATTCAAGAAAATATGGGGCTGTTGAACAAAACACAAATAGCTAGCAAACAAGAAGTTTATGGTTTTTATGTCAATTGGGACGAGAAAAGCAAAACTTCTTTTAAAAATAATATTCATTCTATTACAACGTTAGTGCCGGAGTGGCTGCAACTTACTTCTAGCCTCACTCTTGAGGACAGTACTGACAACTCTATTGTTGCAGAGGCCAAAGAACATGATGTAAAGATTCTCCCATTAGTTAACAATTTTATAGATAATAAATGGGATGGCGATATCCTGCACCAACTATTTACTACTCCAGGTGCTGAAGATCGTTTTATTAAAAACTTGTTGGCTTATGTGAGAACAAATGGCTTTGATGGTATTAATATAGACTTTGAAGAAATTAATCAAAAGGACAAAGCTCATTTCACTCGTTTTATGAATAAAGTTTCTAAAGCATTTCATCAGCATGATCTCATGGTCACAGTGGATGTCCCGCCGAATAACAATAGTTTTGACTATGCTTCTTTAGCAACTAGCGTTGATCGGATGTTCGTCATGCTATATGACCAGCACCATGCCATGAGTAAACCCGGACCTATAGCTCCATCTGATTGGATAAAAGAAAACTTACAGCAGCTCGATATTCCTTCCGAAAAATTAATTGTGAGTTTAGGAAACTATGGCTACGACTGGGAGGAGAACTCTAATCAACCCGCAGATGCAATGACATTCGGGGATATCACGAATCTGGGAATTAAAATAAATCCCAAAATCCACTGGAATAAAGAAGCAGGCAACCCTTATTTACGCTATAAAAAGAACGGAAAGAAACACATTGTTTGGTTTTTAGATGCTGCTACGTTTTATAATCAAATGAAGTTATCGATAGACAGCGGTTCAAAAGGAATAGCGGTTTGGCGCCTCGGCTCTGAAGATCCTGCTATCTGGAATTACATTAATAAACCAAAGGAAATAGACAATCCATCCAATGCCCTTAAAACCTTGATCAATTCTGATCCTGTTCACTATACAGGGGCTGGAGAGATTTTAAAAATTGTTTCTCAATCAGAAAAAGGGAAAAGAACCATTCGATTGGATTCACATGGATTGATTGAAGCCGAAACCTATGTGAAATTACCAAAGCCTTTTCAAGTGGCTAGGTATGGAAAGGCGAAAACAAAAGAAATCGTCCTTACCTTTGATGACGGTCCGGATCCAACCTATAC
Organism: Peribacillus asahii; assembly: GCF_003570725.1. GTDB lineage: Bacteria > Bacillota > Bacilli > Bacillales > DSM-1321 > Peribacillus > Peribacillus asahii. The sequence goes on from NZ_QWVS01000002.1 coordinate 133,993, forward strand.
AACACAAATATTGGACATTCTGGACAAGAATCATATAAAAGGAACCTTCTTTATAGTTGGAGAGAATGCTATGATGCATCCCGAACTGGTTAAAAGGATGTATAAGGAAGGCCATGAAATTGGCAATCATACCTTTTCCCATCCTAATGTTGCATCCATCACACCATTTCAAACAAAAATGGAGATTAATGCAAATCAACGTTTATTCCAAACCATTACAGGTCATTCAATGAACCTTTTTCGCCCGCCGTTTGAGGCCGATGCAGAACCAAGCACCAAGAATCAACTGTTGCCTATATTGCGGGCACAGGACGTGGGTTATACCATGGTTGGCGAATCTATTGACCCTAACGATTGGAAAAGAATTTCTAGTGATGAAATCGTAAAGCGAGTATTAGATCAACTGCCAGAAGGAAATGTGATTTTGCTGCACGATGCTGGAGGCGACCGCTCCAACACAGTAAAAGCCTTGCCCATTATTATTAAAGAACTTGAAAAGCGCGGCTATACCTTTACCACCATTGGTGATTTAATTGAAAAAAGTGATAATCAAATTATGCCCCCTGTTACGAAGCAGGACAGCCCTTATCTGATCTATGACAAGGCTGTATTTAAGATCATGCAAGGCTGGAGTTCAGGCTTAAGCTTCTTGTTCTACTCAGCTATCCTTTTAGGAATCTTACGGCTTGCTATCTTCGTTTTTCTATCTAGAAAGCAGGTAAAAGAGTACAAAGAGACCGAAATCGACCCTTGCTTTACACCTTTTGTAAGTGTCGTTATTGCGGCCTATAACGAGGAGAAAGTCATTTGCAAAACAGTTGATTCAATTTTATCCAGCGATTACTCAAACTTCGAAGTACTGATTATCGACGATGGATCAAAGGATGATACTGCTGCTGTTGTTCAAAAAACGTATGCAAGTCATCCTCTCGTGAGATTAATTAAAAAAAGCAATGGAGGAAAATCTTCTGCTGTTAACCTTGGTTTTAAAGAAGCAAAAGGGGAAATCGTAGTTGCTCTAGACGCTGACACACTCATTGCTAAAAATGCTATCTCACTGCTTGTAAACCATTTTAAGAATGAAAATGTTGCTGCTGTTTCAGGTAATGTAAAAGTGGGCAATAAGGGGAATCTCCTTACAAACTGGCAGCATATCGAATATGTGACAGGCTTTAACCTAGAAAGAAGGGCCTTTGCCGCTCTCAATTGCATTACAGTTGTTCCAGGGGCGATCGGTGCATGGCGAAAGACAGCAGTAGAAGAAGCTGGATACTATAAAGAAGATACACTAGCAGAGGATACCGATATCACTCTTACTCTTTTACGTCTTGGGAAAAAGATTGAATTTGAAGAAAAGGCTCATGCCTTTACAGAAGTACCAGAGGATATTAAAAGTCTTGAAAAACAGCGTTACCGCTGGGTTTATGGTACATTACAATGCTTATGGAAACATCGCGGGGCATTGTTTAATAAAAAACATAACTCATTAGGGTATATTGGTCTTCCAAACATGTGGATTTTCCAATATATTTATCAAACCATATCACCTATTGCGGATATATTGTTCATTATAGCTCTTTTTGGCACGAACCCTGGTAAAGCAGCCATTGGATTTATGCTATTTTACTTGCTAGATTTCTTTACTTCTCTATATGCGTTTCGATTGGAGAAAGAAAGTCCTAAACCACTAGCTTCCTTGTTTCTACAACGAATTTTATACAAGCAGCTTATGGCTTATGTCGTAATAAAATCTATCTTCTCGGCAATAAAAGGAGTAACCGTTGGTTGGAATAAACTAAAAAGAAAAGGAAATGTTACTCAAGAGACCTACATTGCGGAGGTTAAGGAAAAAATATAATAGAATATCTGCACAGGCCTTTCCATTTGGGAAGGTCTTTTTTATATTAATTGACAACACAAAAAGGACCACCATCTGTTGGTGATCCTTTTTGAAAGAATTACATTTTCTTTCCGTTGTTTTCTTTTTTGTTTTGAGGGCTCCTAACCTTTTCTTTCTTATTCTGAGAGCTTGCAGCCTTTGCTTTTGCATTTTGAGAAACTTGTTGTCCATGATTGGTTGTCTTTTTGGTTGCACTTGTTGTATTCGTTGCCGTCTTCGTTGGTGTAGTTGCTGTCGTTGGTGCTTCTTTTGCTCCGGCTGTATTCGTTACCGTTTCCGTTGGTGCAGTTGCTGTCGTTGGTGCTTCTTTTGCTCCGGCTGTATTCGTTACCGTTTTCGTTGGTGCAGTTGTTGTCGTTGATTCTTTTGCTCCAGCTGTATTCGTTCTCGTTTTTGCTGGTGCAGTTGTTGTCGTTGGTGCTTTTGCTCCAGCTGTATTCGTTCTCGTTGCCGTTGGTGCTTTTGCTCTTGTTGCATTAGTTGCCGTCGTCGTAGATGTAGTCGTTGTCGTTGCTTCTTTTCCTCTAGTTGCAGCGGACATTGTAGTTATTGCCGTATTCGTATTAGCAGAATTCGTGATCGTCTTCCCGGTGGATCTTTCCGTATTTTGGTGACTCGCCACTAAGGTCGTATCACTCTCGCTTCTATTTTTTATAGCCGCTTGGAAAGCCGCAGTATTATGAGAAGGCTTGGTTTGCACGTCTTTCACATTCGTTGCTGACGTTTGATCTTTCGCCGTTTTTTCCCCTTGGTTAATTACATCCGATCTCTTTGGTACTTCGGATATGGTTAAATCCTTTTCTTTTATTAACCGTTTAGAAGATTGATCGACTAACAAGACATTAGCAATAGAAAACGTAACCGATCCCGCTAAAACCATGGCAAGGGCTCCCTTGGTTAGTTTATTCATCTTTATTCCCCTCGTGTTTTTCTATGATTATATTAAAAGAATACGAACAAACCAAAACCGTTATGGGGGTAATAAAAAAACAGAATGTTGAATGCTATTAAATCGCTCTTTCACTGCTTCATCTATCGTGTTTATACATTAATATTTTCTCATTTCTCTTCGGATTCTTTAATTTCCTTTACTCGAATACCATTCTGTTTGAAATATTCTAAGTGCTCTTTAATCCGCGGCTTATTAAGCTCTAAACGGTCAATTGACTTAATGACGTTTATAATAGAATTTAAGAGCAAGACTATAGCTTTATAGACTTTAATACAAAAAAGACTGCCTATGGACAGTCCTGCTCTTGCATTAGAGCACCTGTTTAATTTGAGTACAATTCTTCATAAACTTTCATCAATTTCCCCTCCCTACTCACTATCGTTCCTTGAGGAAGGGGTTTGCAACGTATCGAACTTGATTGCTGAACGAGTAACGTTACGGGATCTGCGACATTGTGGCTCTGTTGACCACCAGACCCTCTATTCCATCGGTAAAACTTTTGGAACTACTTTTAGGCAACTGTATAAGATAAAGGGTTATCTACTAACACATCTTCGATGTGCAAAAAGAGACCCTCTTTTTTGGCGTATTTTCGCATAATATTAGCGGAACCGTTCACATCTGCGTTGATAATGGTTTTGTTTTTCGAGCGATATAAACCTCTCGATATTCTACGTCCAGAAAACATTTTTTCTCCTTCTTCGCCATAAGTAGGGATGTCATCGCCATCTAGGAAACTAGCTTTAGATGTATAGGATTCTTCCGTAACTATAACGGCCATCCCTAGTTCTTCAGCTTTATACTGAATCATTGAAATTAAGAGGCTATAAGGGATTTGAACAAACTGTTGGTTGCTCTTTTTGCCTATATTCGAATGCTGTTTCCATCCTTTGTTTTGACCAATGATAATGGTATCAATGTTTTCAAACGAAGCTAATTCCGTGATAAAAAAGCTGCATTTGTGAAACAAATCCTTTATTTTACGATGCCGAACGGCATCAAGACGAAGCAATCGCTTAGAAGAAAACGACCCTTCTTTTGGCTCTTTTCCCTGACGAAGGATGCCATAATAATGAGCTCTCATTTTGTTATAGTATTGATTCACGGATTTGATGGTTTTGCCCTTCAACAAAACAGGTGCCATTCCTGTGTTTGTCGTAATAGTTGCCAAATTATCAATTCCTAAATCGATACTCATTAGGCGAGAGGATTCATTTTTCGTTTTACTGTCTACTTTCGGCTTTTCAAAAACGATTTCTACAACCAATTGTTCATATCTTGGGATTACACGAACACACTTCAGCTTATTAGCCGTACAACCTAACCTCCCGATATTTAAACGTTCTTTAGTTTTAGGGAATTTTAGATATTTCTTTTCTTTAATGACACAATCTTGATTCGTAAACTCTACTTCTTTCATCGAAGCTCGGCTGTAACGAGGAATTCTTGGTCTTCCTGTATATTTAGATGGATTCACTTTCCAATCTTTTAATCCAGCAAAATATGACTTCCAATCTTTGAATACCTTTTTCATCATCGCTTGGCTGCTTTGAACAGGCAACGATGTATAATCGTTTTGTGCGATTCGTTTAAATAATGCATCTAAAAAGTTGTAATCTACATACGGATTCGAAGAATCCGGTAAAGAAAATACGTTACATTTTACTTCTTTTCTCTGTTCAACTGGTTTGGCTAATTCTTTAGCTAATCGCTTTTCATAAGCAACACGTTGAACTTCGTTCATCGCTTCAATGTGATTAACCAAAGTATCTATTACTTCTTTTTGAAGAGGGTGCCGTCCGTTATCTGATGTTAAAGCTGTAAACACTTGTCGAATATAAAAATTCGTGGTGTTATACATATTTTTACTATTTTCACACATCGTTTGGAAATAGTTATACATCCGATGTCCCTTTTTAATCCAAACTTGTTGAGTCGAATAGCTTTTGCCTTCTTGTTGTTTTTCTTTTACCAAAGTTTTCACCTCCTTTTGTTATTATTATAAACAACATACGTTCGGTAGTCTCACTTTTTTAAAGAGAAAAGAAATAAAATTAAAAAAAAGCCGATTCACCCTCTCCTTACCGGCTATCGCCGCTTGAAGAAGGGGTACTCTCGGCAAATTTGATAGATTTTTGTTTAATAAATTGATATTCAAACCATTTTTCACAAGGGATTTTATATTTTTACATATTTTTCAATTCTTCTTTTGAGACAATACTCCAACCATATGCATCAAGCCTCTCTATATAGGTCTCTGTCCTGATTCGCTCTCTTTCTGACACAAGCGGGTGTAGTGACTAGATTCTCTTTTTAACATCTTCTCTTATTAATTCAATAATATTATCAGATAAATTTGCCGGTAGAGATGTACCATCTTTAAAAATCCATGTATTAATTATTTCAAGGTCTGCTTTTTTAAAAGTAATGCTATAATCTTTATTTTGGTAAGCAAAATCAGTTGTCACGAATTCTTCACCATCAAATTCATCATCAATGATCATGTTATTTATTTGATAAGGCTTCATGATTAGTCTCCTCGTTTATCATTCTTTTAATTATAGAGTTAACTTTATCTTTATATTTATTCACTATTTTCAACCAACCTGCACAGATTATTAAAAAGAAAAGACAGCCTCATTCATTATTTATATAACGCACTCGTTCAACAAGGATTCATTCTTAATTTAAACACTTTATCTATTGCTTCCTTGTCGTAATCTAATATCCAATCATTGTATACTTTCACTACTTCAACCGTACAGTCGTTATCAGCCAGATTTTAAACATACGCTAAATCTTCTATTTCGTTATTAAACAATCCCTCCTGGTACATAAAAAAGAGCGCAAATTCCCCTTCGGAATTGCACTCGATTACTGACAAATATTATTTGATACTACTTATTTTCTTCAAGCTGAGAAGCGCTAGTAATAACGGTTAACTTTTCTTCAACCGAAGTTCGCTGTTGTGCTTTCGGTGTCATATCTGGGTAACCTATTTGCATAATTCCCACAACCTTCTCACCTGGCTTCACACCGATTTGTGCATGGAATGTTGGTGAATAAATGGTTGGATCCGTATTCCAAAGCATTCCAATTCCACGCTCCCAAGCTGCTAATTGAAAGTTTTGAATACAAGCACTCACCGCAGCAAAATCCTCTTCAAAAATCATTGGTCGTGGATCTGCTTGCATGACAACAACAACAAACGCTGGAATTGACAGCAATTGTTCAAGTTTTTCTGGCTTCATCGGTCTAGGGAACTTCCCTTTTTCCTTTTCATTTTTTAAAACTTCCACGAGATGCTGCTTTCCTTCATCTAAGAAAGCGATAAAACGCCAAGGTTCACGCATTTTATGATTCGGTGCCCAAATCGCAATATCTAATAGCTCTTTAAGCGTATCTAAAGAAATCGGGTCCTTTTTAAACTTTTTAATCGTTCGACGGGAACGGATAACCTCTTCAACAGTCAAATTTGATTCCATATTCATATTTTCAATATCCTCTTTCTAAGCTTCCGTGTTATTTTCAGTATCTTTGTTTAATCGTAAATTTGCATATTCCTCGAACTCATATAACTCAAACAATTGTACAAACTCATCTATTATCGACTGTGTTGCCTTTAATTCACCAACAATAATTGGATTAACGGATTGCAACTCTGGTGTTTGCAATTGCTTTTTCAGTGACTCTTGCTTAGTTTCTAAATGCTCTAAAAACATTATCGCACGCTTGCGTCGGAACGTTTTCGCTCCTTCTGATTTTACCTCTACATGCTCCCCGCGACGTCCACGATGTCTGCCTTCATGATGTTTATGTTGTCCCCTATGTCCTTCTTGTCTCATAATCCCCCTCCTCATTGTATACAATTGTATACTTTAGAATTCACTTCTATTGTATACAATTGTATACGAAATAGTCAAATTCATTTTTTTAATAATAACTAAAAAGGAAACGTTTCATAAGATGAATTTTGCGGAGACGGACCCATGCTGCGCTTATATAAAAAACCACACCTACTTACGGTACGATTCACCGTGATGGATCTAAGTGAAGTTTTAATTTTATATCGAACCTAAGCCACTATAGTATTAGACAACTATCAGGCATTATTACGTGCATTTATTACATACATCTTGATTTATTTATCTATATCAGTTAGATAAGGACATTGAGAGGATCGCTTTCAGTATATTTGAACTACACCTAAACTCCTAAATAAAGAATGTATATAGTATAAATAGCCCCCTGCTTGTGTTATAATCATACTGATTGAAAACTCACTCACAACAGGTGTCCCATAATGAATTTACCTTTAGATACGAGAGTAATAATTCTATTACTCGGCATAGGCTACTTATTTACATTAATCCTCATTATTGCTTATGAACATAAACACATAAAGAACTTAACAGCTAATACCTTTTTTTTAGCAAAATGCACTCAGACTATAGCATGGTTTTGTATGATTTTACGCGGAGGAACTCTTGAATTTCTATCAATTACCTTTGCTAACTCGCTACTATTTATTGGATATGCTTTAGAAATAATCGCACTATTGGGCTTAAAACATGCTCTACATTCAAAGACAAAGATGATATATCTTGTTTTGACTCTTCTCAGTATTATCGGATTTCAACTCATTTTTATTTTTTATAACAAAGAGAACGTCCGAATTGCATATTGCTCCTTTGTTACTGCGGCAATCTATATCCCTGTTTATCGAATAGTTTTTGGGAAAGCGCTCACCCCACTTATGAGAATCATCGGTAGTATGTACCTTCTTGTTGCCGCAGCTTCTTTAGTCAGGGGGATAATTTCACTAACTTCATCTACTTTTTCGACAAGTTTTTATACTCCGGGAACTTATCAATTGATTTCGCTGCTATCTATTTTTATTTTTACGAACTTAGGAAGTATAGGATTTATCCTGTTAATGAAGGAAAAGGTAGATCAAGAGTTAATTCATTTTGCTAGTTATGATGATTTAACAGGCACACTGAATCGTAGAACCTTTACGGAAAATGCGAAACAATATCTCATCAATTATGCTAAGAAGGGACAATCCCTATCCTATATTCTCTTTGATATTGACAATTTTAAAGGTATTAATGATACTTTTGGGCATCATATCGGTGATCAAGTACTTCAGGACCTTACTATGAAAATTAAGCAACATTTAGACAAAGATGACTTGTTTGGACGTTATGGAGGAGATGAATTTGGCATCTTGATGCCTGGAAAGAATGTAATCGAATCAACTAAAAAAGCTGAACGAATCAAACAGTCGCTTAATGACGATATCAACCACAGTTTACCGGTGACATATACAATTAGTATGGGCATCATCACAATCATTCCCAAGCATTCTACACAATTAGAAATGCTTTATACTAATTGCGATAAGGCTCTTTACAAGGCTAAAAGCAACGGACGAAATGGTATTTTTCGGGGTCAGTTCGAGGAACATCATGAAGTTTCATAATCGGGACTTCGAAATCAAGATTTTATTTTACTAATCCTAAGCAAAAACTCTCCCCAACGACTAATCTGCATTTTTGAAAACAGCAACATTAGTTTTACTGTTTAGTATATCTATAGATTGAAATTTGAATGTTACCGTAGTCTATCATAACCTTAATTTGATAAACTACGGTGAAATGAACCACAAGCAAATGAAATTATTAGCTAATTCCCCATCAGTTTAATAACATGAAATTTGGTTCAGTATTAACAAAAATAAAATAGTCTCAGTCAACTTATAATCCTCTAAATTACCCACTTTATGTTTTTATTCCCATTTCACCAAATCACCTATTTCCTGACTGGCGTTATCTAACGATTCTGTACCGTTACTTGATTCAGAAAGAGGATTTTCCCTTGAGGATGTTATACTGATAATAGAAAAAGGAGGGTCGTTATGAAGATTATTGTATTTGGTGCAACTGGTGGCGTGGGCCAACATGTCGTGAAGCAAGCGTTAGAAAAGGGGGTTGAGGTAACTGCATTTGTACGCACTCCATCAAAGATAGAATTGTCACATGAGCAGTTACATATTATGCAGGGCGATGCCTTCAATAAAGAAGAAGTCGCTGCAGCAATTGCAGGGCATGATGCAGTCGTGTCATGTTTAGGCTCAAGTCAAGGGATGAAAAAATCGACGGAGCTTGAAGAGATGACGAAAAATATTGTAGCTGGAATGCAGGCACATAATGTCAAACGAATCATCTACACAGCTTCTGCGGGAATTAACAAAGAAATTCCAGGCATCAGTGGGAAAATAGTTATGAAAATGCTAAAAAATGCTCTGACGGATCATCGCAATGCCGTTGATTATATTAAAGCACATGGATTGAATTTCACGATTGTTAGACCAATGGGATTAACGAATGATGCCTTAACAGGAAAGTATAGGGAGTCAAAAGCAAGCGTACCAGAGAAATCAAGAACGATTCCACGCGCTGATGTTGCACACTTTATTGTGAAAGCATTAAGCGATAAACAATACGAAAACTCCTCTATCGGTATTGCTACATAAAGTGAAGCCTCAACTAGTGGTGGGGCATCCGTCACTGACCTAAAAAAAGAAAGGCTGAATCAAAAGTTGTTAAGATAAACAACTTTAAATTCAGCCTTTTTATAGTACCTTTTATCTCTTTTGAATAAAGGAAATAATATCAATATATAGGCTGGTCATTTCTTGAGGGGTTTTATCTAAACCATTTCGAATCCATTGTTCAATTAATCCTAAAAAAGCAGACGTGATAAAGGATAAAAAGTATTCCAGTGGAACTTTTAAATTGTCATTGATACTTTTATTTTTCTCTAAATTAAAACGCACTTTTTCTGAAAAGGCATCTCTAAATCGAATATGAAAACCCGCTCTACCATGATCACTTAAAAATATTTTCAATATTGGTGAATGCATTTCAATAAAGCTAAATAATGTGGCTGCCAAATGCTCTTGTCTCTTCTCAAACGTATGAGTTGATAAATAGCTAGATTGCAATTCATCAATATGCTTTCCTAAATCCGCGAATAATCGCTGCTCTATTTGATCCAGCAAATCGAATTTATCTTTAAAGTGCAAATAAAATGTCCCTCGATTGATTTGTGCTGTTTTCGTAATGTCCCCTATCGTAATCGATTCAAATGACTTATTCTCTAAGATTTGCATAAATGTCTTTTGAATAAGCTGTTTTGTTTTTCGATTTTTCTCTATATAAATATTCACAGAAATCACCTTCTTCTTAAAATTCAACAACCTCTTCACTTTTGTCGATTGCTTTTGCGTACTCCCAGATTATAAGATATTTACATACCACTAAACAACATGTTGAACATTGAGGAAGGATGAAATCCATTGAGATTATTTAAAGAAAAATTAGCATGGGCTGCTCCCATTGCTGTTATTTTAATCATCGCACTATTCTCGGTAAACTTATTCGCTCAAGGAAATCCGCAAGTGAAAAATCTGCCAGTTGCACTTATTGTGAATGATGAGGGCGATCATGTAGACGCTGTAAAATCAGCAATCGAACAAATGAGTAAAAGTACGGATGGCAAAGAACCCATGTTAGCTTTTACAAATGAAAAAGAAGAAGATATTGAAGATTTATTTGATGATAAAAAGTACTATGCCGCTTTAGTTATTCCTGAAGGGTATAATGATACACTACAAAATGCAATGACTAACAACTCTGCTGCAACTTTGCAGGTATATATTAATCAGGGCTTTAACATGACTGGTGCAAACTATGCGAAGACGGCTTTAAACGGTTTAATTACGCAATTAAGTAACCAATATTCTAAAAACTTTATTGCACAAATGCATGGGCAACAAATTGATGCGAACCAAGCGTCTGTACTTGTGAACCCGATTGTTTCTAAAGAAAAAGTATTCAATGCTATTACTGCTTCTACAGCAAATGGCAGTGCGCCAACATTAATGGCGGTGCCTGCTTGGGTAGGTGCGTTAATCGGTGGTTTCATTGTATTTTTAGCAACATCAAACATCTTTAAGAGAGAACAATTAACACGTAAACAAACATTACATTTAATGGGCGGCCAAGTATTATTCGGCATAATTATCGCCTTATTCTCAGGCTTTACTGTTGCAACACTTGCTTCACTAGCTGGTATTAATATGCCAAGTTACTTATTAGTGGCGTTCTTCGTATCGTTCGCTGCATTCTGTTTCTTCTTATTAGTATCAGCAATTACGGCATGGATTGGCAAACCAGCCATTACATTATTCATGGTGGTTATGCTATTAGGTATGGGGGTTCTTATGACACCACAAGAAATGCTTCCAAGCTTCTTCGTAAACTTCATTCGTCCATGGATACCTCTTCGCTTTGCTTCTGAAGGGTTACGAGAAATTTTCTACTTCGGTAGCGGCTTCTACACTAGTGATTCATTCAACACGATTTTAGGAATTGGTATTGTAGGCTTAGTAATTTACCTACTATCTATTTTCAAACCAGTACGTGGGCAAAAAAACTAAATTAAAAAACCAAAAAAGTTATTTTGCATTAGATGCAAAGTAACTTTTTTGGTAGATAAAGAGTACGATCTACTTATATGAATAGTACCCTTCTAAAAACCTCATTTACTTATGATACAGTCCAGCACTTACTTATGATAAGGTTCACCATATTGTATCTAAATGAGGATTTTATCACCGTTGCTAACACGCAGCTACTTATCCTGCTTCCACACAGTTTATTACACCTTTTATCTCTTACAATTCAGTTCAAAAAATTGTCCATAAACTACTTTTTGGCCTTACTTCTTTGTAAAACAAGGATAAATTTTTTGTCATTTCAAATAATAATAAAAAAGTGCTGAGGATTGTTAAAATGACAAACACAACAAATAAAAATAATTGCCCAAATTATAAAAAAATTAAATATATCCTCAACCAATCACCAGATTTACTTTGTAGGACAATTGAAGTTGCTGGAGATTGTCTTGAAGTTGTCTTTATGAAAAATTTAATTAAGACTGAAACAGTTAATGAATATATTATTAAATTCATTCAACAGCTGCCCAAAAAAGATATAACCTATTCTTATTTAATGAAAAATATCCCTATTGGCGAAGTAAAGATTGACTTTAAGGAACAAGAAATTATTTCTTCACTTTTAAATGGATTCGTTTATATTTACTTATTAAAAGAAAGTAAAGCCCTTTTAGTAAATTGTGCTAATCCAATTGAAAGATCCATCGAGAAAGCAGAAACTGAATCTTTGGTATACGGCCCTAAAATTTCGTTTACAGAATCATTGGCTTCTAATATAAAAATTATTAGACAAAATCTAAATAATTCTAATTTGTGTACTGATGAATTAGAAATAGGTGAATATGTTAAGAAGCAATTAAGAATTATATATATTAAAGATTTAACGGATGAAGACATACTAAAAACACTTAAACAGAAGCTTGAAAATATTATAACTGATGATATAAGTGACAGTTCAGTTTTGGCACAATGTCTTGAAGATAATCATTATTCTTTTTTTCCTCAGTTTATCATGACAGAGCTTCCCGATCGATTTCTCTATTCTATTTTAAATGGAAGGGTTGGTATCCTTTTAGATCGAAGCCCAGTGGCTATTATTGGGCCTGCTAATTTTTTTTCGTTTTTTGAATCAACAGAAGATATTTATTTACGATGGTCTCTGAGTACTTTTATAAGATATATACGATTATTAGCCATGGCTGGGTCACTACTCTTCACAGCATTCTATGTTGCAATCATTACCTATCACTTTGAACTTATACCATCTCGATTATTAATCATCATTGGGCAATCCCGTTCACAAGTTCCTTTTCCCCCTTTTCTAGAAGTACTTTTAATGGAATTATTAATTGAATTACTTAGAGAGGCAGGGGCACGGCTTCCGTCAAAAGTAGGTCAAACAATGGGGATTGTTGGAGGGATTGTAATTGGCCAAGCAACAGTTGAGGCGGGCTTAACCAGCAATATTTTAATTATTATCGTGGCATTTAGTGCATTAGGAGCGTTTTCTTCCCCTATTTATGAGATGGGGACTGCCATAAGAATTTGCAGATTTCCTTTCATTATTCTAGCAGGAATTTGGGGATTGAATGGGATTATGGTTGGTGTCTGTGTACTGATGGTTCACTTGTTAAGGTTGACATCATTAAACAAACCTTATCTTGCACCTTTATACCCATTTAGGATAAAGGATTTAAAATACTTCCTAATACGTCTTCCACACCATTTTTATATGAGACGCCCTGTAGTTAACCGTCCATTAAAAACGTTACGTGCAGAATGGAAATTAAAAAATATTGATAAAGATTTGGATGAATTCTGAGGTGGATAATGAAATCAACTGTTAGTTTTGTAAACGCCTATATTGCTTTCTTCATTATACACACCTCACAAATCGGGATGGGCATACTCGGTTTCCCTAGAATAATCTATCTAGCAGCAAAGCAGGATGCATGGGTCTCCATTTTACTATCTGGTCTATTTATCAGTCTTATCACTTGGATAATGATTAGGATACTTAATCATTATGAAAACTTTAATCTTTATGAAATAAATGAAAATGTATTTGGTCGTTTTATAGGCAGTATTATCAATACCGTTATTGTCATTTACTTTATTGCATCAAATTACTCTATCATCATCAGTTATGTTGAATTGTCTCTATCATGGGGATATGAAGGAGTTTATGAGTGGGTAGGTGTTTTTGCCCTATTATTAGTAACACTTTATGCAGTATCAGGAGGATTCAGAGTAGTTGCAGGGGTATGCTTCTTATCTTTTTTTATAACTGTATGGATCATATTTGCATTGTATCAACCATTTGAATCCTTGCAAATAACTAGAATTTTACCCATCTTGACAACATCCCCGCCTGAAATAATGGAAGGAGTATTTAATAGCAGCTATACGATGCTGGGTTTTGAAACGTTATTTTTTATTTTTCCATTCATAAAGGAAAAAGATAAGCTTCTTTTTATCAGTCAATTAGCAGTGTGGTTTACTACACTTCTTGTTTTATTTACAACTGTTATTTCTATATTATTTTTTAGTTCAAAGGAATTAGAAAAAAATATTTGGCCTCTTGTCAGTATGATAAGTGTAGTCCATTTTCCTTTTCTTGAGCGTTTTGAATATATAGCAGTATCCATATGGATATTAGTTATATTTTCAAATTTAAGCATAACCCTATTCATTTCTTCAAAAGGTGTTAAACATATTTTTCATGTCAAACAAAAACATGGAATTTGGATCATCTCAATCATCATTTTTATCACGAGTTTTTTTATCACTAAAAGAGTCGACATTAACCTTTTCATTAATCAAATTGGTCATATTGGTTTTTACTTATGGTTTGTCTATCCAATCTTGTTATATTTCATTTCAATTATTAAATCTAAAATTCTTTCTCATTCTTAATGGAGTTGAAATAATGAAAAAATGGCTTATTCTATTTTGTTCTCTTCTCTGCACTGCCTGTATGCCACCTGAAAAAATACTAGAAAGGCAAGGGATTTCAACGATTATTGGTTATGATTTACTTGATGATGGTACTTACTTAGGTACGATTAGTTTATTGCAGTTCGATCGAAAGGAAGAAAAAACAAGTGAAACCATTTCGGCCGTCGGAACGACAAGCAAACAGATAAGACAAATTTTAGAACAAAAAACAAGCCACGACATTACTTCCGGACAATTAAGGACATTACTATTTAATAAAGATATGACAGAAACGAAAGGAATTTCAAATTTTTTAGATACCATGCAACGAGACACCAGCATAGGATCTTTAATATTTTTGGCCATTACAGATAATGCTGAAGATATCATTAAAAATGGAAACTATGAAGAATATCCTGAAATGGGGTCATATATTTATCAATTGTTGGATAAGCAAGAAAGAAAAGAAATGTTAATAAATTCCAATCTTCAAGATTTTTTTTCTACGCTCTATGAAATTGGTATTGACCCTACCTTACCCATCATTTCAAATAAAGAAGGTGTAGCACCTTACATCAATAGCGTTGCATTATTTAAAAATGATAAAATGGTAGGTTCGATTTCTTTGAAAAAAACCATGTTCATCAAGTTATTCACCCATCGCAAGGCTTTTTTGGGAGATATTACATTAAACATACCTGTAGAGACATTCAAACAAAAAGGAGTCTCACTAGCCGAAAAGCCAAAAGAAGATAAATTTAATATCACCATTCACCCTATAAAGCACCGCGGAAGTATTGAATTATCTACAGAAGATGAAGTTAAGCTAAACGCAACCATTTCGGTTTCAACTATAGAAGGACAGCCTGCTGTTACTCTAAAAAACAAGGAATCAATAAAAAAATTAGAGCAACTTCTTGGTGAAGAATTAAACAAAGAATTCGGGGATTTTCTTGAGGAATTAAGAAAATTAAATTCCGATCCAATCGGCATTGGAAGAAAAATAAAAAGCTTACGAAAATATTCCAAATTAAATGATAAAGATTTGAGGGAAAAGTATTCAACATTAAAGTTAAAATCAACTATTAAGGTTGAAATAAAACGAACAGGCGCTATTGATTAGTAAAGATAGTTGAGAAAAATACTCTACTATCTTATTCTTTCAAGTATATTACGTTCAAGAATATTAACCAAGAAGAACCTCATTTACTTATGATACGGTTCGCCACACCTAATCCCAAAAAGTTTCCCTCAATACCATATGCGGAATAAACAGGACAACTATAACCCCCTCATTGCACAACAAAGGCGACTATATAACTATTATACTTCTAATAATGTTGATACTTAATCCTAAATATCTTATGATGAAAATACGACTGAAGACTTTCATGTCAATTATAAGTGGATATTTTATATCGTATATATTCAGCTAGAAGCTACTTAAGCGGAATATTAAAGGGGAAGAGCTTTTGATACAGACACATAACATTAAACGATTTGCAAAGATTTTTGTTATTTATATTTTGATAGCAGTGGTTCCTACGCTGATTATCAGCGGCATTTTGACAGATCTGCAAATGAAAAAATATGAAGATGAATATAAAAATAAAGCTCAAACGAATGCAAATCTTCATGCAACAAATATAGAAAATTTTATTGGCGAAACAGTCGGACGGTTAGAAATGCTTGCTACCCTGATTAAAGTTCAGCATAGTAGCTTAATTGATATAGAAGAAATTTTTAAGGAAACTCAAGAAAAGGATAAACGTTTTTCAGGCTTTTACTGGGCCAATCTAGAAGGAGACTTATTAATAAGCTCAAATTCACTCAACCCTCCTGTTAATGTTGGTGATCGACCATACTTTCAGCAAGCACTGCAGTCAGGAAAAACGAGTTTTTCAGAAGCACATATTGGTCGAGTAACAGGGCGTTATATTATGACAATCGCCGTCCCTGTTACTGAGGATGGACAAATTAAAGGTGTTTTGCTAGCCAGCTTACGATTAGATGAATTAGAAAATACCATAAAAATGTTATTAAAAGATGAAATGATTATCGTAACAGATCAATCCGGGGAAACAGTAATAGAAGCAAGCTCACTAACTTCGACGAAAAACCTAGTAGATTATCGTATCGATTTGAAACAACCCTCCTGGATCATTACGGCAAAATTAAGCCCTGAAAATAAACACTTATATCGTCATACATTTTCCTATTACCTAGTGGCGGTTTTTATTATTATGAATGTTTTACTACTATTAATCTACAACCTTCAACTAAAATTTAAAGCAAAGAAAGAAAAAGAACAAAATGAATATCAAAAACTAGAGTTACTCGGGAATCTGGCTGCTAGTACTGCCCATGAAATAAGAAACCCTTTAACAGGAATAAATGGATTAATTAAACTACTTAGCGAAGAATATTTAGATAAGAAAGCTCAATATTACTTTGAAGTGATACAAAAAGAAATCATTCGAATAAATGCCATTGTTAGTGAGTTACTAGTACTTGGGAAACCAACTGCATATACATTAAACACCTACAATACAATAGATATCGTAAGAGAAATAGAACCTATTTTACAATCGGAAGCTAATTATATGAATGTCGAACTCTCTATTTCCTATTGTGCTGATGATGTGCCTATCTCTTGTGTCCAAGATCATATAAAACAAGTGATTCTAAATTTGTCCAAAAATGCTTTACACGCTATGCCCGATGGTGGAAAATTAACGATTTCAATAGGAAGAGACGCTGATTTTTGTTTCATTACGATAGAAGATACTGGTGTAGGTATTCCAAAAGATTCTTTAGACCAAGTCTTCAATCCATTTTTCTCTATGAAGAAGCATGGTTCCGGATTAGGGTTAACAATCTGTAAACGAATTATTGACACCTATCAAGGAGATATTTCTATTCAAAGTACTCTTAATAAAGGAACTCTCGTCAAAATACGTATACCTCTATCAAAATGATTTAAAGTTAATATTGAAAAAGTGACGAGAATTTATATATCTCGTCACTTTTGGTTTATAATGTCACAATGATTCTTCCGCGAGCATTACCTTTTAGTAATGTAGGAAGGGCCTCCGGAAGCTGCTGAAGTGTCACTTCTTGTTGAATTAGTTCTTCTAAATTTGCTGGTTTAAAATCAGTCGCTAGACGATTCCATGTTTTTAATCGTGTCTCCATCGGACAATACACTGAGTCGATTCCAAGTAAATTAACGCCTCTTAAAATAAACGGGAAGACTGTTGTTGGCAGCTTTGTTCCAGCTGTTAATCCACTGACCGCAACTGAGCCACCGTACTCGATTTGGCTTAAAACAGATGCAAGTGGTTCTCCGCCAACTGGATCGACAGCCGCTGCCCATTTTTGTTTGCCTAATGCCCGAATCTTTCCATCATATACATCTTCACGTGATAGAACCGTAGTTGCTCCAAGTTTCTTCAAGTACTCTTGTTCAGCTTCTTTTCCTGTACTTGCTTCAACTTGATAACCTAGAGTAGATAGAATAGAGACAGCAAAACTGCCAACTCCACCTGTTGCTCCAGTTACAAGAACAGCTCCTTTGTCAGGAGTTAGATTATTTTCTTCAAGGCGTTGCACGGATAATGCAGCCGTAAAACCAGCTGTTCCGATAATCATCGCTTCTTTCAACGTAAGGCCTTTTGGAAGTGGAACAATCCACTGAGCCGGAATACGAGCGTATTCACTATAGCCGCCGAAATGGGAAACACCAATCTCATAGCTAGTTGCAATAACCTCGTCGCCTTCTTGAAAGCGAGGATCTTCTGAAGAAACTACAACCCCTGCTAAATCAATTCCTGGTACAAATGGATAAGTTTTTACAATGTTGCCATTAGGGATACTCGCAAGACTATCTTTATAATTAACGCCTGAATATTGAACACGAATTAGTACTTCGCCCTCTGGTAAATCCTGTAGTGAAACCTGTTGAACCCCTACAGAAAACTGGTCATCTTGCTTATTAACAACTAGTGCGTCAAATGATTTCATCTAAACACCTCTTTTATTATTTTTATAGATATTATTATATCTGTATCACTCGTTCATACAATTAATCCCATAAGTCGATTATAGTGTTAACTATTTGACCAGTCAATATAATTTTGACCGGTCAGAATAAAATATTCTTTTAGCATAGAAAGTTCAAAACATTTATCCTTACTATCCATTATTTTGTCCGGTCATTTTTTGTGTATAATGGAACTATTAAAAATAGGATGGTGGATTTTAATGAATAACAAAGCTGAAAAACGGCGTGAACAAATTTTAAGAGCCGCCTTTCAAGCCGTCTCTGAAAAAGGCTTTCATAGCGTCACCCTTCAGGATATTGCCGACTATGCTGACGTAAGCAAAGGGGTGACAAGTTATTACTTTCAAAATAAAGAAGATGTTTTTCGTCATCTGCTGGAGTGGGTTACTGAAAAAATTTATAAAAATGAACATGCAGCAATCAGCAAAGAGCACACTGCACCTGATAAGTTACGTGCTTATGTCCATGCAGCTTTTGCCAATCCGAGTGATAACCGTAAATTTTACCGAGTGTATCTTGAATTTCTCGCTCAAGCGAACCACAATGAACAATTTCGTGACACTAATGACCGGTTTTATGAAAATTGTTGGTCAATCGGGCGCGAAATTATCCAGCTGGGTCAAAAAGAAGGAACATTCGCTAATGTGGACATTGATAAAGCCTCTTACACAATTCGTGCTTTAATAGATGGATCCCTAATTCAATGGTTGATGCAAAACAACGATCAATTACATACATTCTATCGTGATAATTGTCTAGAAACTCTCTCGAATTACTTAACAAATAAAAATAATCAAAACAGTAATTAACTTATCTTTTCATCCGAAGAAGAAAAAGGAATCACTATATAAAATCTATACTCGATTCCTTTACTGAATATATTTCTTTATGTTCATACTATTTAACAAGCGGCCCCCCACCTACTCATTGGACTATCGCTCTTCACATTCCTTGAGGTAGGGGTGTTCTCGCCTATTTTTTGACAAACAAAATAGATAATATTTTTCGAAATATTATCTAACTTAAAAATCTTTGCCTTTATATAGATAAAGATTTTCATTTGATATTTCTTTACTATTATTTAAAATTTGACAAGACAGCAAAACACATCATGTACAGCAAACTCTTCCTCGTATTTTTCTAATGCATTGAAGTCTACGAGTCTTTGAGTAAGTTTCGGATGCTTTATAGATATTGGCTTACGAACCAATGCTTTTACATTTTCATAAGTATTGGACTGCAATAATATACGTAATAGTTCATTCCCTACTAGTCCAGTTGCACCAACAATTAATGCTTTTCTCTTTTCCGTATTCATTTTTATCACTTCCCTGTTTCAAAGTAAAACAAGTATATGAAACATTCTATACATACGCAATTAATAGCATCAAAAAACGACTACCTATTATAGATAGTCGTTTAATTAATAGATGTACTTTCATTTTAAATAAAATCATTTAAATATGACAGATATAATCTCTTCTGTCGTCATGTCACTTTGTACCACATATGTACCAGGACGTAAATGGTTTTCCACACCGCTTTTTTCAACTTCATTAAAGAAATCCTGCCCGCTTTTAATAACCCTTGCTCGCTGCAGAGCTTTACCAACATCAATACTTGTCATCCCTTTGGAAACTCTCAGTACTGTGCGGTATACAATCTTTTCTTGTGTTTCAGCTTTTGCCTCAGTTCCTGCTTTATCTTTACTAGATTTAGCTTCAGCAAGTTGCTCTTTCCACTCTTTTTCTGTATGGACGACATACCCTTCAGAAGATAGTAAGTCTTTCATCTCGTCTTTTGAAAGTTGTTCTGTAGTCTGTGTGCTTGTCGCTTCACTAGGCCCAAAGAAGTATACTGCACCGCATAAACCTGTTGCAACAAGAAGGCCTCCGGCAAAGCTGCGCATTGATTTAGATGTCATTGGCAACGCTTCCCCTTTCCTGCTTTGTGTTTACATAAGGAGCAATCAACCGTTCTATTTCATTCGTATTCTTCCCTGTTTTCATTGCTATACTTTCAACTGAATACCCACGTTTATGTAAGTCTAGTACTTCACGCAACAAAATCCGCTGTTCAGAAGAAGCTGCCAGTATACCAGCTTCTTGTGCTGTAATTTCAGCATCTATCTCAAGAGTCCGAATTTTTTCTTGTAGTTGATTCACTTCCTCTCCAAAAGTAAGAGAAATTTTTTCCAGATGATCTTCAACTTTTGGTGAATCCGTTTTAGTAAACGACAAAATGAACAGTATCACTGCAACACCAAACAAAATGGCTAACGCCCATGCCATCATTCTATGTCCCTCCCTAACCTAAATCTATTATCTCGCTTCCCTATTATATATTGATTTAATCAAGAATTCGATTTAAAACAACAAAATACCACAATAGTCATTGTATTTATGTTTCCGAAAAAATCCTAAGTATTATATTCCTAAATATTTTACTAATTATCATACTCACTTTGATATAAGACTTATCAGATAAGGACTATAGCACCACTAAAAAAAGACTGGTTATTAATAGCCTTGTTCGATATATGGGGAATTGAGATGTATTAAAAAATACGTCTATCGAAAGTCTAACATATCAGCTTATATAAACAAATAATTAGTACTTTTATTTGAACAGGAACAGATTTTTAATAGATAAACATAATTTTTGAAATTCAGATGAAAGGTGCGTAGCCTTAACAGTAGTTGCGATTTTTTTAATACTTATGTTAGATTGAAAAATAACCTCAGCAGCACCTTTTTCTTTCGTTAAAACCAAAAATAGAACCACCCATACTTTTAGACTTATCAGGAAGAAGGAGAAACGATGCCAAACGATTTTACGATTCGTTTATTAGTAACAAGCGATATTCACGGATACATTTATCCGACTACATACCGGGATCATACGGAAACAAACTTTGGATTAGCCAAAGCAGCGACTATTATTAAAGAAAAAAGAAGGCAAGAAAAGATATTATTACTCGATAACGGTGACTTAATTCAAGGAAGTCCTTTAACCTATTATCATGCTAAATACAAACCAAATTCTGAAAATCCTATTATTAAAGTCGCTAATTCGCTTCAGTACGATTTGGCTGTTTGCGGTAATCATGAATTTAATTATGGCTTAGATTATTTAACAGACGCTATTCAACAATCCACTTTTCCATGGCTGTCTGCAAATATTATCAATTCATCAACTAAGGAGCCTGCCTTTGGAACACCTTACACAATAAAAATAATTGATGAAGTCAAAATAGCTATTCTTGGTATCACAACTCATTTCATTCCAAATTGGGAAGAGAAAAAAAATATTGAAGGTCTACAATTTAATGACGCTTTACTCACTGCAAAATGGTGGGTCAGTCACATCCGTCAAAAGGAAAAACCAGATGTAATAATTGTTTCCTATCACGGAGGGTTTGAACGGGATTTACAAACAGGGGAACAAACAGAACGGCTAACAGGAGAAAATCAAGCCTATGCTATGTGCCAAGAGTTAGGAGATATAGATATTTTAATCACAGGTCATCAGCACCGTACACTAACAGGAACAACCAATGGCATTACGTTCCTGCAGCCCGGTCATTACGGACGTTATATAGGTGAAGTATGTATAAAGGGAACAAAACAAGAAGGATCCATTTCAAGTATAAAATGCTCTGCCAATTTAATCGAAATAGACGAATCTATCAAGGCAGATCAAGAAACACTCTCCTTCATAGATGATTTTCAAAAAGAAACTCAAAAATGGCTTGATCAATCAATAGGAACGGTCATTGGAGACATGACCATTAAAGACGTACTGCACGCACGTCTACAGGATAATCCATATATCGAATTTATTAATAAAGTGCAAATGAACGCTAGCGGAGCTGCTATTTCAAATACAGCCTTATTCACCAATGAATCTCTAGGTTTCCAAACAAACATCACAATGCGTGATATCGTATCCAATTATATTTATCCAAATACATTAAGAGTCATCCGGATAAGCGGTAAGGATATTAAAGAAGCTCTTGAGCAAACCGCTCAATATTTCACTATCGAAAACGGAAACATAACGGTTAATCCTGCTTTTTCATATCCAAAACCACAGCATTATAATTATGACATGTGGGAAGGCATTGAATATGAATTAAAAATTTCAAATCCTATAGGCCAGCGCGTTACCCACCTAAATTACCAAGGGGCACCATTACAGCTCAATCAACAATACGATGTTGTCATGAACAGCTACCGTGCTAGCGGAGGCGGTAACTTCAATATGTTTAAAGGAAAGCCTGTTATAAAAGATATACCGATTGATATGAGTGAGCTTATTGCCGACTACATACGAGAAAGAAAAATCATTAAAGCAACTTGCAACAATAACTGGAAGGTTGTTTTATAATTCTTATGCAAAGCAATTAAAAGAATAATCATCTTCATTCTTTTAATTGCTGTATTGTTTATAGTTAAATAATATATTCTACCGAGTTATTTTTTCTAATACATTCATTTGCCTTTTCCACCAAGCTAAGTTCATATTGATGATTAAAGAAAACGAAAAAATCCTTAATATAATATGTTGAAAGTGATGTCTCATAATTAATTGACCATTTGTTGAGCTTCACAACGCTGAAATGCACGAACTTTACGAGGCAAAAATCTACTAATCTCATCCTCGTTATATCCAACCTGTAATCTTTTTTCATCGAGAATAATCGGTCTTTTTAATAATCCTTGGTTCTCTTTGATTATTTTATATAATTCTTGAAGTGATAGAGATTCTATGTTTATATTCAGTTTTTCAAAAGCTTTCGATCTTGTAGAGATAATTTCATCTGTCCCACCTTCCGTCATGCGAAAAATTTCTTTAATCTCATCAATCGTAAGAGGTTCAGAAAAAATATTTCTTTCTATATAAGCAATTTCGTGTTCCTCAAGCCATGCTTTTGCTTTACGACAAGACGTACAACTTGTTGATGTATACAGGGTCACCATATTAACAATTACACTCCTTACATAGAGAATCTATTTTGCTCATGCAGATTCTGTACTTTGATATGTCCTCACTTTGTCGTACCAGTTATCTATTGTAACTTATGAATATATCATAAACCTAATAGATTCAAATCTCAATGTAAAATATCTCTAGTTAAAGATAAATAGTATCTATTAATTAATAGAGCTTTTTGTCATACATGAAAGGGAGTTCTGTAGTTCCCTTTTCAATTGAATATTGGTAAGAAAATCACAAAAGAATCTGCTATTGAACAAGATTGCTCGACAGCAGGTTCTATTAAAAGATAGTTTTGATTACCCTTTTTACTGTAAATTTTTCAATAAACTATCTATTGAGCCCCCATGTGTAGCAATTGGATAGAGCTCTCCGTTTAAAGCAAATGAAACTCTACCTGTTTCCTCGGAGACAACCAGAACAAGGGCATCACTGCGTTCGGTTAATCCTAAAGCAGCGCGATGTCGTGTACCAAGTTTTTTATCACCTGTAAATTTATTTGAAAGAGGAAGAACATTTGCTGCAGAAACGATCTGATTAAAACTTACCATTACAGCACCATCATGGAGTGGATTTCCTGGAAAAAAGATGGACTCTAATAAAGAATGGCTTAACTCTGCTCCAATTGCAATCCCCGGATGAATTAAAGATTCAAGAGAATCTTTGCGTTGAATGACAATTAAACCACCATGTCTTCGGTCCGACATATTTTGTAAACAGATTGATAATTCTGGATATTTATCCGTAAACGGGGACAAATAACAATTTAAATAAAAAGTAGCAGCTTTCATTTCAATGTATGCAAATCTATTTTTTATTTTTTCAAAATCCCCAAGTAGACAATCGTTTTCCTGATCTATTGTTTCTAAGCTATTCTGAAGCGTCGTGATCACTTGACGTATATCTTCTTTTAACGTTTGCTTCATCGGTGAAAAGTCGCAATTTGCATGATTCATGGAGCGAGCCTCCCTCATTCTAATCCTCTTTCTTTTCTTTGATTGATTATTGGAGCATTCATTTTCAGTTTGTCTACATAAGCATGATTTATTCATCAACTGAAATAGAATATTTATGCTAAAAATTTCAGTTCACTAACTCCATACTAAAAAGAGCTGTCGCAACTGCAACACCTCAAAATATATCTTCCCTTTAATTGTTCCCTATTCTGCTTTTAGATCGAATATATAGTCTAATTAAGAAGTATTATGCTAACAAAAACACTGATTCTCAAAATAAAACAGAGATGGATGCTTGTCTTATTCCACAAGCCTTACAATTCTACCACCCTCGTTTTCCCACTCATCCAGGCATATAACATCGTTTAAATCAACAAATTTCTCGCTGTTTTCTGATATCAATAACTCTTTCTTTTCCATACTATCCCCCCAGTTGTATAGAATAGTGTTTTCAAACTTTTATTAATGTGCCTGCTCTATTTTATGCATAACGTATCTATGCGACTCAATAAACCGCCTTCATGTCTTCCCTTCATAAAAGTTTTCACGATTTGAAAATAAAGTAAATTACACCAAAAGTTAAAAGCTTCATTTCCTCATGAATGTTTCACCTTCTTTTGATAAATAGTAAATAGGATGATACCTTCAAGGAGGAAAGAAAATGAACAAACAACGGGCACAAGAAATTGCCAGTTCACCTGTTATGGCGAATGTTACCTATAATGGGGCAGCCATTTATATTCAACATGTTAATGATGAAAATGACACAGCAAGAATTTATCCTCTTGATGAACCAGAGAATGAACAAGAGGTTTTATTAACTAACTTAATCGAACATTAATACGATGAAACAAGACTCCAATTGAAACAGTTGGAGTCTTGTTTCCTTATCTATCCTGTATCGGAGTAAATTTTATAAATATTCTCTTTACTTCACCTCACTCTAAATGGATAATTGTTATAAAACATTACATAAAAAGGTGATAAATTATGACGAAGTTACTCATTATCAAATGTGGTGAAACGTTCCCAAGTATTAAAGAGCAATTCGGGGATTTTGAAGATATGATTATAAAAGGTACAAGTATTTCACATGACAACGTAGTAATCGCTCCTGTATATAAAGATGCGACCTCCTTACCTTCTCTAAATAAAATTGGAGTAATCATTATAACCGGTTCACATGCAATGGTCACCGATCACGAAGAATGGAGTGTTCAATTGATACGCTGGTTACAAGATATTAAGCAGGATAACATCCCCACACTAGGCATTTGTTATGGTCATCAATTACTGGCGGAGGCATTTGGCGGTCAAGTAAGTCATCATCCAAAAGGAATTGAAATCGGTACAACAAGTATCCAGCTAACAGATGCAGGCAAAGAACACCCTCTATTTAGTATCCTTCCTCATACATTTTTTGGTCATGTCACTCACTATCAATCTGTTATTAATCTGCCGAAACAAGCAACGATTCTCGCACAGAATGACTTTGAACAACATCAAGCTTTTATGATTGATCAGCATATTTTCGGTGTGCAATTTCATCCAGAATTTACAGCTCCTATTATTCATGCTTATATTGATGAACAAGCAGAGCGATTACAGGCGGATGGTTTTTCTATAACCGCTTTGCATGAAACCGTAATTGAACAAGATTATGGCCAAGTTTTGTTAGAAACGTTTGTTAGAAATGCCGGACTACCTATAACAGACACTTCTGTCGGCTATACATTATTTCAAGCAGCAACCAAAAATAAGAAATAGTTTTCTAGACCCTAAAAAAGCCAATCAAGCATTGAATCTTGATTGGCTCTTTTTATAAAACTTACATCACAAATCCGCCATCTACAAATAGTGTTTGCCCTGTCATAAATTCACTCCAATCGGATGATAAAAATAAAACAGGACCTGCGATATCTTCCGGCTTTGCAATTCTTCGAAGCGGCGTTTGCGAAATGATTAGTTCTTTCAAACTCTCTTTTGTTTTTTTGCTCGCATCGGTTGGATAAACAAGGCCCGGTGCTACACAATTAACTCTTATACCAAAAGGTCCAAGCTCCACAGCTAAATTACGGGTATATCCCATTAATGCAGTTTTAGCCGTGTTATATTCATGATAAGGAACCAACGGTCTTTCTACTAAATTACTAATGATATTCACAATGCTTCCGCTGCTTTGTTTTTTCATAATTGGCAGCACTGCTTGACATATATAATGCGTTGACCTTACTGCTCCATCAATTTGTCCTTGATAATCCTCCCATGTGAGCTGCCAAGCCATTTTTCGTTGTTCAGGATCAAAGACATAAGGTTTAAATGCATTATTCACCACTACATCCAGTCGTCCCGCTTCAAGCACAATTTGCTCAATCATCGAATGAACAGCCTCTTCGGACGTAACATCTGCTTGAATCGCCCAAGCATCTCCTCCAACTTCGATACAAGCTGACACAATTTTTTCAGCTGCTTCAACATTTTTCAAATAATTGACGATAACGAACGCCCCTTCTTTTGCAAATTCAAGGGCAATCGCTGCTCCAATTCCTCGGCTGGAGCCTGTAACAAGAACGACTTTTCCGCTAAATTTCCCCATGTGTTCGTTCTCCTTTATTGTTTTGGAAGTAATGTATCAACTACTACCTCATCCATATTGAGCTTTTCTTTAATCAACCCTAATTTTTGATACGTATCCGCACCATCCTGCAAGATATTCGCATCAAGTGCCCCTAAACCATGTTGCTCTGTTTCAGGAGATACGCTAGAAGCATTACGAAGCTTAATAATTTCTAAGTTTTGTTGCTCATCTTTCCCATCGATTGCATAGGTTTTAGCCAAAGCAGCCGCTTCTTCCGGACTCTCAATCATCCATTGTGCACTATTACGATAAGCTTCCAAGAAATCCTTCAATTCTTGCTGCTTTTCTTGATATGTTTTTTCTGTTACAACAAATACATCACTCGGTACATTTAAGTAGTCTTTCACATTCATCACATTGACTTCCTCTAAACCTTTTGCTTGTCCCACAACTAGTCCCGTATCCGTCGCAGCTGTTGCATCTACTTGCCCTTGCATTAATGGGGCAAAGTTTAAAAGGCCTGTCTCAACAATTTTTACATCATTTTCCGAAAGGCCGACCTGATGTAATAACACTAATAAGTTTTGACGTGTTCCACTTGATAGACTATAGACGCCAATTGTTTTTCCTTTTAAATCTTCGGGTTTATTAATATTGGCTTCCTTTAGTGATACGATGTTAAATACATTTTGCGGATAAATATTGTAAATAACTTTTAGCTTTTCACCTTTATCTAATGCGAAAAATAGTGAACCTGGATCAGTAAAAGCGATATCTGCTTTCCCGGATAAAATATTTTTAATCGCATCGCCACCGCCTGCACCAGGAATAATCGTTACATCCAATCCTTTATCTTTGAAGAAATGCTTCTTCTCATCGACTAATAAATTCGTTTGTTCTGTAAGTGGCTTACTCCAGTTCGCTACTCGAATCGTTTGAACGTCTGTTGAACTAGATTTCGCCGTTTCTTTATTTTCACCCTTTGCTCCACACGCTGACATCAATACGGTCATACATAATAAAATCGTGACTAACCATCTTTTTTTCATTGTTTATTCCCCCTCATATATTTCTTTAATACAGTAACTTCTAATACATAAATTAATTGATATAAAACCATGCCCATTACAGTTAATAGAATTAACACAGCAAACATTAACGGCGTGTCCATCATCCCTTGCGACGCGACGATGAGCGCCCCTAATCCATCGCTTCCCCCAATAAACTCGCCAACAACGGCTCCTACTACGGCTAATACAACCGCTACTCGAAGTCCGGCTAGAATCCCTGGCAGACCATTAGGAATTTTCAAATGAATTAATGTTTGCCAGCGTGTGACTCGAAGCATATGAAATAACTCTTGTTTTTGTTTATCCGTAGATTGAATGGCCGTAATCGTATTCTCCAATAATGGAAAAAAGCAAATTAGGGCGGTGATTATAATTTTCGATGTCATACCAAAACCAAACCATAGAATAAATAAAGGGGCCAAAGCAAGCTTAGGAACAGCTTGGCTCGCAATGATATAAGGAGAAAGAAGCTTTCTTAAAAATTCAATCTCCCCCATAATCACACCAACGATAAATCCCCCGACACAGCCAATTACCAAGCCTAACAACACTTCTGATAGCGTTCGTAAAATATGTGGAATAAAGTATCCACTTTGCAGACCATCTACTAAAGTCGCAACAATAACCGTAGGGGCTGGCAAAACAAGCTCTGACATAAAGCTTGCACTATATTCCCAAATGATGAGGAAGATAATAAATAATAGAATCGAGTATAACGGGAGACTTTTCATCACCTATTTCCTCCCAATACATGTCGTAACGTCAAACACAACTCATTAAAATACGGTGCATATTTCATTTCTACATGTCTCTCTTTTTCTAATTTCACAGCCGTATCAAAAATGAGTTGGCCTTGATCCATGACCGCAATCCGATCTGACAAATACACGGCTTCTGCGATATCATGCGTAATAAAAAGAACCGTTGTATGACGGGTCTTACAAATTTTCAGCAAATCATCTTGTAGTTCTTCTCTTGTAATAGCATCTAGAGCGGCAAATGGTTCATCTAGAAACAGCATCGTTGGTTTTTGAATCAATGCTCTCGCAATAGCGACGCGACTTTGTTGCCCTCCAGATAGTTGGGTAGGATAACGATCTAAATAAGTCGTTAAACCAACCATCTCTAATACTTCTAATCCATACTGTCGATCTTGTTTCGTAATTTTTCTTTTCAACGAAATTGGAAGCAGCACATTTTCTAATACCGTTTTCCATTCTAATAAGGTAGGAGATTGGAACACAAAACCACATTCATCTAACGGCCCTGTTACTTCTTTTCCTTTCAAACGAATCATTCCCGAATGAGATGGAAGCAAGCCCGCTGCAAGCTTTAATAACGTTGTCTTTCCACAGCCGCTTTTCCCTAGAAAGCAATGAAACTCCCCTTCTTCAATAGACCAGTTTACTCCATGCAGCACAGTTGTCTTCTCTTGATAACTATAAGTCAAATCCTCAATTTTTAAAAAACTCATCTGCTAACCTCCTAATCTGCATAAGGAGCCAACTCTTCACTTAATTGTTGAGCTGAAGCTTCGATATCAACCATATTAATTAAATCAAGCACATTAAAGCGACCGTCATGATGCCATCCAGCTTCCGGAGATGTCATATTTCCCAATGCCGTCATTCGAGTTACACCGACACTCCCTAGCAGATGAGACCATTGGAACAATTCAGATGGACTAGCAGCAATTCCAACCGTTTGCAAGTAATCCCGATGCATAAGAAGGCCTTCCGTCACCTCTTCTATATGATTAAATTCTTTCACTTTTACAACACGATTTAAACTGCTTGGTGTAAGGCTAAGATCGGAATCTTCAAAAACAACAGTCCAGTCGTTTTGGTTACTGCCTAATACTTCATTATTTGGATTCGAGAACAGGTTCATTTCTTCTTTATTTTTCCAAGCAGCCATCTCCATCGATTCGGCCATTGACAGTTTTCTTCTCGGAAACCTTCTATTAAACGCCTCTAGTTCATGACCTATATATCTAGCAAATTCTTTCGGAGAAACATTTCCTCCTTTTTGCACATAGAAAACATGCGGAGAGTAACAGCCTTGCTGGTCATAACGCATCACATCCAATGCAGCCAAATGGGCCGTCTGCAAAGCTTTAAGAGAATCAAGAGATGCTTTTGAAACAATGCCAAAACTTAGCTTGTGTCCAAATGATAAAAATCTTTTAGTAATTGGAATCCGACTTCGTAGAGCTTCCATCGCTTCATTGCCTCCGTATCCGACGACAATATCTGTTTGCTGAAAAATAAAACGTTCTCTCTCCTCTTCACCACCCTTCCACCAAAGAACGGCAAAGCAATCTGCTAATCTTGGTTCTATTTCTACTAAAAGCTTAGCAAACCAGCCGGCAAATAATGGCTCAGCACTCGATACCTTCCCAATATTCCCTGCTTTCACTAACAAACCAGATATAAAGCTCCATAAAGGAAGACCAGGCACATTCCCTGACCAAATATGCGTAATTAAATCAGGACTAAAAGCCTTCGAAAATCCACCTTTTACTCTCGGCTGAAAATCATCTAACAACAATGGATTTCCTAAATCTTCAACAAGAAAACGCTGCAGTTCATGTTTTCGAAACGTTTTTAAATAAGAAGTCAAACCAAGTCTTATCATTTCCTCATCATAGCCTGTTACAATCGGCAATACTTTTTCAGCTTTTTGTCGATAAAATGAATCACGATCTAGAAATCTATGAATCGCTTCATCAATGATATTCATTAACTCATTAACAGAAAAAGATTTTAACACCTTACGGCTGCTATGCTTAATCTTGTCCATTAACCTGCTCATTTGTTCATTTGTAAGAATCGGGATCTCTACTTCTATTATTTCTTGATTTCTTTCGAATAGAAGCACCTTTGTCTCAAATGATTCTTCTCCTATATTCGGAATATATCCAGCGATTTCTCTCATTTCTCCAATCCCTTTGAAGCCTTTAAAAATTCTGCCATCGCTAGCGAACAGCCTTTTGCTTCTGTTCCTTCCACTCTTCCTAATAAAAGAAAACCACCTGCAACGAAGACACCAACATCTTCTGTTAAAATCGTAGAAACAGAATTCACATTAGCAAGATCGCAATGAACAATAACGCCTCGTTCTCCTTTTGTTACTTCTTCACCTGTTAACGGATTTACCACTCGCGTTTTAATCCAATTTGGTCCTGATTTAATAGCAGGAACAGATTGATTTCCATTGTCATACAGCTGTGTACTCAGCTCGGTCATGCCGTACATATTGATACACGCGGCACGATCGACTCCTAAATATGTAGAAAGCAACTGATAAAACTCATCCAACTCTAATTCTTTAGATTGTTTTTTAAAACCGCCCGTATCAAGAACTTTACTTCCTTTTGGTAGAGTAAAAGTTTGGTTCCCACGCTCTAGTTCTTCTAAAAGGTGAACAAAGCTATAACTTGCACCTAAAAGCGCATAAGGTTCTCCAGTTGCTTCGGCATTCCTCAGCTCTTTCTGTAAGCCTTCCATATCAAGCTCATGATTTTGTATAAAATAACGGCTATCTTCTGTCCCAAATCTTTCTTTTGCGAGTTTTAAATAACGAGCTAAAGAAGAATTAGGCATCTCCTGTTCTGTTGGAAATAAGATTCCCATCCGAATTTTATCGGTATTCCCCATAAATCTTTCTTGGAAATTTTTAATCATCGACTTATCAAATATGTCTAATGTTGGATGATAATGTTTACCTCTAATTCCTTGTGTTGTACCACTTGTCATATAAATCGCTTCTGCTTGCTCCGGATCACAACAGCTCAAAGTAACATCTTTAAAAGCATTAATCGGTACTGGTGGAATGTCTCTCCAAGTTTTCACAGTGCGCGGCGTTTTTCCTTTTTGAGAACAAAAAGTTCGATACGGAATGTTATATTGATAGTGATAGCGAAATAATTGTAAAGCCTGCTGATTAAACCTTTCCTCGGTAGATTCATTACGATCGATAAATTGAGCTGTCGATTCAATCATTTCTTTTTGAGTCATCATGTTTATCCGTTCCTTTCTATGTAACCAATTACTTTCTAATAGCGCAAAAAAGCACTTTGCGTACGCAAAGTGCAAAAAATACAGAGTAATCCCCTTATCACTTCCCTACGCTGGCATGACCCAACAGGTTCAAACGGTCTACGGTAGATTAACCGTACTCTCAGCCTGATTCCACAGACTCCCGATATCATTTATTTTTTATACACAGAATACCCTTTCTTTTGGTAAAATGCAATCATAAAAAAACCTATACTCCAAATGAAGTACAGGTTTCACTCAATCTCGTTTATCTACAAACCCGCTTAACCGCGGATTTGTCCTTGTCCATAAATAAAATATTTAGTAGATGTTAAAGCAGGTAATCCCATTGGTCCACGTGCATGAAGCTTTTGCGTACTGATTCCAATTTCAGCACCGTAACCAAATTCAAAACCATCTGTAAAACGTGTAGAAGCATTATGATAAACAGCAGCTGCATCAACACCATTTAAGAAAATGTCTGCATTTTCTGCATTTTTCGTAATAATAGCTTCAGAATGATTCGTACCATACTGATTAATATGCTCAACAGCTTCTGTAACATCCTTCACAATTTTCACACTCAATTTCAGTGCTAAATATTCCGTTGCCCAATCTTCTTCTGTTGCTTGCTTCGCCTCTGAAAAAGCCGTACAGACCGTTTCATCTCCGTATAGTTCAATTCCTTTACCTTGAAGAACCGCTAATAAGTCCGTCCCATTTTTAGCAAACCAGCTTTCATGAATGAGCAAACTTTCAATTGCATTACATACAGATGGACGCTGTGTTTTTCCATTGATTACGATATTTTCTGCCATCTCATAATCAGCTGATTCATCAATGAAAATGTGACAGTTACCAGCACCCGTTTCCAGAACAGGCACAGTCGATTCACGAACAACGGTATCAATTAAATTTTTACCTCCACGTGGAATTAATACATCTAAATATTCATTCAAATGAAATAATTCTTTCGCTGTTTCACGACTTGTATCTTCCATTAATTGAACCGCATCAACTGGTAAAGATGTTTGCGCCAATGCCTTATGAATCGACCCAACAAGCGCTTGATTAGAGTAGCTTGCAGACGAACTCCCTCGTAAAATAACCGCATTTCCTGTTTTTAATGATAATGTAGCCGCATCAATCGTTACATTTGGTCTCGCTTCATAAATCATACCAATTACACCGATTGGAACACGATTTTTTTTAATAAGCAAGCCGTTTTCTTTCTCAATGGTCTCTAAGCTTTCACCGACTGGATCTTTTAAGTCAATCAGTAAACGAATAGCGGCTGACATATCTTCAATACGCTTTTCGTTTAACATAATACGATCTAATATCGAGTCAGGCAGACCATTTTTCTTTCCTTGTTCTAAATCTTTCGCATTTTCACTTATTAAATAATCTTTATCTGCCAATAATTGATCCGCAATTTTTGCTAATGCTTCATTTTTTTCAGCTGTTGTTTTTCCACTCATTTTATAACTTGCCGCTTTGGCCGCTTTTCCTCTTACAATCACTTCACTCATTACTAACTCCCCCTTTTTAATTTAAGCTTTCACCCATTTATCTCGATGAATTACTTCAATCGCAGACATTACAAGCTCGTCTGTCCGTTTTCCCATCGCTAGTTTCAGCTCATCGGCAGAATAGAGAACTTCTCCTCGGCCAAGCAATCCGCTTGAACCAAACACTTCAACAACGTCCCCTTTTTCAAAATCTCCTTGAATGTCATAAATACCAGCAGGCAACAAACTGCTTCCATTCAACATTAAGGCTGTTTCTGCACCGTCATCAACAAAGATTTTCCCTGACACTTCCGAATGAATCGAAATCCACTGCTTATTATTATTTACGGTTGTAAGCACGTCATTTTCAATATACGTCCCGTCACCGTCACCCGCTAAAATTTGCAGGAGCTTATCACGGCCTTCTCCTTTACCAATAAAGACTTTTACACCTAAAGAAAGTGCTGTTTTCGCAGCTAATAATTTCGATTGCATCCCGCCTGTCCCAACGTTCGAGCCGGCTCCTTCGGCTATTTGCAGCAAGTCATCCGTTACTTCTGTTAAATAATCGATTTTCTTAGCATCCGGATTCGTCAACGGATTACAATCATACAAACCGTTAATGTCCGTTAAAATAATGAGCTGATCGGCATGAATAAGCCCACTTACAAGAGCAGACAGCATATCGTTATCCCCAAATGTTAATTCTTCAACAGACACTGTATCATTTTCATTAATGATTGGTAAAATGCCGCGTTCAATTAATTCTGATAAAGTCGCATAGGCATTTTTATAACGATCCTTTTTTGAAAAATCGGTTCTCGTTAATAAAATTTGGGCGACGTTAATGCCGAACTGCCCTAATTGTTGCATATATGATTGAATTAATAAGCTTTGACCGACGGCTGCAGCTGCTTGTTTCCCTTTTAACGTAACCGGACGTGATGGGTAACCTAGCTTACGAAATCCGGTCGCAACAGCACCAGATGATACAAGAATCACGTCATGCCCTTCTTTGCGCAATGCCGCAACTGCTTGAATATGATCTAGAAATTTAAATTGATCAATTTCTCCCTTGGAGTTCGTTAACGAACTGCTTCCGATTTTAACAACGATGCGCTTCTTTTCCATCCATACTTCCTCCAATATAATTTTCTAATATATTAGAAAACTCACTTCCAACTTGCCCTTGAACATACAACGTTTTGGCCTGATATTATCTTCTTAAAATTAATAGATTTATCAAAATAACTACTCTACCCCCGAATTATACAAAAAAACCCTTCTCATCCTTATTAATTAAGGACGAAAAGGGCTGCTCTTTCCGTGGTACCACCTTGATTGAATGTGAACATGTCACATCCCACTTTACCTCATAACGCTAGAGACTGCGCCTATGTTTTCATAGGACTCAAGAAGTAGGTTCAGTGCCTTTTCTGTTACGGGTCTTACAGCCATGGACACCGCTCTCTGTTACAGCAAGATTTCACATACTAGTCTTCTTTCAACGTTCATATTTTCTATAGTATGCAAAATTATCGAGCTGATGTCAATGATAATTCCCTATTCTAGTGTGGAATTTTATGCTTATAATGCCATTGCTGGGCCGAAAAATTCGAAATGAATTTTTTCTTCTGTTACACCTAGTTCTTTTAAAGTCGCAATCACAGATTTCATGAATGGAACAGGTCCACATACATAATAATCAGCATCCGGTTTAATAGTTTCAGCTAACACATCGCGGTCTACATAGCCTTCTTTTACAAAATATGGATTATTTTTATCGATATCTGTTGGAGATGCATAAACAAAACCAAGTTCGTAATCTGCCAGTTTAATCTCAGAAAGTTCATTTCTGAAAGCTTGAACAGATCCGTTATTCGCCGCTTGAATAAATTGGACTGAACGATTTGGTTGTTTCTCTGATACAGTTTGAACCATACTTAATAATGGAGTGATTCCGACACCGCCTGCAAGGAAGACAACTGGTGTATCTTTTTCTTCTAACACAAAATCTCCAGCAGGAGCTGTGACTTCAATTTTGTCACCGATTTGAACAGATTTGTGTAAGTAGTTCGATACTTTACCTTCGTGCTCCTCGCCTTCTGCCTCTTTCTTCACTGAAATGCGGAAGTAATCGTGACCAGGTGCAACGGATAAGCTATATTGACGATTACATAAGTATTGCTCCCCTGGAATATTTATACGAATTGTAATGTATTGTCCCGGTAAGTAAGTTGGGACTTTAGTTCCATCAGCCGGTCTTAAATAGAAAGATGTAATAAGATCGCTTTCTTGTACTTTATCCGTTACTCTAAATTCTTTATAATCTTCCCAGCCATTATTTTGCTCAGAAGCTTCTTTGTACATGTCTTTTTCAATACCGATGAAGGCATCTGCAATCACACCATATGCTTCTGCCCATGCATTGATGATTTCATCTGTTGCCGCATCACCTAGTACTTCTTTAATCGCTTTCAATAAATTTTCACCCACGATTGGATAGTGTTCTGGCTTAACAGCTAAGCTTCTATGTTTATGAGCAATCTGTTTCACAACTGGAACAATTGCTCCTAAGTTATCAATATATTTTGCTGCAGCTAAAACTGTATTTGCTAATGCCGTTTGCTGACGGCCTCTTTTTTGATTTGTTTGGTTAAAAATATTTAATAGTTCTGGATGAGCTTCAAACATATTTTTATAAAACGTTTTTGTAATTGTTTCCCCATGGATTTCTAGCACAGGTACTGTTGATTTCACGATATCAATTGTTTTTTGAGATAGCATAATGTACTCCCTCTTCCTTTAAACAAGTATTTTTAATACACCTTTATAATACCCCCCTTTTTTTTATAAAGCAATATTTCAAATACATCTTTTTGTGAACATTTCGTTAACGTTTAAAAAGTGTTCACAATCTTTTTTTACTGTATTTCGCACATTTTCAAATAAGATTACTTCTTTATTTTTACACTCTTCCATAATTGAATATAAATTCTCTGCTAGTCTTCAAAGTGATTCCTTAAAATGAACTTCGAAACATCATCATGAATACTTTTCACACCTCTTCACATAATAAGCTTTGTGATTTATTCCTTACGGTAAGGAGAAAAACATGAATCTACATGAGATAAGGAGTGCAATTATGGGAATCTTAAGCGGCAATCCAAAAGATGAACCAATGCATTATGGTGAAGTGTTTG
Source organism: Peribacillus asahii (assembly GCF_003570725.1). GTDB lineage: Bacteria > Bacillota > Bacilli > Bacillales > DSM-1321 > Peribacillus > Peribacillus asahii. The sequence goes on from NZ_QWVS01000002.1 coordinate 170,725, forward strand.
CTACATGGACTAATCTTTTTACAAACAATGGATTGATCACTGCATATCAAACATTTCTTCAGCATGCGGGAGATGGGGATTTAAAAAAACTTATCGAAGAAGCTATTGAGTGTATACAAAATGAAAATCAACAGTTAGAGGAATTACTAAAAGCAAACGGCCTTGGGCTTCCTCCTGCTTCACCTGACCGTCCGGTTGCCAAATTAGAAGACATACCTGTTGGAGCAAGATTTACTGATCCGGAAATTAACACTGCTCTTTCCATGGATATCGCAACGGGGTTAGTTGCATGCAGTCAAGCAATTGGACAATGTATTAGAGAAGATATTGCTATGATGTACGGTCAATTCCATGCAGCTAAGGTACAATTGGGGGCAAAATTTTTGAGACTGAACAAGAATAAAGGTTGGTTAGTCCCACCTCCTCTTCATGTACACAGACCGGAACAAGAATAGCTCGCATTTAAATATCAAGGGCAATCTTACTTTAGGATTGCTTCCCTTTGTTCTACATTTTCACCTGCTTCCATTCTTCTTAGATGTCACAATATAAAAATAAATATTAATCTATCTTGCTCTTGATTCAGGTGCTCAAATACGTATACTTATCTCTTTTTTAACCACCATAATAAGTGGAGGTGATGAAAATGATGAAGAAAAATGATATAGAGATAAAGGAAACAAAAGAAACAATGAAAAGTAACAGTGATAATTACCTCGGTCTTGATCCAGATGAACAAGAGATGAATGGACTATATGGAATGGCTGAAACAGAATATGAAGATCGCCTCCATGATGTAGAAAAATAAAAATTGCGTATTTTAATATGTATGTAGGAGATGAATTCGTTTGACAAACCAACAAAATGAAAATAACGCGAAGCAACAAAAGAAATCCGTTAATACGCAGTCTGTTTTTGAAGAAAACAATACAGATAATGCTCTCGGTTATGGGGATACGGATCCTAATGCTAGAGTATTAAATAATATAACAAATAAAACCAATCAATAACGACTAACTGAAACGCCTTTTTTGGCGTTTTTTCCTTTTAGTCCCCTTTACCTTTACTTCATTAATGCCTATGTAGCCTATTTCGAATATTTTTTAATGTACCTACAGACCCTATAATTTAAGAGGTGATAAAAATGAACAAACAAGAAAAGTCTAAAAACATTGGTCAAAAAGCTAATTCAATGAATGCGATGGATCAAGGGCTAAACTTAGTGGCACAAACAATAAATAATGCTACGGGTATTGACAAAGGAAACGATGGAAAAATAAGTGAAAGAAATTAAATAAAACGCCTTTTTTGGCGTTTTATTATTTTTACTTACGAGTTCTCTCCTCATCATAAATATCATTCTACTACTTACGTTCTGAAGCATATCATTACATCATGTTTACAATTCTTTAAGTGCAATGTTTTTAAAGTGCTTTTTTTGCTTTTTGACTAACTAGCTCATGATTGCTTATCTTCACCAAGATAGAAATCAACATTTTCAAGTAATTGTTGATAAGTTATACTCCCTTGTTCATGAAGCATTAAGTAATTATGAATAACAGGGTCATGCTTCGCTCTTTCGGTAATTTCGTGACTAACTTCTTTCAAAGTCTACACCCTTTCTAAATATATTTCACATTTTCGTTTGCGGCTTTGTCCGATACTTCAGTCGAACAAGCTTTTTATAATCGTCATTTACAACGTTGTATACTTTCTCAATAGCTTCTGCGATTTCTTCCGAGTTATTCGGCTTTTTATAAGTCGCTAACCGTATCCCTAGGAGAAGAAGGAAAAGAGATTCTTCCTTCACCTATATTCTCTATCGTGAACATAATATTATTTCTTAAAAACTGGATTTCTTTTAATGTACCATGATAGCTATATAACGTCGCGTTAACGGGCATAGGTTCTTCTGCCTTTCTTGAGTCACTTCAAAAACTTTTTCTCATAACTCCCAAAATGCGCGTTAGGATTATTAAACCGACTTACTCAGTAATTATTCAGTTCATGTTCAAATAAAAAATACGTTTCCCCTTTTGTTTTTAATAAATCCAATCCAATAGATAATAATAAGGGTAATTGTTACTAACCGGAGGAAGAAACATGGATAATTTCAAAAATACAAACAAGACACGTCGCTACAAAGCTCATACAAGTATTTTTGGAACCACTCAAATCCATTTAAGAAACCCATGGACTGTTGCTTTATGGTCTGTTTCTTTCCCAGGATTCGGGCACCTTCTCTTAAATAAAAACCTTCGAGGATTTTCTTTAGTTCTTTGGGAAATTTTCATTAATCAAAAAGTCCAACTCAACCAAGCCATTGTTTATTCATTCGCAGGTCATTTTCAAGCTGCCAAAGAAGTGCTGGATGTTAGATTAGTCCTAATGTATATGCCTGTTTATTTATTTGCTATTTGGGACAGTTATCGTACTACTGTTGATTTGAATAATATTTACATTCTCGCTAAAAGAGAGAACGCCCCCTCTAATTCATTCACAATGAATGCTTTTGAAATTAATTATCTAGATAAAAGAAGTCCTTTGATGGCTGTATTATGGTCCATGACCATTCCCAGCCTAGGACAGCTTTATGTTCATCGGATTTTACTTGCTATATTCACATTCGTATGGACAGCAGTTTTTATATATTATTCACATTTTCTTGAGGGATTTATCTATTTATTCATAGGAGACGTCGACAAATCCACTGCTATTTTAAAAGCACAATGGCTTCTCTACATACCTTCGTTATACTTTTTTACCATTTATGACTCTTACGTAAGCGTCGTAGAGAATAACAAATTATTTGAGGATGAACAAAAAAGCTATTTAAAAAATCACTATCAACGCTCTATTTTTAATCTAAAAAAAGCAAGTAAGGTGGAAAATGTGCAGATTTTTGCTACTTTTGAGCATTCAACATATTTAGAATTGGCTATTAGTGAATTAGAGGAAAAAGGAATTAAAAATATTTTAGCTGTACCTTTAAATAATAGGAAAGAGGAACGAAAACTTTTTGATACTCTTCATCAATCTGATGGAGTCTCATTAATTTCTAAAGGATCGATATTAGCCTTCCTCTTTTCAACAATCGGTATCACTAAGGGATTTGTATTAGAATGGGGACCAATCATTTGGGGATTGATCGGAGCTGGAAGTGGATTCCTCATCGGCTTTCTAATCGACTTATTTATAAAAAAAGTGATTAAAAGGAAACAGAGGCTCTTAAGGGGTAAAAATTCAGAGGTTATTCTTATAGTGGAGTGTGAAGAGCATCAGAAAGAGCATGTAGAAAACATTCTATGGAAACAGCTAGCTTTAGGAGTCGCAGAATTAAATCCAAAATAAGAATTAAAAAGTAAGATATTTTTTGTCTACAAATAGTAATAAATATCTTATCGGGAGAGTGACAACATGTTGATGGAGCGTTTGATTCTGGTAGCAATGTGGCTATTCGGCTTTGTTGGTTTTATTCTATTTATTCCACGTAAAAATCGGCGCAAGGGATTGTTTGCATTCATGATGTTTCAATCAATCATTTGGCTATGCGATATGCCTGCTTTTAAATATGGTTTGTTAAGTGCACCTATCCGGGAATTCCCTAAAGCGACAGATCTCGCCCTTACAATCAATTATTTTTTTTATCCTGCATTATTTTCGATATTTTATGTCCATAAGAAAGTAAAAGACGGTCTATGGTCCAGATTTGCATACTTTTTTGTTTGGGTCTCTATCATCACATTGTGTGATATTGTTATCGAGAGATATACAGATTTACTAGAATATGGATTATTGACGTGGTATGGGATGTGGATTTACATCGGATTCCTCTTTTTCGTAAGTCGAGTATGCTGTAATTGGTTCTTTAAGGACAATACTTTGTTTCATGGGAAGCAGACCTAATGAAAATTGAATGGTGGATTTTGTTATCAGCCTTCACAGTGACAACAGGAATTCTTTTCTTTATACAAAAAAATAAAATTCGACTAGCCTTAGTGGCGTTTTTGTTCAAACAAGTTATTACTTTTCTTATGGGTGCGGTGGTTGTAGAGTTTGGGCTGATCGAATATCCTGTTCGATTATTTGCTTCCATCAATCGGACGAGCTTCACGTATGAGTATTATGTTCTTCCAGTCATATGTGCCGCCTTTAATGTATGGTATCCCACTAATAAAAGTACTCTTATTCAATTGAGTTATTATGTTGGATATAGTTCTGTATTGACTATCATTGAAGTGATTATCGAAGAATACACAGCCCTTATCAAATACATTCACTGGGAATGGTATATTACTTGGATTACAGTATGTTTTGTATTTTTTATATCGCATTTATTTTGTATTTGGTTTTTTGCAAAGGAGAAGGGAAGAGCCTAATGCTTATGTTGAAAATGATTCATGCTTGAGAAAGAAACACTCCCCTATCATGTTCGGTATGTTGTTCTCATAAGAATGCCATTAATGCCAAACCATTAAATTATATAAGGTATATATTAATAAACCTACATTGATTACTACATAGTGAATCGAAAAGAATACTACTTATCCCCTGTATGGGCTTTTCTTTCGAATAAAAACAGAACATATATTCACATTTTAATTTTAAAAAGTAGTAATAATTAAACATTGATATATCAATGTTTGTGCATATCGCATTATATCATGTGTACAATTATGCTATTATAAAATAAAAAACTTTCTCAATTAAGAATATGCTTTGCCTATTTCGTTACATATTTTTTGAGGAGTTTGATAACTTGTTCAACAGAACGGGTGTAGATTGTGAGGCGAAAATTATGCGATTAACTAGCTATTCAGATTATTCCATCCGAGTATTAATCTATTTAGCGACCCAAAATAACGACAAGCTAACGAACATAAAAGAAATCTCTGAAGTTTATGATATATCGAAAAATCATTTAATGAAAATTGTTCATAATCTTGGAAAAACGGGATATATCGAGACGATTCGAGGAAGAAACGGCGGTTTTAGACTAGCCAAAGCACCTACTGAGATCAATATTGGAGAAGTAGTTCGCCGAACTGAAGAGGATTTCTATTTAGTCGAGTGCTACAAAGATCATAATAACTGTGTCATTTCTCCCGTGTGCTCTTTGAAGTTTATACTTAACACGGCCTTAGATGCCTTTCTACAAGTGCTTGATCAATATACATTAGCTGATATTGCTGAAAATAAAGTCATGCTAAAAGCATACTTCCAATCTGCTCAAAAAGAACAATAACTCAGATAAAAAAAGAGAATGACTTATAAAAGGTTTTATACTTATCGGAAATACATGATGTAACTGGCTTAAAAAATCGATTGGGGGCCTGACACCTTTGCTTTTGAGTCATTCTCTTCTTAAAATAAAACAAAGACTCTCCACCTGCTTCTAGTTCTGTATTTAAATCTAAAATCTCTGGAATATAAAGAAACTTTTCCTTCTCCTTGTTTCGTTTCATTTTGTCCCCTTCTGCCCTGTGCTCCTTCAACTATTTTACTATTCTTCATAAAGGGCATGTATGACAATTTTCCGAACAAAGGGACGAGAAAAAGCTCATTTTTCATTTAAATTCGTTAACTCTTGACCAAGCTTTTTTAATTTTTCTCCTACCGTACATTGAGATAAACAAAATTGATGCGCAAACGTACGTCCCTTCTCCTTTCGAAAATGTTTTTGTACAAAACAGCCTTCGCAAAAAGATAGCATTTCCTCGACTTCTTCATAAATCTTCTTCCGATTCATTTCTGGTCATAACTCCTTCTTTTCTATTTGTATCTTGCCGAAAATTTCTTCTCCATTTATAGCTTGTGATGCCAATTGGTCACTTTCTTGATTATCTTTTCTTGAAATCGGTGTGTATACAGGACGAATGTGAAGCTTTGCTAACTTTTCCTCGATGCGGTCAATCCATCGATTTAATTGCTCTTCATAGCACGGCCATTCCCCCGAGAGCTGATTTAGTACAACGAGTGAATCTCCTTTAAACACGCAGCTTTGATGATGTACCTCTAATTCTTCAAGCTGTTTAACCGCTTCATAAAATGCTGCATACTCAGCTTCATTATTCGATTCTAATTGATGAAGCAGTGCATTTTTCCGAATTCTCCAGTTCTTCTTATTTTGCGTATAATAAAGGGCAACACCAAGCCCTGCCAGTCTTTCGTCTTTTCGGTAGCTGCCGTCAAAAAAGACCGTAACATTTTGAGGTTCATCTTCAACCTCAGTCAACAGCTTAACAAGTTCTTTTTTCGTCCATACAGTTCCTGCTTCATCTTCAAATTCTACCGCTTTTACCCTCCCTGTTTTTTCTAAATCCTCTACAATGGCTAGCGCAGACTCGGCCTCAAGCCATTCCGAAAGAAAAGAAGCTGTTCCTTTTTTATTAAAAAAATATGTCCAACGAATCAATACTTTCAATCAACTCAACTCCTTAACTAAACAATTTCTATACCTATTTCAACATTTTACAGCTATAATTTATATATAGGATGAGCTTGTTATCTAGTATCATTCGTTTTACATGCCTTTATCCCATTTGAAAAAATCTATTTGATCTGAGAATGTCTAGCTAAATATCTTCCTGACTTTCAACAGAGAATAATCATAGCATATTCAAGTCCAAAGTTCGAGGTGAAGTAAAATGATTGAAGTATATATTGATGGCGCTAGTGCTGGAAACCCTGGTCCAAGTGGTGCAGGCATTTTTATTAATAATAATGGTCAGGTAGAACGCTACTCGATTCCACTTGGCTTACTGGAAAATCATGAAGCAGAATACTATGCATTGATTAAAGCATTAGAAATTTGTGTGAAAAATCATTATCAAATTGTCTCTTTTCGCACGGATTCACAAGCAATTAACCAAGCAATGGAAAAAGAATTCACGAAAAATAAACGCTATGCACCATTGCTTGCTCAAGCGTTAACTTTAGCGAAACAATTAGACCTCTTTTTTATCAAATGGATTCCAAGCATTGAAAATAAGTCCGCCGATCAATTAGCTAGACGAGCTATTCACTTAAACAAGGAGCGAGCAGATGAAAAAGACAGCTGATTTTACGTTATTATTCGTCGCCTTTATTTGGGGGGCGACCTTTGTTATGGTTCAAAATGCAACTTCTTTTCTTGAACCACATAGCTTTAATGGGATTCGATTTTTGATCGCCTTTATAAGTCTACTTATTATTTATGTTCTTTTCATTCGAAAAGAACAAGGTGTTTGGTCAAGAAATATATTAATTGCCGGATTTAAAATTGGCATTTGGCTTTTTTTAGGGTATGCATTTCAAACGGTAGGCTTACTGTATACTACTCCAGCCAAAGCTGGATTTATTACCGGCTTAAGCGTCGTGCTTGTTCCGCTGTTCTCCGTATTACTTTTAAGAATGAAATTATCGCAAAATGCAGTCATCGGAGTTATTGCAGCCACAATTGGACTTTATTTAATGACAGTGGTCGATACAGCCTCATTCAGCCTTGGTGATCTGCTCATCTTATTATGTGCGGTTAGTTTCGCCATGCAAATCATTATGACAGCTAAAGTCGCTAGCGATTATGCGGCTTTGCCATTAACATTAGTGCAGCTGTTTACCGTATCGATTCTATCCTTTATATCAGCACCGATTTTTGGTGAGGATATTTCAGTCTTAGTCAATCCAACTATCATGTTACAAACAGAAGTTTGGAGCGCCTTGTTTGTAACCGCTATTTTTGCTACAGCATTGGCATTTTTGGCGCAAACGCATTTCCAAGCCTACACATCTCCAGCACGAGTTGCGTTAATTTTTGCGACTGAGCCGGTATTTGCCGCTCTCACATCCTATCTATGGATTGATGAAAAATTAACAGTCACTTCAATCGCTGGCTGTATATGTATTTTGTTTGGGATGGTTATTGCAGAACTGCCTGCTAAAAAAAGAAAAATAAAACCGGACTTTCATTGAGGAAGTCCGATTTTATTGAAATAAGCCTTGTTCACGAGCAAACTTTTCCGCTTCTCGTTTTGTAAAAATATGATTTTTTGTTAAAGTTTCAAGCAAAGATACATAAAAGCTGCCATCGAACTTTTTTTGCACCTTTAATGTTAGTTCAATCGCAATATTAACTAAAGAATCGCTAGCTTTCGTATACTGTTTTCCAAAATAAATAAAACCAATCATATCTTCACCAAAAGAAAAACCTTTTCCCTCTAAATATGTAATATACTCTTCAGTCGACCAAACCAATCTTCCACCTTCTCCGTAAACTTTTTCCTTCATCTTACCGCAAAATTCGACTTTTTCCTATCGTTTATCTAATAAAAAATTAATAATAAACACAAGAAATACCACTTCGTTCAGAGTAAACTTTACTTCTGAACAAAGTGGTATTTAAAGATCTAGTAAACTCACTACAATGAAGAAGATTTCTTCACTTTACTTATTCAGTGAGTTCGCTCTACTCAAAGTAACAGTTATTGTATCGTTCGAACATACATTACTTTTTCAAATGATAAGGTACAGTCGTGATAATGACATTTCTTCGATAAAGCAAGGATGTACGAATCATTAAACTTGATTGATTATGAAGAATATTGTGCCAACCTTTCCTTGGAATAAATTGTGGTATAACAACTGTAACTCGATAGTTTGCTTCACTCGCTTTATGTTCAATAGTATCAATAAATTTAGTTAATGGACCTATGATGCTTCTGTAATGTGAGTGTAAAGTTACCAGTCTCACATTGGGTTGCCATTTCTTCCAATTATCCTCAAACTTTTTTTCATCTTCTCGTTCAAAAGAAACGTAAACAGCTATAATCTGTTCTGCTGAAAGGGATTTTGCATAGTTTAATGAATTCTCTACCACATGAGTAATACCCGCAACAGGTACAATGATTACATTCCCTTCGATTGGTACAGCAGGGTCACAAGACGTAACCTTTAGCTGCTCACCTACTGCATCATAATGCTTTCTAATTCGATGAAAAACGAGAATGATGATAGGTAAAAAAACTAAAACCGGCCAAACCTGAGTAAATTTAGTTAAAAAGAATATGATGGTAACAATCAAACTAATAACAGCACCAATAGAGTTAATGATTAACTTAAAAGCCCATCCTTTTGGCTTTTCACGGACCCATTTAACCATCATTCCAGTCTGAGACAACGTAAATGGAATAAATACTCCTACTGCATAGAGCGGGATAAGATTTTCTGTATGTCCTTCAAAAGCGATTATTAAGACGATGGAAGCAAGCCCTAATATGATAATTCCATTCGAATATCCTAATCGATCCCCTCTAATTGTAAACATCCTTGGTATAAACTTATCCTTTGCGAGATTAACAGCCAGCAAAGGAAAAGCAGAATAGCCTGTATTGGCAGCAAGGATTAATATTAAGGCTGTTGTTCCTTGAATAAAGAAATACATAAAACTTCGTCCAAATATCTCTTCAGCAATTTGCGAGACAACTGTTACCTCTACACTCGGAACAATGCTTAAATAATAGGCTAAAAATACAATGCCTGTAAATAATACAGCCAGTAAGGACCCCATTAAAATTAACGTTTTGGCAGCATTATTAGGAGCTGGCTCTTTAAAGTTTGGAATCGCATTAGAAATAGCTTCAACCCCTGTCAATGCAGAACTGCCTGATGCAAATGCTCGTAAAAGGATAAATAAACTAATTCCTGCTACCGGTGTACCCATTGAAGCATGTAAGTCAGAAGAAACTTCCCCCATTAAGATTTTGTATATCCCTACACCAATCAGAATGAATAACGCTAAAACGAATAAATACACCGGATAGGCTAATATGGAAGCCGACTCTGTTACTCCTCTTAAGTTTAGGATAGTAAGAAATAGTACAAAAAGGATAGCTATCATCACATTATGTGTATGCAAACTAGGAAAAGTAGATGTAATAGCATCCGTCCCTGCAGATACACTTACAGCCACAGTTAAAATATAATCAACTAATAAAGAGCCTCCAGCTATCAATCCTGCATTCACACCTAAATTATTCTTTGAAACAACATACGCTCCCCCTCCATGAGGATACGCAAAGATAATTTGTCGATAAGACAGGATTAAAGCCGTTAACAGAAGCAATACTCCTACAGCGATAGGAATGGAATACCAAAAGGCAGTGACACCCACCGTAATTAGCACAAGCAATATTTGTTCAGGACCATATGCAACAGAAGACAAAGCATCAGAAGATAATATAGCCAAAGCTTTTGTTTTGTTAAGCTTTTGTTCTCCGGCTTCCGTTGATTTTAAAGGCCGACCAATTAAAAATCTTTTTATAGAGGTCATCATTAAGAATCACCACCGAACATTAATAGTAGTTGTATATTACCTAGTTAACTGAAAAAATCTTTTCCAAAACGCAAAAATGCCTACAAGTCAAAGTTAAATAGACCTGTAGACATCAATTTTTTTGTCCCACAAGCTCCACCTTCCTTCTCATATAACGCTTACGAGGTTAGCTGTCGGATTCGGACCTTTGAGTAGCCCTACCTTGAAAGGATTCACCCCTTGAATTGTTAACCAATTCTAATAATGGTTCCCCCGCACCAAACGGTTTCAGCGATTTAGAAATATGAAACTGTGATTAGCATACTGCCGTGAATTAGAAAAGTAAATAAAAATTTTATTATGACATATGCTTCCTATGTTTCTATAATAATATGTTCTTCTCCTACTCCATCATTTTACATATATGAAAATAGGAGCTTCCGTTTAGAAGCTCCTCCCCTCTTATAACATACGTAAAACCGATCGAAATTCATGCGTCTCTAGCATATACCGTACCTTTTCATCATCATATTGAAAATACGCGTCATCAAGCGGGCAAGAAATTGGTACATCACATTTAATTTCAGCAAGCTTGCGGGATAAATGAAGCATTTCAAGCTCTGCCTCAATTTTCGTCCGCTGCCCCTTCGTTAATGAAGATAAATTTTCTAAAATTCCTTCGATACTTTCATACTCCATTAATAATTTTAACGCTGTTTTTTCACCAATTCCTTTTACACCCGGATAGTTATCTGCTGTATCGCCCATTAACGCTTTTAAATCAATCATTTGTCTCGGCTTAATCCCTTTCCATTCATAAAAACTATCGGGATTATGCACATCATAATTACCAAAACCTTTTTTCAATAACACAACAGAAATATGCTCATCTAACAGCTGCAGCATATCTTGATCTCCTGTTAAAATGCTTACACGACTATCCTTAGCTGACACTTTCGCAATCGTTCCAATACAATCATCCGCTTCAAAACCGGCTAGTCCAATATTCGGAATATCAAAAGCTTGAACTGCTTCCTTCGCTAAATCAAACTGTGGAATCATCTCCACTGGTGCATCCGAACGATTCGCCTTATACCCATCAAACAGTTCATTCCGAAACGTATGACTGCCCATATCCCAACAAACCGCCACATGGCTTGGATTAAAATGATTAGTTGCCGTCAGCATATGCTTTAAAAACCCTTGCACTGCATTCGTCGGTACACCTTTTGAATTAATCATAAACTGTCCCGTAACAGCTGTTCCATAAAAAGCTCTAAATAAAAGCGCCATCCCGTCTACAAGTAGAAAAGTTGGACGCTGTTCATTTTCATTTCCTAACATACTACCACCTCAACTCTGATGTGTACTTATTTTATCATGATTTTTATTAATATAGTGACTTTTTAAAAGAGCTTTGTTATAGGACGCTGTTCATTGTCCACTCCTACTCGTTTGATCAACAATATTGTTTAACATAGCCTTTAAAAAAAGTACTAGTCAACAATTCCTATTTTTCAAAATATTAGTTGAAAATATGTTTAAATTATATTAATTTAGTGACTAGTGTTATAAATCATAACACAAAAATAGAATAAGGGGGTTCAAAATGAAAAGTCGTAAATTAAGCTTCACCCTGTTAACAACTTTTATTTCTCTATCATTAGCTGGTTGTTCTTCTGGAGTAACCGAAGCACCCAAGGAAGAGAAGCTTCCAAAAGAAGAATCCACAGAAACGTCAACGACTGTACATCATGAAACGCATTGGTCTTACAAAGGGGAAACAGGGCCGGAACATTGGGGTGAGTTAGATCCTCTCAACTCTGCATGTATAAACGGGAAGGAACAATCTCCTGTCAATGTTGAGGTATCCCAAGTTAAAGCAGATAAACAACTTGAAAAGTTAGAAATCAACTACACATCCTCTGAAATTTCCCTAGAAAACAATGGACATACTATTCAAGGGAATCCTGCAACATCAGATAACTTCATTGTTCTGAACAATAATACATATACATTAGCTCAATTTCATTTTCATACACCAAGCGAACATCAATTTAATGGACAAAATTTTGCTATGGAATTACATCTCGTACATAAAGATGCCAACGATCAATTAGCCGTAGTAGGGCTAATGATTAAGGAAGGCAAAGCAAATGAGGTTCTTGAACAAGCCTGGAAAGCTCTCCCTCAAGAAAAAACAACTGAAGCGAAGAAACTAGCTAATCCGATAAACTTGACGGAGATTCTTCCAAAGGATCAACAATCATTTAGATATAATGGTTCATTAACGACTCCCCCGTGTTCTGAAAACGTTAATTGGATTATATTAGAGCAGCCAATTGAAATGTCTAAAGAACAAATCGAGGCGTTTCGTAAAATCTTTCCAGATAATCATCGCCCTGTCCAGCCATTAAATGAACGTGAAATTAGGAAGAGTTAATCTATTGATATTTTTATTTTAGTAGCTCTACCTAGTATCACTGTGAAAAGAGATGTAGAATCACCCTTTCACACAAAAAGCAGGAAAAAAGCAGACTTACTTATTTTAGTAAGTCTGCTTTTTTCATTAAGAATGCTTTCTTTTCATTTTCGCCAATACTTCTTCATAGTACGGAATATCCACTTTTTCTTCTAAAGCAGAACGTAAACCAGCAAAGATATCAGCAATTTCTCGTTGATAAGCTTGTTGAATGGCAGCTAGCTCTTCTTCAAGCATCGCTGTGTAGGCTTCAAACATACGTCCGCCTTGGAATTGTACATAATCAAGAGCCGGCTGATCTAAACGTGCTTGAATAGCATTGCTCATATGCACTTTTTCATTTTTTTCAAAGAAGGCTTTTGGATTCTTAAAGAGAGCTAACTCTTTTTTGAATTCTGCTTCTGTTAGATCTTCAAAGGCCCGCTTGAATTCAGGAATATCCCTTCCTGCCGCTTCATAAGACTGCAAAGAAATAGTCTTTCTCACATCTTGAATTTGCTGCAGAAGTGACACTTGCTTTTCTTTTAATAACTTATTAACGAATACTTCTGAACGCAAGGCCGTCGCTCTCATTTCCTGGGAAAGGTCAAAGCCTAATGATTCTAGTAAACTTTGTAGCGCTTGCTTCAATACAACCTTTAAGTCCTGCCCATCGTCTTTAATAACAGCTGGGTTAAAGGATTCTTTAAAGAAATCAGTAAAGCGTAAAAAGACACGCTGCTTACTGTAGAAAGTTAGTTCATCGACTTCTTTTTTCAATCGTTTTTTCTCTGCTTCGCTCGGAATCACCGCAAGTATGTCAGCAATCGCTTGACTTTCCTCGTTCAACGTTTCTAATGCACGCAATTTTGCTTGCTCATCTTGTTTAGAAGCAGCAATTACATCCGCTAATAGTTCTTCTGCGCGAATGACAGCCGCTTCTGCTGACTCAATTGCAAGGTCCGTTAAATCATGTTCAATAAAGTCATCGAAACGTGATTGGAACGCACTAATTCCACTATTCGGCAAGAATGCGTGATGGAAAGAACCTGGCTCAAGCTTTTCTGAAAGCGCCCCTTTACTTGTTAACGGGAATAATTTAGGGAAGCGAATACCGAAGCCATTTAATTGGTCTTTCACATATTCGATTACGTCCTCTAATTCTTCTGTCGTTTGCGCCAAATCTACCGCATTAACGATAAAGAACATTTTATCCATCGCAAAGGAATCTTTAACACGACCAAGCTGAATTAAAAACTCACGATCCGCTTTTGAGAATGGATGATTATAATACGTCACAAATAAAATGGCATCCGAATTTTTAATATATTCAAAGGCCGCTCCTGTATGACGAGCATTAATGGAATCTGCTCCCGGTGTATCAACTAATACCATTCCTTGCTTCGTCATGGCGCAATCATAATACAATTCAATTAAGTCAACAAGACAAGACTTCGATTCCTCAGCTGCAAAGCTTTTAAAGCCATCTAAATCTACTGTAATAACTGTACCAAGCTTCTCTTTGTAAGGAGGTAATCCTTGATGAAACGCTCTTAAGAAAGAAAGATACGTTTTACCTGTTTCCTGTTCATCTGCTTTCGCAACAATCTCACCTGCAAATTGATACGCTTCATCCAGTGTTTTTGCTTGTTTTCCAAAAGCATTTAGCGCAAGTGATACGTCTTCGAGTAACATTGCTTCTGTTTTTAATTGAACGGTTGCCGTACCGTGTGAATGCTCCGCATTTGCCGCCATAATTTTATTGATAGCAGCTGTCGTCGGATTCGGTGAAACAGGCAATACTTTTTCGCCCATTAACGCATTAGCGAAGGAGGATTTCCCTGCACTAAAAGCCCCGAATAAAGCAACGGTAAATGTTTGCTGCTCTAGGCGACTCGCTTTGTCTGTTAATTCTTTGTATAAAGACTGGAATCCTTTTAAAGGCTGAATCAGTTCTGCGGCTTCTTGTAAACTTGTTGCCGTTTCAAGAAGTTTTTCTTTTCCGCGTAAATCACCTTTAACAACTGATGCTTCCTTCACGTCTGTACCAGCACTTGCTTCCATTTCCGCAAGAATAGAAGCGCCAGCTCCATCACGTTCTTCGTGATTCCCTGCTTCCATCATCTTCACAGTCACATTTCGTTCCTCTTCCAGCCATTGATTCACTAATGTGTCAACAGCCAGATTGTCGAATACATCAGAAGTTGCATATGCAATATCTTGCAGCTCTTTTTGTTCTTTTGTTACTTTATCAATTAAAGCGGCAGAAGCATTTAATGCTCTTTCAAAATCAGCGTACTGCTCAAGTTCAGTAGACAACTGACGTAATTTATTATCCGCTTTCTTCTTCATAGCAGTTAACAAATCAGCTAAAAATTGATCCGCTACTACACGTGCTTCTTTCTTTATAGAGTTCGCTAAGTCATTTGTATAATTCAGCACATACTCTCCGGTCATACTAGCTTGCGGTTTTAAAGAGCCTCTTAAAAAATCCTCCATAATGGAAATCGAAAGCGATTGTGCTTCACTTTCTAAGTTCGCATCGTGAACCTCAGCATCTGCAAGAACTTTAACGGCCATTTCTTTAATATGCCATTCCAGTTGAATCTTCACCTTTTCTTGAATATCAGCAAGAAAAGCACGTAATCGCTCCTCTTTCTCAGCCATTGTTTTCTTTTTAGCAAACAGCATACCTACTTTGAAGTCAGGCTGTGTGGATTCTAAAAAGGCTGTCGCTAAATCACGAGTAGGAGCTGGCATTAGATAAGCATTTTTCAAAATTTCTTCTAAATCATCCGTAAATCGTTCTTTTACATGATCGATTCGTGCAAGAATATCACGCTTTTCTTGTTGGAGACTTTCCACTTGCTCCGTCATTTGCGCTCGTTCATCATCCGGTAATTCCGCTAATAATGTGAACTCCTTCTCATGCTCTTCCTCAAATTGTTCCTCTAACCAAGTAAGATGCTTCTCGATTAAAACATGGGCAGACTGCATAACTGTGTCTGTACCGCTGGCCTCACCTTTCTCAGCCATCTCATAAATAAATTGACGTACCGTTTCGATTTGATTCGCTTCTAAATCTAAATCCCTTACAGATGTATAGAAAATACCACTTGGGAATACATTCCAGTTCGCGAATGCTTCCGTTACGGAACACTGAAAGCCTTCAAAGCTGAGTTCTTTCTCATCGTGCTTATCAATCATATTAATAATTAAGTACGTTGGTTTATTTGCTTCAATTAGTTCTTTTGTAAATAGAAAATTCACTTCCGATTGAACATGATTGTAATCCATTACATAAAACACAACATCTGCTAAATGCAGAGCCGACTCCGTCGAAACCCGATGCGCATCATCCGTAGAATCAATCCCAGGTGTGTCCATAATGACACAAGATTCTGGCAATGGAAATTCACTTGAACTAATCGTAATGGCCGAGACAGAGTCACCATCTTTAGCAAATTTCTTTACTTCCTTAAAATCATACGGCGCTGGAAATAAGACAGGCGGCTGATCATGGTAGAAGACTTTCGCATAGTTCTCCCCTTTTTGCACCTTAACTGTATTCGCACTTGTTGGAATCGGACTCGATGGCAACACTTGATCTTGTAATAAAAAGTTAATCATGCTTGATTTTCCGGCTGAAAAGTGACCGCAAAATGCAAGGACAAACTCATCTTGATTACATTTCATTATTAACTGCTTCATTTTATCGGCATTACTTACATCCCCAGCCGACTGAAACTTTTCATATAGTGCGGTCAAAACTCCCATTTTTGACTGTTGCTCTAATGTTTGTTGAATCATGAATCCATACCCCTCATATCTCTTTATTTATCCTTATTGTAAACGATTTCTACATTTATTCCTACAGGAAAATTCAGACCTCATTGTATGAAAGCATAAAAAAAAGCCAGATTCATGATCTGACTGGTTGAACGGAAACTACTGTTACCATATTTTCATTTTTCACATGGTTTTGCTTGTTCGCTACTTTAACCGGCTTTTGAATATGACTTAATACATGTTTCATCACAAAGCTATATGTAACTACCGTTAATAAAATAAATAACCAAACCATTTAAAGCACCGTCCTTTTAATTATTTATATCATCATTCATTAGTAAGTATATTGAGAATAATTTTCATGTTCATTTGAATCTTATCATGAACGATAATCATTTTCAATGAGTTTTTTGACTTTTTCATTTATTATTTTTGCTTAAATACAGAAAAATATGCTGTATGTTCCTGCAAAGCCCGCTCCTCTATTGGAATTCGCACCCTCATCATCCAAAGATTTAATAATGAAAAAATAATGGCTGTGAAGTAAGCATTAAACAACAGCGATAATACAAGAATTTCAGTAGCCACAATAACATAGTTCGGATGTTTCATAAATTTATAGGGTCCTTTAACAACAACATCAGCTGATGGTAAGACAATAATCTTCGTATTCCAATGTTTCCCTAAAGAGCTTATCACCCATATTCGTCCTATTTGAGCAAGTGTAAACAACAACAACCAAATTGGCCATAAAGAAGATAACCCACGATCTAAGAGAAGCACTTCACTCAGCAACACTGTAAAGAAACCAATATGAAGTAAGACAATCCATGGATAATGGTCCTCCCCAAACTCAATCGCACCGCTATTTTTTAACTGTTTTTCATTTCTTTTCGCAATAATTAATTCGATGAACCGTTGCCCAACAACAAAACTAAATAAAATCGGAAATAACATTAGTTCCACCTCATTAAAACTAATTCTGAAGAAAAACCAGGTCCAAGTGCGACCGCTAGGCCATATTCTCCGTGTATCCCTCCACGTTCCATAAATCGTTCTAACACATATAAAACGGTCGCAGAAGACATATTTCCAAACTCCTTTAAAACCTCCATAGAAATTGATGTCATCTCTTCATTAAATCCTAGTGCCTCTTGATAGGCCTCAATCACTTTCTTTCCACCTGGATGCGCCACAAAATAGCGAATATCTTGCAATGTCACGTTATATTCTTCAAGAAAGGCTGTAACGTTCGGTCTTAGCCATTGTTTCACAATTGTTGGAATATCTTTTGAAAACACAACATACAGTCCTTCATCTTTCACATTCCAGCCCATAACATCTAATGAATTAGGCATAAGTGTTGATTGACTCGCAAGCACATGAAACTGCTGGTCTCTACTGGAAAGCTCCGCTGCTGGCACGTCGTCTCCACATACTAAAATACAGCTTACCCCATCGGAAAAAAGCGATGTTCCAATGATATTGCTTTTAGAAATATCCCGTTTCTGAAACGTTAAACTACAAAGCTCTACACTAAGTACAAGCACCTTTGCTTTAGGATAAGCTTGGCAATAGTCAAAAGCGCGCGCAAGTCCGCTCGCACCTCCCGCACACCCAAGCCCCCAAATCGGAATCCTTTTTGTATGTGGACGGAATGGGAGAATATTCATAATTCGAGCTTCAATCGTTGGTGTTGCAATTCCTGTACTAGATATGTAAAAAAAAGCATCAATTTCGTTCTCTGCTACTTCCCTTTTTAAAAATCGTTCATTTGTTAAACACTTCTTAACCGCCTCTACACCGAATTGAACCGCTTGATTGATATACATGTCGTTTCTTTCCGCAAAGGTCCGGTCTTCTTTAAACCATTCTAGATGATTGGACAAATAACGCGTTTGCACTTGTCCATTTTTAAATGCTTGTAATAATCGTTCGATATTCTTAAATGATTCTCCAAAAAGCTCTCTTGAGAACTCCATAATCGCGTCCTGTGTTAACGCATAAGGCAACTCTGCATGAGCTGAAGACAATACATAAGCCATGTTCCCACTCCTTCAATTAGTGGTTAATATCTCCAGTCATTGAAGGATTATTCAAAGTAGCATTCTCCCTGTAAATAAAATTCATAAATTTTTAAAAACGAATAGGAGTTTAAGACTATTTCTTTGGTATGATAGAAGAAATTCATGAAATCGGAGGAAATAAAAATGGCCATTAGTACTCATGTTACAACTGTTTTAAATGGAACGATTTCAGCTGTAAAGTCAGTATTACCACTCACAATGGAAACGGACAAACCAAACCTAATTAACCAACCTTTCGAACAAGAAGCTCTTAGTGTATTAATTGGAATGACAGGAGATATACCAGGCAGATTAATTATCGAAGGCTCTGAATCATGCATGAGTAAAATTGGAGAAGCGATGTTTGGCATGCCTCTTGAAGGTGAAATGTTAGAATCGTTTACTTCAGAGCTTGGTAATATGATTGCAGGGAACTTAGCTACTACCTTGGCACAAAATAACATCAGTATGGATATTACTCCGCCTACTGTCCTTGTCGGCAAAGCAAAAATGTATGGATTTGAAAAAGCTATTTGCCTGCCTATCCACCTTCACAACACCGGAACTATTCATATCATCTTGATGATTAAGATGTAAGAGCAACTTTTTCATACTATCTAAAAAACCTAGTAAGTATGATAAAGTATCATACTTACTAGGTTTTTTAATAGTTTGTTTTCGAATCTTTTTCAGATTGATATTGAACTTTAATAATAAGGCTGCAAAATTCTTGCTTACCACATACTTTACATACATTTTCTTCACTGCATAGCGTTTGACAATGTAAACAATATTTCTTCTCCATCTCGGCTCACTTACTTTCTCTCTATATATTATTTACAGTATATGCAAGGGGAGAGAAGATATTGACAAAAAAACTATCTTGTTAACTCAAATTCGAGTTAACAAGATAGTTTTTTATATTAAGCCGCTTTTTTCACTTCTACAGGAGCCTGTTTCTCTTTTTTCGATGGAATCATATTAAACACAATATTCAGAACAATAGCTGTTAAACTACCAGTAACAATTCCACTATCCGTTAAAACCTTCATACTCGCTGGAACTTGAGAAAATAAACCCGGGACAACGGAAACACCTAGACCCATTCCAACAGAGCAAGCAATAACTAATAAATTTCCTTGTGAATTAAAATCTACTTTACTTAGCATTTTGATACCAGCTGCTACTACCATACCAAACATAGCGATCATTGCTCCACCTAAAACAGCGGAAGGAATGATAGTTGTAAACGCACCAATTTTTGGCATAAATCCAATTACAATCATAATACCAGCTGCTGTATAAATAACATTCTTGGATTTAGCACCCGATAATTGAACTAAGCCCACGTTTTGCGAAAAAGCTGTATACGGAAAAGAATTAAATAATCCACCGATAATCGTCGCAATACCTTCTGAACGATATCCGCCAACTAAATCTTTTTCTTTAATGTCTTTACCCGTAATTTCTCCTAATGCGTAATAGACGCCCGTTGATTCTACTAAACTAACAATAGCTACTAATGTCATAATAATAATAGCTGTTACATTAAAGGTAGGTGTACCAAAGTAAAACAGTTCAGGCATGTGTAGCCACGATGCATCCTCTACTGCTTTAAAGCTTACTTTCCCCATAAAATAAGCAACAATTGTTCCACCAATCAACCCGATTAAAATCGAAATAGAACGAATGAAACCAGTAGAAAACTTGTACATAAGAAGAATAAAAATTAATGTTCCAAAAGCTAAACCAATATTATCTAATGCTCCAAAATCAGGTGCTCCTTGTCCGCCCCCCATATTATTAATCGCAGCAGGAATTAACGTAAGCCCGATAATCGTTACGACGGAACCTGTTACAACTGGAGGAAAGAACATTGCCAATTTCCCAAAAAAGTTACTAATTAAAAGGACAATCAATCCAGAAACTAAAATAGAACCATAGATAGCTGTAACCCCATACTCACTTCCGACTGTAATCATAGGACCTACGGCTGTAAATGTACACCCTAATACAACAGGAAGACCAATTCCAAAAAATTTATTTTTCCAAACTTGAAGCAGAGTAGCAACTCCACACATTAAAAGGTCAATCGAAACTAAATACGTTAATTGCTCAGCGGTTAACTTTAAAGCCCCGCCGACAATTAGAGGAATAACAGCCGCCCCTGCATACATCGCAAGAACATGCTGTAACCCAAGTGAACCAACCTTCACAGGTGACTGTTTAGACATGAATCGTGGCTCCTTCCATTTCTTCTGCAAAAGTAATTTCGCCTTTTTTCAATGCTTGAATTCGAGCAAGCGATTCCACTTGGAAGCCTTGATCTCGCAATTCCTTGCCTCCATCTTGGAAAGCTTTTTCAATGACAATTCCAATCCCAACGACTTCTGCATCAACCTGGTTACAAATATCTACTAAGCCTCTTGCCGCTTGACCTACCGCAAGAAAATCATCAATAATTAAGACTTTATCTCCTGGAACAATATACTTATTAGAAACCGTAATAGTATTTGTTTCTTGTTTCGTGAACGAGTGAACAGAAGAAGTGATTAAATCTTCCGTTAACGTCAATGATTTACGTTTACGAGCAAAGATTAGAGGTACATCTAATGTTAATGCCGTCATCAAACCAGGACCAATTCCTGACGATTCAATCGTTAACACTTTTGTGATCTCTTTGCCCTCAAATCTCTTTGCAAATTCTTCCCCCATTTTTTTCATAAGCACCGGGTCCATTTGGTGATTCAAAAACGAGTCTACCTTCAAAATTGTTTCCGAAAGAGCTTCTCCTTCGTTTAAAATCTTTTCCTTTAAAAGCTGCATAAAGCTTCCTCCCAATCTAGGATGTTTATCTGTTAGCCATCTAGGCAAATATCACGATTTTGAACTATGCAAAAAGCCCGAGAACAATTGTCTGTTAAGTGAGACAATAGTTCTCGGGCTTCTACGAATGTGAATACATTCATCATTCGTGATACACAAGATTTATTTCCCACTCATAGTCGGATTATTTACGGTAATCCGGTAGAAACTTGTGGGCCGATCCCCACGATTATACGAGCGAAACTATTAGATGCAATACATGCATTATAGCAACGTTACACACTTTTGAAAAGCTATTTTTTAAGAAAAAGACGAACTTATTTCAAGAATAAAGATTCATTGTTCGTATTTTTTGAAAATTACAAATTTACTTCTATAGTTTAATTGTACAAAACACTCCCCTTACTATTATACATAAATTTGTCCGTTAGAAACCATGTACTTAAAATCGGAAGACTGTATAATATGCCGAATCATCAACAAAAGCCTTGGAATCCAAGGCTTTTGTTGATGATTCAATTCAATTTATAGACATCCCTATATTTATCCTCTAAATAGGAAATCAAGTATTGTGCATTTAGACCTTCTCCTGTCGTTTCCTTCAAAATGTCTAACGGTTTCTTCATTTTCCCATACTGATGAATCCGTTCATTCAACCATTTCTTAATTGGTTCGATGTTACCGCTTGCTAATAGCTGGTCATAATGAGGCAAGTCCCTCAATATGGTTTGTTTTATTTGGGCTGCATACATATACCCTAGTGCATAAGATGGGAAATAACCAAAACTTCCATCAGACCAATGCACATCTTGTAAAACACCTACTCCATCATTGTCTGGCACAATCCCTAAATATTCTTCATATTTATCATTCCATACTTTCGGTAAATCTTTTACTTCTAATTCACCATCAAATAGCGATTTTTCAATTTCATAACGAATCATAATATGAAGAGGATATGTAAGTTCATCCGCCTCTACCCTAATAAGCGAAGGTTTTGATTCATTAATGGCTCGGTAGAAGCTCTCTAGTGATACGCCGGTAAATTGTTCCGGAGCGTATTTTTGTAACAACGAATATTGCTTCTCCCAAAAGTGCTTATTTCGTCCAATAAAATTCTCAAAAAATAGCGATTGCGATTCATGAATTCCCATCGAGGTCCCGTCGTCTAACAATGTTCCTGTTAACGTACTTGAAATGTTTTGTTCATAAATTGCATGACCACACTCGTGAATCGTTCCGAATATAGCTCCGCGAAAATCATATTCATCATAGCGAGTCGTCACCCTCACATCGCCGCGATTAATCCCTGTCGCAAATGGATGAACAGTTTCATCTAATCGTCCTGCATCAAAGTCATAGCCCAATTGCTTTAGAATATCTAAACTAAATTGTTTTTGCTTTTCTTTTGGAAAATATTTGTACAAAAATGATGTATCTGGTTGATGCGGGCTCATTGAAATTTGTTTAACCAGCGGTACAATCCGTTCACGCAACTGGGCAAATACTTGATCTAATACATCAACCGTCATACCTGGTTCATACATATCTAATAACGTATTGTACTTATAGCGTTCATATCCCCAATATTCAATGAATTTTCTTGTGTAAGCAACAATCTGTTCTAAATACGGTTGAAATAAAGAGAAGTCTGCTTTTTCACGAGCCTCTTCCCACGCGTTTGTCGATTTCGATTGTAAGATGACAAATTCCTTATATTCATCCATTGGAATCTTTTTATTACGTTCATAATTTTTTTTACATTCTTCTACCATTCTTTTCGTTACTTCTGATAATTGAGCTTGGTTATCCTTTGCTGAAAGCACTGCAATAAAGTGAGCCATTTCCTTGCTCGTACCCATTTTAAATACTTCAGATGACAACATCCCAATAACTTCTGAACGCTGTTCGACCCCTTTTTTTGGAGCTCCTGTACGTAAGTCCCAATAAATCACAGAAAGTGCCTCATGGTAGGCAGCGATTTTTTTAATATATTCCAAAAATTCTCGTTCAACCTTATCGATTGCAATAGCCACTTTGCTATTCCCCCTTTCACTTCTTTTAACTTTACCATATTATGTGAAGTCCATAAATAATCATGCTTTTTCTATCAATTGGTTTATGATAAAAAATCTCTCGCCCTTATTGTTAACCTAATAATTTTTAGGTTGACAATTTAAAGTGAATAGTGCAAACTAAAATGCAGTGAAGGGGGGTGTTTTATGTGAGGGCAAAAACATTGGCTTATATTTCTTTATTCACCGCTCTAACAGTTGTCGGAGCCTATATTAAAATTCCAATCCCGTACATACCATTCACACTCCAAATTGTGCCTGTTTACCTTGCTGGTGCTTTATTAGGACCCCGTATTGGTATGTTAAGTCAAGTTTGTTACGTAACAATTGGACTTATTGGAGTACCTGTTTTTGCTGAAGGAGGCGGTTTCGGTTATATTTTCAAACCTACATTTGGTTACTTATTAGGCTATATTGCCGGCGCCACATTAAACGGATATCTCATTCAAAAACTACAATTACAAAAGATATTTTCTATTTTTTTAGCTAATACAGCCACACTTTCGGTCGTATACCTATTTGGTTGTGCATGGCTTTATGGTTCTATGAAATGGGTTATAGAAAAACCTTTATCCATTCAAGACACTTTATTCTTCGGCATGATTTTACCAATTCCAGGTGATTTACTACTTTGTGTTATATGCTCTGTCTTAATTTATCGACTAAAACCTCAAATTCGACGTTTTATATTAGATTCGCAGACAGCTCAGCCGACAGAGAATAAACAGAAAACAAACTACTTGTAAGAGTGCATTACTTAATAGAAAAGGAGATAAAGAGAATGGGACAAGCTTATTTTATAACTGGGACCGGAACCGATATTGGAAAAACAGTGGTAACGAGTTTCTTGTATAAAACACTGAATCAATTAGGCGTTAAAACAATGATTTGTAAACCTTTTCAAACTGGATATAGAGAAGATATACAAGGTTATCCAGACCTCCATTGGTTTGAAACAGAATTAGGAGTGGAAAATTCAGGAATTTATCAACTTAAACCAGAAACATCTCCTCATCTCGCAATCCGATTGACTCAGCAAGAAATTGATGTACAACGGATTTTAAATCGAATTCAACAATTACAAAAAGAGTTTGATGTAGTCCTTGTAGAAGGAGCTGGAGGATTGGCTGTTCCACTAATTGAACAAAAAGCAGGTTTTTACATGACAAAAGATTTAGTAATAGATGCAGAGCTGCCGATTATCGCTGTCTCCCCTAGTGGGTTAGGTGCTATTCATGACGCTTTGACTACTTTTACATATGCACAAGCATGTCAATTAAACATCCAATCTATCATCTTTAATCGGTTTAATTATACGAATGAGATTCATCAAGATAATGTGCAAACAATTGAAAAATTAATAGCTGTTTCACCGCTTGTTTGTTTGCCAAATTTCAAAAATATACATACAGAAATGGATTCATTCATTGAAAAACTGCTTCAAAATAATCATTTTGTTACACACATTCGGGAGGTGTTTAATTGTGTCCTACACAAATAAACAATTAGAACAATGGGATAAAGAATATGTTTGGCATCCGTTCACTCAAATGAAATCGTATATTCAAAATAACCCATTAATTATTGAAAAAGGAAAAGGCAGCTACCTCTTTGATATAGAAGGAAAAGCTTACTTAGACGGATATGCCTCTCTTTGGGTCAATGTACACGGTCATAGTGATCCTGAGCTCAATTCGGCACTGCATGAACAAATCGAAAAAATTGCTCATTCTACATTACTTGGTTCAGCAAATGTGCCATCTATTTTACTTGCAAAAAAACTAGCAGAAATCACTCCAGGAAACTTATCTAAAGTGTTTTACTCAGATACAGGGTCAGCGTCTGTTGAGATTGCCTTAAAAATTGCCTATCAATACTGGCAAAATATCGATTCACAAAAATATAAGCATAAGAAGAAATTTATTTCACTTGATGAAGCTTATCATGGAGACACGATTGGAGCAGTTAGCGTTGGAGGAATGGACTTGTTCCATCGAATTTTCCAACCGCTCTTATTTGAACGAATTGCAATCCCTTCTCCATATACCTATCGAATGAATGAAATTGGCAATGAAGAAGAAGTAAAACAGTATTGCCTGAAAAGACTTGAAGAATTGTTACAGACGGAGTCCGAGCATATCGCTGGATTAATTATCGAACCTTTAGTCCAAGGAGCAGCTGGTATGATTACACAGCCACATGGATTTTTGAAAGAAGTGGAACGATTATGCCGAGCGTATGATGTATTGTTAATTTGTGATGAAGTAGCCGTAGGATTTGGTCGTACCGGAACTCTTTTTGCCTGTGAACAAGAACAGGTAGTACCTGATATTATGTGTATGGCAAAAGGTATTACAGGAGGCTATATGCCATTAGCTGCTACAATCACAAGTGATAAAGTATACAATGCCTTCCTAGGTAATCCTGAAGAACATAAAACGTTTTATCACGGCCATACATATACAGGAAACCAATTAGCCTGTTCGATTGCCATAAAAAATATTGAATTAATTGAACAAAGAGAGCTAGTCAAAGATATTCAAATAAAAGCAAAAGCATTTAGTCAATATTTATCTAAACTTTACGAGCTTCCAATTGTCGGCGATATTAGACAGCGCGGATTAATGGTCGGAATTGAAATTGTGAAGAATCGGAAATCGAAAGAAACATTTTCTGTTCATGAACCAATTGTTAATCAAATTATTATGATAGCTCGATCAAAAGGATTAATCATTCGCGAACTAGGTCCCGTTATTACGATGATGCCAGTATTAGCTATGAAACAAGAAGAACTGCAGCAAATGGTTGATATTGTCTATCAATCCATTGAAGAAGCCATAAGTCACTATACATCTGTCCAATAAATACAAATAAAATGAAAAACCCTCTTATTATATTATAAAGAAGGCTTTGTTATAGAACGTTGTTGATTTTTGACTCATTTTATCAACAATATTGTTTAACAAAACCTAAAAAAGTCAAGGTGGCTTATATGATCCACCTTGACTTTTTTCTAAGCTTGTACTTTTGTCGGTAAAACGGAAACAATTTTTTCAACTACAGCTGGCTGCACATCTTTTTCAAGTAAAATATGGACAGAACCTTTATCCTCACTCGTTCGAATTAAACGGCCAATTCCTTGTCTTAATCGTAATAACATGTACGGCATATCTACTTTTTCAAACGGCTCATCTACCGCTTTTCGTTGCGCTGTGAAAACCGGGTCATGAGGTGGGAACGGTAAAGAGAAAATGACGACATTTTCAAGCGATGATCCCGGTACATCCAACCCTTCCCATAAATGATAGGAAAGCAGAACAGACTGCTCTTCTTCTTGAAAATTTTTCACAAGTTCACTGATTTCTGCATCTCCCTCAAAATAAAACGGATAGCTGCTTTCTGAACAGTGTTTACGGAACCATTGTAATTCTTCCTTCGATTGAAAGAGAACAAGTGTCTTTCCTTCATTTTCCTCAATTGTTTTCAACGTATACTGCAGCTTATCTTGTCCTTGACTTTCTTCAAAAGCAGGCATATAAATACTCATTACCTCATCGTAATCAAATGGAGATTCGACAGAAAAACTTAAGTAATCTTGAATCCCAAGACTATCAGCAATATACTCAAACGATTGATTATCCGATAATGTAGCAGATGAGAAAATATAGGGAAGCTGTTTATTAAATACTTGCTCGGCTAAAATATCCTTTACAAGACGCGGCATAATAACGAGCGTTTTCGTTTCAGCATTTTCTTCAAACCACGTAATCGCTTGTTCGTTTCTAGCAAACAACGATAACGAATACCCAAGTTGTTCTAAATATTCTTCAACAACATTCAAATCATACTCATTAATCGTATACATTTCTGCTTCAAATACTAAACTTTCTTCCAGCTTTTCAATTTGCCGCTGAAATGTAAGAGCAAAGCTTGTTAATTGTGTCGATGAAGGAATTTCATAACGATTTGAACCGCTGACAGGAATCGCCTTTTCTTTTAAAAGGTAAAAGAATTCTTCATTAAGATCAATTAAGTCTTCAATCATAAATAAAGTTTCTTCACGTACTTGATTCGCAGATAAAAGCTCTAGCACTGTTTCTAATGTTTGCTCACCAATTTTATACGTAAGTGCTTTTTGAGCAGATAATTCAAGTAAGTGACCTTCATCAAAAACCACACAGCTATGCTCAGGCAACAATGGCAATTGACCTTCTCGTTTACGCTTCTCCTTTGTCCATACATGCTCCATAAAGAAATCATGAGAACAAATAATCAAATCCGTCGCTTTTCGATAATGGTCACGTGATAATGTTTGTCCACAACGATGACGCTTATCGCAAGTAAAGCAGTTTTGCAGCGCATCCCAACCAACTTGGCCCCAGTCTTCATCATCTAAATATGGATACTGCTTTCGATCTCCATAAGGAGTATAGGAGGTCATAGATCCCTGATTATGTACAAAGCTAGGTAATTCATCATACAATCGATCAATCCCTTCTGAATCGATATGATTGACTGCATAATCCAGTTTCTTCAAGCACACATATTGATTATGATATTTCGCTAAGCGTACATCCATCGTAATACCAAGGGCATCCTTAATCTTTTGAATATCTCCTTCTTTTTTGACAAGCTGTTCAATCAGCGTTTCATCCGCACAAGAGATAATCGCCGGTTTATTCGTATAACGCGCATAGCAAAGCGCATACAGTAAGTACACAAGGGTTTTCCCTGTTCCAACGCCTGCTTCAGCAAAGCTTATCTTCTTTTCCTTAAATGCTTTTTCTAATTGAAAAGCCATAAAAACTTGCTCATCACGTAGCTCAAAGCCTTTATCGGGAAGAATATCGTAAAAAACATCACCGATCCATTCGGAAAGTTTATCATAAAAAGAATCTTCTTTAGTAACTGGAAAAGGTAGTGTTTTAAGCATTTTTGTCTCCCCTTTGTTTAACATCTTCTCTATTTTTTATAAAGGAACAGTCAATTATTCCTATGTAGTATATATTCTAAGACAAATTTATATTATCCTTTATTTTTTTAAAATGGTCAAGATTTTTACATAATTGGACGCTAAACAGTATGATGGATTAGCAGCTTTACATAAAAAAACAGACTCCCTAATGGAGAGTCTGTCTGTGTTTTTAGAATTAAGCTTTAGTAACGTTAGAAGCTTGAGGTCCGCGTTGACCTTGTTCTACTTCAAAAGTCACGTCTTGTCCTTCTTCTAATGTTTTGAATCCTTCTCCTTGGATTGCTGAGAAATGTACGAATACATCGTCTCCACCTTCACGTTCGATGAATCCAAAACCTTTTTCTGCGTTAAACCATTTTACTTTACCTTGTTCCATTTTTGTTGCCTCCTAGTGCGCTTACGACACATTGTATTACTATCCTTGCTCATGAAATATTAAGGGCTTTCCTTAAACCTAGAACAAAAATAATTCTTCTTTAGAATAGCAGAAAAGG
This sequence comes from Peribacillus asahii, assembly GCF_003570725.1. Taxonomy (GTDB): domain Bacteria; phylum Bacillota; class Bacilli; order Bacillales; family DSM-1321; genus Peribacillus; species Peribacillus asahii. The sequence continues at coordinate 199,699 of NZ_QWVS01000002.1, forward strand.
GAATGATAAGCAAGGTTGGAACGAATTATCAAACGCCCATAACCATATTTTTTACAAAAATTGACCTATCACCCTTTACGCGGCGGACGTTTCCCCCAGTATTGATAATAATCTGTACGAATAAACCCGTTAAAGAGCTTACGCTTCTTCGTAGCTGGCTTACCATACAATCGCTCAAAGTCTGGATGAGATGTGATGATATAGATTGACCAGGTATCCAGCTTAGCAAAGGCCTGCCCCATTTCTTGATACATCTTTTCGACTGCTTTCTTCTCTCCAATCCGCTCTCCATATGGGGGATTGCCGACAATTACACCATATTCCTTCTTCGTTGAAATATCACGCACTTGCATTTGTTTAAAATCAATGAGATCACCAAGCCCCGCTTCGACACTATTCGCCTTCGCAATCTCAACCATTCGGTGATCAATATCAGAACCAGAAATATCTAGCGGTTGATCGTACTTTGCTAAATCTTCAGCTTCTGTACGTACGTCATCCCAAATCTTCGCATCAAACCAGCCCCAGCTTTCTGATACAAACTCACGATTAAAGCCTGGTGCAATATTTTGTCCAATTAAAGCCGCTTCAATCGGAATCGTTCCTGAACCGCAGAACGGATCGATAAATGGTTTATCTGCATGCCAATTGGTTAACAAAATTAAAGCTGCAGCCATTGTTTCTTTAAGAGGAGCTTCACCTTGTCCGCTGCGATATCCCCGCTTATGTAAACCCGCCCCGGATGTATCAATCGTTAACGTGACGATATCTTTTAAAATCGCTACCTCAATTTTAAAAAGAGGACCACTTTCCGTAAACCACGATACTTGCTTATATTTATGCTTTAAGCGGTCAACGATAGCCTTTTTAACAATCGCTTGGCAGTCCGGCACACTGTATAAAGTAGATTTAACAGATTTTCCACTAACAGGAAACTCTGCATCCACCGATAAATAATCTTCCCAATTTAATGCTTTCGTTTTTTCAAATAATTCATCAAATGTAGTTGCCTTGAATTCGCCCACTTTAATTTTAACCCGATCGGCGCTTCTTAACCAAAGGTTAGAGCGAGCAATCGCCGTCGCGTCTCCCTTATATATAACTTTCCCATTGTCTACTGTACATTCATAGCCGAGATTGCGCACTTCCTTGGCTACAACAGATTCTAATCCCATTGCTGACGTGGCAATGATGTCAAATGATTTCATTTTGTATAGCACCTACTTTCCGCTTAACATGTCCGGATTCCACATTTCTAAAAATTGCACTAGCTCTGGAAAAGGGATCGGTTTAGATAAATAAAACCCTTGAATAATATCACACTTCTCCTGCTTAAGAAAGTCTAATTGTTTTTCATCTTCGACTCCTTCAGCAATAATATCTAGCTGTAGTGTTTTAGCCATCGTAATAATTGCTTTGATAATCGCGGCATCTCCTTTAACCGACATTAAATTTCGAACAAAGCTTTGATCGATTTTTAATGTATCAATTGGAAAGCGAGGAAGATAGCTAAGAGATGAATAACCTGTACCAAAATCATCAATCGATAATTTCAGACCCATTCGCTTAAGCCTCACTAACTTCTCAATAGAGTCCTCCGCATTAGGCATAATCATACTTTCTGTTAATTCTAAATCCACATTATATGGATTAATATTTGTATTTTGAATAATTCCACTTACCTTTTTCACAAAATCACTTTGACTAAAATGCACACCTGAAATATTAATCCCGATTTTAAGATTAGTATGCCCTGAAACATGTAATCGCTTAACATCTTCACAAGCTTGATTAATAACCCATTCACTAATTGGAATAATCAACCCTGTTTCTTCAGCGATTGGAATAAATTCACCTGGAGAAATATAGCCCAATTCTGAATGATGCCAACGTAAAAGTGCTTCCACTCCAGTGAGTTGTCCGGTCTTCAAAGAAGCTTGCGGCTGGTAATATAGCATTAGTTCATCATTCTCTATCGCTTTTCGCAATCCATTTTCAAGAATGATGCGCCTTGACTCATTAAGGGGCTGTAGTTCTTTATAAAATAATTCAAAATTGCTTCCGCCGTTTAATTTTGCTTTATGCATCGCTTTTTCTGCATTTTTAATCAATAGATCTACGCCATCACCATCATGTGGATATAAGGAAATACCAATGCTCGTCGTCGCATACACTTCTTGATTATCAAGGAAAAAAGGTTGCTCCAAAGCCTGTATAATATCCTCTGAAACTTGAACAGCTTCCTTCGCATGCTTAATATTCGGTAAAACGATGACAAATTCATCGCCTCCAAAACGTGCAATTAAATCTTTATTTTTTAACATCCCTTTAATACGAGAGGCAACTTTTTTTAATAATAAATCTCCATAACTATGTCCTAATGTTTCATTAATCACTTTGAATCGATCTAAATCAAGAAATAAAACAGCAAGCAATTGATTATATTTATTAGCTGTTTCAATCAACCGCAGCAACTCTTGAGATAATATATAACGATTCGTCGTACCTGTTAATGCATCATAATTGGATAACTTTTGAATTTGTTTTTCTTTTTGCTTGCGATCTGTAATATCGGAAAATACGGCTACATAATTCGTTACACGGCCATATTCATTGGAAATAGAACTAATTGTGAGCCATTCCGGGAAAATCTCACCATTCTTTCTCTTATTCCAAATCTCCCCTCTCCAATACCCTTTTTCATGAACATCCTTCCACAACGCTTGATAAAAATCAGCTTGATGGTAACCCGATTGCAAAATATTCGGGTTTTTCCCGAGTACTTCCTCTTCTAGATACCCTGTTACGATTTCAAATGCAGGATTAACAGATAGAATTTTTCCTTTGCGGTCGGTGTATAATACGCCTTCTTCAATGTTTTCATATATTTTTCTAGCAACTAATAGTTCTTGCTCTGCTCTACTTTGAAAAGAACTATTCCCAAAAGTAACTAAAAAAAGCTGTGTCGATTGACCAATCTCCGTTTTACTAATTTTAAGCTTACTCGTATAATGTTCTCCATTTTTCCGAACCATATCGAATGAATTAATATGATAAACTTCCTTCTCTAGTGCCTTGCGAATCGATAAATAGTCTTCTCTATTCGATAACAAGGACGAAAAAAATACTGTATGTAATTCAAATCCTGAATACCCTGTAATAATCTCTGCTGAACTATTACAGTCAAGAATTTTTCCATCTTGCGAAAAAACAAGTGCGCCTTCTTCCATTTGTTGCAGCGCAGATTGTAATAAAGAATAAATATCTGGAATAGTGATTTTAGATTTTATGTCTGTCACTTCCTTCAAACCCCCGATTAAATTTACACTTCTCCTTATAATAAGCGATTTTACTTATTTCGTGTAGAGGTTTAAGTACATTTACCTACTCGTTTGTGAAAGTTTAACAAACAGACAAAAACTCTCCTTACTAAAAGGAGAGTTATAGGTTGCCATTCATATATGAAGACGTTTTATAAGCCATGTTTTGTTCCTCAGTACTGCAAGCGACTTATCATCTCGTACTTTGGTGGTAATCATCTATCTACAGAAACAATTGCTTCTGTCCTTCTTCTCGTTCATTTCCGAGAAAGAAAGCGCCCCTACCATAATTTGGGTTTCTCGCTCGTGGGGTTTACCGCGTTCCACCCTTTCTATTTCTAGAAAGGCTACGTCACTGTGGCACTTTTATAGGTATTCATGCCATATCCAAAATGGACTTAGGCATTTTCCCAGCCGTCAACAGTTCAACTGTTGCCCAAGCTTATTTTTTCGCCAGGCACGAACACTACGGGCATCGCAGCCCGTGCGAGCATGGACTTTCCTCTATAGCAAAAATGCTACAGCAATTACCCAAACGTCAACATAAATAATTATATCCAACTTCATAATAAAAAACAATAGAAATTAATGACAGACTAAAAAAATCAGTCCCTAGTCAAACAATTTACTGCCAAAAACATGTTTCTCTAGATTGGATAGACGCTTCAAGATATCAAAGTTTGTTGTCCCTGGAGACGTGCTTTGTACAGGCTGTGCCGAGCGTTGGGGTGTAACAGCCTCCGCTTGTTTCTTCAACTTGAGATTTTCCTGCCTCAAGTCTTCAATTTCTTGATGAAAGGCTTCATAATCTTTTATAATCAAATCTAAAAACTGATCTACATCTTCTGGTTTATAACCGCGCATAGCTGTTTTAAAATCTTTCTCTAAAATATCTTTAGCCGTTAATTTGATCTTATCAGATAGCATAAGATTTCACCTCAATACTTTCGCTAATCATCTAATTTGATTATATTTTTTCAAATCTCTACGGATTTGTCAACGAAACTTATCATTTTTACGTGAGCTTCTAATCATATTGTTGATTTTTGGCTGATTTAAGCCAAAACTGCATAAAACAACAACATTCTTCAACAGAGCTTTACGTGAAACAATGTACGCTAACGATTAATCTGTCCACTCGCTTTCTTCAGCGGCCTGCTGAAGGTCATCTAAACTAATAATGAAAATCGGATATTCTTCTTGTTCATGACGCTTAAGCGCGGCGAAATAAGCAAACTTTGGTGACCCTTCTTTTTCTGCATCATAAACAATCAGCATAGCGTCACTTTTTTGAATCATATACTCATTTTTAATACGTAATTGCTGCGGCCCTTCATAAGGCCTTTTAAAAATAGCATCCACAAAATCAGCTCGTGCTAATATCGATTCATAGTACGCTCGATTTACCTCATTCCACGATTCTTCTTGCTTTAAAAACGGCAATAGAATCCCAAGCTTAATATTCAAGTCTTCTTGCTGCAGCTCAAAAACAACCTCAGCTGTCCACAATTCTGTTCCTAACTGCCCAGAAATAATGACCCATTCTAGCCCTTCTTCCACTAAAGGCTGCAGACGACTTCTAATCGATTTTTTTATATATTTGACCGCTTCATGATCATTCTTAAAAATACCAAATTCAAAAGCTTTATAGCCTGTCACATACAAAACCTTCATTACATGCTTTACATCCCTTTCTTATGTATGGATATAAGGGCAACGTTGCCCTTATATCAATTAGAATCCAAATGGTCTCGGTGGACAACACGGAGGTGGCGGACAACATACCATTTGTTGATTGAAGCACTGATTCACAACCGATTGTGTTTGAGGAAAATAGTGTTGATGCGTAAACACATGTTTATTAACAGTCGTTGTATGTGTTGGATGAACATGTGGAACAACCGTATTAAAGACATTTGTTTTCACTACTTGTTGAGTTGGTGAAACTTGTGCCGGAGCAACTTGTGTTGGCGCAACCTGTGTTGGTAAAGTTTGAGATGGCATAGGACCAAATTGCGCTGGCGAGACGTTAGTTGGCATAGGGCAAGGTGTTGATGGAAAATAAGGTGCTCCTCCCATCGCAGCACCTGCAACGTTTGTAGGTACCTTCCCAGGAAATGGTTTAAAGCCGCCCGAGTTACGATTAAACATATAAAAGCGTCCCCTTTCGTCTTAGTTTTGCCTTACACTTACAGACTATGAAGCGAAAGGTACACGTGTACTGATGAAAAGACCTAATTTTCCCTCATAAGAAAGAATAGAAACTCTCCTTAAACGTTATAAAAACAATAATCGTTAGGCAAAGGACAACAAAAAATAAAACTAAAATCGTTTTATACATGCTTCCAATCTCCACTTTCTTTCTATATATTTCAATACAGTAAAGTGTTAACTGTTAACCATCATGATTTCGTTTACGTTTTAGACGACTGATTCTTCTTTCAAGATCCTCTTGCCATTTGGACACTTTTTTGTTTGATACGATTTTCTCTATTTCCTGCAAGGCTTTTTCCGTATAATCAAGGGCCGAAACAATATCCTTAAATTGATGTTCGTGTAATTTTGCACATTCAATACTAGCTTCTATTCGTTGCTGCGAATTTCCATGTTTCACAATCTCTTGCCAAAGATCCAGAGCCTCTTGAAACTGCTTTTGGCGTTTTTTTTGAAAAGCAAGAGCGTGACTAGCAGTTAACCGATCTCCATTACTTCCTGACTTTCTCACTGCTTCATACGTTGAAACAGCGACTTCTTGTTCCCCAATGTAATCAAGCCAGCGAGCTACTTTAATAGATTCATCGGTGTGCCCATCCATTTGTAAAATTTGTCTCGAAATATAAATGTACAAAGAAATCAGCGATAAAATATCTAACTCATTATGCTTCAAAATTCCAAATAAAATTTCCGGATCCTTCCGCTCAACGAAATCAAAATAAATCATCGGGGCTAAATAACCAGGGATATCATTTACTCGTTCAACTCCAAGAATGTCTGTTTCAACAACGGATAATTTAACTCGCTCTAATTGATCTTTCCAAAGCCGTCTTGAAGCATGATACAAATCAAAATGACCAAACTCTGGAAGCTTCGGCACATGCTCTTTAATGAGCGTATGCTGTGTCGTTAACTGTGGCCAATCAAAAGATTTACCATTATAGGTAACGAGTGTTTCATAATTAATTCGCTCTAAAAAACTTTGATACAGCGGAATTTCATGACCTGGTTGCGGCAAAATGTGCTGTCTCACAATCACTTCTGTTTCCGTTACATAGGCATACCCGAGCAAAAAAATCGTATTTCCTGCACCACCGCTAAGCCCTGTTGTTTCAGTATCAAAAAAGAATAAATCTCCACTATCCAGCCCCTTCCCAGATAGAGGGTGATCAAAAGACACCGCGTTCCACTGGTTCATAATAGTTTGTAATTGTGAGAAAGAGTAACGACCATGCTGATAATCAAGCGGATAGCGGACTTCCCGAATAAAACAATAAGATTCATCAAAATGATAACAGCTTGTATCATTTTGACGCCATTTATCTTCATATGGAATGTCGACTTGATGGATTGCTTTTTCTTCCGACTTTGTCTGAAGCGGATTCTGCTCCACCTCTCTATTCATATGCGGCTTAAAACGATTTAATTTCGATTTTAATGACAAAATATCATACACCTCTATTTACTAATCAAATGATTAAAACTGCTTGAGCAGATCGATACATGCTTGCTTCACATTCATACCGTCTAGTTCCATCCCAACACATGATGGACAACCGTTCTCACATAAACATTGACTGATTAAATGTACAGCTGCTGCTCGAATGTCATCAAATCGCTTGTACACATCCTCTGCCAAACCAATTCCACCCGGGTAATGATCGTATAAAAAAATCGTTGGTAATCCAGTGTGATTCGCTTTAATTTGGGAAACAACATGAATATCTTGTCGATCACACATCACATGAATCGGGACAATATGCTGAAGCACATGAGCAATACCTAACAATAATTGCTCGAGCGCTTTCTCCCCTATCTCTTCGTCTACTTCTCTTAATTCAAGCCAAGTAGAGCTCGTATGCAATTCTTCTTCAGGCAAATAAATAGGACCCGAACCAATATTTTCAAATGTCGTTAAGCGGATTTTTTTAAAAATAGTCGGGAGCATATTAACAGTTACATCGCCATAATGAATCGCTGTCTGTTTCCGATTTACCGATCGATCAATCTCTAATACTTTGAGCTGAACAGCCAAGTTGGCATCCGTATAGTATTCTACATCTACTTTTCTGACGTACGCTTTTTTATGCTCCCAATCTAGCTTTTCTACTTGATACTGAATGCCTTCATGTAAATAAATCGCTTCATCATGCAGCAATGTCATTGCACTAAAACGATCCATTTCCCCGATAATAGTTACGTTCGCGACATCTGATTGGTCAATAATGACGACATTTTCCTGAGAAGCGGAACGCAAACTAATATTGGTCGCTGGAAAAGATTGATTAGCCCAATAAAATTTGTCACCATTTTGGTGTAGTACACGCTCCTCTACTAAATATTCTAGTAGTTCATCTATTTCTAGCAAACCAAACGATTCTCCTGTTCGAAAAGGTAATTCATAAGCCGCACACTTAAGATGATCTACGAGAATAATGAGATTTTCAGGATTAATTCGTGCATATTCTGGTGAACGATCAAAAAAGTAATCAGGGTTTTGCACAATATATTGATCAATTGGAGTAGAGCTCGCAACCATAATAATTAACGCTTCATCATGCCGTCTTCCTGCTCGTCCTGCTTGCTGCCAAGTACTTGCTACGCTTCCTGGATATCCTGTCATCACACACACTTGCAGCTGACCGATATCAACACCTAGTTCTAACGCATTCGTACTAACAACCCCGATAATACTTCCTTCTCGAAGTCCTTTTTCAATTTCTCGTCGCTGCTTCGGTAAATATCCTCCGCGATATCCTCTAATCGATTTGGAACCAAGTTCTTTTTTTACTAGTTCTTGTAGATGGCTTAAAATAATTTCTACTCGTACTCTGCTTCTTGCAAAAACAATCGTTTGAATATTATTTTGTAAAAATTGCTTGGCTAAATGATTCACTTCAACCGTTGCACTTTTTCTTATATTAAGCGGCTGATTCACAATCGGGGGATTATAAAAAACAAAGTGCTTTCGACCGCTTGGTGCTCCATTATCATCGATTAATCGCATCGAATGACCTGTTAATTGTTCGGCCAATTCTCTCGGATTCGCAATCGTCGCTGATGTACAAATAAAAATCGGATTACTCCCATAAAATTGACAAATTCGTTTTAAACGGCGGATTACATTCGCAACATGACTTCCGAATACACCTCGATACGTATGTAACTCATCAATAACAATATATTTTAGATTTTCAAATAAGCTCACCCATTTTGTATGGTGAGGAAGAATCGCTGAATGAAGCATATCTGGATTAGTAATGACAATGTGCCCTGCTTTTCGAACTTTTTGCCGGATAGCAGGTGATGTATCCCCATCATAGGTAAAGCTTTTAATATCGATTCCCATCTCATTAATGATGTCATTTAATTCACTTTTTTGATCTTGAGCTAGTGCTTTCGTAGGAAAGAGATAAAGAGCTCGATTTTGATTATTTTCAGCAATCGCTTGTAGAACCGGTAAGTTGTAACAAAGTGTTTTTCCAGACGCTGTTGGTGTAACAGCGACAATATGTTCTCCTTTTTGAACGGTTTGAAAAGCGCTATATTGATGCGTATATAACCTGTCGATTCCTCGCTTCTTCAAAGCCGCTTGAATACGTGAATCAACTTCATCCGGAAGCGCTTTCGTCCGCGCTTCCTTCGGTTCTATTTCATGCCAATGAATAATTTGCTCATTCATTCTTAATTCCTTAATTACATCAGAAAGTGATTTCTTCTTCATCTCCGTTACACCCCTTATTTGTACAGTGTAACGAAGATTCATTCAGATGACTAGATGTATGATTAACCATTCACTCTTCCCAGTAGATTGACATAGGTTATAGGTGAAGAAATAACCGAAAGGAGCAGTGTGATGGCCTCTTCTGATAAAAAAAACAACGATAACCAACTGTCTCGAGAGCCTTTTTCACAATTTATGCATACGATGGACCGTCTCTTTTCAGAAAAGCCTGTAAAGGGAATGCTGCAATCACTTGATGACTTCTTCGGCTCTATGAGAGAACGAAACTTTCCTATAGAGCTTTTGAATAAACCTACTTATTATCTGATTACTGCATCCCTTCCAGGAATTAAAAAAGAGCAAATCAACATTGAGCTATTGCCACAAGCTGTGACAATTACGATTACACATACGCAAAGCGAAACACTTGAACATCCCTCCTCTCGTTTCTTTCAACGAAAACAAGGAACTAGTACAGTAACTAGAACGATTCACCTACCTACCCCTATTAATGAACAAAGCGTTACTGCTTCTCATCGTGATGGAGTTCTCCAATTGAAGCTGCCTAAGTTAAAAGGAAACAAAATTAATATTCATGAATAAAAGGCAGAGGTTTATGTGCTATAACATAAACCTCTGCCTTTTTCAAAGATAAGAACATATAAAGTGAAACTTCTATCAGTGGGAGGTCTTCCTTCATCCCCCCCACTGATAGGTTAGTTGAAGCAATCTTTCCGAAAGACAAAGAACAGATCTGCCAGCCGCTTATCTTATGCTTGCGCGGCTAAACGAGCGCACCTTACACTTTTCTTATGTTAATTTAAACAAACTTCCTACTCCTTTAAATACCGATGACATTTGCGTAAATGTATTAACCATTTGCCCCGCTGTATTCATCATTTTAGTAATATCCACGGAACCATCCTGTGTTTTAAATTGATTAAGCACAGACTGAAAACCCGAAGGCTGGGCCTTTTGCATAAATTGCTGTTTAGGATAAGGATTGGAGAACGCTTGGTACGGCGGACGCTTTATTTGTGGCTGCAATGGATTGTCAAATGGATTAAATGATTGCGATGTCGGAGAATAAGACGACATTGTTGCTCCTTGCGAAGTCTGAGCCCCTCCAATATTCACCGGCTGCTGTGGATATGGTTGAAAAGAGTACGGTTCTTGTTGGATGCCACTGTGTTGATACGGCTGCATCACACTATCACCCGCTGCATGAAATGGATACGATGGCATCGGTTGAGCATGGTATTGCATCCCGTCAGAATACCCTCCCCAATAATTCGGCATCGATTGCGGATAATAACCGGGATTTGGATGTCCTTGATGATAATTCGCTCTCATCATCTTGAAAGAAACCTCCTCCATTTCCTGACATTCTTTTCTATACTATATGTGAAGAAACAACAGATAGTGAGTTAAAGTGCGGAGTCTTCTTTACCTTTTTGTGCCAATATACGCATGCTTTCCATCTTAACATTTTGTAGAATAAATAACACTGACTGCACATGACTCTTAAATCGTTTATAACTTGTTTTCGGAAAAAAAGCTTGAACAGATACATCTGTGAGGTTCTGAGCAGTCTGTTCGATCTGTTGCGGAAATAAGTGCTTAAACTCCGCTTCTTTCATCCATTGTTTTACTCTTTGCTCCCATTGTTCACAGGCGAGCTGTACTCGATCTGCAAACGGCTTAACTTCATGATAGAAATCCCTCTCTTCCCCATCCTTTCGAACCTCTTCGTAGATTGCATCTGCTTCTTTTGCCAATACAATTAATTGCTCTGTTAAATCTATCACTTTTTGGTACTCATCCATATGTTCCCCTACTTTACTTTTTTCTAATTAGCACTGTTAAATATTTTATAAATTCAACAATATCAATAAACATAGTCTTCTAAATTATAATAGAGAACAGCTCAAAAAGAAATGCAGCTGAATTCCAGCTGCATCTTGTTATTATTAATAGCCTAAACTAGGCGTTACTTGTATATTCTTAGGTACTTTCTCTAACTTTATCGAATACGCAGGACTCTGTTTTAAGGATGACTCAACTGCGTCTAATGCTTCTTGTGCTTGATTGACCATTTTATATTGCTCAGACCATAGCTTACAACGCTCTGTATTAACAGCAAGGCCATAGGATTTTTCTAAACCATCTAGGCTTGAATGAATATCTGCAATCATCGCCAACACCTCATCGATTGCAACGTTTTTATTTCTCATTTGTTCATCCCTCCCTGTCTTTACTAGTTAATACTATTCTTGTTTTGTTAGCTAAGACCTTCTTGCTTGACAAAACTAGAAGGAAATCGGCAAAAAAAGTGCTAATTCTCTATTTATCAGTTACTTCGACATTATATTAACTATTGTCTCTATATGCTGCTGTTTCTTATAATACCAATCGGTTAAGCAAACGTTTTTCATCGTTTTGGGTGCACGAAACCACTTCGGTTTAATCCTATTTCTTACATCCCATTGATCCGTTCCATCTATTGAATGATAAATAATAGGATATGTCTTTCGCAGCGTCGGTGTCATTGCTATAGGATTATGATTCCCATATTGTTCATAATCATAGCGCGCCCCCGTCGGCTCCGTTGTAAGAACAAATTGATAAAATAAAGGAAAGAGGTTAGGTGCAAATAGAAGCTCATATAGTTTCTTCCCAAGATGGATGCGGGCATCTACATCGCAAAAATTCGCAACGGAAAAACCATACAGTTGCCCGAAGCAAGTTGGAAACAAAACCGTACTGTAATGAAGCCAATCTTGCAGTAAAAATAAAACAGAATGAAAAATAAACGAGCGCTTTCGAATAACCGGCCGCTCAATAACATGCTGCTCATTAATAATTAAGGCATATACGAGCCGCTTTTCATCTCGAAGCCGCCAAAACCGCTGCCACTCTTTCTCCATGAAAGTCGTCATAAAAAAATGTTTCCCTAAATGAAACAGAGGACAATTGTATTTCTTTGAATAATGGTAGAGCAATAATTGCGGGTAAGCATCTTGAAAAATTCTCCAATTAGCTTCTTCATACGTTAAAAATAATTGGCGGCGATAGCGTTCTGTCAAAATATGTGGCAACCAGTTCCCTGCAAGATCACACATATTCCACCCTGCATTTCTAGACACTACGCCAGCCAATAAGGACCATCTAATTTCCGGATGTTTGCTAAAAAAATGCTCATAGGCCTTTGTTCTTGAGATATTATCTCTATTCCCTTTTTGCGTTAAACCTTTTATTGTGTTAAGAAGTTGCTGATTCATCTACATACCACCTATTTATGTTTTGATAGACTATGTGAGATACTATGATTAATGAAAAGAATCAAACAACGACATTACCGTCATTACATAACCATTTACGGTAAATTGTGACAATTTTATAGTTTTTTCGTAACTATTCTCTATCGTTTTGAGAAATGATTCGTTTTATTCACCTTTTTTTCACTTTTTTTGCTATCATACGATTAGGTGGAAAAGGAGGAAGAACGTTGGCCTTTCATTATCCAAATGGGCGTAAATTTATGCCGCAACCAGCTAAAATAAAACCCTCACACTCAAAAGAAATGAGCTATAGTAATCGAGGAAAAACATTGGAGGACGATTTAAACGAAACCAATCAATACTACTTAACAAATGGAATTGCTGTTATCCACAAAAAACCAACACCGATTCAAATCGTTGATGTCCATTACCCTAAAAGAAGTGCCGCAATTATTAAAGAGGCCTACTTTAAACAGGCATCAACAACTGATTATAATGGTGTATATAAAGGAAAATATATTGATTTTGAAGCGAAGGAAACAAAGAGCACAGCTTCCTTTCCATTAAAAAACTTTCATGACCATCAGATTAAACATATGCAGGCTGTTACGGCACAAGGAGGAATTGCCTTTGTCATTATGCGTTTTTCAATAACAGATACGATTTACCTTATGCCTGCAAAGGAGTTGTTCGTTTATTGGGAAAGAATGCATGCCGGCGGGCGTAAATCCATTACAATCCAAGAGGTGGAGACAACCTCAACAAAGATTCCTCTTGGCTTTCAACCAAGAATTGACTATATTAAAGTAATAGATTTACTTATTAAAGAAAATTTTTAGTATGTTTGTTTAGAAAGGCAGGTTAGCATCATGGATGAAAAATATACAACGCGAGGCGAACGACGTCGTAAACAAGCGGAAAAACAGAAAAAGGAATCCAAAGGCCCTAAACAGCCTAAAACGTTGCTCAAACGAATTTTTCTGACTCTCGTAACGATTGGAATTGTCGTTCTACTCGCTGGATTAGGAACTTTAGCTTATTTTATTAGCGATGCTCCAAAATTAGATGAAAGCTTGTTAAAAGATCCCGTTTCTTCAAAAATTAGAGATGTGAACGGCGAATTATTAGCTGAAGTCGGTAAAGAAAAGCGCGATTACGTCAATTATGAAGACATTCCAGATCTCGTTGAAAACGCCTTTTTAGCAACGGAAGACAGTCGATTTTATAAACATAACGGGGTCGATTTTCTTCGTTTCACTAGCGCTGTTATGGCTAATATCACTAGCGGATTTGGGTCACAAGGTGGTAGTACGATTACGCAACAGGTCGTCAAACGTTCTTATCTAACACCAGATAAAACGATTAAACGAAAAGTACAAGAAATGTGGTTATCTATTCAACTTGAACGTAAATATACAAAAGAAGAAATTTTAGAAATGTATGTCAATAAAATCTGGTTCGCTAACAATGCAAATGGGATTTTAACGGCTGCTAAAACATATTATGGAAAAGATTTAGATGAATTAGAATTACATGAAGCAGCAATGCTTGTGGGTCTTCCTCAAAGCCCAAGTCGCTATGAACCATACGGACACCCAGATCGAGCAAAAGAACGCCGCGATGTAGTGTTGCATTTAATGAATAAGCATGGATACATTTCAGATGAAGAAATGAAAAATGCTCAAAGCAAGAGCATTGAAGACGGACTAAAACCAAAAGATACAAGTCAAGTGGACACAACGCCTTATGATGCCTTTGTCGATTTAGTGATCGAGGAAGTGCAAGAAATGGGCGACTATAACATCTTTACAGATGGACTTGAGATCTATACAACGATTGATAAAGATGCTCAAGAATATGTCTTTAATCTATTAAATAACGATGATATCATCAGCTATCCAAACGAAACCCTTCAAGCTGGTATTACGCTGCTCGACACACAAACAGGCGAAATACGAGCTATAGGCGGCGGACGCAATACAAGTGTAAAACGCGGTTGGAACTATGCAACAGATACGAAGCGTTCTCCGGGTTCAACAATTAAACCGGTTATTGACTACGGCCCAGCGGTTGAATATTTAAACTGGTCTACGTATCATCAAATTACCGATGAACCATACGCGTATAGCGATGGCACGCCACTTAAAAACGCATCTGGTCGTCATTACGGTACGATGACCATTCGTGAGGCATTAGGCCGTTCATTGAATATTCCTGCTGTAAAAACATTGCAAGAAGTAGGTTTAGACAATGCTAAACAATTTACTACCAATCTAGGCATCTCCTTCCCAAAAGAAGGAATTGTTGAATCATCTGCAATCGGTGGTGGAATGGAAGTTTCTACATTAGACTTAGCCGGTGCTTATAGCGCCTTCGGAAATAACGGTATCTATAATAAGCCGCATACGATTAAGAAAATCGTTTTACGCGATAAAACAGAAATTAAAAATAAAACCGTATCAGAGCCGGTTATGAAAGATTCAACAGCTTTCATCATTTCAAATATGTTGAAGAGTGTTCTTTCAGAAAGCTACGGTACTGGTCAACTTGCGAATATTCCTGGTCTTCCAGTAGCCGGTAAAACAGGATCAACAAACTTTACTCCAGCTGAACGAGCGGCACATAATATTCCATCTTCGGCTGTAAAAGACAGTTGGATGGCCGGATATACAACAAACTATACGCTCACGGTTTGGGCTGGATATAATAATAATTCAAAAGAGGATTTTGATTATCTCGGGGAATCCTCTCAAAGAATACCGAAGTATATTTTCAAAAACATCATGCAATACGTGTCAAATGGAAAACAAACTGAAGACTTTAAACAGCCAAGCAGTGTCGTAAAAGTAGGCATTATTAAAGGGTCAAATCCCGCTGTAAAGGCTAACCAATACACGCCTAGCGATCAAATAACTTATGAGTACTATGTAAAAGGACACGAACCAAAACAAGTCACAACAGAGTATACTAAAGAAACAGAAGAAGAAAAGGAAAAGGAAAAGGAAAAAGAAAAAGAATCCAATGCACCATCAGGTGTATCCGCAACCTATAATGCTGAAAGTAACGCTATTAATGTATCATGGGGCTATCCAAAACCAGAAGACTCCCCTCAATTCGAGGTAAGAGTATCTGTCGATGGTGGAGCTTCAACCGTTCTTTCGTCAACAAAGGATATGGGCTTCACAATGAATGGTCCTACACCTGGTAGTACGTATACATTCTCAGTCGTTGCTACTGTGAATGGACAATCTAGTAAACCTGTTTCAGCTTCCGTTTCAATACCTGATGGTTCAGAGGAAGAAGAACTAATTGACGAAGATCCTGAACTGGAGGATGGTTCAGAAGAAACTCCTGAAGAAACGAACCCTGAGCAAGAACAGCCAGATGATGTCACACCACCAGGCCAAGAGAATAATAATCCAGAAACTACCCCAGACAACCCAGGACAAAATAATGGGAATGGGAACGGTAATGGAAATGGCAATAGTAATGGAAATGGTTCCAATAATAAGCCAGGAAATCAAGAAGATGATAAAGAAGATGGTGCAGTAGAAGAAGAAACAACAGATTCCGGTGAAACGGACCAAAGCCAATAATCAAATAAAAAATCGCCTAGGCTCACTGCCTTAGGCGATTTTTTATTTGATGCTTTACATAGTGCTTTTCTAATTCGCGAAACAATTCGCTCAGTTGAACAAAAGCATGATAACGTGCTGGACCTTTCATAATAAAGGTTAAACGTTCTACTGCATTCACTGGTTTAATATCAAGTGCATCGACGTGTAATGGCCAATCCTGCAGATACACAGGCTTACCATGCACCCAAAACAACATCATAAATAAAAGAGAGATTCCCTCTTTCATCGGCTCCAGAGCCCGTTTAGCTTGCCGTTCCGTAAAGTAGGTACGACAAGACTCCTCTATTTCTTTCCACTTCCCCAAAAGATCAGGGATATGTTTATGAACATGTTCCCATGGTTTATATGCCTCTATTCCAGCAAAAAAAGCAACGTCATAAGGAAATAGTATATACTCATCCAATTCTCTCCACTCTTGTATATCCCGAACAGGCACAACGATTTCTGGTTCAGAAAAAAACAAAGAACATTGCAGTTCTATTGGAACACGTAACCAACCCGTTCCACTCATGGAGCTATAACCTTTTTCATTCGTTTCTTTCCTTCTCGACACAAGTCAAGCAACGGACATGTCTTACATTGCGGTGATTGTGCTTTGCAATGATAACGGCCAAAAAAAATAAGTCGATGATGCGTAATCGACCATTCTTCACGTGGAATTTTTTTCATTAACGTTTTTTCTACTTCCAATACGCTATCCTTCCAGCGACAAATACCAAGACGCTTGGACACTCTTTCAACATGAGTATCCACAGCCATAGCCGGAATACCAAATGCAACGGAAACAACGACATTGGCTGTTTTACGGCCTACACCAGGTAAGTTCGTTAATTCATCGCGATCCTGTGGCACCTCTCTTCCATAATCCTCAATTAACATTTTAGAGAGCTTTTGAATATTTTTTGCTTTATTCCGATATAGTCCAATAGAGCGAATATCATTTTCCAGCTCTTCAAGCGGCACACTCAAATAATCTTCCGGTGTTTTATATTTTTGAAATAAATCCTTCGTTACTTTATTGACGAGCGCATCTGTACATTGCGCTGATAAAGCAACCGCAATGACCAATTCAAACGGATTTGAATGATTGAGCTCACAATGGGCATCTGGATACATATCGGCCATAACATCCAAACAATGGCGAATTTGAGCTTTCGTTAACATAGATACTCTCCTTTTTATTGTTCAAGCCAATTATAAAACGGTATATCTTTTACAGAAGATGTTTGCTCTTGTGGCTCTTGTGTGCGATTTCGTTTTTGGTAGGCTCTAAATTTCTGTGTTTGTTTACGTACTTGTTCTAGTGTTTTTATTCCATTCTTCTTCCATTCAAATAAAATTCGATCAATATAGCGGAAGTTTATTTTTCCTGAAATGACCGCTTCTCTTAAAGCTGCTTTAATAATATCCGGCTCATGACCATCATCTATCCACATAGCCAATGTTTCACATTCAAATGGAGATAGAGGCCGGCCAAATTCTTGTTCTACAATTGTATAAAGGCTCTCGCTTGATTGTTGAGCTTCAAGCGCTTCCTCTTTTTTTAATGTTAATAAAAAGCTCGTCAGCATTTTTTCATATAATGGCTCTAAAGTATATTTCTCATTTCCAAATTCCTGACTCTTCTCTACTTCTATTCCAATACAGCCTTTTTGTATTAAGCTTTGAATTAAAAACAGACATTCCGATTCCTGAAATGTCATAACTTCTGATAATTGAGAAGGAGTTGGAAAGGAATTCCCTTTTTCTGTGAAGTTTTGAAGTTGAAGTAAAAGGACAAGTTCCTGTTCATTTAACCCCATGATTTTATAATGAGTTAATAAGTAAGTTGGAATGGTAAGCGTTCCTTGCTTAAACCACGCTTGCAGTTGATCTTTTATCATATATTTGAACACCTCCATTTCAGTATAACATGAATCACAGCATTCGAATAAGCGGATAATTTTAACGAGAAAAGCCGATCGCGGTTCATTTTTCACAAGACGTTGCTAACTAACATTGACTCATATGATTTTTAAGCTTCTGCGTGTGAAACTAATGCTTCACGCGCCTTTAATAAACCAAAAAAGCTTGCAGGTTTGTTACAGCCTGCAAGCTTTTCAATAAGTATTATTATGCTAATTTATTTGTAACAAATGTATGAATTCTTTCAACGGCTTTTTCCAACTGCTCAAGAGATGTTGCATAAGATAAACGAATGTTATCAGGCGCACCGAAACCAGAGCCAGGAATAACAGCAACAAGCGCTTCTTCTAATAACGCTTTTACGAAATCATCAACATTGCTATATCCAGTTAATTTAGCTGCTTCTTTTACATTCGGGAATAAGTAGAACGCACCTTGAGGCTTAATACATGTTACGCCTGGAATTTCTACTAATTTAGCATGAATTGTATTTAGACGACTTTCAAATGCTTGACGCATTTCTTCAACTGGTGCTTGTGTGCCTTCATAAGCAGCAATTGCTCCGTATTGAGCTGTTGTTGTAGGATTAGATGTGCTATGGCTCGCTAAATTTGTCATCGCTTTAATGATTGCTTCATTTCCTACAGCGTATCCAATTCTCCAGCCCGTCATTGAATGAGATTTAGATACCCCATTAATGATGATTGTTTGTTCTTTTAATTGTGGTGAAAGCTGTGCAATTGATACATGTTGTGCACCACCGTAAACCAATTTCTCATAAATTTCATCAGATACGATTAGAATATCGTGTGCTAAACATACTTCTCCTAGAGCTTGTAACTCTTCTTTCGTATAAAGCATACCAGTTGGGTTACTTGGTGAATTAATGATAATTGCTTTTGTACGGTCTGTGATAGCTGCTTCTAACTGCTCTTTTGTAATTTTGTATTGATTTTCCTCTTTTCCTTCTACATATACAGGTGTTCCTTCTGCTAATTTAATTTGTTCAGGATAGCTTACCCAATATGGAGTCGGAACAATCACTTCATCGCCTTCATCCAGAATCGCTTGGAATAATGTATATAAAGCATGCTTCGCACCAGTACCAACGATTATTTCAGATGGTGTATAGTCTAAGCCTTGATCTTTCTTTAATTTAGCAATAATTGCTTCTTTTAACTTTGGTAAACCAGCAGATGGCGTATACTTTGTTTGTCCCTCATTCATTGATTGAACCGCTGCTTCAATAATATGAGCTGGTGTATTATAATCTGGTTCCCCTGCTCCTAGTCCAATAATATCTAGTCCTTGAGCTTTTAGTTCTTTTGCTTTTGCTGTAATAGCCAATGTAGTAGATGGTGTTAATGCTTGAACTCGTTTTGCTAATTTCATAATAAAAAAAATCCTCCATTCTATATACTGCGATAATATTTAAGCCATTCACCTGTTTTAAAATCGTAATAATCGTAGTTATAGCTATTGGATTCGTCTAAATACGTCACTTCCCAAAGTGGCACATTTTTTTCCATTCCAAGCTTAACAGATACAATCTCAGCAGGATTACGGTTTTTCTTAACCTTTGAAAGTATGTCTTCTTTAGACTTACCATTGCGAGCATGTTCAACGACAACTTTTTGTTTATCGTTTTCGGGAATCCACACGATTTGCTTATCTCCACCGCTTGTTGTACCGACGACTACTGAATAAGACTCGTGTCCATTATACAGGTAAAATTCATCCATCTTTTTTATTCCCGCTTTTTCTTCTGCTGTTGCAAACGCAATGTCTGCCGCCTCATTTTTCGGTTGTAATGCTCTAATATAAGCACCCGCCACGAAGACGAGAAAACAAACAACAAGAACAGAAGAAATGATTAACCACTTTTTCAATCTCTTCCCTCTTTCTATGTACGATAAATGGTAAAGATAGCCTGTTTTTGATCTTCTGAATCCAATGCCAACCTAAACATTAAATCTTGTTTTTTCAAATTCCGATTCAATGCATCGACAATTTTATATAAATCAGGTGAAGTTTGCACCTTGACCGTTGAAATCACTTCAATTTTGCCCTCCATGAAAGTCCATTCTCCAATCACCTGAAAATTGTCAATAATTACTGTCAGATTAAGGGGTTTGACATCAAATCACTTCATTTCACATTATATCAGTTTCATCGTTCATTTTCTTTATTATTTTATAAAAATTTTAACTATTTTCACAAAGATTTTTTTACATAATATTGTGGATAACGCATCTTTCAGCTCAGCTAAAAAGCCTGTGAGACCATGGTCAAAAATCAACAATGTCATATAATAGAGCCTTCACAAACACTGAATATCCATATGTGTCTTTGTTGAAGACTCTACTCAAAAAACGTTAATCGACCTATTATAGAACGCATACTTTTCAAGAACATGAAACAATTGTCTTATACCCATTCCTCAATCACTGTCGCCATTTCATTGATCGATACTTCCTGCCACTCCACAGGGGGAAGTGCACGTTGAAATTCCACTCCATACTTTGCCGTCAGAACACGTCTATCAAGCACGACCAATACACCACGATCGCTGGACGTACGAATGAGTCGACCAAATCCTTGTCGAAACCTAAGCAACGCTTCAGGTAAAGAATAGCTAGAAAAAGCGTTCTTCCCTTTTTTAGCTAACAACTGACATCTCGCTTCCGTTATAGGTTCATCCGGCGGCGAAAACGGCAAGCGAACAATCATTAAGCAAGATAAGTCTTCACCTGGAATATCGACTCCTTCCCATAAGCTTGTCGTCCCAAATAAAACGGCTTTATCAAACGTTTGAAAGTTTCTAAGCAGCCTCATCTTACTTCCACCTGAAATCCCTTGAGCAAATAACGTATAATCATCCAATAAACCACATTCTTTAATCGTATAATAAGCAGCGCGTAACATTTCATGCGACGTAAACAGCACCATCGTTCGACCTTGTGCTGCTTGAACACCAGCAATAATGTAATTTGCTGATGCTTCCGCAAATTCTTCAATCGACAATGTTTGAATATCAGGTATATCACGCGGAACAAGTACTTTTACTTGTTCTTTATAATGAAACGGCGAAGGAAAGCTTGCGGTATAGATGTCTTTTCTCTCGATACCTAACTGTGTTTTAAAAAACTGAAACGATTGCTTAACAGAAAGGGTCGCCGATGTCATAATCACACTTTTTTGTTGACCAAAATATGCATTCCACAATTCTTCACTTCCTAGTACAGGCTGAGCAGATAAAACAACTCCATTTGGCATAGATGTATTTATACAATCCAGCCAGTAAATATAATCCTCTCTAGGCTGAATAAAAAATTCAAAAAGAATGTCTTTCGTTTCAATAAAATGCCCAAGAATCACTTCACAATCATTTACATAAAATAGCGCATTTTTTCCTAAAGATACTTCATGCTGTTTTAAAACATCCAATTTTTCTCCTAACAGACGTACAATGGACTGAAGCAAATCATATAATCGTTCCGCTAACAATGTTGCTCGCTGCCAATGAATGCGTTCTTCTATTTTGAAAGCAAGCCGCTTAGGAACGATTCCTTTTACTAACTTATTAGTCTGGTTCGCAATGATAACAAATAATTGCTCGAACTCATAGGCAAAATCAGTCAGTTTTCCATCTAAATTTTCTTTAGCTCTTTCTATTTCTAACCCATGATTAGCAATGATTCGTTCCAAACGATACAAAAGCTGTTTTTGCTCAGACGTGCCAAGACGGTTCAAAAACGTTTTGACAAATATATAATCAAGGCGACGTCCAAATTGTTTAGAAGCTGCTTGTTCTAAATGATGAGCTTCATCTAAGATGATATAGCCTTGTTTTGGTAAAATAGCATCGTCTGTCATTAAATCCGTCATTAAAAAAGCATGATTCGTAATAATCAAATCTGCTCTTGCCGCCGTCCGTTTTGCTTTCTCAAAAAAATCCATCTCGATCCATGGTTTTTTTAACCCAGGATAGACGAAATGATCACTTTGCAGTCGATTCCATACGAGCTGTCCGCCGCTCGATAAGTTTAATTCATCCCGATCACCTGTCTCAGTTTCTGTTAGCCAAACGATAATCTGCATCTTGGTTAACGCACTTTCATAATGATCATCTTTTTCCCGAAGAGCTCGCTCAAACTTTGCTAAACTTAAATAATTGCTTCGTCCTTTCAGAAGAACAGCTTGAAAGTCAAAAGGAAGAATTTCCTTTAACTTTGGTATTTCCTTTTGTAATAGTTGATCCTGAAGCTGTAATGTATAAGTAGAAATAACAACAGGCTGTTGCTTTTTTTTCGCAAAATAAACCGCCGGCAGTAAGTATCCTAACGATTTTCCAATTCCTGTACCAGCTTCAATAATAGCATCCTGCTCGCTTTCAAAAGAACCATAAATGACATCCATCATTTGCAACTGCCCGAATCGACTCTCAAACTCAGGAAATGCTGCTTTTAACATCTTTATTTTCATCTGTCGATCGGTTGGATACTCATTTTCTTGATAGTTATCTTCTAATCCTTGCTTGCCCTTTTTAAAAGCAAGTCCTCGATAGGTAACAAGATTTGGCTCATGCACTTCAGCCTTAGATAGCTTGACAGCCATGCAATCATTAATGAGCTCCGACACTTCACTTTGTAATGAAAAAGACAATCGATAAAGCTGCTTTAACGTCATCAAAGGCAAACTTAGCAGCTTTTCTTTAAATGATAACAGCAATAAAGCCGTTGCATACGCATCACTATCAGCTTGATGAGGCCGTAAATGCTCAATATGATCTTCCTTTGCTAACTGGTGAAGTTTGTAACCATCCGAAGTCGGTTTTAATATTTTTGCTAACTCAACTGTATCTAATGTAGACCCGTAAAATGGCTCATACCCGCATCGAGTCAACTCTTCTTGTAAAAACGATAAGTCAAACAGGACATTATGAGCAACAAAACAAGCGCCTTCCAATAAGCTCACAATGTGTTCTGCCACTTCTTCAAAAATAGGAGCATCCTTTACTGTCTCATTGCTAATTCCGGTTAACTCTTCAATAAACAAAGAAATCTCTTGTTCTGGATGAATATAGGTCGAAAATTCCTCAACAATTTGATCCTCTTCGATCACTACTGCCGCAAACTGGATAATTCGATCTCCCTTTTTCGAAGAATTCCCTGTTGTTTCTAAATCGACCACTACATATCGTTGTGTCATGTTTTGTACACCTCAAACTTACTTTCCTTGTTTCCCTCACTTTTTTATACCATAAAGAAGAACTAAAGTGAAACTTCTATATAATACTAGAAACTTCATAACTCTTTCAATCTTAATAATAAGAAAAACCGACTGAAAGCGTTTCATCGCTTTCAGTCGGTTCGTTTCTTACATAATTGTTGCTGCTGGTTCATGGGAAATTAGTTCAACAATTTCATTATGTTCATTCATAATCGCTACTTTTGGTTTATGATTAGGAAGGTTCTCTTCCGCTACCATAACATAGGAAATAATAATGACAACATCATCTGGCTGCACAAGTCTTGCTGCTGCACCATTTAAACAAATAACACCGCTTCCTCTTTCTCCGGCAATCACATACGTTTCTAAACGTGCTCCATTATTATTGTTGACGATCGCTACTTTTTCGTTAGCTAAAATACCAACCGCATCAAGAATATCCTCATCAATTGTAATGCTGCCTACATAATTTAAATTAGCCTCTGTTACACGAGCACGATGGATTTTGGCATTCATCATTGTACGAAACATGAAAACTCCCCCTATTTGCTAAGCCTTTATATTGTTAGTGTAAGATTATCAATAAGTCTAACATTTGCAAACTTCACAGCCAGTGCAATAATGATATGCCCCGAAAGTGTTTCCATTGGTTGCAATTCTGGATATCGGTATACTTCAACATAGTCAATAGTACCGCTCGTATACATGTTAATATGATTCTCTACAATCTGCGCAACTTGATTTGGGTCTCTCTCTCCGGCTTCAATTGCTTTTTTCGCTTGCAATAAACCTTGATACAGCTCTTTCGCCTCTTGGCGCTCTGTTTCATTTAAAAAAACATTGCGTGAACTTTTAGCTAAACCATCTTCCTCTCGAACAATATCAACCGGTACAAGTTCTACTGGAAAATTAAAGTCCTCAATCAGCCCGCTCACGACTGCCACCTGCTGAGCATCTTTCAGCCCAAAATACGCTTTATCTGGTCCAATGATATTAAAAAATTTCGTCAAAACCGTCGCAACACCATCAAAGTGTCCCGGACGTTTTGTCCCGCATAAGCAATCTGTACGACTTTCTACTCTTACAGTAACAGATGGCTTTGATCCGTACATTTCTTCTACTTGAGGGTAGAAGATATAATCCACGCCTGCATTTCTAGCAATATTCTCATCTCGTTCAATATCACGTGGGTATGTCTCAAAATCTTCATTAGGTCCAAACTGTAATGGATTTACAAAAATACTTAATACAACAATATCATTTTCCTTACGTGCACGCTCCATCAGGCTCACATGACCTTCGTGTAAAAACCCCATCGTTGGAACATATCCGATGCTTTTTTCATTTCGTTTCTCAGCCTGTAAAGCTTGCTTTAATTCTGCTATAGTAGTGATAATCTTCATTTGACTCCTCCGTATAAAGCCATCAGTTCCTCTTCTTTCATCGTAAAACTATGATGTTGTGTTGGAAATTCCCCCGTTTTCACTTCGCTTACATACTGTGAAATGGCTTGGTTCATTAATTCATTGGCATTTCCGTATACTTTTACAAATTTCGCAACACGATCAACCCCGTATGAAAGAATGTCATGGTACACAAGAACTTGTCCATCGGTATCTACTCCAGCACCAATCCCAATTGTTGGTATAGAAAGTGCTTCCGTCACAAGTGTACCTACTTGATGAGGAACACACTCAAACACAATGGCTAACGCTCCAGCCTCTTCACATTTCTTCGCATCTTCCAATAGCTGCTGAGCTGCTTCCAGACTCTTTCCTTGTACTTTATAACCGCCAAGAACTCCTACAGATTGCGGCGTTAGACCAAGATGCGCTACAACAG
Organism: Peribacillus asahii; assembly: GCF_003570725.1. Classification (GTDB taxonomy): domain Bacteria; phylum Bacillota; class Bacilli; order Bacillales; family DSM-1321; genus Peribacillus; species Peribacillus asahii. The sequence goes on from NZ_QWVS01000002.1 coordinate 224,855, forward strand.
GAATACCAGCGTTTGTCATAGCAGCAATCTTTTCTACGACCTCACCTGCTCCTTCTACTTTAACCGCATCAGCTCCGCCTTCTTGCATAATTCGTGCAGCATTTTTTAACGTTTCATCAAGAGAAAGATGATAGCTCATAAACGGCATATCCGTTACAACAAATGTATGAGGAGCTCCACGTTTCACCGCTTTTGTATGATGAATCATATCATTGACCGTAACAGGAATTGTCGATTCATATCCTAACACAACCATTCCTAACGAATCTCCAACGAGAATCATATCGACTCCCGCTTGCTCCGCCTGCTTTGCTGATGGATAATCATAAGCTGTCAGCATCACAATCTTTTCTTTATTTTGCTTCATTTTCAAAAAATCTCCAGATAACTTCATAACGTTCCCCCTTATTTACATAGAGGAGATGAAAACATCAGTTGACTGCGCTGGTGTCTAGGTTCGTTATGCAAAAAGAGATTAACTAAATAAAAAACTGTACGGACCGATATTACGTCGATAACAGTTTATTAATCATTAGCTAATCTCTTTGTTAACATCAGAAGTTTCATCCCTCCGTCCCTGTCCAACTGGATCAAGGCAGATTTTCAAATTTTTTTGGGCAAATAAAGGTGCAGCTCTCTCGATACTGCCCACCTGCATTATAACAAGCTCCGTCAAAAATTTCTATTATAATTTTTCACATTTCGTCAAAAATCGTTCACTCTCAATGGATAATCTAGTGAATGAAACAATCAGGGGCTCCTTTCGACAAGAAGCCCCAAATAGCAACATTATATACGACAGTTCCTTCGTTAAATATGAATATCTGCGGAATAAATAGAATGAACCTTGCCATTTTGATCTTCTAGAAGTAATACACCAGCATCGGTGATCCCCAATGCCTTCCCAACAATCGTCTCATTCACAGTTGTTGCTTTAATTTCTTGACCAAGGCTAACAGCATAGCTTTCCCATAAACCTTTAATTGGTAAGAACCCTTCTGCTAGATAAAGCTCATACAACGCTTCTAAACGCATAAGCACTTCTTGAATGACTTTTGCGCGTGAAATATTTTGTCCGCCCGCTATCGCAAGAGACGTAGCAATATCTTGCAGTTCCTCAGGGAAATCCGTTTGTTTTTGGTTAATATTCATCCCGATTCCAATAATAACAGAATGAATCCGATCAGACTCTGCTTGTAATTCGGTTAAAATACCTGTTACTTTTTTACGATTAATTAAAATATCATTCGGCCATTTAATTTGCGGCTTCAACTCTGTTATATTTTCAATCGCTTGAACAACAGCAACAGCGGCAAGCAATGTTAGCTGAGGAGCTTGATGAAAAGGTATCGATGGCCGTAAAATTAAGCTCATCCATACTCCCGTATATTTCGGTGAATACCAAGGACGCATCAGTCTCCCTTTTCCACCTTTTTGCTCTTCAGCTACGACAAGCGTTCCTTCAGGGGCCCCCTCATTTGAAAGCTTATGAGCAATTTTTTGTGTTGTCTCTACGCTTTCCTCATAATGAACTTTTTTCCCAAGTATTTTCGTTTGTAGCCCCAGTTGAATCTCATTGGCTGTCACTTTTTCAGGTGTTGTAATGATTCGGTAGCCTTTATTTCGGACCGCTTCGACAACATAGCCTTCTGTTCGCAAATCTTCAATATGCTTCCAAACAGCGGTTCTTGAACATCCGATATAGTCTGCAATCTGTTGACCTGAAATAAATGTTCCATTGGCAGTTGAAAAGGCTTCTATCAGCTTCGTTCTTACATCAGATTGCACTGTACTAGCCACTCCTTTATTTTCTGTTTATCGTTTTCTACTTCTCTTTTTAATACCGCTGTTACAATCATTTGTAAATATTCTTTTACCCATGGACCAGGGTTCACGTTACGCCAAGCTAATAAATCAGTACCGCCAACCGCAAGCTCCGACATGTCTTTAATAACTAAATCAGCGTATTTTTTCCGTACCAAAGCCTCTGCATCAGACACGCTGTCTCCATGAACGACCGCTCTAACTTTAGCCGCCTGAACTCCTTCACTTAATCCTATTTCAAATAAATCATATACATGTTCTACAAAGGATGAAGGTTTATTCGCAAAGAAAACGACTCTTTGAATGGCTTTAATTTGCTTTACTGGCAGTCTCCAATCACGTAGAAATGACGAAACGTCTTCTACATGGCCTTGAATCAGTAACAGCGCCCAAATTTCACTAACACTAAGTGTATCAATTGGCAGTGCTGTCAGTTGTTTAAGTGTGGCTTTTTGATTATGTAAACGTGGTATATATTTATATAACTCACTTTGTACGAAGAGTTGTAAGCCTTGAACACGATACGGTCCAGCCAAAAGCTTTTCAAATTCAGCGTGGATACGCTCGATAGCAATATGCTTTAGCAGTGCCCCATTTTCTTGAAGGGAACGCAATGTTTCTAAATCCAATGTAAAGCCAAGTTGACTTACAAATCGAATGGCTCGCATCATCCGTAAAGCATCTTCATAAAACCGTTCATAGGAATCGCCAACGGTGACAATTCGTTTATCCATAATTGCTTTTTGACCGCCAAATGGATCGATAATATTACCCTTTTTATCCATAGCCATGCTATTCATTGTAAAATCACGACGCATTAAATCTTTCGTTAATGATCGGACAAATTTCACTTCATCTGGTCTTCGAAAATCACTATAGCCACTTTCTGTTCGAAAAGTAGTAATTTCATATGAACCGTGTTTTTCGATAACAAGAACTGTTCCATGTTCAATACCGACATCTACAGTGCGTGGAAAGATTGCTTTAATCTCTCCTGGCGTTGCTGATGTAGCAATATCGACATCATGAATCGCCCGGCCAATAATATGATCACGAACTGAACCGCCAACGAAATAGGCCTCATATCCTGCTTGTTCGATTCTTTCAATAATCGGCACAGCCTGTATAAATAATGAATCCATCAATGTGAGCCCCCCTTATCGAACGAGAAGTTGTCGATAAATTGCTTCATATTGAGCGGTAATGAAAGCTGACCCGAATGTTTCATGAACTCGTCTAAAAGACGCATTCGAGAAGTGTTGATGAAGATGATCATCACGCAGTAGTTTAACCGCATGAGCTGCGGCCGTTTCTACATCTCCTACTTCACATAAAAAACCCGTTTCACCATCAACAATAACTTCCGGAATTCCACCAATATTTGTACCAATGCCAGGAACACCGCAAGCCATTGCTTCCAATAATACTAGACCAAAGCTTTCTTTTTCTGATAATAGAAGAATTAAATCACTTATCGAATAAAGTTCAGCTAAATTATCCTGTTTTCCTAGAAATAACACTCGCTCCTCTATCCCAAGGTCTCGAACGAGCTTTAAAACGACGGTCACTTCTGGTCCATCCCCAACGAGTAAAAGCTTAGCAGGTACTTGCTCAGCAGTTAATTGAAAAGTGCGTACTACATCGGTTACCCTTTTCACCGTCCGAAAATTTGAAACATGGATAATCACTTTTTCATGCTCTTCAATCCCATATTCCGTACGTAAATAACTAGAATCCATCTTATGATAATCGCGCTCATCAATAAAGTTATAAACCGTTCTAATTTCCTTATCAGGATCAATTAATTCCTTCGTTTGTTCAACAAGAGAAGAAGAAACAGCGGTAACGACATCAGATTGTTCGATGCCATATTTAATTAAGTTGGTAAGCGAAGGATCCTCTCCAAGGACAGTAATATCAGTACCATGAAGGGTCGTCACAATCTTCACATTATTTTTGACCATCTGTTTTGCTAAAATCGCACAAACCGCATGTGGAATCGCATAATGCACATGTAGAATGTCGAGATTCTCCCGTTGTATTACTTCGGCCATTTTACTAGCAAGCGCTAAATCATAAGGAGGATACTGAAACACGGAGTAAGAATTCACTTCTACCTGATGATAATATACATTGTGATACATTTTATTTAGACGAAATGGAAGACTTGTCGAGATAAAATGAATTTCATGTCCTTTTTCAGCAAGCAGTTTACCAAGCTCAGTAGCAATAACCCCTGACCCACCTACAGTTGGGTAACACGTAATCCCAATTTTCAACTTCATATTATTCTCCTAATAAATCGACATTAATCAGCAACGGCTTTTTCGACATAAAGCCTTCTGCATATGTTACTCCCACTTCTTTTCCAAACATCCGCTCACGTGCTTCTACTGTTTCGATATAGCCATTTACAAGCGGCGTATCTACCGTTGCATCACTTTTAACAAATTGACTTTCATATGCCTTAAGACTATCTATTTTTGTTTGCATAAATGCTGAAATATCCATAACAAAATCCGGCTTATGAAAACCATTAATCATATAAAAATAGACATTTTGTACACGGTGCGCACCCAACCCGACATTCTCCATATATTTACGAACACCTGCAGAAAAGACAGCTTCTTCTACTAAACGACTTGCATTCCCATGATCAGGATGTCGGTCCACTGTATATGGCGCAAATACGAGAGTCGGCTTATACGTACGAATCACGGTAATAATTTCTTGGATATATTCTTCTTTCATATACAATCCACGATCAGGTAAATTCAGTGACATTCGTTCAACACCTAAAATCTTAGCGGCCTGATTTGCCTCTTCGATTCTTCGTTCTACTGTTCCATTAGAAGACATTTCTGCTTTTGTTAAATCACAAATCATAATTTTCTTTCCCATTTGTGCATATTTGGCAAGCGTACCACCCATGCCGATTTCAACATCATCAGCATGAGCGCCAAAAGCTAATATATCTATTGTTTCATTCATATAGTTCACCTTAATTATCTCTTAGTTTACGCCAATCCATAAAGCCACCTTTTAAGCCTCTTACAAGCACTTCTGCTGTTCCCATATTCGTCGCAAGCGGAACTTGATAAACATCCGCAAGGCGAATAAGAGCTGTTACATCTGGTTCATGCGGCTGTGGCGTAAGTGGATCGCGGAAAAATAAAACCATATCCATTTCATCTTTTGCAATCATCGCACCAATCTCCTGATCACCACCGAGGGGACCCGAATGAAAGCGATGAACAGGTAGTGAAACTTCTTCAATAATTCTTTTTCCTGTTGTCCCTGTTGCAAATAACTCATGCTGTGCAAAAATATCTTTATAGGCTGTTACGAATCCAATCATATCTTCTTTCTTCTTATCATGGGCAATTAAAGCGATTTTCATAAATTCCCGCTCCTCTGTATATTACTCGATAATATTTTCTAAACCATAGACAAGCACATCCAGATTCATAATTGTCTCAACAGAAAGCTTTACACCTGACATAAATGAACCGCGGTTAAAAGAATCATGGCGAACCGTTAATAATTCACCAGCGCTTCCAAACAACACCTGTTGATGTGCAACAAGACCAGGCAAGCGAACGCTATGGATACGCATCCCTTCCACATCTGCACCACGTGCTCCTGGAATCGTTTCTTTTTCACTTGGATGTCCTTGAACTTTTGCTTCACGAACAGAAGAGATTAAATCCGCTGTTTTAGCTGCTGTTCCTGATGGAGCATCCAATTTTTGATCATGATGCATTTCAATAATTTCTACATCTTTAAAATACTTAGCGGCCATTTGTGAAAATTTCATCATAAGAATAGCACCGATTGCAAAGTTAGGAGCAATGATACAGCCTAACCCTTTTTCCTTCGTTAAGGCATCCAGCTTAGCTAAATCCTCTTTTGTAAAACCAGTCGTTCCAACGACGGGACGAATGCCATATTGCAAGGCTGTTTCTGTATGATACATCCCTACTTCTGGTGTTGTTAAATCAACTAGTACATCTGCTTCTACTTTTGAAAAACATTCTTTTATATCAGAAAAAATCGGCGCATCAATTCCTTGAAAGCCTTCTACATCAGAAAGATTTCCCCCATCATGTTTGCGGTCAATAACTGCCACAAGATCAAAATGTTCCGTATTATGTACTAATTTCACTGCTTCAAAGCCCATTCTCCCGCGTGGACCTGCTACGATTACTTTAATATTTGCCATGTTGTTTCTACCCCTTCTAGTCTTCTAATTTTGTCCATCTGTCTTTGTCACGTGTTGCAAATTTATGCATGACTTGATCATGTGACTTTTGTAAGTCTATGCCTAGTGAATTGGCAAAACAAATTATCACAAATAGCATGTCCGCTAATTCATTATCAATCGTATTAGCCTCTTCTGTCGCTTTCTTTGGCTTTTCTCCATAATAATGATTAACTTCTCTTGCTAATTCACCAAGTTCTTCCGATAAACGAGCTAGCATCGCTAACGGACTAAAATATCCTTCCTTAAATTGACTAATATATTGGTCAACTTCAGCTTGCATCTCTTGCATTGTTTTTTGCTTGTCCATCTTTGTCACCCATTCTGCCAACAATTTGTACAATGAGCTATGTTAAATCGCTTTGTTAATTAACAATAGCTGCAATTTAAAATCTACTCTCATTATGTTAGCTAAAACTGACGCTAATGACAACATTTTCAGCATGTATCATCACAAGAAACTTCATAGAAAACAAGTCATTTGATTAAAATGACTGTATTGAACGTATATTAAGCGTTGGAGGTACTTAATATGAACCATAGCTTACGAATCAAGAATATTGTATTTATCCTGTTAGGAGCCGCCATTTTTGCATTTGGCTTAGTTCACTTTAATATGCAAAATAATTTAGCGGAAGGTGGATTCACCGGTCTCACTCTGATTATATATCAATTAACTGGATTCAACCCTTCTTATTCAAACTTGCTTTTAAATATTCCTCTTTTCATTATTGGGTGGAAGTATTTAGGTAGAACTTCTTTTTATTATACCATTCTTGGTACGGTGGGCTTATCTTTCTGGTTGTGGATTTTCGAGCGCTATCAAATTCCGATGGCTCTTGGAAATGATTTAATGCTTGTCGCACTATTTGCCGGGATATCTATCGGGGTTGGACTCGGCATTATTTTTCGTTACGGAGGAACAACAGGAGGAGTGGATACTATTGCCCGTTTTGCAAACCGCTATTTCGGGATTGGCATTGGACGAGCTATGTTTATATTTGATGCGATGGTCATTGGGTTATCCATTCTGACTTATTTAAGTTATCGAGAAGCGATGTATACACTTGTTGCCGTTTTTATTGCGGCGCGCGTCATTGATTTTATTCAAGAAGGAGCCTACTCCGCACGTGGAGCCATCATTATCTCAGAAAAAAACGCGGAAATTTCCAAAAAAATAATGAAAGAGATGGATCGAGGAGTAACCGTCTTAAACGGATATGGTTCGTTCACAAAACAAGAGCGAGAAGTTCTCTATTGCGTAGTCAGCAAAAATGAGCTGTTTCGCTTGAAAAACGTTATTACTTCTATTGATCCACACGCCTTTGTTTCTGTTAGTGAAGTACATGATGTACTAGGAGAAGGATTCACATTAGATGAAAATAAAAACCCGCTTCACTCATAAAAAACGCGAAAGCGGCAAGCTAGAAGGTGGAGGCGTTCTTTGACTTCACCTTTCAGACAGGCCGAGCGTAGAGAAGCTAGGCTCTTATACTAGACATTAAGACTTACGAAATGCTTTTGTACATACAAAAAAAGGATTCCAAATTAGGAATCCCTTCTTTAATTAATCTTCGCCTCTCATACCTGTGTACACTAAAATTAAGCGAACTAACTCTAGTACAGCTACCAATGCAGCTGCTACATAGGTCATAGCGGCAGCATTTAAAACTTTTTTCGTTTCACGCTCTTCATCATTGCGAATAACTCCTAAAGCGACGACTTGATCCATTGCTCGTGAAGAAGCGTTAAATTCTACTGGAAGCGTCACAATTTGAAACAATACAGCTGCTGCCATAAAGATAATACCAGCAAGCAACAAGCCTGACATACTTGCAAGCACCCCAATTAAAATCAAAATCCATGATATATTTGAACCGAAATTCGCAACCGGTACTAATGCATGGCGAATACGAAGAAATGCATAGCCTTCTTGATCTTGGATTGCATGTCCAACCTCATGAGCAGCAACCGCCACACCAGCCACAGAATGTCCATGATAGTTATCTGTTGACAAACGAACCGTTTTATCACGTGGATCATAGTGATCAGATAACACGCCTGGTGTTTCCTCTACACGTACATGATAAAGACCGTTTTGATCGAGAATTGCCCGTGCTGTTTCAGCCCCTGTCATTCCGGAAGATGCGGCAACTTGTGAATATTTCTTATACGTACTTTTAACCTTCATTTGCGCATAAATTGGAATTAAAATAATAATCGCCAAATAAACGAAAAACATAGCTTCCTCCTCATAATGTAGTTACTTTCATTGTATGAAACGAAGGATTTCATGTCAAATATAGTGTTCCTATATACCTAGTATTCATCATCCTGTTTCTTTCGTGTTTTAATTTCATTTTTACCAGCAGCATATTTTTTCCACCCAACGTAAGAAAGTGTACTAATAATAATGCTTCCTGTCGTTATAATAACCCACCACAGAGATGGATCTGCTTCATCCTCTTCCATATTTTCAAAAATTGATTCTAAATCATAGCGAAGTGCGTCTAATTCACGCTGAGCCTGTTGATCAGTCACCAAGTCTGTGCGCGTTTGATTAAGAAAATGAATGCGTGTATCCAATTGCTCAATCGTTTCCGATGATAGATCCACCTTCAAGCTCGGATAAATCATATCGTATTGAGCAAATAATGTAGACAGTTCTTCTTCAACCTTATCAGCATTTTGTTGAAGAGCTGCTTCTTTTGTTTGACTAAATGTATCCATCATCGAAGATTCCATGTTCGTCCACAGTGGTTGGTGAGTCGATTTAACAGCATCAATGACTAAACGAAACTTAGTTACGGCGTTAACCTTCTCACTATCAGTAATCTCCTCGTCCTGAACCGCGCCTAACGCCTCGTTATGAGCCACTGTTATAATGCGTAATTCATCCATATCAAAAATCGATTCTTCTGCTGTTAACTGTAAAAATACATCTGAAAAATGCGTTAACATGGCTTCTGAATCTTCATATCGCTTTAGTTTTGTCATTTCAAGCGCCTTATCAGACAGAGCATCTAATTGCTCTAAACTTGAAGAGGTTTGTCCAAAAGCAGGATGTTGGATCACAATTAATAATGCGATGATGCATAATAAGATTTTTTTAAGCATACTCCTTGTCCCTCCTCATATCTCTACTACACGATATGAATAAAAAAACAAGAGTAGACCAAATTTTTATATTAGACCTATAACAAATACAGACGTCCTATGCTGGGATCTAACAGATCCTAAATTCTAAGGGCCAAGCGATCTTTACGATAGCCAAAATACCAGCCAACAAAAATAGAAAATAAACTAAGCCAAAATGTAAAATAGCCAATAGCATCCATATACTGCATTAAATCCCCATAACGCGGCATCATTTTAAACACATAATCAATCATCTCATTATGAATCGTCCAAATAGCGGCGACAATGAGATGCCAAAGCTTGATGCGATAAAAAGGAGCATATAACACACCTTGAACTGCCATCCCTAAATGAGAGGCAATTAACATATAGCCTTCCCACGGCAACCATCCTGTTGTTATAAGCGTTAATATATTCATCACAACAGCCCATATTCCATACTTAAACAATGTTATAATCGCTAAAGCCTCCATAAGGCCCCAATTTGTTTTAAGTACAAAAGCAAACAAGACAAAGACAAAAAATAAACTAGCTGTTGGGCTGTCTGGTACAAAGGCCAAAAAGATATCAGGAGTTTCTTCTAATTGACTTCCATACCATATATACCCATAGATTGTTCCAAAAATATTAACTAGTAATAGCAGCAGAAGGGTTTGCTTGCTAGCTAGTATACTATACATCCAATTCATATAAGTTCCCTCTTTCAACGTCTCATATTCTCATCTTACCCTTTCTTCCCCTATAAATCCAAGTTTTTCATTCTCCCTGCTTCTTTTCAATACAAAATAAAAAACTGATAACAGAAGTCATCAGTTTTTCCACCTTATTTTGCCGTCAAACTCGAAACAAACTCAGCTAATTTCTCTAATTCTTCATCGCTTCCTTTAAACATTCCAGCTGGCATCCCACCTCGACCTTTAACCGCAATATTTGCGATTTCTTCAGGGGTTAAACCAGTATCTACTAAACTCGGTGCAGCTGCCCCGCCCGTTAATTCAGCTCCATGACAGCTAATACAGCCATTGGCATCAAGTAATTGATATCCTTCACTTTCTTTATCAAACTCCGCTCCTTCTATAATAGCTCCTTGCTTTTTAGACGCTTCCCAGTCATGGTGAGCCGCTGACTGCCAAGTTAAATACACAATTCCCGATAGTGCCAGTAGCATAAACCCTACCGCAAATGGACGTTTAGCTGGTCTTCGCTCTGGACCACGATCGATAAATGGTGCAAGTAATAACGCCCCGAAGGCTAAACCAGGAATGACAAGCGCTCCAATAATATTGTAAGGGCCTGACGCATACGTGTATTTCAATAATTGATAAAGAAATAAAAAGTACCAGTCAGGTAATGGAATATATGCCGTGTCCGTCGGGTCCGCAATTCTCTCTAACGGAGATGGATGTGCGACTGTTAAACATAAATAACCGACAAGAAAAACCGCTCCTACCATCCATTCTTTTAAAAGGAAATTTGGCCAAAATGCCTCTGTTTTTCCTGGATATTCGGAATAGTCTTTCGGAATATTCGGTTTACGACCCGTTGCAGGAATTCGAGAATCTCCAACGAATTTCATCCCTTTCCCACGGTGCATAAATAATCCCCCTCCTTCATGAAAAGGTTTTTATAATTCTGATTAATATGACTTTTAAAACGGTTTCATTTACACTTTACAGTGGGCCAGAAATCCCTTGTTTACGAATCATCAAAAAGTGGGCAGCTAGTAAAGCAAAAAGAGCGGCCGGTAAGAAGAACACATGAATGGCAAAGAAGCGAGTTAATGTTTGTGCCCCAACAATCGTCGCATCTCCAGCTATTAACGTTTTCATAGCTGGGCCAATCAATGGCACAGAATCTACAATTGTTAATGTTACTTTTGTCGCAAATAATGCTTTCATATCCCATGGCAATAAATAACCTGTTAAACCTAAAGCTAACATAATGAAAAAGATTAAAACGCCTACTATCCAATTTAATTCACGCGGTTTTTTATAAGCTCCTTGGAAAAACACACGAAGAGTATGTAGGAACATCATAACAATGACTAAACTCGCTCCCCAGTGGTGCATTCCACGGACAATTTGTCCAAAAGCCACTTCATTTTGTAAATAATAAACCGATTCCCATGCATTTTTAATGTCAGGCACATAGTACATAGTTAAAAACATACCTGAAAGAATTTGAATAACGGTAATAAAAAATGTCAATCCCCCAAAACAATAAACAAACGCTGAAAAATGATGGGCAGGATTCACATGCTCTGGAACCTCATGGTCAGCTATATCCCGCCATAGCGGCGTAATATCTAAACGTTCGTCAACCCAATCATAAATTTTTGTTAACAATGTTTACGCCTCCCCATGTGGTTTTCGTTGACCTAAATAAAGAATTCCATCTTTCTCTTTTGTTGTAAAAACATCAAGTGGACTAATCGGTGGTGTGCCTTTCACATTCATCCCGTCTTTTGTATACCGCCCATAATGACAAGGACAGAAAAATTGTTCTGGATGTTCTTTGTCACCGCCCCAGTCTACTGTACATCCTAAATGTTTACAGATAGGCGATAAGGCTACAATCTTGCCATCCTTGGTTTTATACACCCAAGCTGTGTTTGTTACCTCTGATTCATACCAGCCATCAACTTGGGTAAAACTGAAGTCCACTCGTGTTGGTTCGGTACTAAGATCTTTAATTTTTTGTTTTGTGGCAACAAAGTCTGATTCACTGCCTCCCGCAAGAACGGGATCAACCGCAAATCGAACCATTGGCATTAACATACCAGCTGCCATAAAACCACCTACACCAGTTAGTGTGTAATTAAGGAATTGACGACGCGAAACATTACGCTTGCTCATGCATTTTCCCCCCTTATTACTAAATCGAGTCAAATAGACCCATTCATAGTAACACTATAAAACTAGGACAATTCCATGATATATCAATAATTTACCAAGGTCAATATTTGGAAATTCCAAAAGATACCAAATATTTTATAAAAAGCATAGAAAACGCTTATTAATCCTTTTTTTTCCATTCATTCATAAATAAAGAAATAATTTGTTCTACTTGTTGTTTCATTACCTCTCTAGCCTGTTCCATTGGCAAGGATTCTAAGTTAATAGCTGGAATCCAAACGAGCGAACTAGACAGATAACTCTCTTCCTTTTTCCAGTTAATATCAGATGTTAAGAAAAAAATGTGGTTAAATTCGGCTTGCTGTAATTTTCTTTCCCAAATTTGTAATCCTTCGACTTTTTTTTCGTCATCCATTACATAATGAAACGTCGGAATTAATAAAATACGACCTTTAAATTTTTTTTCAATTTCCATACTTAAAATGGATAGAAATTCGCTCATAGATGATAATTGTTTCATTCGATCATCCAAGGAAATTGGAATAAGCGGCACTAACGCCGTATCCACATATTCTTTAGCTGTTATATATAATTCGACATCTGTTGTATTCCATTTCATACCGATTCAACACTCCTAATTTTTGTATAATCAACTCCTTTTTATTATATCACCTTTCGTTTAAATGGAATATTTTTACTATAAATATCCTTATTATTTACAAAAAACCAGTTTTTATTATTAAACCCCAATAATATTCCACAATGTTATTGACATAAAACGATACAATAAAAAAACCTTTCCGATAAACGGAAAGGCGTTCATTATCATTTTAAGTCAACTTTTAAAGAATGAAGTTTTTTCGTTAAACTCTTAAACGCTTCTTCATCATGCTGATCAAGTGCTTCATCAATCTTTTTAAGGAGGCGCTCCCTTTGGAAAGAGACAATACTGTTTTCTAAAAATTGTTCAACTAGCTGTTGATCTTTTTCATTAGCAATTTTAGATTTAGGCATATAAGGATTTTCTTCTAACACTGCCGCATATTGATGAGAAGAGTAGGCAGACTTAAAATTAAGTTGAATAAAAATTTCTTCATCACGGTTTAATCGAATATCATGAAAAGATTTTTCAGCATCTGTAGTCATAATATTAGCTTTATAAAATCTAAATGGTACTTCATCGACACAATGAGTCGACATAATCAATCCACGCGGACAGTATTGAGCACTTTCAACAAAATGCACTTTCTTCATCAATTGATCATGGCTCATCAAATAATTTAAAATCCACACACATTCCCTACGCTTCAATTGATAATGATTTAAAAACCAGCGAATAAAGTCCTTCTTCTCGTTCACAGAAACAGGGGCAGCCATCATGAATTCCCTCCTCTGTCTTGATATTTTTTTCATTTAGGCTTCGTATTTTCTCCTTAGTCCTCATGAAGTCTCTCTAAGATCTGTACATATTCATCATTAGCAGGATTACTTTGAAGTAATATAGTAAATACTTCTCTGGCTGTAGTACGGTCTCCTTCTTCTACTAAAAAGAAACCATAATCCTCTAAGAAATCTTCATTGTGCTTAAATGCATTATATGCTTTATGATAACTATTTAATGCCTTTTCATATTGTTCTAATTTTTGATAACTGACGGCTTCAATCCAATCAAATTGAGGGTCATCTTCGCCGTATTTCCGCACTTCTTCCACACATTCAAGTGCATCTTCATACTTTTCTTGGTGCATATACAATTTTAATAAAGTAAGAGTCGCTTCTAAATAACCCGGGTCAAGCGCTAACGCTTCTTTGAAGAATTCTTCCGCTTCTTCGTCCAATCCTTTTTTCAAAGCAAGCTTGCCGCCAAAGAAATACAACTCTTTATTATACTCGTCTGCTCGAATTCCTTCTTTTACTGTCTTTAGTGCTTCGTCAACATTTTCAAGATGCTCATAAGCACGAGCTAAATATAAATACATCGAGTGATATTCACGATCTAGCTCCTTCAATTCGACAAATTTCTGGATGGCTGTTTGATACATTCCCGCTTGATACGCAGTCAGTGCATACTCAAATAACGTATTAATTTCTAAATGATTTTCGAGTGCCTTCTCAAAGTATGGAAGTGCCTCTTCGAACTTTCCTGCCCCACTCAATGCCTCAGCAAGACGTTGATTTAAATTCACTCCACCAATTTCTTCTTCATGTTCTAATACCTTTATGTATGCTGAAATGGCTTCTTGATTTCTTCCTTGCTGATAATATAACTCTCCTAGGGCAAAATCAATAATACTCTCACTAGGCAATAAGTCTTTCGCTTGAAGCAGCTTTCTTTCACTTACTTCATCCATTCCCTGCAACTGATACAAATCGGCTTCCAAAAGAAGAGCGCTTGGATACATCTCATCATTGGGGCTTATTTGTTCAAGCATTAGCATTGCCTCATCTTCTTGATCACTGTCAATTAAAATCTCAGCAATCGAAATAAGCAATTCTCCTTCTCCTGGATATAATTGAAGCAAATGTTCATACAATCTCTTCGCTTCATCCAAGAACCCTAATTGAGAAATTTCTTCAGCTAATGATAATATATTCTCCGCTGATTCCATTGTTGTTATTCGATTTATATGTGAAGTTGCTTCCGTTAATTCCCCTTTTTTTAAAAGTTGTAACACTTTATCTACTGAACTCATACATATTTCCTTCCTTTATCGCTCATTAATCAAACCGTCCTTAGTTTATCACATACATATCGTTTATTTCCATTCTCGGCTGCTGATCGGATTACAAGTACACACAACTTTTTACTTTAGATCATCTCGTGTGAAACCGCACTTTCCTACGCTGTTCAGCATCACTTACTTAAAAAAAGGATTAAAATAACATTCTCCACCTAATACTCATTCTCCTTTTTCTATCAAAAGTGATTTTTTTACAATTTCCCCAGATAGATAAAGAAAACCCACCGTAAACATATCCTTTACAGTGGGTGTTAAAAATTAAGATTCTATCACTTATTATATATAACCTTGTTGAATTTTGACTTATTTTAACTGAGATTGCTGCACTATATAGTACATGCACTTACACTATCATGTAAAATCCCGGAAATACCCGATACATTTTTTTACATTTTTCTATTTGAACCATATTTTCAGCTTATTCTCGATTGAATGCACATACTTTTTGTGCTTGTTGTTATATCGTATATAGAAACAGAGACATAAAAACCCCTCCTCATTGATTTCAGCAAATCAATAAGGAAGGGCATCTACAGCTATCGTACATGAAGGACGCGGCTCAAATCATACACCATCTTTAAATCAACTGTCCTAAATGCTCGAAAAACTCTGGATAGGATACATTAATTGCAGCAGGGTCATGCAATTCAATTTTCCCTTTAGCAATTAAACCAGCAACAGCAAGCATCATGCCGATTCGATGGTCACCATGACTCGTTACCTCTCCACCGTGAAGCGGTGTGCCGCCTTGAATAATTAAACCATCATCCGTCGGTTTCACATCCGCCCCTAATATCGATAGCTCATGAGCAACCGTGTCAATACGATTCGTTTCTTTCACTTTCAATTCAGCCGCATCTTGTATAACGGTCGTACCTTCAGCTTGCGTTGCTAAAAGAGCGATAATAGGAATTTCATCAATTAAACGCGGAATTAACTCCCCACTTACCGTTGTACCTTTAAGCTTCGAACTGCGAACGGTGATTGTACCGATTGGTTCACCTTTTGATGGAAGCTCTTCAACCGTAATATCCGCCCCCATCTTTTGCATAACTTCAATAATTCCTACTCGTGTTGGATTAAGTCCAACATTTTTCAACACTACTTCACTATTTGGTGTAATAGCGGCAGCGACCATGAAGAAAGCAGCAGATGAAATATCTCCCGGCACATAAATTTCAGTACCTGTGAGCACTTGATTGCCTTGCACTTTAATCTCTTGACCTTCTTTTATCACTTGTCCGCCAAACTGAAGAATCATTCGCTCTGTATGGTCCCGCGTTTCTTCCGGCTCAATAACGACCGTTTCTCCTTCAGCCTGCAAGCCTGCTAACAAAATAGCAGATTTAACTTGAGCACTAGCAACTGGAAGCTTATAGCGAATTGGTTTTAAACTTCCTCCACGAATGTGAAGCGGAGTGAATTCCCCATTATTTCTACCATCAATAGCAGCGCCCATTTCTCGAAGCGGTTCAACAACTCGCTTCATTGTTCGCTTAGCAATTGAATGATCACCTGCTAATGCAGCGGAGAAGTTTTGTCCAGCTAAAATCCCCATCATCAATCGTATTGTAGTTCCAGAATTACCAACGTCGAGAACTTCACTTGGTTCCGTTAATCCCTTAAACCCTTTTCCAATCACACGAACCTGCTTGCCCGTCTGTTCAATCGTAATCCCCATCTTTTGAAAACAGGCGATTGTGCTTAAGCAGTCTGCACCAGGAAGAAAGTTTGTAACAATTGTTTCTCCATTAGCAAGGGCTCCAAACATAATGGAACGATGCGAGACAGATTTGTCACCTGGAACGGCAATTTCTCCACGTAATGATTGTATGTCTGTTTGCAATATTTTTGTATTCACGCAATCACCCTTTACTTTTTAAAAATTACGCCAAAATCGTTTCATAAGTCGTATAGTTTCCGATAGCTTCTGCTGCTTTTAAGCGATCCTCTTCATTTTGGAAGCTAATAACGAGGACTCCATAAATTTCTTCTCGAGTCTCGATAATGCGAATATTCGTAATGCTAATCCCTTTTTGTGCCAGCAAGCCAGTAATTTCAGCGAGACTCCCTGGTGTATCTGGAATATCGACATATAAATCATAATAGGCAGGAATGGCCCCTTTTGCATGAACTGGCATATCATCGCGAAATACCTTTGCCTCAGCAAAAAAGCGATAAATTTCTCCACTATCTCGATTTGCGACAAGCTCTTTAATATGTGCCATTTCCATGATCCAATCGTCCATTAAATCCAAAAGAACATCGCGATTATGTAAAAGAATATCACGCCACATTTCTGGACTGCTTGAAGCAATCCTTGTGATATCGCGAAAACCCCCGGCTGCTAATCGCGCAACAAGCTCATTTTCTTCGCTATATGTTTGTGCTTGTTTAACAAGTCCCGCGGCAATAATGTGAGGAAAATGACTAATGACACCTGTTAACCAATCATGCGTATGAGGACTAACAACTAAAAAGTTGGCTCTTGTCCCTTTTAACCATTCTTTCAATTGATTGATTTCCTTTGTATGGTAGTTATCTGAAGGTGTTAATAAATAAAAAGCATTTTCAAATAAATGGGGTTTAGCTGCCCCAGCCCCACTTTTATGTGACCCTGCCATCGGATGACCGCCAATAAAAGTAATGCCTCGATTCATTAAATGCTTTGCTGCTTCCACTACGGTACTTTTTGTACTGCCCGCATCTGTTACAATTACATCATCTTTCAGCTTCATATCCGCTAATTGTATAACAATTTTTTCTGTTTGATCAACCGGAACAGCAAGTAATATTAAGTCCGCCTCAAGAACACCTTCTGCAATAGAATCAACAGAATCATCTACAATGCCTAGTAATTTAGCGAGCTGAATATTATTTTCATTCACATCGTAACCAACAATATGAACACTTTCATGAGCTTGGCGAATAGCCATTGCTAACGACCCGCCGATTAGGCCAAGACCAATTATAAAAACCTTACCATTCACGTTGTTTCCCTCCGCTTTTTATACTGGCCGTTCAAATGCCCTTTGTTTAGAAATCCTGAACATTCGACGCTAGTATAAATATCATAACGACTAGTGGCTCATCTACTTGAGAACCACTTCGTCGCTTTTTCTATATATTTGGCTATATTGTAAAACATGATTAAGTTCGATTAACAAAATGATTTACAATAACCATCTATTAGACTTGGAGGCTTCCCTTAGTTATTTCTCTGAAGCAGCACGTAAAAATCCTTTAATAGCTTCAATCATACCTGCATTTTCTTCTTGAGAGCCAACCGTTACACGCAAGCTAGTTGGGAAACCAAATGATTTACCAGAACGAGCAATAAAACCACGCTTAAGTAAGTATTGGAAAATTTCATCCGCATCTTGTTCAAAATGCAAGAAAATAAAGTTCCCTTGTGAAGGGTAATATGATACATTTTCCTGTTCACAGAATTGATAATACTGCTCCATACCTTTTCGATTTTCCGCACGACATGTTTCTAGAAATTCTTGGTCAGAAAGAGCCGCAACAGCCGCTACTTGCCCTAATGTATTAACATTGAATGGCTCACGTGAAGGCTCTAATCTTTGAATAATCTCTTCACAAGCGATTCCATACCCTACGCGAAGACTTGCCAAACCATAAGCTTTTGAGAAAGTACGTAGCACAATAATATTTTTATATGTATTATGCCAATGATTTGTTCGTGGATAATCCTCTGCCACAGCATATTCAGAATATGCTTCGTCTAACACAACAAGTACATCTTCAGGTACTTGATCTAAGAAAGAACGCAGCTTTTGTTCTGGAATATACTTTCCTGTTGGATTATTTGGTGTACATACCCAAACGACAGCCGTATTTTCATCAATAGCTGCAAGCATAGCATCTAAATCATGGTCGCCATCCACATGAGGTACTTCACGTACTTCTGCACCTTCAAGAGTTGCATTATGACGATATTGTGAGAATGTTCCTGTAGCAGCTACTGTATTTTTCCCCGGTCCAAGTAAGCTTCGTGAAATAATTTGGATATTTTCATCTGACCCATTTCCAAAAATAAGCTCTGTTTCTTTAACCCCAGTATGCTTAGCAACTGCTGAACGAAGCACAGTTGCATAGCCATCGGGATAAATGGCAAAAGAATTACTAAATTCTTGAATACTTTTCTTTACTTGTTCTGAACAACCAAAAGGGTTTTCATTAGAAGCTAATTTCACAATTTTTTCAAGTCCGTATTGACGTTTTACTTCATCTGTTGATTTACCAGGTTGGTAAGGCTTTAAAGAAAGCACTGCCTTATTCCATTTCATTACACTCACCTCTATAAAATAATTATTCCGCTAAATCTGGTCGCAACACTTTTGCACCAGCTTGATAAATATGTTGAATCTCTCGTTGAGATTTCGTCGTATTAACATGCAACATTACTCGAATACAAGATGTTAAGGCCCCTTCGACTGCAATTTCAGCCATACAAGTAACAGGAACATATCTCCAGCCTTCTATATTTCGTAACGCCTTTGCTGGGAAGACAGAGCTAATGTCATCCGTTGCAGAAAAAAATACAGAAGCAACCATCTCAGGGTCAATATCATTTGCTGCAATCATCTCAGCCATTAACTCTTCAACCGCGGCCATTACTTCAGTTTCTGTATCATGTTCGACCGTCGTTGCACCTCTTATCCCTCTAATCACCATTTCTCCGTCCTCTCCCATTATCTTTCGATGAAATTCGCCATTTCATTTAATAGGTCTTCATCCGCCATTTCTGCTAATAACGGTGCACCAACCTGTTCTAAAAGAACGAATGTCGCTGAATTGGTAACAGATTTTTTATCCGTTTTCATGAGCTGTAATAACTGCTCAATCTTCAGATGCTTCGGAATCGTTGTTCGGTACCCCAACGCTTGAACCCACTCCACAAAAGAATTGTACTCAAATACAAGCTGTTGCTTTTTCTGGCTCAGTTTAAGCGCGTATACCATCCCGATTAACACCGATTCACCATGTGTAAACTTGCCATACCCCATGGAGGCTTCTACTGCATGCCCGAGAGTGTGTCCAAAATTCAAATAGGCACGTACGCCATTTTCTTTCTCATCTTCTTCCACAACCGCTGCTTTAATCTCAATTCCTCTTTTAATCATCTTGAAGAATTGCTCATCGGTAATCTTCGTCAAATCTTGAATATTTGTCATTAACCAATGATAGAAGTCTCTATCCGCAATTAAGGAATGCTTAATCACTTCCGCAAAACCTGATCGTAATTCCTGCTCGGGTAATGTTGCAAGGAAGTTCAAATCATAAATGACCGCTTCCGGTTGAAAGAAAGCACCAATCATATTTTTACCAAGCGGATGATTAATCGCTACTTTCCCACCGACAGCACTATCATGAGCAAGCAATGTCGTTGGCACTTGAATAAACGGAATGCCTCTCATAAATGTAGCTGCAACAAAACCAGCAAGGTCACCGACAGCACCGCCTCCAAGAGCGATAATTAATGACTTTCGATTGAGTTGCTGTGATAAGCAATAACTTTGACATTCATAATACACATCAAATGTTTTCGCATATTCCCCTTGTGGAACAATATGTGTAAACACTTGTTTACCCGTAGCTGCCAGCACTGCTTGAACAGCTTCTAAGTGAAGTGTTGCCACTTTTTCATCCGTAATAATTAAAATTTTATTAGCTTTCGATACATGACTCTCGATGAAGTTCGGCAATGTATCGATTGCCTGTTTCCCAATAAATACTGGGTATTGCTTAGAGGATGTTTTAACCGTAATCGATTCCATGAATTAAAACTCCTTCACTTCTTCTCGATACGCTTTCAAATACTCTGCTAACTGATCAAAACGATCGGAAGGGAATTGATCTACAATCGCTGCTGCTAATTCCCATGCAACGACAGCTTCAGCCACTACTGCTGCTGCTGGTACGGCACAGCTATCTGAACGTTCAACGCTTGCTTCAAATACTTCTTTCGTATCAATGTCTACGCTTTTTAATGGCTTATACAGTGTTGGAATCGGCTTCATCACACCGCGGATAACAATTGGCATTCCTGTAGTCATTCCACCTTCAAAGCCGCCCAAACGGTTTGTTTTACGATAGTAGCCTTTTTCCTTATCCCATGCAATTTCATCATGCACTTCACTGCCGAAGCGATGCGCTGCCTCAAAGCCTAAACCAATTTCGACACCTTTAAAGGCGTTAATCCCGACGATAGCTGCTGCAAGCTTTGCATCTAGTTTTCGATCATAATGTACATAGCTTCCAACACCAACAGGCATTCCTTCGACAATTACTTCTACGATTCCACCAATAGAATCGCCTTTTTTCTTCGCATCATCGATTGCATCCATCATTTGTTGTTCTACTTCCTTATCAAAACAACGAACAGGCGATGCTTCTGTTACTTCTTGCAATTGTTGAATACTTTCATAAGGTGCTGGATTTGCCTTAATGCCTCCAATTTCTACTACATGTGAAGCTACTTCAATTCCCAGCAAAGATAATAATTTTTTGGCAACCGCTCCCGCAGCTACCCGAACTGTTGTTTCACGAGCTGATGAACGTTCTAATACATTTCGTAAATCGCGATGACCATATTTAATTCCACCATTCAGATCGGCATGACCTGGTCGTGGACGAGTAATTTTTCGTTTAATTTCTTCGGCTTCTTCTTCTGTAAGCCCTTCACTGCCCATAATTTTTGTCCAATGCTTCCAGTCATCGTTTTCAACGACTAAAGCAATGGGTGATCCAAGCGTATAGCCATGTCTCACTCCAGACGAAATAAACGCTGTGTCCTTTTCAATCTGCATTCTGCGGCCACGACCATGTCCTTTTTGGCGTCGTGCCAATTGTTCATTAATATCAACATTTTCAATCGGCATTCCTGCCGGCAATCCTTCAATAATTGTCGTCAGTTGTGGACCATGTGATTCCCCAGCTGTTAAATATCTCATTTGATTTGCCCCCTTTTAGCACTTTAAAGGATGTATGTATCAATATACCACAATTTTAAGAAAAGTGGGAATATGAAAGAAACAAAATGACTTTTGTTTTACGTCCTTATATTATTTTACACGTTATCGACTTTTTTCGATATATTTTAATCACGAACTCTCCTATCTTTTACGGAATATTAAGTCAATTACCTCCAAATGAACTGCTTCTAGCTTACCCTTCATACCTTTTTTTAACAAAAAAGATTCATTTAAACATCACTGTTAATTGCTAACTCATTTGATTAATGCTATTGCTTTAATATAAAACAAGGGATAAAGCACAATCACTAGAAGTCGATTAGCAGTTTCTATATATGACATGTTGATTTGTAGGAGATCACACGATTGCTTAACAATACCTCAAACAAAAAGGACCCTCCGTTTAAAACGGATATAGCCCTTTATCATTAAATCTTTTTATAGAAGAATGTATCAAGTGTTTCTAATTGATAGTTAATCGGATTAAAAATCTGCTCTGTACTCCCAACAAAAAACACGCCATCTTTCTTCAAAGCCGTACTAAATTTCTCATACAGCGTATTCTTTGCCTCTTCTGTAAAATAAATAAGTACATTGCGGCAAACAATTAAATCGTATCCCGTATCAAACCGGTCCGCAAGCAAATTATGTTTTTTAAACGTTACTGTTCGTTTAATTTCATCTGCTACTTTATAAAAGCCGCTGCCTTCTTGTGTAAAATATTTTTGCCTCATATTAGCGGGAACCTCTGCCAAGGAACGTTCAGGATACAAACCTAGCTTAGCCCGTGCAATCACATTCTCATCAATATCTGTCGCTAAAATATCAATTTGATGAAGCGGCATAAAATTAGATAAGATCATTGCAATCGTATAAGGCTCTTCTCCTGTCGAACAAGCCGCGCTCCAAATTTTTAATTTCTTTGAAGAAGCTAAAAGTGAAGGAAGAATTTTCTTTTCTAATACTTCCCATCGTTTTTGATTTCGATAAAACTCAGAAACATTAATCGTCATTCGATCTAAAAATTCATTCAATGCTTCACGATTAGACTGAATCACTCGAAAATATTCTTGAAACGACTTGCATCCCTTTTTTTCGTAAAGAGAAGTAAGTCTTCGCTTCATCTGCCCTTCCTTATATAAGGAAAGATCAACTCCTGTTAGTCTTTTGATATTTTGAGTAAATTCTTCATACCCTTGAGGCATCGCTCCGACCCCTTCATCTATTTTTATGTATACTATTCATTGTATATATCGGCTTAAAGATACAAACCTTTACTAATTTAAATAAAATCAAGTGCCAAAAGACATAAAAAAACAGGTTTTTCGTTTAAAACGAAAAACCTGTTTGATTGCCATACATTGAATTAGTATACCCACTCGCTGATTAATTTAGAGTATTCTACTACTTCTTCTTCTTTGAAGAATAAACCAATTTCACGTACTGCGCTTTCTGGTGAATCAGAACCGTGAATAATGTTTTTACCAACAGTTGCTGCAAAATCACCACGGATTGTTGCTGGAGCAGCATCTTTAGGGTTTGTAGCACCCATCATTTGACGAGCTGTTGCGATAACATTTTCACCTTCCCATACCATTGCAAATACTGGACCTGATGTAATGAAATCAACTAGTTCGCCGAAGAAAGGACGCTCTTTATGCTCACCGTAATGTTGCTCAGCTAATTCTTGAGAAATTTGCATTAATTTAGCTCCTACAAGTTGGAAGCCTTTCTTTTCAAAACGAGAAACGATTTCTCCGATTAGATTACGTTGTACGCCGTCAGGCTTTACCATTAAAAATGTTCTTTCCATTATAGTCACTCCTACTATGTATCAAAATTATTTGCCTTTTTCAGGCAATCACCTAGAAATCTTATCATCATTTGTTAAGTTTCGCAACTCTAAGTATAAAAAACCTCTAGAACTTTCTTTTTCCAATGTTTTGCGCAATTTGAGACAGTGTTTTTCGAGCTTTATTAGAAGGTAACTCTTCTAATTCTCTAAAAGCCTTTTCCAAATATTGATCACTGATCCTTGTCGCTTGTTCGATGGCTCCGGATGCTTTAATAGCCTGAATAATTGCCCCCATATCTTCCTTCAACATTTCCTCATGCACCGTTTTGATGATTTCCTTTAAAGCAGGATTTTTCATCGCAATTAATACAGGTAATGTAATATTTCCTTGAAGCAAGTCACTGCCTGCAGGTTTTCCAAGCTCTGCTTCTGAAGCGGTAAAGTCTAAGATATCATCCATGATTTGATAACTCATTCCGACATAATAACCAAACCTAAACAGCCTTCTTTGTATCCTTTCATCGGCTCCTGTAGCAATAGCTCCTAATTGACAACTAGAGGCAATCAATAAAGCTGTTTTGCGTTTGATTCTTCTAAAATAAATCCGCCAATTTTGTTCGAAATTAAATTTGTCCTTAATTTGTTCAATTTCCCCTAGACATAGTTCAACCATAGTATTCGCTAAAATCTGATGTGCTCGTGGATTGTTAATCTCGCTCATCATTTCAAGTGCCCTCGCAAAAATATAATCCCCCGTATACATAGCAACACGATTGTCCCATTTAGACTTAATCGTCGCAGATCCGCGACGTAAATCGGCATCGTCAACAACATCGTCATGCACTAATGAAGCGGTATGAATCAACTCCAGCGTCGCTGCTACATGCTTTACAACATGAATATCATAATCGCCAAACCTTGCAGCTAGCAATACAAACACAGGCCGAATTCGCTTCCCTCCCGATTGCAGCAAGTGAAGGGAGGCCTCTGTCAAAACACTTGAATCGGCATGAATAGCAGCTTCCAATTCTTTTTCAACTAATTGTAAATCAGAATTTAAAAACGAATACTTCAATTTATATTTCATACATTCCACCCAGCTTTGTTCATTGCTAACATGCTCAATTTGGTTTAATCCCGAAATGAGTTGCCGCTACTCCGCCGGTATGAGCCTTATAACTCACTTGCTCAAAACCAGCTTGCTTGAACATGTTTTCAAGCTCTTTCATCCCTGGGAAATCTCGGGCTGATTCTTGCAACCATGAATATTCATTATAACTTTTAGCGAATATTTTCCCAAACATCGGCATAATAAAACGGAAATAAAAAGAGAATAATTGCTTGAAGCCAAATAAAGTTGGATGAGATGTTTCCAGACATACCCCCATCCCCCCTGGCTTTAATACTCTATTCATTTCTTTTAAAACTTGCATATAATCCGGTACATTTCGAAGTCCAAAACCGATGGTCACGTAATCAAAACTATTATCAGGAAATGGAAGCTCCATCGCATTCCCATGCAATAATGTGACTTGATCAAGCTTACGTTTTTGTACTTTTTCTTTACCAATCTTCAGCATATTTTTACTAAAATCTAAGCCATATACTTCCCCTGTTTCTCCAACCGCTTCAGCAAGTGCAATCGTCCAATCTGCTGTTCCGCAGCAAAGATCGAGCGCCTTAGCCCCTTTAGGAACCTTCATCTTATTCATTGTCGCTTTTCGCCACTTAACATGTTGTTGAAAGC
Organism: Peribacillus asahii; assembly: GCF_003570725.1. Taxonomy (GTDB): domain Bacteria; phylum Bacillota; class Bacilli; order Bacillales; family DSM-1321; genus Peribacillus; species Peribacillus asahii. The sequence continues at coordinate 250,214 of NZ_QWVS01000002.1, forward strand.
TAATGACTGAATTCATCGTGTCATAATTGTCATAAATTTTCTCAAATACATGATGAACTTTTTGCTCTTTAGACTGTTCCATCGCTCACCCTTCTTTCACATATGAATTTACTTTAAGCTCTGTAAACGATAACATGTCATCCATCCGCTGATGAAGTTCCACATTAGCTAAAGAAAGTTCACCTTTTGACTGTTTGACAGACTGTATCGCATACTCAATACAAGAATCCATCGTATTTTCCACTTGTAATAGTTGTTCTTTAGAAAGTTCTACTTCCATTGCTATATGAGGGAATAAAATGAGGCGTATCCCTTCTACAAGAAGAGATTGTCCTGTTTCCCGATACTGCTCTTTTTCTCGATGCAATCGTTTTAATAACAGCAGATTCTCTGCCCCATCCATCCAAACAGGTTTTTGATAATATTCCGCTATTTTATAAATTAACGAAGCTTCTACTGCCCGGAAGCTATTGAGCAAATCAGGGATGTTATTTAGCGTGTATTGATATAAAAGAATTTTATGATCATTGATTTTTTTGACAGCGCTCGATAGCGCACGAATCATATTAATATTTCCCACTTCCGCCAGCACTTGATAATACAGCCCACTGTAATAATCCCCAGCAAGAACTGTTAATTGACGATTCTTAAGTAAACCCGGACTCCCCATTACATTTGTATTCGATACCTTTTCATGCGTATCTAGCGCAATTTGAACAAGCATCGTCGACAGCATATAATGATTCCGTTCATTGTCTGGAATCTCCAATTCGTTAAACAAGCCCCACAGTAACAGCAGCTTATCTTCATCAACAAATGGCTCTTCTATATATTTTTGTAAATAAGAATGATGGGCTTTTGTTTTGATTAATTGCCGTAATTCCTTTACATCATTTATTATGTTTAACAATCGAGATCACCCTGCATCCCCGAATGATAATTTTAAATGCATTCCCGCCTCTGCCCTAATAAGCCAGCAAGGAGTATTCTACTAAGTAAAGCACACAGCCTATGAAAGGAAATTGTTCATCCTGTTCTTTTCATAAAGGCCGACGCAAAAATTCATTACTCGTCTAATCTGTACATTTTGTATAAAACACACACCATTATACCATAAAAACAATCAGATGGAATGCCTCTATACTGTAATAACTAAACTTTCGTCACGAATCAAACGATAAATGGTGTACAAGTACTCAGGATTAAATTATCCTTTTTTAGACTCACTCTCTACTTCTCCATAAGCTGTATAAATTTTAGCAGCCCCTCTAACTTTAATAGCTGAGGTATGCTCCGTAAATTGAGCAATCATTACTTCTCCAGAATCTAATTTTTCAGAATGATGAAATTTAGTATCGGTCCCTCTTGTTAACCCGATGACATTCACACTATCTTCCAAAGCTTTAATAACTACAAATTCATTAATCGTTTTATTTTCCATACTTTTATCCTCTCCACTTTATCACTCTTTAATAAAGGCTAATACTTCCGTGCGCATTCGATAGTCTTCTGCAAATATTCCTCTTACAGCGGATGTAACCGTTTTCGAACCAGGCTTTTTCACCCCGCGCATTGTCATACACATATGTTCCGCTTCAATAACGACCATTGCACCGTGCGGTTCAAGTTTATCCATAATCGCGTCAACAACTGTTGCTGTAATTCGCTCTTGAAGTTGCGGACGTCTGCACACCGCTTCTACAGCACGCGCTAATTTACTCAATCCTGTCACTCGTCCATTTCTCGGAATGTATGCAACATGGGCTTTTCCGTAAAAAGGAACTAAATGATGCTCACATACTGAGTAAAAAGGAATATCTTTCACAAGCACAAGTTCCTCATGATCTTCTCCAAAGACCGTTTCGAAACATTCTTTCGGATCCTGTCTTAACCCCGAGAAAATTTCTTCATACATTCGCGCTACTCGCTGTGGAGTATCGAGTAAACCTTCTCGCTCCGGATCTTCCCCAACTGCTTCCAAAATCATCTTCACTGCTTCTTCAATTTTGGCATGATTCACATTTGCCATTACTTTTCCTCCTAATACGCCCATGAATTTTTTATATGATTAGCATTTATCAATTGGCTGCATAGAATTCCTTTCGACACTGCTGACAAGTTTAAATCCATCGTATAAGTACAACCCTGTTCCTCTGACTAAACAAAAGGCCAAAGGTAAACCGTGTACTGCGTACGTAAATAGAAAATCTGAAGGTAGCCTACAGATTATAAACGAAAACTAACAAATAAGTTTATACTTTCTTTTACACCATCTTTTATCTTATCATACATAGAAAATAAGAAGCAAAAAAAGGGACCGCGTTTGCACGCGGTCCCTTTTCACGGTAAGCACCCGTATGTATAATTTTACTTTACAGCATCTTTCAGTGCCTTACCAGGTTTGAAAGCTGGCACTTTACTAGCTGCAATTTCAATTTCTTCACCCGTTTGTGGATTACGACCTTTACGAGCCGCACGTTCACGTACTTCAAAGTTTCCAAAACCGATTAGTTGAACTTTATCTCCACTTTTTAAAGCTTCTAAGATTGTATCAAAAACAGCATCAACAGCTTTTGTAGCATCTTTCTTAGAAATTTCAGTTGCTGCTACAACTTCATTAATTAGTTCTGTTTTGTTCATGCCATTCACCTCCTCCCAAAAAGGATCTTTATAAAAAATCATTATTACAACGACATAATAGTGATTTGTTACCCGTTCTAAATAGATTATATATTCCCTTAAAGCTCAAACTGCATACTAGGGGATTTTTGGTTAAACTCCATAAAAATTATTTATGCTAACTATTTAAAACTAGCCGAAATCGCTGTTATAACGCGTTTTCTGTATGTAGATTATCACAAATCCTATTTGCTTAGCAAGGAAATTCAAAAAATAATGGGAATCTTTTCATGAGTATAATCTTTTATAGAAAAAAAGAGTGAAAATCTGATTAAATTCACGTTTTTTCTACAATAAATGCACTTATCTTTTAAATATATAACTTTATAAATATATATTCGATTTCTTGATGACTTTTTTAATAAAAAGCTTCTGTTGGCGCTGTTGATTTATAGTTCATTAATATAAGACCGTGTTATTAAATAATAAAGCAAGAAAAAAGACCATTCCCTAAGGAGTGGCCTAACACACTGTATAAAACGAAATGGATGGACTATAAAATAATAGCAATTAAACCGCCCGATCCTTCATTAATAATCCGTTCCAAGGTCTCTTTTAATTTATAACGGGCATTTTCAGGCATCATTGCCAGCTTTGCCTGAATTCCTTCGCGAACAATGGAGCTTAAGTTCCGACCAAAAATTTCAGAATTCCAAATAGACAATGGGTTTTCTTCAAAATCCTGCATTAAATAACGAACTAACTCCTCACTCTGTTTCTCTGTACCGATAATTGGAGCAAACTCCGATTCGACATCTACTTTAATCATATGAATAGATGGTGCTACTGCCTTTAAGCGTACACCAAACCGAGAACCTTGGCGAATAATTTCCGGCTCATCAAGACTCATATCATGCAATGAAGGAGCGGCTACCCCATAACCCGTATGCTTTACCATTTTAAGGGCTTCTGCGACTTGGTCATATTCTGCTTTTGCATGAGCAAACTCCTGCATTAAAGCTAGCAAATGATCTTTCCCTCTAATTTCAACTCCGACAATTTCCTTCAAAATATCATCATATAATTCCTCTGGAGCATATAAATCAATTTCGGCTACTCCCTGCCCCATCTCAATTCCTGCTAGGGCCGCATGATCAATGAATTCAAATTCATTAAAATGGCCAACAACACGGTCTACATCGCGAAGTCTTTTAATATCCTTCACCGTTTCTTTAACGGCTTCTTGATAGCTTTCACGCAGCCAATGATTTTCTTTTAAGACCATTACCCAGCTAGGCAAATTGACATTCACTTCGAGTACAGGAAATTCATATAATGCTTCACGTAAAACATTTAATACATCTGATTCACGCATGCTCTCGACGCTCATGGCAAGTACAGGAATATCATATTTTTCTTGAAGCGACTCTCTGAGTAACTCGGTGTCCGGATGATGCGGTTGTACAGAGTTGATAATCATAATAAATGGCTTACCAACTTCCTTTAGCTCCTCGATGACCCGTTCCTCTGCCTCTAAATAATCGCTACGCGGAATTTCACCAATCGTTCCATCTGTCGTCACAACAACCCCTAGTGTAGAATGATCTTGAATAACTTTACGTGTGCCAATTTCCGCTGCCTCGTGAAAAGGAATTGGCTCCTCATACCACGGCGTATGAATCATTCTTGGCCCATTCTCATCCTCATAACCTTTAGCCCCTGGTACGGTATACCCTACGCAATCGACAAGACGGATATTAACGTCAAGCCCCTCGGCAACATGAATAGAAGCGGCCTGATTCGGAACAAATTTTGGCTCTGTTGTCATAATCGTCTTTCCAGCTGCACTTTGAGGCAATTCATCCTGTGCTCTAGCACGATCCGCTTCTGTCGCTATATTAGGAAGGACGACAAGTTCCATAAACTTTTTAATAAATGTCGATTTTCCGGTCCTCACAGCTCCAACAATTCCTAAATAAATATCACCGCCTGTACGCTCAGCAATATCTTTAAAAATATCTACCTTTTCCAAGGTATCCCCTCCCGAAATTAGCGTTTTGGGATCTCATTTATCCACTTTCATTTATATTGGATAGTCCATATCTATGATGTTGTCCTAAAAAATTATTCCGGTTATTTTGAACTTCTTATCCCTTCCCCCTGCATGTATATAAGAATTGTTATTTTAATAGTTAAGAAGAATGAAAATAACCCTTCCCCTACAATATATTTTGCAGAGAAAAGGTTATGACAAATTTGTATGAAAAAATGTGAGCATATGATGGCAAAGAACGAAAGCGCAAACGACTTGGTTAACCCCAACAGCTGTTTGCGAACTTAGAAAAATCAATTCGCTCTTTCACTTCAGCAGATGAGCAAACCAAGATCTCAAGGACTAAGCTGCTTATTCTAGGTATCAAAACAGTAATTCACAATTCAATAATTTTATAATCTCCTAAATAAGATTGGAACACAGTTTATCCTTACTGTCTTAAGTATAATCAAACCAAAAGCTTGTCTACAACTATTGTTCAAGAAATACTGGTGTTGTTCGTTCTTGATTTATTGTGTAAGCAAGAGAGTACGCTGGGACAAAATCACTTGTTTCCACTAAAATTTCACGAATGTCATCCCCTTGCTTCACCTCTCCTTCATACTTTTGCAATGCCTCATATAAATCAGGAGTATAATCGACATAAATCTCTCCTTCTCCATCAACAATAAGAGAAAGTTCTTTTTGTGAAAAAGGACTTGTCACAGTAGGTGCTTCTTTCAATCCTAACTTTTCATAATCTAGCGTAAAAACGTGGTTCGCTAACCGTTCTTTAAACGGAGGATAACCATTTGCTTGTCGATATGCATTTAAGCGCAAAGTTAAGTCTTGTATTTTTTGAGCGACACGAACATCTAATAATTTCACAGTCGGGTCGTTTTCTACATTCACTAATACATATTGAAAAAAGCCACCAGACTCATAAGCATTTTCCGGAAACTCCGCCATATACTTTGGCGAAAGCTTTGAAAAATCTATCACATATTTATGATAAATCGGTGTTTTTGCATCTTTCGTGTCAATCGGCAAAATGCCCTGTTCAGCTTCTTGAAATTGATCAACTGCACTTTGGACCATGTCAATCTGCGCTTTATAAGGAACTTGACTTTTTAATTTTTCTGCTTGAGGGTATAAACATCCTCCTAAAAGAAAGGAAATACTAATTACTACTATCAATTGTACAAAAATTCTCATCCTCATCGCCTCGCAATCAACCAGTAGGTCCACTCACTACTACTACAAAAATAATAAAACCAGCTAAAAGCATACATGTATAAGCAATGACCGCTGCAAGTCCCTTCCAAATACCTTTTAATTTATAACGACTAACATAAATAAATAAAAGGGAAATAAACATAAAACCCATTCCAGCAAATGAAATCCACATTTTTTGCAATCCAGGCGTCATCCAAATACCACCCCTTTTCCTATTTCATTATACCATATACTGTAAAATAATTGGATAAATGAGTCCTCCTCCTGTACGAAATAAACTAAAAATCAAAGTTTTACCAACCACCATTTAACCAAAAAAACAGAAGATATTTAAAATATCTTCTGTCATTTGACTAAACGCCCCCATACCGAGGTCAAATTACTAGTTTATTATCGTTGCATTGTATGCATATAAACAAAAAGTGGTCTCCTCAAATGCCCATTTTCAGAAAATTCTTTTATTTATACACTAAAACAATGTATGACTATTGTTGTCTGCTATCTAAAATATTAAATAATTCTTCCATTTCACTCGTTTTCATACGTGTCATCAATTGATCAACAGCGCCCTTTAAATCTTGTCCATTGAAAAGCACGCCATAAAGAGCTTCCGTAATTGGCATATTTACTTCATATTTCTTCGCAAGCTGATAAGCAGCTTTAGTCGTCCTGACACCTTCAACAACCATTCCCATATTATCGAGCACATCTTGAAGATTTTGACCTTTTCCTAGCATGTTCCCCGCTCTCCAGTTACGCGAGTGAACGCTTGTACATGTCACAATCAAATCACCGATACCCGTCAGTCCAGAAAATGTCAAAGGGTTCGCTCCCATCGCCGTTCCAAGTCTTGAAATTTCAGCAAGACCACGCGTAATCAAAGCAGCCTTGGCATTATCTCCATAACCAAGTCCATCTGTAATCCCGGCAGCTAATGCAATAATATTTTTTAACGCTCCGCCGATCTCGACTCCAATCAAGTCAGGATTTGTATAGACTCGGAAATGATGATTCATAAATAAATCTTGTACTTTTTCAGCTGCTTTCATATTTTTCGAAGAAACGGTAACCGTTGTCGGATGTCGTAAACTGACTTCTTCTGCATGACTCGGTCCGGAAAGTACAACGACATCTTTCAGCCAGGTTGGCGAAGCATTTTCTTCAATCATTTCAGAAATACGCAATAACGTATCGGGCTCAATCCCTTTACTCACATGTACAATTGTAAGCGGCTGTTTCGCCAAAACAGCAATGTTCCCCAGCACTTCACGATACGCCTTCGTCGGAACAGCTAAAATAATGGTCTCTATTCCCTCTAATGCTTCCTCTAAAGAAAAATAGCCTTTTATCGCTTCGGAAAGTTGGATACCTGGTAAATATTTTTCATTTATATGGAACTGATTAATTTCATCAATCTGCTTCTGATTATGTCCCCATAACCTAACTTCATGCTGATTATCAGCCAAAACTATAGCTAAAGCTGTCCCCCAACTTCCAGCCCCAATCACCGCAATACTTTCTTTCACCATTGTAAGCATCGCCCTTTCTATTTTCTTTGGCGTCCAAAAATTCGAATCGGTGTACCTTCAAAATCAAAGGCCTCACGAATTCGATTTTCTAAAAATCTCTCATAAGAGAAATGCAATAGTTCGGGATCATTGACAAATACAACAAATGTCGGTGGTTTAATGGCCACTTGAGTCGTGTAATAAATTTTCAAACGACTGCCATTATGTGTCGGTGTTGGATTCATAGCCACCGCGTCCATAATTACTTCATTTAACACATTCGTTTGAACACGAAGAGCATGATTTTCACTTACTCGATCAATAATTGGTACTAATGTATGGGTTCTTTTTTTAGTTAATGCTGATAAATAAACAATCGGAGCATAATCCAAGAATAAGAAATGAGCACGAATATTTTCTTCAAATTCCTTCATCGTCTTCTCATTTTTTTCAATTGCATCCCATTTGTTCACAACAATAATGACAGCTCTTCCAGATTCATGTGCATAACCAGCGATTTTCTTATCTTGCTCACGAATCCCTTCCTCTGCATTCAATACAACAAGAACAACATCGGAGCGTTCGATTGCTCTTAATGCACGCAAAACGCTATATTTCTCTGTGCTTTCGTACACTTTCCCTTTTTTTCGCATCCCTGCTGTATCAATAATGACATATTCTTTCCCATTATATGTATAAGGAGAATCAATCGCATCCCGTGTCGTTCCTTCAATATCACTAACAATAACACGTTCTTCACCTAACAAGGCATTGACAAGAGAGGATTTCCCAACATTTGGACGACCGATTAAACTAAATTTAATTACGTCTTCTCCGTATTCTTCTCCAGTATATTTCGGGAAATATTCCGCTACTTTATCAAGTAAATCGCCTAAACCTAAGCCGTGTGATCCAGAAATCGGATACGGGTCGCCAAAACCTAATGAATAGAAATCCCAAATTTGCTCTCGCATCTCTGGATTATCAACTTTATTCACTGCCAGCACGACAGGTTTTTTTGATTTATATAAAATCTTCGCTACTTCTTCATCAGCAGCTGTAACACCTTCACGCCCATTCGTCATAAAAATGATTACATCTGCTTCATCAATAGCAATTTCAGCCTGTTGACGAATTTGTTCGAGGAATGGCTCATCACCAATATCAATTCCTCCTGTATCAATAATGTTAAAATCATATGTCAGCCACTCACCTGAACTGTAGATTCGATCCCTTGTAACACCTGGGATATCTTCTACAATCGAGACGCGCTCGCCAACAATTCTATTGAAGATTGTTGATTTTCCTACATTTGGACGACCAACAATTGCAACAACCGGTTTCGGCATTGCTTTTCACCCTTTCTCATCTGTATCTCTGTATAAAGCGAAACTGTATTCATTAGGAAACGCCCATTAAGTGTTAGTTGAATTAATCAGACCTTTACAAGCAGTTGTTCCTCACTCCCTCTTCGTCTTAACTAGGGACTGACTGCTTATTAATGGACAATCAAACGATGAAATTCATATATGTCTTGCAAATAACTTCTTTACATAACATTCTTAACTTCCATGGACTATATCCAATGAAAAACGACTCAAAACGAAGACAGCTTGCCAATTGACAAGCCTACAAGCAGAAGCTAAAGAATAACTATATTTAAGTTTGTTCTATATCATCTAATTTAAGCCTTTTATCCACTAACTATCCTATAGTATCAAATTTTTCAATAATCAACAATGATTGTCTATCTAAAAGGCCGAAGATGAACGGTTTTTCGTACCTTATCCTTGTTTTTCCTTTAATAAAAATCTATTTTGAGAATGTGTATATAACAATGTAGTTATATACTCTAAACATACCCAAGCTAATTGGATAACTAATACGAAAGCAACACCGTCATGCCAAGCAAAGGAAAGAGCAGTGTAAGGCAAAGACTGATACTGCAATAAACCTGCAAAAAGACAATCACCCAATAACATGCCTAATACTAGAACGGCGATACGCAACTCCCACTCTTTTATGAGTAATAACACTAAGTAATTGAGAAAAATACCTTGTAAATATATCGGTTTTATAATGACCCAAATTGGATCAAGCAGAACAAATAATTGAAAACTTGCATAAGCTAACGCCAAAATAAAGCAACTGACTATGATCTCGATAGTTTTCCACAAATAAAACTTGCGCATCGCTATACATAGAACAATAAACATATACAGTCCACTTAATTGGACAGTGAACGTATATATGGTTAAATGATAGCGAGTTAACAAAAGGACGGCTAACAGGTGAAATAATAAAGCAAGTCGAAAAGGCACCGCTTTTGGAACAAAAAACATCACACATACCCAAACCATCCACATAATCCAATAAAAAAATAAACCATCCAACGGCGAGCACCTCCCTGCATACCATTATGGCTCGTTTTCCAATCGGATAAACCTTAAATCAAGCTAAATTCTATCCGTTATCTTTAAGGAATAAAAAAATAAGATTTAGTTATCTTACAAAGAGGAGGTGTTTTACGTGGGTAAAGATCGCCAAGAGAAAAAATTAAAACAAAGCCGCCGCGTTGAATCCGACCGTGATCAATCGCTGCACTATTCCGGTTCAACTAGGTTAGAAAGTCCAGAGGAATCTAGGAAAAGAAATGAACATTAATAGAATGTAGAGCTCCTTAGTCATTCCATCAAGCGTTGAAAGCTAGAAAGTGAAGTACTGATGCAAGTTTCACTTTATCAGGCTGAATCAAAGCAGCTTGAGAGGCTAGACAAAGTAAAGAAGCAAAGATTAAACTCTTTGCTTCTTTACTTTGCATATATTGAGCAGTCAACTCCTCTTTGAGTTAACCAATGATACGTTTTCCCTGAAATCACTAATTTCACTTGTTGCAATTCTTCAATTGTAGCGGCTCCAAGAGCAGTCATCATATATGTTAGCTCTTCTTGTAGATTCGTAATCTCTGTAATTAAGCCACAAACCCCTTGTTCTTTATACACTTTCAAAAAATAACCCGCTAATCCTACACTGTTTGCTCCGAGCGCCATACTTTTAACTATATCTAATGAAGTTTGCACCCCTCCAGAAGCAATAACAAAAAGATCTTTTGATAAAGAAACAGCTTCTACAATCGATGCTGCAGTAGGAATTCCCCAATCATTAAAATAGTTCAACACTTTCGTTCGTCGTTCATTCTCAATTTTAGCAAAATTTGTCCCTCCAAAACCTCCAACATCAACAATCGACACTCCAACTGAGGCAAGTTGCGCAACCGTTTCTTTACTCATTCCAAAACCAACTTCTTTCACAATAACAGGAACATGAAGCCTTTTACTAATCTCTTCAATATTTGCAAGTGACTTGGAGAAATCTCGATCTCCTTCAGGCATCGTTAACTCTTGAATCACATTAAGGTGAAGTTGCAGAGCATCCGCTTCTAACATATCACAAGCTCGTAAAGCCTGTTCAACTGTCGCCTCAACCCCAACGTTTCCAATAATGATTCCCTTCGGATTTTCTTTTCTAACAATAGCATAAGATGCCAATTGACGAGCATCACGAATCGCAGACATTTGCGAGCCAACTGCCATAGCGATATTCGTTTCTTTTGCCACTATCGCTAAATCTCGATTAATCTCTTCCGTTGTTTTCCCGCCGCCTCCAGTCATTGCATTGATAAAAATGGGCGAACTTAATTGAAGTTCGCCCATTTTCGTAGCAAGATTCACCTGCTCAAGTGCAATGCCTGGTAAACTTTGGTGAACAAACGAAATATCATCAAATCCTGTTAAGCCTAGTTGACCTGTTTGTAATGCGTACTGGATATGATCTAATTTTCGTTTAGCTCTTTCCAAGGCTATCACCATCTACTTATTTTAATTTCTTCAGTTGATCTCCAATCATCTCTCCTAGTTGAAATCCTTTTGATTCCTCAGGTAATTCATAATCAGAAATAGTTTGCGTTTTCGGTGTTTCTAATTCTTTAATACTTAACGATAAACGTTGTTCTGCTTCATTCACATCAAGAACTTTCACTTGAACTGTTTGCCCTTCTTTTAATACTTCTTGAGGTGTAGCAATATGTTTAAAGGAGATTTGAGAGATATGAACAAGTCCTTCCACTCCAGGGAAAATTTCGACAAAAGCTCCGAATGAAACTAAACGCTTTACAACACCAGAATGAATCGAATCTTTTGGTGCTTTCTCAGCAACACCATTCCATGGCCCTGGAAGCGTTTCTTTAATAGATAGGGAGATTCTTTCATTATCACGGTCTACTGAAAGAACTTTAACTTGTACTTTATCCCCTTCAGTAACAACATCTGTCGCCTTATCAACATGCTGATGCGAAAGCTGAGAAATATGAACTAAGCCGTCTACACCACCAATATCCACAAATGCACCAAAGTTTGTGATACGTTGAACTGTTCCTTCTAATACTTGTCCGCTATGAATCGTATCCAAGATTGTCAGCTTTTGCTTTGCCTTTTCTTCTTGAACAACAGCACGATGAGAAAGAATTAAACGATTTTTTTCTTTTTCTAGTTCAACAATTTTAAATGTTAATGTTTTATTTTTATAATCTGTGAAATCTTCAACGAAATAATCTTCTACAAGCGACGCAGGAACAAAACCTCTAACGCCTAAATCAACAACAAGGCCGCCCTTCACAACATCTTTTACTTCTGCTTCAAACACTTCGCCGCTTTCAAATTTCTTTTCAAGATCATCCCAAGCCTTTAACGCATCGACTTTTCTTTTTGAAAGAATAAGAGCTTCTTCTTCTACTTTAGTCACTTCAAGTTCAAGCTTATCTCCTACGGAAACAGCATCAGACGCCTTTTCAATATGAAGACTAGAAAGCTCACTAATCGGAATAATCCCTTGCGTTTGACCATCTTCAACATTAACAAGTACTTGTTTCTCTTCGACTTTTGTAACAACCGCTTTTACTTGATCCCCTACTTGGTACTTAACTTGATTCATCTCTTCTGTCATTACTAACTCCTCCTTAACCCATGACTGCTCAGCAGATTTTCTAATTATTTATTGGCTATATTGTTCTTTCATTGTTTCTAAAAAAGATAAACAACTATATACAATCTCTATAATCTATTAACCAAGGAAAAAATATCCTTTTTTATAAATTCCAACAAAACCAGAAAATTGTCAAGTAAGAAGAATTATTTATGTGCAGAAATTAATTTTCTGATTTCATCCATAATAACCTCTGTTGCTTCTTCAGGTGATATTTTTTGTTCACGATACTGACTAAAATCAATCGGTTTTCCGTAAACAACCCTTAACTTTTGGAACGGTTTATATGGCCCAATAATCGCACAAGGTACAACGGCAGCATTGGTACGCAACGCAAAGAATCCAGCTCCCGCAAGGCCTTTCCCAAGCTCTCCCGTTTTACTTCTCGTTCCCTCAGGAAACAGTCCTAGCACTTCACCCTCTTTTAAAAGCTTTAAGCCTTTTTTAAGCGCCCCTTTATCACTCATCCCTCTTTTGACAGGAAAGACATTAATGGTTGGTAAAATTTGCTTCAAAATAGGAACATGAAATAATTCTTCCTTTGCCATAAAATGAATGACCCGGGGAGAGGTGAGCCCAACAACTGGTGGATCTAAATTATCAATATGATTAGCACAAATAAGCACGCCGCCATCCTTCGGAAAGCTTTCTGTTCCAATCGTTTGAATTCGAAATAACGGCTTTAATATTATTGTTACAACAGTTTTCCCAAATCTGTACAAATTCACGCTCATCGTGTCCTTTCTTGAACTAAAGACATGATTCGATTCACTACTTGTTGAATGGTGAGCGAAGTTGTATCAATTTCAATGGCATCTTCTGCTTTTCTCAATGGCGATACTTCACGTTCGGAATCCAATTTGTCTCGCATAGCAATTTCTCTTTTTAGTTGTTCAATATCTGATTGAAACCCTTTTTTAATATTTTCTTGATGTCGACGCTCAGCACGCTCTTCTACGGAAGCTATCATAAAAATTTTGACTTCTGCATTCGGCAAGACATGTGTACCAATATCTCGACCATCCATCACAACGCCTCCACTTTCTGCAAACAACTGCTGTCTACGGACCATTTCTTCACGAATAAGTCGATGTTTCGCTACTTCTGAAACAGAATTTGTTACGTCATGCGTTCGAATGTCTGATGTAACATTTTGGCCATCAACAAAAACGAGTTGCCCTTGTTCACTTGGCTGCAATTCAATTTCTGTTTCCATTAATAGCGTAAATAAATCTTGTTCGTTCGTAATCGATACCGATTGTTGTAATGCCTTGTACGTTAGAGCTCGATACATCGCACCTGTATCTACATATATGTAATGACACGCTTCTGCAACAATTTTTGCAATTGTACTTTTTCCAGCAGCTGCTGGTCCATCAATTGCAATTGATATTTTCTTGTTCATTAATGCCTCCTGTAATCCTGACAATCCTGCTGATTCATTTATTACCTTTTCATTTTATCACAAAAAGCGGAAAAATCATTAATAAAAGCCGCTGCATTCTTAATTAAAACACATGATTTATCCTCGCAAACGAACTATTATAACCACGAGAACCTATCATGGTATTTGTTTGTATGCAACTTGAGCAGCTATTATCTGCTCAGCGAAATTACACAAAAAAATCAATATAATTTCCATTTATCAGCCTGATATATGAAACCGTTGATTTTGAATTCATTGCGTATAAAACCCCTGAGCATTTCATGAGGCTTTAAACGATTCCGAAATCATGTGATTAACATTAGTGTTTCACATAGCCTATTTACTACTCTGAAACACCTTCAAATGTTTCAATAATTTTTGTGTAATTATTACTATTTACCCCTTCATATTGAGAGAGTTTAGTTAATGGAATCATATTATCTTCTAAGCTTAGCAATACTTGAACGAATCCTAAAAATAGAGCTTGAATAATAATTAACTTTACAATAATTCTTTCCACTGCTTTCATTGGAAACATCTCCTTCATTGGTTTACTATCAGTATGGAAAGAACTACTATGTTTCATTCACCATTTAACCAATAGAAAAGGAGAGGCACCTCAGCACCTCTCCTTTTCTTCGTTTATAACATATTTTCATACACAGGCTCTGAATTTTTCAATTTTTCTACCTTTTCTTCTTGACCATCCTCTGCATTAATGAAAATACGATATGTGTCATTATCGATGACTCCAAGAAATTCATAGCAAAGCACTTCTTCACCAATATCATTGATAATAATTGCTTCTCTTTGCTCCATAATCTTAACTTGTGAATTAATGTGCTCTTTTGCTTTATCCACAGAAATTTTAGCATCGTCAATACTTCGTAACTTATGAGCTTGCAAATACTCATCAGCTGAAAAACCGATAATAGAACCATCATCCAAAGCAACCTTCACTTTTACCGAATCCGGATACACTCGCACCCCATCCACAGATGCTACAAAAGTAAATAAACCAATTTGATCGTACTGTGAGCTCTCAAATAAATCGAGTGAATCAAAATGATGATTCTTTAAAAAATTGCTCGCTTTTGTATAGGCTTGGTTTAAATCTAGTTTCGCTTGTTTGACCGTTCGGTTGTTTAAATACCAGATTGGATAACCACCTTTTTTCGTGATATCCATATTGACTTCAATACCTGTCGCTTTTTCTAACAAACTGACACTATAAAAGCCATAGTCTGACCCTTTTCCGTTTTCTTCAACTCTTACTTTTACATCGTCTTCAAAATCCGCATACTTTTTCGCAATTGCAATAGCTTCTTTTTTGGAGATTCTTTTGCCTTCTACATGCTGATAGATATCATCTTTTTCGTTTGTTGATAAAAAGGTTGGATTTTGGGCATTTGTCTCCGTATAGCCTGACACTTTCTTCTCAACCGTCTTAAATCCATCGATAATCGTATTGTCTACCGTTTCGTCATTTGAGGCTAGAGCTAGTTCCACATCCATCCAACGAAGATTATTTTTGATTACGGCATATTGAACCTTTCTTAGCTCATCTTGTATCTCACTTGACTGACTATAAAGTGATTTAAGGTTTTTATATTCTTGGTCGGTTAACGGTTCTTTCTCTAAATCTCTGACAGCCGTCCGATAACTAAAATTACCGATATCATATAAAAACTCTTCTGTTTTATTAAACGGCATCAATGCAAGTGGGAGTTGGCCGACATCGTTTTGGGCTTCCGACGTAAGTCTCCATACTTCTATTAAGGCTGGGCTTAATGATTTACGAGAATTCATCGCAAGTGTTGTACCAATTTTATCATGCAATAAATCCAATTGATAATTCAAATCATGAAACGCACGTTGATAATTGTTTTCAGCATGAACAAGCACGGCATTTTTTTCTTTATGCTCTTGATACCCCCAAAATCCTGTTCCAACAACAGCAACTGCTAATAAACCAATCAATATATTCCTAATCAATCTATCTCACCTCTTTACTTACAGAAAATATGTTTGCCGATTTTTTTAATTTGAGGTCTTGACCAAATCCATCCGCTTGTTGCCGTGTCAGGATTAAAGTAATACTCAGCATTTCCAGTTGGATCCCACCCATTAATAGCATCAATAACAGCTTCCTTCGCCGTTTCATTCGGTGTTAACCAAATTTGACCGTCTGCTACAGCAGTAAAAGCTCCCGGTTCAAAAATAACTCCTGAAACCGTATTCGGAAAGGAAGGACTTTGCACTCGATTTAAAATGACAGAAGCAACTGCAACCTGACCAACATACGGCTCACCACGTGATTCACCATATACCGCATTTGCCATCAATTGAATATCATTTTGCGAAAATCCTTCCGGTAAACTAGCAGACGTTGTTGCAGTTTGTGCTGGTGCATTTTGCGAGCCTGCAGTACCCTTGTTTGAAGTCCCATTTGAGGGAGGCGTTGTTGTTTTCTGCTTTACCTGCTTGTCAATATCCACTCCACCATAATAAGTAAATTCATTTCCTTTATTAATTTGGCCATGAACAAATTCCCGATTAAAATTAGATGCCTTTGTTAACTTGTTTTTCGTTGTAGTACCAGCTAAACCATCTACCGGCAAGCCGAAGTCCTGTTGGAAATTTCTAAGTGCCCAATATGTTCCCCAGCCATATACCCCATCAATCTTTCCATGATAATATCCAATGTTTTGCAGCCTTGCTTGAAGCTCAATTACGTCATCACCTATTGAACCACGCTGGATTACTTGACTTGAAAAGGCTTGTATCCTTGCATCAGGAATCCATATACAACTCATCATGATACATACAAAGACTATGAGCCATTTCCATTTTGACGAAATTCCTTTCATCAAAAACACTCCTCTTTTCATAAATTAACGTAACCCTATTTTCTGCTGTGGTGACATTTTTATTCCAAGTCAATAAAAAACGGAGCGGGCAAATAATGCCAACACTCCGAAATTCATCCCAAACTTAACAAGCAGTAAACCTCTCACTGCTGGAAATGTCAATTTATTTTCTATTAATATCTAGAAGCCATTTTAGCTGCATGAAAATCTGATAAAATTCGTGCTCGTTTCACCTTCTTCAAACCAAACCACCATAAGTAAATCATAAACGGCATCATCCAGTACACCCACATTTTCTGGGTAATCAAAATGTAATCATATACACCGTGAAGAAGAAACGGTACAACTAAAGCAGCCAATACATAATAGCGATTTTTCACGACTGCAAATTTGGCTTTTCCTAAATAATACCCCATAATCACACCGAACAGAGCATGACTCGATACAGGCAGCATCGCCCTTACGAAAGCATGCTCCACACCATTGGCTAATAGATACAAAATATTTTCCATCGTCGCAAACCCTAATGAAACAGCTGCTCCATAAACAATACCATCATATGGTTCATCGAAAGCAACATGTTGATAGATTGCGAACATTAAAATAAACCATTTAAAAAACTCTTCTAAAAGGGATGCCCAGAAAAAAGCTGTACCAAAATCTGTCTTAAAAACACCTTCTGTTTCCAACACATATTGTAAAAACATAATTGGAAATACAAGAAAGACACCATATAAAAACGTCTTTAATACAACTGAAATAGGCTCCGTATCATACTGATCTTTTAAATAAAAATAACTGAGCAGAGCCAAGCCAGGGGCAATGGCAGCTGACAATATGATCAGCATTTACTGACCTCTCTTCTTTTTGGTTTGGCTATATTACAGGCAACCTGAAATATAAACATTATTTGTATACTATTCGTTTATTTTCAAAGCAACCTTTAAAATAGCTTCTTATCCTTTAATTTGATACCACTAGATAATGCAACAGCCAGTTTAATTCTTGCTTTCTTACTATCATAATCCGTCCCAAGAATGACACCTCTTTGCTGTAAATCATGGGCGCTTCCTTCATAATCATAAGCAGGATACACTTGACCTTCTTCTGCACTTGTTGTTATAACAACAATAATACCTTGATCCAGAGCCTTTTGAATAGCTTCCACCATGCTGGGAGTGACTTGTCCTCTTCCAGCACCTTCTAATATAATCCCTCGGGCCCCTTGGGCTACTGCCGCCTCAATAAAGGTTCCGTCCGCTCCAGTATAACATTTTATAATGTCCACTCTTGGAATAGCTTCTTTTATTTCAAAATGTTCTTGATGTACTGGTTTCTGATATACACTAACGGTATCATTATCAATAATACCTAAATATCCATATCCAAACGTTGCAAATCCTTGTAAATTAGAGGCATGCACCTTCTTTACATACTTAGCTGAGTAAATTCGTTCATTAAAAACAACCGCCACTCCGATGTTTTGTAATGAACGATTAGCCGCTGCTAGAATGGAATTTCTTAAATTAGAAGGAACATCTGTACTTACGTGTTGTAAGGAACGCTGCGAGCCTGTTACGATAATTGGCCGTTCATCTGCAAGTGTAATATCTAAGAAATACGCTGTTTCTTCTAATGAATCCGTGCCATGTGTCACAACAATACCTGTCACAGTTGGATCTTTTAATTCTTCTTCTATTGCTTGTTTCAACTGTACCATTGTAGTAAAGTCCATAAACATGCTTGGAATTTGTAAAAGGTCTACAATCTTCACATCAATTTCTTTTGGTAATTGACAAAGTGAAGCGAGTTCCTCCCCGCTTAAAGCACCAGAGGCAAGCATCCCATCTTTTGTTTCCTTGCTAGCAATTGTACCGCCTGTTGTAATTAAAGAAATTTTTTGTTTCATTTCTTACATCCTCCAATATTATCATACCACACCATGAATCATTATAGTTGTCCTCACTTACTATCATTCATATGCTGATTTATAAGATGCGCTGCAATCAAAGCTCCGTGGAAGCGGCCATTTTCAATAAAAATTTCATTAGCATTATTCCCGGCCGCAATAACACCTGCAATATAAATACCATTTACATTTGTCTCCATCGTCTCAGGGTGATGGAGCGGACGTCCTGTGTCTTGATCAATTTTAACACCTATTTTTTGTAAGAAATGATGGTCAGGATGGTATCCCGTCATAGCAAACACAAAATCATTGCGCATCGTTTTGACTTCATCCTTCACTCGATAAATAATTTGTTCCTCTTGTATTTCCATTAGCTCAGCATGAAACTCCATTTTAATCATACCATGGCGTACTAACGCTTCAAACTCTGGCAAAATCCAAGGTTTAATACTTGGAGAATAGGCCTCCCCCCGATATAGCACGGTCACTCGAGCCCCTGCTTTCACAAGTTCAAGCGCCGCATCAATGCTCGAATTTTTACCTCCAATAACGGCTACATCACAATCAAAGTATTCATGACCTTCTTTAAAATAATGAAACACTTTCGGAAGATCTTCACCGGGAATATTCATATAATTTGGATTATCATAATAACCAGTTGCCACAACAACGAAGGATGCTTCGTATTCCGCTTTCGAAGTCACTACATGAAAAGTACCGTTTGCAAGTTTTTGAACTTGTTGCACTCGTTCAAATGCGTTTACTCGAAGTTGTTTACGTTTCACCACTTCGCGATAATAAGATAATGCTTGATTTCGTACTGGCTTCCGATTTTCTGTGATAAATGCCACGTCACCAATTTCTAATTTCTCACTCGAACTGAAAAATGTTTGATGTGTTGGATAACGATAAATAGATTCTACAACATTTCCTTTTTCGATAATTAAAGCGCTTCTCCCTACGTCTTTTAAAGCAATAGCCGCAGCAAGCCCACAAGGACCTCCGCCAATAATAATTACATCTTCCTTCTGCACGTTCACTCGCTCCTCTGCACTACATCCGTTCTACCTAAAACATATGTACGTCCATTTACAATCAGGTTCTATATCGACATGACCTCTATATAATCACCTTATCTCATATGACACTCGTTCTATGAATAGTATATGAATCCTGAATGATTCCACACCGTCTTCACACTAAAACGTTCCAAACATTAACTTGTCATATATTTTAAGTACATAAAAAAACTTCTATCAAGTTTAATGATAGAAGTTTTTTCTCTTCTTTTCAATGTTAAATCCAGCCGCGGAAGCGAGATGCTTCTGCCATTTTTCTCACACCAATCATATACGCAGCTAAACGCATATCTACGCGACGAGATTGTGCTAAATTATAAATATTATCGAACGACTTCACAAGAATTTTTTCAAGCTTTTCATCAACTTCCTCTTCGCTCCAGTAGTAACCTTGATTATTTTGAACCCACTCAAAATAAGAAACGGTTACGCCACCAGCGGAAGCTAGTACATCCGGTACAAGAAGAATGTTACGATTTGTTAAAATTTGTGTAGCTTCAATCGTTGTCGGACCATTTGCTGCCTCTACAACAATTTTCGCTTTAATATTGTTTGCATTTTCTTCTGTGATTTGATTTTCAATCGCTGCTGGTACTAAAATATCACAATCCAATTCAAGCAGTTCTTGATTTGTAATCGTATTTTTAAACAGCTTTGTTACCGTTCCAAAGCTATCTCTACGATCTAATAAGTAATCGATATCCAAACCTTCCGGGTCGTATAAAGCACCATAAGCATCTGAAATTCCAACTACTTTTGCCCCCGCATCATGCATGAATTTTGCTAAAAAACTGCCCGCGTTTCCAAAACCTTGAATAACAACACGAGCCCCTTTGATATCGATATTACGTTTTTTAGCCGCCTCATTAATACAAATGGTCACACCTTTAGCTGTTGCCGATTCACGCCCGTGAGAACCACCAAGTACAAGCGGCTTCCCTGTAATAAATCCCGGAGAATTAAACTCATCCATTCGACTATATTCATCCATCATCCATGCCATAATTTGCGAATTTGTAAATACATCTGGAGCTGGAATATCCTTTGTAGGCCCAACGATTTGGCTAATCGCCCGCACATATCCTCGACTCAATTTTTCTAACTCACGGAATGACATATTACGCGGATCACACACAATTCCGCCTTTCCCGCCTCCGTAAGGAAGATCGACAATGCCACATTTCAAGCTCATCCAAATTGACAGCGCTTTTACTTCACGCTCTGTTACATTTGGGTGAAAACGAATTCCACCTTTTGTCGGTCCAACAGCATCATTGTGTTGCGCACGATAACCTGTAAACACTTTTACAGAACCATCATCCATACGCACAGGTATTTTCACCGTTAATAAACGCAATGGTTCTTTTAATAACTCATACACCTCTTCAGGATATCCGAGCTTTTCTAACGCTTTATGTATAATGGTTTGAGTTGATCTTAACACATCATTTTTTTCTTCATCATGTTGAGGGTCATTCCCTTTTGTAGACACCATTTATGTACCTCCTACTTCATCATATAATACGGCACTCATGTGATAGTATACACCTTCCATATATTTATGCAAAGATTAAAAAACAGAATCAAAATGTTTCGTAATTTTAAAAAATAACGAAAACTTTTCAACTAAAATTCCTTCTAACCGCAAAAGACTCACAGATAGGTAAATCTATTTTACAATTACTAAAAGAGTGATAAAATAAAACGTCACTCAGTGAGGATTTCCTCTTATTTCCTGCACTGAGTGTTCATCCCTTTCTACAAGTCGCGGCTCTCACTAATCCTTCGTTTGTTTTTTTGATTCTGAAGCCGAAGACTTAACTTACCGTTACTTTGTAATGAAATTATAATCTTATACTATATAGTAATTAGATTACACAAATTTATGCAAGGGAACTTTTTTTCTATAAGTGAAAATAAGAAGTAAGTACTTGAATCGCTTCTTTTTCCAGAATGCACGCTCCATATTCTCCCATTCGATATAGTGTCAATGTAGATGCATATCCGTACTCCGCAGCCAATGAAATCACTTTATGATAGATTTCCTCTGACACATTTTCGATTAGTAAATAATAACGTTCATTATAAACATATAGCGTACTCAAGAATACACCTTGATTTAGCAGCTGATGGCTTAACTGGATCACGTCTTCAAACTCATCAAAAGCATATAAAATATGGGGAGACTCGTCGAACTTCACTTGCAGATTGACAAAGTCTTCTTCCTCTGCAAAGTCTTCTTCCTCCTCTTTTGTTACAATAATAATTAGTCCTTGTGCAGGCAGTGAAAATATTTCAATAGCAATCGATCCGCTCATGATAAAATTTAAACTTTCACATGCTTCTTCTACCATAGCTTGAAAAAGCTTATGCACCTTAAGGGAATTTCCTACAATTTCTTCTTTTGTTATGCCCCGATCCATTAAATCATCGAGAGTTAAAAAAATTTTAATTTTATTATTTGTAAGCCTCTCCGACTTCATAAAAAATGCCCCCTGGTTACCATCTTCATACATCATATGAAGATCGATAATCAAGGTGCATAAACAGCGTTCTATAACAAAACCTTATCAAAAAGCCTGAATCGTTAAAACATCGCTCTAAAATTGTACTTCCTTCTTCTCACCAATGCTCGTATGATGTCCCCTTTTTAACGTAAACAAATGAGTTTCAGGCTTTGCCGTAAGTCGCATCGGAATAGTGCTTGTCCCATACCCATTGCTCGTTACATATACACAGTTATTAAACATTTCCGTATCGCCTAGCTTATAAGGTCCATATCCAAGGAAACGAACTTGCCCCCCATGCGTATGACCAGAAAGAACAAGACTAATCCTATGTTCCTCCTGCACTTGAACTTTCACTTTAGGATTATGGCTCACTAAAATTCGAAAGGCGTCTTTGACATTGTGTGCATCTGCTAACGCCATATCTAAACGATCTCGTTCCACCGTTATATCCTCAATGCCGAGCAACGTCATTTTCTCTCCTTGTTTTGCTTCCAAATGTACAGCCGCATTCGCCAAAATTGTAACTCCATATTGTAATAGCCGCGCATCGAGTTCATGAACATCGACCTCATAATCATTATTTCCCCATACAAAATAAAGAGGGGCCCCTATACTTTTTAATTTTGCTAAGTTTTGTTCAACATGAGCAAAAGGTACAGTACGCTCTGTTAAATCTCCTCCAATAATCACAAGATCCACCTGCTGTTGTACTTTAGCGATAATTTGATCTGAAATAATTCGTTTATGTACATCTGAAATAAAAAAAATCCGTACATCTCCAAAATGTTTAGGCAAGTTTGAGAAATATAAATCTTGATATATAATCCGATCTAACTGAGCTGTTCGGTACATATAAAACGAAAGCAATGTTAGCGCAATTATAATCACAATCAAAACAATGATGATAAACACCATAATATAGTGCATGTTTTACCCTTCTTTCTTCTACAAAAACTGCCTGTATCTATCTAACCATATTTGTAAGCAGAATGCTAAATGTTCAGACTTATTTATTCTCATGATAAAGATTAATATCATAATTTTTCTTCATCATTTCAAATACCTTATGACGATTTTTCCATTCAGATTCTTTTTCCCATAACAGTTTACTTTTATTAATAATTTCACAACGTAATAGTTGATACTCCTTCTCTGCTTTCTCCATCTTATTTTTTACCATCGTTAAATATCCAAACGCCCCCATTGTAATCAGAAGAAAGAAAACGTGATTAGACTGATTAACAAAAGCTGAGAACATAGCGAAAAAAGAATAAGAATACGGCGCCAGTACATAGACATATAAATATAGGATAAAAACAACGGTGACACTAATCGTACCCCATAAAATCATTTGATGTTTTTGTTGTAACGCTTCAAACTTCTTCTTTCGCTCAACTACATGTTGCAGCATTTGTTTCGTCGCTTGATCTGTATGTTCATCTAACATAATGATAGCTGGTTCCATTCATAAGCGCCTCCTTGTTCAATAAAGCGAAGCTTCCATCAGTGAGGGTTTACTGCCCGTTAAGTATAGGATGAATTCAGAACGACATAAAAAACACTCACCTCATTATATGTACAAGTACAACATCCTATGATACCAACGCAAAAAACATCCTGAAATAACTTTCAGGATGTTTACCGCTTATTTCTTTAGTGGAATTTTTAATTTCTGTCCAACCGATATATTATTTCCGTTTAAGTTGTTCCATTTTTGAATTAACGGAATCCCTTCTTGCGATTTATAATAGGCCATTGAAATACTGAATACCGTTTCCTGCGGTTGAACTGTATGATACACAACATGATAGGATTCTTCTTTTTTCGGCTGTTCTTCTTTAGCCTTTGTTGACTTTTCTTTTGCTTCCCGCTCTTTCTCTTTTACAGTTGTTGATTTTTCTTTTGCTTTCTGCTCCTTCTCTCTTACAGTTGTTGATTTTTCTTTTCCTTTTTCTTTTTCTTCTCTTTCTTTGTCTGTTCCCGCTTGTTTGTCATTCTCTTTTTTTACCGCAACCTGTTTCTCTTTCTCATCATTACTTTTGTTCTCTTGCTTTTTCGATTCTTCCGCTTTCTCCTCTTGATTCTCTTTTGTTTCAGCCGTTGCCATCGTCGGAATATTTTGTTTCAACTCATCATCATCCGCTTGTTCCACAACCTCGGCAGCACCTGTTGGCTCCTTCGGTTCATCTTGAGCCGCCTTTTGGTCCGGATTTTGAAGATAATGGTATGCAGTAAGAAATCCAATTGGAAGTAAAATAAAGAATAAAGCTAATAACTGAATAACAGGGATTTTAACTTTCATTTTACTTCTTTTCTTTTTCTTCTGGTGTACCGATTTTCGAGTCGGAAGAGGTGTCAATCTCTGAGCAGATTCAGTATGTATATCTAGTTCCTTTAGTTTTCTTTCTGCACTCATGTAAGGCACCCCTTTCTATTCTTTTTCCTAATAATTAAGCCGAGAAGCATATCAATAACAAAATGAGCCGTAATAACTATCCACAAATTCCTGGTCTCCTCATATAACCAGCCGAGACCAAAGCTCAGCATCATAACATTCACAAATAGATACCAATTAAATAAATATCGATAATGGACAACAGCAAAAATGATACTTGTCCAAACCAACCCAATATGTGTTTGTAAAACTCCGCGAAACAGTACTTCTTCACAAAAGGCGATTAGAAACGTGACCACAATAATCATCGGGGAGGAGAGACTAGAAAAGATTCTTTCATTAATCCCTCCATCATCATGAAAGCGAGCTGGTGTGACTTTCATCATAAACAAATCATACAGGACGACGAGAATTCCTATAGGTAGACCAATGGTTATAATGCGAATATCACCGAGATGAAACAAGTCGAAAAAGGCAGAATAATCTTTAAATAAAATAATACCTAAAAAAAACGAAATCGTTAAGAGAATAATTTGTGTCAAAACCAAATTATAAAGTAATTCCTTATCAGAAAGTTGGTTAATAAGTTCAGCTTGTTTATTTTTCATTCCTTTGTTCCTTTAATACATAAAATAGAAGCTAACTCCCTTTTCCAATAAAAAGAGTCCGCTTGTTGTCGTTCAACAATATGAGGCCATCGTTCCATGACTTGCTCAATCGACATGCCGCAGCAATCGCAACAAACCGGATTGTTAACAGCCTGATTCTCTTCGAAATATTGCACAATCCCTACACGCCGACAAGCTGAGCCTCTAACCCATTGCAATAATTGGTCCAGCTTCTGCGCATTCCTGCTTTTTCGCGTATAACAATACTGTTTAAACAACTCGATTGGCTTCGCTACATCCTGCTTTGTTGCTAAAAATTGAGCAATCATTCGAAACTGAACTTCATTTAAAGAAAATTGCTGACACAGTTGCTCCTGCATAGGCTTTAATATGTCCATCATGCCCTCGCCGCTCTTCAAAAGCACTGCATGTACACCTTCTACTTGTGCATCTGTCGGAAGCTGTTGCTCCATCAAATGTAATGGCAATCCTTCATCTCCGTCACTATATAACAAAACAGCAGCACTTTGTTCTCCGTCACGACCTGCTCTGCCGATTTCTTGTACATAGGATTCCATTGTCGCCGGCAAATGAAAGTGGATGACAAACCGTATATCTGGTTTATTAACTCCCATTCCAAAGGCACTTGTTGCACAAATCATCCGCAATTGACCAGTAATAAACTGTTGCTGTATGAGCATTCGTTGATCCGGTTCCATTCCTCCGTGATAATAAGCAACTCGGTCGATACCTTGATTGTGCAAATATTCACTCACAGACTCCGCTGCCTTTTTAGAAGAAAAATAAATAATGCCACTGCCTGAAAACTGTTGAACAAGCTGTACCAACCGTTCTAACTTCTCCTCATAACGAGACAGCTTCTCCACAAACAGTGCAATATTATGCCGATCAACAGTCGAAACGATTTGTTTCATATCCTTTATCTCAAGCTTTTCAATAATATCCTTTCGAACTTCTTCTGTTGCTGTAGCTGTCAAAGCAAGCGTTAACGGTTCCCCCAGCTTTTGTCGAGCTTCTCCTAAGTTTAAATAATCCGGTCTAAAATCATAGCCCCATTGTGAAATACAGTGTGCTTCATCAATAACAAATAACCCGATTTCAATTTGTTGAATCGCCCTAATTACATAATCTAACGCCAGCATTTCAGGTGATATAAAAATAAATCGAAACGAAGATAATTGACTAAGAGCCGCTTTCTTTTGCTGAAGGGTTAAAAAAGAGTTAAATGTTAATACCCTTTTCTCTCCTCTCACTTTGAGCTGTTCCGCTTGATCTTGCATTAAAGATAATAATGGCGAGACAATTAATGTCGGTTTCTTTAAGGCATAAGTAGGCAATTGATAGCATAAAGATTTACCTGTACCCGTTGGCAGCATGGCCAATAGATGTTTTCCTGCTAATAAGGAAGAAATCACTTCCTTTTGCCCTGGCCGAAATTCAGTAAATCCAAAGTAGTGTTCCAGCATTTCTTCCAAAGAATTCACAATTCATCACCCGCTTTCGCTAATACAAGCCGAATTTGAAAAAAGCTAATAGCTTCATCTGCTAACGATTGCCTAATAGCCTTTAGCTGTTTTGTTTGAAGCTTCTTCATTACCTGCCGTATTTTCTCTTCCACAGCACTTGTCACATATTTATCAATCGGAAATTGTTTATCGACTAATACAATTTCAACGAGATGGTCTTCAATCGTATTAACCTTTAAACGCCGAATGTCCGCAATTTCAGTTAGCGTTCGACCTGCTTGAATAAACTGTAGCGTTGTTTGTGTGGACTGCGTTAAACGGGACTGTTGTAAATCCCTTATAAGAGAAGATAAAAGGCGATATTGCGTAAATGTTTTCTCTATTTCAGCAAGCATCCAGTGCAGGGATTCTAGAAACACATAACGCACATACCACTCATCAAGCTGCATCGTTTTTGAAATTTGGTCAAAAGTCTGTCCTACTCGATTTATACCTGTTAATTTTCTAACAAAGATCGTTTGATGCCTATCACTTTGTCGCTCCAATAAATCGGTTAACTCTTCATACAAATGCTGGGCCATCAACTCTCGATTTTGACGATTCTGTTGTAAAAATTGTTTTATGGATTGTTGAATTTTAGTATTGCGCTGAATCGGATAAAACTTGGTTTCATTGTGAACAATATGGGAGAGCGTTTGAATTAACAAATTCAATCTGCCCCAAAAAACAGGAGCCACATTTTGATACTTCCATCCATTTAATCGAGTTGGGATTGGCTCACATTGAGCAAGCTCTTCCTCTCCACTTTGTGTAATAATAAAAACATCTGAGTTTTGCTTAGCTGTAATCCAATCATGTTCAACAAGATTTTGGATAGTATCAACCAGCTGTTTTCGAGTAAAGTGAGGAATGGTTCCAAAAACATTAGTCAAACGAAATAAATGAGCATCTTGAATAGTTTGTGACGATTTTTTTCCTTGCAACATATGGTAAATGGCATAAATGGATCGCTCACCTTGAAATTTTTTGATTGTATGGAGGATGATAACCTGCAAATAATTTGCCAAATGTACTCACATCCTTTGTTTTCCTAATGGTTCTTTCATTGTAACAAAGATGGAGATAAAGTGTATTTCTAATCCTCAAAATAAGACAAATTTTGTCCTTTTTTAACAATATAAAAAATACATGATATTTCATTTGTTGGTTATTCGTATACTATGAGGAATTTTTTAGCTAGATTTCCTATTGAAAAATGCGGAATTCAGCCGTACAATAGGAATAAGGTGAAACTATGTGAATAAATAACCTCATGTTATTATCCAATTAGGAGGAGTTTTATATATGGCAAAATTTACAATCGTCGATAAAGATACATGCATCGCGTGTGGCGCATGCGGCGCAGCTGCCCCAGATATTTATGATTATGACGATGAAGGCATTGCTTTCGTAACTTTAGACGATAACCAAGGAACAGCTGAAGTTCCAGATGTTTTACTAGATGATATGATGGATGCGTTTGAAGGTTGCCCGACAGACTCTATTAAAGTGGCTGACGAAGCATTTGACGGCGATGCACTAAAATTCGAATAGATGAACAGGCCATTTCCTTACACAGAAATGGCTTTTTTTAGCTTTTCTAATCGAACGATTCGAGATTCACTTCATACAAAACTATCGTTTCCATCCATCTTCTAGCATATCCTTATCCCATATTATTTAGTCAAATTAGACAAAAAAATCGAACGGTAAACGTTCGATTTTTTTCTTCATATATTTTTATATAAGGCTTGTTTACTAAGCCATGTTTGCATTTTAGCAAAAATCAACATAAACACAACTGTAATCAATATACCTTTTATAAGGTTAAATGGCAAAATAGCAGTCGTGACAAATGTTCGAGCCTCTGGACCAGACATCGCCTCTGCTCCTAAGAAAAATGTATAGGCAGGTAAGAAGATATAATAATTTAAAACACTCATCAACACAGCCATTGAAATCGTTCCAGCAAATAACCCAAAAGTCATTCCTCTTACAGAACGAATTTTTTTATATACATAGTAGGTTGGTAAAACAAATAAAATCCCTGCTGTAAAGTTCGCAATATGTCCGACTGGAATCGCTGTTAAACTCCCTGTCATAATTGCATCCAACAAATTTTTAACAAACTCTACTAGTATTCCTGCTCCAGGACCAAAGATTATCGCAGCAATTAAAGCGGGAATATCACTAAAATCCACATTCAAAAAAACTGGGAACCCCGGAAACGGAAAGTTCAGGAGCATCAAAACATAAGAGATGCTCGTAAGCATTGCTAAAGTCACTAACTTTTGTACCTTCATCATTCTCTCTCCTTCTTTTTCTGATCTACTCCGAAAAAGAGGATAAGTTCTGTTAAACGGTTTGTGTCCAATAAAAATCCCCTTTAATTCCGATGAAATTAAAGGGAGAAATTAAAGGGTTTGACAAACACACGCTCAATATATCATTTTTTGAACGTCTACAAGAACCTCCATCTTCTCCCATCCAGACTATACTGTCGGCTTTGGAATCTCACCAAATCCTGCCTTAACCAAGGCTCGCGGGCTGAGAAGGAATCTCCTTCATCACCGCCGGTGGGGAATTGCACCCCGCCCCGAAGATAGATCTATAAAATTATTATACTACTATGTATTATATCTGTTTTTTCTTTATTTGAATAGCTTTTTTCTAAAATTAACCAGATTAAAAAATTTCCCTTACCTATCAGAAAAGAATAAGCCCTCTCTCTCATTATAATAAAAATACAATATTTAACAAACACATATTATTCGTTTATATAAAATAGCAGCGCAAATAAAATGTTTATTACATAAAAAACACCCCTAAAACACGTATAATTATATATATTCCATTACATTTATTCGTTTCTACACCCCTTGCTTAACTTCCATAAAATTGACAGTTATCCACTCTAATTGTAAAATTAACTGAAATTTAAGATAATTTTTTCTAGGAAGGTGTTCATGACGTGTATCGCATTTTAGTAGCAGATGCCATCAAACCTGAAGGATTAAGCCCTCTATTAGAAGCAACCCACATTGAACTTATTCAAAAAACCGTCGATGAAGCAGAAAAGCAGCTTGACCAAATTGATGCAATTTTAGTTCGAAGTGCAACAAAAGTAACCGAAGAATTAATGGAACGCATGCCGCAATTAAAGATTATTGCACGTGCAGGAGTTGGTGTTGATAACATCGACATTCCAGCCGCAACCAAACGGGGAATTGTTGTTGTAAATGCTCCAGATGGAAATACCATTTCTACATGTGAGCATACATTTGCGATGATGTCTTCCCTTGTCCGTCACATCCCACAAGCATTTACTTCTTTAAAGGCTGGAGAATGGAGACGTTCTTCTTTCACAGGTATTGAACTCCGCGGAAAAACACTTGGTATTGTTGGATTCGGTCGTATCGGTGGAGAACTCGCAAAGCGTGCAAAAGCATTCGGAATGGAAGTTGTTGTATTTGATCCATTCTTAACAACTGACCGTGCTAAGAAAATGGCCGTTACTGTCCTACCGTTAGCAGAACTATTACCCAAAGCCGATATTATTACGGTGCATACCCCTCTAACAAATGAAACAAGAGGTTTAATCAATAAGGAAAACTTAAAAACTTGTAAAAAAGGCGTATATTTCTTAAATTGCGCTCGTGGTGGAATCATCGATGAAGATGATTTATATGAAGCAATTATCGAAGGACAAGTAGCCGGAGCAGCACTTGACGTCTTCGTTGAAGAGCCTCCGCATGGCCACAAATTATTAGAGCTTGATCAAGTGATTGCAACACCTCATTTAGGTGCTTCAACAAAAGAAGCTCAATTAAATGTCGCGGTTCAAGTCGCGCAAGAAGTTCTGACTTATCTGAATGGAAATCCTGTTTCTAATTCTATTAACTTACCCGCTATTTCTAAAGAAGTATTTGATAAAGTTCAACCGTTCTATCAACTTGTACAACATATAGGTATGATTGCTTCTCAACTCATCAAAGAGGGCATCCAAGAAATTTCAGTAACGTATGCTGGTGAATCTTTAGATTTCGATACTTCTATCTTAACTAAGAGCTTACTTTCTGGATTCTTCAAAACAAGAATTGATTTACCGGTCAATGAAGTAAATGCACTATTAGTTGCAAAAGAACGCGGTATCACAATAGGTGAAAAAATCGCTGCAGATACGTTAGGCTACGCAAATCTCATTAGTCTCAAAGTAAAAAGCGAAAAACGCGAGTTAACAATTAGCGGAACCTATATTGAAAATTACGGCTCTCGTATTGTCAGCCTAAATGGCTTTAAAATTGACTTTGAGCCCGAAGGAAATATGCTTTATATTCAACACACAGATAAACCAGGTGTTATCGGAAATGTCGGAAAAGTTCTCGGAGATCAAGGGGTTAATATCGCAACGATGCAAGTCGGTCGTAAACAAGCTGGCGGCGATGCAATTATGGTTCTTACATTCGACAAATCATTAGATCCGGAAACAAAAAAAATGGTGGAAAAGATTGCAGGTATTACGCTTGTAGAAAATATGTCTCTATTTTAATGAATTAGTTAAACAATATTGTTACTATACGATTTTTGGCTCATTTAGAGCGAGCACAGCCTCACACAAATGAGCCAAAAACGTATGACCTAATACTATGATTCAATATAACCTTTCCACTAAAAACTTATCCTATATGCTTTTCGATATCGTATGTACAATCAACATATACAATTGTCGTTCCACCCTCCTTCTCCCACAACCGATTCAATTCATTACTTGATGCCTGTCCTAATTTGCCTGTAATAAATAGCAGCATTACACAAGCCCCAATAATCATAACAATTAAAAAACGTATACTATACTCCCGCAGCATCCATCATTCCTCCTAAGCATTCTACTTGCTTAAAGTATGACAATAATCGCCCCTTTAGAACATTTTCTTATGATTAAATGAATACTATTTAGCTAACGTATCTTGTAGCGAAGGTTCTGTTACATAACGTTTTTGATTTTTGGCTCGTTCTATAAAGCGAAACTTCCATCAGCGGGGTCCTACTGCCCGTTAAGTGCGGGATAAAGTAACAAGATTCATAAACAAACATAGCCTTAGCGAAAAAATAGCTCCCCTACCCTCCTTTCTATCATAAACTGCCACAAAAAAAGACAAGGAGTGCATGAAACCAGCTGCCCTCCTTGCCTTTTTGTTACTTACTTTTTTGACGCATTGGTAACACAAAACTAAACATCGTTCCTTCATTTAACCTACTATTAACCGACATATACCCTTCGTGTGCATCAATAATATTTTTAGCAATTGAAAGGCCTAGTCCTGTTCCAGAACGTCCTCTTGTTCGTGCTTTATCAGCTTTATAAAAGCGTTCAAACACAAATGGCAAATCCTCTTCAGGAATACCAGAACCTGTGTCCTTTACATAAATAATCAAACCGCCTCGATCACTCTTTCTTTGACCGACTTCAACACTTCCACCTTTCAAAGTATGACGAATCGCATTATCGATTAAATTCGTTAAAACTTGCTCGATGCGATCTGGATCGAAATCCCATTCTATTTTAGTATCTTCTAAATCAACTGATAGCTTAATGTCTTTTTCTTTAGCAATAACTTGAAACTTGCTTGTAATTCTCGTTAAATATGACATTAATTCCACTTGCTCATATCTTAAGCGCATATTTCCCGATTCTAACCTTGCTAGGTCTAGTAAATCATTCACTAACCGTCCCATTCTTAACGATTCATCATAAATAATACGAGACATTTCTTTCTTATCTTCTTCATTTCCAGCAATATCATCTACAAGCGCTTCACTATAGCCTTGCAGCATCGAAATTGGAGTTCTTAATTCATGGGATACGTTCGCAATGAAATCTGTACGCAGTTTATCCATACGTCTCTCATCGGTGATATCCCGAATCACAGCAACAGCCCCTCGAATCGTTCCATCATTACTATATAAAGGACTCACAATCAGCCCCCAATGATGCCCTTGTAATGTAATTTCACCAATTTGCTCTTTTCCTTGACGCTCTGATTCATCAAATAAATTCATCAAAACTTGCGGTACATTCTTGCTTCCTTCAGGAGAAAAACCTTTTTCAAAATATACTCCTTGTAAAAAACGCTCAGCCGGAGGATTTACTTCTAAAATGGTACCATTTTTACTAAAGGTGATGACTCCATCCGCCATACTGCTTAGAATGCTCGCTAAATGCTCCTTTTCTTCGCTCAAAGCCGTCATATTGTACTTCAGCTGTTTTGCCATTTGGCTAAAAGCAATCGCTAGTTCGCCAATTTCATCTTGTGTAAGAACAGGTATTTTTGTATCAAACTTTCCGCGAGCAACAGCAAGTGCCGCTTCTCTCATTTTTCTAAGTGGCGCATTGATTCTTGTAGATAAAAAAAAAGCAAAAATCGTTGTCAAAATAATGGCAACACCAGCTGCTAATAAAATAAAACGAGTCGTTGACTGAATGGCCTCTTCCATCGACTCAAGAGATTGAACTAAAAAGACTTCATCTCTTTCACCATTTAACTCAAGAGGAATTCCAACGACAATGGCCGAAACTTTTTCTTCATCCTTACTACTAGCAGGCAGCAGCATTTCTTTTTTAACAATCTTTTCATCAGTAAACACTTTTAATAAATCCCTATCTTCTTTAAGAAACTGGGGTGTAATTTGATTATTCACATCACGTAATGATGAAAAAACAATTTCCTCATCATGTAAAACAAGCATTTTTGTTTCATCCCCTATTAATTCTGAGGAAATTTGTAATACATCAATAGCATTGGAATGATCATTCGTAACAGAGACAATTTGTTTTGCTACCTTCGTCAAATCATTCTCTACGGTTTCAATTTGGAAGTTCTCAAAAAATTCTACCAATAAAACCGTTAACACCAATAAAACAAAACATACTAATAATAAAATCGTTCCCCATAGTTTCCCGACTACACTACGCCAGAACATTAATCATTAATAACTTCAAACTTGTAGCCGACACCCCAAACGGTAACAATCATTTTGGCGGCATTTTCAGAAATACGGTTTAATTTTTCACGCAACCGCTTTACATGTGTATCTACAGTTCGAAGATCTCCAAAAAATTCATAATGCCAAACTTCTTTTAGCAATTGTTCGCGATCAAACACTTTATCAGGGGATTTCGCTAGAAAATACAGCAATTCATATTCCTTCGGTGTTAACGAAACTTCTTTTCCATCAGCTAACACACGATGTGCATCATTGTCGATTGTTAAATGAGAAAAAACAATCACGTCCTTCGCTGTCGTTTCTGCCTGAATATAATTCGCACTTGCTGAACGACGTAACAGCGCTTTCACACGAAGAACAACCTCACGAGGGCTAAATGGCTTCACGATATAATCATCCGTTCCCACCTCAAAGCCTTGTACTCGGTTAACCTCTTCGCCTTTAGCAGTCAACATAATAATAGGCGTTGCCTTCTTCTCCCTTAATTCACGACAAACCTCGATTCCATCTTTCCCAGGCATCATTATATCTAATAAGATTAAATTATAGTCATTTTCTAGTGCTTTTGTTAAGGCAGTATCGCCATTCTCAGCTTCATCAATTATGTATTCTTCTCTTTCTAAATACATTTTCAATAATCGGCGGATTCTTTCTTCATCATCCACCACAAGAATTTTAACAGAATTATCCATTTCACAACCAACCTCCTTACTCTTTATTCTACAAAATCAATACTATTATTTCTAATTTTTTTTCAAAAGAAACCACCTAAAAACAGGTAAATCATACGATTCCGTTAAATATTTCACCATTTTGCCACAACTGCTAAGAAAATAGCTTTGTTAAATAATCTCGTTCATTTTGTCCTACATACCAATGAAGCAAAAATCAATAGCATCGTATAATAGAGCCAAGAAAACAAAAAGGGCTTTCATAGAAATTTCCTTTTCTATCGAAAGCCCTCTATTTTTAATAATCTATCTTTCTTCATTTAAGCATAAGAATGTAAGCCTGCAAGTACAAGATTAACAGCGATTAAATTAAACATAATAATTCCAAAGCCAATCAAAGCTAACCAAGCAGATCGCTCTCCTTGCCACCCTCGTGATAAACGTAAGTGCAAGAATGCTGCATAAAATAGCCAAGTAATGAGTGCCCACACTTCTTTTGGATCCCATCCCCAAAAACGTGTCCAGGCTATTTGCGCCCAAATCATCGCAAAGATTAAGGCACCAAGCGTAAAGATTGGAAATCCAATAAGAACGGAGCGATAACTAATTTCATCAATTAAATCTAAATTTACATTTTTCACAACGGGCTGAATAAAAGCCGCCACCCGTTTTCGTACAATTAATCGGAATAGACCATATAAAATAAAACCTGCTCCAACAGACCAAACAACCGTGTTAAGCTTTTTAGCATTAATAATGGCTGGTACTTCAATAAGTGGTTTCATCTGATTTTCATCAGCTAGTGTCCATTCATTCGGCCCGATTAGCGATGGAATATGATACTCTAACTCCGCTTCAGCTCCTTTTTTATCGACCCAAGTTATACTTTCCTTATACCCCGTCATCGCAAAGGTGGAGCTCACAATAACAAAGCCAATGGTACACATTAAAGCAAACATCACAACTTCTAACCAAAACGTACGCTTATTAGAGCGTGTTTGATCAACAGACTTTACTAAATAGATAATGGCTGCTACAAAACTAATGGCTAATACAGCTTGTCCTAATGCGGCTGTTGTGACATGAATATGCAGCCAATCGCTTTGAAGTGCTGGAATCAATGGCGAAATTTCTCTTGGAAACATACTTGCATAGGCAATAATAACGATAGCAACTGGTAAAGCAAACAAACCAAGTGCTGGCGTTTTATAAATGAAATAAATCCATATAAACGCTCCTACTAGCATCATTCCAAAGAAGGTTGTAAATTCGAATAAGTTACTAACTGGAGCGTGCCCAGCTGCCACCCATCTCATAATAAAGTAGCCAATTTGAGTAACAAATCCGATAATCGTAATCGTAATGCCCAGTTTCGCCCATTTATTTTGTTTCTTCTCTTCTGCCCCTTTTTTATCTTGGATAGATCCTCCGAACAGAAAAGTAGCAATTAAATATAAAAAGAACGAGGCATATAGAAGATTTCCACTTAGCTCAGCCACTTATTTCCTCCCCCTTATTAGAGAATTTCTCCTCATTCAGTTGATCTGTAGGTTCAAAAAGAGGTGTTGTCTGCACGACTAGTGCAATATCCCGCTTCAAACCGTGCCAGTTTTTATTTGTATGTCCGGCTATCCAAATTTCTTCCCCTTTTCGTTTCACCCAAATTCGGCGATGATTCCAATAAGCCCCTTGAACGACACCAATCATAAAGATGATTCCACCCGCAAATAAAATACCTAATGTTAAATCCTTACGAACTGTAAGTGCTGTCGCATTTCTCGTTTCAACACCAGCAAATGCCATTTTGTATACGTTTTCTCCTGCCGGCTCGATATTTTCTCTAATAGCGACAAAGCTCACTTCACCTTCAGGCTTATCCGGTGTAACCATTTTAAAAATAAAAGCAGGATTATTAGGTATTCTTGTTTTCGTTGTTGGTTCGCCATTTTCCTTAAACTCAAAATCTGGGAAATAACTCATTAACTCCACAGAGTATCCCTTTTTGAGCTGATAGGAAGGTTTCGGATCATTTAAATCAATCGTTAATGTACCAAACTTCTCTTCGGTCTTCTTATCCATTAAGTAAAAAGACATTTTACTAAACTCATTAAGCTTGTAATCTACTTGATACAAGGCGTAATGATCGTGTTTTAACGGCTCATTCACCTTAATTTCAAAGTCTTTTACTTTTTGGAGCTGCGGCTTTTCACCAGGAAGTACTTCTCCTTCCTGCTTATACAAAGTCACATTCGATTGATAATTTTTAGCAATCGCCGTTCCTGTTTTCTCAATCGCTTTTACAAATGCTTCGTCTTCTTTATTCCCTTTATCGTATACTTCAAAAATAAAAGCATTGTTTTTCAAGTAATATTCTCCGTTTGTCCCCGGAATTTCTTTCATTTCCCCCTCGCGAAGCCATACTACTTTATCTACGTACATGCCTGGAACTGATCGAAGCAGACCACCTATTAAGAAGATAATTAATCCAATATGATTTACATAAGGACCCCAGCGGGAAAAGCGACCTTTTTCAGCTAATATATTCCCATTTTCCTCACGAATCCGATAACGCTGTTTCTTTAAGCGTTCCGTAATTTGTTCAAGATTCACTTCTTGATTCGATACATTCGTTATTCCGAATATACGCTGTCGTTTCATAAAACTATCATGACGAACTACTTTTTGATTTTTTAATGAACGATAAAGTGGAAAAAAGCGGTCAATACTAGCGATTAGAATTGACATCCCCAGCATCCCAATAATCACTAAATACCACCAAGAGCTATACAAATTATGAAAGCCTAAAAGATAATACAATTTCCCGAAAGCGCCGTATTCTTGTTCATAATATTCTGAAGCTGGGATAGTACTTGGAATGTAGGTTTCTTGCGGAAAAATAGTACCGATTGACGATGCGACGAGCGCAATGACAATAAGTGATACCCCAACCTTTACAGAGGAAAAAAAGTTCCAAATCTTATCAATGATTGATTTATTA
This sequence comes from Peribacillus asahii, assembly GCF_003570725.1. Lineage (GTDB taxonomy): Bacteria > Bacillota > Bacilli > Bacillales > DSM-1321 > Peribacillus > Peribacillus asahii. Next base: position 287,646 of record NZ_QWVS01000002.1, read on the forward strand.
TACGTTTGTGATCGCCTTGCACTGCCTTCATACCGCATGTCTAAAAGCTTATTTTCATTTTGACGATTCCCCACTGCTTTACCGCATGCCTCACATAAAATTGTGCCGGTCGGGTTCACATGACCGCATTCACATTTCAATTCATCCATACCAAAAACTCCCCATTATTATGGTTTAATTTTCTCCATATGTTGTTGAATTTTTGCTTCTGTTAAACTTCCGGTAATCCTATCAATCACTTTTCCTTCTTTATCTATTAAAAATGTAACAGGAAGTGGATCGACACGATAAGCTACTTGAACCTCTTGCCCTTTATCAATCATAACCGGAAAAGAGAGATTATGTCTTGAAACAAAACTATTTACAGCATAGTTTGATTCGCCAACATTAACGGCCAGTATTTGCACCCCTTGATCTTTATAGGCGTGATATTGATTCTCCATATAAGGCATCTCATATTCGCATGGCTTACACCACGTACCCCAAAAATTCAACATCACGCCTTGACCTCTATAATCAGATAATTTATGTTCGTTTCCATCCATATCCGTTAACACAAAGTTAGGGGCTTCTGAGCCCATTTGTATTTGATTAGCTGTATCTTTTGTAAAATTCGTATAAAGCGCATACACTAAAGCTGCACCTAAAAGTAAAAGAATGACTGTTCTCATCATTAGGCGTCGCTTCTTTTTATCCATACAAATCCCCCTAAAGCCACGCAAAATTCTTTCTTAACATTACATTATCGACCAACACGACAATAACGTTTTTATGTTTAAAGAGTAGATGACAAACATGTTCTATTTAATTAAAGCTCTTCATTATCATCTTTTCTTTCCTTCATTTAAAGCAAGAGCTCTCATTTGTTTCACTTCATGCGGCGTTAATTCTCTCGCATCACCCGCAGATAAGCCATGTAGTGTCAAAAAGCCATAGCGCTCTCGCTTTAGTTTCAGCACAGGGTGACCAATAGCATCAAACATTCGACGAACTTGACGATTTCGGCCTTCGTGAATCGTAATTTCTACAATCGCCGTCTGCTTTCGTTTATCAACCGACAGCACTTTTGTTTTCGCCGGAGCTGTTTTTCCGTCTTCAAGCATAACTCCTCTTTCTAATTTTCTTAAATTTTCCCGAAGTGGAATGCCCTTTACTTTTGCTACGTATACTTTGTCCACCTCGTGCTTTGGATGCATGAGTACATTTGCAAATTCCCCATCGTTCGTTAGCAGCAATAAACCAGATGTATCATAATCAAGACGACCAACTGGATAAATTCTTTCCTCAACATGTGGGAAGTAATCCGTCACTACTTTGCGATTTTTATCATCTGCTACTGCCGAAATAACACCGCGCGGCTTGTAAAATAAGAAATACACAGGTGCTTCCTTTTGCAGGGGTACTTCATTTACCTCTATTCGATCATTCGGCCCTACTTTAACCCCAAGCTCTTTCACAACCGTTCCATTCACCTTTACTCTTCCTTCTTTGATTAACTCTTCTGCTTTACGACGTGAAGCTAACCCAGCATGGGCAATCACTTTTTGCAGTCTTTCCATCTATTCTCACCTCATAATAATTCTGTTTTCATTGTATATTTCAACACAATCATACAATTATTACATAGTGTGATGCAAAAACAAAAGGTTTTTTATAATCGTGATTACTCTGAGTGTAGCATAGCTCCACTTTTTATTCCAAAATTATGTATTTTATGTAAAATATTATAAAAATAAAATAAAACAGAGCGTAAGAGTCGCTCTGTTTGTTACTTACTGCATTCCAAATACAAAGCTAACAACTAGAATAGCAGCTATAATTCCTATTAAGTCCGCTAGCAGCCCAACTTTTAAAGCATCCCCCATTTTCTTAATCCCAACAGCGCCAAAATAAACAGTTAGCACATAAAACGTTGTATCTGTACTTCCTTGAATCGTTGCTGCAAGTCGTCCAATAAAAGAATCAGGTCCATATACGGAAATCAAGTCACTCGTCATCCCCAGAGCAGCTGTTCCGGAAATCGGTCGAATAATCGCAAGCGGTACAATTTCTGCCGGAACATGCAATAAAGCAAGTACAGGCTTCACAAAGCCTATCATATAATCTAATGCCCCGGAAGCACGAAAGACGGAGATAGCAACAAGCATCCCTACTAAAAAGGGGATAATGGAAAAAGCCATCGTAATACCTTCTTTTCCGCCTTCAACAAATGTTTCATACGTCGGAACCTTCTTAAACGTTCCGTACAGCAAAATTGTACAAATCAGAAGTGGAATGAGCCAAACTGAAATCGTTGTGATCCAAGCCATGCTACTCCCTCCCGTTCCGCTTTCTCCTATAATAAAAATATCGGTCAATCATAATCGCACCTACGGCGGATATAGCCGTCGCCATAATAGTTGGGAACACAATATCAGTTGGATTACTTGAGTTATAATTCATTCGAATCGCAATAACGGTCGTCGGAATAAGCGTAATACTTGACGTATTAATCGCTAAAAACGTAACCATCGAACGACTTACTTTAGCTTGGCCGCCATTTAACTCTTTCATTTGTTCCATCGCTTTAATTCCAAGCGGTGTCGCTGCATTGCCTAAACCAAATGTATTCGCCATCATATTCGATAAGATATAGCCCATTGCTGGATGATTTATCGGTATATCAGGAAACAGCCATCTCATCAGAGGACGAAATAAGAAAGATAATTTTTCAAGCAATCCTGCACTCTCGGCAATTTTCATTAAACCGAGCCAAAAAACAAGAATGCTCATAAGTCCTATACTTAGGGTAACTGCTTCCTTTGCACTAACAAATAACGCTTTATTTACCTCATCCATCGTCCCATTAACAATAGCAAATAAAACACCAATCACCGTCATACCAACCCAAATATAATTAACCATAGCGCTTCATTCCTAACACGGATTGAAACCAATTCAACCAAGATGCCCCGAATGATTCCTGCTTAAATGTCTCCTGTGATTGTCCATAAAAAATCGTACGTGTACCGATTTTTTCGCCATTTAAGTAAATATGAGCTTTCCCCACAATTTCAGGAATCCTCTCTCGCTCATCCCATTCTTTTTTCGGCTTTAATAACTTAATTTTGACCTCAACTTGCTCTTGTTCCTTTTTTGTTAATGGGTACGTAAATTCATTTTTAATATATACATGTTTGTTATAGAACTTTACATTAAGATTAGATAAAACCCCTTCCTGTAACACCGTAGTCGGTTTATACGCTTTAAAAGCAGACTCATACATATGAATATGGTCATTCCAATCATCTGGGGCATTGATTGTAACAGCAATTAAGTCATGTCCTTTTTTTGTTGCTGTCGTTACAAGCGTTCTTTTCGCAAGCTTTGTGTACCCTGTTTTCCCCCCTGTAGTATATTCATATAATTGTGTAAGCAATCGATTTTTATTTTTCCAGACATAGTCCCAGCCTTCTGTAGAGTTTGGGGCACGATGCTCTTTTGTCCCCGATATTTTTGCATATGTTTCATTTTGCATGGCATAACGGGTAAGCAACGCCATATCATAGGCCGTGGAATAATGATTTTCTGTCGTATCTAGTCCATGCGGATTGGAAAAATTGGTGTTCTTCATCCCAATCTCCTCTGCCTTTTGATTCATCATCCAAACAAATCCATCAAAGCTCCCTCCAACTTTCTCTGCAATCGCTACAGCTGCATCATTACCCGAACGAAGCATCAACCCATATACAAGGTCTTCCAGTTTAATCTTTTCTCCTTCTTTTAAATATAAAGACGACCCTTCTGTACCCGCTGCATTCCCGCTTACCGTTACAATTTCATCTAACTCCCCTGATTCAATCGCAAGAATTGCCGTCATAATTTTTGTAATACTCGCAATCCGCCTTTTTTCATGTGCATTCACTTCATAGATGACTCGACCACTCGTTTCATCCATCAAAATCGCACTGCGAGCACTAACATCTATCCCTTGAGTCGTTGCTTTTGTCGGAAAGTAAGCTATCAATAATAGGATTACGATACAAACGATCGCTAAACCTCTCACTTTAGCCTGCATGAATTCCCCTCGTTCCTTCTCATGTCTTTGTACAAGTCTATGCAGAAGGACAAGGGTTATGATTAGAAAACGTACCTCTTTTCTTCTTTTTCGTCAGGCTTTAGTGAATATTATGGTTGCTCATACAATTTTTGAGCCTACTATATAAAAACTCGGTTCCATACATCTTTCATCATAGCCTTTTCTTTAAGCTATGTTATGGAATTAAACCGTTAATACGGTTTCCAAACTAATTTCTTTGCCTCCATAAAGCGATTCTCTGTTTGCGGCCAATTTACGATATTCCACCATTGATCCACATAAGCTGCCCGGTTATTTTTATATTGTAAATAGTACGCATGCTCCCATACATCTAGGACAAGAATCGGAATGGTATCCCACTGCGTTAAATTCATATGCCGTTCCGACTGAAGAACCTCAAGTCTCCGAGTACGCGGCACCCACACTAATAATGCCCACCCCACACCTTCCACTTGTTTAGCAGCCTCGCTAAACTGCTTCTTAAAGCTTGCGAAGTTACTAAAATCCTTCTCTATTTGTTTCAGTAACGCTCCTTTTGGCTGGCCGCCTCCCTTCGGACTCATCCCCTCCCAAAATAACGTATGTAAATAATGTCCTGACCCATGAAAAGCAGCTTCCCTTTCCCAATGCTTTAATAGTGAATAATCATTTGTCTCTCTTGCACGCTTCATCATCAGTTCCGCTTTATTTAGTCCGTCTACATAGGATTGATGATGCTTGTCGTGATGTAAGCGCATAATTTCCTCAGAGATAGCAGGCTCTAGAGCATTATAAGGATAAGGAAGCGGCGGCAGTGTATGTTTCCCTATCGGAACAGATTGATTGATACGGCTTCTAGTATTTCTGTTCATTAAATCATTAATTTCCCGGAAAGCGAGGGTTACTTCCTTCTCCACCTTTGTCATCTCTTCCTTTGTGGCATCATCCTTTTGTAATTGGCGTGATAACTGAGACAACCTGTTAAGCTGCTCCAAAACATGTTGTTCTGTCAGACGATTTTTTTCTAAAAAACCTGTCATTTCCGTAACCCAAGCTTGTACCTCTTTCGCATAGTCCTGAATTTGTGACATCTCAATCGCTCCTTTTCTAATCAAATTCTCTCTCATTTGTAGATATGAAAAAAACAGTAACTTATGCAAAGATTTTTGAATGCTTTTAACTTCTCTTTTAATTAGAGGCTTAAGCTGCACCTATACAACTTTGTACAAAAAAACAGCGAGGACTACGCTCCCCGCTGTTTTTTTGCCTTATTTAGATTGCATCATTTTCGTTCGATAATCCGTTTCATAAAACTCTAATTCCTCACGCATCGCCTGAAATCCACTCTCTAACTCTTTTAAAATCGCTGGAATGGAATCAGGTACAGCTTCATGAAACTTAATCGAATTTCTTCCTGTGTACGCGGCACGACTATCTTCATACCAACAGTCAGATTTAGGGGAAAAATACTCTTCAATACATTGATGATAAATTTTATATAGCGTTTTTTCGGCTGCTGCTTTATTAAAGATTTCGTTATGAAGAATAATTTGACAAACTTCTAAACCTTCTTCACAACCAACAAGCAATCTACGAAGAGTTGAAAGAATTCCTTTATAATAACTTTCTCCACCGCTTCGTTCTTCTTGAAGCTTAGAATACGTTATTTCATTTAAAAAATCTTCGAGCTTGGCTACCGTTGTTTCTAAAAAGATTTGTACATCTTTAAGCTGAGATTTTACAATAGTATTCCCCATTCGAGAACCCTCCTCAAATCGCTTCAGTATTTATTCGTTTTTTCCATATTATCACAATTACATATAAAAAGGTTATTCAATTGTTTGCTGAAATTTTTCAAAAAATAAATCCGCTTCTTCATTTTCATAGCCTTCATCTATCGGGTCAGCGATTGGCGGTAATTCTTCTAAGGAATTTAAACCAAAATAATCTAAAAATTCCTTCGTTGTTCCATATAAATAGGCTCTGCCCGTTCCTTCTACTCGCCCAACCTCTTTAATCAGTGCTTTCGAAACAAGTGTCTGAATAGGTCTCTCCGTCTTCACTCCACGAATATCTTCAATCTCCGTTCTTGTAATGGGCTGCTTATAAGCAATGATGGCTAATGTTTCTAACGCTGCTTGTGATAAGCTATGTGAACTAGTAGATTCCACGAGCTTTTTTAAATACTCAGAATGCTCTTGTTTGGTAACTAACTGAAACACACCGGCCATTTCAACAAGCTGAATGCCTCGTTCTGCTTTTTCATAATCCTCTTTTAAACTTTCAATAAGATCCGTTGCTTGATACTCCGTGATTTCGAGGACAGAAGCCAGTTGTGCAATCGACAATCCAACGTCTCCTGAGGCAAAAAGCAAAGCTTCTACAATTCCCTTCCATTTACTACTCTCCAACTTACTCTACACCTTCCTTAGCGGTAATTACTATATCCGAAAAGTTGTCATCTTGTTTGACGACAATGTCGTTCTGTTTCATCAATTCAAGCAAAGCCAGAAACGTAATGACAATATGTTCTTTCACAGGCTCTGAAAACAAATCATAAAAACGCTTGCTGCCCTTTGTCGTTCTTAAGTCAGATAAAATTTCAGCCATTCTTTTGTCAATAGAAAGCTCTTGTTTGGTTACTTTTGTGTATACAGGCTTTTGTAGCTTTTGTCTTCGAAGCAGCTTTTGCAGTGCCCCAAGCATGTCATAGAGACTAATATTTAAATCTTGCGGTCCACTTAATGCATCCTTTGCATACTGCGACAAGTCGCTTGGCGGCCGTGTAAACATTAAACTTCGCTCTTCTTCCAATGTTTTAAATTCAAGAGCGGCCTGTTTATACTTCTTATACTCTAACAGCTTTTCAACAAGTTCATCACGTGGATCAGCTTCAAATCCTTCATCCTCAGCATCAAAAATAGGCTCTTCTTCGTGCTTTGGCAGCAGCATTTTGCTTTTAATCGCAAGAAGCGTAGCCGCCATCACTAAGTACTCACTGGCAATATCCAGTTCAAGATGCTGCATCGTATGAATGTAACCAAGATATTGATCCGTAATTTCAGCCATTGGAATATCATAAATATCTATTTCAAGGCGATTGATTAAATGAAGGAGTAAATCCATCGGACCTTCAAAAGCATCAATTTTTATATTATAACTCATTTTCAAACCCCGCATTTAAATCAATTTAGCCCATTATTGTGCTATTGTTATTAGTCTCAGTATAGAGGATTCCAGAAGTTTGTCCAAGTCCCATCCTAACTATGAAACTGAAATCTTTCTTTCGTAGTTTTTATAATACTAGGCCTTTGCCCAATCATATTCTTCAAATTTACATAACCTAGAAATGTAATAACAAGTAAGCATTCAAAGGAGGTACTTATATGGGTAATGTAGGATTTCACGGTGGCGGTTTCGCGTTAATCGTAGTATTGTTCATTTTATTAATAATCGTTGGTGCATCTTGGTTTTAATCAACCGTCGTAAACTTGGCTGATTGTTCTGCAATCAGCCTTTACTATTTTGAATGATTGTACATACAGTGTAACTTCCATCAGTGGAGGCTTACTGCCCGTTAAGAGTGGGATAAACTTAATAAGAACACACGCTGATAAAAAATCACGCATTATATAACGCTGTCAATCAATAATATTGTTTACCATAATCTAAGAAATCGCTTATGATAAAATGAAAATATTATACCTACAAAGGAGGATAAGATTGAACTATCCTAATGAATATATATCGTTCTTAGTTCACTTTCATGGTGATCGAGATTACTTCGAGTGTCATGAAATCCTTGAAGAATACTGGAAAAAAGTAGCTCCAAGAGAAAAAGACTCGCATTGGGTCGGGCTAATCCAAATCGCTGTTGCCTTGTATCATCAACGGAGAGGAAATATTCCTGGTGCAATTCGAACAATCTCAAAAGCCATTAACAATTTAGCAGCTCATACGATAGAATTACAGCAACTCGGCTTAGAGGTAGACGAACTTTTACACTTGCTTGAATATACTCGCAAGCGAATGATGAATCACCAGCCGTATGAAAGCATCCATCTCCCATTACGCGATAAACAACTCATTCAGCACTGTATTAAAGAATGCCGTAAAGCAGGGTTCACTTGGTGTAATGACAGTGACCCTCATAATCTTCACATTATCCATAAGCATCTTATGCGTGATCGTTCAGAAGTTATCCAAGAGCGGGAACGACAGCGAATCATTCGTATACGTAAAAACAGAGGCTGACGAAATCGTCACCCTCTGTTTTCACACTTCCCTAGAAAAGCCCCCGTATACTCATTTGCTTTTAATTCTTTATCAGAATAAACCTCTTTTAAAGCTTGAATCATCGATTTTCCGACACCTTGTTGACGAAATGCAGGGTTAACAGATATATGATGAATCTCAATTGAATTCGTAAAAATTTCAGCTCCTACTAAACCGATAATGTCTTCATCTTTCCAAAGAAATAATTGCCAGTTTTCGTTCGTTTCATAATTCTTCATTGTTTGCTGAAGCTGTTTAATATCTCTTTCATCCGGCATAAAAGACAATAAACCCATAGCAAACTTCTCATACATCTTTTTATACTTAATTAACATATTATCCCTCGTTACCAAATAACGTTTTGTTATTTACTTAATGATTTCGGCGATTCCGTTTCGCATTCAAGAGCTCATCTATGACATTACTATCATACATAAAAATTCAATCTGTTTCAATATCCCCCAAATGTCCTTTATCTACTGCTCAAACAGATTTGCCAAAATAGTAATTCTTTCCTTACTCCGCTTTAGATAATTACGTATAAAACGAGGGGTTCGTCTTCTAAAAATCATTTGATTAATCATATTATTGATAAATTTCACTTGCAATTCTCCTTGTCTTTTACTACATTTGAGGAGTGAATTTAAATGATAAACAGAATGTTGCTTTTGTATAATACATTCGTCTATATAGACGAAGGAGGAAAAACAATGAATCAAAAACTAATGAAAAAGTGGTTTATTTTAACGATTATGCTTTGTATGCTTGCTCCATATAAAGCGTTCGCTGATGTAGCCGTTGGAGAAATGATTGTAACCCTTGGTGAAAATCTAACACCCGAACAAAAAAACACATTATTAGCAGAAATGAAGGCTCCACAAGATGTACAAACGATTACAGTTAGCAATGCGGAAGAACATGAATATTTAGGAAGCTATATTTCAAAAGCCTTAATCGGTACAAAGGCGATTTCATCTTCTGCTGTAACATTCGAACAAGCTGGGACAGGATTAAAAGTCGAATCGAAAAATATTAACTGGGTAACCGACGAAATGTATATTAATGCTTTAGCAACAGCTGGGGTAAAAGACGCTACAATTTATGTTACAGCCCCGATTCCGGTATCTGGAACCGCTGCTTTAACAGGAATTATTAAAGCATATGAAGTTTCTTCTGATAAAGTAATTCCCGAAGATGTCAAACAAGCGGCAAATGAGGAAATGGTTACAACGGCAAAACTTGGCGATGAGATTGGTACAGAGCAGGCCGCTGCTTTAATGACAAAGATCAAAGAAGAAATGGCAGCCAATAAACCGGAAACACCAGAGGAGCTTCGGACAATTATTGATTCCGCTGCTCAGGACCTTAATATCACCTTAACAGAAGAACAGGTTCAAAATTTACAAGATTTATTCAATAAATTAAAAGAATTAAATATTGATTGGAACGCTGTAGGCGATCAATTAACAAAAGCAAAAGAAAAACTGGATGTCTTCCTTGAATCGGAAGAAGGTAAATCTTTTATTGATAAAATTAAAGAGGGATTTGCTAACTTAATCGAAGCAATTAAAGCGTTGTTCCAATAGGTTTATCCTGCACTTAACGCAATCACTTACTTAATAACGATGAAATTCTATAAATATTGCACAAAAAGGATCGATCAGGCAAGCACTTGCCTGATCGATCTTTTTTATGATGCCTATATGTAAGCATCACGCCAGTTTCCTCTTAATATTTTAGAATTCAAGCTTAACCTTTTCAGCGTCACTTATTTTTTCTTCTTTTTCATTAAAAACATCGCTCGTCGTAATCTCAATGAAGTCAATTTTAGACTTTTTAATGATAAAACCTACATTCCCCTTTTTTGTTTCATTTGCTCCAATTTCTCCATTTAACTCTTCAAGGTAAATATCATCTTCCCATGTCTTTTTTTCACCTGAACTTGTACTAACGATTGCCGCCGGTGCAAATTTAAGAGGTGTATCCGATGTATTCTTTATTTCTGCGAACATTTTCACAAAATCAAACTCTTCGTCGTGTGTGTAAGAATGAAAGAAATCAATCAAACCGTAATCTGGTTTAAAATGAAGAATTTTTGCTTCTCTTATTGTCAATTCAATTGAATCTATTTTGTATGTTTGGCTGTCATTTTTTATTGCCTGTAATGTTAATTCACCTCTTTTATCTCGAAAGGATTCCCCTACATCTTGTATGAATCTGTCATCCGATACTTGAGGATTAAGAATATAATCATTATAGTAACTAGGAATTGTATTGGAGGAATTTGTTGTATCGGATTGATTTTCTGCAGCAACAGATTGTTCAGTATTGTTATTTGAACAACCTATTAGTAGAAGAGATAATGATATAAATAGAAAAATTGCTTTTTTCATACTAGAGCTCCCATCCGTTTTTTACTAAAGATTCCCATTGTTCAAAATATAACAATGGGAACTTTTTTATTGCAAAGTCTAGTCCATCCAAAATGAAAAGGAACGATTTTGAAGATTTTTATAACCCAAGGCTGATTAAGACATTTGTACGGTTGTTATTATTTATCATTAATAACAACTTTAGATTTAAGTAAGTCAAAGATCATTTTAGCATGATCTGTATTATCGACTTGTCCCGCAAATTTTTCACTTGATGGTCCGAAAGCATAGACTGGTACGTCTTCACCTGTATGTCCGCCAGTTGTCCATCCAGTGTGTGAACGTTCATTAAAAATGTTTTCAATGGCATTGTCGATGTTTGTATAGTTTTTAGTTTCAGCTGCAGTTTTAACAGATTGAATTTCTTTGTCCGTTAAATCGAGATCAATATATTGTTTTAATGTCCCCTCAACGCTTGCTCCATCTATAATTTGTTGAGCCATGAAATCAGGGGTGCGTTTTGCTGCTTTGATTGGTTTGCCAAACCAGTTATAGATTCCGTCAGCACCAATTGAATAGCCCCCTGTAGAGTGGTCGGCAGTTGCAACAACTAGTGTATGCTTATCCTTTTTAGCAAATTCGATAGCTGCTTTAAATGCTTTTTCGAAGTCTTCCATCTCACTCATTGCACCAACGATATCGTTGTCATGTCCAGCCCAGTCAATTTGACTGCCTTCAACCATTAAGAAGAAACCGTCTTTATCTTGCTTTAAACGATCAATTGCTGATTGTGTCATGTCCTCTAATGATGGTATATCTTTTTCACGGTCAATCATTTTAGGCATACCGGTTGGAGCGAATAAACCAAGAATTTGTTCATCCTTATTCTTTAATAAATCGTCACGATTTGTCACATAGCTATATCCATCTTTTTTAAACTCATTTACAAGATTTCGATCTTGACGTATAAAAAGATCTGTTCCTCCGCCTAACAGAACATCTACTTTATGTTTTCCGTTAATTAGCTCGTCATAATAATCATCAGCAATGGCATTCATATTTTTACGGCTAATATCATGTGAACCAAATGAAGCAGGTGTAGCGTGAGTAATTTCTGATGTTGCAACAAGTCCCGTTGCTTTTCCTTTTTCTTTTGCTGCTTCTAAAACCGTTTTCACTTTTGTTTTGTCATTATCCACCGCAATGGCATTGTTGTACGTTTTAATACCAGCTGACATAGCCGTTGCTGCCGAAGCTGAATCTGTTACATTTTGAGCTGGATCTTCTGGGTATGTCATTTGCTGACCTACTAAATATTGATCAAAAGTCGTTTTTTCTGCAAATTTTGTAGCAGGATCATCTTTAAGGTAACGATGCGCCGATGTATAAGATACACCCATTCCATCTCCAATAAGGAAAATGACATTTTTCACTTTAGCCTTATTTTGATTTTTCCCTTTTGCTTCAGCAGTTGAAACAGATCCCGTAAAACTTGTAAAAGCTAATGATGAAACGACTGCAAAAGGTAATAGTTTCTTTTTAAAATTTTTATTAAACATTTTTTCCCTCCCCCTATTGTCTACAAGTTTTATCATATTTTACTAGTATTAAGGGCTTGTTAAGGAAAGGTTCAGATATTGTAAAATACATAACTCAATTCGGACAATAGTTATTTTCCAGATTTAGATTTAATCAAATTTATATATACAAAAAAGTACACCACTATATCGTGATGTACTAAATTATTATTAAAGTGTATGTGTTCGAGTACGTTTCTTTTTTGATAGACTATATTATTTACAATCGACCACTTCATGAAGAGCCAAATCAAGACGAACAAGATCTTCATATGTTTCACGCTTAATGACTAAACGGGCTTCCCCATTCTCTACAAACACAACAGCTGGTCTTGGAATCCGGTTATAGTTATTCGCCATACTATAGCCATAAGCTCCTGTACAGAAAACAGCTAACACATCGCCGCGGCCTGATTTCGGTAAAGGTAAATCCCAAATTAGCATATCGCCGCTTTCGCAGCATTTACCCGCAATTGCGACCGTTTCTTCTACTTCATCTAATGGACGATTGGCTAAAACAGCATCATATTTTGCTTCGTATAAAGCCGGACGGATATTATCGCTCATTCCTCCATCAACCGCTAAATACTTTCTTACTTCTGGAACTTCTTTTTCTGAGCCAACTTGATATAAAGTCACACCAGCATCGCCGACTAATGAACGGCCTGGCTCAATCCAGATTTCCGGCATTGTTAAATCTGAATCTGCAATTTGCGCTTGCACTTCACGCACAATTTCTTCTACATATTGTGAAGCTGGTAGTGGTTCGTCTTCCTCTGTATAACGAATGCCAAAACCACCGCCTAAGTTCAATACCGTTGGCTGATAGTCAAAAGCTGCCTGCCAATTTCTCAATTGACCGATAATCTTTTGAGCAGCTAGTATAAAGCCTGTTGTTTGGAAGATTTGAGAGCCGATATGACAATGTAAGCCTAACACTTCAATCCAATTACTTTTTAACGCTTGGCGTAATGCAGATTCCGCTTGTCCATTCATTAAATCAAAGCCAAACTTAGAATCTTCCTGACCTGTTAAAATATAATCATGCGTATGCGCTTCAATCCCTGGCGTCACACGAAGTAAGATCTTCACCTTTTGTTCGCGCTTTGCACAAATTTCTTCTAATAACTCAAGTTCAGAAAGATTATCTACGACGATACAGCCAATTTGATAGTCTAACGCCATATGTAGCTCTTCTTCACTTTTGTTATTCCCATGGAAATGAATGCGATCTGTTGGAAAATTCGCTTTAATCGCTGTATATAGCTCTCCTCCAGATACAACATCTAACGATAAACCTTCTTGCTCTGCAACTTGAATCATAGCAATCGATGAGAATGCTTTACTTGCATAAGCAACCTGCGCTGCAATTCCTAATTCCTCAAACGTCTTTTTAAACCCTCTTGCTCGTTCGCGAACTAGCGCTATATCATACACGTATAACGGTGTTCCATATTGTTTCGTAAGTTCAATCGTATCGACCCCGCCAATCTCAAGATGTCCTAAGTCATTGACGCGCCCAGTTCCGTACAAATGCATCTTTGTTCCACCTTTCTCCCTTTAAAAAGCGATGTCGTATAACAAATGAGGCAGACCTATAAAAGAACCAAATCGAATCTTGGCTCAATTCTATAGTCAGCCTCATGTTATTTCAGCTTTCGCGCTTTTCGAATAAAATTAAATTACCATAACTTTTCGACAACATCAACCATTAGATTCAGGTGGCTGGCGATACTTATCTCGCGGATGCACAACACTCGGTCTTAGGATGGAGCCTGGAACTGGTCTTCTAAATAAAATATGAGAAAAAGCTTTTGGATTAAAAGGTAAAAATGGCCATAGATATGGTGTGTTAAATGCCTTTATACCCGCTATCAAAATAAAGTATAAAGCGAAACCTATCATTAAACCCGGCACCTTAAATATGGCGACTAAAGCAAGTATGGCTAAGCGGGCCATTTTATTGGCAACCCCTAGTTCATAACTTGGTGTCACAAATGTACCTACCGTTGCTACGGAGGCATATAGAATCACTTCAGGAACAAATAATCCAACGTCTATCGCAATTTGCCCGATTAATACGGCTGCAACTAAGCCCATTGCGGTTGCAAGTGAGGTCGGAGTATGTATGGCGGCCAATCGTAAAAATTCAATCCCTATTTCAGCTATAAAAATTTGTACAACAATCGGAATTTTCGTTTTATCATTCGGTCCGATAAATTCCAGCTTTTCTGGTAATAGTCCTGGGTCAAGAACAAATAAAAACCAAACTGGCAGTAAAAATAATGAGGCTGCAATTCCTATGAAACGCATCCATCGAACAAATGTCCCTACCGCTGGAGACTGCCTAAATTCTTCAACATGCTGCATATGATGAAAAATCGTTGTCGGTACTAAGATAACACTCGGTGAAGTATCAACATAGACTACAACATGACCTTCTAAAAGATGGGCAGCTGCTATATCTGCTCGTTCTGTATAACGAATAAGCGGATAAGGATTGTAGCTCTGCCTCACGATAAATTCCTCTACGGTTTTATCAGCCATCGGCAAACCGTCCAATTTAATGCTATTCAATTCCTTACGAATAACATCTATTAAATCAGCATCTGCAAGGCCATCTATATAAGCAAGTGCGACGTCTGTTTTAGATCTTTCACCTACTTTTAACATTTCAAAGCGCAGTCTTTCATCTCGAATTCTTCTTCTTGTTAATGCGGTATTAATCACAATATTTTCAATAAAGCCATCACGCGATCCACGAACTACTTTTTCTGTGTCTGGCTCATCCGGCTGACGACCCGGATAAGTTCTGACATCTACCACATATCCTATTGGTGTCCCGTCAACCACGATGACAATTAAACCTGAGAGAACTTGATCAACAAGTTCATCCATCGTCTCAATCGGTGTAACCTGTTGGTGAGTAATTCTGTTTTCTACGATTTCTGCTACTTTCGATGTTGCACGTTCTGTATCATTACAATCCACCAATTCTTCTAGAATCTCAACAATCAAAGCCGAATCGACGAGACCCGTTACATAATACATATGAACATCTTTCTTTAAAATCTTTATCTTTCTTACGCCTATATCATAACTTTTACCCAGCCCTACTCTTTCTTTCATATAGGCTTCTACATCTGATACTTTACTAGAAATCGGTATCATGTTCTTTTTGCTTTCTGAACTCATAGTTACCGCTCCTTTCTAATATGATTTCCACAGCCATTCTCGTAATCGGTGCACCCTTTTTATAATCATCTCGATGTGACATTTTGCCAATATCTCCAATCCCAACGACAATAGGTGCCTTCAACTCATCTATTATATAAACAGTGTCCCCTGTAATTTTCCCTAATTCAAATTCCTCTACTCCATACTTATCGACTCCATTCGGTGTTAAATTGCCATCACGGTCAATACATACATCTACCTTCGTCCATTCCTCCCTTCTCGTTTTTGAGGCAACCGCAATAATGCCCAGAACTTCAATGGAAGGATCATTAGCAACATAGCGCATTGCCCGTTCACCAGCGCCTTCTCCTACATAGCCGCTATCATCAAACATTACTAATACGGGATCATTCTTTGCTTGTTGAATAAGGCGAACAAGTTCTGCTCCAGAACAAGTAGTTGGATTTCCTTGTGACATCGAAATACAGCGACCTCCAATTTCACGAGCAACAAGCTCTATAGCCCTTTTTGCATAAATATCGCCGTCTGTTATCAAAATCACTTTTCTCTTCTGTCCCATCCAATGTCTTCCTTTCAGTACCAAGTTCCTTTATAAATCCACATAATAAATCCACTGAAATAAGGAGCCAATGATTTTCCCCAACACAAGCGCCATCATTAAATAAATGACTTTTTCTTGAATGCCCATTCGTTTAGCAAGAATCGGAAATACATTTAACACCTCTGTTAATGCAGCCGCCAGCATACCGTTGAAAATGCCATCTGCAAGACCAATCGGCACCAACAGCCACTTCGTCCAAAAAAGCTTAACTTCTTGCAACCCAAGCCACGTCCCAATCACAACGCCTGCAATAATAGCCGCTTCATAATAATGAATAAACTGCATCGTTTTTGTAAGCTGAGTTAATCTCGGAATAACTCCTAACACGGTTACAAATGCTACAAAGCCCGCTCCAACCGCAAAACCGCTCGCAAGACCAATAAAGAGACCGAATACAACTTTACCGGTTATCAAGATGACGATTACTTTCCTTATTTTCATTCATGATGACGTATTGATCTAAATCTTGCTGATAGTTAAACATCTCCACTTCGAGCGGACTCGGCTCTTCATTAAAGCGCTTTTTAAAGAAGTGATTAAAAAAGAGAATCATCCCAATTCCAAGGCCGAAACTGTACGGAATTTGAATAAGCAACGGCTTTCTATCCTCTCTCCCAGTAATTAGTGTAAAGAGCTTTTGATGCACTTCCCCCATGCTGACATCTACATGAAAGTTCATAATCGTCATGCCAGCCCCAAGGAATAACAACAACCAAACAGCGGTAAAAGCTAAAAAAGAAACTTTTTGTTTTTCATAGATTACTTCAATAATTGTCTGAGATGGACCAAATGTTTGAATTTCTATAGACTGATCAATCGCTTGAATAGCTTCAATAACCTGAACCAAATCGATAATAATAATATTTTTATCTTCGTGTGTTACAGTAAGTAGAACCTCTTCTTCAATTTTTTTTACCTGCTCATCATCTCCAATAAATTTCGCAACATCTTTCAGCCTCACTTGTTGATTTTTCTGTACGTGTACTCGATTTCGCATTCTAAGATAAATCAAATCCATTGCTTTCACATCCAGACCGTTAATTTTCTCCTATATGTAGTATGGATTGGAAACTAAGTGAAAATGCAGAAAGAAATAGATAACCAATAATTAACAAATAAGTTCCACTTCTTAGTTGTGCTAAATAGTATTGAACAAACAACATAAATGAAAGACCACATGAATCAATGATTCATGTGGTCTTTCATTTGTTGTAAAATTTTCTTTTCCAGCCTAGATACTTGAACTTGAGAAATCCCAAGTCTCGAGGCTACCTCAGACTGTGTTTGATCTTTATAGTATCTTAGAAATACAATTAACCGCTCTCGTTCATCCAGTTCATGAATCGCTTCTTTTAAAGCAATCTGATCAAACCATTTCGTGTCACTTTGATCCGCAATTTGGTCCAACAGCGTAATCGGGTCGCCATCATTTTCATATACGGTTTCATGTATTGAAGATGGATTACGATTAGCCTCTTGCGCTAAAATAATATCTTCTGGGGAAAGCTCCAAATGTTCAGCTATCTCATTCACAGTCGGAACACGTCCATATGTTTTTGAAAGCTCTTCTTTAGCACGGCGGATTTTATTAGCCATTTCCTTTAAAGAGCGACTTACTTTAACTGTACCATCATCCCGAATGAAACGTTGAATTTCACCAATAATCATCGGTACAGCATATGTTGAAAACTTGACTTCAAACGATAAATCGAATTTGTCAACAGACTTTAGTAAACCGATACAACCAATTTGATATAAATCATCTGGTTCATATCCTCTATTTAAGAAACGCTGAACAACGGACCATACTAACCGTAAATTGCTTTGAACAATTAAATCGCGCGCTTCTTGGTCCCCGCTCTGGCTGCTTCGGATTAGTCTCCGCAATTCTTCGTCTTTTAAATGGACCTGGTCTTTTTTTATTTTCCCGTTCTTAACCTCCACATCCATAGGCAAGTCTCCTTAATTGCACAACGCTTTGTTTCTCGCTAAGTGCTTTTTTAATCGTATAATGGTGCCTTCGCCTTGATGAGAAATCACATGAATTTCATCCATAAAGTTTTCCATAATCGTAAAACCCATACCGGAACGTTCAAGCTCGGGTTTTGTCGTAAAGAGTGGTTGCTTCGCTTCCTCTACATCATCAATACCGATACCCTCATCACGAATTGTCAGCTCAATAGTGTCTCCATCTAAGATAACTGCAATATAAATCACACCATTTGGGTCATTTTCATACCCATGAATAATCGAATTCGTAACCGCTTCCGATACAACCGTTTTAATCTCTGTTAACTCATCCATTGTTGGATCCAGCTGGGCAATAAATGCTGCAACGGTAATTCTAGCAAAGGATTCATTTTGACTTAATGCTGAAAATTGAATTTCCATTTTATTTTTCATCATTTACGCTACCCCCAGTCTTTGCAAAGCGTTCTTTTCTGATCGTTCTACTTTCACAATTTTAAACAACCCGGACATTTCAAATAACCGCTTTACAGCTGGGGAAATTGCGCAAATAACCATTTCCCCTTTGTTTTTCTGAATTTGCTTATAGCGTCCTAATATCACACCAAGTCCTGAGCTATCCATAAAATGAAGCTCTTCCAAATTCAATACAATATGTTTTATCTGGTGTTTTTGAATCGCATTTTCTGCTTGTGTACGTAACGCTTCCGCCGTATGATGATCTAATTCTCCATTGAGGCGAATTAATAATACGCCATTCTTTGCCTCCATTTGAATAGCAAGACTCACACGAAACAGCTCCCTTCTCTCGTTTCTATATGAGTCAAATTCTCGTTTTCTTTACTATTTTCCTTCTTATAGGCAAAAGTAGTGTTCATTCGCCTAAACTAGTACATTTATGTGTGGATATGACATTTTATGCTATTTTGTTTGTGAAAACATGCCGAATGCACGCTTATACAACTGCCACCAACTAGCCTCCTTCACCGCTTCTTTAGCAATAATCGGTGATTCTACGTATACTTTTCCATCCTTCTTCAATTGAAGCGTACCAATCTGATCCCCTTTTTTAATCGGTGCTTTTAAGTCTTTATTTATCATAATTTTCTTTGTAAAGTCTTTAGCTGTACTTCCTTTTTTCGTCAAAATCGAAATGGGTTCACTTGTTACACCTGTAACTAGCTTCGACTCTCCTTTGCTCACTTTAGCTTCAGCTAGTTTTTCATCCTTTTTATAAATTGGATGAGTTGTATATTGTGCAAAAGCATAATCTAACATTTTAGTCACTTGAGCATTACGTTCTTTTGGAGTAGAGGCCCCAAATACAACTGCAATTACACGCATATCTCCTTTTTTAGCAGTAGCCGTTAAACAATACTTTGCTTCTGCTGTATATCCTGTTTTTAATCCATCTACACCTGGATAAAACTTTACTAGTCGATTGGTGTTGACCAGCCAAAACTTCTTATCTGTATCTTCACGAAGATAATCTTCATACGTACTCGTAAACTTCGTAATTAATGAATATTTCAATAATTCTTTTGCCATAACAGACATATCGTGGGCTGAGCTATAGTGATCAGCTACTGGAAGGCCTGTTGCATTTTGAAATTTTGTATTTTTCAAGCCTAGCTGTGCGGCCTTTTCATTCATCTTCTTCACAAACGCTTCTTCTGATCCTGCTAGTCTCTCTGCCATCGCTACCGATGCATCATTAGCTGAACCAATCGTAATCCCTTTGAGCATTTCTTCGGTTGTCATTTCTTCTCCTGGCTCAAGGAAAATTTGTGAACCACCCATGGAAGCCGCATATTCACTTGTTCGGACTTTTTCTTTTAAAGAAAGCTCTCCTTTTTCAATCGCTTCCATAATTAATAACAACGTCATAATTTTTGTCATGCTAGCAGGGGAAAGCTTTTCATCCGCATTTTTATCGTATAAAACCGTTCCCGTATCTCGTTCAATCAAGATGGCTGATTTTGCATTTTCGGCTAGCTCTACTTCTTTTTTTTCTACGGCTTGTGCATAAGGAATTGTCAAGCCTGTTGTTAATAATATCGTTAAACATAGAGAAAGAATCCGCTTCATCTCCATACCCTCCATTCTGTATAGCATTTATTTTTACCACTAAATCCAAATTTATACAGAAGCTATTTTAAAAGTTACGCTATATTAAACAATATTGTTGATGGAACGATTTGGGTATCATTGGATTCAACCGAGCCCACGTTTATAAAGAAATAAATAAAAAGAACACCTCAACTATTGAGATGCCCTTTTGTCACTATATTTACTATACAATCTCTTTATAAATAAGTGTCGGTTTCGATACTCGTTCTTTAGAAATGGAGATGTGATTATATAACTTTTCCTTAACAGCTTTTATATCTTCAACATTGCTGTAAATGGTAACAAGTGATTCACCTTGCTCAACATAATCACCAATTTTCTTACGAAGCACTAAGCCAACCGCTAAGTCAATTTCAGACTCTTTTGTCGCCCTTCCTGCACCTAGCAGCATAGCCGCTGTACCTATCTCATCCGCTACAATTTCAGAAACATAGCCGGACTCTTTTGCTTGAAGTTCATAAACAAAGGATGCTTGTGGAAGCTTTTCAGGATGATCAACGACCGAACCATCGCCACCTTGAGCGATTAGAAATTTTCTAAACGTTTCAAGTGCAGAACCGTCTTGAATAGCTTGTGTCAATCGTGCCCTTGCTTCATCTAAAGAGCTTGCTTTTTTCGCTAAATAAACCATATAACTTCCCAGTGTTAAAGAAAGCTCAGTTAAATCCTCAGGGCCTTGACCTTTCAGTGTATCAATGGCTTCTTTCACCTCAAGTGCATTCCCAATTGCAAAGCCAAGCGGCTGACTCATATCAGAAATAACAGCCATTGTCTGGCGACCAACATTATTCCCAATTTGAACCATCGCATTAGCCAATGCCTCCGAGTCCTCGAGGGTTTTCATAAAAGCCCCTGCACCTGTTTTCACATCGAGAACAATCGCGTCGGCACCCGCTGCAATCTTTTTACTCATAATCGAGCTTGCAATCAACCCCATACTATTAACCGTTGCAGTAACATCACGAAGCGCATAAAGCTTTTTATCAGCCGGCGTTAAATTTCCACTTTGACCGATGACAGCCAATTTATTTTTGTTTACAAGTTCAATAAATTGTTCATTTTCTATTTCAACATGAAAGCCAGCAACTGCTTCTAATTTATCTACAGTTCCACCTGTATGACCTAAACCACGTCCTGACATTTTCGCTACAGGCACTCCGACAGAAGCAACCAATGGCCCTAATACGAGCGTTGTCGTATCGCCGACCCCGCCTGTAGAGTGTTTATCAACCTTAATTCCTTCAATCTTAGATAAGTCAATTTGATCACCTGATTGAACCATTGCCATCGTTAAATCCGCACATTCTCTTTCCGTTAGCCCTTGAAAATATACAGCCATCGCCCAGGCGCTCATTTGATAATCAGGAAGCGAACCATCGGTAAAACCTTGAATAATAAACGTCATTTCTTCCGTTGTTAACTCGTGTCCATCCCGCTTTTTTTCAATCAAATCTACCATTCTCATCTGAAGTTCCTCACTTTCGTAAATGGCTTACAACTCTTTTACAATTTCTTTTACAAAGCGTAAAAAACGACTTTTTACTTTTTCCGTCGTTTCAATAACCTCTTCATGAGATAGTGGCTGATCCAAAATACCGGCAGCCATATTAGTCATGCAAGAAATACCAAGTACTTTTAAGCCGCAATGTCTTGCCACTATCACTTCAGGAACAGTCGACATTCCAACTGCATCCCCGCCGATTGCCCTTGCCATTCTTACTTCTGCTGGTGTTTCATAAGCGGGACCGGTATTACCGACATACACACCTTCTTTAAGATCTAACCCTTGCGTTGCTGCAATTTGTTTAGCTAAACTTCGCAGTTCTTTATTATACGCTTCTGACATATCTGGAAAACGCGGGCCAAAACGGGCATCATTGGAGCCAATTAAAGGATTCGTTCCCATACAATTAATGTGATCAGTAATGAGCATTAAATCTCCAGGAGTAAAGCTTTCATTTACACTTCCCGCAGCATTGGTCACAATTAGTGTTTCCACTCCTAATAATTTCATAACCCGGACCGGAAATGTCACTTGACTCATAGAATATCCTTCATAAAAGTGGAAACGCCCCTGCATAGCCACTACTGTTTTACCACTGAGCTTTCCAATTACTAATTGCCCTGCATGTCCTTCTACAGTAGACACAGGAAAATTAGGAATTTCTTGATAAGGTAATACAATAGGCTGTTCAATTTCAGTTGCTAAGACACCGAGGCCTGAACCAAGAATTAAACCAACTGAAGGAACGTCTGTTATCTTGCTTTTAATGAAAGCAGCTGCCTCTTCTAATTTCTCATACATCATCAAGCCCCTCCTTCATTTAATTCAGCTAACATACTTTTTCCATACGAAGGCATCTTCACCTTAAAATTATCTGCTACCGTCGCACCAATATCTGCAAATGTTTGACGAATAGGCAGTTGTCGACCGCCGGATTGAAAACGTTTTGAATAAATCAATAAAGGCACATATTCACGTGTATGGTCTGTTCCATGATGAATGGGATCATTTCCGTGGTCAGCCGTAATCATTAATAAATCATTCTCCGTTAGTTTATCTAATACTTCTGGCAATCGTGCGTCAAATTCCTCTAATGCCTTCCCATAGCCTAATGGATCGCGGCGATGTCCAAACAAAGCATCAAAATCAACAAGATTCAAGAAGCTTAAACCTGTAAAATCTTTCTCAACTGTATACACAAGTTTATCCATACCATCCATATTGGACACAGTTCGCAAAGATTCCGTTACTCCTTCCCCGTCAAAGATATCGGAAATTTTCCCGATAGCTAATACATCTAAGCCTGCATCTTTCAATTCGTCCATCACCGTTCGATCAAAAGGTTTTAGCGCATAATCATGACGGTTTGACGTTCTTTTGAAGTGACCTGGCTCTCCGATAAACGGACGAGCAATGACACGGCCTACTTTATATTCATCCGCTAACGTCATTTCCCGGGCTATTCCACAAATATTATACAATTCGTCAAGTGGAACAATCTCTTCATGTGCAGCAATTTGGAGTACAGAGTCAGCAGATGTATAAACAATAAGAGCTCCTGTCTTCATATGTTCTTCTCCAAGCTCTTCAAGAATAGCTGTGCCGCTCGCTGGCTTATTCGCAATTATTTTGCGCCCTGTTTTCTCTTCCAAAGCTTTAATTAAAGAGTCGGGAAAACCATTTGGAAACACCTGAAAAGGCTGCGTAATATTAAGACCCATAATTTCCCAATGACCTGTCATCGTATCCTTTCCTGTTGATGCTTCCTGCATTTTCGTATAGTAAGCAAGCGGATGTTCTGCTTTCTCCACACCTTTTATCTCACGGATATTACTTAATCCTAACTTAGCTAAATTTGGCATATGTAAACCATTCATCCGCTCTGCAATATGTCCTAACGTATCAGCCCCCTTATCCCCAAACTTCTCAGCATCGGGTGCCTCACCAATCCCAACAGAGTCCATTACAATGACAAATATACGTTTGAATTTTTCCATTACGATTCCTCCTACAAAAGTAAATCAAAATCGAATCAATTGGATATATACTAACTGCTTACCTGTACCCATCATAGTATCACTCATAAGGACTAATAAGCAATTTACAACCACATCATATAGTGAAGCTTCATAGCAAAGTCCGTTAAATACAAGATAAAAACAAACTAGGCCTCTCAACTACAGTTAAGAGACCTTTTCTCTATTAATCTATGTACCTACTAAGCACGTGGATGAAACTTTGAATACACATCTTTAATACGGACATTTGTAATATGTGTATAAATTTGAGTCGTGGAAATATCAGCATGCCCAAGCATTTCTTGAACAGCACGCAAATCTGCTCCATTCATTAATAAATGCGTTGCAAACGAATGGCGTAGTGTATGCGGTGTAATCTCTTTTTCAATATTCGCTTCCTTCGTCAATTTTTTAAGGATTTTCCAAAAACCTTGGCGCGTCAATCGATTGCCATGATGATTTAAAAAGAGCGAATTGGTGCGATTATGAGAAGCTAGCTTTCCCCGCCCTTTTTGCAAATAGGCTTCAATCGCGTTTAATGCCGTCTGGCCAATCGGAATAATTCTTTCCTTGTTCCCTTTCCCGACACAACGAACAAACCCCATTGCCGCATGGACATCACTTATATCTAGTTGAATGATCTCACTCACCCTCATCCCAGTTGCATATAAAAGCTCAAGCATCGCTTTATCGCGAAGTCCGAAATGATCCATCACTTTCGGTGCCTCTAACAAGGCCTCTACTTCTTCCATACTCAGTACCTTCGGCAAACTTCTCTCAGGCTGCGGTGTTTCAATATGTACGGTTGGATCTTGATTCGTTACTTTTTCGCGAAGTAGAAACTGATGAAACGAGCGAATGGAAGCAATATGACGCGCTACTGTTTTCGACGATTTTCCCTGGTCCTTTAACTGAGCTAAAAAATGCATAATATTGACTCGCCTAGAATCATTCCACTCATTAATTCGTTCTATATTTTTAAGATAGTACCAATACGATTTCAAATCACGTTCATAAGAGACAATCGTATTTTTAGCTAGTCCTTTTTCAATTGTTAAAAAATGAATAAAATCTCGTATTTGATCTTCCATTTGCATTACTCCCCATCTAAATAAAACAACAATAAACGGTCAAGCCATGTATTGCTGTCAGAGTCAACAACTTTTGTTACTTTAATGGCTGCTCCTTCTGGTTCATCGTAACGATGATAACTTTGATATTCTTGATTTAACCATACCATTCCAATATAAAAAAGAACAGTGAAGCCCACAAAAAGAATTAAAACTTTACAAGTATGCAGTATAAGGGCTAATGAAGCTTTCATTCACTCTCTCCTCTCAACCAATCTCTATATGTCCAATCTATGCCCAGTAAGACAAGTTTTATACATATAGATGAAGAAAGATAGATTGAAACTTCATTTTCATTCCCTGCAGTACTCCTGTCTCATAGAGCCTTGAAGCAGGATCCAATTGTTATATGTAAAAAACAAAAAACCTTTTCCGGGTACAGGAAAAGGTTTTTTATTATTCATCTTTATCGTCAGTTTCTTTATCATGGCAGCGATGACAAATACCATGAAAGGTTAGTCTATGATCTTTTATTTTGAAATTCCAGTTACGCTCTACAATCGCTTCGACGTCTTCAAGCAAATCTTCTTGAATTTCATCCACTGCACCACATTCAACACAAACAAGATGGTGATGAAAATGTGCAGCGCCTTCTTGTCTTAAATCATAACGGGATACTCCATCTCCGAAATTGATTTTATCTACGATTTTTAATTCCGTTAATAACTCCAATGTACGGTAAACGGTTGCTAGGCCAATTTCCGGCGACTTTTCTTTGACAAGGAGGTAAACATCTTCAGCACTTAAATGATCCTCTTCATGTTCAAGTAAAACGCGGACAGTCGCTTCTCGTTGAGGTGTCAATTTGTAGCTGGACGAGTGCAACTGTTTTTTGATTCTATCTATTCTTTCTTCCATACGTAATTCCCTCCCGCGCCGCTATATCTGTTCCATTATATCAAATGAGGGAAAACTGTCAAAATACATTTCCTCTGAAATAAAAAGAAATTTCCCAAATAACTTTTTAAACGATAGTACGGATATGCTTTTATAGTAAAAATACATTAATTTCCACATTATTCAACAAGTAAACTTACGACACTTTTCATAACAGATGGTGATATATATGCTTCAATTGCCCCTGCCACTACTATAAATACTAGTGAAAAAACAAGAGAAAATATATAACGCATAATGACCGGCTTTAACGGTGTGCGAATTTGTTTTAAAAAAATACGACTAATCATTTTCATCGATAACGATACAGCTAACACACTAATAATAATAAAAACCGGCACAAGAAAAATATTTTGCGGCAAAATGGAAACAAAGGATAATAAAAATCCACTCCATCCCATTTGATTAACTAAAAAACCAACTGTAAAGCCCACGACCATGCCTTTTAAAAATAATAAAATTAAAATGACTGGTAAACCAATAATCGAAATACCTAAAATCCAAATGAAACTAATATATCTTAAGTTATGAAGCACACTTTGTTGAAACATTTCATGCGTAGCTGCGATTTGCCCATCTGAAACTTGTCCAAAAAATTGCGATAAATAATAGAACAAATCTTCTTTTTGTGTAAAGCTTAAACTATTCACAAGCACGGCTCCAAAAATAACCCCCATTAAAAAGAGGACAGTAATAAATACGTATAGTGAGGAATGTTCAGTAATATGATGGATTACGGCATTTTGTACGGCATATCGTTTTTTCATTTTTCATCCTCCCAACTCCACTTACTAGAATCTATGTGAGTTGTTTGGATTTATGCGTTACATTTTAACTTTCCCGTATTTTCCGCCTCCACCTACTTCAAAAGACAAATTCCCATTTCGAGCTAAATCAATATAATGAGCTAGCTTTTCGGGAACAACCTCGGCTAATTTCTCTATCGCTACTCGGTGTAAAATATTCATTTCTGTCCCAAACGCCTGAAGCAATCGCTCCAATGATTTTGGCCCGAGGCCTGGAATAAAATCAAGTGGTACTTGATGAATATAAGGCGGGCGTGATCGGTGATGTTCAATTTTACTAGACAGCTCTTTAATTCTCGTTGAAACCCCCTTGATAATCTGTTTGCTGTGACATGTTGGACAAGATGTTTCTCCGGCATTCACCTTTTGATAACATTCTCCACAAACCGTTTCATGATATTTGCCAAGCAGCGGATTCAAGCCATAATTCGCAACAATGGCTCGCCCCTCTACTTCGTGCAATGCCTTTTTCAATTCTAAAAAGTTCGCTTCTTCTAATCGTAGCTTTTGATATTCACGAGCGATTTTTCCTAATGAATGCGCATCAGAATTTGTAAGGAATACGTATTGCTGCAACTCTTGTATATCCTGTACCATTGGTGTGTCCGAGCTAAGGCCAAGCTCGATTCCATCAATCTTTGCTGGATCGAACACTTCACTTAAACTTGTTTTGACTCCTTTTCCATAAAGGCTTTTAAAGGGAGTAAACACATGAGCTGGAATAAACAGTCCCCCTAATGAACGAACCTTATTTTGCAGAGTCACTCCATCGCAATAGATACGCTGTGAGCTTAAATGAATATTTTTCACATACCCACTCATCCAACTTGAAAAATCTTTCATCGTTTCAATACTTTGAAAGAAGCCAAGCACATGAATCGGTCCATGACAATGTTCATCATAAATTTCAATTTCCGCTCCCGGAATAATCGTCATCTGTTGAAACCGCAGGCCTCCTTCTGGCAGTTCAAATAGTGTACCACTTTGAATAAGCTCTTCTATTTCTCCAATTACTTCCGGTGAATGGCAATCGATAATACCAATTAAATCTAAGCCTTTACGCTGACTAGCTACTTCAAGAATATGCTGAAGTGTTAATGATTTACTTCCGGTAATTTTAACGGCCTTGCCGCTCTTCGTCCTGCCGATATGAATATGTAAATCAGCATACAAGTCTTTCATCTATTTTTGTAACGCCTCCATTAGTTGCAAATACTGCACAGCATACGCTGTTTTTGCATCATAAATTTTTTCTTCCGCTATATATTGTTGCGCTTCCTCTAGTGTTAGCTCAATCACTTCAACAAATTCATCTTCATCTAATGACGCAGCATCTTCTTTTTTCGATAACTGATGAGCGACATATACATGTACTAATTCATCGGCGAACCCTGGGGATGTATAAAAAGAAATGACATGCTCCATTCGCTCGCATACATAGCCTGTTTCTTCTTCTAATTCACGTTCTGCCGTCTTTAATGGCTCTTCCCCTGGTTCAAGCTTTCCTGCAGGAATTTCCACTAAGCTTCTTTCCATTGCTTTTCGATACTGTTCAACCATCACAATTCTCCCATCGTCTGTAATAGCAATGACCGCAACCGCACCTGGGTGTTTAATAATTTCCCGCTTACTTGTCTTTCCATTCGGTAATTCAACGTCATCTACCTGTAAGCTAATCACTTTTCCCGTAAATATTTTTTGTGACGACAATGTTTTTTCTTCAAATTTTTTCAACTTGTCCACTTCCTTTGTTCTATTTAGCATGAAACTTCATATATTTTACCATAATAACAGTGGAGGTCGATTTGATGAAAATATACGTGTTGGAAAAAAGTATTGTATTCTCGGGTAAAGCGTGGGAAATTAAACAAAAGCTCCAAGAATCACTACATCACTATCGATATGTCAACGAATGGATCACTGATGTTCATCAACAAACTGTTGCTCCACAACGAAAAACGGTTTAATCTATCGAGGCTAATCAATAGCCTCTTTTTCATGAAATGATGAAAAAACAAATCATTTCACACCTCAATAAAAGTTAAGGTAAAATGAGGAAGAAAATGAGAAATAGGAGTACATACAATGAAAACAAGAAAACTAGGAAGCTCTATAATAAAGGTTTCAGAAATCGGATTAGGCTGTATGTCACTTGGAACCGATGAAAAAAAAGCGGCGGATATTATTCATGCTGCTTTAGATGAAGGGATTACCTATTTTGATACAGCTGATTTATATGACTACGGCATGAATGAAGCAATTGTCGGTCAAACTTTAAAAAGCTGCCGAGATCAAGTCATCCTCGCAACAAAAGTCGGAAATCGTTGGAATGAAGCCCGAGATAGCTGGAGTTGGGATGCTTCAAGTGCTTACATCAAAACAGCCGTTAAAGATAGCTTAACACGCTTAGGGACGGATTATATCGATCTATATCAACTTCATGGAGGAACACTGGAAGACAATATAGACGAGATAATTAATACATTTGAGGAATTAAAAAAAGCTGGTTATATTCGAGCTTACGGAATTTCTTCTATTCGACCAAATGTCATTAAACAATATGCAGCGAAATCTCATATCGATTCAGTGATGATGCAATATAGTTTGCTTGACCGTCGTCCTGAAGAATGGCTTCCCTTATTAAAAGAACAAAACATTAGCATCATCGCTCGCGGGCCTGTGGCAAAAGGATTATTAAGTGAACGCATGTTAAGTAAATTAAACGCGGACGGATATTTAGACTACAGCTATAATGAATTAAAGGAACTGCTTCCGTTATTAAAAGACAAGTTGTCTCCTCGAAAAATGAATGAAACAGCTCTGCAATATGTTCTCGCTGAACCGACTGTCGCTGCTGTAATTCCTGGAGCAAGCTCTGTCGCTCAATTGCGTGAAAATTGTCAAGCTGTTCGAAGTAAAGCCCTATCTTCTGAAGAACTGCAATTATTACGCCAGCTTACAAAAGCGAATGTGTACCATATCCATCGAGATTAATCCTTTATCTGCGATTATTCTATATTTATCAACGGAAATTGTGAATTATCTAACAAAATTTCCGTTTCAACTACAAAAAGTCCCATATATCCATTTCATGACATATGGGACTTTTCTTTATTTATAGTTTTTCCAATCTAAATTACTTTCCTCTAGCAGCTCTTCAAACGATTTATTTTTCTCGCGTCTTTTCCGTTCTTCACGCTGTCTCGCTTCTTCTGCTTCTTTTTTTATCTGTGCAGCTTCTGTCAATTCTTTTTGCGTCTGACGAAGCTTAGACATGATATCTCCATTAATGAGATCCCCTAATTTTAAAGAATCATCTTGAGTTTGTTTTTTTGACGTATGAGTACGCGATTGTTTTTTGCTCATTAGTAAACCCCTCCCTTACGTTGTCACTATTATATCATGCAACACAACTTCTGTTTTGATTTCTTGCTTAGAATGATACAATAATAGCAATAGGAGGAAATTTCATGAAAAAATGGTGGGTTATTATCGCAGGTATTCTAAGTTATGTAATAGCCATCGGAATGTATATGTCCAATCGCATTATGTTTATGAAGAAAAAAGAAGATGCCTTTATACAAAATCGCGAAATAGAGGCGAAACGGTTTAGTATAAAAGAGTTCGAAGCATTACCAAAAACCGAACTCCCCATTCCCTCTCCAGAAGGCTATTCGTTAAAATGTGTATTAATCGAACCCCATGATACAAAAAAATGGATCATTATTTGTCACGGTGTCACCGAAAATAAAATCAATTCTTTTAAATATGCCGATATGTTTATGAAACTTGGATTTAATGCCGTTATCTACGATCATCGCCGTCATGGTGAATCCGGTGGTAAAACGAGCAGTTACGGTCATTATGAGAAGTTTGATTTACAAGCAGTTATAGCTGAGGTAAAGAAACGCAAAGGCAATGACATTACGCTTGGTATTCACGGTGAATCGATGGGAGCCGTAACGACACTTTTATACGCTGGGATGCTTGAAGATGCGGCTGATTTTTATATCGCTGATTGTCCCTTCTCAAACTTCGAGGAACAAATTAAACATCAAATGAGTCAGGAAGTTCCTGTACCATCATGGGCTGTTTTCCCAATCGGTCGCGCTTTCATTAAACTGCGTGATGGCTACTGGACAAGTGAAGTCTCTCCAATTGACTATGTAAACAATATTCAAAAACCCATTTTATTTATCCATAGTGAACCCGACCGTTTCATTCCTGCCTCCATGACACAAGCCTTATATGAGAAAAAAAGAGGGCCAAAACAGCTTTACTTAGCGAAAAAAGGGGCTCATGCCCAGTCCTATAACGAAAATCCTGAAGAATATAAAGCTCAAGTTAAACTATTTTTAGAAACATATGTTTATGATAAAGAGGAAGGTACTTGATTATGCCGACATGTCAGCATTGTTATGCTAAATGGAGCTGGAGAGAAACATTTTGCAAAATGTTTACATTTAAAAATAAGCTTAAATGCTCCTCCTGCGAAACTTTTCAATATCTATCAAAAAAGTCAAGAAACCAAATAAGCCTATTGTCCGTCATGCCTTGCTTAAGTTCCATACCGTTATTATCATTCAACTTACCTATTAAAATCATTATATCTTTACAATTCCTAACAATTGTTTTGGCACTGATTTGGATGCCCTTTTTATATAAACTAAACAATAAGGATGAACCAATGTGGTAACTGTATGTTGCCAAAAATACATAAGGTTGTCTCAACAATCAACTTTGAGACAACCTTATTCCTGTGAACTATTTTCGATAAAAACTAAGCCGTGGATTTAAAATTTCATTCGGACTTTTGAGCATAAAACAATTCGCTGATTCTACAAAATCAAATTTCATCATTTCATCTAAATAAATCATTTTCGATTTCTCTACATAAATAGTTGGACCATTCGTATCAATCTTCTCAAAATCTGCATCCAGCTCCTGAACGAGCCAAAGCACAGTTACTCCATTAACTGCGCAGCCGCAATCATCTGTATCGTATTTTAATAGTAGATACCCGCTAACTCCATTCATCTTTTCCGTTACTTTCGTTAAAGCTTTCTCTGTCCATTCGATATACATATAAACCCCTCCTTAACTTGTTCATTATACATAATCCATCGTTTTCTGTTGAATCATTCCTCTACTGAATATTTTTCACTTTTCCGCTTAAGCTATTAAAAAAATAGCGGGAGTCTTTATCTATGAAAAAAATTGATTCAACCCAGATGTTTTTTGTACTCTCCCTATCCATCGGTCTCTTTAATCATGTGATGATTATACCCATTCTTTTTGATACAGCTGGTCAGGATGCTTGGTTTTGGTCATTAGTAACATCTGGAATTGGTTGTTTCTTTGCTCTTTTTTTATTATTTATTTTAAGACGAAAGCAACAGAAGCCCCTCCATATATGGCTTGAAAATAGAATAGGAAAACGATTCGCTAAACTGACGATTTGGCTCATCATTCTTTATCTACTATCAATGATACTCGTCACTATTAAAGATATGGTAGATTGGGTTGTATCGAGCTTTCTTTTTGAAACACCATTACTTGCAATTGTCCTTCCCTTTGCTATTGTTTGTTTCTTTCTTGCACAGGCAGGGCTTCGTGCTATATCGATTAATTCAGCCCTGCTGCTGCCTATTGTCGTTGTATTAGGCATCCTCGTTTCTACTGGAAATATGCCAAAGAAACATTTTCATTTTTTATTTCCATTGTTTGAACAAGGCTATTTTCATGGAGCAAAAGCGATTATTTATGCCTCTAACGGCTTTTTAGAGCTCCTTTTTCTTGTTATTTTGCAACATCACTTTACAGATACCAAACGATTTAAAGCGAAAACACTTGTGTATTTAACACTCATGTTAATGATCCTTATATTCGGACCGATTACTGGCGCACTTGCTGAATTTGGTCCTATTTTATCTAGCGAATTACGCCATCCTTCTTATGAACAATGGCGCTTGTTAAAAATCGGAAAATACATTTCACATACAGATTTTTTCTCTATTTATCAATGGCTGGCAGGTGCCTTTATTCGCGTTGTTTTACCTATGTTTATGATTGTCGATTTATTAAATCTTCAAAAACCAGCTGTCAAAAAATCGTTCTTGTTTTTCTTTCTTTATTAGTCGTAATCATGCCGCTTATTCCGTGGAGCAATATGTCGTTTTACACCTTTATGAAAAACTATTATTTTACAAATACTTCTTATTTTCTATACGCACTCGCGCTTCTGTTTTTCATTTGTGCCCTATTGAAACCAAAAAGAAAGGCGAAGAAAAATGAAACTGTTTAAAAACGATACTAAAAAATATACAGACGATACCTTTCGTAATCAATTTTCTAATAGCCCTGATGTTCACTTTAAAACAATTTTTTCAAAGACAACCAATCATCCAGTCAAAATGTTGGTTTTCTTTGCTCCTAGTCTCGTCAATATGACAGAATTGAATGACCATATTTTAGAGGATCTTGAAAAAATTATTTATATTGAAGAAGATAAAAATAAACACCAAGGTGAATCCTTTACAAATACATTAATGGATCTTCGTTCACTATCATTTGATGGCAACTTCGAATCTTTATACCAATTCAATTTTGGTGGAGAAGTACTTATTTTCATTGAAGAAAAGCAACAACTATATTCAATTGCCATTCCCGAAGTCCCAAATCGTCAGCCAGAAGAATCTGCTTTTGAAGTGTCTGTTCGTGGACCACGCGATGGCTTTATTGAAGATGTATCTGTCAATGTTGCCTTAATCAGAAAAGGTTGCGGACTTCCACCCTCACAGTAGAAGAATTCATTGTTGGTAAACGTAGTCAAACAAAAGTTGTTCTGCTATATATGAATGATATTATTGAACCTTCTTTAGTGACCACCATTACAACAAAAATAAATGAATTAAATATTGATATTCTAACAAGTAGTCAACAACTGCAAGAGTTAATCTCAGAACATCCATTCACCCTTTTTCCGCTGACAGATTATACAAGTCGTCCTGATTATTGTGTCGAGTGTTTAAATCAAGGGCGATTCATACTAATTATTGATGGGCAGCCAACAGCTATCGTCGCTCCCACGACATTACTTGTACAAGTAAAAACAGCGGAAGACTCGAACCTTCCTTTTTTTTACGTTTCATTTGAGCGAATTTTGCGTATTGGAGGGTTTTTTCTCTCAATATTAATACCTGGATTTTGGGTCGCGCTTTCTACCGTTAATATTGAACAAATCCCATTTAGCCTACTCGCCACAATCAGTGTCTCACGTCTTGGTTTACCGCTATCTGCAACTATGGAAATGTTCCTTATGCTTGCATTATTTGAACTTTTTCACGAATCAGGCGTCCGTCTTCCAAAAGCTGTTGGACAAACGGTTGCTGTTGTTGGAGGATTAATCGTAGGAGATGCAGCCATTCGTGCAGGCTTAACATCCCCAACAATGCTTGTAGTCGCAGCCACCACTTCAGTTGCTTCATTTACACTTGTTAACCAAGCTTTAACAGGTGCTGTCACAGTACTTCGATTTGTGATTCTTATTCTGAGCTCTTTTCTTGGCATATATGGCTTAATTATCGGTTTTATTATGACAACCGCTCTCCTATCAAGCTTAGAATCATTTGGCATTCCATACATGAATGATTTCTCACCTGCTACTCTAAACAAAATGGTTGTTTCCTTCTTAAAAAAGCCGTGGAAATGGGCGAGTAAAAGGAACGAATCAACAATCGATCAAACAAGGAAAGGGGGACAAACATGAAAAGGATAATAAAAAAAGGCTTGGTACTCATGATTTGTCTGCTACTCTTATCTGGTTGCTGGGATCAAAAAAGCATACAAGACATACACTATGTCACAACTTTTGCGGTTGATTATAAAGAAGGAAAGTATATTGTATATGTCCAACTAATTGATTTCGCTGGAGTCGCCAAACAAGAAATGAAGCCAACTACTCCTTCAAGATCCTATATAGGTCATAATAGTGGAAAAACGATTACAGAAGCGATTAATAACTTATACAAAACAGCACAGCAACGTTTATTTCTTGGACACGTTCATACGTTTATCTTAACAGAAAATGCCTTAAAGCAAGATATTAATGACATTATTGACTCTGCTTTTCGTAATAACTTTATCCGTTATTCAAGCAATTTTTTTGTTACGAAAAAGCCTATAGATGAGCTCTTTAAGATTACTGGCTTTTTCAATTTATCTCCTATGTATTCTGAGCTCCATTTTCCTGATGAAGTATATAGAAACCGCTCTTTCATCAGGCCCATTACGATTCAAGAATTTATTGCCCAATATCGAGAAGCTGCAGCAACAACCATAGTCCCGTCCATTACATGGAATGCAAAAGATTGGAAGGATAACTAAGAAGAAACTAAAAACATTCGTCATTGATGGTGCCTATACCTTATTCTACAATAAATCCAAACCATGGTATTCAGAAGAAGAATTGGCAGGTATTCGCTGGATGACAAAAGATACAACGAGAACGCCTGTTGACATCCAAACAAAAGATGGATTTGCTTATTTTTCCATGGCACATCCGAAGACGAAGATTACACCCATCATAGAAGGAGATCAAGCAAAATTTATCATTGATTGTTCTGTATCAGGACATATTCTAGGACTTACATCTCATAAGAGCATAAAGGATCTAGAGCAATCATTAAAAGCTTCGATTGCCCAAGACATCCGAAAAACATTTGAAGTAGGCTTAAGAAACAACGCTGATCCGCTTAATTTAGGTGAAATACTCTATCGAAAAGAGCTGAGATTTTGGCAAGCTCATCACTTTAATGAGCCAAATGATTATTTACATAGAGATGCCCTTCAAGCCATTCATATAGATGTTAAGCTTACCAACACAGGCATATTAAAAGCAAAACCATTTAAAGATAAAGAGATTCTCGAAAAATGATTATACTTCTACAAATAGAAAAAGAAGCTGGCTCGAAACTACAAATTTTCAAGCCAGCTTCTTTTTAGTTGATTTTCACTATATTCTTTCGCATTTTTTCTAATTGCTTCACCGTTGGAGTTAAGTTTGCAAAGAAATAGATTTCGCGTAATCTTCGTGACGGATCACTTTTTTTCAAATAACCTGCACTTCCATTATGCAGCATATCGGCTTGTGCAGCTCTTAATGTTAATTATACAGATTAATACAGAACTTCATTCTTACGCTCATCTACCATAACCGTAAAGCTTGTGTCTGTATTAGAACGATTCATCATCTCAATGTTATAAACTTTTTCCTTCGCCTCATATAATACATACAGCACCATAAATCGTTGACTCGCAGCTTCAGTCACATGATTAATCGCTTTCTTGACGGCCTCTTGTTCAGCTATACTTTGGGCGTCGGTCAGCACAAGAAGGAACTTTGCTTTCGTTTTCGCTGGGAACGATTCTTTAATTTCTCCTATATACCACGGCTTCACTTTCATTCCGATTTCTAAATCCCCATAGGAGAGCTCTCTGCCCTTCAAATCTTGAATAAGAGTCTCCTTCGTCATCTTATAATAGGTACTTTTAATTAAAAGCCGTTTGTCATCAAGGTCGGTAATAAACCCTGTGTCCCCTTTTTCAATCCGCTCTTTCTGAGTATCAGAAGGGTGACAACCGACTAACACAATCATCACAAACAAACATAATAAATTTATCAGCTTTCGCTTCAAAATGTTGCCTCCTTATTTTTTAAAAATATATGTACCCATTCATCTTCCAAAAGGCAGGATATTGAAACAAACAAACGCTATTAAAAATAAAGTGAAACTTCCATAACATAGCCTTGAACAAAAAAGCTGTACCAAATTATATCTTTTTAGTACAGCTTGCTAATATTTTATTTCTTGAAAAAAGCTCGTTTCCCTACTAGTTCAGCTGTTGCGGGAAATAAATAATACAACTTACTCGCTACATTCATCCAACCCGGTAAATTGATTTCTCGTTTATTGGTCAACATGGATTCAACAATTTTTTGAGCAACCGCTTCCGGCTTTAACATAAATTTTTGAATGTTTTTGACATAGTTACCCGATTCATCGGCCGTTTCAAAAAAGTTTGTCGCAATAGGACCAGGATTCACGGTTGTAACAGAAATCCCCTCTTCTTTTACTTCCATTCGCAGCGCATTTGAGTAACCTAGTACAGCAAATTTAGTTGCCGAATAGAGCGATGATTTAGGTGTAGCCATTTTACCGGCCTGGGACGCAATATTAATAATATGCCCTGCTTTCCGACGTTTCATCGAAGAAAGTACGTTATTTGTACAAGCCATTAAACCGAGTACATTGACATCAAACATCGCTTTAGCTTCGTCTATATCGGTTTCAGCAGCTTCCTTAAAAATGCCGTATCCCGCATTATTCACTAAAATATCAACTTCCCCAACCTCGTTCGCAATTCGGTCAAAAACGGCTCGCACCTCATCCGAATTTGCTACATCAAGTTCAAATACAAATACAGAAACACCGAACGTATCAATAATTGTCTTGCGCAATGCTACTAATTTATCTACACTTCTTGCAAGCAGTACAACACTGGCTCCTTGTTTAGCTGCTTGAATTGCAATCTCTTTTCCTAACCCGCCAGAAGCTCCTGTAATAGCAACAACTTTTCCTCTCAATCTTGTCATCTTATTACGCAATAGAGAAAAGTGTTAAACTCGATTGGATTTCACTTTTAATCTCCCCTAAGTCTTCTAAATAATCTAATTGACCGATCGTCTCCCACATCGTCAAATCAGTTTCTTTGCGGTACACTTTCGGAAATAGACGCTTACAAATTTCAAATCCAGTCAACGGCTTTTCTTCCAGCATTTTTTTCACCTGCATCGCACGCTCATGCTGACGATTCATACGAGATTGAACCCATTCCTCCACACCTTTAACTTCTTCTCCGTGCCCTGAATACACTTTCGAAATTGAAAAATTAAGTATTTTCTTTAGCGATTCATTATATTGGAGCAATGGCTTTGGACGTTCTTCACCAGGGGAAAACGGAGGCTCTATAATCGGATTGGGTGATACTTTAGCAATCACATGGTCGCCGCCAATTAATACGGCATCACTTTCTCGGTACAATGATATATGACTTTGTGCATGACCTAACGTCTCAATCGTTTTCCAATTAGGTAAACCCGGTATTTCATCACCTTCTGCTAAAAAAGCAGTAAGCTTTCTTCCATTATAAAATGCTCTCTCTTTTTTAGAGTAAGTTAGTTTCCCTTT
Source organism: Peribacillus asahii (assembly GCF_003570725.1). Classification (GTDB taxonomy): domain Bacteria; phylum Bacillota; class Bacilli; order Bacillales; family DSM-1321; genus Peribacillus; species Peribacillus asahii. Next base: position 325,428 of record NZ_QWVS01000002.1, read on the forward strand.
TAACTCTTCTTCAATTCCAAGTAAATCGGCATATTCAAGAAAAAATTGATTACACGTATGTAAAAACTCATCGCTCCCATCAAGCCAGCGCTGATTATTTTTATGACCATACAAAGGCACATCTTCGGCAAAGAAATCAAGTGCACCAGCATGATCAGGATGATGATGCGTTAAAACGATTTGTTCAATATCTTCTACTTTCAACTTTAATTCACCTAATTTATAATCGAGTGCTTCTTTTGCCTCCCTCGTTTTAAGGCCTGTATCAATTAAAGTTAAAGCATCTCCTTTTACAACATATACATTTACGTCACCAACCGCAAACGGTGTTGGCAATGCAATCTTTGCGATATTATTCTCCCAATTCACCATTATTTTATCCACCTTAAGCATTATATTGAAAACCTGTTACACAACAGCCTTACACTTATATAATCCATATTTTACATTTTCTCTTGGACGTTGTCATTATTTTCGCATAATTATGGTTATTTTTTTGTATCGCGCATATATTATATATTGACAGTTTACTTGTTTATCCTGCATAATCACAAGTAATTAAATCGTTTGGCTATGAGTAAGACCAAGTAAATAGATGACGGTGAATAGAGAGTGAGGCTCCCTTTTGGCTGCAAGGCTTCACCACCCTCTCATGTATTGAACCTACCTTATGAGCCTTCAGGAAAACCTGACGTATATCCCACGTTAAAGGATCTTAAAGCGCAGCTTTCAGCGAACGTAAAGGAGAAAGCTGAACAAAGGTGGTACCACGGAAGCAAGATCTTTCGTCCTTTATGGATGAGAGATCTTTTTTTATTTGGCTTTGTTACATAATGCGATTTAAACATGGCTACATTCGCTAACAGAGCCTTTGACTTTAACAAAGGAGCGAAAGAAAATGAAGAAAATAACCTTTATTGGGGCAGGTTCTATGGCTGAGGCTATTATTTCAGGATTAGTAGCCGAACAAGTGGTAGATCCTAAAAATATTAACGTGACAAACAAATCAAATGAAGCTAGATTAGCATCCTTAAACGAAAAATATGGTGTAACAGGGACACGAAATATACAAGAGGCTATGAAAGAAGCTGACGTTGTTTTACTAGCTGTAAAACCAAAAGATATGTTAGCTACCATGCAATCCATTCAACCATATATTACAACTGAGATGATGCTCGTCTCTGTTGCAGCAGGTGTTCATACCGCAAGCCTTGAAGGAATTGCGGCAAAAGAGGTAGCCATTATTCGCGCGATGCCGAACACGTCTGCAACGGTCGGGCAATCAGCCACAGCAATTAGTACCAATGCGTACACAACAGCGGAACAACGTCAAACAGCGATTACGCTTTTTGAAACAATCGGCTCTGTCGTCGTTGTTGAAGAAGAGCAGTTAGACGCTGTAACGGGTCTATCCGGCAGCGGCCCTGCTTACCTATATTACCTTGTTGAAGCAATGGAAAAGTCAGCACAAGATCTCGGCCTCGATGCCGGTACTGCTAAACAATTAATCATTCAAACAATGCTAGGTGCTGCCGAAATGCTCAAACATTCCACAAAATCACCAGCTACTTTAAGAAAAGAAGTAACTTCTCCTGGCGGAACGACCGAAGCAGGATTAAAAGTACTACAAAATTATGAAGTCGATCAAGCTTTTATCGCCTGCATTGAGGAAGCAACTGCACAATCCAAACGAATGGGGAAACAAATTAGCGACCAGCTTGCACAATATGCTGTTCCTCGCTAAATTGGCATGATTTTATGTCAATTTAGCGAGATTCTTAATTATAAAAAGAGCGTGATTAAAAGGGACAGGATATGCCTCTTTTGATTCATGCTCTTTTACTCTTTACAATCAAATGTTTAGCTAATTGGATTTTTAGTTGCTATACTAGATTTCATATTTAAGGAAATAGGGAGTGGGATGAACATGAATACTAAACTTTTTTCTACTTATACTATCAAAGATGTAACTTTCAAAAATCGAATTGTTATGGCACCGATGTGTATGTATTCTAGTCAGGAAGATGGCCACGTTAAAAACTGGCATTTAACGCACTATACAAGCCGAGCAGTTGGCGGTGTAGGTTTAATTATGCTAGAAGCAACAGCAGTTGATCCTCAAGGTCGGATTTCCGTTAATGACTTAGGCATTTGGAATGATGAACAGCTACCAGGACTGTCACAGCTCGTATCAATGATGAAAGAGCAAGGAGCAAAAACAGGCATTCAACTCGCTCACGCAGGTCGAAAAGCGACAGTACCAGGCACCATCTATGCACCGTCACCCATTGCTTTTGATGAGACTTATAAACAGCCTCAAGAGATGACACAAGCTGATATTGAAAAAACAATCCTTTCCTTTCAACAAGCAGCTGCACGAGCAAAAAAAGCAGGATTTGATGTTATTGAACTACATGCTGCTCACGGTTACTTACTAAATGAATTTCTCTCACCGCTAAGCAATAAACGAAATGATGAATACGGCGGATCTAGCGAAAATCGTTATAAAATCGTAAAAGAAGTCATCGCTGCAGTAAAGCAAGTATGGGAAGGTCCACTATTTGTACGTATTTCTGCTCATGATTATCAAGAAGGTGGCATGACAGCAGAGCAGTATATCGAAATCAGTAAATGGATGAAAGAAGATGGGGTCGACTTAATTGATGTAAGTTCTGGAGCTGTTGTGCCCGCTTCTATTCCTGTCTATCCAGGCTACCAAGTACCGTTCAGCGAAACAATTAGATCCGGAGCCTCTATTGCTACAGGAGCAGTTGGTTTAATTACAACTGGCATCCAAGCGGAAGAAATTTTACAAAATGAGCGCGCCGATCTTATTTTTATCGGTCGTGAACTGCTACGCGCCCCTTATTGGCCAAGAAACACGGCAAAAGAACTTCGCTATGAAATAGAAGCACCTACGCCATATAAGCGCGGCTGGTAAAGAAGATTATTGACGACGCATTCATAGTGAAACAATTACTACAGAGCAAAATCCCATCATACGGTGGGATTTTGCTCTGTCTCAATAAAACTCCTCGAAAAATCACTTTCTTTAGCGAAAGAATACTAGTTTTGTCATCCTGAAAGGAATTGACTATCGAAGCTAGAATTCTTCTTATTAACTATAGCGGCCTGTAAATATTAAATGAGGAGGAGAATACTATGAATACAAATGAAGTGTCCAAATTATTAGGTGTTTCTCCTAAAACCGTTCTTCGTTGGGTCACACAATTAAGACTAGAGGTTGAACGAACTCCCCTTAACCATTATCGATTTTCAGAAGAAGATGTAGCCTTACTCCAGCAGGTTCAGGAACAACTGAAAAATGGTACCCCTCTGCAAAGCATGAAAATCCATGAAAAAAGAGTACGAAAGGCAAAAGTAGCAAACAAACCACCTAAAGATGAAACTAAAATGTATGACAAGCTAGTCGAGAGAATTGAACATCTTGAACGGAAATTATCAACAAAAGCAGATGATGTCGTCTCCTATCAAATCCTACAGCATCGAAACGAGATTGAAGAGTTACAAAGCGTTGTTTGCCAGCTAACTCAACAAATCGAAACGCTCCAAACCAAACTAGAAGTAGCCTCACAAGCCGACTGCTTCCTTACCTTCGACGAAGCAGCTTCAACAGAAAAGTCAAAGAAAAAGCCATTTTTCAGCACTCTTTTTCGCTCTTCCAAAAAAGAAGCACAAACAAACTAATCATGCAGAAAGTGCCTATTCTCAAAGAATAGGCACTTTCACAGAGTGTAGAGAAACCTTTTATTTTTAAATTTTCGTTTGAACTCCATCTTCTTTCTGTTGTTTCCGCACTAAATATTGTGTTATTTCCTGATTCAAAAACAATATATGGATTTCCTATGAATATAAAAATGATTAGGCTAAAACCGCCCGGTCATTATTCATTTTTTCACCTTTAATACGTTGGAACTCATTCAATAATTTTTCAACAGTCAACGCCCGTTTTTCTTCTCCTCTTGCTTCAAAAATAATTTGTCCTTTGTCCATCATAATTAAGGAGTCACCTAAATCAATCGCTTGCTGCATATTGTGTGTGACCATTAATGTCGTCAATTTGCTTTGCTCAACAATTTCTTTAGTCAATTGTGTTACAAGTTCTGCACGAGAAGGGTCAAGTGCGGCTGTATGTTCGTCTAGAAGCAAAATTTTCGGATTGGTAAAGGTTGCCATAAGAAGCGATAGCGCTTGACGCTCCCCTCCGGATAATAAACCAACCTTCGCTGTCATTCGATTTTCTAAACCTAAATGAAGCGTTTCTAGGCTTTCTTTAAAAAATGCTTTTCGTTTATTCGTTACGCCAAAACGTAAACCTCGGCGATTTGTTCGACCATATGCAATGGCCATATTCTCTTCAATTGTCATATGTGGAGCTGTCCCGGCCATCGGATCTTGGAATACACGGCCAATGAGTTTGGCTCGCTGGTGTTCTTCTACTCCTGATACCTTTTGACCATCAATAAGAACTTCCCCGGCATCAGGAAGAATTTTTCCGGATACCATGTTCATTAACGTTGATTTTCCTGCACCATTACTGCCAATCACCGTAACAAATTCACCTTTTTTTAATTGAAGTTGAAGGTTTTGCAGAGCGAGCTTCTCATCTGGTGTTCCTTCATTAAATACCTTATAAATTCCATTCAGATGAAGCATCTTATTTCCCCTCCTCCAATGATTTATGATCAAATTGCAATTCCATCAGACGTTTTTTCTTTCGTGCTTTTACTTTCCGACCTTCCGTAATAAGAGGTAACAGAAGTGCGCCAATTACAATAAGAGCGGTAATTAGTTTTACATCCCCTGTTTGTAAGAAATCTACACGAAGCGCTAGTGTAACAACAAAGTGATAAATAAGCGAACCACCAATTACAGCAAGCGTTGCTCTGACAATCGTTTTCGCACCAAAGATTGCTTCACCGATAATAACAGAGGCAAGACCAATAACAATCATCCCTATTCCCATTCCGATATCACTAAAGCCATTATATTGAGCAATAAGAGCACCTGAAAATGCAACAAGTGCATTACTAATTGCCAAGCCAAGTACTTTCATATTCCCAGTATGGGCGGAGAAGCTTTTTACCATCGCTTCATTGTCACCGGTTGCACGAATAGCTAAACCAATTTCTGTTTTTAAAAAGACAGACATCCCTACTTGGATAAGAACCGTAATGACTAACATCATCAGTAAAATAGACCATGTTTTTGGTAAACTGTCTCCTAAACCAATTGCCGTTAATAAGCCATTTAATACATCGTCTATTCCTGTTTTTGCCCAAGCATCTTGAATATTCGTTAATAAAGTCTTTTGCGAAAGCAATGGAATATTCGAAGTACCCATAATTCGTAAGTTAATTGAATAAAGAGCAATCATGACTAAGATTCCCGATAAAAGAGGATTTACTTTCCCTTTTGTATGCAGCAAGCCTGTTAATATACCTGCAAGAAAACCCGCTCCTAATGCGGCTAATGTGGCAATAATCGGCGAATAACCATTCACAATCATAATCGCTGCTACAGAAGCACCTGTAACGAAGCTTCCTTCTACTGTCAAATCAGGAAAATCAAGAATCCTAAACGTTAAATAAACACCAAGTGCCATAATGGCGTAAATCATTCCAGATTCAAATGAATTGAATACGGCTGTAAACATATTTTTCTTCCTTCCTAAAGTTAAAATAAAAGGGTCCCGAGATCAAAAACATAAGGGACCCTAGATAAACAATGAACTAAAAAGAGGTTGAGCTTACTTTACTAGCTCCGCTTCTTTCTTCCACTCATCTTTAATTTCAACGCCCATTTCTTTGGCAGCTGTTTCATTGATTACAAGTTTTAAATTTTGTGGATAGCTAACTGGAATGTCTCCTGGTTTTTTACCATCTTTCAAAATTTCCACCGCTTTTTCTCCAGCTTCAAAACCGATATCATAATAGCTGAAACCGTAAGCAGCAAACCCGCCGCGTTCTACTGAATCTAACTCTCCTACGAATAATGGAATATCCTTATCGTTCGCTACACCTACAACCGATTCTAATGCTGAAACAACTGTATTATCTGTCACAATATAGAATGCATCCACTTTCCCAATTAAAGATTCTGCTGCTTTTTTTACATCTGCAGACGTAGAAACAGAAGCTTCTGCCACTTTAACTCCTGATTTTTTCGCTTCAGCCTTCATATTCTCTACTTGTACAATTGAGTTTTTCTCCCCAGCGTTATACACTGTTCCAATTGTTTTAGCACCAAGTTCTTCTGCAATAAATTTCACCGTATTTGCGATGGCATCTGGATGAGAATCTGTTGTACCTGTTACATTAGCACCTGGCTTTTCTAAAGATGTCACAAGTTCTGCTTCAATTGGATCTGTTACGGATGTAAATACAATTGGAATATCGCTTGTTGCATTTTTAGCACCTAATGCACTTGGAGTCGAGTTTGCAAAAATTAAATCCACTTTATCACTCACAAAATTTTTCGCAATTGTTTGATTATTACTTTGATCATTTTGTGCGTTTTGAACATCAAACTCCACATTTAGGTCGCTTTCTTTTAAAGCATCTTGGAACCCTTTCGTCGCCTCATCTAAAGAAGCATGCTGCACAATTTGGGTAACCCCAACTTGATAAGTTTTTTCTCCGCTGTCCCCTTTCTTTGTATCCTCACTGCTTGAATCGCTGCCACAGCCAGCTAATAACGCACTCGTTACAAGTGTAATTGCTGCAGCTGAGTATAATTTCTTCTTCATGTTTCTCCCCCTCTTTTTCGATAATGAAAAATTCTCTAATTCAGTGCTGTTATGCGTTTTTGCTTTTATGTATTAAATTATAAGCGCTTCCACGCAATTATTTCAATATATTTTTATTCTTTTTAAAACTTTCTATATATTAGGAAAGTTAAAACTCAGAAAAAATTCAGACCTTCATGACGAGTATTCGACAAATTTCCTATTTCTAGTATAAGATAAATTCAATGCTGCATATAAGGATGGATTGCAATGTTTAATTTAGTATCATTAATGTTAGAAAAAGTAGGGATTATTGTCATTGTGGCTTTTTTACTTTCACAAATGAAGTCCTTTCGCCAGATTGTTCACGGTGAACGCAACGTAACAGAGCGAATATGGCTCATCGTTCTTTTTGGAACATTTGGAGTGATTAGTAATTATACAGGGATAGAAATTCATCACGACACAATTCATAAAGTAGATTGGATTACGGATGTTAATCCCGATAATGCGATTGCCAATACGAGAGTCATGGGAGTAGTCATTGGGGGCTTAATAGGTGGCCCAGTAGTCGGAATTGGTGCTGGTGTGCTTGCAGGAGTTCACCGTTTAACATTAGGAGGTTTTACCGCTGTTGCCTGTGCAATCTCTACCGTCTTAGCTGGAGTTGCAGCTGGTTATTACGGGAAGAAACGACGGAAGAGTAGAAAAAAAATCACTCCCCTCTATGCCGTTAAAATCGGCATGCTTTTAGAAGCTGTACAAATGCTCATTATTGTAATTGTCGCCAAACCATTTGAACAAGCAGTAACACTAGTTGAAATAATCAGTGTGCCAATGATTCTTGTTAATGGTTTTGGAACATTGCTTTTTATGCTTATTATTCAATCAATGATACGGGATGAAGAACGAGCACGCGCTAATCAAACAAATCAAGCCTTTCATATTGCCGATCAAACATTGCCTTATTTCCGTCAAGGACTCAATCCAAGTTCTTGTCAACAAATTTCAGAGATAATGTTGCAACTGACTGATGCAGATGCTGTAGCGATTACAGATGACCGTCAAATTTTATCTCATGTTGGCGCAGGTGCTGATCACCATATTCTAAACATGGAGCTTGCTACAGGATTAACGAAAAAAGCATTGGAAAGCGGAAAGGTTGCTATTGCACAAGTAAAAGAAGAAATTTATTGTTTTCAAAAAGATTGCCCCTTGCAGGCAGCAATTGTTCTGCCTTTAAAAGTCCAAAATAAAACTGTAGGTACTTTAAAAATGTACTTTAAGGACCCTGCTAAATTAGATAAAGTACACAAAGAACTAGCAGAAGGTCTTGCTAACTTATTTTCTACTCAACTAGAATTGGCAGAGGCCGAACAGCAAACAAAATTATTAAAAGACGCAGAAATTAAAGCATTGCAAGCGCAAATTCACCCACATTTTTTGTTTAATAGCATCAACACCATTTCAGCACTATGCCGAACCGATGTAGAAAAAGCAAGAAAGCTATTAATCGAGCTTAGTTCATTCTTTCGTAGTAATTTACAAGGAGCTAGGCAAATGATGATTCCATTAGAAAAAGAAATCGAGCATGTAAAAGCCTATTTATCGTTAGAGCAAGCCAGATTTCCAGATGTTTATCACCTCTCTCTCCATATAGAGCCTGGGCTTAATCAAGTGTTGATTCCACCGTTTACTTTACAGCCCTTAGTCGAAAATGCTGTTAATCATGCTTTTACTCGAGGAAATCATAATAAAGGAACTATCTTAATCAATATTTCTTCACAAGATGAAAGGATACACATTATCGTCCAAGATAATGGAAAAGGAATCGAAGAAGAAAGAAGAAGAGAACTTGGGCAACGAACCATCAGCTCTAAAAAGGGAACAGGTACAGCTTTATTTAATATTCACGAACGTTTAATGGGCATTTATAATGGGCAAGCACAATTAACTATTCAGAGCGAACTAAATGTAGGTACGAAGATTATTATCTCTATTCCTCTTCATAGTAAAGGAGTTTTTGAACAACATGTTACGAGCATACATAGTAGATGATGAGCCGTTAGCACGAGATGAATTAAAGTATCTGCTCATTTGCAGCAAACAAGTAGAAGTTGTAGGAGAAGCAGATTGTTTAGAGAAAGCAATGGCAGACATCCCTGTCCAAGAACCCGATCTTGTTTTTCTCGATATTGAATTAGCTGAAGATAATGGATTGCAATTAGCAAAGCAGCTTCATAGTCTAAAAAAGACTCCTGCTATTGTATTTGCAACAGCGTATGACGAATATGCACTCGAAGCTTTTGAACTAAACGCACTCGATTATTTATTAAAACCGTTCGATGAACAGCGTGTGTATCAAATGTTAAACAAAATTACCAAACTGCAGAAAATAGGTGAGCAAGACATCCAGCCTTCGTTTAACGTTCCAATCAATAAAACAGGCAAAATAGCTATCCTTGTAGAAGAAAGAATCATATTACTTGATATGGCATCTATTCTATTTGTTGAATCAAGTGAAGGTAAATGTATGATTAAAACAAAGGATGACGTATTCAAAGTAAGCGAAACGCTTGTTGCGCTAGAGAAAAAACTACAGGATCATTCATTTATGCGCGTACATCGCAGCTATATCGTCAATATCGATTACATTTCTGAAATACAACCTTGGTTTAACTCAACTTACAACCTCATTATGAATGACGGTTCTAATGTTCCTGTTAGTCGAACCTACATAAAAGAACTAAAGCAGTTATTACAATTCTGAACTGGTATTCTCTTGTTGCTTAAAATCGTTATATAACAATATAGCTGAAATATTAAAATTATAAAAATCCTAAATTTTCAGTTTATTCATTGTATCTCACCCTTTATTTTTTGTAATCGAACATTATTTTTCTGTATTTCGGCCAAAAATCTACCTATTTGCACTTTCATTTAGTATGATTACTGTACTATAACAGAAGTTTGGAGGTCATAAAAATGAATGCGGTTTCTATAGTTATTGGTTCCATTTGTATATTATTAATTGTCTACCGCTTATATGGTACATTTATGGCAGCTAAAGTATTAAAACTAGATGATTCTAAACCTACTCCTTCTCATAAACTAGAAGATGGTAAAGATTATGTTCCAACTAATAAATGGGTAACGTTTGGTCACCATTTCGCGGCAATCGCAGCTGCAGGTCCATTAGTTGGACCAATTTTAGCAGCACAGTTCGGGTATTTACCAGGATTGCTTTGGTTACTAATCGGAGCCGTCATTGGTGGGGCCGTTCACGATATAGTCGTTCTATTTGCTTCTATGCGTCGAGATGGAAAGTCATTATCTGAAGTAGCTAAAGAAGAACTTGGTCCTGTAGCAGGATTTTGTACAGGCCTTGCGATGTTGTTTATTATTACCATTACAATGGCGGGACTGTCTTTAGTTATATTACATGCACTAGAAAACAACCCATGGGGTACATTTGTTGTCGGTATTACCATTCCAATCGCAATGGGTGTTGGTCTTTATCATAAAAAGACCGGCAATCTAAAATCCGCGACAATCGTTGGATTCGGTCTAATTATCGCAGCTATTCTTTTCGGACCAAATCTTCAAGGCACAGCACTTGGTAATGTATTAACACTTGAAGCAAGTACAATTGCTATTATTTTACCAATATACGCATTTTTCGCAGCGGCCTTGCCTGTTTGGTTATTGCTTGCTCCACGTGACTATTTAAGTACATTTATGAAAATCGGGGTTTTCGCCGCTTTAATTGTCGGTGTATTCTACGTAAACCCATCTGTTCAGTTTCCAGCGTTGACAGACTTTATTAACGGCGGCGGTCCAATCGTTGCTGGTCCGGTTTGGCCATTTATCTCCATTACCATTGCTTGTGGAGCAATCTCAGGATTCCATGCATTCGTTGGTTCTGGAACAACTCCTAAAATGATTAATCGCTGGAGTGATATTAAAGGCGTTGCGTTCGGTGCCATGCTTGTTGAATGTTTAGTAGCCATTATGGCTTTAATTGCTGCAGTATCCTTACAGCCAGGAGACTATTTCGCTATCAACTCCGCTCCTGAAAAATTTGCAACACTCGGAATGGAAACGGTGCACTTAGATGAGTTAAGCGATGAAATCGGCATGGATCTTGAAGGAAGAACAGGCGGTGCTGTAACACTCGCCGTTGGAATGACTTATATTTTCACTGAAATACCAGTTTTCGAAAAATTAGCGTCCTACTTCTTCCAATTCGTTATTTTATTTGAAGCAGTCTTTATCTTAACAGCCATTGATTCAGGAACTCGTGTAGCTCGTTATCTTATTCAAGATTTCTTCGGTGATTTTTATAAACCTTTAAAAAATACAGAGTCCTTACTTTCAAATATATTTGCTAGTGCACTAGCATGTTTCATTTGGGGATACCTTCTATATTCTGGTGACATCAGTTCTATCTGGGCACTATTTGGTGTATCCAACCAATTAATGGCTTCCATCGGCTTAATTGTTGGGGCAACTGTTATTTTAAAAATCGCAGACAAACGCTGGTATATGCTAACTTGTCTAGTCCCACTCGCTTACTTATATGTTACGGTCAATGTGGCAGGATATTGGATGATTAAAAATGTATACTGGAATGCAGAAAGTACAGGTTTTAGCGTATTAAACGGCACATTATCCATCATTATGCTTGTCCTTGGAGTGATTATTCTCCTTACATCTATTAAAAAATGGATTGAGCTTTGTAAAATACCTCAACACATTCTAGTAGAACAATCGAAAAAAGAAATAGCATAATAAAAACCCGGAAAGCTATTGAAGCTTTTCGGGTTTTTGATTTACTGATCAACAACATGCTTTACAATTTTCGTTACTTCCGCTCGATTAATCTTCTCTTTTCCTTCTTTTAAAGCGACTAATGTGGCTTTCGCTAATTCTAAAGGAATTTTACAAAAATGCAAAATATCCTTCGTTTGAATCGTTTGGCAATATTTTTCTGCCATTGCTAAATTTTTCTCAGTGTGAGCAAGCATCTCAGCGAACCCCCACCCTTTTGGGAAAAACTGAACACCACGCTCCGCATCTTCATCACGATTACGTAAAATATTAACCGTTTGCAAACCGCGTCCAAAGGCAATCGCTTGTTCACGATTTGTTTCTGTCCCATCATACCATTTCCAAATATCTGAGAGCATTACACCGACTAAACCAGCAACATAATACGTATAATCATCTAAATCGGCTTCCGTTTCGATCTCCCAATTTTTCGCAACCCATTTCGCCATTCCTTCAGCCATTTCTATAGTAGACTCTAACACCTTATCTAATGCACCCGGTGGACAATACGCAATCCAATCCGACAAAAGCAACGTCACCTCAGGTAAATCTTTTTTAAACGGAGTAAAAAGTGCTTCAATTCTTGCTGCGCTATGACCTTCTTGCAGCAATTTAGCGACAGATTGTAATAGAAAAATTTTCGTATCAGCAGGAAGCTTCGAATCATCTTCAATTTCATCAATGGCACGCATGCACAAATAAGCTGAACCAATCGCTTCTTGTAATCCAGATGGTAAATGACTAATCGGAATAAAAAACGTCCGACTCGTTGTTAATAAAAAATCCATCGCTTTTTTATGTAATAGGTTTTGCTCCATCATATCTCTTCACTCCTTTTATACTTTATTTCTATATATAGAGAGGAATCTTCACTTGTAAAAAATCCTCTGCGACAATTGTATTTGGAAAAATAGCTGCGCTTTCCTGACGAAGCTGTTCTACTTCATTTGCTGTGTAGCGAGAACTAATATGTGTCAAAATAAGATGTTTGGCAGCCGCTGTTTTCGCTACTTGAGCAGCTTGTACCGTCGTGGAATGAAAGTAAGCTTTAGCCATCTCTTCTTCATCCGCTGCAAAGGTCGATTCATGAACAACGTAATCTGCATCAACAGCTAAACGAACTGCATTTTCACACATTCTCGTATCTCCAAGAATCGTAATGATTCTCCCTTTTTGTGCTTCTCCTAAATAATCGTTCCCATCTAGTAAACGACCATCCTCTAATTGCACACGTTCTCCTTTTTTCAACGCTTTAAAAATCGGCCCAGGTTTTACACCTTCTCTTTTTAATTTATCGACAAGTAAACTGCCTGGACGATCTTGTTCAACAATGCGGTAGCCTACACAATAAATACCATGATCAAGCGGAAGCGCATAAACAGTAAATTGCTCGTCCTTAAATATCATTCCTTCTTCAATTTCAATGATCTCGAGCGGATACTTTAAATGAGTCGTACTTACAGCAAGACTCGTTCGAACAAAATCAGCAATCCCCTTTGGTCCGTAAATTGTTAATTTTTCCGTTCCACCTTGAAATGAACGACTGCCAAGCAGCCCTGGCAAGCCAAAAATATGATCTCCATGTAAATGCGTAATAAAAATCTTTTCAATCTTACGAGGTTTTATAGCTGTTTTTAAAATTTGATGCTGAGTAGCTTCTCCACAATCAAACAGCCATACCGTTCCTCGTTCTTCTAATAGTTGAAGGGCAATTGATGTTACATTACGCGCCTTTGCCGGAACACCAGCACCCGTTCCTAAAAACATAAAATCCACTTTTTTACCTCCGATTATCCTCATTATATTAACTATAGCATAATTGCAAGCAAACGTGCCGCATACAAAGCTTTGATAATTTTAACGAACGAAATGATTGCTTTTTAGGGAATGCTAAACGTAAAATGAAAAACATAATTCCAACACTCTAACAGGAAAAAAGTCTGTTTAATCGAACGATTTTAAACTCATTATAACCAACAATCAACCACGTTCTATCACATAGCCTAGTGAAAAAGGAAAGTTGAGGTATTGACCGTGTCAGAAAATACGAAACCTACTGCATTAATCATGATTTTTGGAGCAACCGGTGATCTAGCAAAACGAAAACTATTTCCTTCTCTCTATCAATTATATACAAAAAATAAACTACAGAATTTCGCTGTTATTGGCATCGCGCGGCGTCCATTAACAACCGAACAATTTCAAGAGAACGTCAAAGATTCTGTCATGACGTTCGCAAACGTCGATTATCGGATAGAAGCATTTATCTCTCATTTTCATTACCATTGCCATGATGTTACAAGTTCGCAATCTTATATTGAATTAAAACAGCTTGCATCCCAAATCAACAATCAATATAAGCTGAAAGGAAATTGCATTTTCTATTTAGCTATGGCACCAGAGTTTTTCGGTACAATTACAAATCAACTCAAAACACAAGGTTTAACAAACGTAGAAGGCTACAAACGCCTCGTAATAGAAAAACCATTTGGAACAAACTTTGAAACAGCGAAAGCACTAAATGAACAAATTCGTACAGTGTTTCAAGAAGAAGAAATTTATCGAATTGATCATTATTTAGGAAAAGAGATGGTTCAAAATATTGCAGTGATTCGCTTCTCTAATGCCTTATTTGAACCGCTATGGAATAACCGATACATTTCTAATATTCAAATTACATCCAGTGAAACGCTAGGTGTAGAGGAACGAGGTCGCTATTACGAAAACAGCGGGGCACTGCGCGACATGGTTCAAAACCATATGATGCAAATGGTCGCCCTGCTTGCTATGGAGCCGCCTATTTCTTTAACGCCAGAAGAAATTCGCAGCGAAAAAGTTCGATTACTCCGTTCATTACGACCTATGAGTCAAGAAGAGGTGAACACCTATTTTGTTCGCGGCCAATATGCGCAAGGTATAATCCACGGCGAGACTGTGCCTGCTTATCGAGAAGAAGCAAATGTAAGCATCGATTCCAATACAGAAACATATGTAGCGGGTAAGCTCATGATCGACAATTTCCGCTGGTTCGGGGTACCATTCTACATTCAAACAGGAAAAAGGATGGATCGTAAATCAACGAAAATTGTTGTCCAATTTAAAGATATGCCAATGAATCTATACTATCAGGCAGAACACAAATTGACACCAAACTTACTAGTCATCCATATTCAACCGAAAGAAGGCATTACGCTATTACTAAATGTAAAAAAATCGGGCACGACAACAGAAACAAAATCCGTCAGATTACAACTAGCAAATGAAGGTACAGATTATATTAATACACCAGAAGCTTACGAGAAACTATTACTAGATAGCATGCGTGGAGATGCAACAAACTTTACGCATTGGGATGAAGTCGCTTTATCATGGAAATTTATTGATACGATTTCTGAAGTCTGGAAAAAGACAAACGATGAAAGCTTCCCGAATTATCCGGCTGGTTCCCCTGGTCCATCAGCAGCTGATGCTTTATTAGCTCATGACGGACATATTTGGTGGCCTATAGAAAAAATCGAGCAAGAAGACCAAGAGAACTAAACGAGGATGCTAGACTGCGGCATCCTCGTTTTATTTATACAGCTTTCTTTTTTAAAAACTTCCATTGAATATTTTTGAAGAATAACTTGTTTTCTACCTTCTCTTGCCTTGTACCTGAATTAATCCAGAGTGAAACAGATGTCTCTATTACGATTAAAGAGATAAATACGGATAGAACAAGCCAAACAATAAACATTATGCTATCCTCCCCCCACTTCCTTTTATCTAATAATTCAGAATACTATTCTCATCAATTATACACTATTTTGGTAAAAAAAGTAATATAACTAATTTCCTATAACTATATGCTTACTTACTATAAAAATGTCTTAAGAATTTACCGAAAATAGATTAATCTATATTTATAGAGCGAAAAAGGCGTCTGCAATGATCATTGCAGACGCCCCAAGCTTAAAACTCTTCTAAATTTTTTGCAGATTATTCTCCTGTAACAACTTCGATAATTCCCAGCACCATTTCAGCAAGCTTCGTTAATTCTTCCACTGGAATTTTTTCGTTTGTTGTATGAATTTCTTCATAACCAACAGCTAAGTTAACTGTTGGAATGCCAAATCCAGCAATTACATTGGCATCGCTGCCACCGCCGCTTTGTTGTAATTCACATGGGCGATTAATTTTCTCTGCTGCTTGTCTGGCTACTTCTACAACATGATCACCTTCGCTGTATTTAAAGCCAGGGTACATGACCGTTACATCGATCTCAGCACGCCCGCCCATTTCCGCAGCCGCTGTTTGGAAAGCCTCCTTCATTTTTTGAACTTGTGCCTCCATTTTTTCTGGTACAAGTGAACGAGCTTCTGCTAATATCTCAACGTAATCACATACAATATTCGTTTGTTGTCCACCTTGGAAACGACCAATATTCGCTGTTGTTTCAGAATCGATTCGACCTAAAGGCATTCTAGAAATCGCTTTAGCCGCAATTGTAATCGCTGAAACTCCTTTTTCAGGAGCAACACCTGCATGAGCCGTTTTTCCATATACTTTTGCTTCGAACCTTGCTTGTGTCGGCGCTGCGACAATAATATTCCCAACTTTTCCATCACTGTCTAGTGCATAACCATATTTCGCTGTCACTAATGAACGATCTAACGCTTTTGCACCGACTAAACCAGATTCCTCGCCAACTGTAATAATAAATTCTATTTTTCCGTGAGCAATCTTTTGCTCTTTAATCACTTTTAGCACTTCTAGCATCACTGCAAGTCCCGCTTTATCATCGGCTCCTAATATTGTCGTACCATCTGACACAATATATCCGTCTTGAATCGATGGTTTAATACCGTTCCCTGGTACAACCGTATCCATATGGGATGTAAAATAAATTGTATCTACACCTTCTTTTGTAGCTGGAAGGGTACAAATTAAATTACCTGCACCGTGACCTGTGATTGCTGTTGTATCATCTTCAAATACATCTAAACCAAGCTCTGTAAATTTTTCTTTCAATACTTTGGCAATCGCTGCTTCATTTTTCGTTTCCGAATCAATTTGAACCAATTCAAAAAATTCTTCTACTAAACGATTTTCATTAATCATCTTTATACCCTCCAAAAAAGTTATCCTACCTTAGTATACTTCTTAGAAAATAAACCGGCAAATATTGTGAAGCAAAGCTAAAACAAAAAAGCCCAAGGCCATTATGCCTTGAGCTTCTCTGAAAAAATCGTGTATTACAATGGAATGTTTCCGTGTTTCTTCCAAGGACGATCTTCTTTTTTATTGCGCAGCATTTCAAGAGATTGGATGATTTTGATTCGTGTTTCACGAGGATCAATAACGTCATCAACCATTCCTAAGCTTGCTGCAACGTATGGGTTCGCGAACTTCTCACGGTATTCTTCAACTTTCTCTGCACGTGTTGCTTCTGGATCTTCACTGTTTGCAATTTCACGAGCGAAAATAATGTTAGCCGCACCAGCAGATCCCATAACGGCAATCTCAGCATTTGGCCATGCAAATGTAAGGTCTGCACCGATTGACTTACTGTTAAGTGCAACATAAGCACCGCCGTATGCTTTACGAAGAATAATTGTAAGCTTTGGTACAGTTGCTTCAGAGTATGCATATAGCATTTTCGCACCGTGACGGATGATTCCACCATGCTCTTGCTTAACGCCTGGGAAGAAGCCAGAAACGTCTTCGAATGTGATAATTGGAATATTAAATGAATCACAGAATCGAATGAAGCGAGACGCTTTATCAGAAGAATCGATATCAAGTCCACCAGCTAATACTTTCGGTTGGTTACATACAAGACCAACAGATTGACCTTTAATACGAGCTAAACCGATAACAATGTTTTTCGCAAATCCTTCTTGTACTTCCATGAATGATCCTTCATCCACAACTTGCTCAACAACTTTACGGATATCGTAAGGACGAATACCTTCAAATGGAACGATATCTGTTAAGTCTGGACGATAATCATCATTGTTGTCCGCTTCTAATACAGGTGGTTTCTCTGTATTATTTTGCGGCAAGTAGCTTAATAATTTACGTACATCTTTCAATACTTCTTCGTCAGTTGGTGCTTTAAAGTGAGCGTTACCGCTGATTGTATTATGTACAGTTGCGCCACCTAAGCCTTCAGACGTAATTTTTTCTCCTGTAACTGTTTCGATAACTTTTGGTCCAGTAATGAACATTTGGCTCGTCTTCTCAACCATGAAAATGAAATCCGTAATCGCTGGAGAATAAACTGCTCCACCTGCACAAGGTCCCATAATAACAGAGATTTGTGGAATTACACCAGAATAGATTGAGTTACGGTAGAAAATTTGTCCATATCCATCAAGAGATACAACCCCTTCTTGGATACGCGCGCCGCCTGAATCGTTTAACCCGATAAACGGTGCCCCATTCTTCGCGGCTAAATCCATAACATTGGCAATTTTCAGAGCATGCATTTCTCCAAGCGCCCCACCGAATACCGTGAAATCTTGTGAGAATAAGTACACATCGCGTCCATTTACTTTACCGTATCCTGTTACAACACCATCTCCAGGCCCTTTTGCTTTATCTAAACCGAAGTTTGTACTGCGATGTTGAATAAATGGATTTAATTCAACAAATGTACCTTCATCGAGTAATAGCTCAATTCTTTCACGAGCTGTTAACTTTCCTTTAGCGTGTTGCTTTTCAATTCGTTCATCACCGCCACCAAGCTCAACCTCACGGCGTCTGTCATATAAATCGTTAATTGTTTCGTAGATGTCTTTCATTATGGCTCCTCCTCTTATTCAGGTCTTTCTGTTAATTCATATAAAATACTCGCTGTAGACTTCGGATGAATGAATGCTACCTTTGCATGATGGGCACCCAATCGAGATGTCTCGTCAATCATACGTAGACCAGCTTCTTTAATTTGTTGAATGCGGTCTTCGATGTTATCCACACCTAAAGCCACATGATGAACGCCTTCTCCACGTTTTTCGATGAATTTAGCAATTGGGCTTTCAGGTGACAACGCTTCCAATAGCTCTAGGCGAGTATTTCCAGCAAGGATAAATGCTACTTTAACTCCTTGGCTTTCTACTGTTTCAATGCCTTCAAGCTCTAACTTTAATGTTTCTGTATAAAGTGGTAAAGCTTCTTCGAGTGAACGAACAGCAATACCAATATGATCGATATTTTTAATCATTACCTAACCCTCCATGATGTACACTTAGTAAACGAAACATAACATAGTTCTACATTTCCCAACAAAACCCTCTAACTTTTCAAAATTGTCGGACAGGTATTTAACCTTGTTTCCGATTATTGTTCACGTTACAATAAAGCTAAACATATTCATTTGAAATTGAGGAGAGCACTATATGAAAAATAAAAAAATAAGAAAAATCATCGTATACTTAATGCTAATCTCGATGTTGTTAACAACATTACTATCAGGTATAGCCTTTTTAATGTAATGCTAACAAGAGTGAAGTCAAACGGCTTCGCTCTTTTCTATTTTCTTGTTTCATCGAATGGCTCTATATTTGTTTTGCTAATGTTCAAAAATCTTTAAAGAAGAATCCAGTCGGAGCGTAAAGCTAAGCAATAGAGGAAGAATGTATACTACTATCATGACTTTCTCTTTTTGCTTAGTTTAAGCTAGCCGCCGTTTTTCATTCCAGCTTTTCTACCATTAAAGGAATGTTTGAGCAATAAATATCTCTCCATTTCCTTCATAAGCTGAAGCAATGCCGCCCTCGATTCAAATTCTTCACGTGTGACAGGAAGTTGCATCTCTTTAAACCCTCGTTCCATCCCGTCCAGCTTCCGCAAATAAAAGCTAGCTGTGTTCTGCGGATGAACGTTTTCTGCTAACTCTTGAATAAAGTTGGCAAGGATATCACTTTGCTTCACGATACTTGGTATATTCGTGACAAGAGGTAAAATTCGCTCGATAATTTCGAATTGCTTCTCGCGCATATCAAAATATCGATAGTAATAATCCTCTTCTCGTAAGAAATGATTTTCCACATCTCGAAAAGCTAAGCTTTTCGCTTCCGCTAACCATTTCGACGTTTCTGTCAGTTCTTTTCCATTCCAAGTATAGTCATTATCACGCACGTACTTCACAATTTCCATTAAAATCGCGCTAAAGTTTGCTTCAACTTTTCGCTGATAAGATTTCAAGTCTTTCTCAACACTAGGCATATATATATTCATGACTAGCGCAACTCCAATTCCTACAGCAATTAAAATGGTTTCATTGATGAGCAAATCCAGCGTGATACCATTTGACGAATAGAGATGAAGAATGATTACACTGCTTGTGACAATGCCTTCATTCACCTTTAATGCCACCGTAGTCGGAATAAACATCAAAAGAATTAATCCTATTGTAAATGGGTTGTAGGCAATTAACTCAAACAATAAGGTTGAATAGCCCATTGCTAGTAAACAAGCGAGAAAACGCGATGCAGAGGCTTTTAAAGACTTCTTCTGTGTCACTTGAATACATAGTATCGTAATGATACCAGCAGAAGGAAAATGATCCAGATTTAATAATTGGGCAAGTACAATTGCTAAAGTAGCACCTAATGCCGTTTTAATCGTTCGATAACCGATTTTAAACATTGTTATGTATCACCTGGATTTCTTTACTTCTATTATAATACTATCAGCAAATTCGACAATTTTATAGTCCTTTATTTAGGAAAATACTAAATTTTTTATTAATTTACAACACATTTCTCCTTTTTTTTACAAAAATAAAAAAAGGCGATACATTTATCACCTTTTTTTGCAAAACTATAGAACTTTTTCCAGAAATTCTTGCGCACGTTTGCTTTTTGGCTGGGAGAAAAACTCAGCTGGTGCTGAATCTTCAACTAGCAATCCTCCATCTAAAAAGAGAACACGATCTGCTACTTCACGGGCAAAGCCCATCTCATGTGTCACAATCAACATTGTCATTCCAGAGTCAGCAAGCGACTTCATAACAGCCAGTACTTCTTTGACCATTTCAGGATCTAATGCTGATGTCGGTTCATCAAATAAAATCACTTCCGGGTTCATAGCTAACGCCCGTGCAATTGCGACACGTTGTTTTTGTCCACCAGAAAGTCGATTTGGATAAACTGCTTCCTTATCACCTAAACCAACCTTTTGTAACAGCTCACGCCCCTGCTTCTCCGCTGCTTCTTTTGACATTTTCTTCACCTTCATCGGAGCATACGTTAAATTTTGCAGCACCGTCTTATGAGGAAAAAGATAAAAATGTTGAAACACCATTCCAACGTTTTCACGGACTTTCATAATATTCGTCTTTTTATCTGTAATGTCTTGATCTTTAAACCAAATATGTCCGCCTGTAGGCTTTTCAAGCATATTGATGCAGCGTAAGAAAGTCGATTTCCCTGATCCAGACGGACCGATAATGGCTACGACCTCACCTTGCTTCACTTCTGTACTAATCCCTTTTAACACTTCAAGCTTGCCGTAACTTTTATGCAAATCTTCAATCTTAATCACTGCGTCTCATTCTCCTTTCAAGCAACTTACCAAACAACGTCAAAATCATGATCATTACATAATAAATCAATCCAGCAACAAGAATGGGCTCGAAAAATTTAAACGTTTGTCCACCGACAATATACGCGCGACGCATAATATCCGCAAGACCGATAATCGTCACAACAGCAGATTCTTTTGTTAATGAAATCAATTCATTCATAAGTGCTGGTAAAATATTTTTAATCGCTTGAGGTAAAATGATGTTTAGCATCATACTAGATTCTGAAACACCAAGCGCAAGTGCTGCTTCTCTTTGCCCTTTATCAACAGCCAATATACCTCCACGAATAATTTCAGAGATGTAAGCTGCAGAGTTTAAACCAAATGCTAAAAAAGCGGCCTCATAGGCTTCGATTTGGATACCTAGCATTTGCGGTGATCCAAAATAGATTAACATCAATTGTAAAACAAGTGGTGTTCCTCGAAAAATCGATGTATAAAAATCAGCTAACCAATTCAACGGTTTAATTTTACTAATTTTTAAAATTGACAATACAATCCCCAATACAAAACCAATAATAGCTGCTACTACTACAACTTGTAATGTCGTCGGAATCCCTTCCAAAATGTAAGGGATTGACGGGATAATCCTTTCAAAATCCAGATTCAACCTATTCATCCTCTCCCAAAAACATATATAGACCTTTTGATTTATTCATCACAAGGCGTGGAAAAACGTTCAGAAGGCATTATCTCTTCTGAACGTTTTTCTCTCTGTGTATTATTTTGTTTCGCTCTTCATCCATTTAGCAATGATTTCTTCAAGTTCACCGCTATCTTTCATTTTTTGCAATTCTGCATTAAACTTTTCTGTTAGGTCGCTGTCTTTTGGAAAAGCAATTGCATACCCTTCTTCTTCATCTGTTTCAATTTTATGAACTGTTAATGTTTTATTATCAGCTAAATAGCCTTTGGCTACTTCTTCTTCAACAATCGCTGCATCAACACGGCCAGCCATTAACTCTTGAACAATTTCTGGAATACGGTTGCGTTTTTCTAGCGTCATGCTAGTGCCTTCTTTATTTAATTTATTCGCTAATTCTTCTTGAACAGAAGCTAGCTGAACTCCCACTTTTTTACCTTTTAAATCTTCTACTGTTTCAATGCCACTATCTTTTGTCGTCATAATCATATTAGCAGCCGAATAATAAAGCTCGCTGAAGTCTATTGTTTTCTTACGTTCGTCCGTAGGAGTCATCGCAGACGCGACAAGGTCCACTGTCCCATTCTCAAGTGCTGTAGGCAAACTGTTGAAATCGATATCTTGAACTTGAATTTCATAGCCAAGCTTATCACCAATGGCCTTGACAATATCCATATCCATCCCAATGATTTCATCACTTTTAGCTGTATCCACAAATTCAAATGGTGCATAATCCGCTGATGTTCCTAGCTTTAACACTTTTTTCGCTTCACCATCACCGTTTTTAGCTTCATCCTTATTATCCGCAGTTCCACATGCTGCTAAAATGCCGACTAATAAGATAGAAGTAACTAGTAACATAAAATGCTTTTTCCATTGCATAGTTATTTTCCTCCTATAACTTTCTTCTTGTTATGTTAGTATGTGTCAAAGTGTAATTGTACGCTGTTCAAATAATCATTCTGTTAATATTCATACACTCCCATGTATTTTAACACACTTTGATGATGATGCAATATAATGGAAAATTAATTTACTGTTAAAAATTTTCAGTTAATTGCTATAGGACAATATTGAAAGAGCTGATAATGTAGATATAGTGTCCTTCATTTTAAAGAAAACTATACAAAACAAAAAAGATCCGTAAAAACGGATCTTATACTTCCTCGCAATATTCATCAAAATACGATTGAAGCTTTTCAACAACAGACATTGGATGATGTCCTTCAATTTCATGACGTTCTACCATCTTTAAAATTTTCCCGTCTTTCAGTAAGGCAAATGATGGCGATGATGGCGGATATCCTTCAAAATATTCACGAGCACGTGCCGTAGCCTCTTTATCTTGACCAGCAAAGACAGTGACAAATTGATCAGGGCGTTTATCATGGTGCATCGCATATGCCGCAGCAGGACGAGCAATTCCGCCTGCACAACCACACACGGAGTTTACCATAACAAGTGTCGTTCCCTTTTGTGCTAACGCCTCGTTTACTTCTTCTGCTGTTTTTAATTCTGTATATCCAGCTTTCGTAATCTCATCACGCGCTGTTTTTACCACATCATTCATTAAAAAATTAAAATCCATTCCCATCTCCATACCCCTTCCATATTCGTTTCTTCTCTATCATAACAATTGAGTTTCACCGATTCAATTAATTTACCTAAGAAAAGCGAAAGCACCTTAGTTACCCCATGCACATGCTGGCAGTTAATTCACTACAATATATTAAAATACTTTCTGATTTGGCAAAGAAAAAGGGACTCCCCATCATCTGTAGAGTCCCTTTCCCTTATTTCTTTTCAAAAGTGTCTAAAAACGTTTGAAATACTTCTTGAACGGCTTTTGTAATTGTTTGATCCCCTGCCATGATTTGATTTTCAAGGACAGGCAACAATTGCTTAATCGTGCTATTTTTATAAAACAGTTGATGAAGTTGACTATTAATTAAGGAATGGAACCACTCTCTCGATTGCCTTCTTCTTCGATCTTCAAATACTCCTGATTGCTTCGTTGTTTCAGAAAACTCCTGCAACATATCCCAAACATCATCAATGCCTTTACCTGTAACGGCAGAGCATGTCAGAGCTTTAGACATCCAGCCTTTTGTTACAGGCTGTAAGAAATGAAGAATTCGGCTGTACTCCGATCGCGTTTTGATAGCACGTGGAAGATTATCTCCATCTGCTTTGTTGACAACGATGCCATCAACCAATTCCATAATTCCCTTTTTCATCCCTTGCAGCTCATCACCTGCTCCAGTTAGTGCAAGCATCATGAAAAAGTCAACCATCCCACGAACAATCGCTTCACTTTGCCCAACCCCAACTGTTTCGATTAGGATAACATCGAAACCAGCTGCTTCACAAAGAAGCATTGTTTCACGCGTTTTCCGATGAACCCCACCTAAAGTTCCTTCAGATGGAGAAGGGCGAATGAAAGCGCGAGGATTTCTCGCTAGCTCTTCCATTCTTGTTTTATCTCCTAAAATACTGCCGCCATTCACAGATGAGCTTGGATCGACAGCAAGTACAGCTACTTTATGACCTAAGCTGCATAAATAGGTTCCAAAAGCTTCAATAAACGTACTCTTCCCTGCTCCAGGCACACCGGAAATCCCAATTCGTAAAGATTTCCCCGTGTGCGGCAAGATAGATTGCAATAGCTCTTGAGCTAGCTCAAAATGATGCGCTGCATTACTTTCAATTAGAGTAATTCCTTTTGCAAGTTTCGCACGTTCTCCTTTAAGAATACCTGCTTTAATATCCGGTATCGAAATGGATTCCCTTTGTTTTTTAACAAAACGGTTTTTAGACGCTTGATTGTGGTCGGCAGCTAACTCGACCCCTTTCATGATTGAAGAATTAAAACCTTCGGGATTATTTGGGTCAACCCATTCCGGTTTTTTATCTTCACTCATTAGTTTACTACTTCCTCATAGCCTAGACGTTTATATACTTCTTGGAGTACTTTTTTAGCTGCTTGCGGAATAACCGTACCTGGTCCAAAAATGGCAGAAGCTCCATTCGCTAATAAGTAATCATAGTCTTGAGCCGGGATAACACCACCAACGATAATAACGATATCTTCACGGCCTAATTTTTTCAATTCAGCTGCAAGCTGTGGCAATAACGTTTTGTGGCCAGCAGCAAGTGAACTCATACCGACAACGTGAACGTCATTTTCCACCGCTTGAAGCGCTGTTTCTTCCGGTGTTTGGAATAGAGGTCCGATATCAACGTCATATCCTA
Source organism: Peribacillus asahii (assembly GCF_003570725.1). Classification (GTDB taxonomy): domain Bacteria; phylum Bacillota; class Bacilli; order Bacillales; family DSM-1321; genus Peribacillus; species Peribacillus asahii. Next base: position 350,471 of record NZ_QWVS01000002.1, read on the forward strand.
AATCGGCAAAGCCGGTGCTGACTACTTTCGCTCCACGATCATGACCATCTTGTCCCATTTTCGCCATTAATAGACGAGGACGACGACCTTCTTGCTCAAGGAACTCTTCCGTCATTTGAATAACTTCTTGAATTTCATCTTCTTTAGAATATGCTTCGCTGTATACACCGCTGATAGAACGAATTGTTGCTTTGTGACGGCCTGCAACTTCTTCAATCGCATCTGAAATTTCACCAAGAGAAGCACGAACGCGAGCTGCTTGAACAGCAAGCTCAAGTAAGTTTCCTTCACCTGTTTTAGCTGCTTCTGTTAAAGCTCTCAATGCTGCATCTACTTGTGCTTGATCACGGTTTGCACGCAATTCAGCTAAACGGTTGATTTGGCTTTCACGAACCGCTGTATTATCAATATCCAAAATTTCAATTGGATCTTCTTTTTTCAAGCGATATTTATTCACACCAACAATTGTTTCTTCTTGAGAATCGATTTTCGCTTGGCGTTTTGCAGCAGCTTCTTCAATTCTCATTTTTGGAATGCCTGTTTCAATTGCTTTAGCCATTCCGCCTAAATCTTCAATTTCTTCAATTAAAGCCCAGGCTCTATCAATTAGCTCGTTTGTTAATGCTTCTACATAGTAAGAACCAGCCCAAGGATCAATAACCTTTGTAATGTTTGTTTCTTCTTGTAGGTAAAGCTGCGTATTACGTGCAATACGAGCCGAGAAGTCTGTCGGTAGAGCGATTGCTTCATCCAATGCATTTGTATGCAAGGATTGTGTATGACCAAGCGCTGAAGCATGCGCCTCGATTAATGTACGAACAACGTTGTTAAACGGATCTTGCTCTGTTAAGCTCCATCCAGATGTTTGTGAGTGAGTTCTTAACGCTAACGCTTTCTCGTTCTTTGGATCGAACTGTTTCATTAATTTAGCCCAAATGAAACGACCTGCTCTCATTTTCGCTACTTCCATGTAGTAGTTCATACCGATTGCCCAGAAGAAAGAAAGACGTGGAGCAAATTTATCAATATCAATGCCCGCTTTCATACCTGTACGCGCATATTCAAGACCGTCTGCTAACGTGTAGGCAAGCTCGATATCAGCTGGTGCTCCTGCTTCTTGCAAGTGGTAACCTGAGATAGAGATACTGTTGAATTTAGGCATATATTTTGATGTATATTCAAAGATATCTGCAATGATCTTCATAGACATTTCTGGTGGATAAATATACGTATTACGTACCATATATTCTTTTAAAATATCATTTTGAATCGTACCAGACAGTTTATCTTGTGTAACGCCTTGTTCTTCGGCTGTTACAATGTAGAAAGCAAGAATCGGCAACACGGCACCATTCATTGTCATCGATACAGACATTTTATCGAGTGGAATACCATCAAATAAGATTTTCATATCAAGAATCGAGTCAATCGCTACGCCAGCTTTCCCAACGTCACCGACTACTCGTGGATGATCTGAGTCATAACCGCGGTGCGTTGCTAAGTCGAACGCAACAGAAAGACCTTTTTGTCCCATTGCTAAGTTACGACGATAAAACGCATTAGACTCTTCAGCTGTTGAGAATCCAGCATATTGACGAACTGTCCAAGGACGATTTACATACATCGAAGGATATGGTCCACGTGTAAATGGAGCGATTCCAGGTACGCTATCCATATGCTCTAAGTTTTGATTATCCTCTTGAACGTAAAGTGATTTCACCTTAATTTGTTCATTTGTTTCAAATAAAAGGTTATCGATATTTTGACCAACTGCTGCTTCCGCTTGTTTTTTCCAAGTTTCTACTGAACCTTGTGCAGTAGCTTTTGCTGGATTGATTTTTGAAAAATTAGGTTTTGTCATTTTAGTTCACCCCCAGCGCTTGTAATAATTCTGTTAACATGTCAGCTGCATTTGTTTTTACATGGACAAACTCTTTCACACCAGCAGCTTGCAATGCTTTTTCTAATTCTTCTGCTTGTTTACCTGCTACATAAATCGTTGTTTCAGGGAAAGCCGCTTTCACATCAGCAACAACTTGCTCCGCTAGTTCACCATAAGCTTCATCACTACCGCATACGCAATAGATTGGAAGTTGTGTTTCTTTCACATAAGCAACTGCTTCTTCACTTGTATGACAGCCTTCGCTTGCCACTGTTTCAATCCCGCCTGCAGCAACTAATCCTTTTACGAAGTCTACACGAGGTTTATACGATTTCAATTCTTGTAACGTAATTAAGCCTACTTTCGGAGCTTGGCCATTGCTTTCTTTAAAGGCTGCACTACGTAAACGTAGTTGCTCAAATTGTTCAGCAATACGTTTTAGCTTAATTGGTGTAATCGAAGTTGGATTATTTACAACAACATAAGATTCCACTTCTGCTGCTTTCGGTGCTTTCACTTCATCAGCAGGGTTAGGATATACGTTTGTGCCAATGATGCTTTCTTTTCTTAATGCTGCATTTTGTGCTTTTTTATTGAATACTTCAGCGATTTCTGCTTGAACGATATTTTTTTTAAGTGCTTCAAGAATGCCGCCCGCTGCATCCACTTCTAAAAACTTCGCCCACGCTTGATTTGCAATCTCATCTGTTAATTGCTCCACATAGAATGAACCGCCTGCTGGGTCTACTACTTGTGTAATATGTGTTTCTTCTTTCAAAATTAAGTGCGTATTACGAGCAATTCTTTCTGAGAAATCAGTTGTTTCACCAAATACATGGTCAAAAGGATTGATTTGTAAATATTGAATACCACCGATTGCAGCTGCAAAAGCTTGGTTGGCTGTACGTAAGATATTTACATGTTGATCGTATAATGTTTCTGTCACTTCTGAAGTAAGCGCATGAATATTCATTTTGAAATATTCAGAATCTGCTTCAAATGCAGCTGAAAGTCCAGCCCAAAGTCGACGAGCAGCACGTAATTTAGCAATATTCATGAAATAATTTGAATCAACAGCGAATGAGAATACCATTTTATCTGCAATACTTTCTACAGATAAACCTTGCTTTTGTCCTTCAATCAAATATTGCACAGCTACAGCTAGTCCATATGCAAGTTCTTGAACCGCATTAGCTCCACCGTTATGGAAGACAGATGTTTTAATCAAAATTGTTTTTAAGTCTGCAGAAACTGCTTCATATCCTTGAATCGTTTTTGCCCACTCTGCAAAATAGCTATCTGTATCTTCCGGAATTTGTCCAGTCAATACCCATTCAGCAATCGCATCTTCAGCAAGAACGCCGCTCACTTTTCCTTCTACTGCTTGGAATTCAGGTAATAAATCTTTTTGCTTTCCTTTTAAATCAATGAAGAAAGGTAAAGATTCTAGTGGTAAATCTTTTAATAATCTTGGTAATCTCGCACCGTTTGCTAATAGCTCTACCGGGTACGTAATCGCATTTTGTCCACGATTTAGAACAGCTTTCAAGTTTTCATTTGCTTCCTCTGCTGTCGCACCGCTCACTGGCTGACAAGCAAGCCACGGTTGCGTATGATAACCTGTTGCCGAAATTCCTCGTGTATAAGGAAATGACCCTGGGAGCTCAACTTGACCTTCGCCAGTAGATTGTTGTATATAAAGGGGCTTCAGTGTCACCCCTTCATATGTATTCGTTTGTAATTTATCAACTGTTTTACCTTTTAAACTCGTTTCAACGGCAACCTTCCACTCTTCAAACGAAGGTTTCGGAAAGGATATATTTTTTACATCTTTCAATTCCATCTGTAATCGCTTTCTTATGCTTATACTACAGTTCAGAGCAAATGCTCAAGCCGTATCCATAAGAAAACTGCCCTCCCTTCAATTTTTGAATACCAAACACATTCTAACATAGGTGTAAAAGAATAAAAGAATACAAATGAGCTTGTTATACAATAAGTATGAATCTACAGGAATAACATCATTCGAAAATAAGATTTATTTCATACCTGTTATAAATTACACCCTTAATAAATTTACATGTAGTAGAACAACTCTTCTAAAATAATACGAAAAAACTGAAAATTTGTCGATTAATCTTTTGAAATTTCCTTTATTTTTTATAAAAAAAGTTGATATCATAGGAAAAAACCAGTAAAAACTGGTTTTTTAATCAAAAAATGGATGTATTTTCTTTCGAAAACCCTTCGACAATTTTCTTCACTCTTGCTAAAAAACGACCACAAATTAAACCATCTAATACACGATGATCCAACGACAAACACAAATTCACCATATGTCGAACAGCAATCATATCATCTATAATTACCGGACGTTTTACAATTGTTTCAATTTGGACAATAGCTGCCTGGGGATGATTAATAATCCCCATCGATTGAACAGAACCAAATGAACCCGTATTGTTCACCGTAAAAGTGCCGCCTTGACTTTCTTCCTGTGTAAGCTTACCTGTACGTACTTTTTCAGCTAATTCATGAATTTCACGGGCAATCCCTTTAATGGATTTTTCATCTGCGTGTTTAATAACAGGTACAAAAAGTGCATCATCCGTCGCTACAGCAATGGAAAGATGAATATCCTTTTTTTGAATAATCTTATCACCGGCCCACATCGAATTCATTTCAGGAAACTCGGTTAGCGCTTGAGCGATTGCTTTGACGAAAAAAGCAAAATACGTAAGAGGGTAACCTTCTTTTTGTAAAAAATCATCTTTTAATGAATTTCGTAACATCACAAGATTTGTAGCATCAACTTCAACCATCATCCAAGCATGAGGTGCTTCCTGCTTACTTTTTTGCATATTGGCTGCAATTGCTTTACGAACTCCTGTAACAGGAATCTCCCGATCGCCAGTTGCCGTTGGTAAAGAAAGAGTTTGACTAGATTGTTTTCGAACTTCTGTTGTCGTAACAGAAGGAGCAACCGCTTTTTCCTTCTCTTGGGGTACATTATTTGCTTCTATAAGGGCTAGCACATCTTTTCTCGTAATCCGCCCTTCTTTTCCAGAACCCTCCACTTGCGATAAGTCGATTCCATGCTCTTGTGAAAGTTTTAATACAGCTGGTGAGTAACGCATCTTCATTGAATACTTTTCCAAGAGGGTATCTTGATTTGCAGGAAGTGATTTCGTACTAGAGCTAGCTATTGTCTGTGTTGAGCTCGATTCTTCTACTTCAATTAAACAAATGATTTCATTTACGGCTAATGTTTCCTCTTCTTTAGCGACTAGCTCTTTAATGACACCTGTAAATGAAGATGGGATTTCAGCACTTACTTTATCCGTCATCACTTCGGCAATTGGACTGTATTTTTGTACGAAGTCACCTGGTGTAACGAGCCATTTACTAATCGTTCCTTCTGTTACACTTTCGCCCAGCTGCGGCATTTTCATTTGTTCAATCGCCATACTACTCCTCCTTCTGCGCAGATTTAATACTCAGCTAGCTCACGCATCGCTTTTTCTACTTTTTCTGGGTTTACCATAAAGTATTTCTCCATTGTTGGTGCATAGGGCATTGCCGGAATATCCGGGCCTGCTAATCTCATAATAGGAGCGTCTAAATCAAATAAGCAATATTCTGCAATAATGGCAGCCACTTCGCTTATGATACTCCCTTCCTTGTTATCTTCTGTAATAAGCAGAACTTTCCCTGTCTTGACAGCCGCTTCGATAATACTTTCTTTATCAAGCGGATAAACTGTACGTAAATCTAAAAGATGAACGGAAATCCCATCACTAGCAAGCTTTTCAGCTGCTTGGAGCGCAAAATGGACACAAAGCCCGTATGTGATAACGGTAATATCTTCCCCGCTTCGTTTCACATCTGCCTTTCCAATTGGCAATACATAATCATCCGAAGGCACTTCTCCTTTAATCAGACGATACGCTCGTTTATGCTCAAAAAACAGAACAGGATCCTCATCGCGAATCGCCGCTTTCAATAAGCCCTTTACATCATACGGTGTCGATGGCATAACAATTTTCAAGCCTGGTTGATTAGCAAAGACCGCTTCTACTGATTGCGAATGATAAAGAGCACCGTGAACACCGCCGCCATATGGAGCGCGAATAACAATTGGACAATTCCAATCATTGTTCGACCGGTAACGGATACGTGCCGCTTCCGAAATAATTTGATTGACAGCAGGCATAATAAAATCCGCAAACTGCATCTCTGCAATTGGCCGCATCCCATACATAGCAGCACCAATTCCAACACCAGCAATAGCTGACTCTGCTAATGGCGTATCGATTACCCTCTCTTCACCAAATTGATCAAATAGGCCTTGTGTCGCTTTAAATACGCCGCCTTTTTTACCGACATCCTCACCCAGTACAAACACGCGTTCATCTCTTTCCATTTCCTCACGAATAGCGTGTGTAACGGCCTCAATATAAGAAATGACTCCCATCTTTATTCCTCCCCATATACATGTTTCATCGCATATTCTGGACTCGCATATGGCGCCTGTTCAGCATAATCTGTTGCTTCATTAACGATTTGCATCACTTCTTCATTCAATTGTTTTTCACGCTCTTCATCCATTACACCAACGTCTTTCAAATATTGACTAAAGGTAAACAAAGCATCCTTTATTTTCGCTTCCGCTACTTCCTCTTGTGTCCGATATACTTGATCATCATCATCGCTTGAATGAGGCGTGAGTCGGTAAGAAACCGTTTCAATCAACGTCGGACCATGACCTGCCCGCGCACGATCTGCTGCTTCTTTAACGGCTTGATACACGGCCAACGGATCATTCCCATCAACTGTTACACCTGGTATTCCATAACCGATAGCACGGTCGGATACATTTTCACACGCTAATTGTTTAGAAATTGGTACGGAAATAGCATACTTATTGTTCTCACACATAAAAATAACCGGCAATTTATGAACACTAGCAAAATTGATTCCTTCATGAAAATCCCCTTGATTCGAAGACCCTTCTCCAAACGTCACAAAGGTCACTAATTTTTCCCGATTCATTTTACCTGCCAGCGCAATACCAACTGCATGAGGCACTTGTGTTGTTACAGGAGAGGACCCTGTGACAATTCGATTGCGCTTTTGCCCAAAATGACCAGGCATTTGTCTACCTCCTGAATTTGGATCTTCAAGTTTGGCAAATCCTGATAACATTAAATCACGAGCCGTCATCCCAAATGCCAATACAACACCAACATCCCGATAATAAGGAAGCACATAATCAAGCTTTCGATCAAGAGCAAATGCAGCTCCTACTTGAGCGGCCTCTTGACCTTGACAAGAAATTACAAATGGTATTTTCCCTGAACGATTTAACAACCACATCCGTTCATCAACCCGACGAGCAAGAAGCATTGTTCGAAACATATCCAAAACCATTTCATCACTTAAACCGAGTTCATGGTGTCGTTTTTCAACTTTTTCAACCATTTAAACCCCTCCCTACAGTCTATTAAAAATGTAATGCTAAGCCATCAACTGCAAGAGCCGCTTCACCGATAGCTTCCGATAAACTTGGATGAGGATGAACCGCTGAAGCTATTTCCCACGGAGTTGCATCCAATACTTTTGCAAGACTCGCTTCAGAGATCATATCCGTCACATGCGGCCCAATCATATGCACACCTAACACATCATTCGTCTGTTCATCCGCAATAATTTTAACGAAGCCCTCTGTTTCACCATATACAAGTGCCTTACCAATTGCTTTAAATGGAAACTTTCCTACTTTTATTGTCCATCCTCTTTTCAGTGCCTCTTGCTCTGTATAGCCTACACTTGCTATTTCTGGACTGGCATAAATACATCTTGTAATCCATGAAGGATCTAAAGGTGTAGGCTGCTGTCTTGCTAAATGCTCAACAGCAATAATACCTTCGCGTGCAGCGACATGTGCAAGCTGTAATCCTCCAATACAATCTCCTATTGCATAAATATGAGATTCCTTCGTTTGGTACATGCTGTTCGTTGAAATGTAACCTTGTTCAAGAGCAATCTCAGTATTTTCTAAACCAATATCCGTTACATTAGCGTCTCGTCCGACAGAAACAAGAATTTTGTCTCCCATATATTCTTGAAATTCACCATTCACCTCTGCCTTAATTGAGACAACTTCTCCTGTTTTCAAGGTTTCAGGCAATACTTTTGCTTCCGTCACAATACGAACCCCTTTTTTCCGAAGAATACGCATCATTTCTTTCGCCACTTCTTCATCTTCTTGGGGAAGAATATGCGGAGCATACTCAAGGACCGTTACTTGCACCCCAAAATCGTGCAACAGCGAAGCCCACTCTACCCCAATGACTCCTCCACCGATTATAATGATTGACTGCGGCAATGTTTCTAATTGAAGAGCCTCCTCCGATGAAAGGACATACTCACCGTCAATTGATAAACCAGGTAATGTTTTTGGCCGAGAGCCCGTCGCAATAATGACATGCTGCGGCAACAAAATGGCATTATCACTACCATCATTCATCTCTACAGAAATAGTCCCTGGCATGGGGGAAAAAATAGAAGGGCCCAATATTCTGCCTACCCCTTCATACACAGAAATTTTCCCTTGCTTTAATAAATGTTGTACACCGCTGTAGAGTTTGTTCACAATTCCCTCTTTTCGCTGCTGTACTCTAGCGAAATCTATTCCAACATGGTCCTTTAAAATGCCATATTCTTCACTCTTCTTTACAGTCCTGTATACTTCCGCACTTCGTAAAAGAGCCTTTGAAGGGATACAGCCGCTATGAAGACACGTTCCTCCTAATTTTCGCTTTTCAACAACAGCTGTTTTCAAACCGAGCTGACTGGCCCGGATAGCGGCAACATAGCCTCCCGTCCCCCCACCTAGAATAACAACATCATACTCCTCTGCCATATTACTCCTCCTTCCTCTTGTACCTATCCTTGACTTATTTACGACGATTTAAAATATGTTTTTCATTTTGCACAAATTGACTGCGTGAATACCTCATTCTAGCAATCCGCTCTTCTGCCATACGATTAGCCGCCTTATAGGTTGGTATATTATCACGCTTGGCGATTTCAATTACTTTAGCAATATTGTCATATACGCTCTCAACCTTCTTTAAAGCCCGATCACGATTATATCCTATTAGCTCATCCGCTACGTTGATTACTCCGCCAGCATTAATGACATAATCTGGAGCATAAATAATCCCTTTTTCATGAAGCTGTTCGCCATGCAGTGAGTTCTTTAATTGGTTATTCGCTGACCCGGCAATGACTTTTGCTTTTATGGTTGGAATCGTTTCATCATTCAGAACAGCACCCAGAGCACAAGGGGCATAAATATCACAGTCTACGCTATAAATCTCTGCTGGTTTAACCGCTTTTGCTCCAAATTCATTCACGGCTCGCTGAACAGCGGCTTGCTGAATATCTGTTACAATCAACCGCACTCCTTCTTCATGAAGATGACGGCATAAATGATAGGCAACATTCCCCACGCCTTGGACGGCGACTGTTTTTCCTGCTAAAGAATCGGTACCGAATGCTTCCTTTGCTGCAGCCTTCATCCCTCGATATACACCATAAGCAGTCACCGGAGATGGATTCCCCGAAGAACCAAAGGCAGGTGATATTCCTGTTACATAATCCGTCTCTTCATGAATAAGATCCATATCCTCTACAGTCGTCCCTACATCTTCCGCCGTAATATAGCGGCCATTTAAACTTTGGATATAACGTCCAAATGCACGAAACATAGCTTCGTTTTTATCGGTATGTGGATTTCCAATAATTACGGCTTTTCCCCCGCCTAGATTCAAACCAGCTGCCGCATTTTTATATGTCATCCCTCGTGCTAATCTAAGCGCATCTTCAATTGCATCCTCTTCAGATGGATACATCCACATTCGGGTACCACCAAGGGCAGGGCCTAATGTTGTATCATGAATCGCAATAATAGCCTTTAATCCCGATTGTTTATCCTGACAAAAAACAACTTGTTCATAATCATATTTCTCAAGATATTGAAACATTTCCATAGTAAAATCCCCCGGAAGATGTATTTTCATTTTGTATTGATTAAAATATGAACAGTTCATTCACATGGTTAACCTGAAATAACCTTCTCACTTATATAACATGCAAGTTTGATGCCATTTTGTATAATCTATGTATAAATTAAACAAAAGAAGCCTCTCCCCTTGTATTCATAAGGAAAAAAAGAAGATGCTGAAATAGGTTCACAGCATCTTTCTGCACACTCTCGTTTGTAAAATGCACTATTTTTTGCATAGTTAAGCAAAATATTGCATGCAATCATTTGCACAAATTAGTTTTTTCCATTTTATAATATAAGCTTCTTACCGAAATCCCTAATGCTTTAGCGGCCAATGTTTTATTACCTTTAAAGGTTTGTAACGCTTGTTGAATCACTTTCGCTTCATAAGCTCCGACCATCTCATTTAATGACTCACCGCTTTTAAAAGAAGGTGTAAACAATACCGCGGATTCCTTTGAATGCTCGGCACTTGTACCTACTAAATTTGGAATATGCTTGGCCTCAATCACTTGTTCATTGAGCTTCATTAAAATAATCGCTCGCCCTAAAATATTCTCTAACTCCCGAACATTGCCTGGCCAATCATACTGCCTTAATTTCTCAATCGCATCTTCTGAGATTCCTTCAATACCTCGCCCATATTCTTGATTAATCTTATGAATTAAATGCTCTGCTAACTCCTTCATTTCCCCTTTTCTTTTTCTTAAAGGAGCAATAAAAATAGGCATACGATTCAACCGAAAATAAAGATCTTCTCGAAAACTCCCATTTTTAATAGATTGTTCTAAATCAATATTCGTTGCAGCAATGACACGTACATTAATTGGAATTGGTTTTGTTCCGCCAACTCTCATAATTTCGCGCTCTTGCAGTACACGAAGCAGCTTTGCTTGAATTTTCGGAGTTAACTCGCCAATTTCATCTAAAAATAAACTGCCGTGATTTGCTTCCTCAAAAAAGCCAATTTTCCCGCCGCGTTTTGCACCTGTAAATGCCCCATCCTCATAGCCAAACAGCTCGCTTTCCAACAAAGATTCGGAAACAGCCGCACAATTAACACGTATAAATTTATTAAATTTCCGGTCGCTTTCATTATGAATCGCATGAGCAAATAGTTCTTTTCCTGTTCCTGATTCACCGCGCAGCAGCACCGTTGCTGGCGTTTTCGCAGAAAGCTTAGCTTGTTCAATCGCCAGTACCATATCATCAGACTGTCCAATAATATCCTCAAAGGAATATTTCGCTTGTAATGTTCGGATAAGTCGCTGAGCATGCTTTAATTCAGTCGTTAATTTTTGAATTTCAGATACATCATGTATAACCCCAACACTTCCTTTCAATTCTCCATCTACAATAATAGGGGCTACATTAACAATAACCTCTTTTCGTCTTGGACCAACACACATATTGACACCACGAACAGGCTTTCTCGTTTCTAGTACTTGCATATGCATGCTGTCGCCTTCATAAATATCCGTTGTCGCAGGTTTACCGATTACCTGTTCCTTCGTCAATCCAGTAATCCTCGTATAAGCTGGGTTTATTAGCAACCCTCGTCCTTGTTCATCTACTACGGAAATAGCTTCATCACTCGATTGGATAATCGCCTCAAGCATCGTATTCGACTCTGTCTTTAATTTATGTATAAGCTGTTGTTTCTCTTTCGACAATTTAGCGATAATCTGCGCTACACTACCAGGAATCAGCAATGCTTCATGACCTTTCTCCCTTCTTATCTCTTGAAAAACAGACTCATTTCCCGATGTATCGATAATAATGTCTGCCTTATTTGTATATTCATTTTTCCATGATAATGCTGTAGGAATATGGAAACCCTTCGCTAACTGCATCCCGGGTGCTTCTCGATTAATATCTACCATACAGAGAACCGAAAAAGCATCACTTTCTAAAAGAATATTTAAAAGGGTTGTACCTCCTTGACCCGCGCCGACAATCATGACGTTCTGCATCTAGGTCACTCCTCTCCCTGCAAAAAAAATAGTCCACCTCTATTTTAATCCTTATATTGGAAACTTGACAAATAATACATATTCTTTATCATTTTTATTATAAGGGAAATTATTGGAAGGGATTTGAACCAAATGAAACGTTTAATCGCTTTTACAATCCTATTTATCCCCGGAGCATTGGCCGCTTACGGTATTAAGCTTATGAGAGATATGTTATTCGCCATTCAACAACCGCCTTATCCTGCGCTTTGGGTACAATCTATAGCTGGTCTTCTATTTACAATCGGCGGGATTGCCTTTATAGCTGGATTTATTCTTCACCGTGATCGTAAACGTCATAAAGTTCAAAGCCGATTTGATAAAATGAAACTGCCTTAAATCATAAAAAAAACCGAGCTCTCTGATGCTCGGTTTTTAATTCGTCATAGAAATCAGCCAATCCCTTACTTGTTTAGCAAGTTTGGGATCATCTGTAATAATGCCGCTACAGCCTTTCTTAAAAAAATGCTTCATTTGCGCTTCTGTATTAATCGTATAAGGCCGAATAGCTACCCCTGCATTCAATGACTCTTTAACGATCACATCATGAGCAGCTCGAAATTGAGGATGAATTCCTTTGGCAGCAATTGACTTCGCATAAATCCATGGCATAAATATTCCTTCTCGATAATTAAGAGCTGTTTCTATATCAGGAGCTAAGCGGTAACAATAGACAAGGCTGTAATGATTAAAAGAAGCTAATATAACTCTATTTTCAAACCCATACCTTCGAATTAATTGAATCACTTTTTCCTCTAATCCATGATACTCAAAGACCGTGTTTTTCAATTCAATAATACAGCTTAATTGATTAGTTTGAAGCCAATCAAATAACTCCGCTAATGTGGGGATTTTTTCAGACACTGATTTCCCTTTATGACCAAAACTAGCATTTAATTTTTTTAACTCACTTAACTTCCAATCCTTTACATAACCTTTTACTCCAGTCGTTCTATTCAATTTCTCATCATGAATAATGACAACTTCTCCATCCGCGGATAATTGCACATCTACTTCTATTCCATTCGCACCCACTCGCTGTGCTTCTATAAATGCACCCATTGTATTTTCCGGGTGTGTGCTTGCTGCTCCTCGATGGGCAATAATATGCATCATAAACACTTACCCCCTTCATAAAATTTACTATCTTTTCATTTTTATGAAGAGGGATAAACATTTAATAGTGGTTATTTTTCAAAGTACATATTGTTGTCTTGTACAAAAAACGTTCCTTTCGTTGATTCTACTAGCTTCTTCCTCATACTTTTAATTTGTAAATTTGTATCTGGATAAGCAACTTGTCCAATCGTAATTTCTCCGTCACCCTTTGATTCGAGGATTCCCATTAATATCTTACGCTTTTGGTCAAACTTAAAAATATCTTCGGTAATTTTTTCAAATTCTAATGTGGTTTGCTCATATTGTTTATTTTGAACAGCATTCAGTTCATCCATAAAGGTATCGTACACATTTAACCGTTCTTTAATATTCTCAAGTTCTTGAATTTTTGTTTTATAATGAATCAATATTTCATTTAACTCTTCTTTCAGCTGATTACGATTGAAGCCTTCTACATGAATAAACGTTTTACGTTCCATTTGATTTCCGATAATCCCTGCTCTTACTTTCCCGCGCGCTTCAATCACGCCTCCAATTAATTTACCGTACCGTTCGTCTGTTATAATATTTTGCCCCTTTAAGGTACTGCCCAGTGAATAATAACCGATATGAATATTTCCCCCAGCCTCTAAACAACATTCATTTGCATGCTTAACGTAAATATTTCTCCCTGCAGCAATTTTGGATTTACCTTTTCCAAAAATACCACCCTTAATAAAGACATCTCCTAGCTTTGATTCAATCATTTCAACATTGCCCACACCAAGCTCACCTAAAATCGAAATGTCTTTCGTTGCAATGACTGAAAAACCGTCCAATACTGTTCCTTTAATTGTCACATTTCCATCAAAATTAATATTTCCTGTTTCTACACCAACATCCCCCTCAATGATAGAGTGATTTCCGACAGTGACTTTTCCTGAATGAAATTCGACTACACCATTGATTAAAGCGCGAAGAACAATCTTTCCATCCTCTTTAAAAGCACCCACTGTTTTTGGATCATAGAGAAGCTTTTTATTTTTACCATTTGGAATAATGACATATTCCCCTGTAATGGTTCTTCCAGGAATCGAACTGGTTGGAGGAATTTTCTCTCCAAGCCAATCCCCTTTTTCCACTTGATCCAAGAAGTTCATATCATAATAGTCAGCTTTCCCATTATCACGAATGGCAGGCTTTCGTTCTGAACGTTTATAATATGTAATTACTGCATCACTTCCGGGCACAGGTTCTTGCCCTTTAGCAATCATAATACTTTCATTCACAACTAGCTCATTTTGAATTACATGTATTAGAATCCCTTCCGTAATTTTCTCTTGATTAAGATGGTTGAATATATCGGAGACGATTTCGGAGTAATGCTGTTGAAGGTATTGATTTGTACAATTCAGTTTTATAGAAGCAGACATTTTGTCTGAAGTAATTCCCCATTCAATAATTGGTTTTTTTCTGCCCACACGAACTTTACTACCACTTGCAGCTGTAATTACATCATTAATGCTCTTCAAATCTAAATCTAATTGTGGATTTTGAACCATAATCGAATGAATCTGCAAAAACGAGCAACCTTTTTGATAGACGGTTAAATAAATGAGCCCATCTTCTTCCTCTAATAACATTTCATCATTTTTTTCGATAATCATAGGAGTACCTCCGTTAACCAACTTTTGGACTATTTACATATTATTATATAACAATCGTTTCAGAAATTTTGACTAAATTATGAATAATTTGTACCAACCCATAAGTAAGCGTTATCAAAAAAATAATCCCCAATAACTATAAGTATCGGGGATTCCTAACTCTCTCATGAAGCTTTATGTTCTAAGCGAAGCTTGTCTGCTACCATTGCAATAAATTCAGAATTCGTCGGTTTAGCTTTTGTCATACTGACGGTATAGCCAAACAAGGATGAAATCGACTCAATATTTCCTCGGCTCCAAGCAACCTCAATCGCATGTCGAATAGCTCGCTCTACTCGGCTTGCTGTTGTATTATATTTCTTAGCAATATCAGGATATAATACTTTTGTAATCGAGCCCAATAATTCAATATCATTGTAAACCATTGCAATAGCTTCTCTTAAATACAAATATCCTTTAATATGGGCAGGTACACCAATCTCATGGATAATGCTTGTAATACTCGCATCGAGATTTTTCGGTTTTGCTTCCGGTTGTGTACGATAGGCTGTTTGTGCGGTATTCTTCATAACCACTTGCCCTTTTCCGCTCACCTGACGAATATGGTTTACTAAACTCTCTAGATCGAACGGTTTTAATATAAAATAAGCCGCTCCTAAATCGACTGCTTTTTTTGTAACATCTTCTTGACCAAATGCAGTCAGCATGATGACATGGGGCATCGTTCCCCTTTGTTCGCGCAATTTTTCAAGCACACCTAACCCATCTAAATGAGGCATAATAATATCGAGAATCAAAATATCAGGATGAACGTTTTCTAGCATATTTAGACATTCCTGCCCATTATGTGCAACAGCCATGACTTCCATATCGTCTTGAGCTGATATATATTCTTCTAATAAAGCCACAAGCTCTCTATTATCGTCCACAACGCACACTTTAATTTTTTTCACGCTTGATTTCCCCCTCTACTATAAATTGGTCTTGTTTTTCTTTTCGACAATAGAAACAAAATACCTTTTATTTTTAGGAAAATAATGCAAATAATATTTTTCCATATTTCTACTATATTTTAACTTTTCTTAGCAAACACATTTGAAAATTGTCAAAAAAACTTTTCTTCGATATATTCTATCATAAAATCTTGTCTATTTACTAAACCTTTTCTTCCTACTTAACAGCCTACCCTAAAAACAAGCAATCTACAAAGGCAAAAAGTCTGTAATTTTTTGTCCAGGAGAAAAAATTCATCAGCATGCGTTCTGTAACGACATTAATTAAGCATACAAAAATAAAAGAAGGCGAACATTCGCCCCCTTTAACTCGCCTTATTAACGACTGGTTTTTCATAAATATTAATGCCTGCTTCATTTAACATCCATTCGATATGAACACCGTATCCGCTTGTAGGATCATTAACGAATACATGGGTTACTGCTCCAACTAATTTCCCATTTTGAATAATTGGACTTCCACTCATGCCTTGAACAATCCCACCTGTTTTCTTTAAAAGCTCCTTGTCAGTTACCTTTAATACCATTCCCTTAATAGCCGGGAATTTTTGTGGAATGGAACTAACTATTTCTACATCAAATTCCTCTACTTCTGATCCCTCGACAACCGTTAAAATTTTCGCTGGACCTTCCTTTACTTCATGAGAAAGGGTAATAGGCATCTCCTTATCCATAATCCCATTATCAATTTGTTGATTTAATTTTCCAAAAATACCAAATGGACTATTACGATTGATATTTCCTATCACTTCTCGATTCGATGAAAAACGAGCAAGTTTTTCTCCAGGATCACCGTTGCTCCCTTTTTCAATAGATGTAACAGTCGATTGAACAACTTGTCCATCTTTGACAACAATCGGCATTTTCGTATCCATATCCGAAATAACATGTCCAAGTGCTCCATATTTTTTAGAAGTTGGATGATAAAAGGTCATCGTTCCAATTCCTGCTGCGGAGTCACGGATGTATAGACCTAGTTTATACGTCCCCTCGTTCTTATCTTTTAAAGGAAGTAAGGACGCTTTTAGTTTTTCTTGATTTCGTTGAATATCAAGCTTCAATGGCTCACCTTTTTTTCCTGCTTCTTGAACAAAAGGAGTAACATCACCCATTTTTTTTATCGTTTGGCCATTAATTTTTGTGATAATGTCGCCAACTTGAATTTTAGCCATTTCTCCCGGTGATTTTTTTCCTTCTGACGTAGCAACTAGATGATGACCAACAACGAGTACACCTAGTGTATTTAATTTCACACCAAT
Source organism: Peribacillus asahii (assembly GCF_003570725.1). Taxonomy (GTDB): domain Bacteria; phylum Bacillota; class Bacilli; order Bacillales; family DSM-1321; genus Peribacillus; species Peribacillus asahii. The sequence continues at coordinate 367,476 of NZ_QWVS01000002.1, forward strand.
AGATTGGCCCCCTGGGACTACTTTAAAATCTTCTAAAACCTGAACATCCACTTTCTTAACCGGCAAGCCGGCCACATCAAGAAGAAGTTCGTTTGTACCTGGCTTATCAGCATCTAACATGATAGCCGAATCATCTTTATGAATCGTAACACTAGCTGTACTTGCGTTTACATGTTTAGCTGAAACGGGTAAGGATGTAGAAATATTATAGTGACTTCCCTCAAATAACACAAGGTGATTGGGAATTAAGAATACTTCACGCAATGGCTGGTATAACCCTAATGTTAATAGCGAAATCAGGAGAATTCCACCGATGATTTTGTTTAACATTGCAAACTTCATTTATACACTCTCCTCGCTATTTACACGCTTATGGCTACATCTTTAATTTAGCCTTCCTTACAAGCATTTATAACCTCACAACGAAATAAAAGCTATCCGAATATGGATAGCTTTTCAAGACATAGTTTTTTTAAGATGTGACTTTAATTTTATGAGCTTGTTGAATTAATTCATTAGCATGTTGCTTCGTTAAATCAGTAATTTCAACACCAGCTATCATCCGGCCGATTTCTTTTATTTTTTCTTCCTCAGCTAACGGTGTAACAGATGTATGTGTTCTTCCTTCTGTCACTTTTTTAGCAATAAACAAATGCGTATCAGCCATTGCAGCAACTTGAGGTAAATGAGAAATACAAAGTACTTGAGAACCTGTAGCTACTTTGTAAATTTTTTCTCCAATCGATTGAGCCACTCGCCCGCTTACTCCTGTATCAACTTCATCAAAAATAATCGATGTAATCCCTTGATGCTGCGAAAAAATACTTTTTAAGGCCAACATAATACGGGACATTTCACCGCCAGAGGCAATTTTCGATAACGGTTTTAGCGGTTCACCAGGATTCGTTGAAATATAAAACTCCATGACATCAAGTCCTGTTCGATTAATTTCTCTGTCGATTGTTTCATCAAATGTATGAGCCGTTTGATGAAAATGAGCTTCGAAAACGGTTTTTTCCATATATAATTCTTTCAGTTCTTGCTTAATTTTTTTCGTTAATTGCTCTGCATAGGTTTGACGAAGACTCGATAAATGTTTGGCCTCAACGAGTAAATCTGCTTTAATCGAGTTTAACTCCTTTTCCAGCTTAGCAATATGCGTTTCACGATTAAGCAACGTTTCAATTTCTTCTTCAATCTTTGCTCCGTATTCGACAATTTCCTCAATCGTACGTCCGTATTTACGTTTCAATTGGTTAATTTCATTTAGGCGCCCTTCAATAAAATCAATCCGTTCCGTATCAAAATCAAGAGAATCCAGTTGATCACGAATCGTTGAAATGGCGTCTTCTAATAAAAAGTAACTATTTGAAACAATGTCTGAACTATTCTTTAAAGATTCATCGAGGTTAGCTGCTTCTTCTAAATGATGCATCGCAATCGATAGCCAATCTAACGCATGCTGTTCACCATTCAAAGCATTGTAGCTCGTTTGCAAAGCTTCATGAATTTTTTCATAGTTATTAATTTTTTTTCGTTCCTCAAGAAGCTGCTCATCTTCGTACAGCTTCAACTCAGCCTTTTGAATTTCATCAAATTGAAACTGAATTAAATCGAGTCGATGCACCATTTGCTGCTCGTCCTGGCTGAGACTTTTTAACTGCTTCTGAGCAGTGTTATAGCGCTTATATAGCTTTTCATATTCCGAAAGCGCTAGCATAATCTCTTCCCCGCCAAATTGATCAAGTAAAGGTAAATGAAGACGTTCATCCATCAGCTCTTGATGTTCGTGCTGTCCATGAATATCGATAAGCGTTCGACCAATTTCACGTAACGTAGCGATGGTCACAAGCTTTCCATTTACTCGACATACGCTTTTGCCACTCGTAGACATTTCTCGTCTTATAACAACCATGCCATCACTTATATCAATCCCAAATTCCGATGCTTTAACAAAAACAGGGTGCTGCGGCTCATCGATTTGAAATAACCCTTCGATTTCAGCCTTCGTTTCCCCATGTCGAATAAACTCCGCTGACCCGCGTCCCCCTACTAATAAGTGAATAGCATCAATAATAATGGACTTTCCTGCTCCTGTTTCTCCAGTTAGCACCGTTAAGCCTTTTTCTAAAGAAATCGCTAAACTATCTATAATGGCAAAATTTTTAATCGATAATTCTGATAACAAAATTCCTCACCCCAAACCGTCTAGAGCATATCTAAAAATTTTTGAGCAACCATTTCTGCTTCTTTATCCGAGCGACAAATAATTAAGCATGTATCATCGCCACCGATTGTTCCAAGAATCTCTTCCCAATTTAAATTATCAATGAGTGCACATATCGCCTGAGCATTTCCCGGAAGCATCTTCATAACAAGCAAGTTATTCGCTGCATCGATTTTAACAAAAGCATCTACTAACATTCGCTTAAGTTTTTGCTGAGGATTAAAACGCTGATCCGCAGGTAAACTATATTTATAACGTCCATCTGGTAAAGGAACTTTCACAAGATGGAGCTCTTTAATATCTCGAGAAACCGTTGCTTGAGTTATATTATAGCCCGCACTTTTCAGCTGATCGACTAAATCATCTTGCGTCTCTATATCATTATTTGTAATAATATCTCGAATTTTTATATGCCTTTGCCCTTTATTCATGTACGTAAAAGCACCTCTCATTTTTCCAGGCTATATTCCATATTATTAGTCAAATTTTGTTCTAAAACAGGGGTTTGTACAGCCTTCAATATTATTAATGGTAGCGTATTTTTATACAATTGTACATGTATTTCTGCTCCTCTGCCAGCCCTCTTACATCCAACAATTGTATAAAATACATATGAAATGTCAATTTCAAACGAAATAAGACAAAATCAACAGCGTTCTATAACATAACCGTGATAAAAAAAGCTCCTCTAGCCAAAATCTAAAGGAGCGACAAATTATTCTTTCTTAAACTGAGCATGAGCTTCATTCACGATCTCATCAACTGACTGACGAAGAAAGTTCTCTCCCGTTTGTTTTGAGCCCTGCCAACTAAGGTGTAATAAAAATTCAATATTGCCATCTCCTCCAGTAATCGGAGAGAACGAAGCATTTTGGACATCGTATCCTTCTTTGACAGCAAACATAATAATTTTATTCAACACTTCTTTGTGAATTTTAGGGTCGCGAACAATTCCTTTTTTCCCGACTTGGTCTCTTCCTGCTTCAAACTGTGGTTTGACCAGTGCAATCACATCACTGTTAGCCACAAGCAGCGTTTTAAGAACGGGTAAAATTAATGTAAGAGAAATAAATGAGACATCAATGCTCGCAAAACTTGGCATCTCTCCGTCCAAATCAGCAGGTGTTACATAACGAAAATTAGTCCTCTCCATCACTTTTACCCGCTCATCCTGACGAAGTTTCCAAGCTAATTGATTATAACCAACATCCACCGCATACGACATCACGGCTCCATTTTGCAACGCACAGTCCGTAAATCCACCTGTTGAAGAACCGATATCTAAAAGAATTTTGCCCTCAACAGTTACATCAAAGGTCTTCAGCGCCTTTTCAAGCTTTAGTCCACCTCTTGAGACATAAGGCATGACTTTTCCTTTAATGGAAAACTCTAAATCAACAGGCACCTTCTCACCTGGCTTTTCATATCGTTCTTCATTGGCGTATACAAGTCCAGCCATAATCATTCGTTTTGCTTTTTCACGTGTTTCAGCTAGTCCTTGTTGTACAAGGAGAACATCTAGCCTTTCTTTCATTACTTTCATCGCTTCATGCCCTTTTTTGTTTTTTCGGTGTCATTCGTTTAATTTTCTTAACTGCCGCTTCGGCTGTTAAATGGATTTCTTCCAACAGTTCATCGACACTGCCATGTTCGATAAAGTAGTCTGGAATTCCCATACGGTCAATAATTGCACCGTAAAATCCTTGTTCTTGAGCGTGCTCCATCACCGCACTACCAAACCCGCCTTGAAGAACCGCTTCTTCAATCGTTAAAATAGGAACTTTACTACCTAGTAATGCATTTAACATATTCTCATCCATCGGTTTAATAAAGCGAGCATTTACAACTTTAACAGAATAGCCTTCCTTCTCCAGCTGTGTGGCTGCCTTCATCGCTAGCGGAATTGTTGTACCAAAGGTTAAAATAACAGCATCCGAGCCTTCTTTAAGCACTTCCCAACTACCAATTGGAATTTGCTTTAACTCTTTGTCCATTGGTACTCCGGAGCCATTTCCTCGTGGGAAACGCATCGCAATCGGCCCATCATCATATTGAATCGCTGTATTCACCATATGCTGGCCTTCGTTTTCGTCCTTTGGCATCATTAAAACGATATTCGGCACGTGACGAAGAAATGCAATATCAAAGACCCCTTGATGTGTTTCCCCATCTGATCCAACAAGCCCCGCTCGATCAATCCCGATAAAAACATTTAAATTTTGACGACAAATATCATGCACAACTTGGTCATAAGCTCTTTGTAAAAACGTCGAATAAATGGCTAAAAACGGTTTCATTTTTTGCGTAGCAAGCCCTGCCGCAAACGTTGCAGCATGCTGTTCGGCAATGCCGACATCATAGAAACGTTCAGGGAATTCACTAGCAAAGCCCTCTAACTTTGAACCAACAGGCATGGCTGGTGTAATGGCTACAATTCGCTCATCCTGACGTGCTAACCTACGAACAGTCTCACTTACAAGCGAACTCCATGCGGGACCGTTGCTATGTGACTTAACAAAATCACCCGTTTCAATCTTATAAGGACCCGTTCCATGCCAATTTCCAGTCGTATCCGTTTCAGCAGGTGTGTATCCTTTTCCTTTTTTCGTAATAACATGTAATAAAACGGGACCTTTTATTTTTTTCGCATAACGGAAGTTTTCAAACAAATCTTCGTAATTATGACCATCAACCGGCCCCAGATACGTAAATCCTAATTCTTCAAAAAACATTCCTGAAACGAGTGCATATTTCAAGCTGTCTTTTAGACGCTCTGCTGTTGCTGCCAATTTACCGCCAACTGCTGGTATCTTTTTCAACAACCACTCTAATTCGTCTTTAGCACGATTATATTTGCCATCTGTACGAAGTCGACCAAGCACAGAATGAAGTGCACCAACATTTGGTGCAATGGACATTTCGTTATCATTCAAAATAACAATCATATCCTTCTTTTCATCCCCAATATGATTAAGTGCTTCGAGTGCCATTCCACCCGTTAAGGCACCATCTCCGATCACAGGCAGAATATAGCTTTGTTCTTGTTTAATATCCCGTGCAGCCGCCATTCCCATGGCAGCAGAAAGAGAAGTAGAACTATGTCCGGTTTCCCAAACATCATGCTCACTTTCAACCATCTTCGGGAACCCACAAAGCCCCTTATATTTCTTTAATGTATCAAAATCTTTAGCTCGTCCAGTTAAAATTTTATGAACATAAGATTGGTGCCCTACATCCCAAATAATTTTATCTTTTGGACTATCGAATTCCTTATGAAGAGCAATCGTTAATTCGACGACACCTAAATTAGGACCGATATGACCGCCTGTTACCGATGTCTTTTCAACGAGAAATCGACGAATATCTGCACTTAATTCAACTAATTCCTCATTGCTCAAGCTCTTCAAAAATGAAGGGTCTTTTATAGATAGAAGATCCAAACAGGACCACTCACTTTCTGTCATTTTCGGCAAACAGCTATTACAAAGCAAGCATAACATAAACATTTATAACGCTAGTCCGAAAAATCTTTTTAAGTTGTTTTTATTTATAAGTCATTATAATGTGTATTTTTGAATAAGCAAACCTTTATCGATTTATCGTACTTTTCAGCCTGGCAAAATCGAGTTCTATCTTTATTATACCAAAGCCTGTTCTATAGAGAGAATACGGTTTCTAAGTGAGGCTTTAGTATACGATACGGTCGATTAACAATATGAGGAAACACAGCCAATAGTAAAAATAGCCGCCTGCATCCAAAATGATTTCGGCGACTGTGTACAATCATCAAAAATTTAATTAGTTCCACATATTTTAGCATTATAATTATAGCATAAACCTTAATTCATCACAAATTCGTTACATAAATTAATGGTTACGGTTTGCGATTAAATCAGTCAGTTCACTAAGTAGAATCATTGTAGGCAACTTAGTCTCTGCTAATGCGTCTTGAGCTAATTGAACCTGCTCCGCTAACTTCTCCTTTGCACCTTGTAACGTAAGCAATGCTGGATAAGTACTTTTATGATTAGTCATATCGCTGCCGACCGGTTTGCCAAGTACTTCTTCCGTTCCCTCAATATCGAGAATATCATCGCGGATTTGAAAGGCTAGTCCTAAATGAAAAGCAAACTGCCGTAAATGCTGACGCTGCTCGGCGCTCGCTCCTGCTAAAATAGCACCGGATAAAATACTAGCTGCTAATAGTTTACCTGTCTTATGCTCGTGAATGTATTCTAGCTGTTCAAGGGTCAATTGCTTATTTTCCCCTTCCATATCTGCAATTTGACCACCGACCATTCCTTCAGCTCCTGCAGATTTACTAACTTCTGAAATTAATTCTAATTTCATCTCTGGAGTTACTTCAGAATGAGTCATCTCCGCAATTAATTGAAAGCTATATGTAAGTAATGCATCACCGGCAAGTATAGCAACGGCCTCACCGAAAACTTTATGATTCGTTGGTTTACCACGACGAAGATCATCATCGTCCATACTAGGTAAATCATCGTGAATTAATGAATAAGTATGAATCATCTCAATAGCAGCGGCGACCGGAATAGCACGTTCTATATCTCGACCAAAGGAAGCTAATACAGCAAAAGTAAGCATTGGACGAATTCGTTTTCCCCCTGCTTCTAATGAATAAATCATTGCTTCTTTCACAATAGAAGGAGCCTGCAACTTTCTCACATACTCAACAACTTCCTTCTCAATAACCGCCTTATATTCTCTGGAAAACGCAGCATAGTCTAGCATCACGGTGTTTCCTCCTCTACAGTTGTAAAACTCTCTAATTGTCCATCTTCATTTAAGATTTCTGTTAATTGATTTTCTACCGATTTCAGTTTCATATGACAAAGACGAGATAAGTTCATTCCTTGTTTATAAATCGAGATAGCTTCTTCTAAAGGGACATCTCCCTCCTCTAACTTTTCTACGATTTGTTCTAAACTTTCCATTGCTTCTTCAAATGAAAGCTCTTGTTGATCCTTCACGACTCTACCCCCTCTTGAATTTCTTCAATTTTACATGTAAGTGTACCATCCTTAATCGAGACAGAAATCTTATCTCCTTTAGACACTTGTTTCGTGCTTTTAATGAGCTTCTCATCTTCCCCAAAGATTAGCCCGTATCCTCTTTCCATAATTTGCAGAGGATTGACGGCCGATAAAGTCGAGGTTATATGAACAAATGATTGAGTCTTTTGTTTTAAAATAGCCATCATAGCGCGATTCAAATTTTTATGACGCTGCTCTAATGATTCTTTTGAGCGTTGAAGAGCTTCTGCAGGATGCTGACGTCTTAAGATGGCATCCATTTGCTCTAATGCTTCTTTCTTATTCATAAAATAGCGCTCACTATTTTTCTGTAAACGCTCCGTAGCCCGGTCTAGTTGCTCTAGTTTTTGTTCATACATTTTTTGTGGATAGCGAAACGCATACGATTTCTCTAACCTGGCTAAACGATTCGATTCGAAATGAATCCGTTCCTGCATTGAGCGTGTTAGACGATTTTTTCGGTTCATTAGCCGCTCCAGCACTTCATTCATATGAGGGACAGCCATCTCAGCTGCTCCTGTCGGTGTTGGCGCTCGCAAGTCCGCGACAAAATCAGCAATTGTAAAGTCTGTTTCATGACCGACTGCTGAAATGATAGGCAGATCAGAATCATAAATAGATTCGGCTACGATTTCTTCATTAAAAGCCCAAAGCTCTTCAATAGACCCTCCACCGCGACCTACAACCAATACATCCGCTTCTCTTCGCTCATTTGCCTTCGATATCGCTAAAGCAATAGACTTTGCAGCATTTACTCCTTGTACAAGTGCAGGATAAATAATCACTTTGGCAATCGGGTAACGACGCTTAATCGTTGTTAGAATATCTCTTAAAGCAGCTCCTGTAGGCGATGTAATAACCCCAACAGTATGAGGATAAGGAGGAATCGCCTTCTTATGCTGCTCGCTAAACATTCCTTTTTCCTCAAGCTTTTTCTTCAATTGCTCATAAGCTAAATATAGATCACCAATTCCATCAGGAGCCATATGTTTTACATAGACTTGATACTGTCCACTTGCTTCATAAACCGTTACATCACCGCGTACAAGTACCTTCATCCCATTTTCCGGAACAAACTTCATCCCTCTAGTATGGGCCGAAAACATGACGGCTAAAAGACGTGATTTTTCGTCTTTTAACGTAAAATACATATGTCCGCTTGTATGCTGTTTAAAATTCGAGATTTCCCCTCTTATATAAACATGCTGTAAATGCGGATCCACATCGAACTTTCGCTTAATATATTTAGTTAGTGCCGAAACGCTCAAATATTGTTGTTCACTCATATTTTAAATTCCGTCTCCTTATAAGAAAAGCGCAAGGCGCCCGTCATCGCCGACAAGCATAAGATAAGCACTGATGGAAGACGTTCTTTGCCTTCCGAAGCGATTATCTAAACGATAAAGCCGATGGCGCCCAGAGCTAAACATTAAAACATGTCAAACAGTTTATACTTTCTTGCATTATTAAAAAAGCGGTCTCTTGTTATTATAAAACAAGAAACCGCTTCATCGAAATATTTTAACGACTTTTTAACATTTTAAAGCAGATTGGCGTACATTATATGCTCTTTGAGCTGATTCTATAGTGTTTTGCATTAGCATTGTAATCGTCATTGGTCCAACGCCTCCTGGCACTGGTGTTACATAAGAAGCTTTGCTTAACACATCTTCATAGTCAACGTCCCCGCATAGTTTTCCTTCTTCATTACGATTGATTCCTACGTCAATCACGACCGCACCCTCTTTAATATGCTCGCTCGTAATTGTATTTCTTCTCCCAACCGCTGCAACAATGACATCAGCCTGTTTTGTGAAATAAGTCAAATCTTTTGTTTTAGAATGACAGTACGTTACCGTCGCATTTGCATTTAATAGCAATTGTCCCATCGGTTTTCCAACAATATTGCTTCGGCCAACAACTACAACATGCTTGCCTTCCAAATCATAATTAATATGTTTGAGCATTACCATAACTCCATATGGGGTACAAGGTAAAAAAGCTCTTTGTCCTGTCATCATTCTTCCAATATTAATTGGATGGAAGCCGTCTACATCTTTCTCCGGTGAAATAGCTTCAATAATAGCTTCCTCATTAATATGAGATGGTAATGGAAGTTGAACTAAAATCCCATGAATTGAGTCATCTTGATTCAATTCATTAATGTTTTCAATTAGTTCTTCTTGTGAAAGTGTAGCAGGTTTTTTAATCAACACAGAATGCATACCTAAATCAGCACATGCCTTTTCTTTATTACGCACATAAGTCTGTGAAGCTTGATTATCTCCAACTAAAATTACAGCTAAACCAGGCACAAGACCTTTTTGCTTTAATTGTTCTACCTCTTCACGAATTTCTTGTCTCACTGCCTGTGCAATTTCTTTCCCATTAATAATTTGAGCTGTCATGATTGTATCCTCCCAATAGTAATTATGCTGTAAAAGAAATTGCGGTGGCATCCGATTAGCTAAGCTTTTAAAAGCCTAAATGAGCTTTCACTTTTGATAAAACGGCATTTACAAAGCTGCTTGATTGATCGTCACCGAATTTCTTAGCAATCTCAATCGCTTCATTAATTGCAACACTAACAGGAACATCTTCACTGTAGGCCATTTCATAAACAGCCATACGAAGTAAATTCCGGTCAATATTCGCCAGTCTTTCTAATTTCCAATTCTCTAAATTCCCACGGATGATTTCATCCAATTCTTCACGTTTCCCTGTAACACCTGTGATTATTGCTTCTAAATAGTGATCAGGTTCTGCACCATTCAATACGCTTTCCATCGCATCTTGTACTTCTGCTCCAACGATATCGATTTGATACAATGCTTGAAGGGCTTTTTCACGTGCTGTTCTTCTTTTCATCATATTACTCCTTTAACATCTACTATTATATCTGAAAATGCTTGCACAGACGAACATTAATTTATAAAAAAACAAAAATATTAAGATTTTCTTTATTTTATCCATAATATCCATCGTTCTTTTTCATCGGCTTTGTTACTTACGATACTTTAATTAGCAACATTGTGTAACACAGCCTTTTTATCAAACTTACTGTGCCCATTTTTCATAACTTTCTTACATCCATCTTATCTACTCTAACAGAAAATAAACATGAATTAAAGGATAACTTCAAGCACTTACACATCTTGCAAGCGTTTCAAGGAAAACGAAACAGCCTTACGACAAAAAACCCGGCTATTAGCCGGGTTTTTCGAGGATTCGTTTAGAATGATTAAATATCTTGCTCGTAATCTGCTTCCTGCTTTGCGTTTTCGAATTGTATTCCGACAACATGTACGTTTACTTCACCAGCATCAATAGCGGTCATGTTTAACAAAGCTTGACGAATGTTATCTTGTACTTCTTGCGCAACTTTCGGAATAGAGACTCCAAACTTCATGACACAATAGAGATCCACTTTAATTGCTTCTCCAGTTAAATCGACTTTAACACCTTTGCCGTGATTTTTCTTGCCCAGCTTTTCTACGACACCTGTCGCAAAATTACCGCGCATATGAGCAATCCCGTCAACTTCGGATGCAGCAATCCCCGCAATGACTTCAATTACTTCTGGAGCAATTTCAACCTTGCCAAGTCCACTATTATAGTCAGTCACTTCAAGCAATTGATTTTCTACTTCACTCATTCCAAGCACCTCCTATCTTCCTTACATTATGAGTTCATTACATCATAAATATCAAGGAATTTCGTATTAAATTCTCCTGAAACAAACTGATCATGAGAAAGTAATTTAAGGTGGAACGGAATTGTTGTATGAACTCCTTCAACGACAAATTCACTTAAAGCACGTTTCATTTTGTCAATTGCCTCTTCACGAGTTGGAGCGTGAACAATCAATTTCGCAATCATTGAATCATAGTATGGTGGGATTGAGTAGCCTGGGTATGCCGCTGAATCAACACGCACTCCGAAACCGCCTGGAGCAAGATAGTTTTGGATCTTTCCAGCTGAAGGCATGAAGTTTTTCGCTGGGTTTTCAGCGTTGATACGGCACTCAATAGACCAACCATTGAATGTTACATCTTCTTGTGAAATTGATAACTTTTCACCAGATGCCACTCTGATTTGTTCTTTAATTAAGTCGAAACCTGTTACCATTTCTGTAACTGGGTGTTCTACTTGGATACGAGTGTTCATTTCCATGAAGTAGAACTTACGAGCTTTGTAATCAAAGATAAATTCAACTGTACCTGCACCAGAGTAGTTAACTGCAAGTGCAGCTTTTACAGCAGCTTGACCCATTTCTTCACGTAGTTCGCCGTCAAGAGCTGGTGATGGAGTTTCTTCAACAAGTTTTTGCAGACGACGTTGAACTGTACAATCACGCTCTCCAAGGTGAATCGCATTGCCATGGTTATCAGCCATAACTTGGATTTCAACATGGCGGAAATCCTCGATGAATTTCTCAATATAAACACCTGGGTTACCGAAAGCAGTTGCCGCTTCTTGTTGCGTGATGTTGATGCCTTTAATCAGGTCCTCTTCTGTTCTTGCAACACGGATCCCTTTACCGCCACCGCCGGCTGTAGCTTTAATGATTACTGGGTAACCAATTTTACCAGCAAACTCTACACCTTCTTCAACGCTTGCGATAACACCTTTTGTACCAGGTACAATCGGAACATTCGCAGCTTCCATCGTACGACGTGCTACGTCTTTTGTACCCATTTGGCTGATTGCTTCTGGGCTTGGTCCGATAAACGTAATGTTTACGTCACGGCAAAGCTCAGCAAAGTCAGCATTCTCAGCAAGGAAACCATAACCAGGGTGAATAGCGTCAGCCCCTGTTTTCTTCGCTACGCTAAGAATATTCGTTGTATTTAAATAGCTATCTTTTGATAGTTTAGGTCCAATACAATATGCTTCGTCAGCAAGTTGAACATGAAGGGCATCTTTATCAGCTTCAGAATAAACTGCTACTGATTCAATCCCTAGTTCTTTACAAGCACGAATAATACGTACTGCAATTTCCCCACGGTTTGCAATTAATACCTTTTTAATCATTTTGGAACAACTCCTCACTCAGGCTTTACTAAGAATAATGCTTGACCGTACTCTACAAGCTCGCCGTCTTTAACTAACACTTCAACGATTTCACCGTTTACTTCTGCTTCGATTTCATTGAAAAGTTTCATTGCTTCAACGATACATACGATTGAATCGCCAGTTACTTTATCGCCAGCTTTTACATATGGATCAGCGTCTGGTGATGGAGATTGATAGAAAGTTCCAACCATTGGAGAAGTGATTTTATGTAATCCTTCTGTATCTTGAGCTACAGCAGCTACTGGTGCAGCAGCTGGTGCTGGAGCAGCTTTTGGAGCTTCTACTGGTGCAGCAGCTGGTGCTGGAGCAGCTTTTGGAGCTTCTACAGCTTTCACTTCTGGAGCTGCTGTTGGGTAAACAACTGTACCTACTTCTGTTTTCTTTAATTTAATTTTTGAACCCTCTTGTTCAAAAGAAAATTCACTAATGTTTGATTGATCAACTAATTTAATAATTTCACGAATTTCTTGTACTTTCATCTTGGCACTCCTTGTCTTGTTTTAATGTTTTGGTTGAGGCATCTTTTCAGTAACTCTCAACTACAGTCTGTCCGCACCGAAGAGAAAAAAACATCCTTAAAAGAAATTTACTCTGTCAAATTACATGCTATCTTCAATAACTTTCTTCATGAAACGTCCGCTAATAATGTAGACGTTTACTTCAAAAAAATTCTGAAGAATTCACATATTTTAATAGCTAGAGCGGATTACTATTAGTTCTTTAAAATTACAAGAATTAATACCTTACCTGTAGTATAACAGAGATTTCATTACTGTGGAATATTATTTTCAAATCAGTAAAAAAAAATTATTATCTAGCCCTTAACATCATACGATACAATCTACTGAAAATTCAATAATTAGTTTATCAAAAATACATAATCCACTTAAAAACTAGCAGAAAAAACCTAAAATTAACCATGTAATAATCAAACTACACTTACAGATTATTGAATTCAAAACCCAAAAAACACTTCTAATATAACATTTGTAAAAATATTCAAATTAAAAATCCAATAAAAAGTAATCGCTTACATCATTTTTATTAAAATTCAAAAAACTTTTTATCTTCCCTCTCTTTTATCCCTTATATTTCCTAATAAATTTCAAAAAAAGTCCCTTTCGTATAAAAGAAAGGGACTAAAATTTTACTCTTTTAATCTATAAAACTGTTGTGTATCAGATCATCCTATTTCCTTCCTTATTTTTCTACCTGGAATTCTACAGAAATATCGTTAGCATCTTCTATTTCTCCTCGAACAAGGCGCATAATTTTATTTGCATCAGCTGCCGATTGCTCTTCAGCTTTTACCGTCACCTTCACATCGTCCCCATCTACACGTACAAGAGCCGCATCAAAATCTAGCGAAACAATCATTCCTTCTAGAATATTTTCCTTTACTTTAATCTCACTTAATTGTTCGACCGCTTCATAAGCAGCGTTTCTTTCCTCCGTACTTAGCTCTGTATTCCCCATTTTTTCTGTTAATTCTTGGCTTAATTTAGATCGTTCATCATCAATTTGCATACGTAAAGCGTCAAATGTATCGTCTCCAGAAGTAATCGCTACGGATGCTTCAGAATCTTTTTTCGCTTCCTCATCTGATTTTGTGTCTGACTTTGTATCAGATTTTTCTTCTTTCTTTGTGTCAGTTGCATCAGGCTTCGCTACTGATTCTGATTCTGATTCCATTTCGTCTCCAACCATGGCATTTTCATTTTGTTCATTCTTTTGCTGTTCCGATGTCGCTGCATTTTGTACATTTTCAGGAGATGTTAAATAATAGACAGATAAGACGACGACAAGACTTAACATCGTTAATAACCATACTGTTTGTTTTTTCAATAACATAGTATACACCCTCCTATTTTTTAGGCATTACAGATACGCGATGGCTTGGTACATCTAAAGCACGAGTTACCGCCTCTACAATCCATTTTTTTATTTGGATATTTTCAGCACCTTTGGCAACAACTAATACACCGCTAACACTAGGCTTTTTCGTTTGTGTAACAATTGGACCCTCTTTATCACCATTTTTTATAATAACGAGCTGTTCATCAATCGAAGTATCTTCTACGGTTCGCTTCCCACCTTCTTGATCAGCTTCTTCTGTCACCTGTTTTTGGGTTACTTTATTTCTTTCAAATTCTTTCTTCTCTGTTGCATCCACATAGATGACAACTTTCACATCACTGACACCCGCAATCATCTCCAGTGCTTCTTTCATCTCATTTTGTAAATACACTTCATACTCTCGTGTTGTTTTAAATTCTGATTCGTTTTTCTGACCAAATACTTCGGCGTCTTTTGGTTCTTCCTTATTGTTAAATACGGATTGAAGTTTCTCATTTTGTTCCGGTTGATTAGCCGTAAATAAATTACCGACCATCATAATCCCCATTCCAAGTAGAACGATGATAAAGACATATACATAGAGTGATGGCTTCTTATCCTTTTGATTTTTATGTTTGTTCAAAAATTGAGTGAGCCAGGATAATGGACCTTTTTCATTTTTCAATGGTTTAGTCCCTCCTTTCCCCGGCAATTTGAATCATTTCTTCATCAATGGACCAAGTATTTGCTAGGAATTGTTTCACATCTGCATAGCGTGCATCATCTGTCACAAGAGCACGCTTTGTATCAATCTCTACCTTCGCAATGGCTTCAATGGTTTCATCCTCTTTTACTTCTGATAGGCTAACCGTAATATGTTGTAAATTCTCTGGTTCTGGTTTCTCTTCATCCTTAACAGTTACCTCAATATCCTGAATCTCCATTTGATACTTCTCCATCAGCTCCTCTTCTGCCTCTGCCTGTAATTGGACAGCCATTTGTTCTAAAATATATGCACTTTGGGCAGCTTGTATTTCTTTTTTCTTCGATTCTGTTAAATTTCCAAGTGACTGAGCCTCTCCCTGCTCAAATTGAATCGTCGCAGAGGCTAGAACATCATCAAAATTTGTATGAAGTAAACGTAGAATCGGTGTAATAATAACCGCTATAAGCAGCAGCCCAATCACCATTTTTGAATACTTTTGCAGAGCTGAGTTTGGAAGCAGCATATCGATGACGGTCGCTAATAGAATAAATATAATAATATTTGAGATCCAACTAGCTAAAAAATCCACGATATCGCCTCCTCTCTAACGAACCATGAGCGTAATATTCCCCGCAGCAATAATAACGGTGATACTTAGAAAAAACATAAGTGACACAATCGCAAGCGCCGCAAAAATAAAGATGATACTTTTGCTAATAATACCGAGACAAGCAATCACCGGACCTCCACCGAGCGGCTGCAATAAACTCGCTGCCAATTTATAGATAAACGAAATCACTAAAATTTTAAGGGCAGGAAATGTGATAATCGCTAATAAAATAACAACTCCAGCCATTCCCACTGTATTTTTTAATAAAACCGATGCATTAATGACGGTATCTGTAGCATCAGTGAACATTCGGCCAACCACCGGAATAAAATTTCCTGTTATAAACTTAGCCGTCCGAATCGTCACGCCATCAGCTACAGCCGAAGAAGTTCCTTGTACGGAAATGACCCCAAGAAAAACCGTCATAAATGCACCGAGAATACCGATGGCAAAGTTTCGCAATAACTGGGCAAGCTGCGTCGCTTTATAATGATCGGTAAGTGTACTGACAATGCTTAAAATCGCCGAAAAGAATAAGAGCGGCAGCACGACATATTGAACTAAAATGCCGCTTGTATTCATCAAAAACATCAAAAGCGGGTGAAAAAAAGCGGCTGAAATGAGCCCTCCCGAAGTAGCAATTAGCGCAAGTAACAATGGAATAAGCGCCATTAGGAAGGAAGTCATCATGTTAATGGTCTCTTTCGTATATTCCATTGCTACATGAAAGCTATTTAACGCTAATATAATGAGCACCATGTACACAATGGCATATGCGACTTTACTAATGGAGCTTTGTTCAAAAGCATTTTGTAAAGATTGCAAAAACATACTAAAGATTGTTAGCAGAAGAAGCGAACCAAGCAGCTTTCCATTCACAAGCAGCTCATGAAAGACAAACTTTGCAATACCTTTAAACCACTCGCTAAAGGAGAATTGCTTCTCTCCACTTACAAAATCCATAAAGCTGCCTTTTTGACTTTCTGGCAAAAAACCACCATACTCTGTAATGACGCTATCCCAAAAGGTTTTTAACTCTTCAAAGTCAATTCTCTCAAGTTGATCTTGTACTAAATCCGACTGCATAATGGGTTCTTGTTTCAATTCATCTTCTTCAGCAGCCTGTCCAACGGTCGTTTGAAAAAAAAGGAACAGCGTGTATACAACGATAAAAAAAAGATGCCGCTGCTTCATAACTTCACCTCATCGACTAGTAGAAATTGTTCATTAACTTGGGAGCATCTGTAAGATGGTTTCGATAATGACCGTTAAAATCGGAATGGCCATCGCTAAAATTAAAATTTTCCCACTTAACTCAATTTTAGAAGCCAATGAGCCAAGGCCGGCATCTTTTGTAATCTGAGAAGCAAATTCAGCAATATAGGCAATGCCGATAATTTTAAGAATCGTTTCTAGGTAAACCGTATTTACATTTGCATTAATGGCCAGCTTTTCAAGCATCATAATAATTTCATAAATTTTATCTGCCAAAAACAAGAAAATAGAACAGCCAACAAAAACAACTAATAAGAAAGCGAAATTCGGCTTTTGTTCTTTTATAATTAAAGCAAGAAAAGCAGCCACGAGAGCAATCCCAACAATCTTTATGATCTCAATGACGCATCCCCTCCTTTACTGAAACAAAAAGACCGATTTAATTTTTTGAAATAAATCTTCTACAATCGAGGCAACCATAAACAAAATATAAATAAAGCCGAATAAAGTAACCCACTGGGCATATTCTTTTTTTCCAACTTGATCAAGAATCGTATGCAAAAAGGCGACAACTAAGCCCACTCCTGCGATTTTAAAAATGATGTCTACTTCAATGCCCATCTTCCATTCCTCCCACTTCTGCTACATCAGCAAAATGATTAATAATAACCCTGATAAAAAACCAAGACTTTTCATCATTTTTTCATACTTTCCTTGCAGGTCGACGGCTTCGCTCTCTTCACGTTCTAAATGAGCCATCGTCAGCATAATTTGCTTTTGCTGGTGGTACTTATCGCTTTTGCCTAACATTTCTCCAAATTGCGTAAGAATTTCATACTCTCCTTGCTTTAAAGAAAGAGAGCTCCACACTTCTGTTAAACTTTCCTCCCATGCTTCTTTAACCGTTGTTTCCCCTTGATCAAGCCTTGTGGCAAATGCCGCAAATAAATGATTCAGCGGCTTCGGCAGCTGTTTTTGTAATTTTTGCGCTGCTTCTTTCAACGGGGTATGCCCGTACATAATTTCCGCTTCGAGTGATTGCAAAGCGACTTTTAGTTGCCGTAATTGCCGCGGTCTTGTACTTAATTTTCGGGCAGCCTCAAAACCAGCCCAAGTAGTAGCTATGATAATAATTGCTGCGCCTAACAATTTAAACATGAAGTTCAGCACCTGCCTTCACGTACACCTGTTGTCCTTTTTCGTTCAAAATATGATAGCTCCGGTTTCCTTTATCATCTCGTCTAATTTCAATAAAGCGTTCAAAAATATTTTGAGCTAACAGATTGGCAATAAAGGGACGTTTTTGGACTTCTTGAAATGTATAACCATGCGTTGTAATGATGAGTTTAATTCCCGCATTTACTGCATCTAAAACAGCCAACGCATCTTCCTGTCTGCCAATCTCGTCCACAACTAATATATCCGGTGACATCGACCGAATCATCATCATCATTCCTTCTGCTTTCGGACATCCATCTAACACATCGACGCGAATCCCAAACTCTAACTGCGGTACACCATGAACGCAGCCGGCAATTTCAGAACGCTCATCAACAATTCCTACCTTTTTAGCAGGGATATTGAGCGGCTCATGTCCCGTGGACATAATTCTTGCAATATCACGAAGAATGGTCGTTTTTCCAGTTTGCGGTGCACCGATAATCAATGTATGATGCCATTGATCGTTATATATAGAAGGAATAAGCGATTCGGCGACACCAATCTTTTGCCGAGCAATACGAATATTAAATGAAGAAATATCACGGATTGCTTTTACTGTACCGTTTTCTAAAATAACCTTGCCCGCAAGACCAACACGATGTCCGCCAGCAATGGTTATATAGCCGCGCTTCAATTCCTCTTCTAATGTATATAACGAAAACTGACTCAAATGACTTAATAATTGTTCCGCATCCCGTGCGCTTACCTCATAAGGAATAAAGTATGGCTGTCCTGCCACAGTTACTTCAATTGGTTTTCCAACACGAATGCGTACCTCTTCACTGCGCGACAAAATATCCGGTGGTACTCTAAGAAGCGGATCTTGAATTTTTTTTGGCAAAAGAGCAAGTACTGATTCCATCTAACGTTCCTCCTGTATCCACCATTTCCCTAATATGTATGCAAATCGCCCAGCATTCATGACAAGCTTTCGAAAAGTACGCTAGGCTAAGAGAGGAAAATAAACCGTGAAATGACAGCACATCTAAACAGCAATGTAAAGAATAGAGAAAATCTTTTAAACTAAGAGGGGATTTTATCTTTTCCCGACAGAAAACTCCCATCCTCAAGGAATATGAAGGGCAATAGCCCAATGAGTAGGTGGGAGATGAATATCGGTTGGCGGTATCTAAAACACTTGTTCGTATGGTATAATATTCCTGTAAGTTATTCTTTGAAAACTGAAGATAGGAGGTTGTGACAGGAAAAACGTCTGTCGCGTAAAATCTTCAACGTTCTAATCGCCTCCACACGCACCGAAGTAGCGAAAACCAAGCAGAGTAGGGCGTGTGGCGAGTTCAACGTACAAAATAGCAACACCGCGCAGGAGGCTAATAAGCCGTCTGTACTGCTAACTGTCGGTGCGACAGGGTTAGCCTGCTAAATAACTAGTGGATACACTGGTGTTCGCAGGAATCCCCCACTTCAAGCTTTAGCTAAGTGGTGGGTAGTTCAAGGGAATCAGATATGATATATAGAAGATATTAATGAAGAAATGAATATTAATATTGTTGTGCATATGGATTTACAATCCAAAAGTGCGTGTAGTCAGTTTAATCAGCAAGAAAGTCAACTACCCACCACTTAAACACTAACGTGTTTTGAAGTGGGGGCTTGACCCTAGTTGTCTAGCCTAAGTCTTCCGGTACACAGTTAGCTGTGGCGAGTGGACTACGTTGGGACCATCTTTTTGATGGGTTCATACATTTCTGTATGGATGTGAATACGACCTGGTGTGATTCCCTAGCACCTTTGTCGTTCAGGCTCTGTAATAGTTCTGATTGGGAAGGAACGGTCAACCTGAAGCAAGAAGCGAACCAACATTGGCGAAGGGAAACGAACTCTTTCAAAGGAGGGACGAGACTTGAGAGTATTCGTCAAAAATATGCGAGGAGAAGCTCTTTCTCCTTGCGAACAAAGAAAAGCTAGAATATTACTAAAAGAAAAGAAAGCTAAAATTATAATCTACCAGCCTTTTACGATACAAATGACGGTTCCTACCGGTGAAACAACCCAATCTACCCTATTAGGTGTAGATTTAGGAGCTAAACATTTAGGAATGGCTGTTGTTTCCGAAGGAAACGTGTTAGCAAAAGGAGAAATTGAATTACGTCAAGGGATCAAGGGCGATTTAGAAACACGCAGCACGTATCGCGGAAGCCGACGTAATCGAAAAACACGTTATAGAAAATCCAAATTTGAACACAAAACAAAACGCATTTATAGTATCAAAAAGAAAAAGTGGATAAAAGAAAAGAAATCGTTTATCTCACCAAGACCAGAAGGGTGGCTTCCGCCATCCATTCGAAGTCGAATCGATAATACGTTCTTTTGGATTGATACGTTTGCTTCGCTTATTCCAAATTGTAAGATTCATATAGAAGTAGGAAAATTTGATGTAGCGAAAATGATTCATCCATCTATTCAAGGAAAAGAATATCAAGAAGGACCAGCTGCTGGCTATCACGATGTTCGGTATTTTGTATTCGCTAGAGACAGCTATACGTGTCAATTATGCAAAAAGAAAAACAAAATCTTACAAACTCATCATATTGTGTATCGCAGTCACGAAGGGACAGACCGAGCATCGAATTTGATCACCTTATGTACAGATTGTCATACAAGCGAAAATCATAAAGAAGGACAAATTCTTTGGAAATGGATGCAAGAAAAAAGGAAAACCAAATCGTATAAAGAAGGTCCGTTTATGAATAGCTTTCGTCGAAAGGTATTTGTGAAATATCCAGAGGCTCATATTACCTATGGTTCTATCACAACACCTAAACGAAAAGAATTAGAACTTGAAAAAACCCATTATAATGACGCAATTGCGATTGCAAATCCAAGCGTTATCAACCGAAATGTCGAAGTCATTTTCGTAATGAAACAATTTAGAAAGAAAAAACGTTCTTTGCACGAGGCAACCGCTAGAAAAGGAAGAAAAGAAAAAAATCGCACACAAAAAAGAAATGAGAAAAACACAAGAATGGTGAAAGGATTTCATCTAAACGATCAAGTTTGTGTATTTGGTCAAATCGGGTTTATCACTGGTTTTTCAGGTAGCAGCACAGCTTATGTGAAAGATATACACGACGAGTATCTAACTGTGCCAGGAAAAACCTATAAACAAGTGAATTTAAGTTCTTTACGACTCATTCGCCACAATAACAATTGGCAATATTTTATACAAAAAGAGTCCGTCTAACGACGGAAGGAAATTCACCCCCTCCCTACTCACTGGGCTACGCCCTTCGCATTCCTTGAGGAAGGGGACTTCTTTCCTAACTACATTAAACATAACAGACATACCGAATAATCCAATTATCATTGATGATAGATTTACTCATGTGCCCATCAAAGTAAACAAGTGGCTGAACCTTCTGCGGTTATTAAAAATAATCTAATTGATTGCTGAATAATAAAAAAGAACCTTATGAGAATAAATTCACTATTCCCAAAGGTCCTTCATTTTTAATCTCTTTTGTCTGTATTAGGCTCATAATCTACTTCAACATGATCGAGCCCCTCTAATACTTCTTTAATTCTTTTAGATACATTCTCTGTTTTGAAAATATAGTATACTAATTCCTGCGTCCCTAGATCTAAAATCTTCCCATTGATTGATTTTTCCCCAATCGTATACATTGTCATCAAGAACACCTTCAGGATAACCAATTTGCTCAGTAAGCCATTCTCCATGCTGTGCAATTAAAGCCTTATAATCCCATTCGTTAATAGATGGGTCAGCTACACATAATTCGATTGCCTGGATAAGCTCATTAGCAAAGAAAATATTAATAAAAAACTTTTTACTTCCTAATTGAACTGGAGATAAAAATCTAATAGCATCTGACACTTCATCGATTTTTGTAGTTTTCATACGATTTTTTAGATTATTTACTACCTCAGAGTATTTAGTTTTAGAATCAATCGTAAACCCATCAATAGTTACAATTCCTTGCTTTAAATTCATTATTTCAATCCTCCAGGCCCTTTCAACTTCGCGAATTGCAGCCTATGGTGCCGGCTATGACTCGTTCATCCTCGGATAGTTTTCAGGATCAATACCTTCCGCCGCTCTCTTCGTATCATAATAGTCGGTGATTTCACTTGTAAAGGTTTTACTTCTCCATTCTAAAGCCCATCCTTTTCTTTCATTTCTCTATTTATGTATAAAAAAAGACCTTAACAACAAACTGTTAAGGCCTACTAAAGATTTCAACTTTGAAAATATAATATACTAATTCCCGCATCACTAGATCTTTGATCATACCACTGTGTGATTTTCCCCCACTCAAACATATTTTCCGATAAGATTCCCTCAGGATAGCCTATTTGCTCTGTTAACCATTCTCCATGTTGTGATAATTTTTCTTCGTAGTCCCATTCGTTAATGGATAGATCACTAACCTTTAATCGTATTCCTTGTATATTATTATTTTCAAATGAAATTCTAACAGCAAACTTTTTATTCCCCAATTGTATAGGTTTTAAAGATCCCACTGTCGCTTTACCATTTTTTCTTTTCCTTACCTCAAGACTAGTATTTATGGTTAGAAATTTTTCAAAAACAGTCAATTTGGTATCTTTACTAACTTCAATACCTTCTACTATCAATTTTCCTTCTTTTAAATTACTCATTAGCTAATCCCCATTTCTATTGAACTCCCCCCACTACTCATTGAGCTATGTTCCCATTCCCTGAGGTGAGAGTCTTCTGTCGAGAAATGATAAATCAGCAATTTCTCTCGCCTCATTAATTTCATCTTTGGTTGCTACCCAATAAATATAAAACATACTATTTATCAAAAATTTATAATCATGCAATCTCTTAATTCTCTATGTTATCCTTTCATTAACTGCTTTCTCATTTTATGTGTTTCTATATCTACTAGTCTTACAGGAATGGGTAAACCACTCTCTTGATGTGAATAGTAGATCAGAAAAAAATATTATTGTTTCTACTTACATTTTTTAATTATCTTGAAGTCCTATTACAATCCATTCATCTACAATATCCCAAAAATTCACATTATAATCAGGTTGGTCATTGGTAAACCACAATGTTGCTACATCATCGATACAGTTATTTAGATCTATGGCAACATAACCTCCCATGCCATTTTCAAAAAAAACATATGTTGTAGCAATATTAATTCCTAATGGTTCATCTTGTAACTTTTCATAAAATTCCTTAATAGACTCTGGAACATTGGATCAACCTTATTGCATTTCTGAAATATAAATTGAATCGTTCGGTAAACAACCTTCGTAATAAAGAATTTCGTCATTTTCACTCTTTACACTATATAGAACTGCATATTGTCCATTATCTACAACAACTACTACGTTAAAACTTACGAGTTTGTACAAGTTCGTTAATTTTATGTCCATTCCATATGTTTTACTCGTCACACAGTGAAATGTCATCTCGCCTAAGCTCGTATATCTTATTTTATCGTGTCAAGAGATGGGGGTCTAAACGGTAGCTTATGATGGCATAACCATCATAAGGTCAAGACTTCAAAATGACCATTTCTTTTTCTGTACACTTCACATATGCTTTGCTTTTCATTCATTTTTGTTTATTCTTTTTATATTCTTCAATTATTTTGACATCACGTTTTCTATCATCATCTGGAAGCATACCTAATCTCTCATATTTCCAAATTACTTGTTGTTCATAAATATCTTCATTTTCTAAATTTCTATAATCATAGTCAATATTAAACTTCCCATCCGACGTCAATTCAAGTGTTAGATTAGTCCAAGGCTCCTGTTTATTCTTTTTAAACTCACTCCATAATGCTCTTAAATATGTGTATAATTCAAATAATTGATTATCAACTTCTTCGTCCACATTATCCATATCTTCAATATCTAAACTGTAAATAGGTGTTGCTTTTTGAAATGGATAATAATAAAAATAAGTTGTATTAGACCACTCTGTTACTTCCGAATACAATAAAACTTTATCCCAGGCCTCCGGAATAATTACATTCAATTGCGTTCCTATTTTTTGATATAAATGTTCCAGTCCTTCTGTATTCATTTATTTACCTCCATACACATTTTCTAAAATTGTTTGGTACTTTCTTTAAGGAGCGTTTGAGTATGTTGGACTTGCTGGTGTATGTATGCCTTGCTGTATGAGAAGTTCGCTCCTGCTTTGTCTACAAGTTTCGCTGCTCCCGAAATTCCCAGTGCCGTTATCAAGCTTTGCTGGCGCTGTTCATCAGTCAGCTCATTCCCAAACATACTCTTACCAAGCATCGCTGCACTTAATCCGTTAGCCGAGACTAAACCGTAAATGCCCATCTCACTTTTTTGTAGAATAGATAGAGACTTGGATGTTTTGTAGGCATCGAGAGCATGATTCGCCGCGTTCATTCCTTTGGCCAAGGAACCTTTTTACAATTATCTATTGTTTATCGCTACGAGCTTGTACAGTCTCTCTTGTTTGTTAACTATACCATGATGATACTACCTTCATGGGTTATGAATTCAATGTACGCATTATTCATTTTGGTCAAAGTATAAATTTCCCCAAAAAAACACCTGATGCCCTAAAAAGCAATCAGGTGTTTTATAGCTAGTTATATAAATTAATTCATTACTAATCCTATCTTTAAACCAACGAACATGTTAATTTCCTTAGCAGAACATGGTTATATAACTCGATGATGGCACAACCTTCATGAGTTATGAATTCAAATCTTAGCATACCTTTAACTGTGAACAATTTAGAGATTATTATTTTTTATCTCCTCAAACCATTCGTCAGCAAAATCATCAGCCGTTTTTATATCATCATTTGTATGTACTAAATCATACTTGTATTCAGCTTGGAACTTGCCACTGTTAGCATCGTATATTAATTTCATCTCCGTTGGCATGTCTCTTTCGTATTCTTTGCATAATATTTCAATTTCTTCGATATCTTCACCTATAATTTGTAATACCTTAAACATTCGTTCTGGAGACATATCATATCTTTCTTCTCCATTCTCCAACGCATCATTCACCTTATGGCACTTTACATATTGATTGTTAATTAAATAAAAGAACTTACCCGATATCATACCTTCTTCACATGAAGCATAGACGTATACTTTATCCGCTCTATCTTCGACATATTCCATACATATGGAAATCATATCCGCTTGCAATTCACTAAATCTATCTTCAAATTCTTTCATACTACTTTCTCACTCCTTAGATTAATTTTCAATAACTTCAAAGCCCAGCTCACCATCAATAGAATAATTAACTATAAACTTCTTTGGACGCATATCATTTCCGGAATAAATTATTTCAACATCAACTGTTACTTGTTTAGGAGGTGTTGTTTCTTTCAAAACTGTAGCCATTTTCTTCAATCTTCTAGCTCAGCCGATAATCGAAATAAACCCAGTCACTTCCATCGAAATTTCTCCTATAAAAATTTAATTTTTATGGTTTAATTCCTTCTCTTTTCAGATATGCTCTTGTGTAGTGCTTTCCATACTCCACTTTGGCTATTTCTCAGGATACATTCGACACTACCTCAAAACCATTTTCAAACCCTTCGCGTTTCGCTTCAAATAATTTTTCCTAGTAATTAGGTCAACCCCATCTGTTACTGTAAACGACTCATCATGATATCAATATAGTCTTTTTAATCTAGTGCTATTTTGAAACCTGTGAATAATAAAGAATAACCTTACGAGAATAAATTCACTATTCCCAAAGGTTCTTCATTTTTAATCTCTATTGTCTGTATTAGGCTCATAATCTACTTCAACATGATTGATCCCCTCTAATACTTCTTTAATTCTTTTAGATAAATCCTCTATCTCTACAGCTGTCAATTCTCCTGACGCTTCTTTAGGGTTGAAACTATTTAGTTTATTTGTTATAGCTTCAAGATATCCGTTAAATACTTTATCATGCGTAATCAATATTTCACCAATAGCCGTATAACCAATAAAATCCTCTATATTACCCAGATCAAGATTCTCGTTAAAGGCCCTAGCAATAGCATATCTACATCCTCTATTTTTATTTAAATACTCTTGATAATCCTCCTGGATAACTTCAAATAATTCATTATAAGTAAAGTGCTCCATCAAAAAACCTCCCATAATAATAAAAAAATGAAGTTCTTATGTGCTTATTTATTTCGCCATATACTAAGACTTTTGACCATTCTTCAAGAATCATTTCATTTACCGTTTGAGCAATTTTTTGATAAAGACTATTCAACTTCAATTCATCCATTTTTATTTACCTCCGTACTCGTTTTTACTTTAGTGGAGGCTCGTATATATAAATTTTCACCTTCCTGTTATGAAAATCAAAATTTATGTAACATTTTAAACGAATAGAAAGTATTATACGACCGTCTCTAGTAAATAAAATATAAAAAGCACTTGTTGCCTAAAAAACAATCAAGTGCATTATGGTGAACTTATAAAGTACTTCACAGCAAATCTTAGCCTTAAACCAATGAGCTTGTTTAATTTCGTAAGTTTATAGGTTATTCCCTGTAACAATACTTCTTTAGTTTAAAATGTCATTTCGCCAATTTACCGTTTTTATTTTCGTATTGTCATAATACTCCGTAATGATACTATCATCATGAGCTATCAATTTTTCATTTATACTTCCAATATAGTCAATCTCTTATAAGGATTACTATTCTGCTGAAGGATTATAATCAACCGCTACATTTTTTAGTCCTTCTATTACTTTATTTATTCGTCTCGATAAGTCTTTTATTTCTTCTAATGTTAATTCATCTTCTGCTTCTTGTGGGTTAAACATGCTTAACCTCTTTGTTATACCTTCAATGCGCCCAACAAAAACTTGATCATGGCCGATTGCAATTTCTCCAATAGCAGTATCAACAATAACATCTTCTATCTTGCCTAAGTTGTCAAATTCATCCGCTAGTTTTGCTATAGCATACCTATATCCCCTATCTTCATCTAACAACTCTTCATATGTCTCCTGAATTGCATCAAATAATTCATTATACTCCCAATCTTTCATTAATTTTCCCCTCCAATAAAAATTAAGTTTAAGGAATAATTCTATTACCATTGTTGTGTATAACTTCTAATTCAATATTTTTATATTTAGTAGCAAACTCTGCTATGACTTTACTGCAACTGTCACAAGTATCCAATTCTGTGAATAACTTAATTTTCCCAGTAGCTTGTATATTCTCTCCAAGCCTAGAAGCAATATCATTTAGTATTTTATACTCCGTATCTGTATTCCTTAAGTAACTCTCCCCCTCTTTACCAACTGCTTTTGTAGCTTTAAACATTGGATTTTCAGGTTGTAAAGAAATATCAGGCACCTTATCCTCAAGATTTCCTTTGAAGTCATTTATGCTACTTTGAGCATAAAATTCAGATTTACTTATCCCACTGACATCTACTTCTGCAACAGCAAAATTACCAGATTTCTTATACCTACTTGTTAATTTTCCCCTTAGCTCCTTCACTCTATCAATTATATGAGCTTCAGTTGCTGTATCAATTTTCCTTGTAGGATAAACTTTACCCGTACCCTTATCAACCGTATTCCCCGAACTCTTCTTCACCGCAAACTGCTGAACAATATCCTTAATCTGCGTCTTATCCATCCCAACATGAACAAATCTCGTTCCGTTGCTAGCAAGTAATTGCTCGGCCTTGATATGGGTAGGGACTTCTACTTTTCCGAGTTCTCTGCCGATTGCCTTGGCTGTGGAAGCTCCTGACTTTCCAACATTTTTTAACGTGTCATAGCCAGCTCTTCCCCTATCCTTAAGGGTCGTTTGAGCGTGTTGGACTTGCTGTTGTATGTATGCCTTGCTGTATGGGAAGTTCGTTCCTGCTTTGTCTACAAGCTTCGCTGCCCCCGCAACCCCAACAATCCCAAGTGCCGTCAATAGACTATTCTGGCGCTGCTCATCCGTCAGCTCATTCCCAAACATATCCTTACCAAACATCGCTTCGCTTAATCCGTTAGCTGCGACTAAGCCGTAGATGCCCATCTCACTTTTTTGTAGAATAGATAGAGACTTGGATGTTTTGTAGGCATCGAGAGCATGATTCGCGGCGTTCATCCCTTTAGCTGTTGAATAGATGGCTTTTCCGCCTTTGAATGCTCTTCCGGCCCAGCCGACGACGGGGATAAAGCCTGCTGCGGCCATGGCTCCGGCTGTGATTCGTTCGGCTTCGGATAGTTTTCTGCCTGTTACAGGGTCAACACCTTCTACGGCTCTCTTAGTATCATAATAGCCGGTGATTTCACCTGTAAAGGTTTTTGTCGCCTCCCACGCTTTTTCGTACCAGGGGCGGTTTTCCTTAGCTTCGATTTCTTTGGCTAGCTCTCTTGCTTCATGCTGCTCCTTTTTAAATGTTAAATATTGATTCGTTTGCTTCGCTACATCATCTTTCAGCTGATAGATTTCACTCGTCTTATACGCTTTAGCATTAAAGTTGAGAGGAGATATGTTCTCTCCTTTTCTCGTCGCCTCTATCAGTTGATTGAACAGAGCATAGACATACGTTTCTGTTTGTTCAGATAGCGCATATTCCGTCGTTAACTCTTCATCTAGCTTATTGACTTTTTGAATCGTTTCGTTGCGTTCTTTTTCGGCCTCGTTGATGTTTTCATCGAATTTTTCCTTGGAGAACACCTGGAGGGAGATTAAATCTTCAATATCGTTAAAGATTTGCTGGAGATCTTCTTGCTGCTGGGTGACCATTTCTTTCGCTAACTGATTCGACTGAGACAGATTTTCTTCTAGGAAAGGTACTTTTACAACGGTGTCTCCTGATAGTTGAACATCTTCTGTCATTCCTTGAACGCCTTCGAAAAAAGCCACTTGTTGATTAATAAGCTGGATCCATACGTCAACTACATCGATTTGTGCTTTATAAAATCCTTTGATGGCTTCAGCTCCGTTGCCGAGAAAATTCCCATTATCTACAATTCTAGCAAACTCTATTTTTAATTGCTGAAATTGCTCTTTTAATGCTTTATATTGCTTGGCACGTTCTTCAACAGAATGAACCAACGTGTCGGCTTCATATATTTTCATTTCCATTGTTCATAAAGCCCCTTTACATTATTTGACGATCGCTTCATCTTGTTTTTTCAAAATGTCTACATTCGCATGTGTATCTTCCACGTTTTTTTGAACGGCCTGCATATACTGTATAACCATTTTTTGTAGATTCTCTTCTCTTTGAAGCCATTCTTTTGTAAATGTAAGCTGATTCTGTCCAAGTTTTGTTTCAGAAGGACTTGGGAGATGTAATTCACTAAGCTGCTTTTTCACATCATTTAATTGTTGAATCACTTCTGAATAATCCAGTTTGATCTTTTGCATTAAAACAGCCTCCCTTTTAAATCACTGATTTTACTTTCTAACTCATCAAATACCTCTTCTCCCTTCCCTATCAATTGACTTGCTTCATTAGCCAATCCACTTGTAAAGTCCAATATGCTGCGTTCCACCTTTAATAGATTGATTTTATTTTCAATACTTTGCACGTAGTCATCATAATCATCATTGATGATGGTGGCCATCGCTGTATGGGTTTTCTCTCTAAAATTATCAAAAGAATTTGAGCGGCTCCCCGTCCATAAAGCATCTAGTTGAGGTTCTAGAATTTTCCGGATTTCTTGCAAACTGATATATTGTTCTTCCTTTATTTTCTGTTTCGCTTTCTCTAGCCGGGAAATTTTTTCATCTATAGCTGCTGATTGGCTTGAAATTTCATTGTAAATCTGATTAAGTGCATCTGAAAAACTCATATTTACACCTCCTGTAAAGTGAAACTTCCATCAATGGGGGAACATTCTTAAAAATAAGACGAGCTGAGAGAAGGCTTGATTCCTCCCTCAGCTCGCTTATCCCTCACTTCAATTGCTGGTTTCCTTGCGCCATTTTAGGAATAAGCAAAACGAGTACCACTATCAGTCCAATGGCTAGTAAGCCGATTATAACCATTAACTGTATTTGTCGATTTGGGGGATCGTCACTTTTGTCTTTAAGCTGAAGATCCTCTGGTCTCTTATCCGAAAAAAGATTCATTTGTTCGGCTTTCTCAGCAATGGTCTGTTGGGCGTTCATCTCTCCAACGAATAACTGATTTAATATTTCTTCGTTAGAATCAGACATTGGAAGTTCAAACGTTAATTCCTTTTGCTGCTCTGGAATAGATTGCTTATTTTCATATAGTGCCTTTTCATGTAAATACTCTGTGTTTTCCTTGAACTCTTTTTTTTCATACTCATTCGGTGTGAGCGTTTCAAGATCAGGTGCAGCTGCCTCGGTCGCATTTACATTTATGAAGAGACTTATAGGAAACAATAAAGCAAGCATTATCCTTCGATTAAGCTTCATATGACTCTTCCTCTTCGATACTTCTTGTTCGTTTATCCTTTCGGATTTTTACAGCTAACGGAATAAGGGCCAGAATAACAATGATGCCCATTAACACAGTAACAGCTGGAATAAATAAAGATTCAGGTTCATATTGAATCGACATATATACTTTTGACATTGGATCTTCATAATTAATATTTGGTGCTATTAAAGCAAGTAATGGACTAACAAAGAACATCACTAATGCCACACTCACAATCCATCCTAATAAGTTTCCACAAGTAAAGCTAACGAGAATAATCGTAGAAGCAGCAGTAAGCAGAAGAACTGTCATAATTGTCCATTCAATCGCTCGCATTTCTTCTAATGGATAAATATTTAAGCCATATATGCTAATAATTAAACCAACAATTAAATTTAGCAGCGCAAACACAGCTACTTGGACAAGCTTAGGTGCCCCTTTGAAATAATGACTGAAATATCCAATTAATAAACTAGCAATCAACACAATGACCAGGATGATAACAGGCGGTATATTCTTTTCTTCCTTCTTCGATGTGCTATCTCCGCTAATTTGAAGCGGTTGAGCTAAATGATCATAAACCGTTCCATTCTTTTGGCCATCTACATACGCATTTCCTAAGACATTAAAGATATCGTCTCGGAACATTTTTGTTGTATCCACATTTGCTGCCCATTTATTATTAAGCGTGTTGGCATCTTGTTGTACATTCTCAACCTTTGATTGCAGGTCATCTGTATACGTAACAATCTGATCTTGACTGTCTCCAAGAGAATTCACTAAGTCATGAATCATAGCCATTTCTTGCGCAAGCCCCTTCTGATGAGTAACAACTGACTGTCCATCCACTTTCCTTGAAGCCGGGACATCAGCAGAAATGAATTGAACATGATCCATTACTTGTTTGGAGCTGTCTTCAAGTGAAGATAAATCTTCCATAATAGCAGAATGTTGTTCTTCAACTTCTTCACTGTATCCCGCTAAAAACGTATTCAATTGTTCTTGTAAAGTTGTTATTTTTCCTGTTGCTGATGGCATATCTGCAGAAAGTTCATTCCACATAGTTTGTTCTTGCTCGTTTATCCCAAGAATTGGACTGATTCTTTCCTGTACAGCTTGAAGATTTTCATTACTTGCATTCAAGCTATCTTGTAACAATGTTTCTAATTGAACAAGTCCAGCATAATAATTCAAAATAGCATTTGAAAATCCACCTTGAATCTTTTTAGAAAATACGGAGGATAACTGGCCCTTTGTCTCCTCAGTTAGAACAGGAGAAGCAAGAATCGCTTGTTCTTTCTTCTTAATCTCTTCAATCAATTCATCCGTTTGGTCAACTTGGGAATTAGCATTATCTGATAAATCTTTAATCTTTGCATTTAGTTCATCCACAATTGGCTGTAATGGATTTTCCTCAGCGTCCATCGCAGCAAGCTGTTGTTCCACTTGAGACATTCGCTCCGCCAACAGCGGTATACTGTTAATCGTAGCAGTTACCTGCTCTGGCTGCGGTTCAGCAATAGCTTCTAAGTTTGCCTTTATATCATTGAGCTCTTTAGCAATCGACTGTAATTCTTCTCGTTCTTTTTCCGTGTTAACCATTCCCGCCGATGATTGTTCGGTCGGGGTTTGAGCAGTATCCGCTGCTCCCTCATTATCTGGTTGTTGAGGTCCATTCGTTAATTCCGATTTTAAAGTCTGAAGCTTGTTCACTACCTTATTCAGAAAGTTTGTCTCCCTCTCTCTAAAGTAAGCAATCAACTCCTCCTTCTGACGATCGATTTGATCTAATCGAATAGCGGAAAGGTTATTAACATTTTCACTATTTTCTTCTAACTGTTTCCCCATTTCTTCTAGTTCAAGAGACAATTGTCCGCCTTGTTGATTAAAAGAATTGATAGAATCAGTCAATGTCGGGATCTGATTGGCGGAAAATGCCTTAATTGTTCCAAGGCTTTCCTCTTGCAATTGCTGCAATACTTGCTGCTGAGCTTCCTGATATTCTTTATATTTTTCTACAAATTCAACAAATCCTGTTAAGCTCTGTTCAAATTGATTAATATTATCGATTCTGTCCGGAGTAGTTTTATCCAGTGACTTCGTCGCTGTTTGAATACTTTCGAGCATACTTTTTTGCTGCTTAATCTCACCAGCCAGGCTTTTCGAACTTGGACTATAAAATGCTAACATTGCCTTTTGGAAGTCAATTTCTTTCTGTACAATCTCATCAAAATGACCTCGTACACCTTCTAAATCTTGTGAAATGTACATCCAATACAACGTAGATATTTTTCCATTGACACGGTTAGTCGCACGCTCCATTTCACGCAAAACTTTCTCGCGGTTCGTGACATTTAATTGTTCTTGAACATCATACTCAAATTTGGCTTTATTTGGTTGTTTATCTTCGTACGTCATAATATTGCTCGAAAAATCAGAAGGAATATAAACAACTGCATCGTACTTTGTGTTTTTAAGACCATTGACCGCAGCGCTTCGGCTCATTGCCACCCATTGATAATTGGAATCCTCTTCAAGAATGGTCATAATTTGCGTCCCGAAGTCTATCGCTTTATTTTCCTTTTCTGCCTTTATATCCTCATTTACTACGGCGATTGTACGCGTTGCGTTTTCCCTAACCTGGAAGGGGTGATCACCAATAGAACCAAAGAAGACTGCCGGGGCGGCAAGAATAAGGAGTATAACTAAAATCATTTTTATCATATATCTTGTTTTACTTATCATAAATAAACCCTCGTTTCAGTAGAGCATAATGGAATTTGTATTTTCGTCTCCTTGCCATTAATGACATAGTAGCCATACCCCGGATAGATTTCCTCTTCTTTTCGCTCATACGATAAGGTAAATAACGTTTGTTCTGATTTCTTCATTAATACAACAGCTTGACGAATCTGCTTAATTTCAACGGTTAATGAATCATACCCTTTTGTTAAGTCATTATTACTTCCAGAAACAAATACGTGGAAACCAAGGTGGCTGTAATTTTTCATAAGCTTTGAAATTCGATCCTGCAACAGACTGTCGATAGATTGAGAGAATCGTGAATACCCATCAATAACGAGTGCAATTGGTGAATATTCCGTTCTTACAGGGCCTTGTTGAATGTTTGCGAGATAATCATGTTCTCTTCCCGCTAACAGCTGTTCAATATGAATCAACCAATCTGTAATTTGCTCTTTCGTTTCTAAATACGTGACAGCTTGCTCCGATGAATAACTCGATAATCCTCGATCAAATGAATCAAATATTCCTACTGATTCTGTTCCCTGGTCAATTAAAGAATTTACTAATACTTTTAGAACATTGGTCTTCCCTTTTTGTGCTGGGCCAAGAACGATACAATGTTTACTTTTCGCAAAATCAATATAAACCGGTTGAACGGACTCTTCGTTAAGACCAATAGGAATTTTGCCGATTGTCTTAGCTTTCTCTATATATGATGTGAAATTCAACATCGTTAATTCGGATGGAAGCATTGGAACCGGTTTAGGCCCCTTAAAGCCTTCATATTTTACTTTCAACAACTGAACATCTTGCTTGATTGATTCCAGTATTTCATAATCATCCTTACCTTCTGCTGGCAAAAATACTTGTGAAAAATAGGACTCATCTTTCCTAATAATCGCTCTGCCTGGAATCGGTTCAGGCGTGAAAGGAATTCTCCCTAATATAGAGTAAGCCTCACCGCTGTCCATTAAGTAATGAACAATTTTCGTCTTCAAATTATTCATAAGAGGTTGACGAACTGCATTAATCCTTGTAGCCGTAAAAATCATATAAATCCCTAACGACTGACCATCCCTTGCAAATTGTGTAATTTGTGCTTCAAGTTCCTGCATTTCTTCTTTTATCAAATCAAAATTATCAATCGCAATAAAAAGAAGCGGCAATTTCTCATCACTTAATTGATTAAACATTTTAATACTGTTTACTTCCTGCTGTTGGAACAGTTGCTTTCTTTGTGCGATTTCACCTTTTAATAGATTCATAAACTTCTCAATCTTTCGCCCCTCATCCATTAAGAAAAAGTCAGCTGTATGTGGAAGCTGCTTTAATGGAAGAAGAGTACCATTTCCAAAATCAAACAAGTAATAATACATTTCTTCAGGACTGAATCTTTCCGCCATACTAAGTAGAAGCGTGATGACTGTATAGGATTTCCCGTATCCTGAAGAACCAAAAATCCCTATATTTCCATCATCAAGCACATCATAATGAAAAGCGGTTTGACTTTGCTTCTCGGGTTCATCTACTAAGGCGAAACTAATTTCATTTCTATTAGATGCTCGATAAGGTTTTCTAGATATCCAATGAGCAAGAGGCGGCAGCCATGGACTGGGCAGTTTCTCAATTCCCATTTCAGCCTGTATGACCTCTATTTTTTCTACAATTGCTTCCATTTCGGTTTTTTTGTTTGCTTTCTTTCTATCATGGGTTGTAACATTTGATAATGGAATTAAACCAAGATCCGTTACGAGAGCAATCTCATCTTCCGATTGAGAAGTATCTTCGAGATACGGTGAACCGCTCCATGCTGACTGGAATAGCTCATACACTTCATTATTACCTACTTGCAAATAGCCTCTTCCTGTCTCAGTAATCGTTGCAGCATCACCGTTTTTAAGAATTTCTCTACTGTCATTTGCATCCTGCACTTTCAAGGCCACTTTAAACCGTGCGTTACTCCAAATTTGTTCATCAATGACTCCACCAGGCTTTTGTGTAGCTAGAATTAAATGCACGCCTAAACTTCGCCCGATTCGAGCGGCGCTGACAAGCTCCCTAATAAAGTCAGGCTCTTCACTCTTTAACTCTGCAAATTCATCGGATATAAGAAATAAATGTGGTAATGGATCTTTCGCTCTACCTTGTTTATACAAATCCGTATAATCATCAATATGATTTACCTGATACTCATCAAACAAACGTTGTCTCTTCTTTAACTCACTTTTAATAGAAGCAAGTGCTCGTTCACTGAAGTTTTTACTTCCTTCAATATTCGTAATCGTTCCAAGTAGATGCGGCATGTTTTTAAAAGGCTGCGCCATCCCTCCGCCTTTATAGTCAATAAGTAAAAAGGCAACTTCATGTGGATGAAAATGAACAGCTAATGACAAGATGTACGTTTGTAAAAACTCACTTTTCCCTGACCCTGTCGTTCCAGCAAGAAGTCCATGCGGCCCGTGTGCTTTTTCGTGCAAGTTCAATTCCACAACATCTTTTTTTCCCTTTAAACCGATTGGAGCAGCTAGAGACTTGGCTGATTCATTCGTCAGCCAGTTTTGCTTAATCGGTAATTGATCTACATCTTGCATGTGTATCATTTGTAAAAAAGAAACACTGTTAGGAATAGAATTGGTCACTCCTACTTGATGATTCAAGGTTTTAAGTAGACGAGCAAATTTTTCATTGCCTTTTTGTTGATGAGCATCGAGTCTAAATGGAATCGACACGGCTTTTTTATCTTGGATTAAAATATCTCCCTCTTCATCATTGATATATCTGACGAGAGTATGAATATGTTCTGTTAAACTTTCTTTTGCTTCTGCGGCAAATATGACCGATAGTCCAAGGGATGGATGTTCTCCCTCCAAATACTCTAAGATGACATGATCCGTTATTAATTGCTGATTGGCAATAATAAACACGAGATGCGGGGAAAATCTTGTTTTCTCTTTATCCTCCTGAAAATCACGTTCCCGCAGCATTTCGTAGATGGATGAAAGCAATTGATCTCGGGTTTTCTCATTATATATAAGCCCTTTTGCATGAACATGAGGCAATTGAAAATGTGGAAGCCACTTCATCCATTCCCACTCGCTATATTCTTCTTCATCAAAAATAAAGACCATCCGCACATCATGATAACTATGAAAAAAAGCGAGCTGTCCAATAATCTGATGAAGCTCATTTTTCACAACATTTTCTTTACCAATTAAACCAATTGCTCCTTTTGATAAATCAGCAACAATCGGAACATTTTCGATTTCCCGATACACTTTCTCCATTTGCTGAGATTGTTCTAATAGATCATCCATCTCTCGATTTGCCATATCTCCAGAATTAATCGAGATTTGATAACTTGCCGGTACTGTCCCTTTTCCAAGTCTAAATTGGAGAAGGTCATAACTATCTAATGAACGTTCCCATAGACGATCTGATAGTTGCTCTGTCAAGTACTTCATTTTTTCAAATGATGGAAAATGGAAATGCAATACCTCTTTTTGCTTTTCCGATAACTCTAATAACTCATTTCTTTTATTCTCTAAATAATGAGTATAAACTCGGCGTCTCCGTTCTTTCCGCTTCTTTTGATTTCCTTTATCTTTAAAGAATTGAACAGTCGATGTGACAAGCGTAGTCATGAACATAACCATCGAAATAATAATAAAGATCCCTCTAGGTTGGATACGTGCAACGATCCCCATAACAATTAACATAATGAGCGGAGGCATAATAATAAGCCATAGGCCTCTATTGGAATCTTCCGACTCTTGAACTGGAAAGGATAAAGAAACCTTTTCCTTCGGGAGTTCATACACCATTCTCGGTGTTCGCCGATACATCGGGTATTTCTTGCTCATAACAGATTGCGGCTGTTGTATGATCGGAAGCTCGGTCTCATACTCTCCTATACTCTTTATCTCTAACACATCATCTTCAAGAAGCTGAAAGGTCATAAAAGAACAAAATAGCAAATCTCCTAGTTTCACTTCTGTCTTCTGCGGAATCCTCTTACCATTCAAATAAAGATTGGACATCTCAGGCTCAATAACCCAGCCATTTCCCGTCTTGAATAGAGTAAAGGAGTCCTTTGTTTGCTCTATAGGAAAAGAATTTGAATGAAAGATTTCTGCCTTATTATCAAATGACGAATATGTAATTTCAGACTGATAGCCTAAATAATATGTTTGTATCCTTTCATCTGATATCGTTAGAAAAATGGTTAATAGCTGATCCTGTTCTTTTAATTGAAAGGAATGATTTTCATTTGCCCTGCCAATGATGCTCCCTTTTCTCCATACAGAGAACCCTGATTCCTCTACTTCGATAGTAATTGGTCCCTCTGTAAATGGATAATGCCTTAATGTAATCATGTGTTTGACGTCTGGACCAACAGTTAAGGAATGCTGTTGTCCTTTGCTCAAGCGCACCCTCTGGTAATATTGATCATAAAACAACCAGAGATTACTCATGCTATCATCTCCTGTAATACCTACCTAATTTGAATTTGATTCAGATGGTTCTGTATTCTTTTTTTGTGGTTCTTTTGGTTCTTTAGGTTTTTGAGAATTTTTCTCTTGTTGAATCTGCTCAGCCTTCGCTTTTGCTTCAGCTTCTTTTTTCGCAGCTTCTTCAGCTTTCCTTTTTTCTTGTTCTTCTTCCCATTCTCGTTTATATTCATCTATTTCAGACTGAATCTCTTTCAACTTCTGTTGTTTCTCTTCTGTCTTTAACTCATCATCGGCCTTTACTTCCTTGTTGTATTGATATAGCCCATATAGAATGACGGTTATATCCTCT
Organism: Peribacillus asahii; assembly: GCF_003570725.1. GTDB lineage: Bacteria > Bacillota > Bacilli > Bacillales > DSM-1321 > Peribacillus > Peribacillus asahii. Next base: position 405,367 of record NZ_QWVS01000002.1, read on the forward strand.
AGAGAATAGGCAATATCAAGAGCTTCCTTCGCATTACCTCTTCCAATTTGAATCCAATAATCATAATATTGTGGATCAGTTTGTAATGTAATAACCCGTTGCAAAGTATCCTTTTGATTGTCCATTAGCTCCATATCTTTACTAACCATGATATACGACTGTGCTAATTCATATTGAACAACATTTGGCATATCTTCAACCTCGTAGTCCAACAAAGAATTAATCACTTCACTATATTGGTTCTTCAAGAAATATTCCTGACTATTAATGAATGCCGACTGTTTTGGTTGAGCGAGTACGAGGGTATACAAACTGAATAGAAGAGCAGGAACTAACGCGACAAGAAGACCGAGAGCTGTATAACGAGTCACATTCCACTTTTTCTTTGCAACAGTGATTTCCTGCTTTGCCCTCTGCTCTAGGACGGTCAAATGCTCTCGAATCCTTTCTTGGAGTTCATTGATATTACTAGCAGCCAGTATTTTGGCTGCAATAGGGGAAAGTTCGAGCGTTTGATATAAGTGAAGATATTGGAAAAAACTATACTTTTTATCGACTATTTCCGCCACCGTTGCTCTTAATTCCTGTAATAGTCTTTCTTCATCCTGTTCATAAGGCGGCAAGCTCTCCTTTACCCCATAGTGAAGAAAATACGGGGTTAAACTCTCATCAACTACAATATTTTCCGGACATACAATAACATGTAATCGATTCAAGGAATGATTTTCGACCTTTTTAATAAGCTGCGAAGCAAAAATCCATCGGCTCTTTTCATCTTTCTTTTTCAATTGTGTAAAAGATATATAGCTTGAGGGTATTTCAATAATGAGATTTAATTCAGCCTCTGTTAATGTTATTTCCTTCTTAACGGAAGAATCGCTATACTTAAGCATTTCCATTTCAAGTGCATCATCTAACCTAATTTTTTCTCTTTGAAAAATGATCTGAATCGTATTTTTTTCTTTTTTTATGACCGCTTCAAGCTGCTTTTCGAGATACGATTGTTTCTTTTCTGACATTTTTGGATACTCCCTTATATAATTTCAAGACGGTCTCCTGTAGTAATTCCACGATCTATCAGCCTTTCTGTTCCTGAAAGGACAAGGCCTTTATTCGTTACCCGCACCCAATAACCTTCTCTAGGCGATTCAGAAATAGATTTGGCCTGCCAAACAATATCGATTACTTTTTTTACAGAGTGATAATCAGATAGACGTAAATCAAAAACTTCATTCGTATAATGCTTTAAGTCTATCGTTATTTCAATATACATTTTCCCACCTCAAAACGAAAAAGCGCCTTCCTCTAATAGAATGGGCGCTCTTCCTTCACTTCATAGACTTCAGATGAAGTTAACCACGAATTTGACTTGCAATTTGATTGTCAGCATCTGCAAGAGCTTTACCCGTATTGCTAAGCTGAACAGAGATATCTTCAAGCAATTGCTGCATTTGAATAAATGAAGGTTTTAATGCCTCGTATTGCTCGCTAAATGCTCTACTAGCTTCCCCTTCCCAAGCTCCTTCTAATTCTTTAATCATTGAATTTAAACGGATAACTTGTTCCCCTACTTGACCGCTCTCACCATTGTAGCGGGTAGCCATGCTTTCTAACTCTGCTGGTGTTACACGAATAATTCCTGACATATACATCTCTCCTCTTCTTTGATAATATGTTAATTGTAAAAAACATTATTCTACACGGTCAACAATAGATTAGTTAATAAAGGTATAACAGTTATAATTACCCAAATCATTCATAGTTATATTAGATTAGTAATTTTATCACAATAGGAAGTTACACTTAATTTCAGTCGATATTCCTTAACGATTTATATAAGTCCAATTTGATTTTGGACATCCTCACATTCCATCTAGTTAACGGAAAACAATAGCTTATTCAAATAAACATTCTTATGTATGTATTTCATAATAGCTTGATTTAGATTATTTTATAGGGGTGCTATTGCAGCCTTGTAATAAAGTTTGATTAAATCAACTATAAACCTTGATAAAAGAACAAATAAACATAGCATATTTTGAAATAAAAAGAGCCATACTTCCTTTTTGAAGTATGACACCCTTTAAAAAGTAATGGACTCAATAACTTGTTAAAAACACTTTTCTTTTAGTTTCTTTAGAAGATTCAGCTCGCATCCAAAACTATAAGCCTCCTTCATATAAATCAGATTTATTTAATTATACAAGGGCCCTTTAGAGCAAACAAAAGAGTCTAAGATGATTTTCATCTTAGACTCTTTTGTTTGCTTCTTATTAAGCACGTGAATTATACGTACCCTCAACTGTATTAATGATTAAATCGTCTCCTTCGTTAATGAAGAAAGGAACTTGAACAGAAAGACCTGTTTCAAGAACAGCTGTTTTTGTACCGCCAGAAGATGTATCTCCTTTAATGCCTGGTTCTGTTTCTGCTACTTTTAGAACAACCGTTTTTGGAAGTTCAACACCTAACGTTTCGTTGTTGAATGTCATAATGTGTACTTCCATGTTTTCTTTTAAGAACTTTAATTCGCGCTCGATACTTGATGCTGGCAGCTCGATTTGCTCATAAGACTCGTTGTCCATGAATACATGGCTATCACCGCTTGCATATAAATATTGCATTTTACGGTTTTCGATACGTGCTTTCGCTACTTTTTCACCTGCACGGAATGTTTTTTCCTGGATTGAGCCGTTACGTAGGTTACGAAGTTTAGAACGTACAAACGCAGCCCCTTTACCTGGTTTTACGTGTTGGAAATCGATAACTTGCCAAATACCGTTATCTACTTCAATTGTTAAGCCTGTACGAAAATCATTTACAGAAATCATTTGTTGTCCTCCTACATGTACATGTTTAAAGAATAATTAACTCTTTTGTCGAATGGGTCAGTGCTTCATTGCTATCTATCGTAATCATCGTATCATCTTCAATCCGAACACCGCCAACGCCAGGTAAGTAAATCCCTGGTTCAACCGTGACAATCATTCCTGACTGCAAAATAGTATCTGATTTCATCGATAAAGCTGGACCTTCATGAACCTCAAGTCCAATTCCGTGCCCAGTTGAATGGCCAAAATATTCACCATACCCTTTTTCTACAATGAAATTTCGAGTTAATGCGTCCGCTTCTTTACCAGTCATGCCCGGCTTAATGCCAGACATTCCACGAAGTTGCGCTTCTAAAACAATGTCATAAATTTTTACAAGTTCTTCACTCGGCTCACCGACTGCTACTGTTCGAGTAATATCAGACACATATCCATTATAATATGCCCCATAGTCTAATGTAACAAAGTCGCCTTTTTCAATAATTTTATCTGTAGCTACACCATGTGGCAACGCTGAACGGACCCCAGATGCAACAATTGTATCGAAAGAAGACGAAGTAGCTCCTTCTTTTCTCATAAAGAACTCCAACTCATTCGAAACATCAAGCTCGGTAATACCCGGACGGATAAAGTCCAAAATATGTGTAAATGCTCGATCTGCAACGCCAGCCGCTTCCTTTAATATCTTAATCTCTGACGGTGTCTTAATCAAGCGTAAATTCTCAATAATACCCGAGATAGGGACAAGTTTAGCACTAACTGCGTTTTCATAAGTTTTATAAGCTGAAAAAGTAACATACTCTTGCTCAAAACCAAGCTTTTCAATTTTCATTTCTTTTACTTGCTTAGCTACTTCTTCAATAAGCGTTCCTTTATGTTGAATGATATTATACCCTTGTGCTTGTTTGCCCGCTTGTTCTACATAACGAAAATCTGTAATGAACTTTGCTTCTTTTAAGGAAACTAAGACAACACCTGCACTTCCTGTAAAACCAGTCATATATCGGCGATTATAAGAACTTGTAATGAGTAAACCATCCACATTGACTTTTTCCATAGCCTCACGTAAACGAGTTAGTTTTTCCATTTAGCTTCTCCCCTTTGCAATGTTTACAATTGCCTGCATTGCTAAGTTATATCCTTGTACGCCAAGGCCAACAATTTGCCCAGCTGTAACGGGTGCCGTAACGGATTGATGTCTAAAACTTTCTCTAGCATGGATATTAGAAATATGTACTTCAACGACAGGAACATCGATACCAGCAATGGCATCTCGAATCGCATAGCTATAATGCGTATAGGCTCCTGGATTGATAATAATTCCATTGATCCCTTCGTCCTCAGCCCAGTGCAATTTATCAATAATTGCGCCTTCATAATTGGACTGATAACAACTTAATTCAACTTGCAAAGCTTCTGCTTGCTTTTGTAAGCCTTCCTCTACATCACGAAGTGTCGCACTTCCATAATGAGCTGGCTCACGCTTTCCTAAGCGATTTAAATTCGGTCCATTTATTAATAGAATTCTTGTCATGTTCCACACCTGCTTTTTTGAAATGCCGAGCAGTATCATTTTACCATACTTATTTCAGGTGTTCCTCCATTTTTTAGCTGCTTGACTGAGGTTCAGTTTGTTCACCTTGTTTATTTTGTTCATGCATATATTCTTGATACTCAAAGGAAATAGAATACCCGATAAAGACACCATATAGAGCAAAAATACACATACTTGTAACAATGGAGTCTGAAGACATTTTTGCAACAGATGGTAAATCGTTAAATATCGGTCTAAAAACAAAGAAAAGAATGACCCACCAAAGAATACCAAATAGTATATAGGCAATCATATTCTTCATTTTCTTAAACAACGCATAGTATATAAAAGCAATGATAATGGATATAATCCCAAACAAAAGAACAGTCACTAATGAACCTTGCCATGCCTTCACCCAATGTCGATTCGACCATGATGTTAAAATAAAATTCGGACTAAACTCCATAAAGTGAAAAAAATGAACCACCATCCCAAGTAAGCTTGCCAATATACCGCCAACCAGCCCGATAATCCATACATCTTTCATAACCGTGCCTTTAGTATAATATCGGTTTTTGTTATTTGACATAAAAAACACCTCCATTACGTAGTATGCCCTCGATTTTTTTGAAATATTTTCTTTTTTTATGTCGAACGCATGAGTTATACTAGAGGTTTTTCACTTTTTTCGGTATGATGGAAATATAAAACTTATATTAACAATCACGAACAAACAACGTGAAATTACTGTTAGGTTGGTGTAGAAATGTCTGAGGTTCAAAAACCAGTTTATGGAGGGCAAGCAGTTGTAGAGGGTGTTATGTTTGGAGGTAAACGTCATACTGTAACCGCTGTTCGCCGCACAGATTCAACAATTGCGTACTATCATCTACCACGCGAATCAACACCTATGATGAATACCTTAAAGAAAGTACCTTTTGTACGCGGAATTATTGCCCTTATTCAAGCAAGTTCAACAGGCTCTAAACATTTAAATTTTTCCACTGAGCAATTGGAAAATAATGAAACAGCCAAAAAAACAAAAGAGCCTTCCAAACTAAGCTTATGGCTAGGGGTCGCGGTTATCGGTGTGCTGTCCTTCTTATTTGGAAAATTATTATTTACGCTCATTCCAGTCTTCCTTGCTGAACTGACAAGACCAATTTTCCAAAGCGATGTCGAACAAATTATTATAGAAAGCATTTTCAAACTTATATTATTACTCGGTTATATTTATATTGTCTCTATGACCCCTATGATTAAGCGAGTCTTCCAATATCATGGTGCTGAACACAAAGTTATTAATTGCTTTGAAGCAGGCAAGGAATTAACTATAGCTAATGTTCAAACAAGTTCTCGTCTCCATTATCGCTGTGGCAGTAGCTTTATCTTATTCACTGTTATCGTTGGAATGTTTGTCTATTTACTCGTACCAACCGATCCACTATGGGTAAGAGTTGTCAATCGAATTCTGCTCATCCCAGTTGTACTTGGAGTAGCTTTTGAAGTATTACAACTGACGAATAAAGTAAGAAACATTCCTTTCCTCCATTTCCTAGGTTATCCTGGATTATGGCTTCAGCTGTTAACAACAAAAGAACCAACTGATGATCAAGTAGAAGTCGCTCTCGCCTCATTCAATGAATTATTACGCCTAGAGAGAGAGACCGAACAAGGTTTAGAATCAAACAACCTTGTCTAGAATAAATATATTTAATAATTTATTCTAAAATTTGTAAAAAAACAGTGTTTAAAACAAGCTATATTAGCTTATGATGCTCATATGGAGGTGTCTTTGTTGAATCGTATAGTATCCTGTGTCATTTATGGTGTCATCGCCCTTGGTGTACTCGGTTTAATCAGTCAGCTTACGACAAACACGATTGGCTTTTTAAAACAACTTGCCATGCTAGCCGTCTTTGCAGGGATTTTTTATCTCATTTTTCGATTAATACAAGGAAAAGCCAATCCAAAAGAGCAACGTGCTTTTAGAAAAGCTGTTCGGCAGTCTAAAAAACGAACGAAAGAACGCACAATAAAACCGAAACAAAATAATGTAGCAAAGATGTCCTCTGCTAAATCACTATATAAACTAAAAGCTCGTAGGAAGTCAGATGTACAATTAACCGTTATTGAAGGCAAAAAAAATAAGAAAAAAAATCGGGTTTCCTTTTAACAGCCCGATTTTTTCTTTTCCTCAATATTTCCACTTTTTTAAAAATTCAGCTGTATACACTCGACCTCTTTGAATTAGTTCATCCTTCTTTTCCTCATTCAACTTAAAATCTAAACCAGAGATCCCCTTCATTGGAATAAAGGCAATATTGTCTACATGTTTTTTAGAAATATAACGAGAATCATGAGCATTTGTCATCGTTTTAAACAAGGCTGTAAACATTTCAACTGGATTATCTACCTCATGAGGCTTCCCCACTTCATCACCTGTTAGCTTCAAACCGACAACCGGTCTTTCTCTTGTTCCACGATCTGTGTTAAATAACCACATCGGAAAATTACTAAGAACACCGCCGTCGACAAATACATTTGTTTGATTCCCTGTTTTAATTTTTACAGGTTCAAAGAAATAAGGTACGCTACAACTCATTCGCACCGCTTTTGCAACTGAGAAGGATTGTGATTCAATCCCGTAATGACTTAAATCATTGGGTAGGACGACTAAACGACCGTTCGTAATGTCTGAAGTGATAATTCGTAAAGAGTTTGGTGGAACGTCTTGAAAAGTGACTACTCCTTTCATCTTAAGTTGCTCCGCAACCCAAGCTTCTAACGCATCTCCCTTATATAAACCTAACTTCCAATAAAGAAGTAACCATTTAGCAAAGGGAAGTTGTGACCAACCGCGCCGACGATCTAACAAATCATCGGTATCTATTTTCCGAAAGAGTTCCTCAATTTGTTTACTTGAATAGCCAGCAACTACTAACGCTGCTATAATCGAGCCTGCACTCGTTCCAGCTGTTCTTTGAAACGTATATCCTTTCTCTTCTAAAACTTGCAGTCCACCAACTAGACCAAATCCTTTAATACCGCCTCCAGAAAAAACCCCATCAATAATCATAATTGACCTCCCCTAGATGCTCTCTACATTTTTAATCTAGGGGGAATGAAATTATGACAGTTTAATACGAGGACAACTAAGTCATAAACGTTTCAACTAAGCTCACTCATAGGGGACTGAAACCTTTGTTTCTCCTTTGGATGTATTAAATAAAATTGTTAATAAAACGATTGAGGGCCCCTGCTCGTGTGAAGCTGCGTTTTCACACGAGCAGGGATCTTTCTTTTATAAGAATAAACTATGTAAAACAAGACTGTAATAAAAAAGCAGTTGATTCAATGGATGTTTTTATTAATAAACCTGCCGTAATCCGGAATAGCCATACGATTAAATTCGCGTGCAAGCTTTTGCAAACTTTCTGTTAATAACTCACCAGCCATAGGTAAACCATGGCCTGTTATAGCTACAGACGGTTTTAAAGCTTCTAATTTCCTTACAGAATCTCGTGCTGCTGCCCAATCCGGCGTAAAATATCTAGGAGGACCGCTAATTTCTTGCTCTTGTGTTAGTACTTTATAAAGAAATTCCTGCCTTACCGTAACAAATGCATCTCCGGCAATTAAAGCCCTATCTTCCTCTCTAAAAAAAGATACGTGACCGGGGGTGTGCCCAGGTGTATGAATCCAACGGAATCCAGCCATATAAGGAACACTTCCATCAGCAGGAAGCGCTTCTACTTGATTCCCTAAATTAATCGGCTCATTAGGAAACATCGGTGACATTTTAGCAATCATCCCACCCTCTACAGTCGGGTCCGGTTTAGGATAACTCATTTTTCCGGTTAGATAAGGTAACTCTAATTCATGAGCATATACAGGGACATCCCAATGCTTGACCAACTCAATAATAGCCCCTACATGATCAAAATGACCATGTGTTAGAACAATAGCTTTAGGCCGGCTATTCTCCCCAAAACGCTCCTCAACCATCTCAATAATTTTATCAGCAGATTCAGGCATCCCCGCATCTACTAATACAAATTCTTTCGTGTTAGGATGACCAACTAAAATAATATTGACGATTTGCACTGTATAACAAAACAAATCCTGCAACACCTCTATACCAATGCCGCTACCAATTGATGTTGCAGGAATATATTTATAATCACTTCCGTATGAAAGATTATTCTCCATGAAAAAACTCCTTATTATTTAAATTGAAAATCAAGGATAGTTTTTTCACCATGTATTCTATTTATACACAAGGCTAATCTTACATCTTCATTGCTTTCAAAGCATTTTAAACATCACTACTAATGATAATATCCTCTAAAACATGTATCCCTCATCTCAATAAATCCACCAAAGCATTTATGAAAATATTTTCTTTCAAATCCCTCTCACTATATCTGCATAAAAAACGCTCTAGCGTCTCAAACTACTAACACTTACTTTTTATGGAGGGAAATTATAATGAGTGAAAAATGCTTTTATTGCACAAATGATATTCAAGAAAATGGAATTCATCATGTAACGTTCCACGTTACTGATGAACATAGAGATGAAACATTATGCGATGAATGTTATCAAGAATGGCTTCAAGGAATAAAAGGATAAATCGTCTGTTTCACTTTGTCCACTTAATTTATTAGGCTAAACTAAAGAATTTTCTTAAAGAGTAAACTGCTTTGGTTTACTCTTTTTCAATTAAGACGAATGATTATACTTCACTTAGGAGGCACTACCTACTTATGAAAACTGTAACATACCAAGGAAAATATTCTGTCGCTGTAAAAGAAGTAGACGATCCAAAAATAACCATTCTCAAGATGTAATCGTAAAAATCACCTCTTGAATATGTCGAACAAAAATTAAAGCTGCAAGGAGGAACATTCGGGCCTATACAAATCGCCACAAAAGCCGTAAAAAAATGCGGGACTGTACAGCTCACAGGAGTTTATGGTGGATTATATAATATGTTTCCATTAGGGCCATTCTTCACTCGAAATATTACATTAAAAATGGGACAAACTCATGCTCGCAGCTATATGCCAACCCTATATGAACAAATTGTAAAAGGGAAAATTGATCCAACTGCTATTATTACGCATAAGCTTCCACTAGAGGAAGCCGCGCATGGTTACACAATCTTTAACAATAAACAAGATGATTGTATAAAAGTGATTTTAAAGCCTTAGGTTAGGTGTTAATACATGAAAAAGCCGATTAGAGGGATGTCTCTCTAATCGGCTTTTTACGAATCATATTCTTATAGTCCACACTTTAATTGTGCACCACAGTTTGTACATGTATTGCAGCCGCCAATATCTTTTACTTCTCCTTTTCGACAAACCGGACAAGTATTGCCCACTTCAGAACCAATTGTTACATTCGTTGAGCGAAGTTCGTTAATTGTATCAACTAATACAACTTTTTTCTCATCTGCAGGTTTTTCCTCTGTTTGGACTTCTTCATCCAGCTGATTTTCTTCAGCTTTCAGCGTTAATACTTGGCTATCACGGCTGCCATCTACATACACTGTACCGCCTTTTGCTCCGCCTTTGTATAAGCGCTCATATACTTTTTGTACTTGATCCACTGTATAACCTTTTGGCGCATTCACCGTTTTACTAATTGAGCTGTCAATCCAGCGTTGAATAATACATTGAACATCCGCATGTGCTTCCGGTGTTAGTTCCATCGCTGAAATAAACCATTTTGGAAGCTCGTTTGCATCCGTTTCTGGATGACGATCTAAATATTCTTGAACGATATCTGCTTTTACTTCAATAAACTTCCCTAAACGTCCGCTTCGGAAATAAGTAAATGAGAAGTATGGTTCAAGACCTGTTGATACTCCGACCATTGTTCCTGTACTACCAGTAGGAGCAACTGTCAATAGATGCGAATTGCGAATACCTGATTCAATAATGCTTTCGCGAATATCTTCTGGCATCTTCTTCATGAAGCCTGTTTGAGTGAATCGTTTACGTAATTCCATAGTTTCCTCTTCCGTTTCACCAACAAGGAATGGGAAGCTTCCTTTTTCTTTAGCAAGCTCTACAGAAGCACGGTAAGCAGTCGTTGCAATTGTTTCAAACACTTTATCAACTAATACATTACCTTCTTCAGAACCGTACTCTGTTTCACAATAAATAAGTAAGTCATGAAGTCCCATAACACCTAAGCCAACACGTCTTTCACCAAGTGCTTGCTTTTTATTTTCATCAAGGAAATAAGGTGTAGCATTAATAACGTTATCTTGCATTCTAACGCCGACTTCAACCGTACGTTTCAGCTTTTCAAAATTCACTGTTTTTGTATCTTTATCTGCCATTTCAGCAAGGTTAACCGCTGCTAAGTTACAAACGGAGAATGGCGCTAGTGGTTGTTCCAATTTTGTTATCCTAAAGGCTTTTTATCCCCTAGTTCTTACAGTTGAATTTCTGTAAGTTCAGCATACATTTTCATTACACACTTAAGGTTTTATTCAGTGTGTAATGTTGCGGTCTCGTGCCCAGATTATAGTCTACCTTTGTAGGATCACCGGGTATGCGTTGCCCCTGACTAAAGCTTTACCCTCAGCCTTCGGTTCGGATTAGCATCTCAGCCTTCCCGCTTTATCCCGCAATTTTTAACGTGAGGCGAAGTCCACCACACGGGTTCGTAGCAACAACTTGCTGTCCATACGCTTTAGCGTTTGTCATTTCATTCGCATTATCAATGAAGAAAATCCCTGGTTCTGCTGAATATGTTGCACAAATATTAATTAAGTTCCAAAGCTCTTTAGCGCGAATTTTACGATATACACGTACTTTATGGCCTAACTTTTGCCACTCGCGTACATCGCCGACATTATGCCATTCTGCGTTGTATTGAGCCATTTCATCTGCATCGTAGCTTTCCACATCTGGGAAACGAAGATCGTAGAAATCATCGTTTTCAACAGCTTCCATAAATTCATTCGTTAAACAAACGGAAATATTAGCCCCCGTTAAGAACTCAGAATTATGAACGCTGTAATTGCCGCCTGTGCGTAATTTCGTTTCTGCTTCTTTAATGATTTTCTCGTTAAAACCGCCTAAACCAGGAATTTGTTTATAATTCACAATTCCTTGGTACATCGCTTCTTCTTGTTCTGTTAGCGGTGTAAATTTCAATTTATCTAACGCATATTTTTTAATCGTTTCGTCCTTTGTGTTTTCCACTAAATAACGAAGAATGCGTGGGTTTTGCATTTTTGAAATAATGAATTCAATGATATCTGGATGCCAGTCCGAAAGCATAATCATCTGCGCCAATTTGTTATGTTAGTTCGCTAAACTAACGCTCTATGTCACCATAGAGTTCAGACCATATCTTACATCTAAACTAGATGCCCTCGCACTTCGGAGTCGCTTGACTCCTACTCTACTAACTTCCGCATTTCAGCGTGTTTTCGATGGTCGTTGAACCTTCTCCATATTAAAGGAGCTTGGCTGCTGATTGTCTTTTTCCACTTGCTGTTTTTAAGCTTTCACGCTTACCGTTTCCAGTTACGTTGTAGCCAGCAAGTCATGTGGGACGTTTTTAACATCACCAATAAAGAGTTCCCAGCAATTCACGAGGTTTATTTATAGACGAGGCACACTTATGCTACTCTACCACGTCTTGACCCGCCTTGCTCCACAAGATGCGTCAACTTCGCAATGTCATCTAACCATGATACAGAACCTGATGATTTCCCATTTACACCTTTTGCAAGTGTATTTCGTGGACGAAGTGTAGAACCATTTGTTCCAACACCACCGCCTCGGCTCATGATTTCCATCACTTGCTTACGGTGCTCAGAAATTCCTTCACGAGAATCCGGTACAAATGGCATTACGTAACAGTTAAAGTATGTGACATCTGTATCCGCTCCCGCTCCATATAATACACGTCCTGCAGGAACAAAATTTAACTCTTTCAATTCACGATAAAATTTCTCAAACCACTCTTGTCTCTTTTCCTCTGTTTCTTCAACAGAAGCTAGGCCTGCAGCATTACGTTTCGCAATTTGCTCATAGAAAATTTCAAGTGGTTTCTCAATGACATCTAACGGTCGGTTAACGATGCCTGTTTCCACTTCCTCCGGTTTATCTAACACACCGCGGAATTCTTCTTCCACTAACACTCGGGCCTTTTTCGCCTCCCAGTCAATGCTTACGATAAATCCTAAGCCTCGTGCAGGGAATTTAGGATCCTCTTTAATCGTTAACACAACGAAATCGCCCTCAGTTAATGTCACTTTCTCTGTGTCCTTAAATGAGTAGCGATCAATCATTACAAGGCGTGAAACCCCTTTATGTGTCATCTTCATATCAGGTGTAATCGGGTGAACGGGAGCAAATAAAGAAATATCCTTATTCAACCTTTCGACATTAACCTTTGAAGTGGAATTTAAAACAACCGACATATTGTCCTCTCCTTATTATTACAAATTCTTGAACCTCTTCTTGCTGTAGAAATGTGTATGTAGCCCATACATTGCCGTTTCATTAAGCAGTAATATAAATCTATCATACGCATTCTTTTTAATCAACATATAGTATACACTTAATTATTTTCTATACTACATATTGTGTCCCCTTCTGATTTTTTTATTTTTGTCAAACGTCAAAAGGCTTAATTTGTGTAGAAAAAAGGAGAATAGGATTGATTTTTAATTATTTTTGGAGATATTTCGATAAATTTCAAACTTGCAATTTCATTATGTATTTTCAACCTAGGTCTCTCAAGGAAAGTAGAAACTCCTGTTCGCTCTACTGGAAAAATAAAAATATTTTTTTCTCTTGATTTCTTAATCTTTCTGTATGTAAGACTCCTTTTTTCTTTGTTAAAATTTATTTTGATTATTAACTGGTGCAACTATATAATAAGAGATGTCTGTATGTTGCTTAGTGTAGAAAGGAGTTTTACGTTTGGAGTTTTTATATTCACTGCTCATCTTCATTGTAATTGTTGTTGCTTATTCCCTAATTACATGGTTTCGCCAAAAACGGGCTGTTACAGCTCTTACACAAGAAGAATTCATTGCAGGATATCGTAAAGTACAGCTAATTGATGTACGCGAGCCAAATGACTTTGAAAATGGTCATATTTTAGGAGCAAGAAATATCCCGCTAACTCAACTAAAAACGCGCCTTGTAGAAATTAGACCGGACAAGCCTGTATATTTATATGCACAAAGCGAAATTGTAAGCGGTCGAGCAGCTCTTTTACTAAAGAAAAAAGGGTATAAAGAACTATATCATTTAAAAGGCGGGTTCAAAATGTGGACCGGTAAAATTAAAAAGAAAAGCTAAGAAACTTATTCTGCATAAAAAAATCCCTACTTTATATAAAAGCAGGGATTTTTTCATAATTATTTTTGATAACGTAACACAGGTTTTCGAGCAGCAAGTGTTTCATCTAAACGTTTAACTACCGTTGTGTGCGGAGCTTCTTGCACGATTTCTGGTGATTCCTCTGCTTCTTTCGCAATTTGAATCATCGCATCAATAAAAGCATCCAGCGTTTCCTTTGATTCCGTTTCTGTTGGCTCAATCATCATTCCTTCTTCCACATTCAATGGGAAGTAAATAGTTGGCGGATGGTAGCCGAAATCAAGCAGCCTTTTCGCGATATCCAGCGTACGTACACCTAGTTTCTTTTGACGACGACCGCTGAGCACGAATTCATGCTTACAATGACGATCGTAAGGAAGATCATAGAAAGGAGCTAGGCGACGCATCATATAATTCGCATTAATAACAGCATTTTCCGTAACCGCTTTAAGACCATCCGGCCCCATTGAGCGAATATACGTATACGCACGGACATTAATACCAAAGTTTCCATAGTAAGGTTTTACACGACCGATAGATTGTGGTCGGTCATAATCTAATACATATTGATCCCCTTGTTTTGTAACAATTGGCTTAGGTAAAAACGGAATTAAATCCTCTTTTACACCAACTGGACCTGAGCCAGGGCCACCGCCTCCATGCGGACCTGTAAATGTTTTATGAAGATTTAAATGAACCACATCGAAGCCCATATCTCCTGGACGAGCTTTCGATAACACAGCATTTAAGTTCGCTCCATCATAATACACTTTCCCGCCAGCATCATGCACAATTTTCGCAATGTCTAAAATGCTTTCCTCAAATAAGCCAAGTGTATTTGGGTTCGTCAGCATTAATGCAGCTGTATCAGCACCTACTACACGCTTTAAATCATCTAAATCAACTAAGCCGTTTTCATCAGATTTCACCGTAACCGTTTCAAGACCTGCAACCGTTGCAGAAGCTGGATTTGTACCATGAGCTGAGTCTGGTACGATAACTTTTGTACGACCTGTATCTCCATTTGCTTCATGGTAAGCACGAATCATCATTAATCCCGTCCATTCACCATGCGCTCCAGCGGCCGGCTGTAACGTGACTTGATCCATTCCAGTAATTTCAATTAAATGCTCTTGCAAGTCATACATCAACTCTAGAGCCCCTTGAACCGTTTTCGCTTCTTGGTACGGATGAATATGAGCAAATCCATTTAAACGAGCAACATTTTCATTAATTTTTGGATTATATTTCATCGTACAAGAACCTAGTGGATAAAACCCTGAATCTACACCATGATTTCGCTTAGAAAGAGCCGTATAATGACGCATAATATCAAGTTCTGATACTTCAGGCAATTCCGCTTCTTCAGCACGAATATATTCTGCAGGTAAAATATCATCTAATGAAACTTCTGTTACATCCATCTCTGGTAAACTATAACCAATACGACCTGGTGTACTGATTTCAAAAATTAACGATTGGTCTTGATTATTCATGATGATCCCCCAATTCATTAGCAAATGCATCAATTTCTTCTTTCGTTCTAAGCTCTGTTACAGCGACAAGCATATGATTCTGTAATTCTGGATAGCTGCTTCCTAAGTCATAGCCTCCGATGATTCCCTGTTCAAACAATCGATCGTTCGTTTCTTGATAAGAAGCAGGCAGTTTCACCACAAACTCATTAAATGAAGGACCATCAAAGACCACTTCAAATCCTTTTTGCTTGAGTACTTGTTTCGCATAATGAGCTTTTTGGATATTTTGAACGGCCATTTCTTTTACACCTTTTTTGCCGAGAGCAGTCATAGCAACAGACGCTGCCAATGCATTTAAAGCTTGGTTAGAACAAATATTAGACGTTGCTTTATCACGACGAATATGCTGTTCACGCGCTTGAAGTGTTAACACAAATCCGCGCTTACCATTCTCATCAACCGTTTGACCGACAAGTCGACCTGGCACTTTACGAACAAGCTTATTTGTAACAGCAAAATACCCGCAATGAGGTCCACCAAACGAAGATGGAATACCAAATGGCTGTGCATCTCCTGTCACAATATCAGCTCCTAATTGACCTGGAGGAGTTAACGCTCCTAACGCAAGCGGATTGCTGGATACAATGAACATCGATTTCACACTATGAACGATTTCTTCTATTTCTTTTAATGGTTCAATTCGACCGAAAAAGTTTGGATATTGAACAATCACACCAGCAACTTCATCTGTTATCAATTCCTTAAGCGCCGCTACATCTGTTACACCATCTTTGTAAGGAACTTCGATTACTTCAACATGTTGTCCTTTTGCATATGTTTTTACCACATCTCTTGCCTCTGGATGAACAGTTGTTGAAAGAAGGATTTTTTTACGACGTGTTTGACCTGCGCTTAACATCGCTGCTTCAGCCAAAGCTGTCCCGCCATCATACATCGAAGAATTGGCCACATCCATACCTGTTAACTCAGTAATCATCGTTTGAAATTCAAAGATTGCTTGCAGCTCTCCTTGTGAAATTTCAGGCTGATATGGTGTATACGCTGTGTAAAATTCTGAACGAGCAATCACGTGATCCACAATAATTGGCGCATAATGATCATACACACCTGCTCCTAGAAATGAACTATAGCTTTTTAAATCTGCATTTCGACCTGCTAGTTTCGTTAATTCCTTTAATAAAGCAGGTTCTGATTTTGCTTGTTTAATGTTATATTCGCCTTGAAAACGAACACTTTCCGGAATATCACTAAAAAGTTCATCAACTTTAGAAACCCCGATTGCTGATAGCATTTCTTTTTGATCTTGTTCTGTCATCGGTAAATAGCGATGTTTCATTTAAATAACCTTCCCCTCTAGTTTCGTGGTCGTTTATAAAATGGTGTTGCCGTTGTAACAGCTTTTAAGCGTTTCGAACGAATCTCTACTTCGACTTCAGTGCCCAGAGTAGTGAATGCTTGCTCGAGCAGTGCCAACCCAACATTTTTCTTCAAAGTTGGTGATTGCGTTCCCGTCGTAACTTCTCCAATTAACTTCTCGCCGCTGTAAACTTTATAGCCATGACGCGGAATCCCGCGATCAATCATTTCCAACCCAACTAGTTTGCGTGGAGCACCATGTTCTTTTTGTAAGGAAAGTACTTCTTTCCCTAAGAAGTCTGCGCTCTTTTCCGTTTTAACCGCAAAGCCAATACCAGCTTCAATCGGTGTAATATGAGCAGAAAGTTCTTGACCATACAATGGCAATTTCGCTTCAAATCGAAGCGTGTCGCGCGCGCCTAATCCGATTGGTAAAATCCCTTCTTCTTGACCAGCCTCTAACAATTTGCGCCACAATTGCGGCGCCGCTTCAGGACGGCAATAGATTTCAAACCCATCCTCCCCTGTATAACCAGTGCGGGAAACTAGTGCTTGAACACCGTTAATATCGACTCCATCCTTAAATTTGAAAAAGCCAATTTCACTCAAATCTGAATCTTTCGTTAATTTTTGAAGTACCGTTTCTGCAAGAGGTCCTTGCAAAGCAAGCTGCGCATATTCACTAGAAACATTAACAAGCTCTACATCTTTAATAAGGTGTGATTGTAACCAGTCAAAATCTTTATCGATATTTGCAGCATTCACACAAAGCAAATAGTCCTGTTCTGCTCTTTTATAAACAATTAAATCATCTACTGTGCCGCCATTTTCATAGCACATCGCTGTATAAAGTGCTCCACCTGCTTGCAGCTTGGATAAATCATTCGTAAGCATTTTTTGTAAGAAAGCAAGACTTTGATTTCCTTTAACTTCAAACTCACCCATATGCGAAACATCAAACAACCCCACTTTTGTGCGAACTGTTTCATGCTCCTCTTTAATTCCTGAGAATTGTACAGGCAGTTCCCAGCCCCCAAAATCAATCGTCTTGGCACCACTCTCACGATATACTTCAAATAATGGTGTTCTTTTTAAATTCGTCAAGGAATTCCCTCCTTCAATAAACTTGTTAACGCGAAAATATTCCTCAAAAAAGGCATAAAAAAGGACAGAGAAAGCCTATCATAGCTTTTCTCTGTCCTGAAACCTGAAAGTTTACCTTATACAAGGCTTTCCCCTTTGGTGGTCACCTATCGTGACACTCTCCAGAGTTGCGTCCAGCAAGAGTTCTTTTGCCTGAGAGATTCACAGCTTCGTTTGCTCCTTCGGCGCTACATGACGTAGTCTCTCCCCTTGCCTTCATTCGCTTATAAAATTGTCACGTACTGCTCATACTATGAAAAACAAATTATGCTTTTCTTTAAGATACTCTCATCCTACCTTAAGCGGGATATAACTGCAATCATTTTTTATAAAATAAATTCTGAAAACTGATCATTTACGAGCATTTCACAATAAAACATTCGTGTTTAGAACAATTCGAAAGGGGTTGGAGCGTGTGAAAATTGAAATTACCTCTGATTTAGAATGGAGTGATAATTTTTTAACGAAAATTAATGAGGATGGGCCCTGGGCAAACTGGGAGCTTTATAAATTAGCAATAGAAGTCACTAAAGATCTTGTTATTTCTGATTTTGAAGGGTTACAGGCACCTAAATATTTGCCTTATTTAAAGCCGTTGCCTCATCAGCTTGAAGTAGCTAGACAAGTAGTGGAAGAAATGAATGGAAAAGCCATTTTAGCAGATGAAGTAGGACTTGGAAAAACGATTGAAGCAGGTTTAATTTTAAAAGAATATATGATTCGTGGCCTTGTCAAAAAAGTATTAATTCTTGTACCTGCTTCCCTCGTCACTCAATGGGCGTTTGAATTAAATACAAAGTTTCATATACCAGCAGTTACACAAAGAAAAAGCTATGTATGGGACTCTTGTGATGTAGTGGTGTCCTCGATTGATACCGCTAAAAGGAAACCGCATAGTGAGATAATTTTGAATCAAGATTATGATTTTGTCATTATTGATGAAGCACATAAACTTAAAAATAATAAAACAAAAAATTACGAGTTTGTCCAAAATCTCAAAAAAAAGTTTTGTTTATTACTAACAGCAACACCTATTCAAAATAAGGTGGAAGAAATATTTCACCTCGTTTCTCTATTAAAACCAGGACATTTAGGAAATGCCAAATTATTTGCCGAAAAATATAAAGGAAAAGGACGTACTATCCAAGAAGACCAACATCTAAAAGAACTCGTTAACACGGTGATGATTCGCAACCGCCGGGCAGACACGAAAATCGAATGGACGAAACGCCAAGTTGAAACGATTATTATTGACTTTTCTAAAACAGAGCAAGCTTTATATGATGCAGTTTCGCAGTTTAAAGTCCATTCAGATGGAGTCGGTCATTCTTCTTTTTCAACGCTCACACTTCAAAGGGAGGCGTGCAGTAGTCGCGAGGCTGTATATTATACGTTAAAAAATATGAAAGCGAAGTATGAAAACCCACCTGTAGCCTTTACAGCGATGATTGACAACGTCTTACAAAAAGTGAACGAGACAGAACAGAATTCCAAAGCTGAAAAAGCGCTGGAGTTAATAAAAAAAATTGATGATAAAGTCATTATTTTTACGGAATATCGTGCCACACAGCTCTACTTACAATGGTATTTGCAACAAAATGGCATTTCTTCTGTGCCATTTCGCGGCGGCTTTAAACGCGGTAAAAAAGATTGGATGCGTGAGCTGTTTCAAAAACAAACGCAAGTCTTAATTGCAACAGAGGCCGGAGGAGAAGGGATCAACCTTCAGTTTTGTAATCATTTAATTAATTTTGACTTGCCGTGGAATCCAATGAGATTAGAGCAGCGCATCGGACGGATCCATCGACTTGGACAAGAAAAGGATGTCATGATCTATAATTTTGCAACCCGAAATACTGTGGAGGAACACATCCTCAAACTCTTATATGAAAAAATTCATTTATTCGAAAAAGTAATCGGTGAGTTAGATGATATTTTAACAAAACTAGATATTCACAATATCGAAGAGTACTTAATTGATGTCGTTGGTGAGTCCAAATCAGAAGGAGAAATGAAAATTAAAATGGACAATTTATCTTCCCTCATTCAATTTGCTCAACAAATGAAAGATGGTGACGTTCATGCAGCAGCAGGACATTCATAAATTTTTAGTCACATACTTTGAAGCGAATCATTGTGAAATACTTAAAAATCATAATACTTATTTAACTGTTCAATTAACAATTGAAATGGATAAAGAGTTAATGAACCGCCCTTTTTATTGGCACTACCTTGAAAAAACAGGCGGCATCCCTAATCCTTCACAATTAACGTTTATAACAGACAGCCAAAACGCACCAGAACATATAAAAGGAGAACATATTTATTTCGGTTCACCACGTCTTCATCAAATTATTGAATCAACAAAAAAACTAGCCAGCTACATTCGCTTATATGAAGATAAACAAACAAACGGCCAGCAAGTTTCTCTATTTCCTTGGTTAAATTTGAATGTAAAAATCTCTTATCAATGTGATCGCAAAAAAGATATTTTCCAATCCGTCGGGCTTAATCTTATTACCGGGGAAATCGTAAATGAATTTTATAATCATATTTTTTCTATTAAATTAACACCTAAAATTCCTGATTATTCTTTTACACTCTCTCCGCTCATTATGCCTAAAAGCGGATTAACAAGATTAGATCGTTATATTCGCCAAAACTTTGAGCAGGATGATCATACTTGGGCAGAGCAAGCGGTGCAGCGATGGAATAATGACCTCCGTTTATTAGAACATTTTTACAACGAAAGTGAAGAAAAAAGCGAAAGCTACTATACAGAAAAAGAAGCGCTAAAAGCGCAATACGAACCGAAAATACACATTTCAATCGTGAATGGAGGGTTATTTTATTTATCTGATTATAAAACATCATAAGTTGGGCCTTCCTCTCTGCCTTGAATATTTATTGATCTATAACGAAAGAAAACAGATGCCCAATTAGGACATCTGTTTTCCTTTTTTCATTTTCTTAAAAAACATCGATAACGCAAATGGAACAATGCCAAACCAAGTAGAGACAGAAGAAGTACGCTCTCCCTTCCTTTGTTGACGATTTTCCTTACGTTCTGTTTTTGTTAAATTAAAATATTGAACCAATTGTTGTGTCAAGTATTTAATATAAGCATTGGTTGACATAAGCATCACCTGCTCATAAGCATACCCATTTTTTCCTGGCTTTATACGACATTTAACAGACAGACGTCCTACTGTATCATCTTAGCAATCAATTTTCAGCCTCTTGGCCCGTATACTTACCTCTGTTTAGAAAACTGTTTACCGCCCGTTATTTTCCCGTTTCCATAAACTCTGTTAAATATAGTGTCTTCATCCCCTAAACTACCTATTGACTATTTTTCCATCCATTCTATTACCTTTCCTACATTCTTATCATAATAAATTAATACCACTCCCTTTCTGTTATTGACTGTAGATCCGTATAAATAAACGGAAGCAACTTCCTCATTTTGATTTACCACTTCATAATACACATCACCATTTGGATACAGAAGGATCCCCGGCTCAATTATGACTTCTTCTAATTCTCCCCATTCTCTTTCCAAATCACGAACAGCTAAGCGCAATAAATGATCAGACATTAAGGTTTCTTCCACTTCTTTATAAAACCGTTTATCCAGAACAAATTGCTCCATCATATACCCTGCCAATAAAATGAAAGAGGTCGAAACAACAAGTACAATTGGCGACGCAAAACCTTTTTCATTCTTCATTTACGTTAAACTCTTTCTTAAAATACGGATGAAATGTGCGACTATATTGCTTTCCACTATAATCTGTAACTTGTACACTAATTTGGTTTCCCTTCTGGTTTACTTGAAAGTCAGCGACATTTTGCAATAAAATTTCATGTCCTAACCCCTCTACTTGGCGCCGTACGATATTTTGATACAATTCAACCGAAGCTACACTTCCATTTGTGAGCAAATACAGTTTATTATTCTTTACTGTTTGATTCTTCGATTCCCTCAATTCTTTTTGCAACTGTATTGAAAAAACTTCCCATTCCTTATGATGAAGCTGCTTGTTCATTATAAGATTGGGATACATAACCAAAAAGATTTGTAAAACAAAAAGAGAAATCATCATGAATACGACGAGTGATATAAGCATTTCAACCATTGTAAACCCATTACTTTTTTGTAGCATCACACACCTCTTCTCTCTTACCAAAGGCGTTTTGATACTGGATGCACCCTTCCACCATTTCAGGAAAGCCGTTTGGTACTCCCCAGTTCAAAGTAAACAGATGATTTTGGCGCGTGATTTCTGTGGGCACGGCCTCAATCTCTCCATCAGCAAATGCAGTTAACTTTTCATATAATAGATAATGCGCTTCTGTCCTTAACAACATGTTTTTCTTATTAAGCTTTAATTGATCAAATATAGGAAACAACGCAAATACAATAAATAAACAAATGGATAACGCGGCTAGCATATCTAAATAAATATACCCGTCACACTTTCTCAAATTTAAATCTCCCTTTACCAATATACACTGTTAATTTATATGTCTCGTGCTTCGACTGAACATGCATAATTCCTGATGTAATGGCTGTACCGACACTATTAAAAGCAATTCTTTCTCCTAATGTCCGATTCTTAAATGTAACATGGGCAGGAAGTGTTCTTTGCAGCGTATAATCGCCTGATGACGAAGACACTTTATAATTATCACTATACATATAAACAGTCGTCTGCTGCTCATGGCTTATAGCATATTGCTGAGCGTAAAAAAGATCGTCTCCAAATTGCTTGACAAACTGTTTTATTTCCATCCTTTCTATATATGGCGGATATAGATTGATGCTTAATGAAACAATTAAAAGAAAAATGGACAAAACCATCAAAATCTCAGTTAACGTATACCCTCCACTGTTATTTTTTAGCATCAGCTTCTACCTTTCCATCGCTATCAATGCTAACCGTACCTCCATTCGGACATGTAGTTTGTACTAAATAGCCTTCAGTCTTCAGTTCCGCTACATTAGCTGGCCATTTATTATGATCGATTTCATAAGCTTGCACTTGGGACTGTACCATTTTCACAAATGCTTCACATCCTTTTGTCTGAACCGTCGATTGATGCTTCGTAATATTTGGGATCGTAATGATTAACAAAACGGAAATAATGAGCAAGACAATGAGCATCTCGATGAGAGTAAATCCTTTTTGATTGCGTAACCTTTTCAACAAAAGACCCTCCTTATAAGCCATTAAGTAATGAAAACATGGGCAATAATACAGCTAAATAAATAGAGACAATAAGCAGACCAATGAATGAAAACAACATAGGCTGAATAATGCGCATAATCATGCTTGTTTTCTCTTCAATTCTTTCTAACAATAAGCGACTATAATGAAATAATTCTTCATCAAGTCTTCCGTACTTTTGACCATTTGCTATCACAATATAAAGGTTCTTTTCAAAATAAGAAAGCTTCTGAACAATTACTTCAAACTGCTTTCCTTCTAATAACTCGCGCTGCATTTGAGCACATAGCTTTTGATAAAAAGACTGCTGCCGGTTTTGCGCCAATAGCTGTAGGCTCTCATTAATAGAAAGACCACCGGACAATAAGCCGCTAAACTGACTTGCAAAAAAGTGGGTCTCGTATAAGCGAATAAGCATCCCAATAACCGGGATATGCAAGATAAGCTTTCTTTGAGTAAGGGGGCATAATTGGTTAAACCAATATCGTTTGAGTAGATAAATGAGGATACACAATAAAAGTAAAATGATAGGGATTTTCGGGAGAATGGCCGAGACAGCTAATATACTGTTCAAGAATATATTGTGTTCAATCTGCATCGAAGCAAAAAGCGTCTCAAATTTCGGTAAAAGTACACGTTGCAAAATAAAAAAAACATTACCAATAAAAAAGAGTAGAAAAATTGGATAAATGAACAGTTTCTTTATTTTGTCCAAGTCTTCCGCTCTCTTCGTCCAATATTTCCCCCCTTCCTTTAATGCTCGCGATAACTCACCGTATTGCTCTCCATAATAAATATAACTTACAAGTTGGGAATGAAATTTCATTTCGGCTAAAACTTGATGTAAAGCCTCACCATTTTTTAACTGTTCCATTCCTTCTTGTAAATCTTCTTGTCTTTTTTTCGACTCCTGAAACGTTAAAAAACGAATCGCTTGTGCTAAAGAATAACCATGTTCCAACAGTTCCCCAAGCTTGAGTAAAAATGAAGCTTGCTCCTTTACCTTCCATTTACCCCCTCTCATCAATAAATACCAATCTTTCAAATTCTTTGTTCTCGACAAAGCCCATCGCTACAGCTTTACCGATTTCTTCTTTCAACGTTCGATGGCGAACTTCAATATTCTCTCCTTTTACTCCTTGTAACACTTTCACTAAATCTCTTCCATAGAGAAGTTCATACACACTTGCTCGCTTATTTGCAGCACCGCCTACTGTTCTTCGATTTTTTAATTCGACTAAACGTTGTGCCGTTACAGCAATTAAACTTTGTTCAATTTCTAACCAGCTTACACCAAACTCTAACAGCCGTGAAATAGCTCCTGCGGCATCACGACTATGCATCGTTGTTAACAGTAAATGGCCTGTAAGTGCCGCCCTAATCGCTATTTTAGCTGTTTCTGAATCACGAATTTCTCCGACCATAATTACATCGGGGTCGTGACGTAAAGCTGCCTTTAAACCAACTGAATACGTAATTCCCGCTTTCTCATTAATTTGAACTTGCAATACGTTTTCAGCTTGATTTTCGATAGGATCTTCAAGAGTAATAACATGGCGGTTATACAATTCCTGCACATGATGAAGGATGGAATACAGCGTCGTCGTTTTTCCTGATCCAGTCGGACCCGTAAGAATAATCATTCCATGTGAGTGCTTTAAAAGAGAAATCAGTTGCTTAGTAGTGGTTGGAAAAAGAGAGAGTTGGTTAAGTGGCAGAATGTTTTGCTGGGGAATTAAACGAATAGCTAAACTTTCAACATATGCTGTAGGTAATGTTGATAATCTAAGTCCGATCACTCGATCTTCTAAGTGAAGCGTAATCGAACCGTTTTGGGGTCTTCTTTTTTCGCCGATATCCATTGATGCGAGATATTTTAGATGAGAGATAAGGCGTTCTGTTTCTTCAAAAGAGAGAGTTTCTTGGGGAATGAGTCGATTATCGATTCGAAATCGAACGAGTGGACCTTCTTTGCGGGGCAAAATATGAATATCTGATGCAGCTAACCTGATAGCACGCTTCAAAATATCATCTGCCGTTTTTTCAATAGACATGCCTGAGCATTCACCTCCTAATTTTCTATATTCCCAAATTTCGACACCCACTGGCAAAATCCTTCTTTTTTATAAAAGAGTTTTATTTATTTGTCTTGGCTCATTTCATTTTGTCAGCAATATTGTTTAACAAAGCTATTTATTCACAGTAAACCCTATTAATTAAATAGCTTCATTTCGGGCATACTAAGTTATAGGTCTTTTCCTACCACACTCTAGAGCCATCTAATAAGAGTTTTAAAAAACAGCAATTGTTCAAAATTTACTAACATTTAAATATTTTATAATTTTTGGACATTTTATGAATACCTTTTATATATAATTAAACACTATTACCCTGTATGAAATGTGAATATTCCTTAAATGGAATCGTCCAAGCTGTATTCGATAAAGTAGAACTAATAGAAATTCAAGACTCTATTTCTGAATACGCATCCTGTACATATAAAGCAATCATTACAAAGTAGATGCAAACTCAGCTTTACATAGCCCTATCAATTACACTATAATGGTTTTATAATGACAATGTTTGGAAAAAAAGAGGAGGGTTACAAATGGAACGCATGTTTAGAGTATGTGGCTTTTGGACAGGAATCATGGCCATTTTCTTCTATTTAGGCGATATGTACCAAACTTCTTTACTTTTCTTTGCTCAAACAGGATTCTTTGTGCTTTTAAGTTATTTAAAACTGTCTGAACGTATGTATTTGTATGTGTTTGGCGCATACTTAACCGTTTTCTTCGCTGGATTTACGTACTATACTGTCTTTTTAATGACCCCTGGTGCCGCTCACTAAAATAATAATACATCGCCCATAAATCTTATTTTATGGGCTGTTGATTTACCCGTTCATAAGCCCCTTTGACTGAACAAGAACTCGAAAATACTCACTATATCCTCCGACAAGTAAACTTCGAATGGCTCGATTTCGCTTCGCTGTTTCTGAAAATGGGTCAAGTCCATTATCTTCTTCTAATTCATCCATGATTCCTGCCTTCACTAAAAATGCCTGCTGTTGTAAAAAATCCTCCTCGACAAATCCATACTTTACTCCTTCTCTTCTTAAACAATCAAAATGAATATGGGACGTTAAATCCATCTTACCTGGATGCTCTAAAACATTCCTTACCATTCTGTGTTGGTAATAACCACGCAAACTGCCTTGACAATGAATAGGTTGTCGCCACTCTTCATCTGTATAACCATAATCAATCGTTACAAGCAATCCAGATTGTATTCGCGATGCAAGATTTTGATACAATTCCACCATTTGTAATGGTATTTCCATACGCTGTCCTTCTTTTAAACAAATGTTCTGACTCTCTAAATAAGAAATAATTTTATCATTCCTCAATGGCGATTTTATTTCAATAAGCATTTCGTTCTTTATTGTAACAAATACCTCCAGCATTTCTCTATTTTGCTTCTCAATACTATGAACAGGCAAAGCATCGAACAACTCATTGGAGAAAACAATTCCATTTAGCTCTGAATATTGCTCAAGAACACCTCCAAAAGAAACCTGTGGAAAAGCCATTAGCCGTTCTTTTTGTCTCTGCTGATGGTCTAAACTACGATCAACTAATCTATATTCAACACAATCAAAAAGTTGAATCTCCTTCTCTTTCCAATAATGCAATATATCATAAGCAAGCTTTCCGTCTCCAGAACCAATTTCGATGATTGTTGGAGGCAGGTTATATTCTTTTATTAAATAAGCAAACCATTTAGCCAATACCCTCCCAAATACATCTCCTACATTGACAGATGTATAAAAATCTCCCTCTCTCCCAATTTTCTCTCTAGAACGCATATAATAGCCAATCTCCGGCGTATATAAAACGGCCTCCATGTACTCGCAAAAAGAAATTTTTTGGTCCGGACTATTCATAATTAGCTGTTTCATATACTTCTCCATTACACTGCCACCCCCATTTGCCTTCTAAATATTATAAAAAAATAGGCACCTGAAACAAAACTTGTCTCAGATGCCTGTTAGCTAGAATACATAATGCTCAATAATTTTCACAAAGGCTTTTCCCATTATGACTAGCGCTTTCTCTTCAAAATCAAAACGAGGATGATGGTGTGGAAAATGCGTGCTTTCATGCTCATTTCGAGCCCCGACTTTAAAGTACGTTCCCGGTTTTTCTTGTAAAAAGTATGCAAAATCTTCTGCGCCCATAGACGGATCGAATTCTACAATCGACTCTTTCGAAAATAGTTCTATCAAAACTTCCCTTAATAATTCCGTTTCCGAAGGATGATTATATAAAGCTGGATAGCCATTTAAATAATCAATATGATAACTAGCATGATGTGCCTCCGTAATCCCTTTAACAATAGAACGAATTTCTTCTTCAATTTGAACACGCACATCATGGTCAAAGGTACGAACGGTTCCTTCAAGCTTAGCTGAATTGGCAATAACATTGAAAGCATCACCTGCTTGAAAAACTCCAATAGTGACTACTGCCGCTTGTAAAGGGTTGATTCTGCGACTCACAATTTTTTGCAAAGATTGGACAATTTCGCTTCCAATCACAATAGAATCAATCGACTGATGAGGTCTCGCTCCATGTCCCCCTTTTCCTTCAATTGTAATCGTAAAAGCATCAACTGCAGCCATACGAAATCCTGAACCAACCGCTACTTTTCCATAGGGAATATCTGTTGCTAGATGTGCACCAAATACAGCGTCTACTCCGTCTAATACCCCGTCTTCGACCATAAATTTTGCGCCGCCAGGAGGCTTCTCCTCTGCATGTTGAAAAATAAAAATGAGTTTCCCTTTTATTTTTTCCCGAAACTGGCTAAGCGTTCGTGCTACCCCAAGCAGTGCGGATGTATGGCCGTCATGACCACAAGCATGCATTACACCTGTTCTTTGTGATTTATATGTCGTCTCCTTTTCATCCTGAATCGGAAGAGCATCAAAATCTGCTCTTAAGGCGATTGTTTTCCCTTCTTGTTCTCCTGTAAGAATACCAATAACACCATTTCCGCCAATATTCTCTTTTACGTCTAACCCAAAACTACGCAGCTTCTGGGCAATAAACGTTGCAGTTTCCGTTTCCTGAAAAGATAACTCGGGATTTTGGTGTAAATATCTTCGCCATTCAACAAGGTCAGAAAAACTATTTTCTATTTGTGCATATATCTGTTCCATCTGCATCGATTTCACCTCTCCCATCCCATCATAAAGCCTTACCGTTTACAAAAATGGATTGCTTACTCGCTCATCGCCAATTGTTGTCACTGGTCCATGCCCCGGACAAACAATTGTATCATCCGGTAGAGGAAGTAATTTGTTTTCAATACTTTGCAATAATTCATCGTGATTTCCACCTGGTAAATCGGTTCTACCAATACTATTTAAAAACAAAACATCGCCTGAAAATAACATGCCCTTCTCTTTCAAATAGTAAGAAATACTGCCCGGTGAATGACCTGGTGTTTCAAATAGTTGAAAATGAAACGAACCAATCGTCAGCTCTTGTTCACTTGTCAGCACATGTTCAGCAGGCTTTAGGCGCATCGGACTATCTGGAAACCATCTTTGCGAACCATTTAACGCTGGGTCTGAGAGCCATTTTGCTTCTCTTTGGTGAATATAGGCAGGAATTTGATAGTGTTCACGAATAGCATCGAGAGCCCCAATATGATCAAAATGAGCATGCGTTAATAACACGGCAAGTGGTTGTAACTTTTTCGTTTGAATGTATTGAATAAGCTTTTGCGGCTCCTCGCCCGGATCGAAAATAATACATGTTTGATCATCCGAAAGTATGTAACAATTTGTTTGTAATGGCCCTAGCGGGATTTGATTCCATTTCATATCCTTATCAACTCCAATTTCTTTATTCCTTTCATTATATAACCAAATCGTAAATTGGAATAGCAATCAACATAGCTATTTTTCCATCTCGACAAACTATTCAAAACCAAGTAAACTGTTAATAAATGAAAAGTTTTCCTGTATTTCTCTTAACCATCTTGTTTTTGGGTACACTATACAAGCTGAATGATTAATAAGGAGGTCAAAATCATGGTACTGATGATTATTTTTGGACTTGTTTCAATCCTCGCATTGTTCGCTGTTTTTACTACTTTAAAAAACAAGAATTATTTAGGCCTGCTCTTTGCTGGCGGAAGTGCCGCTGTCTTTGGCTGGTTCACTGTCATGACGATTCTTAACAGCGGGTTTCCTGTTGCTCACTAAACATGTATACATACAAAAATCCCACTTACGGTGGGATTTTTGTATGTATTATTGTTTTAGTTTAAACAATGGTTTCACTTTTTTATGCTGCATATCAATGATGTTTTCTAATTGATAACCATATAAACAGAAGTTCCCATCAGGTGAACAACTTAATGATTTACTTTTAATATCTTGGAGTATCTTTTCTTTTTTACCTGTCTTCCAATTAAATGTAATCAAAGTAAACACTGCTTCATTTTGATTAGAATACATAGGTTTTGAAGGAATAAAGGTGAAGAAATCTCCTTTTTCCTCATTAAAATCATAGGATGGAATCTTCCAATCCGAATAGCTGTTTACATACGGAACGGAAAAAGAAGTAATCGGTTTGTTTTGTTCGTCAAAAAATGTATACGTGGCCCGATTTAAATTTTCAGTTTGCGGTTGAATCGTCATCAGCGTTTGCTTCATCTTCTTAAAATGAACAACATCTAACATGATGCTTTCTGATTCTTCACAATCTAACTCTTTTCTAACTAACGGTGCTGTCAAAGTTTGTTGATCCTTTTTCCAATCAAGAAACATCATCCCGTTTTCACTATCCCACTGAGCAAATGGCTGTAACTGGTCTATCATATCGATTGTTTGCTCATTTACATTGACAATATAGCTATTATACGACCAGTCTTTTGAAAAATTGGACAAAAACAAAACGCCATCTTTGTACATATTCCACTCATATGTGATTTCATAAGCAGGTAATGCTACAGAATATACAAGCTCTCCATTAGCACGTAAAATACTACTTTGTATTTTTTCTTCTAGCGGTGTTGATACAAGAATATACGCTTTAGACGGGCTAATCGAAACGGATGAGATTGGTGCAGATGGCTGATACAAAATAGTATGTTCATTCGACTTCAAATTCCAGGCCATTAACTGAGGCCATTCTTCCATTTCGGCCTTTTTAGAATATAGAATCGTGTTGGAATCAAGCCATCCGTAAACAGCTTCTATGTTATCTGTACCTTGGTCTATTGCAGCCAACTGATTGAAGGAAAAATGCTCTTGTAGATTAGAATTTTCGTTTTCACGATGATGAAGATTTTGGGCTGGCTCACAAGCCGCTAAAAATAGGAAAGTGGAGATCGTCAATAAAACAACACACACACTACATTTCAAATTTACCATAATCTTACCTTGAAACTGCTTGCTTAAAGCAGCATAACAAGCTTTAATCCTCCACACACCTCCCATTTTTATGAGCGAGGTAACTAAACCACCTTACGACCTCATTATAAAGCAAAAACAGGAAATATGGGACTCAAACTTTCTTCCTCTTTCTATAACAATAGACCAACCATTAAAATTTTAACAGCTTCTCGATAAATAGCAGGCATTTGTGAAAGTGGAAGTGGATTAATTCCCTTGCCTAGTTCAACCGTAAAACCTGGTCGTTTAAACTCTTGAATAAACCAATCTTTATACCCCGCATGACTATCTACATATCGAACCGCTCGATATCCACTCTGTCTTTCCATTTCTTTAACAATTCGTTCTGATTCCTCTGGTTCATGTCCCTCATATCCCCAATAAATTTCCTTTCCTTGTGTATGAAGTGCAATAACCTTAGAAAAATTACGTCGTTCCGCTAATTGTTGCATCGCAATCGCTTCTGGTTCGGATAAAAATATTTCGCCCGGAAAATCTCTCGGTGCTTCCGCTTTTGGGAGTTTCCGCTCTTTTTCAATCTGCCAATTGGCCGGAAATTGATTATTTAAGTCTACACCGCGGATATTTGCCTTCCAGCCATAATATTCTGTTTCCCCTTCATTGATATGACGTACATTGAATTTCCCCTCCGCCGCCCGATCTCCTAATACAACAAGATCAACGCCATCCGGGTTCACCATTGGAACGATGGATATGTTCACACGCTGATATAGATGAAGAAAAGAGGAAGATTCATTTGTAAAGGACAGCAGCAATTCATTTAACCACTTCATTAATACCGCCGATGTAATCCACTCATTGGCATGAAACGAACCATTATAATGCACAACTGAATCTCCACGACCAAATTGAACTTCCACAATATCTTTTCCTAATACACTATGACCAATCGTTTCTACTTTCATAAATGGATAATACGTACTTAAAAGCTCTAAATCTTTCTGTAATGATGCTGAACTATAAAATTTTTCCGTCTTAATCAGCGGTTTTATTAGACGAACTGGGATGAGAAATGGAGAGTTCATCGATTGCCGTACTCCATTCACAAGATACAACGCATCGAGCGGAAGCTGATACACTCGCCCTGCCGTTTCCATCGACATTTCGGTCTCTTTTTGCAACATAAAACCAGGAATCTTCACTTCAAATCCGCTTAATAATTTCTCCTTTTTCGTCTGTGGATTCGCATCTTGAATCAGTTCTAGTGGAATTTGAAAAAGAAGGCTATAATACTCTAAACTGTCTCCTTCTCTGCTGATAATTTTCATATCATCCCTCCATCCTTGCTTCACTCTATGAATGAAACTAACCAAAAATGTAAAGGAAATCTGAATTTCATCATAAAGTGACACTTCCATCAGTGGGGGCTTCCATCCCCCACCTCTCTTCTTTGTTTCCTCATAAGCTTGAGGTGCGGGACTTATTGCCCGTTAAGCGTGGAATAAAAAAACCTGGCCTCAGCCAGGTTCATTCCTTCTCATAAAAACGAAGAAGATCTCCATAAATCAGTTTATCTGAATAATTAAGCTCCTGCTTTGCGATATCGACATAAGGCTGACACGCTTGTAAATCAGTAACTTCGCCTGTTTTCTTGTCATAGCATATATCCATCGTATAAACATAATTATCGGTAATAAAACTACTATCCCGAAGCACAGTAAAGTCCACATAATCGTCGGAGAATAAATCATTCCCCAGCTCTATATAATTGTCCGTTTGAATTCCTAATAGATGCAGTAATGTTGGTCTTACATCAATTTGTCCAGCCACATGTGAAATGGTTTGCCCTTCTTGACCAGGAATATGAATAATTAATGGGACACGTTGAAGCTGCACCGTTTCAAATGGCGTGATCTCTTTTCCAAGAAATTGACTCATTGCATCATTATGATTTTTTGAAATGCCGTAATGATCACCATACAAAACAATAATCGAATTATCGTATAGACCTTCCCGCTTTAAATCATGAATAAACTGCTCGACCGCCTCATCCATATACCGAACAGTTGGAAAATAGCGATTCAACGTATTAGAACTTGAATCATACTCATCAATTGTCCGGTCTTCCTCATTTAAGGTAAATGGAAAATGATTAGTAAGTGTAATAAACTTCGCATAATAAGGCTCTTGCATCTCTTTTAAATGATTAATCGATTGTGAGAAAAACTCCTTATCCTTCAAGCCCCAGTTTACAGAATTCTCCTCTGTAATCTCATAAGCATCACTATCATAAAAATGCTGGTAGCCTAGAGCATCATACATGATATCTCGATTCCAAAAACTACGATGATTTGCATGAAGAGAGGCAGTAAAATAGCCATGTTCCGTTAAAACTTCCGGCATTGCTTTATATTCATTTTGCGCATTTGTAAAAAAAACAGCGCCCCGACCAAGCGGATACAAAGAGTTTTCAATAATAAACTCTGAATCAGAAGTTTTCCCCTGCCCTGTTTGATGATAAAAATTATCAAAATAATAGCTTTCTTTAATAAATTCATTTAAAAAAGGCGTAATTTCCTGCCCGTTTACCTTTTCATTAATAACGAAGCTTTGCAGCGATTCTAATGAAATCATAATCACATTTTTCCCTTTAGCAATACCAAACAAATCGGCATCTGGTTCTTTTTGATTCGCTCGAACATAGTTTTCAATTTCAGTTAATTCACTGCCATCAGCTAAAGCACGTTGTGTAGAGGACTTCGTTTGCAAAAATAGATCATACAAATGATACTGATACGCCCCCATATTTTTCACAAGTATCTCACGGTCGAACGTTCTTGTTAATAGTTCTGGGCGTTCCGCTTCCGCTAATGCTAAATGAAAAAATGTCACCCCTAGCGCAAAAAATACCCAAGCTTTTCGACTTTGCTGATTCCATGTTCGCTGAACAAATGCAGCCGGTCTATACTTCACTAACAAAATAAGTATGAACAAGTCAACGAAGTAGAACAAATCCGTCACATTCATTAATTCATGCACACTGCTGCCTAAATCACTCATGTTACTCGTTTGAAAAAGAACAGGAATCGTTAAAAAATCATTAAAAAAACGGAAAAACATTAAATTAGCAAATAAAACAAATGTTATGAGGGTACTCATCACTAATATATACGGCGTTCGCTTACTTTCTTTTAAAAAGATTGATACACCTAAAACAAGCAACAAAAAGCTAATTGGATTCAAAAATAAAATAAGTTCTTCAAATAAGTTATCCGTGTTAATGTTAAAGCTTACTTTATAGGCAATATATGTTTTTAACCAAAGAAACATAAACGCCAGCCAAAACAAAGAATAATTCCTATTTTTCTTATGCAAATATACACCCCCTTGCAAACCAATTCAGTCATTTATCTAATTGATTTTTTATCAACCAAGCTGCACCGATGACGCCTGCGTCATTGCCTAATGTAGCCTGTAAAATGTTCGTCGACTTCGAAACACGTTTAAAAGCGTGCTTTTGAAAAACAGTACGAACAGAATTAATTAACAAATCGCCAGCTCTAGAAACTCCTCCACCAATAACGATTTTCTCTGGATTAAGAAGGTTACCGATATGAGCTAGAGCCATCCCTAAATAATGACTTGTTTGTTCAATAATCTCTAACGAAAGCTTATCTCCTTCTGCCGCACATTCAAACACTAGTTTAGCAGAGAGCAAGTTTCCCTCATTCATTTTCTCTTGTAGAAGAGAACTCTTTCTCTTCGTTAACGCTCCTCTAGCTAGACGGACAATTCCTGTCGCTGAAGCCACAGTTTCTAAGCAGCCTTTATGCCCGCAATTACAAAGTGCGCCATTATCGGTAACAACCGTAATATGACCAACCTCACCAGCAGCACCGCTCGCTCCATGAACGACTTGCCCATTCGCAATGACACCGCCGCCAACACCTGTGCCGAGCGTAATACAAACGAGATCTTTTGCTCCTTGACCAGCCCCTTTCCACATTTCTCCTAAGGCGGCCATATTCGCATCATTGTCAATGACAACAGGCAGCAATGTCTTCTTTTCTAATACATCCTTTAGCGGATAATTTCGCCAACCTAAATTGATTGCTTCATAAACAGAGCCACTTTCAGACCGTACTGGCCCTGGGGCTCCCATCCCAATACCTAGAAGCTTACTTCTCTTTTTCTTCAATTCTGCTAGCTTAGCGTCTATTTCCTTGACGATATTCGGAATAATATGTACACCATTTTCTGAAATATCGGTGGCAACTTGCCATTTATATATAATCTCTCCCGATGTATTAATAAAGGCAAGCTTCGTTGATGTACCGCCTAAGTCAACACCTACCAACCATTTCCCCATAGCCACCCACCTTTTATCAAGAATTTTTCCGTTTCTTCTCACGTTCAATTTCTTGTCGTAGTAATAAAATGGCCATTTGATAATCTTTTGTGTCCATCATTTGTGAGCGATATATTTCACGAACTTCTGCTTCCATAAGCTCTAAATCCGCTACACGATCTCCAATATAAATAAATGTTCCAAACTTTTTTAAAAATTGTTGAATATCATAGATTGTTTTCATCTCATACCTCTTTACTATTTTCTACTTGAAAGTATATCGAATTAACTACTAGGTAACAAGCCTCTTCTACCAATGTAAGCCTCACTCAACATCTCTCCTCCACTTAAAACCCTTTCATACATGTCCCTCTCCCTTCATATACTGAAATCAGCGCATAAGTCGGAGGGGAACTATGAAAGGACAATATATATATAATTTTATTCTATTGCTCGTTACCGTGATTATTATGATTTATTTTTCAACGACGCGGCAAGCTGAAGAAACCATCATTTTTTTCCCAATTGACCCTACACTTCATTTTGAAGACGCGGCCACTCATGTAACGGCCAAAACAGTAAATAACAAAGCCTATCAAGTCCAATGGCGAACTCGCTCCACACTAGCTGAACCTGCTTATTTACGCCAAGATGTCTCCCTTTTGTATAAAAACGGCGATTTAATTGGAATCTTAAATAAGTGGAGGCAGCATGAACAAACTATTATACAAAAAGACACAAAAAAAGAACGAGACAGCGCTCGTTATGATGCCATCACGTTCCATTATGCAGAGGTTCATCCTAATAAAGATACGTTTACAAGTGTTCAACAAATGAGCCAAGCAAAGCTTTATGCGATTACAACACCTTCTTTTGAAACATTCCAAAGGCCCGTATCTGCTGAGCAGCAGCAATGGCAAAGCGTTCTAGATAATAACCTAAATGCTAGACTAGCTTCACGTTTGAATAAATCATTAACTTACTTTCACATTGATAAAAGCCAATACGAAACAATTTCCTTAATCGAATTACCAACGAAAGCCAATCATATCTTTCGCACCTTTCCAAGCGCAAAGCGCGAAGAAATAATCGGCAAGCTTTGGGAAGGCATTTATAAACAGTATATTTTAGGAATTAAAACGGAAGACGGCACGATAATTCCTGCCGAGGGAAGCTCTATTCCACAAATTTTAGTTGCTAAAGATCAAAGCGAGCTACTTGTTTTGTTTACACTACAAGCTGGAACACCTTTTATGCTTCGTCAACAACTTTAACTGACTATTCACCTAATTGCTTTGCCAATTTTTGATACGACTTATTGGAAGGATCAAGCTCAATTGCTTTTTGAACAAGCTCTTTAGCCTGGTCCATTTCTTGTTCACGCGTATGCATTAAAGCTAAATTATAATAAGCTTCATGAAATCTTGGATTTTGTTCAATCGCTTTTTCATAAGAAGCCTTTGCTTCTGCTGTGTCGCCTTTTTCTGCATAAATATTTCCAAGTACAAAATAAGAAATTGGCGTACTAGCATGGCGTTGTGTGTAATCGAGTAATAGCTCACTAGCCTTTGCTGTTTCTCCTTCCTTCACATAATTTTGAGCTACTTGCGCCATCGTTTCATCATTGAGTGCTGCGCTATTCGGATGATTATATCCATATTGAAGAAGGAAATATATCAAACCTGCTGTCCCTGCTAAGAAGATAAGTTGTCGCCATGTTTTTCTTTTTGGTAACGATACAATGCCAGCAGCTAAGAAACCACCAATCAAACCACCAATATGTCCTGCATTATCAATACCAGAAACAGAGAAGCCGTAGGCTAGATTAATCATAATTAACACAATAACAGCTGAACCCATTGTCCGGAAAAACAACTTTGGATACACGGTCCCAAAATACAATAAAGCGCCGAAGCAACCAAAAATCGCACCACTTGCTCCTGCTGCTAAATTGGGGGTCGTCACAAAACTAGCTAATGTACCTGTAAAACCTGCCAATAAATAAATGAACAAAAACCTGGTGTTTCCATAAATTCTTTCTACTTCTGACCCAATTAAATAAAGAGAAACTGTATTCATCAATAAATGAATAAAACCAATATGAATAACCATCGGGGTGAAGAAGCGCCACCATTCCCCTTGCAATATATAAGGGGAGTATTTCGCTCCAAATTCAATTAAAGTCTCTGAATTTTTACTACCTCCGCTTATTTCCATAAGTAAGAAGACAGCCACTTGAATCGCTATAAATATATACGTAAAAAAAGGTTTACCAGAAACAAATACTTGCTGTTCTTTCTTTACTTTTTTCACCGATTCAACTAATGTTTTCTCCTTTAAATACCGAACTTGCTCTTCCTCTTCTTGCAGTTGAATTGGAAATTCCATTCGCAATTTCTTTTCAAGGAGTTGTAACGCTTCTGGAAAGTTCTCACTATCCAAAACAAAGGATTGCAGCTTTGTTTTTTGATAATGAAAAGACTGCGTGGCAAAACTATAGTCATCTACCGGAGTAAATTTTGTCACATAAATATTGAATACATTTAATGGCTTTCTATACAGTTTTTTTCGAATTTGTTCTCCATTTTGAATCGTTCGTTCAATATCCCGTTTTAACCAGTTCGCCCAATCTAAGTCATAACGCAAGAGACGAATCACTGGAAACTCTTTATTTCTTGCATTTTCCAACCAAATTTCCTGTTGGTTTTCCGTTACTGTAATTAATTGATAATCATACTTAGATGTTAGCTGCCAAATAACTGCCCAATATAAATAATCCTCTTTGAATCCCAAAACCTTCCCCACTTTCTTCACAAACTCCGTTGCTGCCCTTCTTTCATCTTATTATTTAACTATAGACGATTCGTTTACAAATGTAAAAAAAGAAGGGAGCCTTCCCCGGCTCCCTTCTTTAACCTCGACCTAATACACTTTGCATCATTCGATCTCGAACAACTGGTAAATCTAAAGAGCGTGTAACAAGAAATCTTCGAAGCGCTCCGCTAGACAAAGCGACATTTAATAACCGATAACGATTTTGATACCCAACATAAACGACAGCACCGATTGCAAATATTTGAAGCACCATTTTCCACATAATTATCCCTCCTACAATTAGTTTGGTACAGGTGAAGATTTTTATGAAGGCAATATGTAGAAATTCATGGGGTAGACGTTCGGAATACTGTGTTTGTTGTCACAACTTGATGAACAGGCAAATCATGTGCCTCAATCGGCAAATTTTCGACTAATTGACATTCATAAGCAAGTGCAAGAGTCGTTCCTTGAAAAGAAACAAGGAATCGATCATAATAGCCGCCGCCAAATCCTAAACGATATCCTTCTTTTGTAAAGGCTAATCCAGGTACAATTAATACATCTATTTCTGCTGAATCCACGCACACCGTTTCAGCAATAGGCTCTAGTAAATTAGAATACACCGATTCTAACTGTTGAAATGAGGTAATCTCTTTGAATTCCATCACTTTCGTTTGCGGATAACATTTTGGTACAGCTACTTTCTTCCCTTCACTCCATGCTTGCTCAATAATAGAGGCCGTTGGCACTTCCGGAGGAACAGCAATCGTTATTCCGATCACTTTCGCCTTTTTCCATTCTTCAAGGTGAAATAATTGCTCAGTGATTTGATTCGTATACTTTATACGCTGTTCTTCTGAAAGCCTTTCAAGAGTAGCTTTCATATCATTCCTAATCTTTCGTTTCATTTCCTTCACGTTTCTCACTCCTTTTTATAATGTATTTTAGTTGTTCATTATCTCGACTTAACTACATACAACTGAGCAAAAAATTTACATAAAAAAAACAACAGGAAAACTCCTGTTGCTTACTTTGTTTCACGGTGAAGCGTGCTGCGTTTTTCTCTTGAGCAGTATTTTTTAAGCTCTAAACGATCTGGATTATTACGTTTATTTTTTTTAGAAATATAGTTACGATCTCCACATTCAGTGCAAGCTAATGTAATATTTACGCGCATGTGTATTTCCCTCCAAACATATTAACATTTTGTACATAGGACTCATCTATAATAGCATTATTCTCGTTGAAATGCTAGTCTGTTTTTTGGGAAATCATATGTTTCAGAATTCTTTTTGAATTGCTTGAAACAATTCGCGGTTAAGAAACTGAGCTTCTTCCTTTGTATCAGCATGAATGGCCCAAGCAACCACTTCTACGCATTCTAACGGTAAGATTTCTGATTCGAGAGTAAAAATACTGGTTACTTGACCTTTTGCGAGCGGTGAATAGAATAATAGACCTTCCCTTAAAGATTTGAAGCAACCATTTTCATAGAGTCCACCTTTACCTTGGATACAGTACTGTGCGATTCCTTTGCCTTTCATCACGCCTCCTAGTAAAGCAACAGAATTGGGTGCAACATGCATAATGGCTTGCTCATGAGGGCTATAAAAAGCAACAGCCTGACGTTCGAAAGCGTTTTCATACTGAAAGAATACTTTAGGGGATTTCACCTCTAAAGTCGTATTTTTAATGGTGAACTTGGAATACATAATTTTTTGTTTTGTAAAGGATTGTAGAAGTGTACGAACTCCTCCTTCAGGATGGCTCATCATATCTTCCTCTGAATACCAATCAAAGCTTTCATCCATCCATAACCCTGCTTTTAATGTCTTACGAGGTAATTCCCGGCTATTATGCTCAATGTACGCTGACAGTGCATTCATGTGATCATCCCTTTCTTAAAATTAAGTTTATAACATGTTAGTGAAACATTATTCAGTGGGAGTTTTATTTGTCCCTTACTTATCCTTTTTTAATGGTTTGCCGCTTCGAAGCAAGGAGCCTAACGAACTACTAATCCGTTCCAAAATACAGAATTTTCAATATTTTTAACTTAATATAATGTTATCACTGAATAGTCATATGGACAATAAACACTTTTTGTCGAATCTTAACTTTTTTCGCGAACATTCTTTGAACAAAGGTGAAAACACTATATAAAGACTCAGTTCTTTTTACCTATAAAGTAAAACTTTCACTGATGATTAGCCGCGTCCTGCGCAGTCACTAAGATTTCCGCTTCGCTTCAATCAAGTGACAGTACGACAAAAATAGATAATTCCTCCCAGGTCATATTAAAGCAAGATTGTCCTTTTTCATAAGAAATGTGTAGAATAGAGGTATATATATCTAATTTTAACGTCGAGGTGAAAACATGGAGTGGATTATACTCTCTCTATTTTCCTTGGCTATTGTCTTGCTGATCATTTCATTCATAAAAAAAGACAAAGTAGCCAAGTTAGAAGAAGAACTAGAACAAGTAACACTAACTCATATGCAGGACATCTTTCAATTAAAGAAAAAAGTGAAAATCCTTGAAGAGGAGCTTTTAATTCAGGACGAACCTAAATATCGCTCAACTTCTGTACCTTATCAACCTCTTTCAACAACCCAACCAATTAATGAAATTATCAAAAGCCAGGTAGCTGCACTCTATCGTCAAGGCCGTTCTTTAGAACAAATTGAGAAACAGTCTACTTTAACAAAAGAACAAATTATTCAGGTGATTGAAGAACAGGGATTGCGAGGATTAGAGCATGAGTAACGCAATACTTCGAGCTTTTGCTGCTGGTATTATTTTTTCAAGCGCTCTTATCGCCGGGTTTTATTACGGAAACGATTTACATCAAGATCGTACAATCACTGCAATGGATGCTAAAAAGATGTTAGAAGAGCAAGATTACATCGTCATGAAAGAAACGGCCGCTATAAACAAAGCAGAACCAACATCAGAGAAAGAAGTAAAACAAGAAACTGTAGAAGCGTCCAACAATATAGCTAAAAAACAAGAACAGCAAAAAAAGGCTGTCAAAACTTATACGCTACAAGTTAAATACAAAATGACAGTGCAAGAAATCGCCGAAACGTTGGCAACGGAAAAAATTATTGATGATGCAGCAGGATTTCAAAACTATATGAACAAAAACGGACTAACACGACGCGTTCAAGTCGATGAATTTGTCGTAACAAGCGATATGAGCTATGAAGAATTAGGACATCTCTTAACTCATTAGAAAACGGAGCGTAGCTAAAAATGGCATGGACTTATCCTTTTTAGTTATGCTTTCTTCATCTTCAAAATAAAGTGAAACTTCTATCAACGGGGGCTTACTGCTCGTTAAGTGCGGGATAAAGAAGCTAACAAATATCGGACTGTTATGAGAATAACCAAAAAGGCCAGATATTGAATCCCGCCCCCAAAAGAGTGCTTGTTCGCTTCACCCAAAGCGACCGCTAATATAATCTTCCGTTCTTTGATCACTTGGACGAGAAAAAATGGTATTTGTATTATTATATTCAATCACTTCTCCATTCAAGAAAAACGCCGTGCGATCTGAAATCCGAGCAGCTTGTTGCATATTATGCGTCACGATAATAATACTGTAGTGCTCTTTAAGCTGTTGGACGAGTTCTTCTACTTTTAACGTTGAAATAGGATCGAGCGCTGAAGTCGGTTCATCCATTAAAATTACATCCGGTTCAATGGCTAAACAACGAGCAATACATAAACGTTGTTGTTGTCCACCAGATAATCCGTACGCATTGTCATGAAGACGATCTTTCACTTCATCCCAAATCGCTGCCCCACGTAAACTTTTTTCAACTACTTCATCTAACACTTTTTTATTTCTAATTCCATGAATTTTTGGTCCATAGGCAACATTTTCATAAATAGACTTTGGAAATGGATTCGGCTTTTGGAACACCATACCAACTTGCGTACGCAACTCTTCTACTTTATATGATTTATCTAATATGTTTCGATTGCGATATTTGATTTCCCCGGAAGTTCGGACATCAGGAGTCAGCTCAACCATACGGTTTAATGTTTTTAAATATGTGGATTTCCCGCATCCAGATGGTCCAATGATAGCCGTAACCTCATTTTGATGGATATCTAATTCAATATTTTTTAAAGCATGTTTTTCTCCGTACCATAAATTTAACTGAGACGTTTCATATACCTTCTCTTTAGATAATTGAGACACGACCGTTTTGTCCATATTAAAAGCCTCACTTGTTCTCAATAACGTCATATTCATGATTCGTTGTCTTCCCTTCATTAATATCTTTTTTGGAACTTATTACGTATGAAAACAGCAATGGAATTCATAAAAATCAACAAGAACAGTAAAACGAGAATACCCGCAGCTGCTACACTTTGAAATTCTTCTTGCGGACGTGAAGTCCAATTGTAAATTTGCATCGGTAAAACGGTAAACGTATCAAATACGTTTTTTGGTAAAAAGGCGATAAACATCGGAATACCAACTACAACGAGCGGTGCTGTTTCCCCAACGGCTCTAGATAGAGCTAAAATACTTCCGGTTAAAATCCCTGGGATTGCAGCTGGTAATACAACACGAACAATAGTCTGCCACTTCGTTGCTCCCATTCCATACGATGCTTCACGTAACTCACGCGGCACAGAACGAATTGCTTCCTGAGCAGCGACAATAATAACAGGTAATACGAGAAGGCTCATCGTTAATCCTGCCGCTAAAACAGAACGATCTAAAGCAAGCGCTCGAACAAAAATTGTAAGTCCTAACAATCCAAAAATAATTGATGGTACACCTGCAAGATTTGAAATGTTTAATTTAATAAAGGAAGTAAACCAGTTTTTCTTTGCATACTCTTCTAAATAAATCGCTGTCCCTAAGCCAAGTAACAGCGCGACAGGTGCTACAACGATCATTAACCAAATCGATCCGATTAGCGCAGCCTTAATTCCCGCTTCCTCCGGCCTTCTTGAAGCGAAGTTTTGGAAGAAATCCCAATCTAGATAACCAATTCCTTGAGCGAATATCCGATACAATAAAATACCGAGTACGAGAAGTCCGAATGTGGTTGCTAAGAAAAATAACCCTTTTAGAATCGTGTTCCTCACAAGTCTTATAGGCATTTTCTTTGCCACAATTGTTTTATCAATAAGCTTCATGATTTAGTATTCCTCCCTAACTTTGCGAGAGATGTACTGAGCTAGTAAATTCATAACAAGAGTGAAGAGGAATAACGTCATACCTACAGCGTAAATACTATAATAAATCGTTGTTCCATATCCTGCATCTCCTGTACTTACTTGCACAATATAAGCAGTCATTGTTTGAATAGAGGTTGTTACATCCATATTCAAACTTGGTGTCGACCCACCAGCAACACTTACAATCATCGTTTCACCAATCGCTCTTGATAACGCTAGAACAATAGAAGCAACAATTCCAGAAATAGCAGCAGGAAGGACCACTTTTAAAGTTACCTCTAATTTGGTTGATCCTAACGCCAATGCACCTTCACGCATAGTACGTGGTACAGAAACAAGGGCATCTTCTGATAGTGAAGCAATCATCGGCGTAATCATAATTCCAACGACAAGTCCTGGACTTAATGCATTAAACATCTCTAGCGAAGGAAAGATGGATCGTAATACCGGTGTCACAAAGGTTAAAGCGAAAAACCCATATACAATAGTCGGTACTCCAGCTAATATTTCTAGAATCGGTTTAATCACTCTACGTGTTTTCTCTGAAGCATATTCACTCAAGTAAATGGCCGTTGCCAGCCCGATTGGAACAGCAACTAAAGCAGCAATCATTGTTATTTTTAAGGTACCTAGGACAAGTGGCATTACCCCGTAAGAAGCAGCCTCAGCAAAGGGATACCATTTATCTGCAGTAAAAAATTCTGAAACAGATACTTCTTTAAAGAAAGTTATTGTTTCAAAGATTAACGTAAAAACAATCCCTAATGTAGTTAATATTGAAACAGCTGCAGTTAATGAAAGAATAGATGGAATAAATCTTTCTATTTGAATACGTTTCTTTTGCTTACGCTCTTGAATCATTTCCCGTATAGAATACTGAGCTTGTTGTACTCGCAAAATTGTAACTCCTTCCTCATTCACCATTTAGCAAATGCAAGATGAGAAGCAAGATACTTCCCACCTTCTCGCTAAATTTAAAGCTTATTTCTTAAGTTGAGTCACTGCTTCTAAATCTTTATCGTATTCTTTATCATCCAAAGAAATGTAACCTACTTCTTCTGAAAGCTCACCAGCATTCTCAACCATAAACTCTACAAAATCTGCTACTTGCTCTTTATCAGCTACTGATTTGTTTGCTACATATGTGAATAATGGGCGAGATAGAGGTGCATATTCCCCGCTTTTAATCGTTTCATGCGTTGGTTCAACTGCACCATTACCATTATCGATTGGGACAACCTTTAATGAATCTTGATTTTCCGCATAGTATGCATATCCAAAGAAACCAATAGCATTTTTATCACCTTTTAAGCCTTGAACAAGAACATTATCATCTTCTGAAAGAGTAGCATTTTCAACAAGTGGCTCTTCTTCTAAAATGACTTCATTGAAGTAATCGTATGTTCCAGAATCCGTTCCTGGCGAGTAGAATTTAATCTCTTCTTTCGGCCATTCTGGGCGAATATCCGACCATTTCTTCACTTTTCCATCTTCTACCCACAGTTTTTTCAGTTCATCAACTGTTAAGTAATCAACGAAATCATTTTCTTTATTTACAACAATGGATAAACCATCATAAGCTAGTTCTAGTTCCGTAAAATCAATTTTATTTTTTTCTAATTGAGTTTTTTCTTCATCTTTAACAGGTCGTGATGCATTACTTAAATCTGTTTCACCTGCGATAAATTTCTCAAAGCCTCCGCCCGTTCCAGAGAAACCAACTGATACCTTTACATCAGGCTGTTGCGCCATATATTCTTCAGCGATAGCTTCCATAATTGGATAAACCGTTGAAGATCCATCAATTGCGATTTCACCTTGTAATGGTTTGTCCGTTTCACTTGCACTGCTGTTGCTATCCTTTGCACTATCAGAACCACATGCAGCTGTTACAGCCATAGCTCCCCCGATAATTGTTGCGAATGCTGCAAATTTAAGACGTTTCATCAATTTTCCCCCTGAATGATTAATTATCTTTCCTACAATTACAGG
Organism: Peribacillus asahii; assembly: GCF_003570725.1. GTDB lineage: Bacteria > Bacillota > Bacilli > Bacillales > DSM-1321 > Peribacillus > Peribacillus asahii. The sequence goes on from NZ_QWVS01000002.1 coordinate 450,121, forward strand.
ATACAATGGTACTATTAATTCCTTTTGAACAGAACGTTAAGATTACATAAAGAAAGTGTAAATGGATACTTAATATTTGGACTTTGTTAAACAAAACGCTGAGTTAGACACTTAAAACAACTAATATGTATATGCTTCCTATCAAATAGACAATAAAAAAACACGCTTCTGAATCAAAAGCGTGTTTCTCATTTATTATTCATTTGTTGAGCTTTCACTCTCATGTTTTCTTATCTTTGTTATGATTAACCTTTACTGTAGTCGTTGTTTCTGCCTTTGCTTGCTTTGCACGTTCTTTTTTCAGCTTATAGTACTCATCCATAATTTCACTAGCGATTAATTTATTCATATGATGATCTGTCGTATGTCTTTGATACGCCCATGGCACGACAACTGCAAAAGCGACTTCTGGCTTATCTGCTGGTGAATAACCAACAATAGTCAAGTTCATCGTTTCTTGCGGCTCGCTGTATTTCTCACGATCAGGGCCATCATAAAACGCTTCGGCTGTTCCTGTTTTCCCCGCTACTGTATAAGGTTTTCCACCAAAAAATTGGTAGGCCGTTCCACCTGACTCCATCGTTACCTTTTTAAACCCCTCTTGAACATGCTGAATCCAGGAATCTTTCATAGGCAGACGATTGAGAACAGTTGGCGTAATTTCTTCAGCCACGGAACCTAACTCCTCATTATCTTCTACAGGTTCACGAATTTCCTTAACAATATGCGGCTTCATTCGATAACCGCCATTAGCAATAGTGGATACATATTGTGCAAGTTGCATCGGTGTATACGTATCATACTGACCAATAGACAAGTCAAGCAACTTACCTGGAGAAGTTTCAGTCCCCTTAAACCCAACCATTTCATTTGGTAAATCGATACCTGTACGTGCTCCTAATCCAAACTGTGCATAAGAATTTCTCATTGTTGTAAAGGCCTTCGGATTAATGCTCAAAGAATGATTTGGTATATACGTACCTCCACCAATATTAATAGCTGTTCGGAACATATATACGTTTGAAGATACTTTTAAAGCAGTCAAATCATTAATGTTACCAAAGTTTTTATAAGAACCCTTTGCTTTTGTTCCTTTAATTTGTAACTTCGTATCATAAAAAACTGTTCCTGGTTGAATGGCTCCTTGTTGATAACCAGTTAAAACAGTTGCTCCTTTTACGACTGAACCCATCGCATAAGAAGTGGTAATATTCCCTAATGCAAAATCCTCGATAGAAGCTTTCCCCGTTTCTGAATCTCGCACATACCTTTTCCCTGCCATCGTTAATACTTCACCCGTATTGGGATCCATCATAACAACAAAAGCGCGATCTAAAAACTTCGTATTTCCCATTCTTTTATTAGCAAGTAAATATTTTTCAATAATTTTTTCTGTAGCCTGTTGTAAATCAATATCAATCGTCAAGACAAGATCTTTACCACGTTGTCCAGGGGTAATCACTTGTGAATCAACCACATCTCCAGATTTATCGGTAATATTACGAATCTTTGTCTTTTGACCTTGTAGAACCTCTTCATATTGTGCTTCGATATAGCTTTTCCCAACACGGTCATTTCGACTGTAATTACGTGCTAAATAATAATCAAGACTTTCACTCGGTAACCCTTCCTCTGATGAAGAAACTTTTCCTAATACCGACTTCAACGTTTTATCATATGCGTAAGAACGATCCCAGTCTGTTGTAATCCCTACACCAGGCAAAGAACCTAAATGTTCACTCACTCGTGCAAACTCTTTTTTTGTTACATTTTTGTTTTTTACAATTTGTGGCGTTAAAGCATAACCACTCGAAAACTCACGGTAAATAGCCAATACTTCAAGCTCTTCCTTAGAAAAGGTATCGTACTCTTCCTTTGTAATCCGCTCAATTTGAAGCTTGTACAAATCCTTGTCTGTAAGCTCCCCTTCTTCCACTTTCTTTCTTTCTTTTGCCGTCACTTTTTTATTAGCGAGCTCTGGATTCATCATAATCCAATAATCTTTCTTGTCTCGCTCGGTTACTTTATCCGTTTCTTTATCAATTAATTTAGCCAGCTTCTTAGCTGTTTCCAACATTTCCTCTGATGTTGTTCCTTGTTTTCTTGTATATGTAATCGCATCTAAAGGCTGATTATCCACCATAATGTTTAAATTGCGATCATACATTTTACCACGTGGAACAGCATTATTGACCGTCACTTCTTCTGTTCTTTCTACTTCGCGACTATATTCATCGCCATATGCAATTTGAATAAATCCTAAACGTAAGATTAACGCAGAGAATAGTACAAAAACTAAAAAGAAAAGAATACTTAATCTGAACGGCACATGCGTTTTTTTCTTTTTATTCACTATATGCCACACTTCCTTCATCCATTGTCTTGCTAACTACCTTATTCTATAGAACATTGTTGTTTTTTTCTACCTTGAAATACTATTAATTTTATCCAATGTCTAAGTTAGCTTGATTTGACGGACAAAGAAGTAAATCACCGTATGACCTAAACCAGCAATTAATAAAAAAATCGGCAAACTTTGCTTAGGGTCAAAATAATAAACAGCAAAGAGAAATCCTAAAATAGAAACAATACGACCAAGGTGAATAAATATCTCTCGAGCGACTACATATTCAATTCGCATCTCCGCCGCATGCCATGCACGTCCAATCACATCATATGTAAGGGAAACATACGGTACGAGTAAAAGCGGGTATCCAACAGCAATCATTACCGCATATATTAAAAGTTTGGCATAGGTAACATCTACAGCAATTAAAATTACTGCCGCATAAAGCAATACTCCTCCAAAAAGAATCGCTTTACTGCGCATGTCAGACTTAATAAGGCGAGAAACAAAATAATAAGCAACAAAAGCAACGGCTGAATGAAGTAACCCGTAGCTCCCAAGTGCCAATTCACTTCCGGTTTGAATAAATACAAAAATAGAAATAACAAACATAAATGTACCTTCTCTTACCCCTTGACAAAAGTTAGCCCACGTAATCAAGCTCCAATTACGATCATTTTTTCGCTCCTGTAAAACACGTACAAAACAATACTTTCCATGTGCAGGTCGTCTTTTTAAAAAGAAACTTAATAAAACGGCAACTGCAAACAACAACAACGATAAACCGAAGACAAATGTATATCCTGAAAATCGATTTAGCCGCGAAATAATGAATCCAGCGCTAATTGGCCCAATCATCCCAGCACTAGAGTTTAACACTCCCATAAATCCATTAAAAAAGTCACGTGTTTCTGGCTCAGTAATTTCAAATGTTAATACATTAAAAGCAAGCCAATAAAATCCATATCCCATTCCAAGCAATGCTCCAAGTAACCAAAGAAAATTCGTTGCATGTTCCCCTACTAAGAGCACCGTTAAATAAAAAAGAGCTAAGAAAATAACACCAAGCCGTAATACGATGATTCGATCGACTTTCTTCGCCATCCGGCCTGCTAAAATAAAGATTACTGGTTGAACAATAACAACGATTAAATTATAAATACCAATATCTAAAAAATCCCCTGATTGCTTCCATAAATAAATATTCACAAATGTATTAGATAAAGCGATGCTTAAACTATATAAACCACCGATTGTGAGCAGCAGATTTAATTCTTTTTGTACTGCTCCTTCTCCAATTACTTTTTGTAAAATCCCCATATTCAAACGCTCCTTTTTGTTCATTTTAGTGTTTGAAAAAAGGGAAGCATTTATGTGAAAAAAGACAATAAAAAACGAGAACCCTCTTATTCGAGGATTCCCGTGTTCATTACTTTATTATTTTGCAGCTGTGTAACGTTTTGCAACTTCATCCCAATTTACAACATTCCAGAAAGCACCGATGTAATCAGGACGACGGTTTTGGTAGTTTAAGTAGTAAGCATGCTCCCAAACGTCTAATCCAAGAATAGGTGTTTTCCCTTCTGATAATGGAGAATCTTGGTTTGGTGTGCTTGTTACTTCTAATTCGCCGTTATTTACAACTAACCAAGCCCAGCCAGAACCGAAGCGAGTTGCTGCTGCTTTAGCGAATTCTTCTTTAAACGCATCAAAGCTACCGAATTTAGCAGCAATTGCGTCCGCTAGTTCACCAGTTGGTGCACCGCTACCATTTGGAGTTAAAATTGTCCAGAATAAAGAGTGGTTAGCATGTCCGCCACCATTGTTGCGTACAGCTGTACGGATAGCTTCTGGAACTGCATCTAGGTTAGCAACTAGTTCTTCAATGCTTTTGCTTTGAAGCTCTTCGTTTCCTTCAATTGCAGCGTTTAAGTTTGTTACATAAGTGTTGTGATGTTTTGTGTGATGAATGTTCATTGTTTCTTTGTCAATGTGTGGTTCTAATGCATCAACTGCGTATGGTAATTGTGGTAATTCAAATGCCATGATTAAAAATCCTCCCTATGTATACCTGTATTTAGCTTTAGTTTTCCAAAGTTTCCTAAAGCCCGTAAGCATAGATTATCAAAATTTTACTAGCCTTTCAAACGTTATGCTTCACTTTTTTAGTTTTTTTATGCAAATTATTTATATATAACAAAGAAAAAATAGCCAACCATTACAATTTGAATGATGCTTTTTGTCAACACACTGCTAATAAAGCCAATAACAGAGCCAAACCCAATTTTCGAAGCGGTCCATAAGTCTCGCTTATGAACGAGCAGTTCTGCTAAAATTGCCCCAACAAATGGCCCAATGATAATACCAAAAGCAGGAATGACGAACGGTCCCACTAGAAGGCCGATAGTGCTGCCCCATACCCCAGCTTTAGAACCACCATATTTTTTAACGCCGATTATATTCGCTACATAATCCGCCATAAATAAAAGCAAAACAAATAAAATTTGTATGGTCCAAAACAGCCAATGGAATGGTTCAAATGAATAAAAAAATCCGTATAAAATAAAGCCGGCGAAAATAAAGAGCACGCTTGGAATAATTGGATAAATTAAGCCAATAAAACCGATAATAAACATGGTGATGACAACCGTCCAATAAAGAATATCCATATGTATCTCCTTTCAAAAATAATTTCACTTAATATGAACTTCGACAGCACACCTTCGTTTGCCTTCATTTTTAAAAGGGGGAATTTGTATCATTTATGTTGTATTATCACAAACTGATAGATACAATGAACAAGATACAATAGAAAAAGGTGCTGTTTATATGAATGTCTTTAAACAACTATATGTAAGTTTGTACTCGCCTAAGGATATAGCGACCTTTCGTTATCAAGGATTAGGCAAAACGATTTTTTTTGTATTCGTACTTTCCCTCCTATCCATTCTTCCTGCTAGTTATTATTTTAGCATGATGATAAAGGATAGTATTTATGCGGTTAAACAAACTGTTTCAACAGAAATACCCGCATTTGAGATTAAAGATGGTAAGTTAAAGATAGAAAGTGACGAACCTATTATTATCCACAAAGAAGGCTTTACTATTTTTATAGATGACTCTGGTATATTAACACCTAGTAAAGTTGCCAATCAAACGACGAACGGCCTCGCCTTTCTACAATCCGAATTTGTCGTTATATCTGCCGGAAATGCCCAGTCTTCTCCTTATACGTTTATCGAAGGGAATAATGAAACCATTTCCTCATGGCTTGATAAAGCGGACCGTTTATTATGGATTTTCTTATCTATTATGATTTTTATTTTTTACATAATAGCTGCAGTAATCTTATTTATCAAAATAACGATTTTTTCTATTTTCGGATTAGTGCTCAAAAATGCTTTTCGGAAACCACTCCGTTACAAGCAAGTATGGACAATCACTGCTTATTGCGTAACATTACCGACGATTTTCTTTACAATTATGGACTTCTTTCAGGCAACCGTTCCATTCAGTATGTCTTTGAACTGGTTCATTATCTTCATCCTTCTTTTCTTAACATTAAAAGAAATACCTCACGAACAAGAACAAGAACAATAAAGGGAAGCTTTCATCAATAGAGGATTTTCCTTCACCCTCCACTGATGGTTAGTCACGTTCTACAAGCAGTAAGTGTGGGACAAACGTAAACGTCAAGCGCAAGGACCTAGCTAGTAAAGGTCCTTGCGCTTTTTTTAAAGACTATGTTAATTGTTGATTTATACAGTTTTTGGCTCATATGAAATAATCGATCCATTTCTTCAAACATTAAATGAACATCCTTTTTCATTTAATGAAAAGTTTCCATGAAACAAAAGAATAGTGCTTAATTTTAGGCATAAAAAAAGGACTCCTAAATATATATACAGTAAAGACAAGTAATGGGGGTTACAAATGAAACGGCTAATCGGTTTTCTATGCGTATGTTTTATTCTGTTTATCGTTTACTTTGATGTCACAACAGGAACTTTACCAAAATCATCTTCTTCTCCTGCAAAAGAACCTTCACAACCTGTTCATCAAACAGCGAATAAACACAAACTACAATATGTAAAAAAAACCATGAAGCCGGGTGACACCTTATTGTCAATTATTGAGCAAGAAGAGGGATCACTAAAACAGCCGATTGAATCGATTGTGCGTGATTTTCAAGAGCTAAATGAAGGACTAAAACCCGAACAAATGCAAATTGGAAAAACCTATAAAATTCCGAGCTATAAATAGACAGGGATGTAAAACAAAGATAAGATAGAATTTTCTCGATGTTTAACACAGTCTATTAAAAAAGATAATACATCCATTTCCTTGTCAACTAGTGCCTAACATTGATACAATATTTTTGTGAACAATAGGGAAAATCAAACATGATTTCTTCCAAAAGGAGCGAATCCCACTTGAGTGAAATTATACATCGTACTAAAACCCGCCCTATTAAGGTTGGTAATTTAACCATTGGCGGTAATAATGAAGTAATTATTCAAAGTATGACAACGACAAAAACCCATGATGTCGAAGCGACTGTAGCTGAAATTCTGCGCCTTGAAGAGGCGGGCTGCCAAATTGTCCGCGTCGCATGTCCAGATGAACGAGCAGCCGATGCCATTCCAGAAATAAAAAAACGCATCAACATTCCACTTGTTGTTGATATTCACTTTGATTATCGACTTGCTTTAAAAGCGATTGAAGGAGGAGCCGATAAGATTCGAATTAACCCAGGAAATATCGGTCGTCGTGAGAAAGTCGAAGCGGTTGTAAAGGCAGCGAAAGAAAAGGGAGTACCAATTCGAATCGGTGTAAACGCTGGTTCATTAGAAAAACGCATTATTGAAAAATACGGATATCCAACAGCCGACGGTATGGTAGAGAGTGCTTTGCATCATATCAAAATTTTAGAAGACTTAGATTTTCATGATATTATCGTTTCCATGAAAGCATCTGATGTTAATTTGGCCATTGAAGCATACGAAAAAGCAGCACAAGCCTTTGACTATCCATTACATCTCGGTATTACAGAATCAGGAACTTTATTCTCTGGTACAGTAAAAAGCGCTGCTGGTTTAGGAGCTATCCTAAGCAAGGGTATCGGTAATACATTACGCATTTCTTTGAGTGCTGATCCTGTTGAAGAAGTAAAAGTAGCACGAGAATTATTAAAGTCATTTGGTCTTGCCTCTAATATGGCTACATTAATTTCTTGTCCAACATGCGGTCGTATTGAAATCGACTTAATCGCTATTGCAAACGAAGTAGAAGAGTATATCCAAACGATTAAGGCACCGATTAAAGTGTCTGTTCTTGGCTGTGCGGTAAATGGACCTGGTGAAGCTCGAGAAGCTGATATCGGCATCGCTGGAGCCCGTGGAGAAGGACTTCTATTTAGAAAAGGGCAAATTGTTCGTAAAGTACCTGAAGAAACAATGGTAGAAGAATTAAAGAAAGAAATCGACTTAATTGCCGAGGAATATTACGCTAAACAAAAAGCTGAAGCATTGAAATAAAAATAAAGTAATTAAGTTAAACAAACTTTATACTATTTTCCTAAGAAAAGCTTGGATTCGTCGTCGAATCCAAGCTTTTTTCGTCTTGTTAAAAAAACGGCAAGATAAAGATGCCAACAATAATTGAGACAGCACCAATCCCGATTGCCCATGCTCCAAGACTTTTTGCTCCTTTACTACGGGCAATAAACCCAGCCACGATACCGACAATACCAAGTAAAATTGGCATCATAAATAAGGAAAGGATAGATGCAATTAATGCAAGGGTCCCAACTAATGTACCACCGAAACCAATGCCATATGCAGGATCATCATATCTTTCTGAATCCGATGCTTGTCCACGATTACTTATCGGTGCCGCAATTTCAGCAGATGTTTCTTCTAAATAATCATTTTTTACCGCTTCACCGGATTCGTATTTATTTCGATCTTCATCGACTGTTCGATGAACCTGTGAAGTCGAAGTCGAGGTAAAAGTGGAATCCATTGGCTTTGGAGTCAAACGCACTTCATCGTCAACACTTGTGTAACGATTCTCTTCCATACATGCATTCCTCACTTTCGTTAAGTAGGAGCATTTATAGTGTGTGTAAGACAAATGAAAAACTACGTTAAAAATCTTTCATCTATTGGGATAAACTACATCTGTCTTAACAGATTGTATAAATGAAACTATACGAAAAAAACTACCCTAATCTAAACCAAGGCTCCTAAAGAACTGCCATGCTTTTTAGTCCTGAATCATTACCGTGCCCTTTTTATATATAATGGATTTGTTAAACAATATTGTTGCCATTTACTAAAAGAACGATTTCACCAATTTATGTTACACTATATGTATGAAAAACAAGGAGAGGGCAAATCAACGATGAAGAAACGATTTGGAATAGATATAGATGGAACCGTCACACGACCAGACACCTTTGTTCCATTTTTAAATGACGCTTTTCAATTAAATTTAACATATGAAGACATTACCCAATATGATTTTTATCCATATGTGAACGTATCAAAAGAAGATTTTAATCACTGGTTCTTAACAAATGAACCAATCTTTTATAAAGAATCTTTACCTGCTGATGGGGCAAAAGAAGTATTAAATACATGGGCAGCTTCGGCTGATCTATATTATATTAGCGCACGTACCTCGCATCTTCTTGATGTCACAAAAGAGTGGTTTGCCAAACACCGACTAAACTATCATCATCTAGAATTAATTGGATCGCACAACAAAGTAGCTACAGCCAAAAAGTTAGCGGTCGACCTATTTCTGGAGGATAAACATGATAATGCAGTTGCAATTGCTGAAGAATGTAATATCCCCGTTTTACTCTTTAATACACCCTATAATCAAGATCCTATTCCAAAGGGTGTCATCCGTGTTCAGTCCTGGCACGAAGCACAAACTTGGGTTCGGAAATGGTTGCAAGAACAAGTATAAATGCGATACGAGCTCTAGACATAACTAATAATAAAAAGCGTGAAAACCACAACTGGCTTTCACGCTTTTTATTGTGACCGTACACAACAGTCAGGACAACGGCCATAAATTTCAAATTTATGACCAGACACATCATAATTCTGTAAATTATCTTCTAGACTTTCCATTGGGCATGCTGCAATTTCTTTCGTCTTCCCACAATCTAAACAAATAAAATGATGATGATGTTCAGAATGACTACAAGTAAATCGGAAGCGCTTCTCTCCTTCAAGTTCTGTCATTTCAAAAATACCTAATTCTACAAATAAAGAAAGGTTACGGTAAATCGTATCGAAGCTTAATCCTGGGTAGCTCGATTTCATATTTTCTAACACATCTTTTGCCGTTAGATATTTATTACTAGACGAAAAAAGCTGAAGCATATCTTCTCTTTTTCCTGTTTGTTTATACCCTTTATCCTTTAGTAATTGAATCGCTGTTGTTACATTCAAAAAAACACCTCATTTACCTATTTCTCCATTTATCAATAATAATTGCTAAAACAAGAATGAGTACAGCTAACATCACAATCGTTCCACCTGGAGCAAGATCTAGCTCATAAGATAAAAATAAACCACCTACAACGGATATTTCACCAAAAACAACTGAATAACCAATCATTTGTTTAAACCCTTGTGCAAATCGTAAACTCGCAGCAACCGGCAGTGTCATTAAGGATGATACAAGTAAAATTCCAACCACTCTCATGGATGCTGCAATCACAAGAGCAACAAGTACAATAAAAATAAAATGAATCACTTTAGAAGGAATACCAGAGGCTTTTGCATGTTCTTCATCAAATGAAAGCAAAAACAGTTCCTTATACAACAATATTAACGTTACAATAACCGCTATGCCTACTCCGATAATGACATATAAATCAGAGCGACTAACTGCACTTACACTTCCAAATAGATAACTATATAAATCCGCATTAAACCCATCTGCAACCGAAATAAAAATAACACTAAGTCCGATTCCGCCTGATAAAATAATCGGGATTGCCAACTCTTGATAATGCTTATAAATCGTTCTTAACTTCTCAATAAATAAAGAACCACCAACAGAAAAAGCCATTCCCATATAAAGTGGATTTAACCCGACTAACGAAACAAAACTCTTTTGCAGAAGTAAACTAAACGCAATCCCTGCAAGTGCCACATGACTTAAGGCATCTGCAATCATGGACATCCGTCTAACCACAATAAAAACGCCCAAGAGCGGCGCTAGTACTCCAATAATAATTCCTGTAATAAATGCGTTTTGCAAAAACTCATATTGCAATAACCCCGATATCATTCGGCTATCCTCCAAAACATCTTAATGATTATGACTTAAAAGCTTGACGTCATGTCCATAAAAAGACGACAGCTCTTCTTCATTTAATTGATTATATTCATATGCATCTCCATGAAAATGCAGTTTTTTATTCAAGCAGGCTACATGGGTCACTTTATCTGTTACCGTACCGACATCATGTGTAACTAAAATAAGTGTAATGCCTAATTGTTTATTCAGCATTTCAAGCATTTCATAAAACTGATGCACATGCTTAGAATCCACTCCAACGGTCGGCTCATCTAAAATTAACAATTGTGGTTCACTTACAAGCGACCGTGCAATAAACACCCGTTGTTGTTGCCCGCCTGATAACTCACCAATATTTCGATGTTGAAAGGATAACATATCGACAGCCTCTAGAGCTTTTTTCACTTTTTGCTTATCCGCTTTTTTAGGAAATTTAAATAAACCTAATTTCTTCGTTAATCCACTTTGAACGACTTCGAACACCGTTGCCGGAAAACCTGAATTGAATGAATTCGCTTTTTGTGAAACAAAACCAATTTGTTGCCACTCTTTAAATAAACGAATATTTTCATCAAACAGTTTAATTGTACCTTCTTGTGTTCTTAACAACCCAAGAATTAGCTTTAATAAAGTCGACTTACCTGATCCATTTGGACCTACGATAGCTAAAAAAGCTCCACGCGGTACTTCAAAAGACACATCTTCTAACACTTTATCTTTTGTGTATTTATAAGAAAGATTTTTCACTTTAATAATTGGATGATTATCCTGGATTTCCAAATTACATCACCTTTTTTTAAGAATCATTACGATTTGATAAAGAGAAGTATATCGAAAAAAGAAGAAGAAGTAAAGAACCGCGCTTGTAGTTTTCGTTCACATCTTCTTCCCCTCTTCATATGTTTTAAAAAAGGAGGGAAAACGACTATGAAATTATTTGAAATGATGGTCAATCATAAGATTAATCAAATTAAACCAGATGAGCTGCTCGCTCTAGCGTCACAGTATCAAGTATCTTTAACCCAGCAAGAAGCGATAGGTATTACAAGGCTGCTTGCAGGACAAAACATTAACATTTTTGATCCTCGTCAAAGACAAACGGTCATTGGTCGAATTGCCGGCATCACTGGTATGAATAAAGCAAAGCAAATCGAAAATATTTTCTATCAACTAACTGGTTCTTATTAAAAACAGGGGAATGGGCTCATTTATGTATATGTAGAAAATGGAATGTTGAGGACTCTCATCTTTTTCATAGCAGATGCAGCTAGAAGCCAAAACTATAAAAAATCAAAAAAGCTTAGTTATACATTGTTATGAATGGTAAACCAAAAAGGGACGTTTCATCTAATTCGATGAGATGTCCCTTTTTAAGGTTAGCTATTTTTAATTTTCTCTAGCACATTATCATCAAACTTCTTGTTTCTTAGCATTTCAATTTCAAATTGATACGGTGCTTTTTTATCATTTTTATCTTCACCAACAAATGGTGTTTCTAAAATTTTAGGAACGGATAAAAGCTGTGGATGATGGACAATATAGTTTAAAGCATCAAACCCAATGTGACCAAACCCAATGTTTTCATGACGGTCTTTACGCGCTCCGCGTACATTTTTACTATCGTTAATATGAAGCACTTTAATACGGTCAATGCCAACAATTTTGTCAAACTCATTTAGCACGCCATCAAAATCTTCAACGACATTATATCCCGCATCATGAATATGACAAGTATCCATACAAACAGACAGTTGTTTATTATGTGTAACACCATCGATAATCATTGCTAACTCTTCAAACGAGCGGCCGCATTCGGTTCCTTTGCCCGCCATCGTTTCAAGGGCAATTTGCACTTGATCCTCAGCTGTTAGCACTTCATTCAATCCTTCAATAATCTTCTTAATTCCCGCTTCACTACCAGCCCCAACATGCGCTCCTGGATGAAGAACAATTTGACGCGCACCAATCGCTTCTGTACGATCAATTTCACTTCTTAAAAAATTGACACCAAGTTCAAATGTTTCTGGCTTTGTTGTATTTCCAATATTAATAATATAAGGAGCATGAACAATAATATCTGTCATTCCGTGTTCAGCCATATGTTTTGTTCCCGCTTCAATATTTAACTCTTCCAGCTTTTTACGGCGCGTATTTTGCGGAGCCCCTGTATAAATCATAAAGGTATTAGCTCCATAAGAAGCTGCTTCCTCACTTGCACCGAGCAGCATCTTTTTCCCGCTCATCGATACGTGAGATCCAATTTTCAACATTCTAACTTCCTCCTCTCTCCTCAAAAGGTTCACTCTTTATTTCTGTTTTTTAGCCATGCGGCGTTGACGTTTCTTAAACTCTTCCGTTTCACGTTGATGTTTCTTTTTATATCCTGGTTTGACTTTAGTCGATTTTCTAACCATTGTTTTTGCTTTTACATCGATTTCAGAAGCTTGCTTTTTACGACGTTTTCGTTTATTTCGTTCGTCGATTTCAATCCAATCACCATTTTGAATATCCACATCGCGGAAAGTGACACCCATTTTCTCAAGACGAATTAATGCATCTTCATCGGATTGATCATAAATTGTTGCCGCAATACCCGATTGACCTGCACGTGCTGTTCGGCCTGTACGATGAATATAGAAGTCTAAATCTGATGGCAGCTCATAGTTAATGATATGACTAACACCTTCGATATCAATTCCACGCGCAGCTAAATCTGTCGCCACAATAAATTGATAATCTAGGTTATTAATTTGCTTCATCATTCGTTTACGATCACGCGGTGAAAGGTCACCATGAATACGTCCAACCGTCAATCCTTTAGCTATTAATTCATCCGCAACAGTGTCAGCCATTTTTTTCGTATTCGTAAAAATAATCGCTAAATATGGATTATAGCGAACAGCGATATCATGTAATAGTTGAATTTTGTTACGGTGACGAAGTGGAATCAGTACGTGTTCAATCTTCGCTGCTGTTGCTTGCTTCGGATTCACTTGAACATATTTCGGATTTTCCATATACTTTTTCAAAAATGGTTTTAACTTCTCTGGAATCGTTGCTGAGAAGACGAGCATTTGGATTTTTTCAGCCATTCTTGCAGCAAATTTATCAACATCTTCAATAAAGCCCATATCTAGCATTAAATCAGCTTCATCCACAACAAGCATCGTTGCTCCATATACTTGCAAAGCTTGCTCTTCCACAAGATCTTTAATTCTACCTGGAGTCCCAATTACAAGTTGCGGTTGTGTTTTTAGCTTTTCAATCGTCCGTTGCTTGTCCGTTCCGCCAATAAAACAGCGAACTTGAATGGGAGCCTCTTCCGGAAAATAATCAGCAATTTTTAGAGCTTCTTTATAAATTTGATTAGCTAATTCTCTAGTTGGCGCAGAAATAATCGCTTGAACTTCTTGTTTAGCTGGATTCATTTTTTCCATAATCGGCAACAAGTATGAATGGGTTTTTCCCGTTCCTGTTTGCGATTGGCCAATTAAACTATGACCGTTTAAAATAGCAGGAATCACACGTTCTTGAATTTCTGTCGGCTTTTTAAACCCTAAATTCTGAACTGCATCAACTATATGGCTCTGCAAATTAAAACGTTCAAATTGATTTTGTTTCATCAAAAAACTCCTTTATCCTATGGGTCAAATCGTTCACATATCCTATGATTATAAAATAATTATGAAGAAAAGCGCAAGGCACTTGATTTTGTTAAGTATTGATATAAGCATCATGGACTGCTTACAAACAAACTATCGTTACCATCTTACCCTCTTTCCACCAACTTCACAACAAATCGTTCTAGTTTTGCCATTGTTCAATCAAACCTTTTTTCTTATTTTGCATACTAATATAGAAAAAATAAATTTCCCCTGATAAGGAGGGAAACAATATGATTCAAGGACGATACCCTGGTCCAGGGCCAAACTTTCCGCCACCCAATCGACGAAATATGTATCCGCCATCAAACTTTCAAAGAGGAATGCCTACACATTCAAGACCGAACCCTTTTTTCCAAAAAGCTCCACAACAACCTCATATCAATCAACCAAGGGCAAATACACCTTTCCATCAACAAGGCATGATGCAGCAACAACCTAAAAAGGAAGGTCTGATTGGAAGGTTACTCGGTAAGTCTAAACAAAAGGCTGCTCCCCAAAACTTATTCGCACCACCATCACAAGGAAAACAAGACACAAGGAGCAATAATAGCGGCGGCATCATAGAAAAGCTTAGAAACCCTGAAGGTATTACAAGCATGCTCAACAATACGCAAAAAGTACTTCAAGCAGCAGAACAATTTACCCCAATCGTTCAACAATATGGTCCGATGATTAAAAATTTACCGTCCATGTGGAACATTATTCGGGCCTTTAGTTCTAACGACAATGATAAAAAGAAAGAACCCAAACAAGAAGAAAACATATCAAAAGAAACAGTAACCGAGATTCCTACAGAAGAATCTCCTAAATCACCCACTGAACAAACCGCACAACAAAAAATGGACAGAAAACCAAAACCGAAGCCAAAAAAGAAAAAGACATCCGGGCCGAAACTATACATTTAATAACCATTTGATGTTTTGTATTATGCTCATTCCTCCTATATAATAAAATTAATCGTTTTTTTGCTTTTATAAGGAGGACATATAGATGAAAGTAATCAAAATATCACCGCGCGGCTATTGCTATGGCGTTGTCGATGCCATGGTTATCGCTAGAAATGCGGCTTTAGATAAAACATTGCCTCGCCCCATTTATATTTTAGGCATGATTGTGCATAACAAGCATGTGACCGATGCCTTTGAAGAAGATGGTATCATCACACTTGATGGCAAAAATCGAAAAGAAATTATTGAGCAGGTTGATTCAGGAACCGTGATTTTTACTGCTCATGGTGTCTCACCAGAGATCCGTAAAATTGCAGAGGAAAAAGGGCTCGTGACGCTTGATGCCACATGCCCGGATGTAACAGTGACTCATGACTTAATTCGTGCCAAACAAAAAGAAGGCTATCAAGTCATTTATATCGGCAAGAAAGGACATCCAGAGCCAGAAGGAGCGATTGGTGTTGCGCCAGATATCGTTCACCTTGTCCAATATGCTGAAGATGTAGAAGCATTAACCATTGAAAGCGATAAAATTATCGTTACAAATCAAACAACAATGAGCCAATGGGATGTTTTAGATATTATGGAAAAAGTAAAAGAAAAGTATCCGCATGCTGAAGTACACAAAGAAATTTGCTTGGCAACTCAAGTTCGTCAAGAAGCCGTTGCACAGCAAGCCGGTGAAGCGGACGTTCTCATTGTTGTCGGTGATCCAAAAAGTAATAACTCGAATCGTTTAGCTCAAGTTTCAGAGGAAATTGCTGGGACGAAAGCATACCGAATTGCGGATATTTCTGAGTTAAATCTTGATTGGTTAAAAGATATCGAAACCGTAGCGGTCACATCAGGTGCCTCAACGCCAACACCAATTACCAAAGAGGTTATTACCTTCTTAGAAAAATATAATCCAAATGATGAATCTACATGGAATACAGAAAAGAAAACACCATTAAATAAAATTTTACCGAAAATTAAAGTACCTAAATAACAATAACAGAAAAAGTCGTCCATGGACGACTTTTTCTGTTATTAAATAAATGTAAACGGGTCTGTATTTAATTTAGACGGAATAAAGGTCACATCTAGCTTTCGTTCCTGACACATATTCGATAACACCGTTGCCACACCTTGCTTCATTACCTTTTCCACATTATGTCCTGGGTCTACAATATTTAAACCGATCATCATCGCATCATGTGCAGTGTGGTAATACATATCACCCGTCACATAGACATCTGCCCCTTTAAATTTAGCAGTTGTAAAATATTTATTACCATCTCCACCGAGTACGGCTACTTTTTTAACTGTTGTATTCAAATCCCCTACAACACGCACTCGATCCACGTCTAATGTACGCTTCACATGCTCAGCAAACTGTTCAAGTGTCATTTCATCAGCAAGAGAACCAATTTTTCCGAGGCCTAATACTTCTCCTTTGTTATCTAAGCAATACAAATCATAAGCGACCTCTTCATATGGGTGTGCCTTAATCATAGCTGACAGCACTTTTTTCTCGATATTTTCTGGAAAAATCGTTTCAATTCGCACTTCTGATACCGATTCTAATGTGCCTTGCATACCGATTGCCGGTTCACTACCTTCTCCCGGTAAAAATCTTCCGATTCCTTCAGCAGAAAATGAGCAATTGCTATAATTTCCAATTGCACCAGCTCCAGCTTTTCCAAGCGCTTCTCTTACTTGACCCTCGGTCTCAACAGGAACGAACACAACGAGCTTTTTCAAAGCGATTTCATGCGTTGGAGCTAATACTTCCGTTTGCTGTAATTGCAGGGCTTCCGCTAGTAAATCATTCACACCACCCTTTGCAACATCTAAATTCGTATGAGCAGCATACACGGCAATATCATGCTTAATCAATTTCTCAACAATTCTACCAGCTGTACTCGTTGTATCAATTTTTTTGAGCGGACGATAAATAAGCGGGTGATGGGCAATAATGAGCTCCACGCCATTTTCAATCGCTTCATCTACTACTTCCTCCAGTACATCTAAAGCAATCATTACTTTTGAAACAGGCTTATTTAAAGAGCCAATATGAAGACCAATTGGATCTCCCTCCATTGCGTAATGCTTCGGAGAAAACTGCTCAAACAATTCAATAATTTGATATCCATTCGCTTTTTTCATTATGCCAACACCTCCTCAATAACCTTAATTTGCTTCAATAATTCATTTCGTTTTTCTTCTAAATTAGTGTTTCCACTTGCATCCATTTGCGCAATTACATTTAATAAATGATCCTTTTCTTGCATCCATTTTTTTATAAAAACAGGACTGCGCTGCGCTTGCAAAAACGGGCCAAACTGAAGACCTGTTTCATGCTTATTTTGATAAGGCTTAAGCGGCTCCCCTACTTCAGCCAGTAAAATTTCATAGATTTTCCCGTCTTCTTCAAGAATTTCTTCCGCTTTCAATTCCCATCCATTCTCTATTAACCATGTTCGAACGTTTTTGGAACCTACATTCGGCTGAAGAATAAGACGCTCTACTTTTGTTAATTTCGCTTTACCTCTTTCCAAAATGCTTGCAATCAATGTACCTCCCATGCCAGCAATCGTGACAGCCGTTGCTTCGCCAATTTCGAGAACATCTAGCCCGTCCCCTTTACGGACATCAATCTTATCCTGTAAACCGGTTTCTAGTACTTGCTTTAGCGCCGATTGATAAGGTCCCTCTACGACTTCCCCAGCGATTGCTTTCACACACAACTGATTGTTAATCGCATAACAAGGAAGGTAAGCATGATCCGAACCAATATCCGCTAGAACACTTCCTTTTGGAATATATGAGGCGACACGCTGCAAACGCATCGATAGTTTTTCATGATTCATCTAAATCAACTCTCTTATATGTATTTCAAATCATTTTCTCTAAGATTATAACAAAACTTTACTTGTTCAGCGAAATTTATCTATACAAAAAAGAACTGAATTGTCTCATACGGACAACTCAGTGGTTTTTCATTATTTTAACCCTTGTAAAAATTCAGTCATTCCATCCAGCTGATCTTCTTGTACTAATCCAGGAGGCATAGGACCTTTCCCATTCGTTAAAATATTTTTAATTTCATCTGCAGATAATCGGTCGCCTACACCTTTTAAAGCAGGACCGACACCGCCTTGATACGCGTCACCATGACAGCTAATACAGTTTTGTTTATAAATATCTTCAGGGGTTGCCGCTGCATTTTCAGTAGATTCTTCAGTCTTGCCACCGTTTTCTTGCTCCTTAGCCATTTGTTTAGAATCACTTAAACCTTTGAAAGAAAGCATAAACATAAGTGCAATTCCAAACACCATAATCACAATAAATGGTACAACTGGATTACGCTTCATAGAATTAACCCCCCATAGAACCTAGACTGTTTGAATCAGATTATTCTGTCCAAACAACTATTAATTTACTTAAACATGGTTAAGGAAAAGAGTAAAAAATAAACAGATATATTCTATTTTGTTAAATTTAACAAATATTTATGCACTTTCTCAAGGTTTGTCTCAACTACCACTACTATTATATAGTACAACAATTACCAATTTTTTTCCATAAAAAACCATTAAAAAAATAACCTTGCTAAAAAATAGACAATAATGAAAGCTCCAATGACTCCAGAGATAGAAAAATACAATAATTTTAATCGGCGGCCTACTACAAACCAAACAACACATTGAACTAGCAAGACTATATACAGAGCACCAGTACTATTCGGAAATACCAGGTCAACAATATGAACCGATTCCATAAGAACGGTTAATGCTAAACCAACTAAAGCTAACTGCAATAACCATGAACTTTGAATATAACGATAAATAAAGGAACCAAACATAATAATGAAAAATGCTGTAATTGTAATTTGCAATCCCTTGTTAATTTCAGTAAAATAATTGACAAATAAGGTTAGAAAAAAAAGGGATGTAAATATCCATAATGGAATGGCTAGGGACCTGCTGCTCTTTTTTTGCGGTGATATAATTTGTTCTTCACCGCAACTATATAAAGTCAATAAATAATCGCAATATTGCTCAGGTAAAAGGTTCGTTTGCTTCCAATACTTGATTTCCTGTAAAATAATTTTTTTACGTGTTTCATTCATATTCCCACCCTCAATTTCAAATTCCTTCTTACCTACTATATCGGCAAAAAGAAGGAACTATTGAGAAGGAAGAAAGAGCCGAACTTGATATACATCAAGCCGGCTCTCAGAGTGTTTTTTCTATTCTAAAAAGTCTTTTAAACGTTTGCTTCGACTTGGATGTCTCAGCTTACGCAATGCTTTTGCTTCTATTTGTCGGATACGTTCACGAGTAACACCAAACACTTTCCCTACTTCTTCCAATGTTCGAGTGCGACCATCGTCTAACCCAAATCGAAGACGTAGAACGTTTTCTTCACGATCTGTTAACGTATCTAGTACATCTTCAAGCTGTTCTTTCAAAAGTTCATACGCTGCATGCTCTGAAGGAGATGTTGCATCTTGGTCTTCAATAAAGTCACCTAAATGCGAATCATCTTCTTCCCCAATAGGCGTTTCAAGAGAAACAGGCTCTTGAGCAATTTTCAAGATTTCCCGAACTTTTTCTGGAGTTAAATCCATATCTTCCGCAATCTCTTCTGGAGTCGGTTCACGTCCTAAATCTTGCAAAAGCTGTCTTTGCACGCGTATTAATTTATTAATCGTCTCTACCATATGAACTGGAATTCGAATTGTTCTTGCTTGGTCAGCAATAGCACGAGTAATAGCCTGACGAATCCACCAAGTTGCATATGTACTGAATTTAAAGCCTTTACGATAATCGAACTTCTCAACAGCTTTAATCAGTCCCATATTACCTTCTTGGATTAAATCCAAAAATAGCATACCTCGCCCTACGTAGCGCTTCGCAATACTAACAACAAGTCGTAAGTTCGCTTCAGCTAATCGGCGCTTTGCTTCTTCGTCTCCCTCTTCAATACGTGTTGCTAAAGAAATTTCCTCTTCAGCAGATAATAAATCTACTCGTCCAATTTCCTTTAAATACATACGGACAGGATCATTAATTTTTACACCTGGAGGAACACTTAAATCATTTAAATCAAACTCTTCTTCTTTTTCCAGTTCTTTCCCATTCGGATCATCTTCATCTTCTTCCTCACCATCTGTGAGAATTTCAATGCCATGTTCACCTAAATATTCATAGAACTCATCCATTTGATCAGAGTCTAATTCAAAGCCGCCAATTTTAGCAGCAATTTTTTCTAATGTTAATGAGCCTCGTTTTTTCCCTAACTCTAGTAACTGCTCTTTTACTTGATCAAGACTTAATTCATTATCAACCTCTTTGGAACGTGCTGGTTTCTCAGCCATTAGTTCCCCTCCTTCCAAAACTTACACTTACCATTCTTACAACATTTTTCTCAATTGAATAATCTCCATCGCAATCCGGGCAGCCGCTTGTGTATCGTTACGTCTCACCGCTTCCTTTTCTTCTTCTTGTTTTTCTTTTATCTTTAACATTTTTTCATATTTCAACACTTGATTTATATAATCTGTCAGTTCCTTATCAGATACTTCCTCACTTACTGACATCATTTCTATTTCAGAAACAATTCTTCTCAAGTTTTGATCAGGTAAATATGTTAGAAAAAAACTGGTATCCGGCTCATGATCATCTTCATAATAAGCGTATAGATACGTAATGATTGCTTGGTGTTCATCCAAATGAAAACGATTGTTTCCTAACATTTGTTGAATTTTATAAGCAGTTTCTTTACTTTTTAACATATGAGCAATTAAATATCTTTCCGCATTCTGATGCGCGGGTCTTAGCTTATGCTCATATTGTAAAGTTACTGTTTTTTGCAAAGAAGGTTGTGGCAATGTTCCTTTCTTTCGTTCATTGAAAAAAATTTGCCGTTGCTGTTTCTCTAGGGCATCTAAAGAAAGTGAAAATTCGCTTGATAGCTGGCGCAGATAATAATCTCGCTCAACAGCATTTGGTAAGCGCGAAATTTCCTTTAACACTTCTTCAATATATTGAATCCTATCTCCTTCACTATTTAGATTTTTTCCTAAACGTAAATAGTGAAGCTTAAAAGCCATATAGGTGTGACTAGCCCCTATTACTTCAGAAACAAAGCTTTTTTCACCAAATTTCTTTATGTAGTCATCGGGGTCAAGGTGGTCTGGCATGAGCGCCACTTTTATCCCAAAACCGTTTTCATGAAGCATATTAGCTGCACGATTTGCCGCGTGTAACCCAGCCGAATCAGAATCATAACAAATAATAATTTGATCTGTATTCCGTTTTAAAAGTTGCAAATGCTGTTCTGTCAAAGCTGTTCCCATTGTAGCAATCGAATGTTCAACGCCTGCACGAACAGCTGAAATACAGTCAGCAAAGCCTTCAAAAATAACCGCCTGCCCCTTTTTTCGAATATGCGGCCTTGCTTGATGAAAATTATATAAGGTTTTGCTTTTATTAAAGATTGGCGTTTCAGGACTATTTAAATATTTAGGTTGATCCTCACCTAACGCTCTCCCCGAGAACGCAATCGTATTTCCTTGATGATCCATAATCGGAAACATTACCCGATTACGAAAACGGTCAAAATAAGATTCGCCTTTCTCTCTAAAAATAATGAGACCTGCTTGCTCCATTAATTCTGAAGAAAATCCTCTTTTCTTTAAAAACTTAGCTGCAAAATCCCATGAATCTAGCGCATAACCGATTTGAAATTGTTCAATTGTCTCCTCAGTAAACCCACGATTTAATAAATACTCTAACGCTTCTTGACCTTCATTTGTATGAACTAGAAGATGGTGATAAAATTTTCGTAATAAATCATGCGCTTCAAGCATTTGCTCTGAACCAGCCGGCAAATTGGAGCGTGATTGTCCTTTATTGATTTCAACATCTAAAGAAACATTTCCTTTTTCCGCTAAAATCTTAGCCGCTTCAACAAAGCTATATCCTTCTATATCCATTAAAAAAGTAAAAACATTACCACCTGCTCCGCAACCAAAGCAATGGAAAATTTGCTTTTCAGCAGAAACGGAAAATGAAGGACTATTTTCACCATGAAAAGGACATAGACCAAAATAGTTTCGACCTTGTTTTTTCAATTGAACATATTCGCCAATTAACTCGACGATATCGACCGATTCGCGAATTTCATTAATTTTTTCATCTTCTATTCGGGCATTTGTCATATTCTCACCTTATAATTTAGGTGATTGTTTATTATTCGATATGTACGGCTAAATTCCTTCAAGGTTCGACAAAATTTTTGCAAGTACTTGTGCAAATTTAATGCGATCTTCCTTCGAGAATGCTTTTGGCCCTTTTGTATGTTTACCAGCTCTGCGCATTTTAGCGGAAAGGTAACGCATATCTAAAAGCATCGAAATATTCTCTTCGGTATATTCTTTTCCCTTTGAAGAAAGAACATATACAGCTTTAGGGAGTAATGTTCCAGCCAATCCAATATCATTTGTTATAACAATATCACCCTTTTTTACTGCGTTAACGATATATAAGTCCGCCGCTTCCTTATCTGCATCAACATATACCCATTTTCCTTCCGGATTACTCATCATATTTTTGTAGGAAGCAACGAATATAACGTCCACCTTAAATAATGAAGCAGCATCCAAAATTTCTTTTTTCACAGGGCATGCATCTGCATCAACGTAGATTGATGGTTTATCGTCCATAACATTAAATTCTACATCTTTCTCCATAATCCTTTTTCTCCACTGAATCTTTATCGCAAATTAACAGGCAATAAACGCCTACTTAGAAATCGAGAGAAAGCGATAAAAAGAGAACAACTACCTGTACAGACTTTGATTATGTCGCAGTTACCTCTTCCGTAAATGGACATTTTACTTTCTCTCGTTCATGAATAGGTGAATGAATGTATAACGTAAACCTTGACTTCTCGTTAATCACTAGTTTATTCCTTATTAAGGAACTCTAAACCTTTATAATACAATTTCTCGCATTTTTTTATTATAATCTATTTTTTTAAAAGTTGCCATCATTTCAAGCTAAAAAATTTGTTTCTCCATCCACTTTTTTATAGCCGTGTACACAAAAAAGCGGATGGAACAATAAGCTATACATTATATGTTAGCTTATCGTCCATCATCATGTATGAATTCGTCATAAAAATGGTTAGTTCACGCTTCGATTTTGAAGAATATTAATGATTAAATTAGCTGTTTCTTCAACAGCTTTATTTGTTACATCAATGATTGGACATTTAAGGCGCGAAACAATAGAGTCAAAATAGGTTAGTTCCTCTTTAATTCTTTCCATATTCGCATAGATAGCATGGTCATTTAGTCCAAGTGATTTCAAGCGTTCTTTCCGAATATGATTGAGTTTTTCTGGGCTAATTTTCAGACCAATAATCTTTTCCGGCGACACTAAAAATAATTCTTCTGGAGGCTTTACTTCCGGAACGAGCGGCACATTCGCTACCTTATAACGCTTATGAGCTAAATATTGCGAAAGTGGCGTTTTAGATGTTCGAGACACACCAACTAACACAATATCCGACCGTAAAATCCCTCGTGGATCACGTCCGTCATCATATTTCACAGCAAATTCAATCGCCTCTACACGCTTGAAATAATCATCATCAAGCTTGCGTACTAAACCTGGCTCATTTAAAGGCTTAAACGTCGCTCGTTGTTGAAGCAAGTCCATAAGCGGACCTAAAATATCATGAGCAGGTAGATTTTCCTTTTTAATTTGCTGTTCCATATATGCTCGAATGTCTGGCTTTACGAGCGTATACACAATAACCGCATCATTTAATTTAGCAAGCGAAATGACTTCATCAACATTTTGTTCATCTTCTATGTATGGTATTCGCTTGATTGCAAAAGAAGCCCCCATAAACTGGCTCGCCGCTGCTTTTGTTACTAATTCCGCTGTTTCTCCTACTGAGTCCGATACAACATATATGATTGAACCGTTCATTCCTGTCATGCCTTTTGCGAGCCCCCCTAAAACTTTTCGTCTGCTAAAGCTACGAAAGCTTTTGTTATATTCGTTTTTGTAATTCGACCAATCACTTCGTAGCCCTTTTCCGTCTCCTTCACGACCGGCAACGAATCAATTTGCTTATCAATCAGCTTTTTAGCTACATCAATCATTAAATCTTCTTTTGTACACATCGTAATATTCGGCATTCTCGTCATAATAACATTAACAGGAATGGATGATAACTCCTGCTTCCCGATACTTGCTCGTAATAAGTCTTTCCGTGAAAGAACTCCTACTAATACGGATTGCTTATCAACAACAAATAACGTACCTACATCTTCTAAAAACATCATGACTATTGCATCATATACGGAAATACTCTCGTTAACAACGACCGGTATCGATTGATAATCCTTTACAAAAATATGATTTAAACTATCCGTCAAAAGTTGAGTCCCCGATCTGCCAGAATAAAAATACCCAACACGCGGTCTCGCATCAAGAAAGCCTGCCATCGTTAAAATTGCTAAATCTGGTCGAAGTGTTGCTCTTGTCAGATTCAATCGATCAGCAATATTTTCACCCGTGATTGGCCCATTTTCTTTCACAATTTGTAGTATCTGTTCTTGACGCTTATTCAATTCGATTTTAATCACCACCCTAATGCGTTAAGAGAGAAAAAGGATATCTGTTTTTATAATGATTAGTATATTCCATTATTATATCGTAAATAGACATAAAATTGTTATCTCCTGCTTGTTTATATATTTTCAGGAAACTTCCATCTACTCACATCATCCTTTATCAAAACTGCATCCTACTAAAAGACTCTTATTAGATCGTACTGTTCATTTCAACTAATCATCTTGTTTAACATAGCGAAAAAGAAAATCGGATACCACTATACAAACATCGTCTGAAGCAGTATCCGTTCTTTTGTATCATTATTACGATACAATAATTTTATTCATCGCTGCATAAGTAGCCACTAAATCACTAATCTCTTTCATGAGTGATAGACGGTTATTACGGATAGATGAGTCGTCTGCCATAACCATTGTATGCTCGAAATACTGTTCAATATCCGTTTGAAGAGAAGCTAATAATTCATAGCGCTCTGTTTCATTATCTGCTTGTTGATAAGCAACAGACACACGTTGATAGTTCTCATAAAGTGCTGTTTCCTGAGTATTTTCAAATTTAGCAGCATCCACAGATACTTGATGTTCACATTTACCAGCAATATTCATAACACGACTTAGTGCTTCTAGCTCTTCTTTAAAGCCTGCTTCGTTCTTCTTAGCTTCCAACACGCCAGCACGCTCTACAAGAGATGAGATATAGCCAATTTCACCTAATAAAACCGCATCAATTAAATCATAGCGAATATGCTGTTCCTGCAGCATATGCTTAATTCGAGCTTTAAAGAAAGTAAGCATATCTTCCTGCACATCGGCAAGCTCACGCTTCACAATATTTTTCGCTTCTACTTCGTGCAATGCTAAAGCGATGATTGCTTCTAGAGAAATATTCCACTTCTTCTCCGCTAAAATTTGGACAATTCCGCTCGCTTGTCTTCTTAATGCATACGGATCTTGGGAGCCGGTAGGAATAATCCCGATTGCAAAAAATGATGCGATAGTATCCATTTTTTCAGCAACACTTAAGATGGCGCCAATCGTTGAAGGCGGTACGCTATCGTCAGCAGACTTTGGCATATAATGTTCATGAATTGCCGCCGCCACTTCCTTCTCTTCTCCTTTTAAAAGGGCATATCTTTCTCCCATGTAGCCTTGTAATTCCGGGAACTCGTACACCATATGACTGACTAAATCAAATTTAGCAATGCGTGCTGCACGAAGGGCTAACTCTTTATTAACAGATACTTCAAGTGCATCGACTAACGCTCCTGTAATAGCTGTAACACGCTCTGTTTTCTCTGCTAACGTACCAATTTCTTCATGGTAAACAATTGTTTCAAGCTTTTTCAAAGCATCTGCAATGTCTTTCTTCTGATCTTCTTTGTAGAAGAACGCAGCATCGGAAAGACGCGCACGCAATACTTTCTCATTTCCTTTCGATACCGTTTCTAAATGACGCTCATCCCCATTTCGAACAGTAACAAAGAAAGAAAGCAAGTTGCCAGCTTGATCTTTTACAGGGAAATAACGTTGATGTTCTTTCATAGATGTGATTAATACTTCACTTGGCAGCTCTAAAAATTCTTCTTCAAAACGACCAAATAAAACCGTTGGATATTCAACTAAGTTGTTGACTTCCTCAAGCAACTCTTCATCAACTGGAATTACCCAATTATTTTTTGCTTCTAGCTCTTTAATTTGTGTCAAAATCATATTGCGACGTATATCCGGGTTCGCAATAACAAATTGCTCAGTTAAACGTGCTTCATATTCGGCAGGATCTTCAATTGTGATTGTTTCCCCTAAGAAGCGATGGCCTTTTGTTATACGGTTTGTATCTACATCAGCAATGGTAAAAGGTACAATTTCCTGACCAAATAATGCAATTAACCATTTAATCGGACGGACAAAACGAAGCTCTTGGTTTGCCCAGCGCATATTTTTACCAAATGTCATGCTTGTAATAAGATTCTGCAACTCCACTAGTAACTCTTTCGTCGGTTGTCCTTTAATAAATTTATTTAAATGAACATATTCAACGCCTTTAATTTCTTTAAAATAAATGTCGTCGGTTGTCAGTCCTTGACCTTTTGTAAAACCAATTGCTGCTTTTGACCAATTGCCTTCCGCATCCATGGCAATTTTTTTAGCTGGTCCTTTTACTTCCTCTTCAATATCCTTTTGTGCTTCTGCCACATCCGTAACAAGAAGCGCTAAACGTCTAGGTGTTGAAAAAGCTTGAACATCACCGAATTCGATTGCTTTTTCTGTGAACCATTTTTGGACCTTATCCGCCAATTGGTTCATTGATGATGTCACAAAACGTGCTGGTAATTCTTCTAAACCAATTTCCAATAATAAATTACGCTTGCTCATTTGTATTCTCCCCTTTCACTTTTAAAATCGGGAAGCCTAATTTTTCCCGCTCTTCGTAGAAGGTTTTCGCAACCTTACGCGCTAAATTTCGGCAGCGAGCGATATATCCTGTTCTTTCTGTAACCGAAATAGCCCCTTTTGCGTCTAATAAATTAAATGTATGAGAACACTTCAACACATAATCATAAGCTGGATGAACAAGTCCCTCTTCCATTTGACGATGTGCTTCTGCTTCATACATCGTAAATAGTTGGAATAACATATCTAAATTCGATGTTTCAAACGTGTATTTAGAATGTTCATATTCTGGCTGACCAAAAATATCGCGTACAGTAAAACCGTCTGTCCACTCTAGTTCAAATACATTTTCTTTCTCCTGAATATAAGAAGCTAGACGCTCAATTCCATATGTAATTTCGACTGAAACAGGTTTACATTCAAGTCCACCCACTTGTTGGAAATACGTAAATTGTGTAATTTCCATTCCATCTAACCATACTTCCCAACCAAGACCTGCACAACCTAATGAAGGGTTTTCCCAGTTATCTTCAACGAAACGAATATCATGCTCAAGCGGGTCAATTCCAAGAGCTTTTAAAGAATCTAAATATAACTCTTGAATATTGTCTGGCGATGGCTTCATAATCACTTGGAATTGATGATGCTGATACAGACGGTTTGGGTTTTCACCATAGCGTCCATCCGCAGGGCGACGTGATGGCTCCACATATGCTACATTCCACGGCTCTGGTCCAATCGCTCGTAAAAATGTATAAGGGCTCATTGTGCCTGCACCTTTCTCCACATCATAAGCATTCATTAAAATACAGCCTTGTTCAGACCAATGTTTCTGTAACGTTAAAATCATATCTTGAATATTCATTCCTGCACCTCCAAATTTTCAAAGCAAAAATTAAATTTTTCGCCTTCCCTGCTGAGTTTGGCTATTTACTTGCCAATTTTAAGAGATTACCTGCCGTATCCTACGTAACACAAAAAACTCCCGTCCCTATGCCAAAATGTAAGCATAGGGACGAGAGTTTACCCGCGGTTCCACCCTAATTGTCATTTCTAAGGAAATGACCTCTTTTGTTAAATATCATGCTCCGGAACGCCCTTCCCTGAATGTCCATATCCCGGCTTCCACTATCCCAGGTTCGCTTTTATGGAGAAAGACAGGTACTCCTTTCCATCAACGCAATTTCATATTTTAGATGATTGTATTCTATCTAACAGAGTAAAAAAAGTCAACCTTAAAGCAAATCTTTCATTGAATCCAACTGCTTTAAAAATCTTTTCGATTTCAAGTGAAGTCCAGAATACTCTTCATAATAGGCATCGATAATCTTTTGCAGCTCTTTCTTTGTTTCCGGCTTGACAGAAATATTACCCAGACGGGATAAATCAAAATAATAAAACAGACGCAGCAACTTAACAGCAGCTGGCGATAGTTTTAAATGGTAAGGGTCTTTATCAAAACAGCGATGACAAATAAACCCTGCCTCGCGAAGAGAAAAAGCAAACACACCTTCTGTTTCTGCACAGAGTGCACATTGATTTAATACAGGATGAATTCCATTAACCGGGAGCATTTTCATTTCAAAAATAAACTTTAACACTTCTGGATCATATTCTTCATTTATGTAATGTAACGTTTGATATAGAAGCTCAAATAAGTATGGATTCGCCTTTTTATCGTCGACGCTTCGATCCAATAATTCAATAATATAAGAGGCATAAGCTGTCGCAAATAAGTCCTCGCGTATAAAACGCATAGAATCTACCATTTCACCTTGTTGCAAGCTGCCAAGGCCTGTTGAAGGCGTTACAAGAAAATACCCATAACAAAATAATTGCGTAACAGAAGCAAGCCTGCTATTAGGCTTGCTTGCTCCTCTTGCCATAACACCTATTTTTCCAAATTCACGTGTATAAATCGTGATGACTTTATTGTTCTCTCCATAATCGGATCGCCTAATGACTATGCCTTCACATTTTTGAAACATAATAAAGACACCACCAATTCTTGCCTAACTAAACGTTAGGAAACAGGAAAATCAATATTTGCTAGCTCTTCAGTTGACTGCTCGGCTCTTTCCTGTTTTTCGACCTCCATCTCTTTAAAAAGAAGATAAGTGTCCACATTACCTGTTTCGGTAAATAATTTCCAGGTGAATTCCAACATCATAAAGCCCACCTTTCATGTTAACTAGCATATGTTCATTTCCAACCTTACGAATAGCTTGACCTAATTTTCTACTTTCATGAAGCGTAAAATTTGCTAATTAATACTCGTCCTCATTAAATCCGTAATCACGAAGCTGGCCTGCTTTATTGCGCCAATCCTTTTGCACTTTGACCCATAGCTCCAAAAACACTTTTGAGCCTAATAAATTTTCAATGTCCATTCGCGCACGACTTCCGACTTCCTTCAGCATCTTTCCTTGTTTGCCAATGACAATTCCTTTTTGTGAGTCTCGTTCGACTACAATGGTCGCCATGACATTAATCGTTTCATTGTTGTCCATTTTTTTAATCGAATCGATAACAACAGCAACAGAATGAGGGATTTCTTCACGTGTTAAGTGAAGCACTTTTTCACGAATTAACTCAGAAATAATAAACCGCTCCGGATGATCAGTCACTTGATCAGCTGGATAAAACTGCGGTCCTTCTGGTAGATGTTCTTTAATTTGATCTAACAACGTTTCCACATTATTTCCTTCTAAAGCTGAAATCGGTACAACAGATGCAAAAGGATATAAACTCTGATAACGCTCAATAAGCGGCAGCAATTCATCAGGATGAACTGCATCAATTTTATTTACAACTAAAAAAACAGGTGTACTCACATTTTTTAATTTTTCAATAATGAACTCATCACCGCGACCATAACCTTCTGTCGCATTAATCATAAATAAGATCAAATCGACTTCCTTTAGTGTATTAGTTGCAACTTTCATCATAAAATCGCCAAGCTTATGCTTTGGCTTATGAATACCTGGCGTATCTATAAAAATCATTTGGGAATCATTCAATGTTAATACACCTTGTACTTTGTTTCTCGTTGTTTGAGGCTTATCGCTCATAATGGCAATTTTTTGCCCAATCACACGATTCAAAAACGTACTCTTCCCTACATTCGGTCGACCAATAATCGAGATAAATCCAGATTTATGACCTTGCACTTGTCTATCGTCAAATAATTTATTCATGTAAATCCTCCGCTGAAAAAGCGCCTGGAAGTAAGGCTTCAACCGTTATTTCCTTCACATCGCCTTTTAAATTCGTTAATAGTACTTTCATATCTTTATCACAAAGTTCTGCAATAACCTGTCTGCATGCTCCACAAGGAGACACAGGACCATCCGTATCCGCTACAACCGCAAGCATTTGAAACTCGCGGTCTCCATGCCCATACGCACTAAACAAAGCCGTTCTTTCCCCACAGTTGCACATGCTATAAGCTGCATTTTCAATATTACACCCATGATAAACTTTTCCATCTTTCGTTAAAACAGCCGCACCTACCTTGAATTTGGAGTATGGCACATAAGCCTTCTCTCTTGCTAATTTTGCTTCTTCTATTAATTGTTGCTGATTCATCTAACATCATCCTTCCAATAGATATTTACGTACTGATCAGCTTCGGCAAAAAGATGACAATTCCAACAATCACAGAGAATACAGCATATAATAAGACAGCTGCTGCTGCCATATCCTTTGCTTGACGTGCTAGCGGATGATACTCTTCTGTCACTAAATCGACTACTCGTTCAAGCGCTGAATTGACTAGTTCAAGCGCAACGGTCCCCGTAACAGCAATCAGAACAAAGAGCCATTCTATCCAATTAAGTGAAACATACGTCCCTAATAAAATGACCACTACTGTCATCATACTATGAATTCGAATGTTTCGCTCTGTTTTAACACCTTCCCAAATCCCTCTTAGAGCAAAATAAAAGCTCTTAACGAAAGGATATTTACGCTTCTCTCGATAGTCCGTACTCATCTAGGATATCCTTTTGTTTTGTAAACATGACCCGCTCATCACTTTCGGTCATATGATCATAGCCAAGCAAATGCAAAAAGCCATGCAAAGCCAAAAAGCCTAGTTCGCGATCAAAGGAATGCCCGTATTCCTCCGCCTGTTCTTTCGTACGCTCAATAGAGATAATAATATCTCCAAGAACCCTAGGCATATCCGCACCAATAATTTCAACCTCTTCTTCCCCCATTTCTTCAAGTGCAAAAGAAATGACATCCGTTGCCGCATCTTTATTACGGTACTCTTTATTAATCTCCCGGATTCTAGCATTATCGACAAACGTAACGGAAAGCTCTGTCCCTTCCTCAATATCTTCCTTTTGAGCGGCAAACTGCAAAACACTTTCTACCAGCTTTTGCACCTCTTCGGAAATTTCATTTGTTTCATCAATAAAATCAAGCTCTAATCTCATGCTTCCACCTTCTGTTCTAATTTATTAAACTCAGGATACTCAATACGTGAATGAAAAATCCCATTTAACGATTCACAGAGTGAAGATTTCACGATACTTAACTCCTTCATCGTAATATCACATTCATCAAATTGGTGATCTTGAATACGGTCATTAATAATTTGAATCACGAGCTCTTCAATCTTTTCAGGAGTCGGCTGTTGCATCGACCTTACAGCAGCCTCCACGCTGTCAGCAATGCCAATCACGGCTACTTCCTTCGTTTGTGCTTTTGGGCCGGGATAACGATACTCTGATTCCTGTACGGTCTCATCTTGTTTTAACGCTTTATAATAAAAGAACTTTAATAAAGTTGTACCATGGTGCTGTTCGGCAATATCGATAATTTCCTTAGGAAACTTATGCTTGCGCAACAACTCACCGCCATCACTTGCATGCGCAATAATAATATCCCTGCTTGTTCTCGGCGGCAACTGGTCATGCGGATTGCTTCCCGTGATTTGATTTTCAATAAAGAACTGAGGTCGTTTTGTTTTACCAATATCGTGATAGTAACAACCTACCCGGGCAAGTAAACCGTTCGCCCCAATTGCTTCACAAGCAGACTCCGCCAAATTAGCTACCATAACGCTATGATGGTAGGTTCCCGGTGATTCCGTCAAAATCTTTCGAAGCAATGGATGATTAGGATTAGATAGCTCTAATAACTTAATTGTCGATAATACACCAAAGCCAGCTTCAAAAAATGGTAACAGCCCCATCGTTAAAACAGCTGAACTAAGGCCAGATACAATAGCTGCAATACTGTAATATACATACTCCATTTTTGAATAATGCCCATCCATAATAAATAACAATGAGAATAAAAACGCCACATTCACTACCGACAATAGGCTGCCTGCTGATAACACCTTTGCTTTAAAATTATCACGAGATAAAATAATAATCGCAGCGAAACCGCTAAACATAATGTATAATCCCATCGAATAATCTAAATTACTCGGAGTTTCTCCATTAAAAATAATCGTTCCATATGAACTTAGTAAAAGCGTCATTGCTACAGACAAGCGATCATTTAAGAGCATTTTACTAATCATCGCTGCCATTGCTCCTGGAAAGAAATATACTAAATCAGAATGTTGAAAACCAGCAAGTATGCTAAAGATTTTCATCATTGATAACGCAATGACAAAGACGAGACTAAAAATTAACAGCTGATTATGCTGCTGTTCCTTCTTTGAAGTAGAAGAATAAAAGAAATAATAAAAGGCTATCAAAGTTAGCACAATAAATAATAATAAGCCCAGATATGGATATATCGTTTTTTCCGTATTTAAAAACCCGGCTAATTCAAGTTGACGATAAATTTCGCGATCGACAAGCTGTTCTTCCTTTACAATAACTTGGCCTTGAAGAATACGCACCGGCTCTACATTTTCAACGGCTTTTGTTCGCTGTTCTTCCGTTTTTTCGCTATCAAAAAATACATTTTGAATAATAGCCGAACGAGCTAACGAAATAGCAGCCTTCTTCATATCATTGCTAATACTTGTATAGCGCAATTCCTCTTCAGCTCGTTTTTTGGCATTCTCCACATCGCCCGCTGCAATTCTTGAGCTCATCACATTATTAACAGCTGTAATCGTTAAATCTTTTGTAATGTTTAATTCGTCCTCATCAGCTTGAATTAATGCTAAAAAAACAGATTCTTCAATGTCTTTATTCACTTCATCTGTCAGCTTTTCTTTTAAAATAGAAACCTTCTGTGCGTCCGTCTTAGCAATAGCTTTCTCGTCTTCCTTTAATGCCTCTTCGCTCGTTTCCTCATGCACTTCAATCGCCGAGTCAAAAATCGAAGCAATTAAGTCCACCTTATTCTTGGCATACTCTTTTTTCAGCGTATATACATCGGCCACTTGCTTTAAAACTTCTTCTTTTTCTTGCTCTGTTTTATATGTATCTTCAACCGTTTTAGTCGCACGAATTGTTTGTTCAGCTGGTTTAAAAAGCTCGATATGAATCTTCTCAGGTTTCACATTAGAATACATTAATGCATAAGCAAACGTACCAACCACAATAAATAATAACACTTGAAACAGCCGATGGACCATTAGCTCTTTTAATTTTGCAAAAAACTTCTGAATCTGACTCAAAGAAGACTCTCCTTTCAAGAAAAAACATACTTTTGATGTGCGGATTCAAATGAAGTAATAAGTTATGTAAAATGATAACAGTTTTTCATCAAAGTTTCACCTTCGTTTAAAAAATCCGCCAGTTTCACATGGCGGATTGCTTTGGTCTATTCATTCGCCTGCTCGTATGCGGTAATAATTCGTGCAACAAGCGGGTGCCTCACTACATCACTTTGCTCTAAATATACAAAACTTAAACCTTTAACATTTTTTAAAATCTCTTCTACCCGAATCAAACCGGATTTTATACCTTTTGGTAAATCAATTTGACTTCGATCACCTGTAATAATCATTTTAGAACCAAAACCGAGACGAGTTAAAAACATTTTCATTTGCGCTTCTGTTGTATTTTGCGCTTCATCCAAGATGACAAATGCATCATCTAATGTACGTCCACGCATATAGGCAAGCGGCGCAATTTCAATTGTACCTCGTTCAATCATTCTTTGCGTTTGCTCTACTCCTAATAAGTCATGCAGAGCATCATATAATGGACGTAAATACGGATCTACTTTCTCCTTTAAATCGCCTGGTAAGAAGCCTAAGCTTTCCCCCGCTTCAACAGCTGGCCTTGTTAAAATAATTCGCTTAACTCGTCCATCTTTTAATGCATTGATAGCCATTACAACAGCAAGATACGTTTTTCCCGTTCCCGCAGGACCGATACCAAACACTAAATCTTGTCTTTTAATCGCTTGGATATAATGTCTTTGACCAATTGTTTTAACGCGAATTGATTTCCCTCTTGCTGTCTTCGCTATTTCTTCTTCATATAAATCACGGAAATACTCTAATGTTCCTTTTTTAGCCAGTTCAATCGCATATACAACATCACGAGAGTTAATGGTGATTCCTTTACGTACAACAGATAATAGCGCCTTTAAAATATCCTGAGCCACTTCAGCTTCTTCAAGGCTCCCTGCCACACAAATTGCTTCACCACGTGTGATGACAGAAACGTGCAGCTCTTCTTCGAGTACTTTTACATTCGAATCAGCATTCCCTAATAGAGCATAAGCTTCATTCGTTGATTCAAGTTCTAAGTTTAACACTTTTACATCTTCTGACATTCGTTAGTCTCCTTGAATGATTGATTGTCCTGTTGCTATATCTTCTATAACTTGGTAATGTATCGATAATTTAACTTTACCATTCTCTATCGATTGATGCAAAATTTTTTCGCCAATGATTTCCGCATCCTCTTCTACTCGTTTTTCAAGATTACTCCTTGCCATTTTCTTTCCTTCTGCAACAGCTTCCTTCTTGGTATAGACTCGCTTTATTTCCTCCTTACTTCTCCATGTCTTCTCTTTATAACTCACCGGTAATTTCCACTGTAAAAAGTACAACGGTCGGATTGTTACTTCCTCTTCATAATCTGAATAGTCCGGTTTTATAAATCCCCAAATCGGGATAGATACATTCCAAAATTTTAAATAATGTTTTGTTTTTTCATCACCATTATAAACTGAAAATTTCGTTTCAAGCGGCACTTCCACATTCGCTTTATACCATGTTTGTCCTTTAATAACGCCTTTCGCTGGCACAATTTCTGGTTTCTCTTCTGTACCGATAATACCTGAAACAAGCAGTTGTCCCTTTCCGACATAATCATTCACTTTAACAATCGATTTTCCTTTTTCAACAAACATCTCAGTAATAATGGCCTTTTTCTTAGAAACAAGATGCTGCGGCGATGTCGCTTCCACCTTTTTCGGTTGTTGTTTCTCAACGACCTGAAAATGAAAGGTCGTCCCTTTTAATTCCACACCAACCCATGTTAACTCCTCAATTTCATCTGATAGTTTACGCTGAATCGTATCCACATCATCAAGGTAGAACTGCAGCTTTCCTACTTTCACGCCCATCCTCTCTAACTCTTTACGAATCGCATGCTCCGTTTCAGGCTTAGCATTGTGGACTTCAATCCCCCAGACCATATTAGAGAGAATAAAAATAGAAAACAAAAAAGCAAATAAGCCCACTAAAAAACCGCTATTCTTTAAAACTCGCTTCCATAAGAACGGAACGCCCTTTCCATGTAAAAAAGTAACCTTGCAATCACTTTTGCGAACGATTTGACGTAGCTTTGGAATATCGCTTATCTCCATATAAAAAACAAGGGCCTCAGTGCTTATGCGCTTGACATCCCACACATAAAGCCCTCTTCTTGTTAAGCTATTAATCAAACGTTCCGTCCCTCTCCCGAATGCTTTTACTTTTACATAGCCTGTATAATAGTTTGTCCATTGGTTTTTCATCGGTACCTCCCAGGACTCATTCATTAATAAAAAGAACTTGTTCAACCTGTCCTTCGAGCATAATCTCTTCAGGTAAAATCGTTTTTATAACAAAGGCTGAGCCTTTAATTAACAGTTGACCATGTTTAAGCATCAGCCTTACTTCACGATCAGTAAAAGCTAACAACCCCCGATGGTTTTCAATATAAATATGCAATTGCCCAATCATCGTGATTCGTGGAAGGTCCATTATGACATCTTCTGGAAGGTCTGCTTTTTTGACAATGAGCTGTTTTAATTGTTGCCCCCATTTACGCGCCATAAAAAAAAGAACCCCCTTTCATCTCAAATGTATGAAATGAAAAGGGGTTCTAGCACTCTTTTTTAGATTGCGGATGTTAAATAATTATTATTGAACATCCGCAATCTCATAGTACCAGAGCCTAAGGTAACACGGTACTAACGGCGAGATTGCCGCAAGCTTCGCTTCGCTCTTGGGGGCCCAAGCACCTCAGACATAATAATACCATTGATTAATTCTCGTTTCCCAAATGAAAGCTCCTTATGATACACAGGGCTTCGATCATCTGAAATGACCTTCGCAGCAGCAGAGGCAATAGACGGTGTAGAAATAACCGTCTCGGATTCCCTTTCTCGCTTCTGTTGTTCCTCATATGCCTGTTGAAGACGCTTTAATTCAGCAATTCTTCTTTCATCCTCTTCCTGTATTTCTACAGCTTCGGCAGACTGAACTGGCTTCGCTTCTTGAATAGGCTTTGCAGTCGTCTTCTCTTCCCACTCTTCCTGTATCTCTTGAATCACTTCTTGCCATTTCTTCTTCGGTGCCTCAGGTTGACGCGGTGAAGTTCGATTCGGCTCTTTCCTTTTCTTAAACATCGAAGAGAGGATACCAATTAAAATAATCAGTAGAAATGGATTCTCGAATAAAAACTCGAACATTTACACTCCTCCATTTCCCCTATTATGTTTCTTTTTGATCTTTAGAAATATTGCTAATTGAATCACGCATACTCGTATCAGCTGTGATATTTTGGATATTCATATAATCCATCACACCAAGATTTCCTGTTTTTAATGCTTCTGCCATAGCAAGAGGTACTTCCGCTTCAGATTCTACTACCTTCGCTCTCATTTCCTGAACCCGAGCAACCATTTCTTGTTCCAAGGCTACAGCCATTGCACGACGTTCTTCGGCCTTCGCTTGAGCGATTTTTTTATCCGCCTCCGCTTGGTCTGTTTGAAGAATCGCTCCGATATTTTTTCCGATATCTACATCCGCGATATCGATCGATAAGATTTCAAACGCTGTACCAGCATCTAACCCTTTAGTTAAAACCGTTCTCGAAATTAAATCCGGGTTTTCCAACACCTTTTTATGATTGTCAGATGAACCGATTGTTGAAACAATCCCTTCACCAACACGGGCAATAATCGTTTCTTCACCAGCACCACCGACCAAGCGCTCAATATTCGCTCGAACAGTAATTCTCGCTTTTGCTTTTACCTCAATTCCATCCATCGCAACACCAGAAATAAATGGCGTTTCAATTACTTTTGGATTAACGCTCATTTGCACAGCTTCTAATACATCACGACCTGCAAGATCAATGGCCGCACCTCGTTCAAAAGGCAGTACGATATTTGCACGTTCAGCGGCAATTAACGCATTCACGACTCGGTCTACATTCCCACCAGCTAAATAATGACTTTCTAATTGATTCGTCTTTACTCCAAGACCCGCCTTGTGTGCTTTAATTAACGGATTCACAACACGGCTTGGAATAACGCGACGCAACCTCATCCCAATCAATGTAAAAATACTCACTTTAACACCAGCTGCTAACGCTGAAATCCAAAGCATCACTGGTACAAATGTAAAAAATACAGCCAATACCACAATAATTGCAATAACAGCCACGATTAAAAAGATTGTATCTGCTCCTAACACTATTTCATCCTCCTCTGCGTTCTTTAATTTTCTGAAACTTCCCGAACGACAATTCGAGACCCTTCCACTTTCACCACTTTCACACTAGAACCTTTTAAAATAAAACTTCCCTCAGACACGACATCTAGTCTTTCTTCATTGACAATTGCCGTACCAGCAGGCCTTAAATCCGTTACCGCTTTCCCTTGCATCCCAATCAATTCTGTTCGATTCGGATTACTTACATACCCTTGTTCCGTGTTCGTTGAATCAGTTAATATCATTTTTCTAAAAAATTTCATCTTTTTCCCAAACACCTTTACTAATAGAATGGATAAACAAATAGACACTGTCAGCGCAATTAACAACGAAATTGTTATATGGACTGGATCACCCGCTGCCAAAAATAAGCTTCCAACAACCGCAGTAAGGCCTAATAAACCTGCAATCCCTCCTGGAATGAAGAATTCTAATATAACTAGAACTATACCAAGTATAAACAGTACGAGCGTTTCATAACCTGTTAGCCCGGCAACAAGATGTCCATAAAAGAACAAGACTAACGAAAGCACACCTATAAGCCCAGGAAAAATTAATCCTGGAGAAAATATCTCAATCACAATCCCTATACCAGCAAGCGTTAATAAAAGAGGGATAACATACGGATTCGTTAAAAAACGAGCAAGCTTTTCAGGGAAACTTTCTTCAATTGAACGAATATCTGCATCCTCTATTCCTAGTATACTATACAGTTCCGCTTTCCCTGAAACCGTACCCTCACTATATCCAGCCTTTTTTGCTTGTTTAGCTGTGAAGGTTAACAGTTTTCCCTTCTCGGCTCCATACTCCGGCAAATCAATACTTTCGTCCGCCATCGCTTTTGCATAGATGGGATCACGTCCATTTTGTTCAGCAGCTGTAGCCATAGCCGCTAACCAATATGATTGCGCTTTCTTGTCCGCTGCATTTCCAGCTGAATCAATCACAGCAGCTGACCCCATTGTCGCACTTGGCACCATATAAATTTCATCCGCACTTAGCGAGATATACGCCCCAGCAGATAAAGCACGATTATTCACATAAGCAACCGTCTTGACTGATGTATCGGTTAATAACTTTGCAATTTCCCCAGCAGCATCTACCGCACCACCTGGCGTATTCACTTCAAAAATAACAAGATCCGCCTGAGCTGACTCCGCTGTATCTAAAGCTCTTTCTAAAAAAGCAGCCAAGCCTTTCTCAACGGTTGCTTCCACCGGCACAACATACACGACCTTGTCTTTTGCAGATGCAAAGGGCACTAGTAAAAATATCATAAGACAAAAAAGAAAAACAACACGCCAACTTCTCAACGAGACTCCTCCTTTCCCGTTTTTTGAATTTCTATACTTAACAGTACGATTTACTTTTAAAAAAGTTTCAAATAAAGTTTCAAAATATAAAGTTTTTTCGGGATTACCAAACAAAGAAGAATTTCTTTAAAGAAGCAGCCCCACAGTTTCTCCTGTATACAGCAAAAAACCACAGGCATACGCCTGCGGCTTAGGTTTTGATTTTAAGATAGATGTTGTTGTACTAATTTATTAACCAGAGAACCATCTGCTTTGCCTTTTACTTTAGGCATTAAAGCACTCATAACTCTCCCCATATCTGCTTTAGATGTGGCATTTACTTCTTCAATTGTTTGTTTAACAATTGAAGTTATTTCTTCTGCTGAAAGTTGCTCCGGCATATATGCCTCAACGTAACCTATTTCGATACGGATTTTATCCACGAGATCGGTACGATCTGCATTTGCAAACTCATTGAGGGAGTCTTTGCGTTGTTTTAATTCGCGAGAGAGCACTGTCAATTCTTCTTCTTCTGTTAA
Organism: Peribacillus asahii; assembly: GCF_003570725.1. Lineage (GTDB taxonomy): Bacteria > Bacillota > Bacilli > Bacillales > DSM-1321 > Peribacillus > Peribacillus asahii. The sequence continues at coordinate 490,128 of NZ_QWVS01000002.1, forward strand.
TTCTTGTCTTAGCTTTAATGCTTCATTTTGAAGCGAAGCTTTTAACATGCGAATAACAGAGAGTTTGTCCTTTTCTTTGTTCTTCATCGCTTGTTTCATATCATTATTTAAACGCTCGAGAAGACTCATCATTCCACCCTCTCTTAGAATTTACGTTTTCTTGCAGCTTCAGACTTTTTCTTACGTTTTACGCTTGGTTTTTCATAAAATTCACGCTTTCTAGCTTCCTGAAGCGATCCTGATTTAGATACAGTACGTTTGAAACGACGAAGAGCATCTTCAAGCGATTCGTTTTTACGAACAACGGTTTTAGACATCTCTTTCCCTCCCTCCGAAAACAACACACTAACTTATATTCGCAACATGTTATACATGTACTAAACAATTATAATATATCATTTTTGACAGGTCAACCAATAAAACAAAACTTATTTCAAAAGCGCAAACAGAACTTAAATAGACCGCTATGCATCTTTTGAAATTTTTCCTATTTAGAAGTTATTTCCTCATTTACTTAGCCATAACATGATAAGGAGGTGGAGGCATGTACAATTTATTTTTATTTCTTTTATTTATTGGGATCTTCTTAGCTGGAATGGCTGTACTTCGAATGGGTTTATTCCACTTATCCGGAGAAGCCTTACAAGCTCTCTTATTAAAACTAACAAATAAACCGTGGAAAGGATTTCTTACTGGGATCGGCTTTACCGGATTGTTACAAAGTAGTTCCGCTGTAATGGTAATGACAGTCGGCTTCGTATCCGCTGGCAGCTTAACGTTCCCACAAACAATCGGAATTATCCTTGGGACAAACATTGGTTCAACCTTCATTACGGAGTTTTTAACATTCTCTCTAGATTCCCTCATCATTCCTGGCCTTATTTGCGGAGCCTGTTTAACGTGTATTCCTCATCTGGCCTTACGAAGCAGCGGAATTGCCTTCATCGGCCTAAGTGCCATATTTGCGGCCATGAGCGGCTTTAAATATTTATCATCACCGATTGCAAACTATCCAATTGTTCAAACCCTCCTAATAGAGATGAAGGAGCATTGGATTATCGGCTTATTAGTGGGGATTGTATTAACAGCTTGCATTCATTCTAGCTCAGCCGTTATCGGCATGGCGATGAGCTTTTTAGCAAGCGGAGAGCTATCCGTTTCGTCAGCCATTATTATTATGCTCGGCTCGAATATCGGCACGTGTATTACAGGCTACATGGCCAGCATCGGTTCAGGCAAAGAAGCAACCTTCACCGCCTATGCTCATATATGGCTAAATGTCTTAGGTGTTTTTGCCTTTCTTCCATTGGTTAATCAATTAGAACAACTCGCTGCCTATTTTACACCAGATCCAGCAACCCAGCTTGCGCATGCTAGCGTCCTATTTAATGTGATAACATCTATAATTGTGCTCCCTTTTGCTAAACATTTTGCAAACTTCATTTTATTTTTACATCACCGTTAACAATTGATTATAATGAATTTTTTATAATCAATTTACTTATTTTTCATTTTCCAATTAAAATGCAGATAACATCGCATTTTAATTGGAAAATGAATCACAAACCAAAACGTGCAGTTGTTTCTTGACTTCACTGGGCGAGCAAATGGCGACATCGGGGGACTAGACACTTACGTTCAGGTCGAGACATTCACCCCAATTTACAAGGATTTCACAATCTCCTGTTAAAAAGAAAAAGGAGAAAAGGCCGTTAACGCTTTCTTCTCCTTTTTTATATGATATTCAAAAACATACTCACTTAGTAATCCGTTTCAGCTGTTAATCCATTCACAATAGCAACACCGGCACTTGCGCCAATACGTGTTGCCCCTGCTGCAATGACGGCTTGGGCATCCTTTGTATTCCGAACGCCGCCTGATGCTTTAACGCCAATATCGGGTCCGACAGTCTCTCTCATTAACGCAACATCCTCAACAGTTGCTCCACCTGTTGAAAAACCTGTCGATGTTTTCACAAAATCGATTCCTGCTTTCACCGCAAGCTGACACGCGCGTATTTTTTCTTCTTTCGTTAATAGCGATGTTTCAATAATTGCTTTCGTTAACGCTTTGCCTTTCGCCGCCTCTACAACAGCCCGAATATCACGTTCAACTAATTCATCATTTTGACCTTTTAACGCCCCAATATTAATCACCATGTCCACTTCTTGCGCACCATTTTCAATAGCATTTGCTGTTTCAAAAGCCTTTACTTCTGGCGTATTCGCACCTAATGGAAAACCGATTACCGTACATACTTTTACAGTTGAACCTTGAAGAAGCTCACTTGAATACTTCACCCAAGTAGGATTCACGCAAACAGAAGCAAACTTATACTCTTTTGCCTCTTCACATAATACCTCTATTTGTTCTTTTGTAGCATCTGCTTTTAATAATGTATGATCAATAAGACCAGCTATTTCAACCGTCATAAGTGATTCTCCTTTCAATTAAAGCGCCTTCATTATACTATCTTTTATCATAACATACTTCAGTCACATAGAAGCTATACGCTGAATTGAAATAACTTTTTAAGAAGGCGAATTATATAATTCCATTCACAAAAAACTGACATATAAAAAGACAGCGAAAAATCGCTGTCTTACCCATTTACTACTTGTTGAATGGGATGATCTTTGATAACCGTTACAAATTGTCCTTCATTATATGGATAGCCGGCTTTTGTGATTTTTACTTTCACAATTTGTCCAACCATTTCTTCTGTTGCTTCAAACTGAACTTTTAAGTAGTTGTCTGTATATCCTTCAAACAAGCCGTTTTCTAACTGTTCTTCAGGAATCACTTCAAGCACTTCTCCTTCAAACTGCGATGCATATTCTTTAGCTAGCTGATTCGAAAGCTCTATAAGGCGATGTACTCGTTCATTTTTGATTTCTTCATCTACTTGATTGTCCATTCTTGCAGCGGGAGTACCTGTTCGCTTTGAATATGGGAAAACATGAAGCTCAGAAAATTTGTGTTCTTTAATAAAGTTATATGTGTCCATAAACTCTTCTTCTGTTTCACCGGGGAAGCCTACAATGACATCAGATGTTACCGCAAGATTAGGTAATGCTTTTTTCAGCTTCACTAGGCGATCTGCAAAGAATTCCATTGTATATTTACGTCTCATTCGTTTCAATACTGTATCAGAACCAGATTGAATTGGAATGTGCAAATGATTTACAACTTTTTTCGAATTCGCTAACACTTCAATTACTTCATCTGTAATTTGACTTGCTTCAATAGAAGAAATACGAATACGTTTTAATCCCTCTACTTGTTCTTCTAATTCACGTAAAAGCATGGCTAAGTTATAGTCTTTCATATCTTCACCATAACCGCCTGTATGAATCCCTGTTAAGACGATTTCTTTATACCCCGCCTCAACAAGCTGTTGTGCCTGATGAATAACTTCTTTTGGATTGCGTGAACGCATTAAACCACGCGCCCAAGGAATAATACAAAATGTACAGAAGTTATTGCAGCCTTCTTGAATTTTCAACGACGCACGTGTACGATCTGTGAATGCTGGCACATCTAATTCTTCGTACACACGGTTTTTCATAATATTACCGACTGCATTAATCGGTTTACGTTCTTCTTTATATTGTTCAATATAGTCAAGCATCTTCACACGATCTTGAGTACCTACTACAATATCTACACCTGGAATGGCCATAATTTCAGCTGGAGACGTTTGCGCATAACAGCCTGTTACAGCAATGACTGCGTCTGGATTTTTACGAACGGCGCGACGAATTACTTGGCGACTTTTCTTATCCCCTGTATTCGTAACCGTACATGTGTTGATTACATATACGTCTGCCATGCTTTCAAACTCCACCCGTTCATAACCTGCTGATTTAAATAATTGCCAAATGGCTTCTGTTTCATAATGGTTTACTTTACATCCTAATGTATGAAAAGCGACCGAAGACATTTTCATCACCTCAATAATTCTACATGATAAGAAACAGCAGCAAGAGCATACAATGGTGCTGTTTCTGTCCTTAAAATTCTTGGACCTAAACCGCAAGCAGTAAATCCTGCCGCGCTTAGTTTATCTACTTCCTCTGTAGTCAGTCCACCTTCAGGACCGAAAACAAAAAGAATAGATTGTCCTGGTTTTGCTTCCGTTAATACTTTCGCAAGCCGCGCTGTTTCACCACGTTTGGCTTCTTCTTCAAAAGCAATAAGTTTATAATCAAAGCTTGTCGCATACTGAATTAATTGCGAAACTGTCATTTGTTCTTTGACAGCAGGCAATACAGAGCGATGTGACTGTTCTGCTGCTTCTTTCGCAATCTTTTGCAAGCGTTCAATTTTTTTACTAGCCTTTTTGCTGTCCCATTTTACCACTGAACGAGCCGCAATAAAAGGGATAAACTCTAGGGCACCTAATTCAGTTCCTTTTTGAACAATATAGTCTAGCTTATCCCCTTTCGGCAGACCGCTCGCGATGGTTACGTGAATCGGTAATTCCTTTTCTTCATCCTTCCATTCTATAACAGCTCCAACTACTGCATCATTGGTAATTTCTGAAATTTTCGCAATAGCTGTTTGTCCATCATTATTCACAACGATAATTTCTGCACCAGGCTCCATTCGCATAACTCGTGTAATATGATGGTAATCATCACCTGTGATTATAATGTTCTGCTCATTAACTTGTTTATTTTCAAGGAAATATCGCTGCACACTCCAACACCTCTAACTCTTAAGAAAATGGCGCTGTAACAGCGCCACTTCCTCATATTATGCATTTCTTTTGGCAATAATTGCAACCCAGTCTTCCATTTGAATCGTTTCTTCAATCGTAAAACCTGATGCTACAATCGCTTGTTTCACATCATCTTTCTTAGGTTGAATAATTCCCGAAGCAACGAAATAACCACCCGGCTTTACAACTTTTGCTACATCGTCTGTAAAACGCATAATGACTTCTGCCAAAATATTAGCAACGACAACATCTGCTTGTTCTTCTACTCCATCTAATAAATTACCTTGTGAAACATGCACACGATCTTGCACTTTATTTAATTTCACATTAATGTTCGCAGAACGAACCGCTACCTCATCTAAATCAAGTGCCTGAACTTGTTTAGCTTCTAATAATGCCGCGGCAATACTCAATACTCCTGATCCTGTTCCAACATCCACTACTAAATCGCCTTTTTGCACCGTCCGTTCTAATGCTTGAATACACATAACCGTTGTTGGATGCGTGCCCGTACCGAAGGCCATACCTGGGTCTAGTTCGATAATCAGCTCATCACTGCTTACTGGTTCATATTCTTCCCATGTCGGAACAATCGTAAAACGCTCTGAAATTTTAACCGGATTATAGTACTTTTTCCAAGCCGTTGCCCATTCTTCTTCATTTACTTCACTAATAGAAACCGCATTTCGACCAAGGTCAATATCAAATAAAAGCAAGTTATTAATCGCTAATTTAATCTCTTCAACTGTTTCACCTAAAAAGCTATTGACCGGCAAATATGCTTTTACAAGCACACCCTCGTCTGGATAATCAGCTGGATTCAGCTGGTAGATTTCACCAAAGACATTTTCCCGTTCTTTGATTAATTCTAGAGGATCTTCAATGACAACACCGCTTGCACCTGCCTCATGAAGAATATTCGAAACAGGTTCAACCGCTTCATTTGTTGTATGGATTGCAATTTCCGACCACTTCATATCTACCAACTCCCAATTCTATTACTCGCCTTTAAGGGCCCTTTTTAATTTTGAAAAGAAACCATCTTCTTGCTCATCTGGTGATCCACCGCTAATTTCAGAGAACTCACGAAGAAGCTGTTTTTGTTTTTCTGTTAATTTTTTCGGCGTTACGACTAGTATAACCACATGTTGATCGCCTTGCCCGTACCCTCTTACATTCGAAACACCTTTTCCTTTTAAACGGAAACGGGTTCCTGTTTGTGTACCTGCTGGAACTTTCAATTTCACCTTACCATGTAAAGTCGGTACTTCTATTTCATCACCTAGTGCAGCTTGTGCAAACGTAATTGGCATTTCGCAATAAATATCGTCTCCATCGCGCTCAAAAAATTCATGATTTCGAACATGGAAGACAACATATAAATCACCGGCTGGACCACCATTAACACCTGGCTCCCCTTGACCTGATACGCGAAGTTGTTGACCATCGTCGATTCCTGCTGGAACTTTAACTTGAATTTTTTTACGTTTCTTAACTTTACCCGTTCCACTGCAAGTCGTACATTTATTCGGAATATGTTTACCTGTTCCTCCACAAACGTTACATGTTCGACGATTCACAACACGGCCAAAAGCAGTGTTTTGTTCTATATTAATTTGACCTGAGCCATGACATTGTGAGCATGTCTCAACTTTCGTTCCCGGTTTAGCTCCCGTACCGCTACATGTTCCACAATTTTCTTCACGTGGAATTTCAATTTCCGTTTCTTTACCAAAAGCCGCTTCTTCGAAAGATAACGTCATCGTATATTGTAAATCGGCTCCTTGACGTGGAGCATTAGGGTCACGTCGACGTCCGCCACCGCCAAAAAACGTACTAAAAATATCTTCAAACCCGCCGAAACCACCAAAATCTTGGCCTCCAAACCCGCCAAAGCCCTGATTAGGATCCGTATGACCAAATTGGTCGTAATGCGCTTTTTTCTGTTCATCGCTTAATACTTCATAAGCTTCCTTAATTTCTTTAAACTTATCCGCCGCATCTGGTTCCTTATTAATATCAGGATGATATTGTTTGGAGAGTTTTCGATACGCTTTTTTAATTTCGTCTTTCGATGCGCTTTTGGAAACACCAAGCACCTCGTAGTAATCGCGTTTACTCATAGTTTATCCACTCCCGATTCGTTTCACATAAATTTTATATTATCACTGATTCAAGCTGTAAAGCAATAAGAAAAGCGTAGGGCGCCCGTTTATCGGTGACAAGCATAAGGCGAGCAAGCTGAATGGGAAGTGAACTTCTTCCCATCAGATTGATTGACTTATGACCTCGAACCGATGGCGCCTGAAGCTAGACAATAAGAAAAGCGCAGGTGGCTCGAACAGCTCGTGAAGAAAATAGGAAGAGGCCCATAAAGGCGGTCTTTGCCTTTTGGTGACTCTTATCTTTTTCACAGCGAGCTAGCCACCGGAGCTAGACAATAAGAAAAGCGTAACCGGCTTCATTCACTTTTCCGATTCAAAAAAAGCCAAAGTCAAGAAAACCTGACTTTGACTTTTTTCGTACACTTAGGCAAATAATACATTGCCTTTAGTAAAGCTTAATTATTTTTTATCGTCATCTTTAACTTCTGTAAATTCAGCATCTACGACATTGTCGTCAGCAGAATCTTGTGCTCCGCCTTCTTGAGCTGCTTGCTGCGCTTTTGCTGCCTCTTCATAAAGCTTCATCGTTAAGTTTTGAACGATTTCAGAAAGCGCGTCTTTTTTCGCACGAATTTCTTCTAATTCGTTTTTCTCGATTGCAGCTTTTAACTCATCTTTCGCTTCATTTGCTTTTGCAACTTCCGCTTCGTCCACTTTTCCTTCCAAGTCTTTTAATGTTTTTTCTGTTTGGAAGACAAGTTGGTCCGCTTCGTTACGAAGCTCTACTTCTTCTTTACGTTTTTGATCTGCTTCAGCATTTTCTTCTGCTTCACGTACCATACGTTCGATTTCTTCCTCAGATAAACCTGAAGATGATTTAATCGTAATTGTTTGCTCTTTGTTTGTACCAAGATCTTTCGCACGAACACTTACGATACCATTTTTGTCGATATCAAATGATACTTCAATTTGCGGAATACCGCGTGGTGCTGGTGGAATGTCGCTTAATTGGAAACGACCAAGTGTTTTGTTGTCGTTCGCCATTGGACGTTCCCCTTGAAGCACATGAATATCTACAGCTGTTTGGTTATCAGCAGCTGTTGAGAAGACTTGTGATTTACTTGTTGGGATTGTTGTATTACGATCGATTAATTTTGTAAATACGCCGCCCATTGTTTCAATACCAAGAGAAAGTGGTGTTACGTCAAGAAGAACAACGTCTTTTACATCTCCTGTTAACACACCACCTTGAATTGCTGCACCCATTGCTACAACTTCATCAGGGTTTACACCTTTAGATGGCTCTTGGCCTAGTTCTTTTTTAATTGCTTCTTGTACAGCAGGGATACGCGTTGACCCACCGACAAGAATCACTTTATCAATATCTGATGCAGAAAGACCAGCATCTTTTAATGCTTGACGAGTTGGACCCATTGTACGTTCTACTAATCCAGCAGATAATTCATCGAATTTCGCTCTAGTTAACGTTACTTCTAAGTGAAGTGGACCAGCCTCTCCTGCTGTAATGAATGGTAATGAAATTTGTGTAGAAGCTACACCAGAAAGATCTTTCTTCGCTTTTTCAGCTGCATCTTTCAAGCGTTGAACAGCCATTTTGTCTTGTGAAAGATCAATTCCATTTTCCTTTTTGAATTCAGCTACTAAGTAGTCGATAATCACTTGGTCAAAGTCATCCCCACCTAGACGGTTATCACCAGCAGTTGACTTAACTTCAAATACACCATCACCAAGTTCCATGATAGATACGTCAAACGTACCACCACCAAGGTCGAATACAAGAATTGTTTGATCTTCCTCCGTTTTATCTAAACCGTATGCAAGAGCAGCAGCTGTTGGCTCGTTGATAATACGTTCTACTTCAAGACCAGCAATTTGACCAGCATCTTTAGTTGCTTGGCGCTCAGCATCATTAAAGTATGCAGGTACTGTAATAACCGCTTTCGTTACTTTTTCACCAAGATACTCTTCTGCATAAGATTTTAAATATTGAAGGATGATTGCAGATACTTCTTGTGGAGAGTATTCTTTTCCTTCAATTGTTACTTTATGATTTGTACCCATATGACGTTTAATAGAGATAATCGTGTTTGGGTTTGTGATTGCTTGACGTTTCGCTACTTCCCCAACTTGTCTTTCACCATTTTTAAATGAAACAACAGATGGAGTAGTACGGTTACCTTCTGGGTTTGGAATTACTTTCGGTTCTCCACCTTCGAGTACAGATACACATGAGTTTGTTGTACCTAAGTCAATACCAATAATCTTGCTCATTTTTATTACCTCCTACTATATGTAAGCGTTTATTCGTTTACTTTTACCATCGCTGGACGAATGACGCGGTCTTTCAGTTTATATCCTTTTTGGAACTCTTCTACAACAATATTAGAACCAAAGTTTTCATCCTGAACTTGCATAACGGCTTGGTGTAAGTGTGGATCAAACTCTTGACCGACAGCTTCAATCGCCTCAACGCCTTCTTTTTTCAACGCTTCGACAATTCCGTTATAAATCATTTCTACACCTTGAAGTAAAGACTTTGTTTGTTCATTGTCTGCTTCAATTTTTGTCGCTCTTTCAAAGTTATCAAGAGCTTGCAGTAAATCTGTAGCAAGACTTTGAACTCTATATTTTTGAGCCGCTTCCATATCTAACTTGGCACGACGGCGTGAATTATCAAAATCCGCTTGAAGACGAAGATAACGGTTATCCATTTCTTCAATCTTAGCTTCTAGTTCAGCGATTTTTTGTTGTGCAGCTTGAAGTTCATCTACTTCCGTTTCCTCAGGAGTTTGTTCTGCCTCTTCAGCAAAAACCTCCTCAACGACTGTTTCTTCAGCTGTTTCCTTTTCTATCGTTTGCTCAGTATTTTTGTTTTCTGTCACAAATTTCACCTCCCTAAAAGAGTATTTACATGTTTCAAATCGCGCAATCATAGAGGGCACAAAACCCCTCTTGCCCTCTATCAATATTGCCGTTGTTATGGTTTTTGATACAACTTTGTAAGCAAAGCAGTTAAATCATTAGAAAACGTAGATAGCAAGGATATGACTCTCGAATATTCCATTCGTGTTGGTCCTAAGACAGCCAAAGTCCCCACTTGATCCGCTCCAATGGAATAAGTTGCTGTAATTAAGCTACAATCCTCAAGAGCCGATATTTGATTCTCACGTCCAATTTTAACATTAATGCCTGCCGGGTTTTGTTTAATCAACTCGTAAAACCCTTGTTCTTGCTCAATCATTGACATCAACGAATGAATTTTATGAATATCATGGAATTCTGGCTGTCGAAACATATTCGTTTTCCCGCCGAAAAATAACTTTTCAGGCCTCGTCGATGTTAAAGACTCCGCAAGGGTAGATACAAGGGCTCCGTAGTTACGAATATGTTGACTTAGCAAAACAGCCACTTCTTTATAAATCTTATCTTTTAAATCAGACATAGAAGCACCTGTTAAACGATCATTCAAAATATTAACCATTTTCTCGATTTCACTCATATCAATCGATGATGGTAAAGTAATTAACTGATTTTCAACATGCCCTGTATCTGTAATAATAATGGCAATAGCTGTTTCTGAATTCAAAGGAACAATTTCAATTTTTTTAAGCTTATGATCCTTTACTTTTGGACCGAGAACAATGGCCGTATAATTCGTTAATTCAGAAAGAATCTTCGCCGCTTTTTGAACGACCTTTTCCAGCTCATAAATACGCCCAGCATAGACAGACTTTAACAACTGCATCTCATTTTTCTTTAACGCTTGAGGTGAAAGCAGGTGATCCACATAGTAACGGTACCCTAATTCAGATGGTACACGCCCTGAAGACGTATGTGTTTTTTCGATAAACCCTAGTTCCTCAAGGTCGGACATCTCATTGCGAATCGTCGCTGAGCTAAAAGAAATTTCTTCTTTTTTCGACAAACTTCGTGATCCAACTGGTTGTGCAGATTGGATAAAATCTTCGATAATTACTTGTAAAATTAATAATTGACGATCAGTTAGCATATATGATCACCTCTGTTAGCACTCTACATCAATGAGTGCTAATATATTAATAAATTATCAAATGAAGCTATTGATGTCAACGAAAAAAAACCGTTTAGAGCGAGATAAATTCGATTAGGAATTTTCAACAATTCCTAAAAAAGCCTGGAATACTTCATTCCCAAGTAGCCTGCCTTGTTTCGTCAACCGGACGAAGCCATCCTCAATTGTGAGCAGCCCTTTCTCCACTTGCTGTTTAAGGGGTTGCGAGAAAACCTCTTCCATTTCGACAAAATACTTCTCTTTAAACAACTCAAGTGCAACACCTTCTGTTTTTCTTAATCCTAAAAACATTTCCTCTTCCATTTTTTCACCTAATGAAACAAGGTGCTCCTCTAAAACAGGAAGCTTACCTGCTTGAAGGGGTGTTATATACTTCTTTAACGGACCGTAATTGGCTATTCTTTTTCCTTGCGTATATCCATGTGCACCCGCACCAATCCCGTAATATTCAGCATTATTCCAATAGGTTAAATTATGCTGACTTTCAAAACCAGTTTTAGCAAAATTACTAATTTCATATTGATGCAATCCATGGCGTTCCATCACTTCCATCACTTGCTCATACATGGATGCCTCAAGTTCCTGCGGAGGCAGATTTAACCTCCCTTTTTGCATTAGATTATAGAAAACCGTCTTAGGTTCAACAATTAAGGAATAGCTAGAATAATGAGGTAAATCAAGAGCTAATGCTCGATTCAGCGTATCTTGAAAATCTTCCATCGTTTGTCCCGGCAATCCATAAATTAAATCGATACTAATATTCGAGAATCCTACTTTTTGAGCCAGTTCAATCGTTTCATACACATCAGCAGCGCGATGTGTACGACCAATTTTCTGCAATAATTGATCATTGAAGCTTTGCACCCCAAAACTGAGACGATTCACTCCAGCATTATATAAAATCTCCAATTTCTCTCTTGATAAATCTCCAGGGTTTGCTTCAAATGTATATTCTCCAAATGGTTTGTTTAGCGGCAGCATCTCATCAATCGTTTCACAAAGAATCGCTAGTTGTTTTTCGTTAAGCGACGTCGGGGTACCTCCACCAACAAAAATTGTCTTTAATTCATCTGTAGGATAGACCGCAAGCTGAAGCCTCATTTCTTCCTTTAACATCTGTATATATTCATCTACCGGCTGACCTTGTAAAAAAACTTTATTAAAGTCGCAATAGTGGCATATATGCTCACAAAACGGAATATGAATATAGGCACTCTTAATCATTACGTTCACTACCTTTATCATGTTCGGATAGAAAAAAGAGGCTAGAACCGAATCTATCCTCTTTTTTCTATCTATCATTTATTTTTTTGGAGTCGTATCATCCATTTTTAATACAGCCATGAAAGCTTCTTGCGGTACTTCAACGGAACCTACTTGCTTCATCCGCTTTTTACCTTCTTTTTGTTTTTCTAACAATTTACGCTTACGGGAAATATCACCGCCGTAACATTTCGCCAATACGTTTTTACGCATCGCACTAATCGTTGAACGTGCAATGATTTTTTGTCCAATTGCCGCTTGAATCGGCACTTCAAATTGCTGTCTTGGAATTAACGTTTTTAGCTTATCTACAATGACTTTACCACGTTCATACGCAAAATCTTTATGCACGATAAAGCTTAGAGCATCGACTGTTTCACCGTTTAATAAAATATCCATCTTCACAAGCTTCGAAGGCTGATAACCAATTAACTCATAGTCAAATGACGCATACCCTCTTGTGTTCGACTTCAATTGATCGAAGAAGTCATAAACGATTTCTGATAGTGGAATTTCGTAATGAATGCTCACACGTGTTTCGTCAATGTATTGCATATCAATGAAATTTCCTCGTTTGTTTTGACAAATCTCCATAATAGCTCCTACAAACTCTGTCGGTGCCATCATCGTAGCTTTCACGTAAGGCTCTTCCACACGCTCGATTTTCTGAGGATCTGGCATATTAGAAGGATTATCCACTTTCACCAGTGTACCATCTGTTTTAATCACATCGTAAATAACACTTGGTGCTGTTGTAATTAAATCGATTTTGAATTCACGTTCAATTCGCTCTTGGATAATCTCCATATGAAGAAGTCCTAGGAAACCACAGCGGAAGCCGAAACCTAACGCTTGTGATGTCTCCGGTTCGAACTGCAGCGCTGAATCATTTAATTCTAATTTTTCTAGTGCATCACGTAAATCATTAAATTTCGATGCATCAATTGGATATAAACCACAATATACCATCGGGTTCATTTTACGGTAACCAGCTAAAGGTTCACTCGCTGGATTCTTCGCACTTGTAATTGTATCCCCGACTGTTGTGTCACTCACATTTTTAATTGAAGCAGTTAAAAATCCTACATCCCCAACGTTTAACTCATCAAGAAGCTGAGTTTTCGGATTGAATACCCCGACTTCTGTTACGTCAAACTCTTTTCCTGTAGACATCATTTTAATTTTATCGCCCACTTTAACAGAGCCTTCAACAACTCGAATATAGGCGATAACTCCACGATACGCATCAAATAACGAGTCAAAAATAAGCGCCTTTAGCGGAGCATCAGGGTCTCCTTGCGGCGGTGGAACTAATTCAACAACTTGCTCTAAAATATCTTCAATTCCAATACCCGCTTTTGCCGAAGCTAGTACCGCATCAGAAGCGTCTAAACCAATTACTTCTTCAATTTCATTACGAACTCGCTCTGGGTCAGCACTTGGTAAATCAATTTTATTAATAACCGGAAGGATTTCAAGATTATTATCGAGCGCTAAATATACATTCGCTAATGTTTGCGCTTCAATCCCTTGAGCCGCATCCACAACAAGAACCGCCCCTTCGCATGCAGCTAGGCTTCGCGATACCTCATAGGTAAAATCGACATGTCCCGGTGTATCAATAAGATGGAAAATATACTCTTCTCCATCTTTCGCTTTATATTTTAATTGAACAGCATTCAATTTAATCGTAATTCCCCGTTCACGCTCTAAATCCATAGAATCTAGCAACTGATTCTTCATCTCGCGTTGCTGCAATGCGTTCGTTTTTTCTAAAATACGATCCGCCAAAGTTGATTTACCATGGTCAATGTGAGCAATGATGGAAAAGTTACGAATTTTCGATTGTCTTTTTAATTTTTCTTCTCTATTCATAACGTTTCACTCCTACTTATCGACACAATACACTAATTTTAATTATATCAATAGAAAATGCAAGATTCAATAAAAGAGTGACAACAACTCTTCTTCTTGAAGAAATTTGTTGAGTTGCTAATAAAATCCCCTTTTACCTCTACATAAATCTATGTAATAGAATATGGTGAATTAAAAATATAATAAAGCCATTAAAAAAAGCCGAACTCAACATGGGGGATTGTTGAATTCAGCTTGAATCTCTACAGTTTATGCCGAATGCTTGTTTTTTAGATATCATTTTCTTTTTCTGCTCCCTTACAGCAAATCGATTATATTGTTTACAAAACTCGTTAAAGCGTCTCCAAGCTTTTTTCCAATTGCAGAGAAGACATTATAAGCTTTCATTTCTTCTAATCGTTCCTTTTTCTTTTCTAAATCATGACTTGTTACTTTTTCACCGAGAACCGATGCCTCCATCTCACCTTGGTCGGATTGATTTACTTCAAAAGCACTTGCCAACGCAGGATCATCGTATCCTTTCATTTTCTTAATCCCATCGTTTGCTGTCTGCATGCCAATTAGGACCCCTAAAAATAAGACAAGTAGAACAAACGTACATTTTAATGTAAATCGAACCATAAGTGGAGCTCCTTTCTGTTACTGCGCTTCTGAATTACCTTTCACATTATCCACTGCTTTTGCCTCCCAATAATATTCACTAAACACATCCGCAAAAGCATCTACGGTTAAATACATCTCTTCAAATGTATTATCTACTCCGCCTATTTCAATCAGCATTGCATTTGAAGAAATATCTTGGTTATATACTCCGTTATGCCCAGCACCGCCTTGTTTCATAACCCCCCGAGAGATTCCTGGATATTTTTTTTGCAATGCGTTATGAAGTTTTGTTGCAAGCGCTGCATTTTTTTCGTAATTTGGATTGTTCCGCCCAACAACAAAGGCGATTTTGGCATACGATTTTCCTTTTAAAGTGATAGTCGTATCTTTCTTTCTGCGGGAATCTCGATGAATATCGATAAAGTACTCTAAATCTTTATTTTCCACTTTAGCTGCTTGAATGGCTAGTCGCGATTCTTGATAGGATTTAGGATACGTCAGCCCCTTTTTATTTAAATTAGCCATAATATCCGTTGTATCATGGAAAGCCCCGACACCCTTGTCCACTAAATCGGCCTGTAATTTCATCCCCAGCTTCGTAATATTAATTTGGGAATGGTGGGCTAAATTAGGATCCGTAACTCCTTTTAAATAAGGCAAAAAAGATTCCCTGTTATGACTGTGATAAATATGAACAACCTTTCTACCTTTAGTTGTCTGAGCAGGTGTTTCTTTCGCATCTGCTTGCGGCTCTTTGATTCTATCGACATTTTGCAAGTCCGCCTCTCGCTCTTCATTCAAGACATCACTAGGAGGAGACGATTCATACGGCATATTTGTATAATCCGTTCCTTCACCTGCTACTAAAATTTCATTATCAAAAATAGAGAAGCCTGGCAATTCTCGTCCAAGCAAGCTTCGTGGATCATCAAGGGAAATATTCGTGGATAGTTTTAACAAGCCCTTAGAAAGACCTGATGATTCTTTTTCTTTCGGTAGCACAGAAAAAAAATAATGATTCTCATTCGCCAATAAGATAAATAACATTTTACCAGTAAACTGATTGGTGACAGTATGAACAGACTTCGAGGATAGTCGATATTCCGGCTTTAACGAAGTCATCACCGCACTTAAGGAAAAAACAAAAAGAAGTAAGGAAAATACAATGAGAAAGCTTTTTATAATTGTTGAACCATGAATTACGGTAATGATTTCTGTCGAATATCTTCTTTTCATTCTTTCACCCTCTCTATCGCTTGCTACTTCATAAATATGATTTTACTAGAGAGGGTAGAACACCATTTTTCGGCAGATTAAAAAAGCGTAGGGCACCTGCTTATCGGCAACAAGCATAAGGCACGCGGCTGGCAGATATGTTCTTTGCCTTCCGAAGCGATTGATGCCGGCCTTGAACAGACGACGCCTGGAGTTCGACAAAAAGGCAGATTCAACGTGTATAATAACCTGCATTGTCTTGATTAACAGATCCATGCAACGCTGCATTTAAACCGTTGGCAATTAAATTAGCCATATCTTCTATAAATACATCCACTTCCTTTGGAGTAACCATTAAATTATGACCAATAGGTGACAACACTTCATAAATGAGCTTTCGTTTTTCTTCATCCGACAGGCCGCCGACAATCCCTAAAAATGTTTGACGTTCTTGTTCGCCTGGTAAATCTTCCTCCGTCAGTTTCTTTCGTTTACCGAAGCTAAAACCCGCTGGTGCAAGCGAACGGGATGGACGATCTCCTTCTTTTAACTCTTTGCCGAAATGCTTCAAAATAAAATCAATTGCATCGCTCGTAATAGAAACGGCATCGACCACAGTTGGAATGCCTATTGCAATGACAGGAATACCAAGTGTTGCCTGACTCAATTCCTTCCGCTTATTACCTACACCGGAGCCAGGATGAATGCCAGTATCTGAAATTTGAATCGTTGAGTTTACTCTTTCAATAGAACGAGCTGCCAGCGCATCAATAACGATGAGAAAGTCAGGCTTACTTTTTTCAATCACACCAAGAATAATATCGCTCGTCTCAATGCCCGTAATACCCATAACTCCTGGAGAAATTGCGCTGACCGAACGAAAACCTTCTTCTACAGCATGCGGCTGCAACTCAAATAAATGCCGTGTTATTACTAGATTTTCAACAACTGCCGGTCCCAGTGCATCCGGCGTCACATTCCAATTTCCCAGCCCTACAACTAGACAGCTGCTCTCCTTCGAAATATTATTCCTTGTTAAAAAATGAGAAAATTCAGTTGCTAATACTTTTTCAACCTTTTGTTGCACTTCTGTATTTTGCTCACGAATACCTTGTACTTCAATTGTTAAATAACTCCCTTTTTTCTTGCCAATTTCCTTCTCCCCTGCTTCTGTCACTTCTACTAATGCCACTTTTATATCATCGATTTCTCTTTCCTTAATAATGACGCCTTCTATTTGCGAAATATTTTTTTCTCCTTCAACCCCTTTATGTTCAAGCGCTAGTTCACGGGCTTCAATTGCTAAATCTGTTCGCACACTGTATTGACTTAAATCTAGTTCATTTTTCATGACTTCCTCCTCGTGTTGCTGTATTCACTCTAGTATTTTCCATCATCTCTATAAACATTGTGCCCGATTTATCTTTTGTATTATTCATTTTTTTGGTACAATCATGTATAACGAGATAAATCTTTTTGGATACTATAATTCCTTTTCGATTCTCAATCTGAGTATTGCATAATGTAGGACAGTCTGATACAATATCACTTGTGCTATTTGGTATGGATTTGAAAAGTCGAGTTCATATAATCTCGATTTCTGTGTAGGAGGTGAACGGAATGCCAAACATTAAATCTGCTATTAAACGCGTAAAAGTAAACGATAAAAACCGCGCTCATAACGCTACAGTAAAATCTACTATGCGTACTGCTGTGAAAACTGCTGAAGTTGCACTAGCTGGTGAAAGCGTTGAAGCTGCTAAAGAAGCTTTATTAACGGCGTCTAAGAAATTAGATAAAGCTGCATCTAAAGGATTAATCCATAAAAATGCGGCAGCCCGTAAAAAATCTCGTTTAGCGAAAAGACTTAACGCTCTAAACGCGTAATGAAATAAGAAATTAAAGCACCTTGGATACCAAGGTGCTTTTTTCTTTGCAAATTAAACGATGTTCAGTTCATTTCACCCGTACGGAAATGAACCAAACACCGCTAGCCTTCTATATGAAAAAGATTATAACTATGCATTACCTTTTCATTTTCAAGAGCAATAATTCAAGCGTCATGACTTTATCTCCCTGACCCGTTTTCATCTTATAATCTGCATCAGCAAGCTCCCGAATCAACTGTAATAACTCTCCCTCATGAAATTGATTGACTTTTTCTTGCGCTAATTTTACCCGAAATGGATGCACCTTTAATACAGTCGCTATTTTTTGCTGACTATACCCTTGGCGTGAAAGCTCTTTTACCTGATACATCAGACGAACTTGTCCAGCCATCACACTTAAAATTTTAATCGGTTCCTCATTTTGTCTCATTAGGTCACGGTAAATTGTCATCATGCGTTCTACATTCCGCTGCAACACTGAATCCACAAGGGTAAAAATATTTTGTTCTAACGATTTAGCGACTAATTCCTCAACAATGTCTTCATTAATTCGTTTCGTCTCTTCTACATATAGTACTAATTTATCAATTTCATTCGTAAGCATCATTAAGTTTGTTCCCGCGAGCTCTAGCAATCGTTCAATTGCCGCTTCTTCCATTTCAACATGAGCTGCAGTTGTTCGTTCCCGAATCCATTTTTTTAATTCATGTTCGTTTAATTTTTTCGCCTCTACAACAGTTGCTTTCCGCTTTAATTCTTTCGTAATTTTCTTTCGCTCATCAAGTTTTTCATATGGTGCTGTAAAAACAACAATGGAATACGGAGCAGGGTCTGCTAAATAGGCTTCTAACCGCTTCACGTTATGCTCCACTTTAGACTTTGTCTTTTCTGCTGTAAGAAAAAAAGGATTTTGCATGAAAACAAGACGCCTCTCTCCCATAAAGGGGAGCGTCTCTACATCCTCAAGAGC
The DNA here is from genome assembly GCF_003570725.1 of Peribacillus asahii. Classification (GTDB taxonomy): domain Bacteria; phylum Bacillota; class Bacilli; order Bacillales; family DSM-1321; genus Peribacillus; species Peribacillus asahii. Next base: position 508,843 of record NZ_QWVS01000002.1, read on the forward strand.
GGTTTCTATCGGCGTTTCCTCCAAATCAAATTGTGAAAAATTGAAATCAATCTCATCCTCATGCAATGCGTGTTCAAGCAATAATTGCTTCGTTTCGTTTATTAAATACGCCTCTGTTCCATACAGAAGATAAACAGGGGAAAATTGCCCTTTTTTTATATTCTTCCAAACGTCTAATACCAATAGAACTCGTCCTCGCTTTTCTATATCTAGCTCTAACGCCTAGCTGACAAGGCATTCCGCTTTTCTATGTATTCTATTCCTTATGGTATAGCTGAAAGAGCGATTTGACAAGCTATAAGGGAACGGCTCTGCCATTAGAGCCGTTTGCCCAATCTATATTAACGCTGTTAAGAAAGGCCCGGGTTACTTTCCTATCCAGCGGTTAAAGCGAAAGGTGAAGCTGTCTTGTTTGTACATTTATTTTGACCGTACACATTCAAACTATTTGTGACAACTCTTGTCAGTATAGGAAATCGAAATTGTGCCATGTGGATTTATTTTTGGAAATGTTTTATACTATTACCATAAATAGGAGGGATGAACAATGAACGAATTTGAAAAAGACGTCCAATCAAAAACGGACGATGTAGCTGATTCTGCAATCGGTTTCGTTGTTTCATTTGGATTTTTTGCTACTATGTTCATCATCGCTGTTGTTATCCAAGCTATCGGATCTTAAGTATTCTCCTAGCACACTCGAATCATGATGCGGAGGCTGCAATGGCAGTCTCTTTTTTATAGCTGACCCCGCCTGCTTTTCTGTTAACAGCTCGATACATCCTATGGCAAGACGGTTTGAAAGGTTCCTGATTCATGACGATATTTATAAGATATAGCGCCTTTTTTATCTGTTCGCAGTATCGTCACGTGTAATGCTTCCATCTCCTCTATTACTTGCTGATGCGGATGTCCGTACCGATTCCCTTTCCCTGCTGAAATAATCGCCACTTTCGGTTGAACTTTCTCCAAAAAACCTTTTGACGAAGATGTTTTACTTCCATGATGACCTGCTTTTAAAATATCCACTCGAAGCCCTGGTAAAGCTCTCAATAACTCTTGTTCCGTGACCTCTCCCGCATCTCCCATCAGCAGCCACGTTAACCCGCCCATTTTAGCAGCTAATACAATAGACGATTCATTTACATCTTTGTCCTTTTGATAAGGGTGTAAAATATAAAATTGAGCACCCGCAACCGACCAATTATCTCCCCTTTTCACTGTAGAAATCGGAATATGTTTGGCTAATGCCCATTTAATACATTCCTTATCCCGATACATCCTCTCGCCGCCTTCTCCAATTACTACCTCCTTCACGTTAAAATGTTCAATGATTTCTGCTGCACCTCCAATATGATCGGCATCAGGATGGGTTAAAATCAGCTTATCAATTTCATGAATCCCTTTACTCTTCAAAAATGGAAGAATAACATCTTCACCCGTGTTATATGTTTTACGCTTCTTTTGCCAATCTGCTACCGGGAACGTAATCGCTCCACCTGTATCAATTAAATAATTACCTCGATTAAATGGAAGCTTAATCAAAATTGCATCACCTTGACCAATATCAATAAATACAACTTCACCATAAGGATTCAATTTCTGAATATGATATTGAAAGAATAAAATACATACTAAAACCACGATCGATATTTTCTTTTTAAATAAAGAAACGGATTCCCATTGAATAAGTAAGGAAATAATGACGAAAACGAGCAGCAGCATAATAATAGGAAAAGGTTTTCCAAAAACAATCGACGCCAGTGGTAAACGAGAAATATAAGCAGCCAGCTCATTACAGAGAAGAAAAATTTGGTCCAATAAGGCTATCATCAGTTGACCAATGGAGGGGAAAATAAGGTGTGTAAAAAAAGCAACTAAAGAAAAAGGGAGCAAAAAGGCAGAATACAAAGGAACGTAAAGCACATTCAACAATACCCCGAGGACAGACACTTCATAAAAGTGATAAAGCAAAATAGGGACAGCTGCTAGTTGACATACAATACTAACAATAAGAAGCTGCATCGTTTTGTGCGGATAGCTTTGAACAATCGTAAGCGACATAATAATGGCTAACGTTACCGCAAATGAAAGCTGAAAGCCGATATTATAGAGCATAGAAGGCTGAATGAATAACAGCAGTAAATAAACAACTCCAATCGTTCCACTAGCTGACACCTTCTTTTTCCACAAAAGGAGCAAAAAGAATAACATAGCCATACAACAAGCTCGTAACACAGAAGGAGCCGCTCCAGATAAAATCGCATACATGGGTAAACATACTAGAATAACCATCATCATTTTCTCACGAGTGATGCCAATTCGAATCCCTCCATAAAACAGCAGCCCTGTTAAAAAGCTGACATGCAAACCAGATATCGCAAGCAGATGAACAATTCCAAGTCGTTGATAATTCGTTAATACCTCTTCATCAATATACGTTTGATCTCCAAATAAAAGAGCATTAACAAAGCTGCCCGCTTCAGGTGGAAAATGGACATTCACATAAGTAATGCCCGCTTGCCGCACCTGTTGAAATGTTGTAACAATCGATTTTTTTCCTGCACGACAATCCGCCCAAACGATAGAATTCGCTTTTAAAATCCAATAAATATGCTGTTGTTGTAAATAAAGTTTATAATTAAAGCTATTTTCATTTCGATTTTGCTCCGGCTCAAGTAATGCCCCTGTTGCAGGACAAATTAAACCAATTTGTAGATTAGTTTCAATCGCTTTCTTTTCCATTTCAGAGGGAATGGTATAACGTAACTGGAGAATTTCCTTTGTACTCGTCGTCACAGCAGCTTTTAACAGATTACCGTCTACGCTTGGCTGGTTACTAAACGTAATTTCAAAGCTTGACTCCTCGCCTGTATATCCTGTTTGATGGTACATATCTGATAAGTAGGCTGCCATGTAAAATACTAACAAGACGACTCCATTCATCAATAAAATATTTAACTGTCCGTTAAAACGATAGAAAAGAAAACAGAAAAAGAGGAGAATATAGAGAATAAATGTCACTTGAAAAGAAGAATGAGCCGCAACGCCTAAAGTGGCAGAAACGGCTAAAAAGAGGATGTGTGTCGGCATGCAAACCTCCTATTTAATCATTAAATAATTGGTACGCTTTTTGTTGCAGTTTGCTCAGCTCTTCTTGGTCAACACCCGTTGCTTCTAATTGCTGTAATAGAGAATGGACAAAGTCCTGTTTTTGTTTGCCGTATACATCAATCGGCTGAATCATTTTAACTTTTTCCATTTTCACGCCCGCTTGTTCAAATAATTCAATCGCATATGGATGATTTTTATAATCTTCGGCATAATAAACAGCTTGAATACCCGCCTGAATAATCGACTTGCAGCATTGTAAACAAGGAAAATGTGTGACATAAATTTCAGCATTTGCTGTCGGTACCCCAAATTTCGCACATTGAATAATCGCGTTCATTTCTGCGTGAATCGTACGCACACAGTGGTTATCAATTACATAACAGCCGTCATCAATACAATGTGTCCCACCAGCAATAGAACCATTGTAACCTCCCGCAATAATGCGATTATCTCGAACAATTGTTGCACCAACCGCTAATCGATTACATGTGCTTCTTAACGCTAATAGATGACTTTGTGCCATAAAATATTGATCCCAACTAATTCGATTCATGATGTTTATTCTCCCCTTAACCAACTATCTTTTCTCTCAATTTTACTCTCTTCCCGTCTATTTGGGTAGTCCATTTACTTGACAGTAATCGAATCTTGTAGTTTTTCAAATGTCTTATCCCCGATTCCTGAAATATTTTTTAAGTCTTCAATTTGTTCAAACTTCCCCGTCTTTTCTCGATATTCAATAATGGCTGTCGATTTTGCTGGACCGATCCCCGATAATGTCTCTAGTTCTTCCTTCGTGGCTGTATTTAAGTTTACTTTATTACCATCCGTTCCCCCATTACCTGACACTGTTGTCGCTCCTCCGCCTATTACATCTATGTTCTCTGGTAAACCTATATCTTCTTCTCCTATATTAGGTACATAAATCACCATTTGATCTTCTACGAGCTGAGCAAGATTTACCTTATCTAAATCGGCGTCTTTCTTAAAATTACCTGCCGCTTCAATCACATCAATGACTCGATCACCTGGTTCGGCAATAAATACACCTGGACTTTGAACAGCGCCCTTTACATCAACTTTTATAACGACTGGCTCATCTATTTCTTGAGCAACCTCTTGCTCTTCTTGTTGTTCCAGTTCAACAAACATCTTTTCCTGCTCTGCTTGCTGCGGTTTCGATGAGAACAAGAACATCAAACAGCTTATAAAACTCATTAAGATGACAACTGCAATAACCGCCGTTTTCTTTTTTCTGAACATGTCCATAGGTTATCTCTCCTTATAAAAATGGATATCCGGAATAATACAAGCAGATTTTACATAATGTTTAGAAGTGGTTCCGCTTTACGTGAGGGGAGTTGAAAGTATGAAAATCGGTGTCATAGGAACTGGAAACATGGGGACGATCTTAATCGAAGCATGGCTCGAAACCAAGACATTGGAGCCTGCCAATCTACTTATTACAAATCGCACGCTCTCCAAAGCTTTGGCGCTGCAAGAAAAATATGCCTGTATCGAGGTCACCGAAACAGCTGTAGATATAGCAAAACGAGCAGATGTCATCTTCATATGTGTAAAGCCTTTACAAATTCACAACCTATTACAGGTCATTAAACCATATATAAACAAAGACCAACTACTTGTTTCTATTACAAGTCCGCTCTCGGTCGCTCAACTTGAACATGAAGTTCCATGTTCATGCGCGCGGTTTATCCCAAGTATCACTAATCGAGCTTGCTCTGGAGTTTCTCTATTAAGCTATAGTAAAGCTTGTTTGCCAAAGTGGAGGAGCTATTTACATGAACTAGCAAGAAAGATTTCGACACCCGTTGTTATTAACAATAACATTACAAGAGTTAGCTCGGATATCGTTAGTTGCGGACCTGCCTTTTTCAGTTTTTTCGCACAGTCGTTTATTGACGCTGCTTGCCAATCAACGGAAATTGACAGAAAAACAGCAACGATTTTAACAGAAAAAATGTTAATGGGGCTTGGAGATTTATTAAGTAAAGGAATCTACACATTACCCACTTTACAGGAAAAAGTGAGTGTAAAAGGGGGAATTACAGGCGAAGGGATTAAAGTGTTAGAAGCAGCAAAACTACATGAGGTATTTAGCGAATTGTTGAAAGCAACGCACGAGAAATTTGATGAAGACATCGAGGAAATCGAAAAACAATTTCGATATGATTATAATATTCGCAACTAATTAACGAACTCCTGCCCTCATTTTTAAAAATTTTTTCTCCTAAGAAAAGAGACTGACTAAATTTAGTCAGTCTCCGTTTCATTTTCTTGCTACAAATAAAATACGCTCCGCTTGATCTTCGACAGACGCTTCCTCAAAATCAGCAAGAACCTCCAGCACTTCAAAGCCCACCTCTTCTAGCCAATCCGTATATTGAGAAGGCATATACGTACGCTGGTAATGAAACTCATCAAAACGTTCATACAAGCCATTTTCCGCATCCTGTACAAAAAAACTCAAATCATGTTCAACGCTATATGGAGCCTCTCCGGGAAAGCAACTCCAAATATAGGCTATTTCTTCTTCATTAACTGCAAACGTATTATTATGAAAAATATGTTCCATTTTATAAATCGAATGCACATCAAACAATAGCAAGCCACCCTCACGTAAGTGGTGGTATATACCGCGAAAAGTTTGAAGGACCTCGTTTTCCGTTTTAAGATAGTTCAGTGAATCACAAAAAATGGTGATACAGTCATAACTGCCCAATCCTTCAAGTTCGGCCATGTTTTGCTGATAAAACGGAATGGATACCCCTTGCCTAGACGCTTTCTCTTGAGCCACCAGGAGCATTTCATCAGATAAGTCAACACCCGTTACATCAAAGCCATTTCGTGCCAGCTCAATAGTCATCTCTCCCGTTCCACAAGCAAGATCTAACAGCCGTTTCTCCTGAACTCCATATTGCTCAAGCTTTGCTGTTAACAACGCAAGCCACTTTTCATACGGAGCATCTTTCATCAGCTCATCGTATACGTAAGCAAAGCGTTCATAGCTCATGGCATTAATTCACTTTGCACATCTTCTCGAGGGGCATCTCCCCATAAACGTTCAAGATTGTAGTACAGTCTTTCATCACGATGGAAAATATGAGCCACCACATCTCCCATATCCACTAATACCCATTTCGCTTCATCGAACCCTTCAAGTCGCTTTACATTCACGCCTGCTTCTTCAGCCTTTTCTTTCATTTCACGCGCAACGGCTTGAACTTGCTTCTCTGAGTTACCATGACAAATAAGGAAATAATCAGCGATTAATGAAATTCCTTGCACATTTAAGGCAACAATATCCTCTGCCCTTTTATCATCTGCTGCTTTTGCTGCTAATACTAGAAGTTCTCTTTCAGTCATTACATCTTCTCCTTCAAATTCTTAATGAGGTCATTATACGTATGAAATGTAGCTGGATAAATTACTTGCTTTTTCATCATTAAAAAATTAATTGTATTTCGAACAGCTTGAATGACAGCTGCATCGAGATTTTGTTCAGCCAATTTCCGCACTTCCTCTACACCTGGAAACGAACGACCTGGCTCAATATAATCCGCTAAATACACAATTTTATCCAACAGCGTCATTCCAATTCGACCCGATGTATGGTAAGCAATGGCATCTAAAATTTCTTGGTCTGTAATACCTGCTTCCTGTTCAACAAGATACGCGCCAACTGGTGCATGCCACAATTCCGAGTGATAATCTAATAAGTCTTTTGTTATATTTTGCTCCATAATAATTTGCTTCATTTCCTCTTTCGGACGAAATTTCGCATAATCATGAAAAATGGCGGCAAGCTCTGCCTTTTTTATATCTGCTCCATATCGTTCAGCAAGCTCTACGGCTGATTCCGCTACCCCCAATGTATGCACATACCGCTTTTCAGTCAGCTGTGCTTTCACAAGTTGTAACGCTTCATTTCGATTCATATAAACCATTCCCTTTTATATAGTTTACGACAGAATCAGGAATTAAATATTTAACAGTTTTTCCTGTCCGCAGCTTCCGTCGAATTGCGGAAGACGAAATGAACATTTGAGGAACATCCACCATAATAATTGGATACTCTGTCTCTTCATTATAATTGGGTCTCTTCACACCTACGAAGTGAACAAGCTGAAGCAGTTCATCAATTCGATGCCACTTAGGTAAGTACTCAATCATATCCGCACCAATAATAAAGTAGAAGGACGCGTCCGGCTCTTGCTCTGTCAACAGCTTCATCGTATCAAACGTATAAGAAGTACCTTTTCTATCAATTTCTACTCCTTCAATGCTAAAAGAAGGATGATCATAAAGTGCACGCTTAAGCATCGCTAAACGGTCATAAGCGGTCACCGCTTCCGTCTGCTCCTTATGAGGAGGAACATAGTTTGGCATAAATCTAATTTCATCTAATTCCAGTGCATCTAACACTTCATTAGCAATGATTAAATGCCCAATATGCGGAGGGTTAAACGTTCCGCCTAAAATTCCAATCTTCTTCATAACAATCACCTTATGGTAATTGAATTTGCTTATTTTCTCGTGATTCTTTATATAAAACAATTGTATTACCGATAACTTGCACAAGCTCTGCTCTTGCACCTTTTGCAAGGGCTACTGACACATCGTCACGGTCTTCCTCACAATTTTGCAGAACGCTCACTTTAATTAATTCACGCGCTTCCAATGCTTCACCAATCTGTTTAATTAAATTATCATTTACTCCACCTTTTCCTACTTGAAAAATAGGATTCAAGTGATGTGCTTTTGATCGTAAAAATCTTTTTTGTTTACCTGTCAGCATGTCTGACCTCCTAATTTATTTAACACAATCTGTTCCATTCTAGATGTATCAGGCATTACGCCTGTCCATATTTGAAAAGCAAGAGCTGCCTGATTCACAAACATCCCCAATCCATTTTGCGTTTTCGCACCATTTTGCTCTGCTTCCATAAGAATTTTCGTCTTCAACGGGTTATAAATAATATCACTTACAACAGCAGAAGCTTTAATAGCTGTAACATCCAGTGGTGTATCATCAACTTTTGGACTCATGCCAATAGATGTCGTTTGAATAATTAAATCGTACGCCATAATATTTGCTTCTGCTTCAAGCATCGTTAAGGCTGTAGACTGTTTCTCATATGGGCATTCTGAAATAAGGGTCTCCGCTCTCTCCTTTGTTCGGTTGGCAATGTCCACTTGCTTCACGCCTTCTTTCACAAGGGTGAAATAAATGGCACGTGCAGCACCACCCGCTCCGATGATTAACGTCTTTTTAGAAGCTAAATCTCCAGAGACCTCTTCAGCTAAAGCTTTATAAAACCCTTTCCCATCTGTATTATACCCAATATAACGACCATCTCGATAGACAACCGTATTCACCGCACCAATTGCTTGTGCTAATTCATCCACTTCATCCAGCAATGGAATGATAGCTGTCTTATGTGGAATTGTGACGTTAAAGCCAGACACTCCAATCGCCTTCATCCCTTTTACTGCATCCTGCAAGCACTCCGGCGTTACATGAAAATGATGGTACACCGCATCCATTTGTTCTTGGTCAAACGCATCATTATGAATAGCTGGAGACATGGAATGCGCAATAGGATCTCCGATTACTCCATATATTTTCTTCACCTTCATCACCCTACTATTAAATTAACGACTTACGAACAATAACATTGACTCCTTTTGGAACGTGAGCAACAAGTTTCGCTCCCGGTTCATTTACTGTTACCCAACCAAGTCCCGAGAAGACAATATCCATTTTCGGTTGTTTTAATGAAAACTCATGCGGTACAAGCTCTGGAAACTCACCCATTTGTTCCGGCCGCGGCGGCGTTAATAACTCACCCGCGTGATTTTTATACAATTCATCTGCTTTCTCTAATTTCGTACGATGAATAGGTAATTCATTTGATAAATGACATGTTAAAGAACGTCTTCCACCTGATACATAATCTAATCGTGCTAAGCCGCCAAAAAAGAGCGTCTGCTCCTCGTTTAACTGATATACTTTTGGCTTAATTTCTTTTTTAGGCATGATGATTTTAAAATCACGTGAATCCACAAAATGAGCCATTTGATGATGATTGATAATACCTGGTGTATCAATTATCGCTTGTCCATCATCTAGCGGAATTTCAATCATGTCAAGTGTTGTGCCCGGAAAATGAGAAGTTGTAATAATATCGCTTTCCCCACTTACTTGTTTAATTAAGCGATTAATAAACGTAGATTTGCCGACATTTGTACAACCTACAACGTACACATCACGACCTTGACGGTAATGCTCAATAGCTTCCGCAGCTTCCGCAATGTATTTTCCTTTCTCCGCACTCACCAATAATACATCAACCGGCTGTAGACCTAACTCTTTTGAGGATTGCTTCATCCAATTGATTAATTTATTATGTTTTACCGATTTCGGCAATAAATCCACTTTATTACCGATTAATAACACATCATTCCGACCAACAAAACGGTGCAATCCTGGAAGCCAGCTGCCATTAAAATCAAAAATATCAACAATTTTTACAATTAATGAATCCGTTTCACCTACTCTATTTAAAATTTTCAAAAAGTCATCATCTGTTAACGAAACATCTTGGACTTCATTATAATGCTTTAATTTAAAACAGCGCTGACAAATAATAGTCTCCTTCTCAAGCGCTGACTTTGGCGCATATCCTAATTCTTTCGGGGAATCGGTCTGAACCTTTACTCCACAGCCGATGCACACTACCTCTTGATGATTGTTCAATTGCGTTCCTCCCATTCTATCATTCCTTTTCGTTTAAGCGCTGACATAATTTTTCGTTCAAAGAAGCGATTAATTTTTGTATTAATCCCGTCTGACTGTGACACAGGAATCACTAAGATTGTATGGAACCCACCTCGATTACCTCCAAACACATCCGTCAACAGCTGGTCCCCTACGACAACAGTTTCCTCACGCTTAAGCCCCATTTGTACACAAGCTTTTTTAAAAGCCTTTGTTAACGGCTTCTTTGCTCGATAAATAAAGGGAATACGCAAAGGATCTGAAAAGGCACGTACCCTTTGTTCATTATTATTCGATACAATCGTCACTAAAATCCCGTGCTCGCGCATCTGATCAAACCAATCCATTAACTTTCGCGTAGCGTTCGGACGATCCCATTCTACAAGTGTATTATCCAAATCAGTAATAATCCCTTTAATCCCACGCTTTTTCAAGTCTTCCGGCGTTATATCAAAAATGCTTTTTATTTGTTCACTCGGTAAAAATAATTTAAGCATATTACACCTCAACGTTTTCCTAAAAATTTACCGTATCCATCATATCTAATTTTCGCCCGTCTTTCAAAAAAATTCTAACGGTTCTTAAAATTGACTGCATTAATTATGCAAAGCCCCTCCAATAATTACCTATTTATCCCAAATAGTTTTCGACAAAAAACTCGACATAATATTTTGTGGATAAAGTTACCCACATTATCCCTATTGTTCCTTTTTCATTTTTCTTCCTTTACAAACAATTTAATCACAAGTTATCCACTGACAATTGTGGATAATCGACCAATTGTTCTTCTTATTCTTTTTTGATACAGTATGAATACACCAACGAAAACATACTGTACGAAACAGAAAAACATTCTCTCATTATTCAATAACTTGGAGGTGAGCAGCCTACATTGGCGAAATGATGCATAAATTATCGGATGATTTATTACTCGAATCATATTTCAAAGCAAAACAATTAAACTTAGATGCAGAGTTTATTCGCTTAATCGAAGCCGAAATACATCGAAGATCTTTAACAAATCAAATCTATACTCCCATTAGTGAATCAATCTGCTGACCTGTATGTCAGCTCTTTTCTTTTTATTCAGCTATTGTTACAGCACCCTGTTGTTTCATACCGTCATTTTATATACCCAATCTTCTCTCCTATACGAACATTCGCCGGTATAACTAAATCCGATTCAATCTCAAAGCTATCCTTCTCAAAAAGAAGCACGACAGTTGAACCAAAACTAAAATACGAAAACTCTTGTCCCTTTTGTAATCGCTTCGCTTTATCTGTAATTTCAATGGAATTAATAAACATCGCTCCAACTTTCACAATCGCTACACACCCTTGACCATAATCAAGTTCTGTTATAATACGATAATTTTTAGACAAAGGGGCCTTTCCATACAGCATCCCCCATTTATTAACTGGATAAGATTTCTGACCTAAACTCCAACGTTGTGTTACTTCTCCAGAAATCGGTGTATGAATTCGATGATAGTGACTAGGACTTAAATATAGCACGAGATATTTTCCACCTAGATACTTTTGAAGTGTTTTGGGATCACCGAGCATCTCTTCCATCGAATATGTTTTCCCTTTTACGATAATCTTTTTATCTTCCTGAATGTCGCCAAAATCTTCTAAAATCCCATCAACTGGACTAACAACAGCTTGTTCTCCTTCTGCAATAGGCCTTACATCGCTCTTTAATTTTCGGATAAATAAATCATGTAAAGTTGCAAATGAAGCAAAGTCATCTTTTGCTTCCTGCTGGTCAAGTCGGAACACTTTTGTATATAATGGAATAATAGGCTTACTCAAGCGCGATTGACTAAAGTTTTTCAACAACGCTGAAGTAACCCTACCATTCGTCAATTCAATAAAAAAGCGATAAAGAAATGAAAACAAACAACACCCACCACCAATTGTAAATTATTTCATAAATCCCTTGCATAATTTGTGTCACCTAAAATATTATTATATAATAAATACTTGCGTTTAATTAATCTAGTTTTACGAAAGGAGTGAAAAAATGTTTTTATTAGACGCTATAGACCAGACTATCAGAAAACTAAAAACTCAAACAGCTAATATTTTGACCTTATTAAATTTATCCTTAGGTGGATTTGCCATCATATCTGTTATGAACAACCAATTAAACTTAAGCTTACTTTTAATTTTCCTAGCGGCACTCGCCGACCGTTTTGACGGCATGGTTGCACGAAAGTTTAATATCGAGTCGGAGCTCGGCAAACAATTAGATTCCATGTGCGACATTATTTCATTTGGAGTGGCGCCTGCCCTGCTTATATATCACGGAATTTTAGTAGAATTCGGCGCTCCTGGAGCAGCTTTCACTATTTTATATATTGCTTGCGGAGCCCTTCGTTTAGCACGATTTAATATTAGTGAGAATAACGGTTATTTCACGGGGGTACCGATTACAGTCGCTGGTTGTATTGCCACATTAAGCTTCTTAGCTTATCCAGATGTCACACCAGTATTCTTCGCATTCCTCATGATTATATTATCGATACTGATGATTAGTCCATTGAGACTGAAAAAGATGTAGGAAACGTATCTACAAATGGAAAGGAGCCTTCTGAAAGATTTGCAGAAGGCTCCTTTCTTATTAGCCGCTTTGATTAGTATGCTGCGCCGATTTTTGTTAAAACCTTTTTAATGATTGGATCCTTTTCGCCCACCGCTGCGAGACTATTTGTATGACAAGGCCTAAACAGCTATTATGCTTTTTTAAATTTCTCAAAAAATAAATAAAGACTTTATGTGATGCCGTTTTTCATATAACTATTATAAAAGACCTTCAGCACTGTGAAGGTCTTTTATATTCATCATTCGATTATTGTGACTTCTTTTCTTTTTCCGCTCGATAAAATTCATGAAACATTTTCATTAGCGCCCGCTTTTCAATACGAGAGACATAACTTCTTGAAATGCCTAACTCCTTGGCAATTTCACGCTGTGTTTTTTCTTTTTTTAAGTCGAGGCCGAACCTGCCAACAATTACTTCTTTTTCACGCTCATCCAGAATATCAATATATTTTTTTACTTTTTCCAGTTCCATATTCAGCTGAATGGTATCAATTACATCCTCAGATTCAGATTTTAGTACATCAATTAAACTAATCTCATTTCCTTCTTTATCTTGCCCAATAGGATCATGAAGAGAAACATCCTTTTTCGTTTTCTTCGTCGCTCTTAAATGCATGAGAATCTCATTTTCAATACAGCGCGCAGCATAAGTTGCTAGTTTTGTTCCTTTTCCATCAGAATAGCTTTCAATTGCTTTAATTAAACCGATTGTCCCAATAGAAATTAAATCTTCTGAGTCTTCACCTGTATTTTCGAATTTTTTAACAATATGAGCAACCAGGCGAAGATTATGCTCGATTAGCTTATTTCGAGCATCACTGTCCCCCTCACTCATTAACTTTAAATATTTCTTTTCATCTTGAGAGGATAAAGGCTGAGGAAAGGCATTATTTTTTACGTAAGAAACTAATAAATAAAATTCTTTCATTAAATAGCCAATTGCGGTAAGAATTCCGGGCATAAATATAACCTCCCGTTTCTTTTGGCGTTCTCTTATCATTATTGTTATGCAAGAGGAAACTTGTTCTTGTCTGTCCTACTCGAAAATCATCAGTTTAAATCCTGGGCCTTTAATTACAGTTGTTTACATATTTTCCTAAGTATTTAATTCGTTCATCAAAGTTGTTTAAGTCTTCATGGATCGAAAACTACCTTTCATGCAAGCAACTTGCAAGCCAAACTTTATAATTTTTATAAAAAGCGCTTTGTTTTCTCATTTAACTCATAATAAACAACATACAAAAGCTTGATAGAATAATTGAGTTACTTAAAAGGATAAGAAAGTTTTCTAAATTCAATTTCATTGATTTTACATAGTTCGATTCACTTCTCTTTCGATTTAGCACACATTCTCTTGTCTATATATTTAGAATCCCCAATCGCTCTCAAACGCTGCTACATATACTAATATACGTCAAAGTAAGAAGGAGGTATTTCTTCTATGGGATATAGTTATGGCCCATACGGATGTGGTTATGGTGTTGGAGCTTATCCTGGACCTGCCCCAGTGGCATATGGAGCTGGAGGCTGGGGGTTTGGGTTCGCTCTAGTCGTTGTCCTCTTCGTGTTGCTGCTCATTTTCGGTTTCTGGTGGTGGTTCGCAGCAGGCGGTTGGGGCTGTGTACCAGGCTGCTAACAAAAAACTCGGCGAATAGGCCGAGTTTTTTATAGTGGCTAATCTTAAACACTACCATTATTTTTTGAGGAATCAATCAGCCTGAGACTGATAAAGGCCTTGATGAACCTCACCAAAGCCTTAAAAATCCCTATTTACAAATCTATTACACCCTAGACAACTTGGTATCTAGGGTCCATGAAAAAAGACAGAGTTTCTGCTTCACTTTACTATGCGTTCTTTCCAAATTCCCTTAACAGCATATTCAGCAATTCCCTATTTCGATTATTGCGATTGGAGCGTCCGTTCATTGTTCTATTTGATTGATTGTTTTTTTTGTTTCTAGCATTCATCAACATGTGATGCGCTATAATCAATTCATCCAGGTTTGCTCGAGTTAATCCTGCAACTTGCTTTTTGTTTTCCATTGCTTTTTGATTTTCTACTATTGCCGGTTTCTCTATTGCCTTTTGATTTTCTACTATTGCTGGTTTCTCTACTACTTTTTGATTTTTCGTCGTGGCCGATTTCTCTGTTACTTTTTGATTTTCCGTCGTGATTCGTTTCTTTTTATTTTTTTGTTTTTGCGTTTTGACTTGTTTCTCTGTTGATTTATCTACTCTATCTGTAATAAATGAAATAGTTTCTGCAGTTTTAGACTGGCTCGCTGTCAGTTCCATAGGAGTCTCTGCCGTACCAACTGAAACCGCTGTTTGTTTAGTTTGTTCCCACACTGTAAGAACCTCAGAAGCTACGCGATTCCATTTGTAGTGTGATAGGGCAAGCTCTCTTCCTCTTTGTCCCATTCTTTTCATCATTGCTTTGTCGGAGAGTACCTCTGTAATCTTTTCTACAAACTGACCTGGGTCCTCGGGATTTTCTACTACAAGGCCATTTTCTCTTAATCGGATAACTTCTGCATTCCCTCCTCTTGCTGTTGTTACGATAGGAAGACCTGTTGCCATCGCTTCATAATGAACCCTTGCCAAAGGTTCTGGCCATATAGATGTACACACGAATAAATCAGCGGCCGCAAACCAGTTTTGAATTTCACTTGGTGCTACAAAACCTGTGGTCACAACGGGGATCGGCGACTTTTTCGCCAATGCTCTTACATAAGCAATATAATCTGTTACAGCATCCTGACTAAACCACTTACTTCCGACGATGACCAAGGCTAAGTCCTTATACTTCTTAGATAGCTCTGGCAATGCCCTGATTAATCGATCGACCCCTTTATTTCGTGAAAGCCTTCCCGCATATAAAATGACTGTTTTGTTTTCTAATCCATGAGCTTGGCGAACATCTTGGCGAATCTTTTTCATATTTGGATGGCTACCTGGTAAAAATCGCTCGGTATCTACCCCAGAATAAATAGTTTGAACCTTTCCAGTAGCCTGTGGGTATAAGCTCTTTATAACATTTCCTACATAATCGCTAACCGTTACAATACGTGATACTTCATTCAATGCCGCCTCAGCCTCAATAGGGTCAATTTTTTCTGCATTGAACATGTCATTATGCATGCTTAATGTAATTTTAGCTTTCGGAGCTACACTTCGAACAGGGAGAACAAGTCGCGGACGA
The DNA here is from genome assembly GCF_003570725.1 of Peribacillus asahii. Lineage (GTDB taxonomy): Bacteria > Bacillota > Bacilli > Bacillales > DSM-1321 > Peribacillus > Peribacillus asahii. The sequence continues at coordinate 524,568 of NZ_QWVS01000002.1, forward strand.
TTAAAAATATGAATCAAATCAAATTGATTAGATTCAAGATAACGAACGACTCCTTCTTTGTATATTTCCAATAATTTTCCTGGCACACGTACATAAGAAACACCATCGATTATTTCGTTATCCGGTAACGACGGATCATCAGTTCCAAGTATTGTAATATCATGTGATTGTTTTAAATAGGGGAGAATACCCGCTATATACGTTTGAATGGCTCCCCCTCGTATCGGAGGCATAGGAAGTTTTTCAGTACAGATCATTAAAATTTTCATCGTGCTTCAACCCCAATCCAATCGTCTTTTATTTCTTCTAATACAGGCCATTTCGTTTGATCGAGATTGATGATCATTTGAATTAGTTGAACCGCTTCTTCATTTAAAAATAACTCCGGCTCAAATATGGCTCCTTTCAAATGCTTATAGAATTCATTAGGAAATGACAATTCAATCATTAAGATGTCATATACTTCAGCACTTATTGGATTCACCTCATGGTAAGCTTTAATCATTTCTCGTACCCAAGTCGCATCCCATTGAGAATTATCGATCATTTTATTCGTAATTAATTTTCGTAAATCCCGAATCGGAAGGTCGAAAGCAACACCATCGAGATCAATAATCCACATCCCATCTGAACCCATTTGACCATTGGACCAGCCATAATCCTGGTGCACTAATCCCCAATACGCATTCCCTTTAGCCACTAAATCAGAATAGCTCGATTGATTCAGTCTTTCTAAACCCTGTATGGCTTGCTGTTCAAAGACATCTACTGCTTGTAATAAATGAGAGCTAGCCGGCATTTCTGGGTAAGCATACGCAATGTTTCGTAACCAATCCATTTTAGTAATAATCTTTTCAAAATTCTTTGGCCATTTATGCAGCCTTGTTGCTATTTCAGCATGTTTTGGAGGTTCATATCCTTTACTTAAACGATGAAACTCACCAATAGCTCTACATAAATGTTTCGTACCTTCTAAGTCTTTTGAAGCAGGTGCTAAAGGTTCAATCCACTCCGCAACGAACCATAGTTTCCCTCCTGCTTCAACATAGTTGCTTCCATCCTTTGTTTTCACAATCGCTGGAACTCTTGCTTTTTGAACTTCCACTAAATATTCTTGAGCACCTAAACTGAATAAGCTTCTAGTCGGCCTACGATGCAATAATTTTAAACTTTTTGGACCTGCAGATGTCTCAACTTTCCAAATAGCGCCGCCTCTTGCTGGCTTGGTTGCCATGACTTGCATACTTTGAGCCGAAAAATCATAATGTGTCAGAACTTCACTTGCTATTTTTTCAATATATTCAGGCACAAAAAGTTCGGGCATCAACGCGTCAAGTTCCCATGGTTCAATTAGTATGTTCTCCACCTTATCCCTCCTATAAAATCAAAATAATGAAGTTTGCAAAATTAAAGCATAGAGCATTCATTCTTCCTAACAGATGCATGATGTCTAGGATTTTGTACCTGCAGGATTCATTCACTACTTTTTACTAAACTATGCTCAAAAAAAAGTTTTGTATAGGACAACCGCTTAAAGAATTCAATAATTGAAAGATAATGTACATAACGAGATTCCAATATGGACGTTCATCATTTAACTTGCATTGTCACAACAAAATTCCGTATGTATGTGAAAAGCAGGTCCCCTTTAAGGCAAAACCTGCTGAATAAAATTGTATATTCGGTCTAAGTATTAAGACCCTACTATACAACCTATATTATTTTATGATTCTTCTTCCTCTTCTGCTTCCTCCTCTTCTTCTTCTTCTTCTTCTGCTTCTTCCTCTTCCTCTGCTTCTTCCTCTTCCTCTTCCTCTTCCTCTGCTTCTTCCTCTTCTTCCTCTGCTTCTTCCTCTTCTTCTTCTTCTTCTTCTTCTTCTTCTTCTTCTTCTTCTTCTTCTTCTTCTTCTTCTTCAGTTTCTTCTTCCTCTCCGGAACTTGAACTTTCCTCTTCGTAACCTGAGCTTTCCTCTTCGTAACCTGAGCTTTCCTCTTCGTAACCTGAGCTTTCCTCTTCGT
>NZ_QWVS01000020.1 GCF_003570725.1 Peribacillus asahii
TTCCTCTTCGTAACCTGAGCTTTCCTCTTCGTAAATCTCATCTTCTAGATTTTCTTCTTGAGTTGCCGTTACTGTCTCAAATGTCTGATCCTCAGGCGTAACTTCGGCTAGTACATCCAAATCGGTATCTTCAATAAATTCATCTTCTACCTTTCTACCCTCTTGTTCCTGCTTGTTTACCCCCTCCTTAAAATGCTTATACAAATATGCAGCTTTTCGAAAAGATGAATGATTATTTCCTTGTTGCGAAAAATCCTTCACTTCACTTACCTCCTGTTCTTATTCATACATTTATTGGATTTCAAGTTCTATTTATAGGATATTCTGTAGGCCATAATTTGTGTAATACAATAGTGGATACTGGACATTTTTATATGGCTTTTATTAATTAACATAGTTCCATAAAAAATAACCCCAACCCTATTAAAAAATAGGATTGGGGTTATTTAAAAGAAATTGATTACTGTGAATCTAGCTCATTTAATTCAGCAAGAGTCTTTTTATATTTAGAAGATTGCAAGAAACATCCAATCGATGCTGCCAAAAACAAAACCGAAGCAAGCATATAACCGTTCACATCAAACGCTGTCCTTCCCTCTGACGGAAGAATCGTGCCTAAATAGAAAAAAGAACCCACACATAATAAAGTAATCGCAAAGCGTTTGTAATCTATCATTTTTGCAGAAAGGTTTTTCATTTTTTTATTCAAGAATGCTCACCTTCTCTCATAACTAGTAAAACACGGATAATTTATTCTACCATATATACATCCATTTACTATTTGTTAATATTTTCAAATAGAGAAGGTGAGACTAGAATTAGTCTTGTAAGGCTTGTTCTAGATCTTCAAGTAAATCTTCAACATCCTCAAGACCAACAGAAATCCGAATCAGACCGTCTGTAATCCCTAATTCAGCACGGCGCTCTGCTGGAATCGATGCGTGTGTCATAAGAGCGGGAATAGAAATTAAACTTTCCACTGCCCCAAGACTTTCTGCAAGTGTAAAGTACTTCACTTTATTTAACACTTGCGCTGCTTTTTCGGCACTGCCAACGTCAAAGGAAATCATGCCGCCAAAGCCACGAGATTGTTGCTTCACGATATCATGATTGGGATGACTTTCTAGTCCTGGGTAATACACTTTTGAAACGGCATCATGCTCAACTAAGTACCTTGCAATTTTGTTAGCATTTTTCTCATGCTCTTCCATACGAAGACCGAGCGTCTTCATACCTCGTATTAATAACCAAGAATCTTGAGGGCCTAACACACCCCCTGTTGAATTTTGAACAAAATGAAGGTCTTCACCTAACTTCTCATCCTTCACAACAGCAAGACCTGCCACAACATCACTGTGACCGCCAAGGTATTTCGTTGCACTATGAAGAACGATATCTGCACCAAGCGAAATTGGATTTTGCCAATATGGTGTTGAGAATGTATTATCTACAATGGTTAATAAGCCGTTTGCTTTTGCAATTTTGGCTGCAGTTTCAATGTTGGTAATTTTCAGAAGAGGATTTGTTGGGGATTCAATAAATAACGCTTTCGTATTTTCTTGAATATTTTTTTTAATTTCACTTAAATCGCTCGTGTTAATAAATGTGGCACTTAGTCCAAATCGATGTAACACTTTTGTAATTACACGAAAAGAACCACCGTATACGTCATCTGTCACTAAAATGTGATCTCCTTGATTAAACAGCATCAGCACCGCTGTCATCGCTGCCATCCCTGAGCCAAAAGCAAAACCACGTTTTCCTTCTTCTAGCTCCGCAATGAATGTTTCTAGCGCATGACGTGTCGGATTACCTGTACGTGAATATTCATAGCCGGTATGATTGCCTGGTCCATATTGTTTATACGTACTCACTTGATAAATCGGGACAGAAACCGCTCCTGTTTGTTCATCACCAAAGATACCGCCATGAATTAATTGTGTTTTCCTCTTCATATTCAAATACCTCCTTGGTAGATTTTTTTACTTAAGTAGCGATCGCTCGCGTCTGGGAAGATTACGACAATGTTTGTACCTTTCGAAGCAACTTGTGCTTCCTTCACTGCAGCAGCAAAAGCTGCTCCTGAAGAGCTTCCAACGAGCAATCCTTCTTTGGCGGCTAACTCTTTTACATAGCGAAACGCCTCTTTATCTACAATCGTATGAGTATCATCAAAATAAGATTCGTCCATATAGGTTGGTAAAAACTCCATGCCTATTCCTTCTGTCTTATGTGGACCGGGCTTGCCGCCATTTAAAATCGATCCCTCCGGTTCAACAATAACTGTTTTTACAGAAGGATTTTTTTCTTTTAAATAGCGGGAGGTTCCCATAAACGTACCTCCTGTTCCAGCTCCGGCAACATATACATCTACTTTTCCGTCAAGCTGCTCCCAGATTTCAGGGCCTAGTGTTTTATAATATGTTGCTGGATTGGCTGGATTGGCAAATTGCTGCGGACAATAGGAATGGGGAATTTCTTTTAAAAGCTCTTGAGCTTTTGCAATGGCTCCTCGCATCCCTGCTTCCGAAGGTGTACGCACAACCTTGGCACCAAGAGCCTGCATTAACTCTTGCTTCTCTATACTAAACTTCTCTGGTACACAGACTATAACATGGACCCCATAATGAAGAGCTGCCAGTGCTAGACCAATCCCCGTATTTCCCGCCGTCGGTTCGATTACCGTTCCACCTGGCTTTAATACGCCGCTCGCAAAAGCTGCTTCTAATAACTCCACTCCTAAACGATCTTTTATACTGCCACCTGGGTTAAAGAACTCTAATTTAGCGAAAATTCGTACATCTTCTGGAAGAGAAAATCGAGTAATTTCTAGCATAGGGGTAGACCCAATTAATTCATGTATATTCCGAACAACTTTCATATTCTCCCACCTTTTCACCAAATATAAGTTAACATACCTATTTACCCGGTTAATGTGTAAAATGATAATTGACGAAGAATAATTTCGTCAATTATCAGATGATTATTTAATTTTTTCAATCATTTTTAAAACAAGCTCAGCAGAATGCAGGGCTGCCGTTTCTAAGAACTGATCAAATGATACGTTCGATTCTTTTCCTGCAATATCAGAAAGGGAACGAATCACTACGAAAGGCGTTCCAAATTGGTGCGCCACTTGAGCAATTGCGGCTGCTTCCATTTCCACTGCATATAAGTCTTTAAACTTACTACGGACAAACTCCACACGAACAGGATCGTTCATAAAAGAATCTCCTGTTACAATCAACCCTTTTGCTACTTGTGAATGAGTCATTTCCTTCGCTGCTTCTTCTGCAATGGCAAACAGCTTTGGATCTGGCAAGAAGGCTGCCGGCAATTGCGGTACTTGACCATATTCATAGCCAAAAATCGTTACGTCTACATCATGATGACGAACTTCCGTTGAAATAACGACATCCCCGACATTTAATTCTTCATGATATCCACCAGCAGAACCTGTATTGATTACAGCATCTGGTTTGAACTTCTCTAATAAAATGGTTGTCGACATCGCCGCATTAACTTTCCCAATGCCTGACTTTAGAACAATAGCCTCAACACCATTCAATGTACCAATATTGAACTCCGAACCAGCAATTGTAACTTGTTCTACATTCTCTAATTTATCTCGTAAAATCGTTACTTCTTCTTCCATTGCTCCGATAATTGCTACTTTCATTCACTAAACCTCTTCCTATAATTTTTGAGCTTCAACAATCCAAACAAATTGATTGCAACGAGTGAACGAAGCATCAAATCCGTTCTCTTTCAACACCTTCTGTAAAAAAGGAATCGTTGTATAGTATTCCGTTGACAAATCCGTTGCTAGCTTTAGAAATCCAGCATCTTTTGCCTGTTGAATAGCCGCTTGATGCGCTTCTTTAGACTCATACATCGTATCTGCAAATACTATTTTACCACCTCGATGGAGTAACTTGCCATAGTTCACAATCGCTTTTTCCTTTTCTTCATCTGTTAAATGATGAAAAGCATACGTGCTGACAAATGTATCTATTTGCCTATGTGTTGGGAATTCAAGAAAATCGCCATCTAGAATAGGTATTTGACCATGTAATTTTTCGACTGCTTTCCTTCTCATAGATGCAGATGGCTCTACACCTGTAACCGAAAGCCCCGCTTTCAGAAGACATATCGTTAAGTTTCCTGTCCCTACGCCAAACTCCAGCACATGACCTTGTGAACGATTAACTACTTCTTTTAATATTTGCTCATATCCATGAAATACATCACGATATTCTTTATCGTAACCACTGACTGTATCATCATAGTATTCGGACCATTCTTCAAATAACTCAACAAATTCCCGCCCCATTATCATCACCTTTTTAAATTTAACTATGTTAATGATTAAACCCAAAGTCGCCAATATTCTATAACATAGTTCTGAATTAAAAAAACATTTTATATAAATCATATGGATATAGTATGATTTTATTCGAGAATGGTTCAATATTTATGATAAACTCCCCTTATCTTTAAAGGGTTTCAATATAAATGAACCGCCATGCATGCTACAATAAAGTGAATAAAACATTGGAGGGTAGAACAATGACTTTTCAACTAAACTTAGACTTAATAGATGATAAAATTGAATTTTTTGAAGCAGAAAGCATTAAGACATTGGAAGAAAAAATTCAAACACAAATTGAAAACAATAAAGCACTCATGCTCCATGTTCACTCTGTTTCACATGAGATGTATGTAAGCGAAGAAGGGCGACGTTTTTATAGCGCTGTTGTCCATTTTAAAGCGAAGAAATAATGGAAATGACAAAGAGCCCTCACATAGCTTGAGGGCTCTTTGTTTAAAGACTATTATCTGCCTCTATCATTTTCCTTTAATTCTTCCACTTTTACAGGCTTCCATCCAGCTCCATCGACCCATTCAATATATACGCGATAAGCTTGCGGATTATCCCCTTCTGATACAGTACCAATGGCTGTAGTCGGGGAACCTCCATTTTTCAACCACCAAAGACGCATACTTCCCTCATCTAGCCCAGCTCCATAAGCAATAGCCTTCGTCATTTCATTCCAATCTTTAGAGCCTTTTTCAAAGCTTGTCGTATGTGGACCAGTTTGCTCCGTCCCAACCGGCTGCCAGTCTTCACTTGTGTACGTATTTAATACATTGGCGTCTCCACTACCTTCTATTTGTTCAAGTTTAACACCATCAGCCTGTTCCTCTTCTGACTCTGATTCTTCTTCTGCTTCTTCTGCTTCTTCTTCAGTAACCGCTTCCTCAGTTTCATCTTTCTCTTTATCCTTTGATTCCGGTTCTGATTTTGATTCCTTTACTTCTTCTTTTGGAGTTGTTTTTTCCTGTTCTTTAGATACTGGTTCTACATCATTATTCGTGAAAATAGTAATAGCAACAATCACAATCAGTAAAGATACAATCGTAATCGCAATGTTGTAAAATTTATTTATTTTTCGCTTTTTATCATGTCGATCAAGACGAGAAGCCAAAACATAAACCCCCTTATCTTATCTTTTCTCTCTATTTTAACATGACTTATCCACAAATCGCATCCTACTTCTTTCGTCATTGGGAATCTAGTTGATGAATCACTTTCACAACGTCTGCGAATAGCGGAGTCATACCGCTTGACTGTTCCGTTGTATCTAAGCTAACGGTTACAAGTGCATATTTTGGCTCTTTATACGGAAAATAGCCAGCAAACCATTTATTTAACTTGCCTGTTTCTAGATTTGTCTGAGCCGTCCCTGACTTACCGGCAACCTCATAAGGCAGGTTCTGCAGCAAGGCACCTGTTCCTTTCTCTTCCGTAACGACCCCTCTTAATAACTGCTGCAATTTAATCGTTGTATAAGGTGAGATATTCTCTCCTTCTATCTTTTGATTTGGAAAATCGACCACTGTTGTCCCATTATTAAACTCAACTTTTGATACCGCTTTTACCTGCTCTTTTTTACCTCCGCGCGCAATGGTGGCCATCATATTTGCCATAGCAAGTGGTGTCGTCTGAACATCCTGCTGTCCAATTGCTGTTTTGGCAATCATTTTCTTATCTTTTTTTAATGCCTGCTCATGCCAAACCTTTCCTGATTGCTCGCGATAAAGCTGGGTAACCTGGGTGTGATATACATCGCCGCTCCAGCCTACTTGACCGATGATTCCTAGCTTTTTAGCATATTCCTCCAAAAAGTTAGGATTCTCTTCCGCTATTTCTGTAGCAAGCTCGGCAAATGTTCGATTGCAGCTTTGAGCAAAACTATCTTTAAAGTTTAGCATTCCTAACGGACGTTGTTGATCAACCTTTCCTTCAATCGTCAGGTCACAATTGAACATTCGACTAGATGAAATGACACCATAATCGATTGCCGCTGCTGCCGTAATCGTTTTAAAGACCGAACCCGGGGTTTTTTGTGTCGCCATCATATTAACTGAGCCTATTCCATTTGGATCATCTTTTTTAAGTGCTGGACGTGATACCATCGCAACAATTTCACTTTTTTCAATATCTAATAAAACAAGTCCGCCATTGGTAATCTTATATTGGTCAACAAGTGCTTCTGCCTTTTCTTGAATCTCCTTATCAATAGTTGTGATGACTTTAACTGGATATAGGGGGTTCGCAGGCTCCACATACTTCACATCGACTCCAAATAAAGGACCTCCGCTCGCATCAACATGAAACACAAGCTTAGATTCGCCTTCCGATAGTAAAAACTCATCAAATGTTCGCTGTAGACCCTTATCTCCAATTCTCGTTTCAGGGGATAAGTTTAAATCTGGATAGCGCTCGAGTTTTAGCGCATCCGATTTAACCGTCGTACCAATTAATTGAGCAGCAAGCCTATCCTCTCCGTAAATTTTCTGATTGACCGCAAACACACCTGGGATTTTTAATTCATTAATAGCTTTTGATTGGCTTAATGATAACTGAATCGGCGTATCCCCGCCAAATGCAAAAGGCTCTTTTGCATTTGCGACTGCGGTAATCAGTGCTTGTTCTGAACTTCCAATAATACGGGCTACTTCATCAGCCGGCCATGTCATTTTACTTAAAAACGGAAAGAGTACAAGCGTTGGAATTTCTTCATGAGCCAGTGGCTGTCCATTTCGATCATAAAACTTCCCTCTTCCATCATCAATCTTTAATACTTGTGAACGCTGCTTCACACTCGCTTCAATTAAATTTACATGATGTTTAGAAAACGATTCTGTCGCAACTAACTGTATTTGTACAAGCCGGCCAACTAAGGTGATAATTAATACCATTAATATCGTGGCAACGATGATCATTCGTCGTTTATGCATCCAGCAACACCTCGTTACCATTGTTGACGCGATTAAACAATTTAATTCTTTCCCCATTAGAAAACTCACCCATTAACCTGGGTTCGCTTGCACTAGATATCAAAAGATGGTCTACCATTTTCAAATTTTATCCAATATTTAAAAGACAGAAAGCCCTACTGATGGAAGTTTCACTTTATAAGTCTCCAAATGACAAAAAAGCAGATTCATCAAACAAATCTGCTTTTTAGCCTAACTCTTTACCTGAAAGCGGCAAAGAGTTCATGATATTCCAAGACAGCGTTTTACTACTCATTCATCTGCAGAAAAATCACTGAACAGAAGTAATCTTTACTTGCATTTCGCCGCCTGGTGTTTGTACGGTTACTTGATCGCCTACTTTTTTGCCAATTAGGCTTTGGGCAATTGGTGAATCGTTTGAAATTTTCCCTTCAAATGGATCTGCTTCTGCACTACCAACGATTGTATACGTTTCCTCGTCTCCATCTGGAAGCTCAATAAATGTAACAGATTTCCCAAGAGAAACCGTATCTGAATCTAAATCGCTTTCTTCAATAATCTTCGCATTGCGAATCATATTTTCAAGGGTTGTAATTCTGCCTTCTACAAATGCTTGCTCATCTTTCGCAGAATCGTACTCAGAGTTCTCTGATAAATCTCCGAAGCTGCGTGCAATTTTAATTCTTTCCACTACTTCTTTACGTTTTACTGTTTTTAACTGTTCAAGCTCTTGTTCTAATTTCTCTTTACCTTCTTTTGTCATCGGAAATACTTTTTCTATAGCCAAAACTCTTCACTCCTTCAAGTTCTCACAGATACAAAGGTTCCGTGATGTATATGTACTTTTTCATTCAAACAAGTCGAATATATATAAGTGCGCGACCTCATAAAAGGGCGCGCTATCTACTAGAGAAATCCTAGCATATAAATCGACTGCTTTTCTTTAAAGAAGCAGTCGATTATTTCACTGTCTTTAAGATAGAGTATGACCTTTCCTTTCATTTGTCTAGTCTTTTTACAAAGGTTTTGTTAAATAACACTGTTTATTTTTGGCTCATTTACCTTTCAGTAAAGCTGAAAGGCGTGTAAAACAGTGGTTTCATACGATTGAGCGAAAAATCGTATGAATCAACAATATTCATTAACATAGACTTTAGAAAAACAGCAGGGTTCAGGAAAATTTCACCTATCTTTATTTATGCTATATTATTACAAAATAGACTTTTATTCAAGATTTTGTTTAACACTTTGTCTATGATACGTCCTATTCATTTTCTTTACGCATCATGTTGTTAACAAATACAGGGTGATCTACTTTAATACGAACAATTTGCAATGGATGACGAGCAGCGTCTAATTCATTGCCTTTCTCGTCTAAAATGACGCCTACTTTTTGCGTAAAGTTTTCAATTTCTGGGCCAAAAAATTCTACTTCATCCCCTGGCTTAAAGAAATTTCGCTGTTGTAATGTAGCAATTTGAGTATCCGGATTATAATCTAACACAAGCCCCGCAAAGTCAAAACGAGTCTTTGTGCTATGATTCCCAAACATCTGCTGCTTATACCCCGGAATATCTCCTTCCATAAACGCTGGAGCTGTCGGACGATTCGCACATTTATCCAATTCATCTAACCATTCCTGCTTAATTGAGAAGTTGTCTGGATCCGCGCAATACGTATCAATCACTTTACGATATACACTAATAACAGTTGCGATATAGTGAATCGATTTCATTCGTCCTTCTACTTTTAAACTATCCACGCCAATCTCAATCATTCTTGGCAGTGACTCCAATAGTTTTAAGTCTTTTGGACTCATAGCAAATGGAGCATCTTTTTCATCAAATAACGCTTTTTCACCATCACTATCCAACTCGTATAAATCATAATCCCAACGGCAAGATTGACAGCAGCCACCACGGTTAGAATCGCGAGCTGTCATATGATTAGATAACGTACAGCGTCCAGAATAAGCAATACACATCGCCCCATGCACAAAGGCTTCAATTTCAATATCAACTTTTTCCTTCATTAATTGAATTTCTTCAGCGCCTGTTTCACGAGCAAGTACAACGCGCTCCAGCCCTTCTTCCTTCCAATATTGAACAGCTTTCCAGTTCGATAATGATTGCTGAGTGCTTAAATGAATTTCCAGACTCGGTGCTACTCTTTTACATGTTTCAATAATTAAAGGGTCCGCTACGATAATACCATGTACACCAGCTTCTTCTAAACCAGCTAAGTATTCTTCTAACCCATCAATGTTTTCATTATGAGCAAAAATATTCGTTGTTACATATACTTTTGCTCCATACTTTTTCGCAAATTCAACGCCTTCTTTCATTTCTTCAAATGTAAAGTTTCCGGCATTTGAACGTAAACCATACTCTTGTCCACCAATAAAAACAGCATCTGCACCATAGTGAACAGCAACTTTTAATTTTTCTAAATTTCCGGCAGGTGCTAGCAGCTCCGGTTTTTTCACAATGACTCTTTTTCCATCAATAATTTTGGAAATTTTATCAGCAATAGCGTTCAAGGCTATTCCTCCTCATTCCTGTATTAATAAACTGTTTCTTTAAAGAAAAATCCTGTATCTAATGCACGATTCTTTGGTTGAATCGCTTCAACTTTTTCAAAAAGCTCACTCTTGATTTCATCATAACGATCCACGTCTTCTGCACATAAATCAATAGCTTGGCGATATAATTTCGTTATTTCAATAATATATTCTGGTGTTTTTAAAATCCCATCAATCTTAAACGAATCAATACCTGCTTCGACTAATTCTTGAAGCTCGTCAATCATACAGATATCGTTCGGGCTCATAATATGTGTACCATTTTCATCTTCATAAATCGGATATTTGTTTTCACGTTCTTTGTCATGTAAAAACATATTGCGTTGTTGTGCACGATTTTCTACTTCTAGTGATTTCCCTTGGTATTCAAAATAGTTTCCAAGCAATGTTCGTTTAGATTGAAACATGCATGTCATTCCATGCACTTGTACCTCAATTTCTACTTCAGCATGTTCTTTCATTTCAATGATAGCATCCATATTAATTTCACGAGCTACAACAGCACGAACTGAGCCGCGACGTCCCCAATAGTTCGCTGTATACCAATTTGTTACCGTCGTTTCCGTATTCCAGTGCAACGGCATATCTGGCGCTGCAGTGCGAACTGCCATTAACACAGCCGGGTCTCCCCAAACGATGCGGTCAACTCCTGCTTCTTTTAGAAAAGCAATGTACTCTTCTAATTCATCTACTTTTTCATTATGAAAAATTGCATTCATCGATACATATACTTTTTTGTTTGCAGCATGAGCAATTTGAATGACTTCCTTCACATCTTCACGTGTAAATTCTCCGGGTAAGCGAAGCGCATAACGCTGCTCACCGATAATGAATGCATCGGCTCCTGCCTTAATAAGCGGTTCTATATCCGCTACACTTGTTGGAGTTACGAGCAATTCAGGCTTTTTCATTTTGTTCACCTCTATGTTTACTAATGGCTATGCCATCTCCAATCGGTATAATGACCGTATCGTAATGTGGATGACTAAGCAGCCATGTATTAAAATTTTGAATTCGTTTAATCAAACCGCGTCTACGCCTTGGTGTAATCGTCTCTAACTCTTCCGCAACTAGACCTTTGAATAAAACATTATCTGTAATGATAATTCCTCTCTCACTTAGCAGCGGCTCATACAATTCAAAGAAACGACGATACTGTCCTTTCGCTGCATCTACAAAGATTAAATCGAATGGTCCATGGTCCTTTACAACCTCAAAGGCTTCCAATGCATCAGATTCAACAAGGGTAATACGGTCGCTCAAACCAGACTTCTCAAAGTTTTGCTTTGCCACTTCGATTCGCTTTTCAATCCGCTCAATCGTGACAATACGAGCATTTGGCAAAGTCATCGCCATTCGAATGGCTGAATATCCAATCGCTGTCCCTAGTTCTAGAATTTTTTGCGGCTGTTGAAGTCGTAAAAACTGTAATAAAGTCGCAATCCCTTCCGGCTCCATAATCGGGACATGCTCTGCTTCTGCAAATTCTTCAATCTCTTTCAGTAATCCAGTCCGCTCTGGAATTAAGGATTGAAGATATTCATCTATTTTTCCGTTCAAAATCTGTTCCTCCAAATACGTACGTTCCTTAAGCATGGGCGTACATTCTTAATATTTGCGACGACTAGACTTTTGGAGTCCTCTAATCGGCCTACATTAGAAAAAACTCGGCAACTGCCGAGCCAAAAGGTCATTATGTCCTTTTTCACTTGTCTTATTCTATCATATAAAAATAAATCTTGCTTTTCAAACCGACGATTTATTCTGATGAAATATTTAGCGCAAATACCTAATCCCTCATTATTGATTCGTAATATGTTCTGCTTTCTTCGCATTGTGCTCATCCAATGTTTTCGAATACAGCACTTCCCCTTCAGGAGTGGCTAAGAAATACAAGTATTTAGTCTTTTCCGGCTCTAATACTGCTTTAATGGACATCTCACCAGCATTAGCAATCGGTCCAGGCGGTAAGCCCTTCACTTTATAAGTGTTATAAGGAGAATCAATCTCTAAATCTTTATAAAAAACACGTTCCTTATGTTCTCCTTTTGCATATAACACCGTTGGATCTGTTTGTAACGGCATCCCTTTATCTAGACGATTATAAAAAACAGAAGCAATTTTAGCACGATCGACTTTTTCTGTTGCTTCTTCTTCCACAAGAGAAGCCATTGTCAACAGCGTATGGACAGAGTAATCTTGCTCTATCATTTGTTCTTCATATTTAGTTAACATGTCTTCTGTTTGTTTAAGCATCTTTGAAATAACGGTTTCTAACGATGGAGACTCTTCCTCAAAATCATACGTTGAAGGAAATAAATATCCTTCAAGTGGATATTTAATGTCTTTGTCATAAATATCGTCCGTCAATAAAGCAGGGAACTTATCTTGCATACTTTGAATAAACTTTTTATCATTTAGTTTCTTAAATACTTCTTTCGGATTTTGATCTGTTTTTTCGGCTACAATCTCGGCGATTTGGACAAGCTGCTTCCCTTCAGGAATCGTAATCTTCAGAGCCGCCTCTTTCATCATCTTTCCAGTCTTAATGCTGTTAACAATTTCTTGATGCGTCATCGATGGAGATAATGAATACTTCCCCGCCTGAAAACCAGATTCATTGCGAAATTTAATATAATATTTAAACACTCGTGCATTCTTAATAATTCCTTCTTCTTCTAGCAAGTTAGAGATAGAACTAACAGAAGAACCAATTGGAATTTCTACCGTTCTCTTTTTCTTATCATTCGGGTCCAGCGGCTTTAGCGCTGAATTGACATACAAATAACCGCCTATTCCTGTTATTCCTATTATCACAATCATCGCGATCATAATTCGAACAACAATCTTTCGAACTAATTGAGCATCCTCTTGCTGCTCTAATAATTTCTCTCTAATATTTTCCTTTTTAGATTGCTTTGAGTCCATCTTCATTCCCCCTGCACAACCACAACACAAATTGATTATTTAATAATCACTTCGAATATTATACTAAAACAAAACGGCAAATACATAGCTTTTACGAAATTATACAATTTCTCCTACATATTTATCGCAGATTAACAGGCAATAAGCCCCTATCTTAAGAGGAAAGAGGGGAAAAGAAGGAAAGAAATCATTTTATTTTACACTTAACCGGGATGGAAGACCTACTGACAGAAGTTTCACTTTTATCAATAATATAATTAAAATATAATTAAATAGTTTCATACAAAAAAAGCTGATCCCCATTAGGAGGATCAGCCCGCATCTTACTCTTCGCCTTCTTCGTCTAAAAACGTGTTCAGCATTTCTTCAATCATATCCCACTCTTCATCTGTTTCGATTGGAGCAAGCTCACCATCTTCGTTATTTTCACTTGGTGTGAAAGAAGAAGCATGAATTTCGATTTCTTCATCTTCGTTATCAGAAATTGGGTAGTATAGCACATATGATTTGTTAAATTTATCAGAATCGAATGTAAACAAAATTTCACAAAGTTGCTCATTTCCATTTTCGTCTACTACTGTAATATTATTTTCACCATGTTCCATTCTTTTTCACCTCAAAGAGAATTTGTTTGACTGTCTAAGAAACCTTGCAGAATCATGACAGCCGCCATTTTATCAATGACCTTCTTGCGTTTACTCCGACTCACATCGGCTTCAAGCAGCACCCGTTCAGCAGCCATTGTAGTTAATCGTTCATCCCATAACACGACAGGCAGTTTGAATTTCTTTTCTAAATACGCCGCGAAATCTTGACTTGCTTGTCCGCGCGGTCCAATCGTCCCATTCATATTTTTTGGAAAACCGAGTACGATTTTTGACACTTCATGTTCTTGAATAATTTCTCCAAGCCGTTTTATGCCAAAGTCTTTTACTGCTTCATTAATTTTGATTGTTTCCAATCCTTGTGCGGTCCAACCCATGGCGTCGCTAATTGCAACGCCAAGGGTTTTTGAACCTAAATCAAGTCCCATTGTACGCATTAGTATTCCTCTCACTGATTCTTTAAATACGATTTGACCAACTCTTCAATAATTTCATCCCGTTCAAGCTTACGAATTAGATTTCTCGCATCCTGATGGCGTGGAATGTAAGCAGGGTCACCTGACAATAAATAGCCAACAATCTGATTGATTGGGTTATACCCTTTTTCTTGAAGAGCAGAATACACTTGAAATAATACTTCTTGTACATCTCTTTCAAATGGTTCTTCCGGAAAACTAAATTTCATCGTGTTATCAAAGGAACTCATATGGTCATGCACCTCTCCTCTACGTAGAGACTTCCATAATATACATTGTACAACACTTCTTACCGATTATGAAAGTGAACGTACCCATTCTTCGACAAAATCAAGTGCTGCATCCAATTTTGCTGGATCTTTCCCGCCAGCTTGTGCCATATCTGGACGACCACCGCCGCCACCGCCGCAACGAGTTGCTACTTCTTTAATTAATTTTCCTGCATGGTAGCCTCGATCAATAAGATCTTTCGTTACACCAGCAATTAAGTTTACTTTGTCACCTTGTGCAGAACCAAGTACAAGAACGACAGAATCAAGTTTCTGTTTTAAATCATCTGCCATTACGCGTAAGTTATTCATGTCTGTATCTTGCACTTTTGCAACTAATACGTTAACACCATTCACTTCTTTCACATTTGAAACAAGGTTTCCAGCCTCAATGTTACTTAACTTCGCAGATAAACTTTCATTTTCGCGCTGCAGTTCTTTCGTTTCAGCTAACACGGCATCAATACGTGCTGGTACGTCTTTCAAATTCGTTTTGAGTTTAGACGCCGCTTCTTTTAAAAGCGTAATTTGATCCGCCATTAATTTGTAAGCTCCAGCTCCTGTTACAGCCTCGATACGACGAGTTCCAGCACCAATTCCGCTTTCCGAAACAATTTTGAATAGACCGATTACCGCTGTATTTGGTACGTGACAACCACCGCAAAGCTCTAAGCTATAGTCTCCAATTTGAACAACACGGACAATTTTACCGTATTTTTCACCGAATAGAGCCATTGCTCCCATTGCTTTTGCTTCGTCAATATCTTTCAAATCAATTGTTACTTCTAAGCTTTGCCAAATTTTCTCGTTTACAATCGCCTCAATTTTCTCTAATTCCTCTGGCGTAATTTGACCAAAGTGTGAGAAGTCAAAACGTAAGCGTTCTGCTTGAACAAGAGAACCAGCTTGGTTAACATGTGTACCTAGTGTATCTTTTAATGCTTGATGTAAAAGATGTGTCGCTGTATGATTCTTCACAATTTCGCTGCGGTTTGCATAATCAACGGTTGCCACAACTTGTGCATCAGCCGATAATGTTCCAGCAACGACTGTTACGCGGTGAAGATTTTGTCCATTGGGTGCTTTTTGAACATCCTGTACAGCTAATTGTACTGCTTCACTAGTAATCGTTCCTGTATCAGCAATTTGACCGCCGCTTTCTGCATAAAACGGTGTTTGATCTAAAATAATTTGAACTTCTTCGCCTTCGTGCGCTTCTGTAATAAGCTCACCGTCTTTAACGATTGCCACAACTTGCGCTTCTACTTGAAGTTTCTCATATCCAACAAATTCACTTGCAACCTTCACATCACCTAAAACGCCGCCTTGAATTTGCATAGAATCTACATCTTGACGCGCAGCACGTGCACGTTCACGTTGTGCTTCCATTTCTTTCTCAAAGCCGTCATGGTCAACAGTCATGTTTTCTTCTTCTGCATACTCTTCTGTTAATTCAATTGGGAAACCATATGTGTCATATAAACGGAACGCATCCGCACCTGGAATGATACTTTCCCCTTGCTCTTTTTGTTTCTTAATCACTTCAGATAAAATGCTCAATCCATCATGCAGTGTTTCATGGAATCGCTCTTCTTCGTTTTTCACAACTTTAGCAATAAAGTCTTTTTTCTCTAACACTTCTGGATAGAAGTCTTTCATAATTTCTCCAACAACAGGCACTAATTCTAACATGAATGGTTCGTTAATGTTGATTTGTTTTGCATAACGAACGGCACGGCGAAGTAAACGACGTAATACATAGCCGCGTCCTTCATTAGATGGGAGCGCACCATCACCTACTGCAAATGTTACCGTACGAATGTGGTCAGCAATAACTTTAAACGCTACATCTGTTTCTTTATCTGCCCCATATTTCACATCTGTAAATTGTTCAACGGCACGAATAATTGGGATAAATAAATCTGTATCAAAATTCGTTGGTACGTTTTGAACGACAGAAGCCATACGCTCAAGGCCCATACCTGTATCAATATTTTTCTTTGGAAGCGGTGTATATGTACCATCTGGATTATGATTAAATTGAGAGAAAACTAAGTTCCATACTTCTAAATGACGTTCATTTTCTCCGCCTGGATATAATTCCGGATCATTCGGGTCGTCGCCATATTCAGGTCCGCGATCGTAGAAAATTTCTGTATTTGGACCACTTGGGCCTTCTCCAATATCCCAGAAGTTTTCTTCTAAACGAATAATTTTCTCAGCCGGAATCCCAATTTTCTTATTCCATAACTCAAATGCTTCATCGTCTTCAGGATGAATGGTTACAGCTAGTTTATCTTTATCGAAGCCAATCCACTTTTCATCTGTTAGGAATTCCCAAGCCCACGTAATGGCTTCTTCTTTAAAATAATCGCCGATTGAGAAGTTTCCTAACATTTCGAAGAATGTATGATGGCGCGCTGTTTTCCCTACATTTTCAATATCGTTTGTACGAATTGCTTTTTGAGCATTTGTAATTCTTGGATTTTCTGGAATTACTCGTCCATCAAAATATTTTTTCAACGTCGCTACCCCAGAGTTAATCCATAATAAAGATGGATCTTCATGCGGAACAAGTGACGCACTCGGTTCAATGTTATGTCCTTTTTCCTTAAAAAAATCAAGATACATTTGGCGTATCTGTGCACCAGTTAAATATTTCATCTATTTTTTCCTCCTTTTAATTTTGGGCATACAAAAAACTCCCATCCCTAAAAAACAGGGACGAGAGTTAGCTCGCGGTACCACCCTGATTATGGACATCTTGCCTGTCCATCACCTTCATCTAGCCTTAACGCGGCGTAACGGCAGGTATTAGCTGCTCTCTGGACTAGCTTTCTGCTGCTCTTGATCTAAAATCCTTTCAGCCACGGGGATTTCTCTCTAGTAGACAGGGTTCAGCATACTTAATCCTTCAACGAATTGTCTTATGTATTGTATTTTATTCACTACTATTTTATTTGTCAACAAGCGGCTCCTTCTTTCTGAAATGAACACGGGCATGAAGAACAAAAACTTTTAAAATAGCAAGGATTGGAATCGATACAATCATACCGATAATTCCCCCTATTTCACCGCCTGCTAGCAAGGCGAGCATAATGAATAACGGGTGCATGTGCAGGCTTTTCCCCACAATCAACGGGGATAGCACATTCCCCTCTAAAAATTGCAAAACGAGCACAATAATCGCAACCGTAATTACCATTTTAATTGATAATGTTGCTGCAATAATAATAGCAGGAACCGCTCCAAAGATTGGCCCAAAGTATGGAATTACATTCGTAATCCCAATAATGACACCAAGCAGTAACGGATACTTCATATCAAATAACCAAAACAATAACGTAGCAGCAACTCCAATCGCTACGCATACAAATAGCTGTCCCCGAATATAGCCACCGAGCGAGGTATCGACATCACGTAAAAATGCACGACCTTGCTTACGCCATTTTTTGGGCGTAATATACCAAATCATTTTCTTTAACGACTCGAAATCTTTTAACATATAAAAAGCAATAAAAGGAATCAGCCCAATAAGCACCAAAAAATCAAGTGCTTTCATTGCATAATTCATTAAATGATTTAAAAAGGTATTCATACGTATCGCAAGTACATCCATTCCGCTTTCAATTCGTTCATGCACATCAATGGGCCAATTAGACGTTTGATATTCCAGATTTCTCATCCACATTTTATATTGTTCCATTACAACAGGAACATTTTCAGAAAGCTCTTCTACTTGATTCATCATAGTTGGAATGCCTTTATAAATCCCAACCCCTAAACCTCCAAAGAAAAGTAGATAAATAATAATAACAGACAGCCCTCGCTTCACGCCTTTTTGATGAAGCGCTTCAACAACAGGATGTAATAGATAGCTAATAAATGCACCGATTATGAAAGGGAGTAATACAACCAGCATAACGGACAAAACGGGGCCCCACATCGGCTTTAATTTCATAAAAATATAAAAAACAATAAATAAAAGCAGAATAAACCCAAGTCGATAAAACCATTTTAAGCGAATATCCACAAATGACGCCTCCTAGTTTAGTTTTTGAATCAGGCTGACGTTTCATTCGTTTATAATGGAAATTAGCAGGTTTGTGTTGAATTTGATAGGATAATCTTCATGATTGGCAAGCATTCATATAAAATACAGCCTCCATGCATAGTTGCGGAGGCTGCTTTTTATTACAACATTGCTTTTAATTTTTTTCTCACTTTTTTAATGCTTCTATTGATTGTTTTAGTGACATTTCGTTTAGCCATCTCTCGCACCTCTTTTCCCTACATGGTGAAGCGGCGATCCTGTTCCTCAAATAAATCATCTAGAGAGCTAAGACTCCCATCCTCTTCGACCTGATGTGTTGAAATAAGTCCATTAGAGAGCGACATTTCAATAAAGCAACCCCAGCAATAGTACTGGTTTACACCGATTTTCCCGACATCTTTACTGCGGCAATTCGGACATACAATTTCCACAATGGACACCTCACTGTTTTGATACTGAAACAATGATGGCATCTTTTCCACATATAGGCGGCTCTTCTGAGTGGATTAGCTTGTTTTTTGAAAAAAAACCATCCGTTGTTTCATATGCTACAATCGTGCCCATTTTTTCCAAAAAACATACATCTTGCAGCAATCCTAATTCCTCGCCTATTTCTGAAAGCATCATTCTTCCTAACATTGCATCCTTATTCAGCAGCATGTCCACTTCTGGAATTTGTTCTTCAAACTCACCGCTTACAATGACTCCATCAGGCCCAAAAGAAGATACGTCATCTAACGCTACATAGACATTTTTTTTGAACAATCTTTGCTTCTGCACAATAAGTCCTGTAATAATCCCAGCTTCAGATATACATAAATCGTTAACTATACCGATTTTTTCTCCATTTTTATCAACAACCGGCAAACCTTTTAATAAAGAAAACGTCCGCAAAGTCATCCCACCTTCTCGAACAAGTATAGTATTCATCTTCCTGTCGAGAATGATAAGCTGAAACGTTTTCCATCTTACATTAAAACAAAAATAAACGAGAAACCATGAAGGGTCTCTCGCTTACTTTCACATAGGCTCTATATTAAACAATATGGTTGATAAAACGAGTACAACAGCGTCTCATAACAAAACCTTTACATAAAGTGATACGGAGTTACGTCGCCCATGCCAATCATCGGGTCCTCATTCATTAAGCGATCAAAGTATGATTCACCTTCTTCAATAATTTTAGTATCGCTTCCTGCATGTATTTCCTGTAATTTTTCCCGCAATGTTGTCCGGCGCTGTGTTTCATCATTACGTTCCACTCCAAGTCGAAACGCTTCTTCTTCTCCACATATAATGAGAAAATCCTTGCTGCGTGTAATCGCCGTATATAATAAATTTCGGCGTAACATTCTATAGTAGCTTCGCACAACAGGTAAAATAACAATTGGAAACTCGCTTCCTTGTGATTTATGTATGGAACAGCAATACGCATGTGTGATTTGGTTTAAATCCTGCTTCGTGTACGTCACTTCAATACCCTCAAAGGAAATGACAACTTTATCTACATGATCGGTATTTTCTTTAGCAAATATAATCGTTACAATTTCGCCCATGTCTCCATTGAAAACACCTTCTTCAGGCTGATTCACAAGCTGTAACACTTTGTCACCTGTTCGATAGACGACATCACCAAATTGCAACTCACGGCGTTTTTTCTCGCTATCTCCATTTAATACTTCTTGGAGCATCTTATTCAGTATATCAATCCCAGCTGGGCCTTTATACATTGGGGCAAGCACTTGAATGTCACGTGAACTATACCCCTTTTTACGTGCATTTTGAACGACCTGCTTAATGACATCAGCCATTTGGCTCTGTTGACATCGAATAAAAGAACGATCAACTTGTTGCTTTGTCACATCATGCGGCACATGGCCTTTTTTCATTTCATGAGCAAGTTCAATAATCGAAGAACCGTCTGCTTGACGATAAATATGTTGGAGAGCAATCGTTGGAATAGCTTTTGAAGCTAGTAAATCCTTCAGAACTTGCCCAGGACCAACAGGCGGCAGCTGATCTTCATCCCCAACAAGAATAAGCTGACTATGCTCTGGCAATGCTTTCAACAATTGATGAGCCAGCCATGTATCGACCATCGACATCTCATCAATAATCACAATGCGCCCCTCAATAGGATTGTCTGCATCATGAGCAAACCCTTCGCTGCCATTCCAACCGAGCAACCGATGAATCGTCACAGCCGGCAGACCAGTAGATTCCGCCATTCGCTTAGCTGCACGGCCAGTTGGCGCAGCAAGCACAAAGGGAAACGGCTCCTCATCCTTTTTATAATCCTTTATGTTCATCGACACGCCATGAAGCTCACTATATAGCTCCACAATGCCCTTAATGACCGTCGTTTTCCCTGTTCCCGGGCCGCCTGTTAAAATAAGCATAGGCGATTGCAAAGCCGTCTGAATCGCTTCTTTTTGTGCGGGAGCATACGTCACGCCAAGACGCTCCTCCAATTCACCAAGCGCTAATAAAAACTCCGATTCTGGAAACTGGTCTTCGTACTCTGTTTGTTGGAGGAGCCGTTGAATATTCATGACAATTCCTTTTTCCGAGAAATACAAAGCAGGCAAGTAAATACGTGTTTCCTCGACAACAATCTTTCTTTCCGCCTCTAGTTTGATTATTTCTGAGGAAATATCCGTAAATTCAATGACATCACGCTTATTTTCTTCCAATAAACGTTGAACGGACTCTAATAATTCCTCCGCCTCCATGTAGACATGTCCATCCTGCATGCATTGCGTATCAAGGCAATATAGGCAAGCCGCTTTAATACGGTCTGGATGCCCCCCAGAAATCCCCAGCTGAAATCCAAGTTCATCCGCCCGTCCAAAACCAATTCCCTCAATATCCTCTACAAGCTTATATGGGTTATTTTGAATAACAGAAACCGTATCCTGTTTATACATTTGATAAATTTTCATCGAAAGCTGCGGTCCAAAACCATATTGATTCAGTGCAATCATCACTTGCTCAAGGCCTTCATTTTCAAGCAACGTATCATATAAGGCTTTTGCTTTCTCGCCTGACAGACGCGGAATATTATCCAGTACGGAAGGCTGCGCTAAAATTTTTGAAATTGCATTTTCACCAAGTGTTTCCACAATGCTTTCTGCCGTCTTCTTCCCTATTCCTTTAAACATATCGCCGGATAAATAAGCCACAATCCCTTCCTTCGACTGTGGCAAATCTTTGCGAAAATGATTAACTTGAAACTGTAGACCAAAGCGAGGATGCTCCTTCAATACTCCGTAAAAGATATACGTTTCATGCTCATGAATACGTGGGAAATAACCAGTCACGACAGCTTCCTGCTCATCATAATTCAAATTTGTTTCGTCCAAGCGAATCCGAACAACAGAATACATATTTTCCTCATTATGAAAAATCGTCACTAAGTGCCGCCCTTTCATAAACTGCTTCTCTTCCGAAAACAAATCTAAAGCCTCTTGTTGACTCAAAGCCTCTCCCACCTTTCATGACTTAAAATAACCGTTTAGTTTTCTGCTTTCATTTGTTCCATTAGTTTTTTCCCATGAGCGGCAAGCATATGATCAGCTTGCACCTCAAGCGCTTTATCAAAATAAGCAATGGCTGCATCTACGTCATCACGGTACCCTGCAAAAGCGACACCTAAATTATAGTAAGCATCAGCGTGATTCGGATCTTGTTCAATCACGATATTCAATTGATGAATCAATTCCTCATACAACTCTGCATTAGCGAGGCAAAGGGCATACTGAAAATGCGCATCTACGTCATCTTCATTTAACTCAACCGTACGTTGTAAATAAGGCATCGCCAGTTTTGCTTGATCAAGCGCCATTAAAGTCAAGCCGAGCATGAAATACGCATCCGCATTTTCCAAACCATGACGAAGCGCTTTTTCAAACATATCTTTCGCTTCTATTAATTTATCACTTTCATAATATAAATTGCCAAGTGAATAATAGGCCGCTGCTGCCTGTTCATCTATTTCAAGTGCTCTTTTATAAAAACGAATTGCCTTTTCATAATCACCAACTGCCGTCAACACATTTCCAAAGTTAATATACGCAACTGGATCTTTCGGATTTTCCTCAATTGCTTCATTAAAAACCTTCGCTGCTTCCTCATATTTTCCTTCTTGCATGTATTGAATTCCTTGTTGATTTTTATCCATTCATTTCACGCTCCTAATTTTCTATAGAAAGTATACCATAAGGCTTTACCAAATAAAGTCCCCAACCGTAAACAGTTGGGGACCTTCCTTATATTACCCTACATACGTTAATTTTTCACCATGTTTAAACACTTCATCAATCGTGCCGCCGCCGAGACAGACATCCCCATCATAAAACACGACCGCTTGTCCAGGGGTAATCGCACGAACAGGTTCAGCGAAAACAACTTCAACATCGCCCGTTTCCAGCACTTTTACAGACACAGGGCTGTCTGTTTGACGATAGCGGAATTTAGCCGTACATGTGAATTCTTTCGCTGGTGCTTGATTGGCAACCCAGCTCATTTTCACTGCCTTCAAAGAAGTCGAATACAACAAATCATTATCAAAACCTTGGCACACATATAGAATATTGCGTTTCAGGTCTTTTCCAGCAACAAACCAAGGCTCGCCGCTTCCGCCGATTCCAAGGCCATGACGTTGGCCGATTGTATAATACATCAACCCATCATGTTTGCCCATCACTTTTCCATCCATCGTCATCATTTCACCAGGCTGCGCCGGCAAGTACTGACTCAAAAACTCTTTAAAATTGCGCTCCCCAATAAAACAAATACCAGTGGAGTCTTTTTTCGCTGCTGTAGCAAGTCCAGCTTGTTTGGCAATTTCACGCACTTCTTTTTTCTCAATATGCCCTAATGGGAACATTACTTTTTCCAATTGTTCTTGAGTTAATTGATTTAAGAAATACGTTTGGTCTTTATTATCATCGATACCGCGAAGCATTTTGTACTCGCCATCTCTAAAGGCTACTTGAGCATAATGACCTGTTGCTAAGTAATCCGCGCCAAGACTAACAGCATGCTCTAAAAATGCTTTAAACTTAATTTCTTTATTACACATTACATCCGGATTTGGTGTTCGTCCTGCTTTATATTCTTCTAAGAAATACGTAAATACTTTCTCCCAGTATTGCTTTTCAAAATTGACCGCATAGTAAGGTATGCCAATTTGATTGCATACCGCAATAACATCGTTGTAATCTTCGGTTGCCGTACAAACTCCATTGTCGTCTGTATCATCCCAATTTTTCATGAAAATCCCGACTACATCATAGCCTTGTTGTTTCAGAAGCAGGGCTGCAACAGAAGAATCCACCCCACCTGACATGCCGACAACGACACGCGTATCTTTTGGTGCTTTCTTCATTCTTGTCACCTCTTTATTTATCAACCAATCTGCTCACGATTTTCACCGTTTCGTCTGCAGCTTGTTTTATTTCTTCGTTCGTATTGTTTAAACCAAAGCTAAAGCGGATGGAGTTTTTCGTCCGCTCTGAATTTTTGCCAAACATCGCAACAAGCACATGCGATGGATCAATAGAACCCGCCGTACATGCCGAACCGCTGGAAACAGCAATTCCCGCTAAATCTAAATTTACGAGCAGCGATTCCACATTCGTCCCTGGAAAACTAACATTCAATACATGTGGCAGCGATGCTTCTAATGAGCCGTTAAGTTGATATTGTATACCACCTTCTTCAAAACGAGCAAGCAAGATTTCTTTAAATGTACGATACTTCTCCGCTTTTTCTGCCATCGTCTGTTGCGCAATCTTCACCGCTTCGGCAAATCCAGCAATTGCTGGAACACTTTCCGTTCCAGCACGGCGCTTCCGCTCCTGTTCCCCGCCATGAGCATGCGGTTGCAGCTTCACACCTTCACGAACATATAAAAAACCAATTCCTTTTGGTCCGTTAATTTTATGAGCTGATACACTTAATAAATCAATATGAAGCGCATTTACATCAATGGGAACTAAGCCATACGCTTGTACAGCATCGGTATGAAAATAAGCTTGATGTTCTTTTAAAAGAGCACCAATGTCAGCAATTGGCTGAATCGTACCGACTTCATTATTTCCATACATGATAGAAACTAAGATTGTATCCTCTCGAAGAGCTGCTTTTACATCAGCCATCGAAATAAGCCCCTCATTGTTAACAGGTAAATAAGTAACCTCAAAGCCTTTTTTCTCTAAATACTGACTCGTATGCAAGATTGCATGGTGTTCAATTTCAGTCGTAATAATATGCTTTCCTCTCGCCTTGTTTGCCTCAGCAATACCAATAAGCGCTGTATTGTCCGCTTCCGTCCCGCCGCTTGTGAAGATAATCTCGTTCCGTTCAGCTCCAATGCTTGCAGCGATACTCACTCTTGCTTCATCTAAAACATGGCGTGCTTGACGCCCAAACGCATGAATACTCGACGGGTTACCAAACTCACTTTTCATCACTGTCATCATCTTGTCTATTACATTTGGATGCATGGGCGAAGTCGCAGCATGATCTAAATATATTCTGTTCACTTTGTCGCCTCCAAAAAATCTAAACGCACCATTACAGGTGGCATATTTTAATTTGTCTCAACAATGATATAAAGCACCGTTATCACAACAGTGCTTAAAAAAACTACCTCTTGTTTTCATTTTAAATATAGTACATATAAGAGCCTTGCTCACCTGTATCTTTATAGTTCGCCAAGTCCAATAATGTCGTATTATCTAATACATCTTTTACAGCATCGCGAATGCGAATCCAAAGTTGGCGTTTTACCGGCTCTTCATCTTCAATTCCTTCCACCGGAGAAATCGAACCTTCTAAAACACGAATAATATCTCCAGAAGTAATTTCCTGCGGTTCTCGTGATAAAATGTATCCTCCATATGCACCACGAATACTCTTCACTAGTCCCGCATTACGAAGCGGCGCAATTAACTGCTCCAAATAATGCTCCGATAAATCATGTGACTGCGCAATCGATTTTAAAGATTTTGGACCTTCACCATAATGTTTAGCTAATTCAATCATAATAGTTAAACCATAACGGCCTTTAGTTGAAATTTTCATTTTCATACACCTCAAATTTTTTCCGTAACTTTAAACTGATGAAATTATAGCATATTCCCATTGGAAATGCATACTTTGACTCCTCGTGTTGTCAATTATTCACATCAAATAAGTTGGAAAATCAACAGAATGCCTTCAATCATTACGTATGATTCTCAAGTTATGTTACTGTATATAGGAAGGAGTGAAGAAGATGCCGATTCAACCACTAGCCTTTCGTATGCGTCCGCGCACAATCGATGAAATTATCGGTCAACAGCATCTTGTGGGAGAAGGAAAAATCATTCAACGTATGGTTAAAGCGAGGCAGCTGTCTTCGATGATTTTATACGGTCCGCCAGGGATTGGTAAAACATCCATCGCAAGTGCCATTGCAGGAAGTACAAAATTTGCTTTCCGTACCTTAAATGCTGTCACAAATAATAAAAAAGATATAGAAATTGTAGTCGCCGAAGCGAAAATGTCGGGAAAAGTCATTTTACTTCTGGATGAGGTACATCGTCTTGATAAAGCGAAACAGGATTTTTTGCTTCCTTATCTTGAAAACGGCATGATTACATTAATCGGAGCAACAACAAGCAATCCATATCATGCGATTAATCCCGCCATTCGCAGTCGGTGCCAAATATTCGAATTACATGCACTCGAAGCAGCAGAAATTATTCAAGCCCTGCAGCGTGCCTTAGCAGATGACCAACGCGGTCTAGGTACGTATCAAACAAACGTCACACCGGAAGCACTTGCTCATTTTGCTACCGCTTCAAACGGCGATGTGCGCAGCGCTTTAAATGCCTTAGAACTCGCTGTAATCTCAACTGAACCAGACACGGCTAATATTGTAACAATCGATGTAAAAATTGCTGAAGAATGCATGCAGAAAAAAAGCTTCTCTCATGACAAAGATGGCGATGCTCATTACGATGTCATTTCTGCATTCCAAAAATCGATTCGCGGGAGTGATGTTCATGCTGCGCTCCACTATCTTGGTCGTTTAGTAGAAGCAGGCGATCTGACAAGCATTGCCCGTCGCTTAATTGTCATCGCCTATGAAGATATCGGTCTCGCTAACCCTCAAGCTGGTCCACGCGCATTAGCTGCAGTAGAAGCAGCCGAAAGACTCGGATTTCCTGAAGCACGCATTCCACTTGCCAATTCTGTTATTGAACTATGCTTATCACCAAAATCGAATTCAGCTATTTTAGCTATTGACCATGCTCTTACAGATATCCGTTCAGGACATAGCGGTGATGTACCAAATCACTTAAAAGATGCACATTATCAAGGTGCCAAAGAACTCGGACGAGGCATTGATTATTTATATCCGCATAATTACGAAAGCGGATGGGTCAGACAGCAATATTTACCGGATAAATTAATAGATAAAAAATACTATACACCTAAAAAAAGCGGTAAATTCGAACAAGCTCTCGCCTCTGTGTATGAAAAAATCGAAAAAAGTTCAAAAAGATAAGAAAAGTGTACGGCGCCTGCAGCTAGACATCAAAACGTATTGAAGTTTTTATACTTACCTTTTAAATAAAAGAGGCTGCTTAAAAAACAAGCAGCCTCTTTTATTTGCCTTTTTCTAAGTAAGCTATATTGCACAATAAAGCATAATAGCAACAACTATCAATCTAATTACAATGACCCTAATAAAATAGTTAGTGATGAAATCAGGATTACTGTAAACAATAGATAAGAGGCAATAAAAATTTTCTTATTTCGCAATTTTCTTTCGTAAGCTTCTTCAGCTGTAATCCAACGTTGTTTTGACATCAATAATAACTCTCCTTACGTTTGATGATAACTGGCTGACTTTACCGCAGGTAGAAGTCCCTATAGCTTTGCGTCATTACTTTTCAGCAATTTTGCCTTTCTTCTAAAATGAATATCGGCTTTTGCATACAAATGTTTAATAGATTTATGAGCGGAATTTTAAAAGATTAGGATAATGACGGAAGCTTGTCTTATCAACAATGCATATATTATAGGGAAAATGGATATAAAGGAGGTTTGTAATATCGTGACATTCGCCGAAGAATTATTTATAACTGGGTTCTATGAACAACCACTAAGGGAGAGGTAAGCATGCTTGACTTTACAAGCTTATTAACCATTTTAGCCTTTTTATTTACAATCGTGTTTGTAATGTGGCGGCCAAAAGGGGTAAACGAAGCTGTTCCAGCAACGATTGGCGCTTTTTTCATTTTGATGACAGGCAGTGTTTCTATTTCAGACCTATGGCAAATCAGTGAAACCATTGGCGGTGCAGCCATCACTATTATAGCAACAATTGTAATGGCGATAGTTTTAGAGAGTTTTGGTTTTTTTAAATGGACAGCTGAATTATTAGCCCATCAAGCAAAAGGTTCTGGGATTCGCTTATTCTGGTATGTCAATCTCTTATGCTTTCTCATGACGCTATTCGTGAATAATGATGGTAGTATTCTCATTACAACCCCGATTCTCATTCTCCTACTCAATAATTTAGGTGTGAAGCATCATCAGAAGATTCCGTACTTGTTATCTGGTGCCCTCATTGCAACTGCCTCAAGTGCTCCAATTGGTGTCAGTAATATCGTCAATTTAATCGCGCTCAAGATTGTTGACATGGATCTATACATGCAGACTGCCATGATGTTCGTACCTGCGACAGTCGGTTTATTATTCCTTGTTCTGCTTCTATTTCTTGTCTTTTATAAGAAGCTGCCAAAAGTGATTCCTACGAAAGTGACAGGCATAGTAACTGGTCCATACCACCCTCTTAAAAATTCCACATCTTTATTAACCAAGCAAAATACTCGTTTTATGCTTAAAATTCTTCTATTTGTATTAATCGTTCGGATCAGCTTATTTATAGCCTCTTACTATGGCATTCCTGTCCCGATTATGGCGGTACTCGGCTCTGCTGTCCTACTGGGATGGCGTTGGTTTTATTTAAAAGTACCACCAATTGATGTGCTAAAAAGAACACCTTGGTATATTCTTGTCTTTGCCTTTAGTATGTATGTCGTAATCTATGGATTGCATAATATCGGTTTAACAATGTTGCTGATTAAAATCATGGATCCAATCGTTTCTGGGAGCTTACTGCATGCCAGTGTCATGATGGGTGGATTATTATCCGTTCTCTCAAATATTTTTAATAATCATCCAGCATTGATGGTCGGTACGTTAACATTAATGAATATGAATCTCGATCCACTCACATTAAAAGTCTCTTACCTAGCAAACGTAATCGGCAGCGATATGGGATCACTTCTTCTCCCTATGGGAACGTTGGCCACCATTATGTGGATGCATATTGTCAAAAGCAACGGAATCAAAATTACGTGGAGACAGTATACGAAGGTAACCTTTATCGTCATTCCCCCTGCTACACTTTTAACTTTAGTTCTCTTATACTACTGGGTATCTTGGCTATTTTAACAACAACATTTTATAAAAGAATAGGAGCTACAATGAATTATGACTCATTTTGATCACCTAATTGGTAAAATAATAAATGTAGAGATATCGGGGAAAATAGAGATATTTGGACAACTTATCGATGCGGGATTAGATATTCTCGTTCTCTATAATGGGCAATATTTCTATATTCCCATTGTTCATATTCAACGAGTGAAGCTAGACACTCAAAATATATTAGAATTAGCAGCGGACTTTCAGCCAGAACAGCCTATTACAACAAACTCAGACTCTATCTCGTTTCGAAAGATTCTCACTAATGCGAAAGGAACTTTTGTCCAAATCTATATTGAAGGAAATAAAACGATTCATGGCTATTTAACAAGCATTATGAATGATTACTTCGTCTTCTACTCTCCTGCCTATAAAGTCATGTTCATTTCCATGAATCATTTAAAGTGGCTAATTCCATATAGCAAAAACTCTTCTCCTTATTCATTAAATAATAAATTTCTCCCTGTTAACCCTACTTCAATTTCATTAGCTAGATCTTTTACCGAACAGTGTAAAAAGCTTGAAAATAATATCGTCATCTTAGATGGCGGTGATCATCCCGAGAAAATTGGTCTACTTCAAAAAGTACAAGATCAGCAATTGACACTCGTAACTGCGGAAGAGGAAATCGTCTATTGGAATTGCCAGCATCTCAAAACGATTCATTTACCATAGTGCCCAAGCTAAGCGTTATGTCACTATTGAGGTTTGACTGATTTCAATCGCCTCATAGGACTTAATTAAAAAAGAAAGCTCTGGTACAGAGTACTATTTATTTTGGAATCATTTATGTGAGACTTTGATCTGACACAAATAATTCTAAAACCGTATGATCATTGCGTAACAAGGCCAAAAAGAAAGTACAACAACGAGCATGTTGTTGTACTTTTATTACTTATTTATCACTGTCCAACTGTTGAATTTCTCATAATATTCTCAATTAACATACGTCTAATTGTAGAGTTTCTTGCAGAAGTTGTATTTACAGGCTGTGTATTGCTTTGAGTCATTTCAGGCTGACTAACGTTTTGAGTAGTACTATCCATATTTTGATCTTCATTAGTTTCTTCCTCTTCAACCTCTATTTTTTGAGCAACAAAGCTAATCGAATCATTTGGTACATAAATAACTTCTTTATGTTTCACAAGTACGGAATATTCATCATTTACTTCAATCAATATACCTTCTACTTTATCTGGTCCATGATTAACAGTCGTCCATTGTAACAGAAGAGACCTTAGCAAATCTGTAAATAAGTGACTGCCGCCAAATGCAATTGTTGGTAACACCTCTGAAAAATCAGATTCAGTTGTAGAAATACTCTTGATTTGATCAAGTCGATAAAAAACAAGTCCCTTTTCTTCTGTTGTCAAAGCAATGTATTCGGACTTAGCATCAAGTAAATAGCCTTTACTAGAAGATGGTCCCCCTCCATTTACTTGAACATAGCCCATTTGCAGAGACTGCACTAATTCTTGAAACGTATCAGGATAAACAATTGTTTCCTGTGCCGCTAGTCTTGTGTACAGATGCTCGATTGATACTGCGCTATTCTTCGTATTATCAATCACGCTTTTTAATTGTGTTAATGGATAGTACACAACTTGTTGATCTTCCGTTTTCAACACCAAATAATCACTTTTCACCACCAAAAGCTCACCTGTTCTTGAATGTGGTCCTCCTTTAAAAACGGTCACAGTTCTGCCGACTAACTTCTCAAGGTATGATAAACCTACTTTATCTGCCATATTTACCTTGCCTCCAAATAGTTATTTATACTTTAGGGATATTTATAATGCATGTATATGCGCCTTTAATCAATTCCGCTATCTGCTATTAACCCATTTTAGCGGAATTCGTTTGTTAGCCCAGTAAAAACTTAATTATGGAGGTGCATCAATTCGAATAAAAACGCAACACTTCAATTCTCAATCATTGGTAAAACTCATGAATTTTTAGTAAAATAACGGCATCTATAGATTGAAGGTGAATGTGTATGGCTGAATCTTTGGTGAAAGAACACGTAAGTAGCAAGGAAAAAATCTGGACACGAGATTTTATTTTAATTTGCTTAGCTAACTTCTTTGTATTTCTCGGCTTTCAAATGACCTTACCGACTATTCCGCTTTTCGTTGAAAGTCTTGGTGGAAATGATCGCCTCATTGGCGTGGTTGTCGGCATTTTCACTTTTTCCGCCCTGCTGATTAGACCGTTTGCTGGACAATTATTGGAAACAAAGGGTCGACGCTTTGTTTTTCTAGCTGGACTAACGATTTTCATCCTTACTATTGGTGCTTTTGGCTTTACCACAAGTTTGATTCTGCTATTTGCTATACGTGTCATTCAAGGTATAGGCTGGGGATATTCGACAACAGCATCTGGCACCATCGCAACAGACCTTATTCCAGCTAAAAGACGCGGCGAAGGAATGGGGTATTACGGATTATCAGGAAATGTCGCACTTGCTATCGGTCCATCGCTTGGATTAATTTTGGTCAATATGATTTCGTTTAAAGAACTTTTTTTAATTTGTGGGCTTTTAGGTGCCATCGCCTGGATTTCCGCTTCGACCATTCGCTATAAAAAAGCCGAGCCTATGGCTATAGCAGCGAAAACAACGAAATGGAACTTATACGAAAAAAGCTCCCTTCAGCCGTCTATTCTCATCTTTTTCATCTCTGTGACGTTTGGAGGAATCTCAACATTTTTACCCCTTTACGCAGACCAACGCGGTGTGACAGGGATTCAATGGTATTTCTTTATCTTTGCCGCAGCCCTCATGACGACAAGAATTTTTGCCGGACAACTTTATGATAAACACGGACATAAAGCAATTTATATTCCATCTACAATCCTCATTAGCATTGCTATGCTGCTTTTAGCTTGGATGCCAAACAACATCGTATTGTATATCGCCGCGATCTGTTATGGACTAGGATTCGGTGCCTTACAGCCTGCACTCCAAGCTTGGTCTGTCGAAAAAGCGGCCGCCAATCGAAAAGGAATGGCCAATGCAACGTACTTTTCCTTTTTCGATCTCGGGATTGGATTCGGCGCTATTCTATTTGGACAAATTGGGTACTTTTTAGACTATCGAAGCATCTACATAACCGCTGCTTTATCCGTACTCTTATCTATTGTCATATACATTTGGCTATTGATACGAAATAAGCAAACATAACGAAAAGGGAAGCGAATTCTACACACATTCGCTTCCCTTTTTTATTTGGAAATTATAGGGATTCATCCACAGATTATCCACAATTTAAAAAGTCACTGTGACACGTTCACTTTGGTTGCCAGCTGGATCTTGAGCATAAATACGTAAGATTTTGGCAATTTTTTGTCTGCTGATTTTGATGGTGTAATTACCTTGGGCATCGGTTTGTTGCGTACCGATTATTTCTCCCTTTCCTCGAAAGTAGACTGTTGAATACGCTTCAGATTTTCCGGTTACCGTTATTGTTTTACTTGTTGCTTTAATCGAGACAGTTGGCTTAGCTGGCGATGTTTGGTCGATAACTTTAATCTTTGTAGCAGCGCTCACATTTCCTGCTTTATCTGTAGCTGTTATTTTGAGTAACGTTCCCGCTTTTTGTTTTGTCTTCATAGTGATCGTAAACTCCCCCGCACTATTTGCCTTTGCTACACCGAGTTGTTTTATACCGGATTTAACACGAACAGTCGAGCCTGCTTCTGCTGTACCTATGACCTTGGTTGTATCGTCCCCTATCCCCTTTACTACAGGACGAGCCGGTGAGGTTTGATCAATGACTGTTAAAGTAACCGGTTCAACATTCGGTTGATCTATTTCAATATGCACAACGGTGCCAGCTCGTTGCTTCGGAATCTTAACAGCAAAAGTATTCTGATTAACTAGATTAGCAGTTGCTAGAACCTCCTGATCCGTATAAATCGTCACCTTTCCATCTACAATACTCTTCGATAATCTTCCTTTTACAACGGTAGCGGAATCGACAATTTCATCGACCGTTAAAATCATTTGTTTCTGCTCTACATCTGGAATAACTGCTACTGCTTTGTTCGCATCAATGCGCCCATACCCGTAATATCGATCTTTTCCTTCCACCCCTAAATCGAGAGACGTTCTATATAATTGTTGTTCAATTTGTTCATTCGTTAAACTCGGATTAATCGACCAAACAAGAGCAGCAACACCGGCAACAATAGGTGTTGCCATAGAAGTACCTGTCATATAACCATATGTATTATAAGGTAACGTGGAATAAATATTAGTACCTGGAGCAGCAAGATCAATCGTAGACCCGTAATTGGAATAACGTGCAATTTTATCGTTCTTATCTGTTGCACTTACCCCAATCACATGGTCATAAGAAGCTGGATAATCATATATGTTTTTTCCATCATTTCCTGCTGCGGCAATAATAAGTAACCCCGCCTTATGAGCCCTTTGAATAGCCTCATTAAATAAAGCAGAGGATTCTGTCCCGCCCAAGCTTAAATTAATAATATCTGCTCCTTGCTTAATTGCGTAATCAATCGCTTTTATTACATCGGAATGCCTCGCATTTTCTCTATCAAAAACATTTATCGGCATAATTTTGACATTCGGTGCAACCCCTGCCCCACCATAGCTATTGTTTATAGAACCTGCAATAATTCCTGCAACATGAGTGCCGTGCTCCCCTGCTGTAATTTTTAATTTGCTATCTAATACAACGTCATAAGGAGCGATAATTCGATTCTTAAATTCTTGATGATTGATATCGAGACCATCATCAATAATCGCAACGACAACCTCACTAGATCCCGTCGTAACGTCCCAAGCATCTTCTACTCCAATCACTTGATGATACCACTGCCTTGTATAATACGGATCACTAGCCGTAGCAGAACGGTTGATTACATAATTCGGTTCTACTGCCTCCACATTCGGCTGTTCTTCTAATTCAGCTATAAAGCTCGCGGCTGACTTTTTAGCTGGCACATCTAGCGTGACCATTTCTTCGTCGGATTTATATTTTACAATCACTTGGCCAATGTCCGTTTCTTCTGCATACACCTCGGACCCACTCTGAAGAATGGATAGAAAACTTCCAACTAAGATGAAGAATAATAGACGATTCACAAATTTGTACATTATGCTCACTCCTAGAAATATATGACTCTATTATACGCTCTATTTCCTCACCTTGGCTTTAGTTAAAAAGGACGAAACAACCTATTCTTTCACATTCAACACAAAAAACCGCAATAGCGGTTTTTCTCATTAGTGCCCACCGAGATAAGCTTTTTTGATTTCCTCACTAGCTGTTAACTCTTCCGCTTCTCCCGATAACACAATGCTTCCTGTTTCTACAACGTATGCTCGGTCCGCAATCGATAAAGCTAGATTAGCATTTTGTTCAACAAGTAAAATCGTTGTTCCTCCTTTATTAATTTCTTCTACAATATTAAAAATTTGTTTTACTAATAAGGGGGCTAAACCCATTGAAGGCTCATCAAGAAGTAATAGTCTGGGTCTAGCCATTAATGCCCGCCCCATCGCAAGCATTTGCTGTTCGCCGCCCGACAATGTTCCCGACTGCTGTTTAACTCGCTCTAACAATCTTGGAAAAAGCGTATACACTTTCTCTAAATCTTGCTTAATCCCCGCTTTATCTTTTCGTAAAAAAGCACCTAATTCCAGATTTTCTTCTACAGTCATATTCGCAAATACTCTTCGACCTTCCGGAACATGCGAAATGCCTAATTTTACAATTGATTGCGCCGCTTTTCCACCAATCGATTCTCCCTCAAATAAAACCTTCCCTTGTTTCGGCTTCAATAAGCCCGAAATCGTCTTTAATAACGTACTTTTACCTGCTCCATTAGCACCAATTAAGGTAACAATTTCTCCTTTGTTAATGTCCATTGAAACTCCGCGTAGTGCTTGAATGTTCCCATAATACACATTGATATCTTCAATTTTCAACATTATGACACAACCTCCTCACCCAAATACGCTTCAATCACTTTTGGGTTGTTACGAATCTCTTCAGGCTTTCCTTCAGCAATAAGCTGGCCGTGATCCAATACATAAATTCGTTCACATACCCCCATCACAAGTGACATATCATGTTCGATTAAAAGGACGGTCAGATTGAATTTTTCACGGATAAAGGCGATTAAGTTCATCAATTCATGTGTTTCCTGCGGGTTCATTCCAGCCGCCGGTTCATCAAGAAGAAGCAATTTAGGATTAGCTGCTAACGCACGGGCAATCTCTAAGCGCCGTTGTTGACCATAAGGCAAATTTTTAGCTAATTCATGTTGATAATGATCTAAATTAAAGATTTTTAAAAATTCAAGCGCCCTTTCATCCATTTCTTGCTCACCTTTAAAATGAGTTGGAAAGCGTAAAATAGAGCTTATCATACTGTGTTTCGCTAGCGAATGATAGGCTACTTTTACATTATCAATAACAGACAAGTCGCCGAATAAACGAATATTTTGGAACGTACGACTGATTCCTTTTTGGTTAATTTTATATGGCGGCAGTTTTCTTAAGTTCTGTCCCTCTAATGAAATACTTCCTTCTGTTGGTACATACACTCCTGTTAATAAGTTGAAGAACGTCGTTTTTCCCGCTCCATTTGGTCCAATTAATCCAATTAATTCGCCTGGGTAGAGTTCAACATTCACATTGGACACAGCCTTTAATCCACCAAACTGAATCCCAACAGCGTCCACTTTAAGCAATGGTTTGTTCGTTGTCATGCTTGTGACCTCCTTTACGCTTAAAGAAGCTTGTAAACTCTTTCGTACCTAATAATCCTTGCGGACGATAAATCATCATAATAATTAAGACAAGACTATAAATAATCATTCGTGTTTCCGGGTAATCTTGTAGGAAAGTCGTCACAACCGTTAACAAAATAGCCGCTAATACAGCACCAGATAAGCTGCCTAGACCACCTAGTACAACAAAAATTAAAATATCAAACGATTTCAAGAAACCAAAGTTCGAAGGCAAAATAATATAAAAATTATGTGCATACAAACCTCCAGCAATCCCAGCTAAAAAAGCACCAATCGCAAAAGCAACTACTTTATAGTACGTTGTATTAATCCCCATAGAATCCGCTGCTGTTTCATCTTCACGAATCGAAATACAGGCGCGGCCATGCGTAGAACTCGTAAAGTTACGAATAACTAAAATGGTCAAAAGAACGGAGGCAAATACCCATGGCCACGTCGTCAAATGGGAAACTTGCATGCCGCTCGCTCCACCAACATAATCAATATTCAGCAGAACAATTCGAACAATCTCTCCGAATCCAAGTGTTGCAATCGCTAAATAATCTCCTTTTAGGCGTAAACTCGGGATTCCGATAATTAATCCCGCAAGAGCGGCCATTAGCCCTCCAACTAGTAAGGATACAAAAAACGGCATTTCAAGCTTCATAGTCATAATAGCGGATGCATAAGCACCTACCGCCAAAAATCCAGCATGACCAATTGAAAATTGACCTGTAATCCCAATAATTAAATGAAGACTTGCCGCTAAGATAATATTAATCCCAATTAACATGATTGTATTTTGATAAAAGGGATTTAATAGGCCACCGCTAATCATCGTTTGAATAATGGTAAAGAAGATACATGATAGCAAAATAGAGAGCCAAAAGCCTTTTGCTCGCTTCAAAATCGTCATTGCCTTGTCCCTCCTATACTTTTTCTCTTTTATTTTTTCCGAATAAGCCTTGTGGTCTAAAGATGAGGATTAAGATAAGGACAACAAATGCTACACCATCACGCCATAAGGAAAATCCAGCTGCACTTACTAACGCTTCAATCACTCCTAAAAGTAATCCTCCGACCATGGCGCCAGGTATAATCCCGATTCCACCAAGGACAGCCGCAACAAACGCTTTTAGTCCAGGAATAATTCCCATTAAAGGCTCGATTTTAATATAATAAATACCAAAGATAACACCTGCTGCACCCGCTAAGGCAGAGCCAATCGCAAATGTCGCCGAAATTGTGTTATTAACATTAATGCCCATTAATCTTGCCGCATCGGCATCAAAAGAGACAGCACGCATCGCTTTTCCGATTTTTGTTTTATGTACAACAAATTGCAAAATAATCATTAATACAATCGCAACAAAGAAAATTAATAAAGATTGGCTGCTAATCGAAACCCCTAAAATATCAATCTTGCTCGTTGGCATAACATCGTTTGGATAGGCTTCCGGTTGCGCACCGCGAATATAAATCATCCCATATTCGATAAGCAAGGACACACCAATTGCTGTAATCAATGCAGCAATTCTCGTTGCATTCCGTAAAGGCTTATACGCAATTCTCTCAATGAGTACTCCAAAGATGGCACAGACAATCATAGAGATCAATAAAGCTGGTAAAAAAGGTAACTCTAAAATAGTGATAGAATAAAAACCGACAAATGCCCCAACCATAAATACATCCCCATGGGCAAAGTTAATCAGCTTAACAATCCCATATACCATCGTATAGCCGAGGGCAATGAGGGCGTATATGCTGCCTAGTGAAAGTCCGTTCACAAGCTGTTGAATCAGTTCCATGATCTTGAACCTCCTTCATTATGATGATGTTTTTTAAAACCCGAAATAGGAGGCCATTTCGCCCCCCTATTCCGTCAATCTCTTATTCAGGATCGATTTTTGTCTTGAATTGTTGTTTTCCGTTTACAAATTCAAGAATAGACGCGGATTTAATTGGATTATGTTTATCGTCTAATGTAAATGTACCTGATACTAGTTCAAGATCTTTTGTCGCTTCAAGTGCTTCTTTAATTTTTACAGAATCCGCTGAGCCAGCGCGCTTAATCGCATCCGCTAAGAAATAACCCGTGTCATAGCCTAGAGCGTTGAACGCATCCGGTGATTTATCTTTATACTTTGCTTTAAATGATTTTACAAAATTCTGAATTTTTTCGTCAGGATCACCTGAAGAATAATGATTTGTAATAAAGGTGTTATTTAAAGCGTCTGCACCGGCAATTTCAACAAGTTTAGGAGAATCCCAGCCGTCTCCACCCATAAACGGTACGTCTAATCCCGCTTCACGAGCTTGTTTTACAATTAGACCAGCCTCTTCGTAATAACCAGGAAGGAAAACAAAATCTGGTTTCGCTGATTTAATTCGCGTTAATGTCGCACGGAAATCTGTATCTTTTGCAACATACGCTTCTTCAGCTACAATTTTGCCACCGTTTGCTTTAAATTGCTCAATAAACGCTTTTGCTAAGCCTTTCGAGTAATCGCTTGCACTATCAATGTAAACTGCTGCATTCTTCGCTTTTACTTCTTTCGTTGCAAAGTTTGCGGCTACTGTTCCTTGGAACGGATCAATAAAGCTTGTTCTAAAAATGAAATCATTTAATTTTCCATCTTTAAATGTAATATCTGGGCTTGTCCCACTTGGTGAGATAACCGGTGTTTGACTATCTTGTGCAATTTGTACCTGTGCAATCGTATTCCCGCTTGTCGCCGCTCCAATAATGACCGCTACCTTATCTTGCGAGGTAAGCTTTAATGCTGCGCTTGTTGATTCAGCGGCTTCCGATTTATTATCAACGGTCGTAAGCTCAATTTTCTTACCATCAATGCCTTCCTTATTAATTTCCTCCAGTGCCAGCTCAAGCCCTTCTAAAATCGATTGCCCATATGAAGCAACACCGCCAGATAGCTCAAGATTAGCTCCAACTTTAATCGTTTCTTCTTTCCCTGTAGAAGAATTACTTGCCTTTTCATCCGAGCCGGAACAACCAGCTAGTACCCCTGCCGCTAGTGATAGGGACATAAATATTCCCGCTAGCTTTTTCTTTTTCATGCAAAAATCCCCCCAACGTCTTTTGTAGAAAAATAAATTAGTTAAATATTTACATATTAGTAAATATTAAAAATATTCTACCTTAAAAACCCAATTACGTCTATATTCCTATTATTTTTTCTATCGAAATAGAAAAAATATGGTATTAATTGTGAACTTTCTCATTAGAAATACTATTCTCTAGACCATATACAATCCGGTTTTATTATTGAGCACTAATATTTACGAATCGTTTTCAAATAAAAAAACTGACCCTGTTTACAGAGTCAGTTCAACTATATTTATTTCTCGTCGCTTACACGGCGAATATCAATATCACGAACGATATCTCGGACTACCCAGCTTGCAGCAATTAATCCCGCCACTGAAGGAACAAATGCATTGGATGACGGCGGCATTTTCGCTTTACGAATTTTTGCCTCATCGTTACCAACCACTTTTCGAACATCTTCACGAATGACAATTGGACTTTCATCAGAGAAGACTACAGGAATCCCTTTTGTAATGCCTTCTTTACGAAGTTTGGTACGAATCACTTTTGCCAGCGGATCAGTATGTGTTTTAGAAATATCCGCAATTTGAAAACGGGTTGGATCCATTTTATTGGCAGCCCCCATACTGGAAATCATCTTGATATTACGCTTTAAACATTCTTTCATCAAATGTATTTTATACATAATGGTATCAGAAGCATCAATGACATAATCTAAACCATAGCTAAAAAATTGTTCATATGTTTCTTCTGTATAAAACATTTTTAAAGCAATAACTTCACAGTCTGGATTAATTTCTTTTACGCGGTCGCGCATCAATTCAACCTTTTGCTGTCCAACTGTTGAAAGCAGGGCATGAATTTGTCGATTAACATTTGTAATATCTACATCATCCTTATCGACTAAAACAAGACGTCCAACACCGGAACGTGCTAAGGCCTCTGCTGCAAACGAGCCGACTCCACCAATACCGAGTACAGCAACCGTTGAATTTTTTAATAAGTTTAAGCCTTCTTGGCCTAAAGCTAATTCATTTCGCGAAAATTGGTGCAACATTATTCTCAACTCCAATAAAATTACTTATAAAGTCAAGAATATAACATAACTACAGTACATGACAAGTTAAAACGAAAAGCCAACCCCTCGGAATGATTTCCACTCTGAATTATTCCGACAGCTTTTGAATAACAGTCGCTAATAATAACGTTCGTTCTAACAAACTCGAGATGACTAAATACTCCTCTTCACTATGAAAGAAACCACCAACTGGCCCTAACCCATCAATTGTCGCCACTCCCATAGCAGATGTAAGGCAAGCATCTGAACTTCCACCGGTCGCCGTATCTGTAATCGTTAAACCAAGCTCCTGCCCCGCCTGCTTAATTACGGATAGCAGAGCCTCTGTTTTTTCGCTTTTTTCCATTGGAATTCTCTCTATTTTCCCAACTACATTTGTTTTTGTTCCAGCAATATAATTTGTTGTACAAATTTTTTCAATTTGTTCTTTCAAAGGATTAATTTGCTTTTTTTGTGAAATACGGACATCTACATGAGCAGAAGCTTCAGCTGCTACAGTATTGGCAGCCGTTCCACCTTGTATAAGACCAACATTTACACTAATTCCTTCTTCATGATTCGTCAATTGCTGAAGTTTAATCACTTTATAAGCTAGTTCTTCAATGGCACTGTGACCTTTTTCTGGCTCAATCCCAGAATGGGCTGCTTTCCCCTCTACAAAAACCTTAAACTGCCCTCCTCCTCTTCTCGCTGTTACAATTGAACCATCTGGACGTGCCGCCTCTAAAATTAAAGCATATTTTTTATTGATAGCTTGCTTCATAATAAGCGACCTGGAGGTTGGAGACCCAAGTTCTTCGTCACTATTCAAAACAATCTGAACGTTCTGATAGCCCTTTCTTCCTGTCTGCTTCATGCATGTTAGTGCATAGATTAACTCAACTAAGCTTGCCTTCATATCAATTACACCCGGACCATATGCACGGCCGTCCTTCATTGTAAATGGCCGTCTTTTCGCCGTTCCTTCTGGAAAGACTGTATCCATATGACCGATAATGATAATTTCAGGCTGCACAGCATCACGATGTTGGATAACTAGATGATTTCCCTGTGCTTTTTCTTCTACTACCTCTACGATAAAACCAAGACGCTCAAATTTTACTTTTAGTAACCCACTTATTTCATCGATCCCCGACTTTATGTGAGAACCGCTGTCTATATTTACGATTTGTTCTAAAAAATGAAGCATTTCTTGTTTCTTTGCGTTCAATAGATCCTTCAAGATGCCCACTCTTCTCTTCACTTGTTATCGTTATTATATATGTACGAAAGTTTATCAGGAATGTGCTGTTATATTATGATTATTTCTTTTATCTACTATATTAAATCGTTTACCTGCTAAATTGATATATTTACCTGCCAATAACAGTACTTTACCCGCTAAACGCAAAAAACCCTACATACGTAGGGTTTTACATTCATGACTAAGAGAATCCCGAATATGCCGTTTGTGCCCTTGTTTTGAACCCGCTCTCCGCAGGTGGGTGCTCTGTTCTAAACGATTGTAAGTCCTCTCAAGGAGGCATGTACGCGGCTTAGAAACTTGGGAGCTCCCTTAACTATAAGTGTTCGGTCAAAACTTATAGGTTTGGAAACGTACACATCAGGACTCTCTCTTACTTGGAAATATCATACCATATTGCTTTTGTCTATTTCAAGCGATATTGGTTATGATTTTTTCGAAGGTGTAATCGCTAAATTCAATTCTTTTAGCTGCGCTGGACTTACCGTACTTGGCGCTGCTGTTAATAGGTCGCTTGCGCTTGCTGTTTTTGGGAACGCAATTGTATCACGTAAGTTTGTACGACCTGCAAGCAGCATCACTAAACGGTCTAAACCAAGAGCAATTCCACCGTGTGGAGGCGTTCCGTATTCGAAAGCATCCATTAAGAAACCAAATTGTTCTTTTGCTTCTTCTTCAGAGAAACCAAGTGCTTTGAACATACGTTCTTGAACATCGCGTTCAAAAATACGCAGAGATCCACCGCCAAGCTCATAACCATTCAAGACAATGTCATACGCTTGAGCGCGTACTTCTTGTGGCGCACTTTCCAATTTATCTAAGTCTTCACGGAATGGCATTGTGAATGGATGATGTGCTGCTGTATAGCGTTTTTCATCTTCATTGTACTCAAGAAGCGGCCAATCTGTTACCCAAAGGAAGTTGAATGCAGATTCGTCAATTAAGCCGCGTTCTTTCGCAAGCTTCACGCGAAGAGCCCCAAGTGTGTCCGCTACAATGCTTTTCTTATCGGCACAGAACATGATAATATCGCCAACTTCAGCTTTCACAGTTTGGATTAACGCTTCTTCAAGTTCACCAAAGAATTTAGCGATTGGTCCTTTTAAACCGTCTTCTTCAACTTTTAACCAAGCAAGACCTTTAGCACCGTAAATGGCTGCAAATTCTGCGTAAGCATCCATTTCTTTACGAGAGTAGTCCGCAGCTCCGCCTTTGACTACGATTGCTTTTACTTGGCCGCCTTTTTCAAGAGCACCTGTAAATACTTTTAAGCTGCTTTGTTTCGCCACTTCAGCAATATCAATAAGTTCCATACCGAAGCGAGTATCCGGTTTATCTGAACCATAACGATTCATCGCATCATCATATGTGATACGAGGGAATGGAAGTGTCACATCTAAGCCTTTTACTTCTTTCATCACTTTAGCCATCATGTTTTCTGTCATAGACATAATGTCTTCTTGGCTCATGAAGCTTGTCTCAATATCAATTTGTGTAAATTCAGGTTGTCTATCAGCTCGTAAATCTTCATCACGGAAACAACGAGCTACTTGATAGTAACGTTCAAATCCAGATACCATCAATAATTGTTTAAATAATTGCGGTGATTGCGGCAGGGCATAGAATTCCCCTTCAT
The DNA here is from genome assembly GCF_003570725.1 of Peribacillus asahii. Classification (GTDB taxonomy): domain Bacteria; phylum Bacillota; class Bacilli; order Bacillales; family DSM-1321; genus Peribacillus; species Peribacillus asahii. The sequence goes on from NZ_QWVS01000020.1 coordinate 42,559, forward strand.
GAACACGACTCGGTACTAAGTAATCGCGTGCTCCTTCTGGTGTACTTTTTGTTAAAATTGGTGTTTCAATGTCTAGGAATCCTTCGCTATCTAAATAGTTGCGGATTGCTTTTGTCGCTTTATGGCGCATGTTTAATGTTTCAAACATCGCTGGACGACGTAAATCTAAATAACGATATTTCAAACGAACATCTTCAGAGACATCCGTATTTCCATCGATAGCAAATGGAGGAGTTTTCGCTTCGTTAATAATCGTAATATTTTCAACTTGTACTTCAATTGTACCTGTTGCAATATTTGGATTTACCGTTGTTTCATCACGTTTTACAACCGTTCCTTGCACATCAAGAACGTATTCGTTACGAACTTTCTCAGCAATCGCTAATGCTTCAGCCGATACATCTGGATTAAACACAATTTGAACAACGCCTGTACGGTCACGTAGATCAATAAAAATTAATCCACCTAAATCACGTCGCTTTTGAGCCCATCCTTTTAATGTTACTTTTTCACCAATTGCTGTTTCTAAAACTTCTCCACAGAAGTATGATCTACCAAACATCTTAGTTCCTCCTTAAGCTTGTAGCTTCTTAAATTGTTCAATAAATGTTGCTAAGTCTAATTCAACTTGCTCGCCTGTTGCCATGTTTTTAAGGTTGATTTTGTTATTTGCTAACTCATCATCCCCAAGTACGGCGACATATCTTGCTTCTAGTCGGTCAGCCGATTTAAATTGTGCCTTTACTTTACGGTCTAAATAATCTTTTTCAACAGTAAAACCAGAATTACGCAATTGGTAAGCAAGCTTCACCGTATAATCACGCGCAGCATCTCCTAAGGAAACAAAATAGCAGTCAATGCCTTGTTCAATAGGAAGTTCAACGTTCTCTGCTTGTAAAGCCGCAATTAAACGCTCAATACTAAGAGCAAAACCAATACCCGGTGTTTCTGGACCGCCTAAACTTTCAGCAAGACCGTTATAGCGCCCGCCTCCAGCTAGCGTTGTAATCGCTCCAAAGCCTTCCGCTTCACTCATAATCTCAAATGCCGTGTGATTATAATAATCTAAACCACGTACAAGCGTTGGATCTTCGACAAATTCAATCTCTAAATCTGTCAAATGTTGTTTCACCTTATCAAAATACGTACGTGATTCTTCATTTAAATAATCAATAATCGATGGAGCCGTTTTCATTAACTCATGATCATGATCTTTTTTGCAATCTAAAATGCGAAGCGGGTTCTTTTGCAAGCGATTTTGACAATCGCTGCAAAACTCACCAATGCGTGGTTCAAAATGATTAATTAACGCATTTCGGTGAGCGATTCGACTTTCGCTATCACCTAAACTATTAATGACAAGCTTTAGTTTTTTCAAACCTAACTCTTGATAAAGGCTCATCGCTAATGCCAGCACTTCTGCATCGATAGCTGGGTCTTTGCTGCCTAAAGCTTCAATTCCGAATTGAACAAATTGACGGAAGCGACCCGCTTGTGGACGCTCATATCGAAACATTTGTCCAATATAATAAAGCTTAACCGGTTGTGATGGATGACCAAACATTTTATTTTCAATATAAGAACGAACAACAGACGCCGTTCCTTCTGGACGCAGCGTTAAGTCCCTTCCACCGCGATCTTGAAACGTATACATTTCCTTTTGCACGATGTCTGTTGTATCACCTACACCGCGTAAGAACAGTTCCGTATGCTCGAAAATCGGTGTGCGAATTTCTTTATATTGATAGCGGCGACAAAGCTCGCGCGCTGTATTCTCAATGTATTGCCAGATTTCCGTTTGGCCCGGCAGTAAATCCTGCGTACCTCGTGGAATTTGAATACCCATTGCGTTCCCTCCATTCTTATTTGCCCATACAAAAAACTCTCATCCCTTGTAACTCAATCGCTACAAGGGACGAGAGTTGAATATCCCGTGGTGCCACCCTAGTTGAAGCACGTAATAAGTGCCTCCTCTTTTAAGCAGTTAACGCCTGCCTACGTTCATCTCCTACTAAAGAATGCTTGTTCAGAGCGAAACCTACAGAGTGTTCTTTCATTAAGGCATCATGTGGAATGCTCTCAGCCTAAGGCATTTCCTCTCTTTCCATGTGTATCTTAACTACTTTTCTCCATCATTGGTTGTTGCAGTAATATGTATGATATTCTATAATCATACGGACGTTGTCTTCAATTGTCAAGACTCGCTCGACAAATTTCGCTTTACCGTAAATGCTTTTTTAGATTTTTAATTGTCCGAACATTCACGCCAAATTCAGACGCTAATTCAATTAAATTAGCGCTTTGCTCTTTTTGAATAAAATCGTGAAAGTCGACTCCGGTTAATTGATTGGAACCAGTTAAACTCGTTTGCCCTTTCTCACTAAATTTCATAAACGAACCCCCTCCTCATTTAGTCATAGTATTTCCTACTAGAGGGTTTTTTAAAATATTGAAATGTTACATATAAACAAAATTTTATCTAAGAGGAGGCATTGAGCTCATTGAAACAAAAATGGACCATACTTACTCTCGCTTTACTTATCATATTCATTGCTTTTCCGCATGCATACGCCTTTAGTGAGCAGCAAAAAATTACTGCAACATCCAATAGCGTCAATGTGCGCGCTGGAGCAGGACTTAGCTTTCCTGTCATCGGTCAATTAACAAAAGGAGAAGAACACGTTGTTATAAAAGAGGAAGGCGATTGGATTCAAATTAAATTATCAGCAGCCAAAACAGGTTGGGTTGCCAATTGGCTTGTAGAAAAAACAGAAGCAGTGAACCAAACAACGGAGCAAGGTACCATCATCGGAGACTCTGTTCGCATTCGTACTGGACCTGGAACATCCTTTCAAACGATTGGTTCACTATCTCACGGTACAGCAGTCAGCATCACCATAACAGACAACGAGAATTGGCTCGAAATCAAAACCGATCATGTACAAGGCTGGGTAGCTAAGCAATATGTTCAACTTTCTGCCACCGGGCAAACTAAAAAAGCAAAAGAATCGAAAGCAAAAGCAGAAGAACTATATACGGGCTTAGTAAACGTTGATCAATTAAATGTACGCTTACAACCATCTACGAGCGGAGCACTTTTAGGCAAATTAGCAAAAAACAGCGAAGTGACCGTTTATCAGGAAGAAGGAAGTTGGGTGCAAATTGACTTTCAAAATCAAAAAGGCTGGGTTTTAAAGCAATATATTCAAACAAAAGATACAGCATCGAGCGGTGCAACGGCAAAAGTATTAGCCCCAAACCTAGCCGTTCATAAAGAGGCCTCGTTAACGAGCAGCTTATTAGGTGAAGTCAAAAAAAATGAAAGTTATCCTATTATAAAAGAAAAAGGATACCTAACACAAATTCAGTTTAATTCGACAAAAAAAGGGTGGGTAGCTAATTGGTTTTTAGAAAAAGAAGAACCGCCAGCACTCTCTTCTGAAAAAAAGAAAGTAACGAACGGCACAATTTCCATTATGTACGATGATACATTGATTCGAGAAAAACCAACTGCGAATTCAGCCATCCTTAAACAAACAAAAGAAGGAGATACCTTCTCGGTTACAGGTCTTGAAGACGATTGGTATAAAGTAAAATGGAAGAGCGGAAAAACAGGCTATGTAGCGGGCTGGATGGTCAGCATAGATGGCCATAACGAACAAGTTACCCGCCCTGGTGTAGAAAAATATTTAAAAGATAAGGTCATTATTATTGACCCTGGTCATGGCGGACGTGATGGCGGAACAATCGGCCTGCGAGGCACACTTGAAAAGCATTTAACAAGTCGCACAGCTAAGCTGCTATACGATAAGCTGCATGCAGCCGGAGCCGATGTCATCTTAACAAGAAGTACAGATACATATGTGCCGCTTCCCTCTCGCGTAAGCATCTCTCATATTCACAATGCAGATGCTTTTATTAGCCTGCATTATGATAGCACGGTAAATCTTGCAACGAGCGGCATCACGACCTATTATTATCATGGATATCAACAAGCTTTAGCCTCATCCATTAATTACTCGCTCGCCTCAGCCTTACAAGTTGAAAACCGCGGGCAGCGCCTTGGAAATTATCATGTGCTAAGGGAAAATAAACGAGCAGCAGCACTAGTCGAACTCGGCTATTTAAGTAACCCTGCTGATGAGTTAATTGTCACAACAAATGACTACCAAGAAAACGTCACATCAGCAATCTACAACGGACTTGCTCGATATTTCAAATAAGGCTATGTTACTAGCTATAATGAATCTACTAGTAAACAACAAAAAAAATCCCTATTAGGGATTTTTTTTGTTACTTACTTTCTAATATTAAGGTGACAGGCCCATCATTTGTAAGCTGAACATCCATCATTGCACCGAATTGCCCGGTTTCAGTATGGACGCCTCGCTTACGAAGTTCCTCATTAAATCGTTCATACAACACCTCGGCCTCTTCCGGACGTGCTGCATCCATAAAGTTTGGACGACGACCTTTGCGACAATCACCATATAGCGTAAATTGAGAGACAGAAAGAATAGAGCCACCAACATCAAGAAGCGAGTGATTCATTTTTCCATCCTCATCTTCAAAAATTCGTAAATTCACAATTTTTTCAGCTAAATAAGCAGCGTCTTCTGCTGTATCACCATGAGTGACACCCACTAGCAAAACAAGACCTCTTTCAATTTCACCAATTGTTTCTCCAGCTACTACTACTTTAGCCGCCTTTGATCGTTGTAATACTACGCGCATGAATAAAACTCCTTAATTCATCATCCTTCTTACAGAATAGACATCTGGAATTTGCTTAATCCGTTCGACGACTTTCTGTAAATGAGCCAGATTAAAAATATAAATGGACATATGAATCGTCGCTACTTTATTACGATCTGATTTTCCTGAAACAGCCGAAATATTTGTTTTTGTTTCATTTACCGCCTGTAATACTTCATTCAATAAGCCTCGACGATCATAACCGCTTATTTCAATTTCCACTGTATATTCTTTTCGATCATTCGCAATACTTTCCCATTCAACCGGAATAAGGCGATTTTCATCTTCGCTTACATCTAGGTTTGTACAGTCTTTTCGATGAACTGAAACACCGCGCCCTTTTGTAATATAACCAACAATTTCATCACCCGGCACCGGGTTACAACAACGAGAAACACGAATTAATAAATTATCAATTCCTGGTACACGTACACCTGATTCACGCTTTTTACTCATTGGGAACGATTTCAATTCAGAAACCGCATTTTTAATATCCGGCTCTTGTTCACGTTCCTTTTGTTTGCGTAATTTTTCCGTTAAGCGATTAGCTACTTGTAAAGCGGTTATACCATTATAGCCGACAGCAGCAAACAGATCATCGACATTAATAATATTAAACTTCTCCGCTACTCTCTTTAAATTATCCGGCATAAGAATTTCTTTTGGATCAAACTCCATCGCCCTAATCTCTTTTTCAACAAGCTCTTTTCCTTTTTCGATATTTTCTTCGCGGCGTTGCTTTTTGAAAAAGGCTCGAATTTTATTCTTCGCTTGTGAAGTTTGCGTTAATTTTAACCAGTCTTGACTCGGGCCATATGAATGCTTAGATGTTAAAATTTCAATAATATCGCCCGTTTTTAATTTACAGTCTAGCGGAACCATTTTCCCATTTACTTTGGCACCGATTGTTTTGTTACCGATTTCCGAGTGAATTCGGTAAGCAAAGTCAATTGGATTGGAACCAGCCGGTAATTCAATTACGTCACCCTTTGGAGTAAAAACGAACACCATGTCCGAAAATAAGTCAATTTTCAGCGATTCCATAAATTCCTCAGCATTTGTAGCATCATCCTGAAATTCAAGAATTTCTCGGAACCATGTAAGCTTATCCTCAAGTGATGGCTGATTGCTTGCATCTTTTCCTTCTTTATAAGCCCAGTGAGCCGCAACACCAAATTCAGCAATTCGATGCATCTCACTCGTCCGAATTTGGACTTCTAACGGATCACCTTTTGGTCCAATCACCGTTGTATGCAAAGATTGATACATATTTGGCTTTGGCATAGCAATATAATCTTTGAAGCGCCCCGGCATTGGTTTCCAACATGTATGAATAATTCCAAGTACGGCATAGCAATCTTTAATGCTGTTGACAACAACACGAACGGCCAACAAATCATAAATTTCACTAAATTGCTTATTTTGCATCACCATTTTACGATAAATGCTATAAATATGTTTTGGTCTTCCTGAAATATCCGCCTTAATGTTCACAGCACCAACATTGTCTCGAACTTCATTAATAACCTCTTGAAGATACTGCTCACGCTCAGCACGCTTTCGCTTCATTAAATTAACAATGCGATAATATTGCTGTGGATTTAAGTAGCGAAGCGCTGTATCCTCAAGCTCCCATCTAATCGTACTAATTCCAAGTCGATGAGCAAGCGGAGCAAAAATTTCTAATGTTTCATTCGAAATTCTACGCTGTTTTTCCTGCGGCAAGTGCTTTAATGTCCGCATGTTATGCAAGCGATCCGCAAGCTTAATTAAAATAACCCGAATATCTTGAGCCATAGCAACAAACATTTTGCGATGGTTTTCTGCCTGCTGTTCTTGCTGAGATTTATATTTAATTTTTCCGAGTTTTGTTACACCATCAACGAGCATCGCAACTTCAGCACTGAAGTGTTCCTCAAGGTCCTTCAGCGTCACTTCGGTATCTTCCACAACATCGTGCAAAAACCCCGCTGCAATCGTCGCTGGATCCATTTCAAGATCCGCTAGAATTCCAGCTACTTGAATCGGATGAATAATATAAGGCTCACCCGATTTACGATATTGCTCACGATGAGCATACTCAGCATATTTGTATGCTTTATAAACAAATTCAGCTTCCTCGGGCTGAAGATACCGGCTCGCTATTTCGACAACCTGCTCGGCAGTCAATATTTGATCATTAGCCATGAAATCACCTTAACCCCACTTTAACTGCCACCGGTATCTTATTGTCTCTATTTATACTAATACACCGGATTGAGTATAATTAATCATATCTATTAGTCTTTATTCAAAACACGACAATTTTTGCAGAAAAAAAACATTATTGTTACTATTATCGAAAAAAAAAGGGAGGATGTAAAGAGAATTCCTTGTATTTTTCTTAATAACCGGCCATTTTTTATTAAGCAGCCTTGTAAAAAAGAGCATTCTATTCCAAGAATGCTCTTTCTTCATTATTAATATGTCATTAATGTTAAGACATCGTAACCGTTTAGTTTATCTCTGCCATCTAAATCGCTTAACTCGATTAAAAAGGCAATCCCTGCAACTACTCCGCCTAATTCTTCCACAAGTTTAATTGTTGCTTCGATTGTGCCTCCTGTTGCCAGCAAGTCATCGGTGATTAACACACGCTGTCCCGGCTTAATCGCATCTTTATGAATCGTTAGTACATCTTTCCCATACTCTAATCCATACTCGACTTTCACAGTTTCTCGTGGAAGTTTCCCTTCTTTACGTACCGGTGCAAAACCAACCTCTAATGCATAAGCAACTGGGCATCCGATAATGAAGCCACGTGCTTCCGGTCCAACGACTAAATCAATCTTTTTATCACGTGCATATTCTACAATTTGATCTGTTGCATATTTATAGGCTTGACCATTATCCATTAACGTCGTGATATCTTTGAAAATAATTCCTTTTTTCGGCCAATCTGGCACAATTGTTACAAATTGCTTTAAATCCATTGCTTTGTTTCCTCCTCAAGGTCTATTACCTCTTGAATTAATTCTTGATTGAACCAATCGAATAATTGCTGATAGGAAGAATAAACAAGCTCTTTTTCAAGCTCAAATTGCTCTTTCTTTCGTTGATACGATATTGAATCAGTTAGTTCGCGTTTTTTCGCATTGGTTTTAAGCATAATTAATCCATTATCTATTGTAACAAAATCTAATTCAAAAAACACCTTAGAAATAAAATCAATTGTATTTCGGGACCAACCACGGTATGCAGCAAGGTCATCTCCATATCTTCCTAAATCAAGCGGCCCTTTTTTCGCTAAAAATGCATAAAACCATTTAAAATGGTCCCGAGTTGGCATCGTACTTAAGAAATGATCTTGTTGATGAAAAAAGTGAGCATAAATTCGCTCTGGCTGTTGATTACGAATAAGTTTCTGTAAAATTTCGCGAGACACTGGCAAGTCCATCAATACTAAATAGCTATTAATTCCTTCTACCCTGTCTACATCCTGCTCCGTTTGAATCAACATCACATCTGGATAATCTTGCAAAAACGGATACTGTTTCATCGTCTCGGTCGAAAAAATAATGATTTTTCGTTTCGTTGGCAAAATCTCCGTTAACCACTTTTCCACTTGACCTTTACCACGATAATCAAATAGCTGCCAATGATCAACAGCAATATCTTTCACAAAAATTTGCGGCTTTTTCATATTATTCCACTCATTAATAGAAAGTTCTCCAATAACGGACACTTTGGCATGCGGAGCAATATGATCAGCATAATGTCCTAAGCCAAATCCAACCCCATCAAGCTGCTTATCTTCCTCCGCAAACTGGAACTTTAAATGATTTTGATTGGCACCGATTTTCCGAATGCCTGCAAGCTGAACAGAATCAAGTAAAACTTTCGGTTTAGGATTGCTGACACCAAATGGAGCTAATAAGCTCATTTCCTCAATTGTTTGAATGGAAGCCTCTTCAATATGTACGGCTCCATCTAGACTCACTACAGGAATAAAATCTTCTGCTGTTAATTGTTCGGCCGCCAATTGATTTAAACGCATGCGCAATTCGGGCACATCATCAATTTGTAACGTCATTCCAGCTGCCATTGGATGACCTCCGAAATGAGGTAATAATTCGCGACAAGTAGATAAATTCCGAAATAAATCAAATCCAGCAATACTGCGTGCTGATCCTTTTGCTAAACCTTTTTCTCGATCATAACTTAGAACGATTGTCGGTCGATAATAACGCTCAACAAGCTTTGAAGCGACAATCCCTACAATGCCTGAATTCCATCCCTCTTTCCCGACAACCAGCACTTGATTGTTAGCGAGTGGATAATGTTCTTCTACTTCACGAACCGCTTCCTCTACTGCTTCCGCTACAATTGCTTGACGCTCTTTATTAAGCTCATTAATTTCTTCTGAAAGCTCGGCTGCCTCTAGCAAATCTTCCGCCATTAATAAATCAACAGCAGGATCGGCAGGACCTAAACGTCCGGCTGCATTTAAACGCGGCGCCAAAGAAAACCCAATCGATTCTTCCGTTAACGAACCTTGCTCAATATTCGCTACTTTCATTAAAGAAACAAGACCTGGTCTTCTCGTCTGGCGCATCTTTTCAATTCCTTTTGCAGCAATCAAACGATTTTCACCAAGCAACGGTACTAAATCGGCAATCGTTCCAATTGCAGCAATTTCTAGCAGGTCTTCCGGAAGTTCTCCAAGCAGGGCATGTGCAAGCTTGAATGCTACCCCAACTCCAGCTAATTCTTTAAACGGATAGCTGCTATCTTCTAACTTTGGATGAATGATAGCAAATGCTTCTGGAAGCTCTGGTCCTGGTTCATGATGATCTGTCACAATATAATCCATCCCAAGCTCACGGGCAAGCGCTGCTTCTGCTACGGCAGCAATTCCTGTATCAACGGTAATTAATAGCTGCACACCTTCACTAGCAGCAAGGCGAAAAGCCATCTCATTCGGCCCATATCCTTCTGTAAAACGATTGGGAATATAGAAATCCACGTGAGCGCCTAATCTTTTTAGCGTTGTCATCATCACCGTTGTCGATGTGACACCATCCGCATCATAATCACCGAATATGCGAATTTTCTCGCCACGATGAATGGCCTCTTGTATACGATGAACGGTTTTGTCCATATCCTTTAATAGAAACGGGTCATGAAACGTTTGTTTTTTTACATATAAAAAAGATCGAGCAGCTTCGACATCATCTAAGCCTCGATTAACTAATAGCGTTGCTACTAGAGGTGTAATATGAAGCTGTTCCACTAGCGCAGTAATTTTATTTGAATCAGCGGCTTGTACATTCCACCGCGTTTTTGGCTTTAACATGAATTCACCCCTCAATTTATTCATTATACAAAAAAGAGAGGAGCAGTTTCAATTTTAATTTCACCCTTAAAAGGAGCGCCTCTTATTTGCCAATTCCAAAAAAGAGACTGACATATTGTCAGTCTCTCCATTCAAAAGCTTATACTTGTCCTTCTAAGCTTTCTCTTTTCACTTTTTCTGTTTTTAACGTACCTTTTTGCTTTAATTCTTTCGCCTTCAAATCTAGCCAGAATTGAGAAGCGATGTATAGAGAAGAGTACACACCACAAACCATCCCAATGAATAGCGCAATCGAGAAGTTACGGATGGATTCGCTGCCGAAAATCATTAAAGCGATAATCGTTACAAGAACCGTTAATACCGTGTTAATCGATCTTGTTAATGTTTGACGAATACTGATATTTACAATTTCTTCGAGTTCTTCCACCGTTTTAATTTTCTTCTTCTTACGTAAATTTTCGCGGATTCGGTCAAAGGTAACAATTGTATCGTTAATCGAGTACCCAACGATTGTTAAAATCGCGGCAATAAACGTAATGTCTACTTCTAATCGCAGAACGCTGAAAAGCGTAATGACAAAAAAGGCGTCATGTATTAAAGCAACAACAGATGGTACAGCCATTCTCCACTCAAATCGTACAGAAACATATAAAATGATTCCAAGTGAGGCAATGACTACAGCAATTAACGCATTTTTCGCTAACTCTTTACCAACGGTTGGTGAAACCGTACTAACATTTGGCTCAACACCAAAATCCTTACTGAAATGATCCTTCAATTCAGCAATTTCTTCTTTATCTAGAACACCGATTACACGAACGACACCAATTTCATTATTTGTACCCGCGAAATTAATATCCTTCACTTCAATATCCAGCTTGTTCATTTCTGTTTCAATTTGCTGCGTTGTTAATGGTTTATCTCCGCCAATTTCAATGCGTGTTCCACTTGTAAAATCAATACCAAGATTTAACTTAAATACAAACAAAAAGATAATCCCAATAATCGTAATTGCTGTTGAAATACCATAAAACACTTTTCTATGCTTAACAAAGTCAATACGATCAAATCGTGTTCTTAAATCGACTAAATCAAGCTTTTCTGATAACTGATGAACATCTTTCTTTCTTACTCCAAACCAGCCCGGACGCTTATCAAAGATGCCGCTTTTTACCCATAAGCCTAAGAAAAGTCGTGTACCGTAAACAGCAGTGATGAAACTCATTAGAATCGAAATAATTAACGTTGTAGCAAACCCTTTAACAGAGCTTGTCCCAATAATGAATAAAACGGCTGCCGCAAGCAACGTCGTTAAATTCGCATCAAAAATCGTAGCTAGCGAGTTTTTGTTTCCTTCCGCAAAAGCTGCTTTTACAGAACGACCTAATTTCAATTCATCCTTAATTCGCTCATAGCCAATAATATTTGCATCCACGGCCATCCCAACTCCGAGCACTAATGCTGCAATTCCCGGAAGCGTTAAGACGGCGTTCATCCAGTCAAACACAAGCAGTGTTAAGTAGATATAGATTGATAATGTCACAATTGCGATAAAACCTGGGAAGCGATAGTAGAATAGCATGAATAAGAAAATCAACGCAATCCCGAGAATACCAGCATAAATGGTTTTGTTAAGCGCTTCTTCTCCAAACTGTGCACCTACAGACGTTGAGTATACTTCTTTTAAATCAACAGGAAGAGCACCTGCATTTAATAGACTTGCCAGTTCTTTTGCTTCTTCTACTGTAAATTGACCTGTTATATATACTGTATTCGTATTAAATACTTCACTCACTTGTGGTGCAGAAATCATATTATCTTGTGATTCTACTTTCGCGAATGAATCTTTGCCTTCTTCAAAGTCTAACCAAATTGCCAAGACGTTTGTTCCTGGCTCCATTTGTGAAATCTTTTGTGTAATTTCTTTAAACTTTTTGGAATCTTTTAACGTAATTTCGACAACTGGTTTATTATCTTGGAATGTTTGTTTAGCACCGCCTTCTTTTAAATCGGCACCTGTCATCATTTCCTTATCGTTGAAATCACGGAATGATAGTTTAGCCTGAGTCGATAAAATTTTACGAGCGTTATTTTGATCCGTTACACCAGCTAATTGAACGCGGATGCGATCCTTGCCCTCAATCTGAATATTCGGCTCACTAACCCCAAGCACGTTGATACGTCTTTCAAGTGCACCTTGCGTACTCGTTAATACGGACTCCGTAACTTTCCCGCCATCAAGCGGTTTTACTTCGTAAAGCACTTCAAAACCACCTTGAAGGTCTAGTCCCAATTTAATATTATTGAGAATGTCTTTGGACGTTGTACCTATTGCTGAAAAAATAACGATAGCAATAAGGAAAAACGCCACAATCCTGCTTCTTTTTACCATTATGTAGTAGGCCCCTTTCTATAACATGCCTATGACCTTGTTGTTGTATTGCTTATTCGAATCACATTCGAAAGAAGTGTCTGAGTTACCGCGAGTACTACCTTTTCACCAGAAAAATACATAACCATAAGTATTATGATTCAATTTTAATCGACTGTCAATTTTTTAGAAGAGCCGCTCTTCTATATGCATTTTAATCACGTAACAAATCTTTCAATTCCTCTGATGACAAAGGTTCAAAAAGGCTCGGTGCTTTATAAGCAGCAATCATTTGAAACGTCATAAATTGATTGCTTGAAAGAGCTAAAATATCGGCTACAATTTCATGAATACGGATCGTTTCTTGCGGACGCTTCCATGTTTTGTCCGTTAAGTAGCTCCAAATGTCCTCTTCTTTCACCGCATGTAATCCGAGCATTCTAAACTCTTCCCGCTTGCTTTTTAAAGCTGGCTTTACCTTAATGTAGTATCGTTGATAAGGATGATTCTGTGTCATCGCTTTTCCCCCATCGAAGAAAGATTATTTGTATTTAACGCAAACACTTTTGTCATGCTTTGTCCAAGTCACTGCATATAGTTAATTGTATAATATGACAGCTTGTTTGAGAAGGCAGGGATTGTAAGCAATGTCAAAATTCTTAAAAGGAACATTAATTTTAATCGCAGCTAGCTTAATTACAAGGATACTCGGATTTATTAACCGAATTGTTATCGCCCGTTTTATCGGGGAAGAAGGGGTCGGGTTATATATGATGGCACTCCCGACATTATTTCTTGTTATTGCGATTACTCAATTTGGACTTCCAGTTGCCATTTCTAAATTTGTTGCTGAAGCACATGCACGGGGTGATGAGCGAAAAGTAAAAAAAATTCTTGTCGTTTCCCTCGCCTGTACTTTTTCGTTATCCATGATTTTCACACCACTGTTAATTATACTGGCTCCTATACTTTCTGAAACTTTATTTACAGATCAACGTACGATTTGGCCTTTACTAGCTATCGCCCCTGTCGTACCAATTATTGCGATTTCTTCTGTTCTGCGCGGTTATTTTCAAGGCAAACAAAATATGAAACCTTTTGCCCTTTCTCAACTGATTGAACAAATAGTAAGAATCACCTTTATTGCAGTCTTAACGAAAACCTTTTTACCTTATGGCATTGAATATGCGGCGGCAGGAGCCATGTTAGCATCCATTATCGGAGAGCTCGCCTCCCTACTTTACTTACTGCGTGCCTTTAAATTGAAAAAACACTTTAAATTACGTAAAGGCTTTTTTAAGATGGCTCACTCAGGCAAAGACACGTTTACCGAATTAATGGGCATCGCCGTTCCGACAACGGGCAGTCGAATGATTGGTTCTTTTGCTTGGTTTTTAGAACCGATTGTAGTCGCTCAAAGTTTAGCGATTGCTGGTGTAGCTACAGCTGTCGCTACTAAGCAATACGGGGAGTTAACCGGATACGCCTTGCCCTTATTAATGCTTCCTTCCTTCCTTACATCTTCCCTTGCTACATCACTTGTTCCAGCAGTAAGTGAGGCAAAGTCAATTGGAAATATGAAATTAATTGAACATCGATTGCAACAAACATTAAATATTACCTTCAGCACGGGTTGTTTAGCGGTTATTGCTCTTTATGTGTTTGCCGAACCGCTTTTAGAGCTGATGTACGGCTCCTCAAACGCTGCGGTTTTTATTAAATTTCTCGCACCTTTTTTTGTTATGTTCTATTTTCAAATTCCTTTACAAGCTATGCTTCAAGCATTAAATTTAGCGCGGGCGGCGATGATTAATAGTTTGATTGGTGCCATCGTTAAAATTGTCGTGATCTTCTTATTAGCAACAAAAGAGAGTTTTGGCATTATGGGAGCAGCCATGGGGATTGCTGTCGGAACAGTGCTCGTAACCTTTTTACATTTCTCAACCGTCTTAAAAGTCGTTCCGTTCACCATTCATGTTCGCAGCTATTGTTCTGCTCTGCTCATTGGTCTCATCTCAGGTGCCGGCGGTTATTATATGTTCTATTATCTTTTAACTAATTTCTCGATTAGTACCCGATTACTAAGTTCACTGACTATTCTTCTGATTACGTATATTGTACTGATGCTTGCTACTGGCAGCATTAAAAAGAGTGACCTACAGCGCATTCCGCGAATTGGACCTTTTCTAGCCCGTTTTGCATGGCGCCCTTAACTGTCACTTTGATCAATATACAGCGTTCCGTTCTTATAGCTACATAAGGATATTTTCTTTATATCTTCATAGCCCCGTTTCTTTAATTGCTGACGGAGCCAAAACTGATTTTGCCCAATATGTCGGAGGCTATCCTCTTGTACTTCGCCATCTATAATCAGGGGAAATGCAGCCTCCTTATGTTGGGAAACTTCCTTATTTTCTCGTTTAATAACAGAAAGCTTACCTGTTGTTTCCAAAATGGCAAACTGAACCTCATTGATATCAATAATACCTTTTTCACGAAGCTGCGTTAGTAAATCGTCAAAATTATAGCGTTGCTGGCGCATCGCTTTTTCATCAATCTTTCCATTGCTAATAATAATACTCGGTGCGCCATCTACTAATTTACGAAACTTCGAGCTTTTCAATGACATATACGAAAATAAGAGTTGAATAACCAGCAAAATAAGCATAGGAAAAAGAATTTCTAAAAAAGGTTTGTCCTGTTTTTCAGCTGCAACAACAGCAATGTCCCCTAACATAATAAAAACAACTAAATCCAAAACACTTAACTCACCAATTTCACGCTTACCCATTAAGCGAAAAATAATTAAAATAAGCAAATAACTGATGACTGTCCTTAAAATAATTGTGGCATATAACTCCACATATATGCACTCCCTTAACTTGTAGATAATCCTTCCTTATTAGAATGTGCAAGAATTGGGAAAATATTTTTCCATTTTTTAATCGTTTGGTCTAGGCAAGACTTTCCACGAATATGCTTGTACTAAAAAGGGGGGAACGACAATCGAAACAAAAAGAATGAGCTTCGCCATCCTATACGGTGTTAGCACCATTTTTGTTTTAGCGCTAATTGCCAGTCTTATCTTCTCTACATTACTTCGCTTCACAGCATTAACAGAATCGTCCATAAGTCTCGTTGTAATGATTGTCACATTTTTATCGATTTTCATCGGGGGCTTTGTATCAGGAGGAAAAGGTAGAAAGCAAGGAATCCTACTCGGTGGAGGCACCGGAATTGTCTACTTAGCGATTATTTTATTATTTCAATATTTAGGACATGATTCATTATTTTCTGCAAAGCAATGGGTTTCTTATGGATGCTTCGTTGTGACCGCTACAATGGGAGGGATACTTGGAGTAAATATAAGCAAAGGAGAATAAAGAAACCGAGCGGGAATCCGCTCGGTTTCTTTATTCTTAAGCTTCTGCCTTCTCAGGCACACTTTCAACGACTTCGCGAATAGCTTGTCTGTCAAAAGTTAATTTTGTACCATCTGGTGATTTAATAACCACTTTTAATTCATCAATTGAATCGACTGTTCCATGTAAGCCGCCAATCGTCACCACTTTATCGCCTTTTTTCAAGCTGCTTTGCATTTCTTTAACAGCATTTTGACGTTTCTTTTGTGGACGAATAAGCAAGAAATAGAACAATACAAACATAATTAGTAATGGTGCTAATTGTACTAAACTGTCCATATGTAATCTCCTTTCTACGTAATATGTATGGAATTAGAAGTTTTTCGCATTCGGTTTATTAAAACCATACTGTTCAAAAAACTCTTCCCTAAAGTCTCCAAGACGATCTTCTCTAATAGCTTGTCTGACCTGCTCCATTAAGTTTAACAGAAAATGAAGGTTATGGTAAGTCGTAAGTCGAATTCCGAACGTTTCGTCACACTTAATTAAATGACGGATATAAGCACGACTATAGTTTTGGCAAACATGACAAGTACAGTTTTCATCGAGCGGACCAAAATCACGAGCATATTTCGCATTTTTTACAACAAGTCGACCATTACTTGTCATCAGCGTTCCATTACGCGCAATACGTGTTGGAAGAACACAATCAAACATATCAACTCCGCGAATTGCGCCATCAATTAAGGAGTCAGGAGAACCTACGCCCATTAAATAGCGCGGTTTATCCGCTGGTAATAATGGCGTTGTAAACTCAAGAACACGATTCATAATATCTTTTGGTTCGCCAACCGATAGACCACCAATCGCATAGCCCGGGAAGTCTAAAGATATTAAATCTTGAGCACTTTGCTTACGAAGATGCTCATATTCACCGCCTTGAACAATACCAAATAACCCTTGATCCTGCGGACGCTCATGTGCTTTTAGGCAGCGCTCAGCCCAACGTGATGTACGCTCAACCGATTTTTTCATATACTCTTCTGTTGCAGGGAATGGCGGACATTCATCAAACGCCATCATAATATCAGAGCCCAGCGCATTTTGAATTTCCATCGCTTTTTCAGGGGACAAAAATAATTTATCACCATTCAAATGATTTCGAAAATGAACGCCTTCCTCTTCAATCTTACGAAAATCGCTTAAGCTAAACACTTGGAATCCACCCGAATCTGTTAAAATCGGACGATCCCAATTCATAAATTGATGTAAGCCGCCTGCTTCTTTCACAATATCATGACCTGGACGTAACCACAAATGATATGTATTGCTTAAGATAATGCCTGCCCCCATTTGTTTTAATTCCTCAGGTGACATCGTTTTTACAGTAGCCATCGTTCCAACCGGCATAAATGCTGGTGTTTCAAAAGAACCATGAGGTGTATGAACAATTCCAAGTCTTGCCCCTGTTTGTTTACATGTTTTAATATGTTCGTATCGTATTGCTGTCAACTCATATAACTCCTTTCAAGAGCCATTCACTCTTATTTAATAAACATTGCATCTCCAAAACTAAAGAACCTGTATTTTTCTTCCACAGCTATATTATAGGCATGAAGCACGTTCTCTCGACCAGCGAGCGCACTAATCAGCATAATTAACGTAGATTTAGGCAGATGGAAATTGGTAATCATAGCGTCAATTCCTTTAAATTCATAGCCGGGATAAATAAAAATACTTGTCCAACCACTTTCTTCTTTAAACACGCCATTATGACGAGAAGCAATCGTTTCCAGTGTTCTCGTTGAAGTGGTTCCAACTGTAATAATGCGTCCGCCATTCGCTTTCACTTCATTTAACAGATGAGCCGTATCCGCTGTCATTTGATAAAATTCTGAGTGCATATCATGGTCATCAATATCCTCGACATTTACCGGACGAAATGTACCAAGGCCAACATGAAGCGTAATAAAGGCAATATGAACGCCCATCTCCTTCACCTTCGCTAACAGCTCTTTCGTAAAATGAAGTCCGGCTGTTGGCGCTGCTGCTGAACCACGTTCTCGTGCATATACCGTCTGATAACGGTCTTGGTCATCCAGTTGCTCTTTAATATAAGGAGGTAATGGCATTTCCCCTAATTCCTCAAGCACTTCATAAAAAATCCCATCATACTGAAATCGTAACATGCGTCCACCGTGCTCAAGTACACCTGTGCAAACAGCCTTTAATTTCCCATCTCCAAAGACAATCGTTGAGCCTTCTTTAATTCGTTTCGCTGGTTTCACAAGCGTTTCCCATTCATCATCTTGCTGCTGTTTTAATAACAGCACTTCTATATTAGCACCCGTATCTTCCTTGCTTCCATGCAGGCGCGCAGGCAGTACCTTCGTATCATTTAATACTAAGCAGTCGCCTGGCTGCAGATACTCTGTAATATGTTTGAATACATCGTGCTGTATGTCTCCCGTCTCTTTATCTAACACCATCAGTCTGCTTGCTTCCCTATTTTCCAATGGGACTTGAGCAATCAATTCCTCCGGCAAATGAAAATCAAATAAATCTAATTTCACTTCTTCCACTTCCTCATAAGTTCAATCTTGAAGTATCTTTCATACTTAGGCTATGTTACTTCATTATGTTAATTCATGCGCTTTTTCGGGACTGTTCGACTGTTCATATGGAATCTTTGTTTTTAGATAAGCAAAAAAACACCACAGTATGTAACAGAGCCATTATTTAAACCTTCCAATAACATAAAAAATCGCCGATAAAATCAAGCTGACAATAATCGACGTGACAATCGGAAAATAAAACGTTGTATTCTCTTTTTTAATGACAATATCACCTGGAAGTTTACCAAGATTAATAAATTTCATCGCAAAGCCAATAATAAAAAGAATAACACCAAGAGTCATCAAAATCTTAGGTAGCCCTGTCATTTCGGCACCTCCATTTGAAAATGCTCATATACAAGAGGTGTGGCTATTCGACCACGAGGGGTTCTCTGTAAGAAACCAATTTGTAATAAATACGGTTCATATACATCTTCAATCGTGTGAGCTTCTTCTCCGATTGTCGCCGCAATCGTTTCTAGCCCTACTGGTCCACCGCGGAATTTTTCTATAATTCCTCTTAGAAGCTTATGATCAATATGATCAAGGCCTAGGCGATCAACTTGTAAAAGCTCTAAAGCATAGTCAGCTAGTTCCTTTGTAATTGTACCATCCCCACGCACTTGAGCAAAATCTCGTACTCTTCGAAGCAAGCGATTGGCAATTCGAGGCGTACCGCGTGATCTTCTCGCGATTTCCCCTGCAGCTTGCACATCCATTTCTGTATCCATAATAACCGACGTTCGCATGACGATATCTGTTAATTGATACTCCGTATAATATTCTAAGCGACTCAATACACCAAAGCGATCACGTAACGGGGCCGATAAAGCACCGGCTCTTGTCGTAGCTCCAACTAAAGTAAAAGGCGGAAGGTCAATCCGTATTGAACGCGCCTCAGGTCCTTTCCCAATAACAATATCAAGACAAAAATCCTCCATAGCAGGGTACAATACCTCTTCTACAGCACGCGGCAAACGATGAATTTCATCAATAAATAACACATCTCCTGGTTCAAGCGCACTTAGGATCGCTGCCAAATCACCAGGCCTTTCGATAGCTGGTCCAGATGTTGTACGAATATTTACGCCCATTTCATTCGCAATAATAACCGCTAATGTCGTTTTCCCAAGACCCGGTGGTCCATATAATAGTACATGATCGAGTGTTTCTTCACGCATCCGTGCGGCTTCAATAAACACACTTAAATTCGCCTTGACCTTATCTTGGCCAATATATTGCTGTAATGTTTGTGGTCGCAAGCTCTGTTCAAAGGACAGTTCGTTCGAATCAACCTCCTGATTCACTATTCTCTCCTCCATTACGCCACCCCTTATCTTAACATCATTTGTAATGCTTTTTTAATATATTGCTCCGTTGTGAATGTCTCTGCACCAAGCTGCTTTGCTACTTTTTGTACTTCTTTATCCGAATAACCTAATGCCTTTAAGGCAAGAATGGCTTCATCTAGTTCCGTTGACTTCGTTTCTATGCGCTCACTCGGTTCATGAAATAAACTCGGAAAAGCATCGGGAATAATATGTTCCAGTTTCCCTTTTAAGTCCAAAATCATTTGGCGTGCTGTTTTCTTCCCAACACCTGGGAACTTCACAAGAAATGATTCATCCTCCTGCTCAATAGCCTGAACCACTTGATCAACTTGACCAGATGCTAAAATAGCAAGCGCCCCTTTCGGACCAATTCCCGTTACACCTAAGAGTTTCATAAATAACGCCTTTTCTTGACGTGTTTGAAATCCGTAAAGTGCAATTAAATCTTCTCGAACATACTGATATAAATAAATTTGAATTTCTTTTTTTAATTGATTGGAAAAAACAAAAGGATTTGGTGTAACAACCTGATACCCAATTCCCCCATTTTCTACCACTATGTATTCCGGTCCAATATAGTCGACCATTCCTTTTAAATAATCATACAAATCTCTTCTCTCCCCGATTTTGCTGTATCTCTCATTGTACCATAGATTGAGGAATTTACGGAAGGAAGAATCTATTATCCTAATGAGCGGAGTTAGAAGGCATCGAATATACTCTATATTCCTTGATTAAGTTAGTAAATTGCTCCTTACTGATAATCGGAATACCTTGCTGTAATTCCTCTTGTTGATAGGCCTCAAGCTTTCCAACATCCAATTGAAAGAAAGTATGAATCACTTTTTCATACTCTGGTTTTCCATTAAAAATAGACAACGTTCCATCTTCTGTCATGCCGAAATAACCGTTCGCTTTAAGCAAAGGAGAAATATCATTTTCGAATTTATGCAGTACAAGATGTTCTTTTGTCTGTTCAACAATTTGCCACTCTCGATATTTTTTTTGAAACTGAGCCATCGACCCAATGACTTCCATTACTTTTTCTTCGCTCAGCTCTCCATCTAAATATTCGCGTTGAAGAATAACCTTTGTTTCAACAGGCTGGTACTCTTGAATCGATCGTTCTGCTGATCCCTTCCAGACGAAGGAAAAAAACAGGAACATGAAACAAGCTAGAATTCGTATTATCATAACCCTCACCTCTTGCGGTAGCTGCTTTTTTTATTAGTGTGACCGAATACAAGCTTTTTAACCAAAGGCTATGTTACTGAATATTGTTTAACAAAGGTAAACAAAAAAGGACTGACTCCAAGATTGAAGTCAGTTCATGTTAATTACCTAAGATGATCTTCGTGAATGTCCAGATTATCGAATAAATCATCTGCATCTAAAATTACGCCGTCTGTCGGACCTCCATCACGTAAATTGTTGTCAAGTGTCATCGTGCGGTAATATACCCCTGTATCTGTTGTTACATGAAGAGTTCGACCTTTAACAAGTGGCTGTACTTGTTCGATAATAACATTCTTAATCGCTCTTGATTGTGCATAACTATCAAGTAAAACCGTTACAAGTACATCCTTTTGCATCACAATTGCCCGAGTATCCTTCACATTTGGAATAGAATTAACCTGACGATTAATACGATCGACGAGATTACCTTCATAAGAATTATAGTATGAAGACTTTGCATGAAGTGGTTTACTGGCGTGACCATGATAGTTACGGTCTCTTTCACTGTAGCTATCATTGCCATTGCGTAAACCATCTTCCGCAGCATCTAACATCGGTACTTCATTATTTATATTTCGAACAAGCTGATCTTTTTCCGTTGACTGATAGCCCGTTCGGTTAAGGAAGTTTTCATTTTCTGTTGCTTGTTGGTTATTACAGCCGCTTAGTCCCATCACTACTGCTAGGCATAAGGGTCCTATCGATAATTTCTGTCGCAATAACAACCCCCCTTTGATTACTCATTTATAGCATTGATAACAAGGGGGGATTTTACTCTGTTAGTTATTGCCCTATTTAGAAACGAGCTGCGCCAACTGCTTATTCAACTCCATTCGTTTCTCAAAATCTTCCACCGTTATTTTCCACACATGATCTAAACGAAAACGTGTTTTAAATAAAAGATTCCACTCACGAAAAATATCAGACGGATAAGCAAGGGCATACAAAAAAGCTGGATTTTTTTTATATGCTGCAATTTGCGGATACTTCCAAACCTCCTTAGACGGGTCATCTAAATGAGGTAAAATCCGATTCGCATACTGTAAATAATCTATCATACGCGGAGCTTTAGCAATTAAGTCAAAATCAATTAAAGCCAGTGTCCCATCTTCCTTACGCAGAAAATTATGGTGGGCACAGTCGCCATGAATAATCGTATCGGCTTCTTGATCTATCTCCTTTTGATAAGTCTCTAAACCCTTTAAAGACCACTCTGCCCAAGCAATCCATTCTTCTAAAATGGACTCTGGAATATGCTCGCGAATATATGATGCATTTTGTCGGAATAAAGCTAAGCGATCTCTCCATTTATTTAATTGATTATAAACGGGAAGTGATGGCAATGAAATCTGGTCAGCGCTGTTATGAAATGCTTCTAACAGTTGCGCTCCTTCTATTCGATTAGACTCATTAGCAAAATTGAATTTATTGGCACTTGGCGGCAAAAATTCAATAAAACTGTACCACATACCATCTAGCCGAAATGGTTCTGGCTCACTGTACATACTATACGTACGGTCAAAACCTATTTGTTTTAATAAAAAGGTCAATACTTGCTGCCGATACCATTTTTCACGACTAGTAAAGCCCTTTAAAATAAGGGGAGGATGATTTTTAAAGGTAAGTAAATACACATTCCCTTGAAGCCGTTTCATTCTCTCGGGTCTGCTTTTTAACGTTTTAATTTTAGAAAGAAGGCGATTTTTAAAACTATAATTCCGACTAAAAGTCATCGCTTTCCTCAGCATACGTTGGCATACCGAATGTCTCAGGTGCACGAACCCCACCGAATTGATCTGGAATAAAAGGTCCTGGCTGACCGCCAAAGTGTCCTGGTACATTCATGCCCGGCTGTCCACCAAATGGAATAGTCACATATGGATTATCTTGTTGCTCTGCTGGATTCTCTCGTTGAATATTTTTATATTGACCTTGCATATGCTTTGGCTGAGCATACATGTTCGAAAATGGCTGTTGATAAGGCGACTGTGTTTGAGTTCCCGTAAATGGTTGCTGGGACGACGGCGACCCTTGGGTGCCTGGCTGTTGTT
>NZ_QWVS01000021.1 GCF_003570725.1 Peribacillus asahii
CTCCGATAGAATTTGAATTAGCTCTTTGCACTTTGCACTTTTTTATAGTGTGTGCTCACTTTAAAAATTAACGTTGGCGCTTTGTTTTGTTCAGTTTTCAAAGAGCAATATTTCAATCTTTATTCATTTTAACACACCTTCGAATAGTTGTCAACTTCTACGAAGTTATGAAGTGTTTTTTAATCGCTGTTTTTTCAGCGACCATTTCATCTTAACGCTTTTAAAATCAAAAGTCAATCTCTTTTTTTAGATTGTTTTTTCGATGTTTTGTTTCCTTATTGCTTTATCTATATTAAAGCTTAAAAACATATAAGTCAACCTATTTTTTAATTTAATAATATCTACTACAACATGCAACTAAAAAGTCCTCCCTCTAACCATCCCACTTCCGATAATCACATTAAGTCCTCCTAAAACATCTAAAGTAACCTCCGCTTTCCTCATAGTCATCATTCTTTTTCATTTGATCTATGATCTCCCCTTCAACATCAAAAACTACTATTAAACGTCATGGAAAATTAAGTTGACATTCATATATGATTTATGATAACTTTATACCAAGTAAACTAATGTGATTAATTAACTTTGGATTTTTCTAAAAAATATAGACATAATTATTTATAAAAGGAGGCTTTACTAATGACAAAATTACACGTACGTCCAGGAGCGGAGTCATTTTTTCTACCAGGCAACTCAACAGGTATTCTAATATGTCATGGTTTTAACGGAACTCCACAAAGTGTGCGGTATTTGGGGGAGGAATTTGCTGCTCATGGGTATACAGTATATGCCCCAAGATTAACAGGACATGGAACACACGTAAATGAAATGGAGGAAGCTACATACTTAGATTGGATAGACGATTTACACGAAGCCTATCTTCTATTAAAACAAACTTGTCATTCTATCTTTGTCATTGGCCAATCTATGGGGGGCGCGCTTGCCCTGCATTTAGCTACTAAAGAAAAGTTCGATGGAGTACTGACCATTAATGCTGCTCTTTCTGTTCCTGAATACGAGGTATTAGCTAATCAAGTAGAGCCTCGATTTATCACGGAAGGAAAACCAGATATTAAGGACCTAGAAGCAACGGAAATCACTTATGACCAAGTCCCATTAAAAGCGGTCTTTCAATTACTTAATATCATGAAAGTAGTCAAACAAGAGCTTCCAAAAGTCAAATGCCCAAGCATGCTCTTTGTATCTCCAGAAGATCACGTTGTGCCTGCACAATGTACTGATGATATTTATAACTCTGTAGCAGCATCACACAAAGAAAAGGTCATCTTACCGAATTCTTATCATGTTGCTTCATTAGACTATGATAAAGATAAGATTGTCGAGCATGCCTTAAACTTTATTCAATCTCATGCAAAGAATGCTATTGTTGCTTCTTAAAATTAAAAAACAGGAAAAAACCGAGAGCTATTCACTCTCGGTTTTCTGTATAGTTGGTACAATCGGTACTTTCTTGACTTCCACGTATAGCACATGATGGCCATCCATTTCTTTAACAATAAACTCATAACCACCAGCCTCTCGCTTATCCCCGATAGCCACTTCATACTTTCCTGTTAAAATCCAACCACCTAACGTATCAACGTCGTCTTCTACCAAATCAATAGCTAACGTATCATTCACATCTTCAATTAAAGTTTTTGCATCGAAGATATAATGATTGTCAGTAATCTTTTGAATAAGCGGACGTTCGTCTTGGTCAAATTCATCGCGAATATCGCCCACAATTTCCTCTAAAATATCTTCAACGGTTACAAGACCCGCTGTTCCACCATATTCATCCGATAAAATCGCCATATGAATTCGTTCTTTTTGCATTTTAAGCAATAAGTCATGAATCGGAATGGTTTCTAGTACTCGAATGACTGGCGTAATAAAAGAATCGACTGTTAATTCCGCAACATTTTCTTCTGTAATGGTCGCTGTATATAAACGTTTAATATTGACCATTCCAATAACGTTATCTTTATCCCCATCAGTTACTGGATAACGAGTAAATTGTTCTTCTTGAATTAACTCAACTACATCCAGTAATCGCATGCCTTTTTCAATTACGACCATTTCTGTACGCGGAACCATAATTTCATTAGCGATACGTTCATCAAATTCAAATATTTGGTTAACATATTTATATTCTGATTGGTTAATTTCACCGCTTTTATAGCTTTCAGATAAAATAATACGTAACTCTTCTTCTGAGTGAGCTTCTTCTCCTTCTGATACTGGTTTCATTCCAAAAGCACTCGTTAACAAACGAGCAGAACCATTTAGCATCCAAATAAATGGATACATTATGCGGTAAAACCAGATTAATGGCTTAACAAACATTAGCGTAATCGTTTCTGCCTTTTGAATCGCCACCGTTTTCGGAGCCAGCTCCCCAACGACTACGTGTAAAAAAGTAACCGATGCAAACGCAATGACAAAAGAAAGAATATGACTAACAGAAGGATCTATTCCCCATTTATTAAAAACCGGATGAAGTAAAGCTTCTACAGTCGGTTCTCCTAGCCAACCAAGTCCTAATGCTGTAACGGTAATTCCTAACTGACAAGCTGATAAATATTCATCTAAATGTGATGTAACTTTCTTAGCAGCGACAGCATTTTTATGTCCATCTTCTATTAATTGATTAATACGGGAACTTCTTACTTTTACAATGGCAAATTCAGAAGCCACAAAAAAAGCGGTTAAAGCAATTAAAAAGGCTACTGCTAATAATTTTATCGTAATGTCCAATATGTGCGGGGTATATCAAGCGTCTAAAGCCATGACGGTTGACAGGTCCCAAGCACCTCCTATTTTCAACAATTTTTAGTGATTTACAGCTTTTGTTGAAGAAATCCGAGGTCAGTTGAATCTAAAACCATTGTTCATAATATGCTCTTTGGGTAAAAGAAATATAGGGCATAAATATCCTTAAATGAGTAAAACTAATAAAGATTGAATTAGCGTCATGCTTTCATGAGAAATCTGCTTCTTTAATAGCCGTTCATTTTTCTTATCTTTCTTGATTAAATCCAGTACTTCTTGCAACTCCTCATTTAAGCCGTGCAGCTTTTCTTTTAACTGCACCCCTGTTTCTTTTATATCTAGCGTGTTATGCTCTGGTTGTAGTAGGCATTCTCTGATTTCTTCAAGTGAATAGTGCTTTTCTTTATATGCAATAATCCGGCGCAATCGTTCTAACTGTTGTTTATGATAGTAACGGTAATTAGAAGGGGAACGTTCCGCTTCTAATAAACCAATATTGGTATAATAATCAACAGTTCGTTTCGTTACATTCGCCAACTGCGCTAACTCTCCAATTTTCAATGTCTCGTTCCCAACGTAATCCCTCCTAAACCGTCACGTGATAGTTTGTTTATCGTAACGTAAATTTCCCTACATATATCATATAATGTTTGGGGTGAATTGAGAAATATTTATTACTATTCTTAAACATCCGCTTAACTTTCCTCATAGTTTTACTTATAAGCTTAATACGGCTGCTATATCGAAAAGATAGTATGCATTATAAAAACCGATTATTTTCTATAATCGGCATAGGCAACTTTATATAAATAATCGTTATTTTTTCGCTTTAACGTACGAACTAGCAACAATTTTTGGACCGCATTGACATAGGATGGAATGTTTTAATTTCTTAATCAGCGCTCCACATGATCCACAGATTTTAACAGTCAACCGAATGTCCCCTTTCAAACATGATATACTATCTATTATACAACACATCATTTAATAATCAATACTAAATTAAAATTATTATAATTAAGTTAAATTCTTTAACAAAATATGCGCTTTAGTATACAATTAAATAAAGCCTATACGGAAAGTTGGTTTTATGATGAACAAAGTTCGTTCTATTCCTCGTCCATTAGTAAGAGCGAATCAATGGACAATTTTTGGAAGTGTTGTTTTAACACTTATAACGAAACAAGAATGGATTTTAGCGATTCCACTAATTGCTTGCCTGCTTGGTTTACTTTTTGATTTTAATCCTGTTATGCGATTCGCAAAGCTGTTCTTACGCAAAAAAACTTCAGATTATATTCCTGAAGATTACGACCAACAAAAATTCAATTCTATAATTGCCATTTCTTGCTTAGGTCTTGGCTTACTTAGCTTTTTATTAGATTGGACACGTATTGCCTATATCTTCACAATCATGGTCGGTATCGCCTCATTTGTAGCCATTCTTGGGTTCTGTATTGGCTGCTTCATTCACTATCAATGGAAACAATTCACGTATCGTCGTTCTTTAAAATAAGCTTTATAAAACAACACGAGCCTGACCAATAAAATCAGACTCGTGTTGTTTATACATATTTCTTTCGAATAACCATCGTTGTTACTAAAATGATTAGAAGCAAACCAATTTGCGGCAGCACTGTTTCCCACGTTGGATATAAGCCTGCCCATTCAACAAACGGAAAAGAATGAATCGTATGGGTTGCAATCACTTGTGATACTTGAAGAGAATGAATACTCACACCAAGAATTTTAAAAGCAATGGCATAAATTAAGATTGTTGTGACTTTTAAGAATGGTGAAATTGGGATTTTCACACTATAGCGGAGCATCACAAACCCTACAACTACTAAAATAACAACTGCAATTCCAATTCCACTTACTAACTGGGTTAACGTCATATAAGGCGCCATACCAGTATAAAAAATAATGGTTTCAGCCCCTTCACGGAAAATCGATAAAAAGCTGATCAATGCAAAAGAAAAGAGACTTCCAGTTGCAATTGCTTCATTCATCTGTTTCCCGATATACTGATTCCATGAGCGGATATTCGACTTACTGTGTAACCATGCCCCAACTGTCAACATCATAAGTACAGCTACAATCCCCGTAATTCCTTCAATGTATTCACGACTTGAAGCAGCTGTTAATTGTGAAAAGACTACATTAATCACAACAGCTAATACCGCACTGGAAACAAGCCCTGCGAGAACACCATACCAAATCCATTTTTGCTTCGCCTCATGTCCAACACGTTTTAGAAAAGATAATAAGGTTGCTACAATCAATAAGGCTTCTAAACCTTCTCGTAATAAAACAAGCGCAGCATCCCACATAGAATACTTCGTTTCCCCTAATAACGGTTGAAGTCGTGCATTTAAATCAGTAACAATGTCATTCGCCTCATCGACCTTCGCATTCTTCGATTGAAGCAAGCTAATGGCAGTCGGCACTTTCGTCTCCATATCGCTATATAGCTTACTATCTCGCGTAGATACAGCACCTTCAACCATTGGCCAGATGAACAAAATCTCATTCAAATTTTCAACTGCTTGATCTATTTTTTGATTAGATATATTATCGGCACTCTTTTCAAGCAGTTTTGTTACATCGCTTAAAGAATAATCTTCCTTACTATTTTCTGCGACTTTACCGCTTAAAAAATCTTCAATTACCTGTTGCAAACCCTCTAAATTTTCTAAAGCCTTATCATAATCAACTGGATCTTGTGTAATAGCAATACGAACGAATGCCATATACGTTTCAATTTGACCGTATGAAGCTGTGCTTTCATTGCTGACAGCGAGTTCCACCTCATTCCATTGGTTAAAAATAAGGTTGTATTGAGCCTTTACCTTCGAATTATCTTTTGCAGCTACACTTTCTTTCATATCTTCAATCAAAGGAACGATTTGCCGCAGCTTTTCTTTTTTTGTGCTCATATCAACTGGATTTTGTTCGGCATCGTAATTAATAAGAGCTGTTGAAAGGGCTGATAATTTCGCTCGAAGTTCTTCAGGCGTCTCTCCTGCCTCTAACCCCTTCTCTACATCTGTCATACGCTCGTCTACGACATCCGCAAGCTTACTATCTACTTTAATTTGTTTCCACTCTTTTTCAAATAAATGAATATTATCGGAAACTGCTTCAGTATCCCCAGTCTTTGCTTTCATCAAACTATCGCCAATATACATAAATAGCTGATCATGATTCTCCCCTGCAAACACTTTCGTTCCGGATAAAATCAAAACAAAGGCGACGAACAAAGCGAATAATTTACTTCGTTTCACCAGAAACATCTCTCTTTCTTATTAATCAAACAGAGTCTCACCAATATATCCGCCTTTTTGTACACCCGGTAAGCAAGCAAAAAGAGCACTGCCCCGATGAACGATATATTCATTAAGCTTATCATTCTTTGCTAAACGCTGTTGCATCGGAATAAATTGAGTACTTGGGCGACGCTGGAAACAAATAAACACAAGTCCTGCATCCAAACTCCCTGTCTTTGTATCCATTCCATCTGTATAGGAATACGAGCGTCTTAAAATACTGTGCTTCCCATCACCACGTGCAACACGCATATGAGCTGTCTCAGGAATCACAAGCCGTCCTGTTTCATCCACTGCTTCAAAATCAGCGGAGTCAAATTCATTCTGCTTGCCAAGAGGGGCCCCGCTATCACGATGACGTCCAAATGTCGCTTCTTGATCATTTAATGTCGAACGATCCCACACTTCAATATACATTTGAATTCGGCGTACAACCATATAGCTACCGCCAACAAGCCAGTCCGGTCCGTCCCCTTTTTGTACCCAAACGGATTTCTGTAATGCACTCTTGCTCGTAACATCGGGATTGACCGTACCATCTTTAAAACCTAACAGATTACGCGGAGTTACTTTTTGAGCATCTGCGTTCTTCGTACGTTGGAAACCAGTTTGGGCCCAGTGAATCACTGCTTTTCCACGCGCCATTCGAACTAAATTTCTGACTGCATGGAACGCTACTTGTAAATCATCTGCACAAGCTTGAATACAAAGATCGCCTCCGGTCCACTCCTTCTTTAAAGCATCCAGCGGAAATTTCGGCAAATCTACTAATTCAGCTGGCTGTTTAGACCGTAAGCCAAACCGATCTTTACCATCCTTTACAAATAGACTCGGACCAACTCCAAAAGTAATGGTTAAATTAGAAGGAGATAACCCAACGGCTTCTCCCGTATCTTTCGGCGGTAAATTTCCATTAGTCGAAGTATCTCCAACCGTATTACCAGATGTCATTAACGCTGACGCTTCCGTCCACTCTTTAAAAAGCTGAATTAAATCTTGTTTCGAATCCGTCGTTACCTCCAATGACACAATGTATAAATTATCTTGAGGGGAAGTTGTAATTCCCGCTTGATTGGCACCGTAAAAAGGGACAATATCATTACTTTGTCCCTTTGTTACAGTCGCATCAGATAACGCCAAAACCCCACCTAAGCCTGATGCTCCAAGAACAGCACCAACTCCACCAATTCCTGCTGCTTTTAACACACCTCGTCGACTTACCTTTTTCTCAAAGATAGAAGTTTCTTTTGATAGATCTGTCAATTAAGACGCCTCCGTTACGATTCCTATTTGTGATAGTGGTTCTGCTAATGCATCAACGGCTTGACTGAATTTCTTCACTTCTGCTTCGGTTAAATCCGTATACAGCTTATAGCCGTCTCCCTCTTTTTGTTGGTCTAGAAGGCTATGCACTTGAGCAAATTGTGCTTCAATCGTTGCTGCTAAATCAGCATCCTTCGCTTTCACTTCATCTTTTAGTAAATTAAAAATTTCTTCAGCTCCTTGAACGTTCGCTACAAAATCATATAAGTCAGTATGAGAATAACGATCTTCCTCACCTGTTACTTTAGAAGTTGATACTTCGTTTAATAAATCAACCGCGCCTGTAACTAATAAGTCTGGTGTCACTTCTACTGTTTCTACTTTTGCACGAAGTAAATGAACATCTTTCATTAATTGCTCCGCATACTCTTCATAGCCTTTTGTTGTGTTTTTCTCCCATAATCCGTATTCAATGCGGTGATACCCCGTCCATTCGTCTTCTGGAACATCTCCTTCACGAGCATCAATCTTTGGATCTAAGTCTCCGAACACTTCTGCAATTGGCTCTGCACGCTCATAATGCATACGTGCCGGCGCATATAATTCTTTCGCTTTCTCAACATCTCCTTCAATTACAGCGTTTGTAAACTCTTCTGTCGCTATAACAAACTCTTCAATTTCATTAATTGCATATTCTCTATATTCTGCTGTTACGCCGTCCAATGCATCTTTTGCAACTTCTTTCGTTTCTTCCTTCTTTGTTGTTGCTTCCTCATTCTTTTGTGAGCAACCAAATAATAGACTAGTAGATAAAAGAACGGCTACAGCTGTCTTTGCTTTTTTCATAAATAAAATCTCCCTTAAAGTGGTTTCGAATCTGTTTTTATAATAGCAACAATGAGATTCATTATCAATGGATTTTTTTAGATTTATAATTCCCGTTTACCACTGGTACTCCAAGTTTTTCATTTTGGCCCATGAACATGTATGATGGAAGAAAAGGGGGATAAAACATGGATTCAACAAAAAATCAAAAATTTATCGTTGCCGGTTTATTGCTTGCCATTTTAATGGCTTCAATGGACAACACGATTGTTGCTACAGCTATGGGCACCATCGTTTCAGACTTAGGTGGATTCGATAAATTTGTATGGGTCACATCTGCTTATATGGTAGCAACGATGGCCAGTATGCCGATTTTCGGTAAACTATCCGACATGTATGGAAGAAAACGTTTCTTCCTATTCGGACTCGCCTTGTTCTTACTAGGTTCCGCTCTATGCGGGATGGCAAATAGCATTGTTCAATTGAGCATCTTTCGTGCTATTCAAGGGATTGGCGGTGGAGCATTAATGCCAATTGCCTTTACGATTGTATTTGACATCTTCCCTCCTGACAAACGAGGAAAAATGACAGGGTTGTTAGGAGCAGTTTTTGGATTATCGAGCGTGCTCGGCCCATTGTTAGGAGCGTATATTACCGAATACGCTAGCTGGCACTGGATTTTCTATGTAAATATTCCAATTGGAATTGTGTCTTTATTTCTTGTTTTACGTTTTTATCAAGAATCACCTAACCATATGGAACAAAAAATTGATTGGGGCGGTGCCGCCACTCTTGTTATCGCGGTCGTAAGTTTAATGTTTGCACTCGAACTTGGCGGCGGAGAATACGCTTGGGGTTCAGTTCAAATTATCGGATTGTTAGCTAGTGCAGCTATTTTCCTAGCCCTCTTCTTCTTTTTTGAAAAGCATGCGAAAGATCCAATCATTTCATTCTGGATGTTTAAAAAACGAATATTTGCTACAGCTCAAATTTTGAGTATTCTTTACGGCGGAACATTTATTATTCTGACGGTTTATATTCCTATTTTTGTTCAAGCCGTTTATGGAGGAACCGCTACAAACGCTGGTTTAATCTTAACACCAATGATGCTCGGCTCCGTCATAGGCAGTGCTATAGGAGGTATTTTCCAAAACAAAGCAGGCTTTCGCAAGCTAATGCTTATTTCAGTCGTTACCTTCTTTACAGGTATGCTGCTTCTTGGAACACTGACGCCTGATACAAGTCGTGCATTATTAACTATATACTTAATTCTAACAGGAATCGGAGTTGGATTTTCGTTTTCATTATTACCGATTGCTTCGGTTGATGAATTGGATGCACGCCACCGCGGCATGGCAACGTCCACGAACTCCTTCCTCCGTTCTTTTGGCATGACACTCGGCATCACGATTTTTGGAGCGATTCAAAACAATGCATTTACGAATAAAATCACCGAGGCCTTTAAAGACAGCGGTCAAGGGTTTGATGCTTCGCTCATCAACATGAATGACCCAAAACAACTATTCCAATCTGATACACGCACACAAATTCCTGACTTTGTGCTTGAAAAAATTGTGCAGTCCATGTCTAATTCGATCACACTCACGTTTACGCTGGCCCTTATCCCAATTGCCATTGCGGCCGGGATTATTCTATTCATAAAAAAATCGCAGGCTGAGGTATCACAGGATACTGCGACTACGAAATAAGATATATATAAACATTGCCCCCACTTAGCAAATCTTAAAGTGGGGGCTTAACTTGCCATTAATCTGTAATAAAAATCTCTAAACCTAGCGTTAATAAACAGCGTTTCCAAATACTATACAGACTCTTTGCATTATTTCTAGATGAAACGTATAAGTATAGGAAAAAGACAAAGCCATTCCTGGCTTTGCCAGAGTGTAGAGAAACCTTTTATTTTTAAATTTTCGTTTGAACTCCATCTTCTTTCTGTTGTTTCCGCACTAAATATTGTGTTATTTCCTGATTCAAAAACAATATATGGATTTCCTATGAATATAAAAATGGCTGTCGGGACTTTCCCGACAGCCTGACAAAGCCATTCCTGGCTTTGCCTTTTCTTTATATTAAGCTTTTGATATCGACATTTTCCGGAAGCTTAAATGGATTACCTTTATTAATATGGTCATAAAACATTACACCATTTAAATGGTCAAATTCATGTTGAAAAACAATAGCAGCAAATCCTTTTAAACGAAGTTCGATTTCTTGCCCGTCTAAATTAATCGCCTTTACCTTTACTCGCTCATAACGCGGCACATAACCTGTAACTTCACGCTCAACAGATAAGCAGCCTTCACCTTGTGGCAAATATGTCATTGCAGCAGAGTGGCTAATAATTTTTGGATTAATTATCGCTTCTTCATATAATTTACCTTTTTCATCTTCAAAGTACATCACAAACATCCGTTTATTTAAACCAATTTGATTAGCCGACAAACCCACACCTTCGCGCAGCTTATATTTCTTCGCTAGTTTAGGGTCCTGACTATTCTTTATAAATTGCATCATGCACAGCAATGTTTCTCGATCTTCTTCTGAAAGCGGTACGTTCACCTCTTCTGTCACCGTTCGTAAAAGAGGGTGGCCCTCTTGGACAATATCCTTCATTGTCAATATATAATCTTTTGTAAATTTACTCATCATTCATCTACCTTTGCAAAGTTTCCTTATCTCCACTTTAGCATGTGTTTTTATATACGCGCAAATGATTCTCTAATCAAATATTAAACTGGCTATCGTACAATTCATAATAAAATCCTCGTTGTCCCATTAACTCCATATGAGACCCTGATTCAATAATCGTCCCATCCTTAATCACTAAGATTCGATCTGCATTTTCAATTGTCTTCAAACGATGAGCAATTACAAAACTTGTTCGCCCTTTTGTTAAATAATGAAGACCTTTTTGAATTTCAATTTCTGTACGTGTATCAATACTCGATGTTGCTTCATCAAGTATTAAAATATCTGAATCTGCTAAAATTGCACGCGCAATTGCTAATAATTGCTTTTGTCCCTGACTTAAGTTTGACCCTCCCGATGTAATAGGTGTGTCATATTGCTCTGGCAAATGTTTAATAAAGGAATGCGCGGAAGCCATTTTTGCCGCTTCTATTACTTCTTGATCGGTTGCTTTCAGACGCCCGTAACGAATATTCTCCATAATGGTTCCCGAAAATAAAAATGTATCTTGAAGTACGATACCAATTCTCTTTCGCAATGCACTCATTTGATAGTCTTTAATATTCCGTCCATCAATCATAATTTCACCTGAATCAATATCATAAAAGCGAGATAATAAATTAATAACTGTTGTTTTCCCAGATCCCGTTGGACCAACAAGAGCGATTGTCTCCCCTGCCTTTGCTGAAAACGTAATCCCTTTTAAAATTTGCTTATCTTCACTATAACGAAAATCTACCTGTTTAAATTCCACGTCGCCCTTAAACGAAGAAGCCATAAGCGCATTCGGTTTATCCTGTAAATCCGGTTTTTCATCCATAATTTCAAATACCCGCTCTGCCCCGGCAATAGCCGATTGAAACATATTTAATACATTCGACAGCTGATTAATAGGACGGTAAAACTGTCGTGAATACGTGACGAAAGCAGCAATGATACCGACTGTCGCTAAACCCTGAAGTGTCATCAAAGCTCCGATTCCAATGACTAAAGCAAGTCCTAACGTGCTAATAAAGTTATTAATTGGCCCAAGAAAGCCCGACACCGTATCCGCCGCTCTTGCCGAATGTCGTAATCTATGATTAATACTAGAGAATTTAGTAAAAACCTGCTCTTCTTTTCCAAACAGTGTGATGACTTCTATTCCAGAAATAGATTCTTCAATAAAGCCATTTAACTCCCCTAAATCGCGCTGCCTTTTAATGAAATTACTGCTGCTATACGTAATCACCTTTTTCGTTGTGTAAATCATCAACGGAATAATGAGCAGCGTCACAATGGCCAGCACCCAATTTAACGAAAACATGGCAATTATCACACCTGACGCCATCAAAATAGTAGACACAATTTGACTCACACTTTGACTTAACGCCTGATTCAAATTATCAATATCATTCGTGACCCGGCTCATTAGCTCACCATGTGCTCTCTTATCAAAAAAACGGAGTGACAATGTTTGAAATTTATTAAATAAATCTTGTCGCATGACTCGAATCGTTTTCAATGACACATTTACCATTAAAAACGTTTGCAGCCATGTAAACACCGCTGATGCTGTATAAATACCAGCAAGCAGAATAAGCATCCGCACCGTCCCGCTCATATCTTTCGGGATAATGTATTCATCAACAATGATACCGATTAAATAGGGAGCGCATAGACTTAATAAAGTTGAAAGAATAACGAATACAATGGAGACTACTAAACTCCATTTCTCCTTTTTCATATAGCGCCAAATACGCAGCATTGTCCCTTTTTTATCTTTCGCTTTTTCGACCGGGCCACCAAACCCACGTGGACCACGTGCTCGTGCTACAGCATTTTCCGCTCCAGATGATGAGGCCTTATTCATAATTCAGGATCTCCTTCCCGCTTTGAGTACGATAAATTTCACGATAAACTGAGCTCTTCATAAGCAATTCATCATGTGTTCCACTAGCTTCAATCATCCCATCTTCCAGCACCAATATTTGATCGCAATCGATAATAGAAGAAATTTTAGAAGCAATTAAAAATACCGTTGTATTCGGAAATTCTTCCTTTAATGCTCGCTGAACCGCTGCTTCGGACTTTGCATCGAGCGCGGATGTCGAGTCATCTAATAATAAAATGTTTGGTTTACGAATTAACGCACGGGCAATTGATAAGCGCTGCTTTTGCCCACCCGATAAATTGGTCGCCCCTTGCATTAATGTATAATCATATGTACCGTCCAGTTTATGAATAAATTCACTTGCAGCCGCTAATTCAGCCGCCTCTTCCATTTCCGAAGCTGTTACATGTTCTTTTCCATATTGCATATTTTCTTCAATAGTTCCAGAAAACAAAGTCGCTTTTTGCGGCACAAAGCCAATCGCTGAACGAAGTGCTTCAAGTGAATGATTCTTCAAGTCAATTCCATCAATAAGGACAGTGCCGGAATCTGGATCATACAAACGTGGAATTAGTTTAAGGAGTGTTGTTTTCCCACTACCTGTCGATCCAATAATCCCTATTTTTTCACCCGACTTTGCATGGAAAGAAAGGTTTTTCAATACGTATTCTCCGTTTTTACTATAGCTATAGTCAACGTTACGGAACTCTATCTCTCCTCTAATCTCTGAGACAGGAGTTGGTTGTTGCGGACTTTCAATATCAATATGTGTATCAAGCACTTGTATAATCCGGTCAGCTGATGGAAAGGAACGCGTAATTTGCATTAACACATGTGTCATACTCATTAAACCGTTCATAATAATATGAAGATAATTAATAAAAGCAAGAATCATTCCGACTTGAATAACCCCTTGATTCACTTGAATCGCACCTAACCACATTCCTCCAACAATCGCTATATTAACAACAAACATCGTAATTGGCATAAGCGACACAATTATTTGTTCAGCAGAGAAATTTCGTTTTGTAAGCATATCATTGACCGTTTTAAAATTACTTTTTTCAAATTCCTCACGATTAAATGCCTTTACTACACGAATACCTGCCAATGTTTCTTGAAGTTTCGTATTGACCTTATCCATCGCTTCCTGCACTTTTTGGAACAATTGACCGGACTTGACTGAGAACCAAATAATACAGATGCTTAAAATAGGAATGGCAATAAGCAAAATAGGAAACAGCTCACGTGCTGTCAGCCAAACAATGACGATACTGCCAACAAATAAAAAAGGACCACGAACAAGAATAAATAATGTCATTCTAACCGCATTTTGAACGGTTGTAATATCATTCGTTACAATCGTAATTAATTTCCCAGTCCCAAATGTGTCATGATTTCGACTGGAAAACTGCTCAGTTTTTCGAAATACATCCTGGCGAATATCAGTACCAAAGTATACCGCCGCTTTTGTACTGTATATCGCACTTCCCATTGCCCCTAGTAACCCCAAAACAGCAGAAACTATCATAAAAAACCCAAGTTTAATAACATAAGCATGATTCCCATTAGCAATCCCCGTATCAATCACATGCTGCATCATGGTTGGTTGCAATAAATCCATCGCTACCTCTACGCACATAAATAATGGCCCTAATATCGCAAACCATTTATACGGTTTTATGTATACTAATAATTTTTGAAGAGATTTCATTTCACCTCCTCCTTTCTAAAAGTTTTGCAGACGCTTCGTTGCTTCTTGTAAAACATCAATCAATTCTGGCGCTCGTTTTGGCTGCCGGCGAACTGTTTTTATCGCTTTTCGCAACTGATGTTCAAACTGGTCCATCTGAATTTTCAGCAGTTTCGATTCATCAGATTGCCGCCACTCGACATGTTCTCGCCAGTGTTCCCAAAAATCATCCGTCTCTGCCTCATGCCAACTCCGTACTTTCATTTCTCCTGCTTTATTTAAGGTGTATACTTTTTTATCTTTTTCAATCGTACTATCGATAAAGCCTTTATCCATTAATTCCTGTAAAGCTGGATAAATGGTTCCGGCACTCGCTGAATACAACCCGTTTGATCGCTCTTCTAATTCTTTCATAATTTGATAGCCATGCATTTCTTGAATATTAAGTAACTGCAAAATCGCCATTTGCACAAACCCTCTACGTTTTCCCATCTATTCGCCCCCCTATATCGATAACATTTTAAACGATATATCGATGTTATTCAATCGATATAATTTATATTCTTACTGCTTCCCACAAACAAAAAATCCTCGCCGTAACAGCGAGGATTTTTCTCTATCTTACTTCTCTTCTTCAAGCTTATTTGTAATTTTATACTCTTCTTCTTTCTTTTGTAGCCATGTAGCGTATTCTGTTTGTAACTTTTCTGTTAATAGCGTCTCTTTAATTTGTTCTTTGCTATCTTTTAATGTGGCTTCTTTTGCTTCTTTTTTGTTAGTTACTTTAATGATATGGTAACCGTATTCTGTTTTAACAGGTTCACTAATTTTACCAACTTCTAGTTTAAAGGCTACATCCTCGAACTCCGCAACCATTTCTCCTTTGCCAAAGTAACCAAGTGATCCGCCGTTTGCGGCACTGCCTTCATCTGTAGAATATTCTTTGGCCAGCTCTGCAAAATCGCCGCCGTTTTTAAGTTTCTTCAACACTTTTTCTGCAGTTGCTTTATCTTCTACTAAAATATGACTCGCTTCTACTTGTTCAGCTTGTCCTAATGAATCTTTATTTTCTTCAAAATACGTCTTAATCTCTTCATCTGTAATCTTAATGCTTGGTTCAATTAATTTTCTTGTTTGTAAATATTGAACGATATCATCTTTTAAGTCATCCATAGATGAACCACTAGCTTCTAATTGACTTTTTAATGTTTCTTCATCACCATATTGTTCAGTAAGAACATCCAATTCTTTTTGAATATCTTCATCTGATACAGTAACATTTTGTTTCTTTGCTTCTAATTCAATCATTTTATTTGTAATCATTGTATTTAATGTATCTGTTCCGTAGCTTGCCACAAGCTCGTCATATAACTCTTCTTTTGTAATTTTACTTCCGTCTACAGTAGCTACTGTTTCATTTTTTGCAGTAGATGTAATCATCGCTGCTACGATAAGAGCAGCAATTACAACTGCACCGACTAGCCAAATTGCTAGCTTTGCATTCTTTTTCATTTAGACTCTCCCTTACTTTCTCTTTTTTCTTATCATACCCTTAAATTATTAAAAAATCCTTAATTTCGTCCTAAAAAAACACCGTTTCACCTTCGAAACCGTGTTTCATGTGTTTATACGGGCTAATCGGATTTACCAGGATGTATGATATACTTTCCAATAAGCCTTCGAATTGGTTTTAGAAAGATAGATTTTTTGTTCAACATTCTCGTATAATTCATCAGCCGGATATTTTTGTGAAACAATTAAATACTCTTGACCATTCTTCTTATAGTAAGTAATTTTAGGGGCTGGTATCTTGTATTTGATTCTTTCATTTTTATCCCATGTAATCCCATACATAATCATATACGCTGGAAAGTCTGTCCCTCTCCAACCATATAACCGCTTCCCACTTTTAATTTCCCAAAGCATTAAATCATACTTATATAATTTCTCAATAAAGGCATCTGTAAATCCAGGTGATAAAATAGAGTAAATTTGTTGCTTTGTATAGGAACCCTTTAGACTATTTTGAATTTTAATTACTCTATCCGTAATCTTTTTAGCCTCTTTTTCTGACATCTTGTGATAATATCGTAAGTATTGATTGGATACATATCGTTTTTGACTCTTATAATTAATCTCTGCCCATCCGCTTTTTGTAACAGAATACACCGTTACTTTAGCGTTATCTTTTAAAGAACCAACAATTGTATGAGTTGTACTTGCCCCGCTTCTCACATTTAAAACACCTGAAGTAATATCTACATAAGCAACTTTAGTGCTTGCCGCTTGTACCTGGGAAGTAGATGCAAATGAAAAAACAAGTGGTAGAACTAGTAAGATAACTGCTAAACTCTTTAAAACTTTATTCATTGAAATATCCCCCCCTCTCCTTAAGGCAATATTACCATTTATATACATTATTTGTAAAAACAAAGAGAGTGTACTGTCTCCTTTCAACAGTACACTCTCTATTCATCATTTCCGATGCATTTTAAACTCTAAAAAAAGCTCATTATAACGCGCTAAATTTTGCTTTCCTAGATTCTCATATACTTCTAGTTTTTCCGTTAATGCTGGTGACGGATAAAAACGTTCATCCTTCACTATTTCTTCCGGCAAATATTTAAGAGCTTCCTTATTCGGTGTAGAGTAACTTACGTATTCTGTGTTTTGAGCAGCGACTTTCGGGTCAAGCATAAAGTTAATAAATTGATGAGCTGCCTCTACATTTTTTGCTGTTTTCGGGATGACCATATTATCAAACCATAGATTCGATCCTTCTTTTGGAACAACATAATCTAACTTCTCATTCTCATACATAATCTCTGAAGCATCGCCGGACCAAGCAAGACCAACTGCTGCTTCTTCATTCGCTAACAGCAGTTTACTTTCGTCACCAACAATTGCTTTAATATTAGGTGTTAACGTATCAAGCTTTTCTTTCGCTTCCCGAAGATGAGCATCATTCGTATCATTCAAAGAATAATGTAAACTATTTAAGCCCATTCCCATTACTTCACGAGCACCGTCGATTAATAAAATTTGATTCCTTAAATCTTCATCCCATAAATCTGCCCAACTTGTAATTCTTTTGCCATCTAACATACTTGGATTATAAACAATACCAACGGTTCCCCAAAAATAAGGAATAGAATATTTATTTTCCGGATCAAACGGTAAATCCATAAATCGCTCATCAATGTACTTCATATTAGGCAATTTTGAATGATCTAATGGAATTAATAAATGTTCCTTACGCATTTGGTCAATCGTATATTCAGATGGCACAGCCACATCATACGTCGTTCCACCTTGCTTAATTTTTGTTAACATCGCTTCGTTCGAATCAAACGTTGCATAAATTACTTTAATCCCCGTTTGTTCTTCAAACTGACTAAGCAATTCTTCATCAATATAATCGCCCCAGTTATAAATGGTTAACGTGTTATCACCTGAATAACCCTCAGACGAATTTAGGCCTGAGATGATCGCTAAAAGAACCACTGAAACAATCACAATAGCCATGAATAATTGAACAAGTTTCTTCATCTCTTAACCCCCATTCCACTCGGCTTGTTGCGTTGTGTAATGAAGTAATACACAATCACAAGAACCAATGTGAAGACAAACAACAGGGCTGACAATGCATTAATATTCAAGGAAATCCCTTGACGCGCTAATGAGTAGATTTCCACAGAAAGCGTCGAGAAACCATTACCCGTTACAAAAAAAGTGACCGCAAAATCATCTAAACTGTATGTTAAAGCCATAAAAAAACCAGCAAAAATTCCCGGCGTAATATATGGCAAAATCACTTTCGTTACCACATCAAAGCGGCTCGCTCCTAAATCACGCGCTGCATCGATTAAAGTTGGGCTCATTTCTTGAAGCTTCGGTAATACCATTAAAACGACAATCGGAATACTAAACGCAATATGCGATAGTAGAACAGAGTAGAAACCAAGCTTAATACCTGCCATTGTAAATAAAATCAGAAATGATGCTCCAATAATGACATCAGGACTAACAATTAACACATTATTGAGTGATAATATCGTATTCTTTGCCTGTCTACTGCGGAAATCCCGAATTACAAGTGCACCGATGACCCCAATAATAGTAGAAATCAAAGCAGATAATAACGCAATAACTAATGTGTTTAACACAATAATGAGCAACCGTGTGTCATGAAAGAGCTCTCGATACCAATCCAAAGTAAAGCTCTCAAAATTAATCATATTGCCACCGCTATTAAAGGAGTAAAAAATTAAATAAAAAATAGGGGCATAAAGAATGAAAAAGATTACTACTAACAGAAGCTTAGATCCAGGTGATAGATTCTCTCTCAACCTACACACCTCGCTTTCGTTTACCCGTTACGAGCATAATTAAGAACATAATAATCACGAGGAACACTGCAATGGTTGAACCCATTCCCCAATCTTGTGTCACTAAGAAATGCTGTTCAATCGCTGTACCAAGCGTAATTACACGGTTTCCAGCAATCAATCTTGTTAACATGAACAATGATAGTGCTGGGATAAAGACTACTTGACAGCCAGACTTCACTCCATCAATTGTTAATGGAAAAATAACGCGATGGAACGTTACCCAGCCTGAGGCTCCTAAATCTTTAGCCGCATACACTAAGGCTGGGTTTAACTCATCAAGCGCATTAAAAATCGGTAAAATCATAAACGGAATAAAGATATATACCGATACAAAAATAAAGCTAAAATCAGTAAATAAAATTTGCTGTGTCCCGATACCAATGACTTCTAAGAAACTATTCGCTACACCATATGTGCCAAAAATTCCGATAAAAGCATAGGCCTTTAACAATAAGTTAATCCAAGACGGTACAATGATTAACAACAACCATAACTGTTTGTGCTTTGTTTTCGTTAATAAATAAGCGGTTGGGTACGCAACTAGTAAAGAAATCAATGTAATTAAAAACGCATACCAAAAAGAACTCAACGTCATTTTTAAATACACAGGTGTAAAAAACTTTCGATAATTAATAAGCGAGAAATTTCCCTCAATATCAAAAAAGGAATAATATAAAATCAATAGAAGCGGCGCAATAACAAATAGAGCAATCCAAAGAGCATACGGAATAAAAAATACATTACGTGTAAACTTATTTTGCATAGCTGACTCCATCATGATACGATTCTAAGCGCTTATCGAACTCTTCTTCTGTTTCACCAAGACGCATGACATGAATTGCTTCTGGATCGAAATATAATCCAATCTCCTCACCTACTGTTGCCTTTTTCGTTGAATGAACGAGCCATTCGTTCCCATCTTCGTCATAGCTGCTAATCTCATAATGAACACCTCTGAACAATTGAGAATCCACACGTACGCGAAGCTTTCCACGCTCTACTGATGTAATTTCTAAATCTTCCGGACGAATGACAATTTCAACCGGCTCATTCGGATTGAACCCTTGATCCACACAATCAAATCGCTTACCGCCAAACTCTACTTCATAATCGGCAATCATTTTGCCGTCTACAATATTTGATTCTCCAATGAAATCCGCCACAAAACGATTGATTGGTTCATCATAAATATCAATAGGCGTACCACTTTGTTGTATTTTCCCTTGATTCAATACAAAAATTTCATCGGACATCGCCAGAGCCTCTTCCTGATCATGCGTCACAAAAATAAACGTAATCCCTAAGCGTCGTTGCAGCTCACGTAATTCATATTGCATCTCCGTACGAAGCTTTAAATCAAGGGCTGAAAGTGGTTCGTCAAGTAAAATCACTTCCGGTTCATTAACAATTGCACGTGCAATCGCAACACGCTGACGCTGACCACCGGACATTTCACGAATTTCTCGATTCTCATATCCAGCTAAATTCACGAAACTAAGTGCTTCTTGCACCTTCGCTTTTACTTCTGCATTTTTCATTTTTTTAATGCGTAAGCCGAACGCAACATTTTCAAATACATTTAAATGCGGAAATAATGCGTAATCTTGAAATACTGTATTTACTTGGCGTTTATTCGCTGGCACATTATTAATCTTGTCACCATTGAAGAAGATATCTCCCTTTGATGCCTCCGTAAACCCAGCAATTAGGCGGAGAATTGTCGTTTTTCCACAACCGGAAGGACCGAGTAATGTATAAAATTTTCCTCTCTCTATTTCAAAACTTACATTATCTAATACAGGTGAATCTTGGTCATACTGTTTAGTTACATGTTCAAATCGAATAATTGTCTTATCAGTCATAGCGACCTCCCTCTATATATTTACTATCCTTTTTATAAATAGGATTCCGTTACAACAAGAAGTAATTCAGATGGCCCATTAAAGTCATTCACAATTTGATGTTCATCAGAAGCATGAAAATAAATCGATTCTCCTGCCTTTGCAAAGTAAGCTCGTTTCCCCACGCGCACCATCACTCGCCCCTTTAGCACATAGCCAAACGTTTCCGATAGAGACGGTTCAAACTGCTTAAACTCCCCTTTTTCTTGCAAAATAAGCCGAATCGGTTCCATTTCTTTTTCATTTGATTCGGGAACGAGCCACTGAATTTGATAGCCCCGACCTTCATCTACAAAAAATGTTTGTACATCTTCCTCATACACAACCTTTTGAATCCGCTCTTCTTCATCAAAAAATCGCTTTGGTGTACAACCTAACACTTCTAAA
Source organism: Peribacillus asahii (assembly GCF_003570725.1). Classification (GTDB taxonomy): domain Bacteria; phylum Bacillota; class Bacilli; order Bacillales; family DSM-1321; genus Peribacillus; species Peribacillus asahii. Next base: position 21,144 of record NZ_QWVS01000021.1, read on the forward strand.
ATAGTAAAGAACGTCTCCATGGAAGGAGAGCTTAAATCCCTTTCCAATTGCGAAATGTATCCTTTACTTAAATCTGTTCGTTCACCTAACTCTTCTTGGGTCAATCCCTTTTGCAAGCGTAACTTTTTAATCTTCTTGCCAATCTGCATCATACAACCTCGCTGAGTTTAATTTTAGTAAACTTTAAGTCAATAAAGTTTACCCATTGTAAACAAAAAGTTTAATTTAAACAAACATCATTATTACAGAATATGCTTCAGACTTCAATAAAAAACTGTATGTCATGAAAACTTTCACTAATATAAAAAAACATCTAATATACGATGCTCCATATCTACACGAATGACTTTCCCGGGTACACGGTCCATTGCTTCTTGAATCGAAATCAACAATCTCTAAGATTGCTAATGAAACTTTTTCTTATTTACACTCCCTGCCTTTTCCGCTAGTCTTATAACATCAACTAGATATTCCCTTTGGAAGGAAGCGCAAAAAGAATTATGGAAGATATCAATCTCTACACCTTGCTATTTTTAATAATAGCCGGTTTTATCGCTGCATTCATTGACTCAGTTGTAGGAGGCGGCGGGCTCATTTCTATCCCCGCTCTACTATTTACAGGACTCCCGCCTTCAACAGCTCTTGCTACAAATAAGCTGGCCAGCTCAATGGGTGCTTTAACAAGTACCCTCACCTTTATTAAGGCCGGGAAAATAAATTTCAAACTGGTTATAAAGCTATTTCCACTTACTATTATAGGAGCCATTTCAGGTGCATATGTTGTTCATTTTGTATCCTCTGAAATACTAAAACCGCTCATACTCGTATTATTAATTATTGTGGCTATTTATACGATTGTAAAAAAAGATTGGGGAAAAGAGGCCGTTTACAAAGGGCTAAATTGGAAGAAAGCGATGATTTTTATCTTCGCTATATTCGCTATTGGATTTTACGATGGTTTTCTGGGACCTGGCACAGGATCTTTCTTATTATTTGCATTTTTGATGATTGGTTTTGATTTTATACAGGCAGCCGGAAATGCTAAAATATTAAATTTCGGCAGTAATATCGCTGCACTTATTATTTTTTTAGCTATGGGTTCTGTTAATTTTTTATATGGAATCCCAATGGGCTTAGCCATGATTGCAGGTGCATTAATTGGTACTAAATTTGCTATTAAAAAAGGCGCTTCATATGTACGCCTCTTATTTATTTGTATGACCATTTTGCTGATCAGTAAAAATGTTTTGACCTATTTTCATATCATTTAAGTTATTACTATTTAGTAAAGAGGCGTGCGAAGCTACGATTTCGTACGCCTTTTCATTAGGCAGCTTTAAGCAATTATTAGATTGCCATAAAATTATCGATATACAAAAAACCCATCCAAAATGGATAGGTCTATCATGACTTCATCTGTAAAAGCTCGGTTACTCTTACTGCTGTTTTCTCCCCATTCGCAATACAATCAGGAATCCCGACTCCGAAGTACGAGCACCCTGCTAAAAGAATATTCGGATAGTGTGACTTCATTTTTTCTTGAAGTGACTCTACAATTTGATGGTGCGTAATATGATAATTGGGCATATTATTATGCCACTTCGTGATTTCACTTGCCACAGGCTGTCCGGTAATCCCTAGACTATTTCGAATATCAGCTAATGCAACCTCTTCTAATTCAGCTTCGTTTATTTTTCGTAATCGTTCATAATGCGGGCTGGAGCTTTTATAAAAAAGACGGACTAACAAATGATGATTCTTTGACGTATGGGACCATTTTCGGCTTGTCCACGTGCAAGCATTACATATTAAATCACTGCCTTCTGTCGTAATAAAGCCTGTTCCATCTTGCGGTAATTCACTATCCGGCAAATCAAAACCAAGATAAATACTAATCATCGAACTATTTTTGAACTGATTAAACTCTTCGTTCAATTCCTCATTTTGCAGTAACTGTTTTGCTGCTGAATCCGGTGTACTTAATACAACATAATCCGCTTCCAATTCTTTATAGTTTGTAAATGTAAGAAGATAACGATCAGATGTTTTTTCAATTTTCTTTGCTTGTACACCCTTAATGATTTCAACAGAGACCATCAACTCTTCTTCCAATCGATTAATGATGGTCGATAAACCGTTTTTAAACGATAAAAATTTACGATTGGCTGTGCCTTTAAATTTTTCTTTATTCGCTTCTAGACCGCGAATGATGCTGCCATATTCATTTTTATAATCAATTAAATACGGAAGAGTAGAAGCAATCGTTAAATCGTTGAGCTTCCCTGAATAAACGCCTGATAATACAGGGGAAATTTGTTTCTCCACCAGCTCTCTGCCAAGAAAATGTTCAAGAAAGGCTCCGACCGAATCATTTTTTGTAAATGTGTCATTCAATGTATAAAAATCCTTTAACGCTTCGACTTTCCCTTCTGCTGAAATTAAAGTCGTCGTCGCTAACGATTCTAAGCTCATTGGAATACCGAACATCGCATCTTCTGGAATCATCTTTAACTCGCCGTCACTATATAAGAAAGATCTTCCAGTCGCATTGTAAACGACTTCTTCTTCTAATCCCAGCTCTTTAATAAACGGAATAACATTTTCTTTGCGCGTGACAATCGAGTCTGCACCCGTTTCGATAATAAACTCTCGATTATGAACCGAACAAATTTTTCCGCCTAACTGTTCCTGTGCTTCTATAAGAATCAAACGTACATCTAAATCGTTTGCTTTTACTGCTTTTTGCAAATAATACATTGTAGATAATCCAGTAATTCCCCCACCAATTACAACTACTGTTTTCACTTTTTGACACCTCAATTATGATTAACTTCCTTCATTAAAGTGTACCATAAGCCATTCATAATTATGAACGCACGCAGCTCTTAATATAACGGAAACGAATGAATGTACCAATATTGCCATATATTAAACAACACTAGACGAGTCCATTTGCAGACCAATCATGCTTGTAATGACCTCTACCATCCGATCTGGTCCTATTTCGATTCCTTTTTCATAAGTATCAACCGCTAGATTCCAACGATTCACTTTTTGATTGTTCTTTAATAGACAAAACAATTGTTTTTCAAATGGTTGATTCTGTTCGAATTTAAATACAAGCTCTGATTTTGTTAAATAATGAAGGTTTATTTCCTCCTGGCCAGGAAGGAAGGAATGCACGATAATTGGCAGTCTTTTTTTTATAGCTTCACTAATAGTCACGCCGCCAGGTTTCGTAACGATGGCATCTACTTGTTCATATAATGCATTCATTTCTAATCTTGACGATATATATGACAATGGTCGAATATGACGGCTATTCCAAGAAAGAATTTCATCATATAGCTTTTGATTCTTTCCACAAAGCACGAGAAAATCAAAATGCTCAGTATTTTTCAATGAATGAGATAATGTTAACATTCCACCGAGACCAGTATTACCTCCGGCAATTAAAATGATAGGGCGATTATTACATTTCTTGAAACGAGCTGTTTTCGTAATTTCTTCATGGACAGGGATTCCAGTTACAATCATACGGTGTCTAGGAACCTGGTTTTTCCTTATTAACTGTTCCTTCACTTCTTGATTAGGGAGAAAATGGAAGTCGATTCCATCTCTTCCCCACACACTATTAACAAAAAAGTCTGTATACACATTGATAATTGGAACATGGCATTTCCCTTGTTTCTTCAGCTGACTAAGAAGATAGGAAGGATACCCATGTGTACATACAATTAAATCGGGTCTTTCCTGCTTTAACAATTGCTCCATTTTTTTTAAAAAGATAAGATTATACCACTTTACCAGTCGAGCATTCGTCCGTGTATCGTAGAAAAAGTTTTTATAGGCAAAGTTATACGTTTCTGGTGCGTAGCGAATCCAACTTAAATAACCGCTTGTCACTACCTTTTCTAAAGATTCATTCGTATAGCTTATTAAGTCTACTTTTTTACATATAATTCTATCCATACGTGCATGTAACATATCAATTAAAGCATCTGATACTTGATGATGACCTGATTTCATGCGTAAGAGAGGCAAAAACAATATCTTCTTCATCTATTTCAGCTCCGATTCTATAAGAAATTCTTCACAACGATTCACTGAAAAACAGACATTCTTATTTTCAAACTTTTATAATTACCAGTCTACTTCACTTTTTTTGAAACCCTATCACGATGTTGTAAACGTTTCTTACGTATATACTTCACCAACATATAAATGAAAAAAATCGCTAAGAACAGAATCCCTAAATAAGGAACATAAACAGGATTAATATTAAACGTCTGCCCTAGATAATACCCCGCTAAAATAAACGGAATAACCCAAAGAAGAGTACCTAGTAGAGAAAACAGAAAAAATGCGCCAAATGAGATTTTTGCGATGCCGGCAAAATACGGGCTCATTTGGCGAATACCCGGCATATAAAAACCGAATAGAATCGTTTTATAAGCATTTTTAGTATAGTTATGTTGGACTTTCTCCCACCTTTCAGAAGTAATCCCAACATACTTACCGTATTTATGAATAAAAGGATATCCAATATACTTCCCACATAAAAACGCCGTAAGCATACCAATAAAAGTACCTAAAAGAGCACATAATATAGCCCAGCCAAATGAAAGTTGATGATGTACAATCAATACACCGATAAAAAAAAGAAGAGATTCTTCCGGAGCAGGAATCCCGACAATCCCAAAGAATAAAAACAGAAAAATAATCAAATATCCGTATAAATCAATATACTGTAAAATTGTTTCGCTATTCATACTATCCTCTTCATTTCATTTAACGTCATAAAGCGTATCCCTTTTTCCTTACTTTCTTGTAAATATACCTCTAATTGTTCAAGCATATATCGCGGTGCTTCCTGATCAGCCCCTAACGTTTCCCCGCAGTCATGAAGCAGAAGAATCGAGCCGCGCTCTGTCGCTAATCGCAATTCATCGAGTAAAGTTTGCCGGCAGTTTTTCACTTTCCAATCTCCGAAAATATGCGACCACATAACAATATGGTAGTTTTTACTCAAAAATAGGGTAAACACATTAAAATGTCCCCAAGGAGGCCGATAAAACGTAACCTTCTCATTCGTATATTCTTTAATAGCTTGTTCCGTTAAATATAGCTGCCTTCTTAATATAAATGGAGGCATAAGCCAGCTCGATATATGCTGAAAGTGATGAATCCCAATCGTGTGCCCCTCTTGGTGCATGCGCTTCACAAGATCAGAATTACTTTTCACCTTGCTCCCTACGACAAAGAAAGAAGCCTTCACCTGATACTTTTTTAACAAGTCTAATAATTGCGTTGTATATTCAGGGTTAGGGCCATCATCAAACGTTAAGGCAATCCGATTCTCGCCTTTCACTTTTTGAGTGATTCCCCATCCACATGTACGAATGATGACGGTCGGAATAATAGAGTAAAATAAGAACAATAAACATAACGTACAACTGATTATGACTACAATCTGCATTTCACGCATCCTTCCATCTTCAAAAAATTCACTTACATATTTCTACTAAAACTAACTTTCTAAATGTAGCACGATTCCCAACATTTTTTATACATTTTTTTGAAAAAGCATATAAAAAAAGCTGATTAGCACGGAGGGCACTAGTCAGCTTTTTTTGTATCTATGATTGTTGATTTGGTTTTAGTACAGCTTGTAAAGAAAGCTTATCGCTGCCATTTAACAGTAAATAAACAGACATTGCTAGAAACGCTAAATCTAATTCATATCCCGCCATTTGACCATTTCCTGCAAAGCCCACGCTTAATTTAACTGTGAAAATAGCTCCTAACATCACAACGGCGAACAAAGCTGCTACAATTCTTGTTCCAATCCCAAGAATCATCGCTATTCCCCCGACAACTTCAATAAGAGCTACAACATAAGCCATAAATCCAGGAATGCCAATGCTATCAAACCAACCAGCTGTGTTGGCAATTCCATCATTAAACTTGATAAGGCCGTGAATCAAAAAAGATACTCCCAACACAACACGTAAAACCAATGAACCTAGCTCATAATTTTTCTTCATTACGTAAATACTCCCCCCTATTTATTACTTTAAATATATAAGTTACTTATAGTTAGTAAGTTTAAAATAATATTCTAATTGCGTCAAGTAAGTTTTTTATTTTCGATAATTTACCATGAAAATAACTTTGTTAAATAAGAGTGTGAATAACCAATCAACAGCATCCTATAACAAAGCCGAAAAAATAAAAAAGTTATTCCTTTATCGGAATAACTCTTCATACTAATTTCACAACTTTGGTTTATACTGTTTAGCACAAACAAAGAAATTTGAGGTGATACATAATGAATAAACAAGGATTCGGGCTGTTTATTTTGTTATTACTCAGCCTTTCCTTCCCAAGCTTCACTCTAGCACACTCACATGTGATTCAGTCTACACCAGGAGAAGGTGAAGTTTTAGATACACTTCCATCAACTGTTAGTGTAACGTTTAACGCACCTATTCAAGCTGCGTTTTATTCTCTTGAAGTGTATAACGCAGCTGGAGAACGAGTGGACGCCGATGAAAATGTACTAGAAGATAACGTATTAAAAAATAAACTTCCCAGCGGAGTTGAAAATGGGCCATATACATTAAAGTGGAAGGTTGTTTCTAAAGATGGTCATCCAACAGAAGGTTCTCTTTCTTTTACTGTTGACGTTGAACCAGCCGAAAAACCAATTGAAAAAGAGGAAATTAAGCAAGAAGAACCAACTCTAGAAGAAAAGACACCTGTCGTAGAAGAAAAAATACAACCAGAGAAGACTACACCAGAAATTGGGCACACTCTAATTCAAAGCTTATTATACGGAAGTCTATCGCTTTATATAGGAGTTTTATTCTTTCACTTAAAGTTATTGCCTAATACAGTATCTTTTCACATCAATAACCGAAGTAAGCTGCTATTATGGATTTCTTATGTTGGACTTACGCTCAGTATCCTGCTTAGTCTCCCATTAGAAGCGCGGAGTATTTCTGGATCCATAAGTGATACTTTAACTCTTACAACCTTTGGTACAGTTTGGTTTGTAGAAATTGTATTACTGCTCTTTCTATTGTTAAGCACTTGGCTTTTACATAAAGTTTCAAGAAAATGGGCTGCTGCTTTAGCTATCCTAGTACTTCTCGGTCTCATGCTGGCTAAATCATTTATCGGTCATACTATGATGGCTTCAATTCCATCAGCCGCCATTACGATGAATTTCCTACATCTAGCGGCTATGTCTTTATGGCTTGGTGGATTATTGGCAATCTGTTTAGTATTACCGCGTGCTATAAAACACGTAACTAATCTCGACGAGCGAAAAACAATGTATTGGCAAGTATTGCACAACTTTTCGTCATGGGCGCTCATTCTTGTTTCTGTGCTTTTAACAAGCGGGGTCTGCAGCAGTCTTCTTCATATTGATTCAATGGATTCCTTATTGACCACTCTTTATGGACAAGTACTACTTGCAAAAGTTGTCTTAACACTCGTTATGATTGTATTTGGCGCCTATCATTTTTTCCGAATCAAAGGAAAGAAAAAAACACTGGGACCTTCCGTGCTTATCGAATTTGGTGTCGGGATTATCGTTCTTGTGTTAGCTGCTATCCTAACGAATTTACCGACCGCTATATAATAAGAAACATTGAGCTGACTGGCTTTTTCGCTAGTCAGCTTTATTTTTTGGATTTTTTTGTAAAACAGCCTATACATTTTCCGATTTAAGGTATATACTGTATTATAACAACATATAAATTATTAAAACTGTACTACAAAAAGGAGGGGCGAGAAATGCAAGGGAAACAGTCAGTAGAAGTTTTCAAAAGCAAAACTACGAAATATTGTCCGGAATGTGGTGAAGGGATGAAAGTCCACTCACTAGACCATTTAATGGAATGTGATCGCTGCCTTTCAAAACGAGCTGAATAAACAAAGTCATTTAAATTTGTGCAAACGTGTGCATTTTTTTCTATACGAACGAATTTATATAAAAAATTCTAGGAGGGCATAATCATGCAAACAAAAAAATCTGTAGAGTTTTTCAAAAGTATCCCCGCTAAACATTGTTCAGAATGTGGTGAAACTGTAGTGGAGCAAGCAGAATCTTATTTAATGGAATGTGATCGTTGCCTTTCGAAAATTGAAGAATAAGTATAGTTACTTTTTGAAGTATACGAGATTTATAAAAAATAATACTAGGGGGAAATAATTATGCAAACAAAAAATCCAATGGAGTTCTTCCGTAACCTACCATCAAAACAATGTGCAGAATGCGGCCAACAAATCCAGGAGCAACACGAATCATACCTAATGGAATGCGATTACTGTTTATCCAAAAAAGAAGAATACTAATCAACAGAACCCTGGCTGCTTTAGCATCCAGGGTTTTTATTTATCCACAAAGTTATACACATATTATCCACAACTTCAAATGTCACTGTGACACGACATACTCTCGGTATTTATCATAGTCGCTTTGTTTACATTCGAGTTGAATAAGGGTTCCATTTTCTTCATACGTTGTTTCTATGACGTTGGCCTGTTCATTAAAATAGGAGATAATTTGCCCTTTGTCATACGGGATGAGCATGCGGCACTGAACATAGTCTTGAAATAGATGCTTTTTAAGCATATTAATCAGCTCATCTATGCCAATTCGCTTTTTTGCAGATAAATAAATTCGATCTCCCGCTACACGAGGAATTTCTCCCTCCGTCAAGTCTGCCTTATTATAAGCAAAAATCGTTGGAATTTCCTTAATCCCAATTCCCTGTAACGTTTCATTCGTAATTTCTATCATCTGTTCATAATTTGGATTTGCATAATCAACGACATGAATCAATAAATCCGCTTCCGCCACTTCCTCTAATGTAGAGCGAAAAGCCTTAACAAGATGATGCGGTAATTTGGATACAAACCCAACTGTATCTGTTAATAAAAATTCCTTCTTATCAGGTAAAGGAATATGACGCACTGATGTTTCTAGTGTTGCAAATAACATATCTTTTTCAAACACTTGCTTCTCATCAGAGGTTGGGTGAAACCGCTCAACAAACGCATTCATAAATGTTGACTTTCCGGCATTCGTATATCCAACAAGCGCTGCAACCGGCACCCCCTTCTTCTTGCGTTGTTTTCGCTGTGTTTGTCGATGCGCAACAAGCTCCTCTAATTCTTTATTTAACATCGTTATTCTTTCTTCAATTCGACGGCGGTCTAACTCAACTTGTTTTTCACCTGATCCACGGTTACTCGTACCAACACCGCCACTTTGTCTTCCTAACGATTCACGTAACCCATTCAAACGCGGCAGCATATACCGAAGCTTGGCTACTTCAACTTGCAGCTGAGCCTCTTTCGTCTTGGCTCGCTTATCAAAAATATCAAGAATTAAAATCGTTCGATCAATAACCTTGCATTCCAAGTCTTTTTCTAAATTACGAATTTGCGAAGGTGACAACTCATCATTAAACACGACTAAATTCGCATCCTGAGCATGGATTAACATCTTCACTTCTTCTGTCTTTCCTGTACCTAAATAATGCGAGGGATTGATTCGCTGCAAATTTTGACTTAACTCGCCGACTACCTCTACTTCACAAGCAGCCGCTAAATTGGCCAGTTCCTCCATCGAATACTCAAAATCATATTCATTATTCAAATTCACGCCAACTAAAATCGCTCTTTGCTCTAATTCCTTCATATGTATCTCCCCCTTCAAGCAACAAATGTAGCCAAAGCTTATCATACGCATTTTTCTTTTACAATGTTAGAAAAACACGATTTGCCGCATCTTTACTTTAAGTTTAAACGTTCTTAACGTATAAAAGCTGCAGAATTCCTAAAGAAATCCTGCAGCTTTTATTAATCTTTCACACGTAATAATCGTAAACTATTCAACATCACAATAAGTGTTGCCCCCATATCCGCAAAAATCGCCATCCAAAGTGTTAACCAACCTGGTGCAATTAACAATAACGCGATTAGTTTAATAGCAAGCGAAAATGTAATATTTTGCTTAATAATTTGCAATGTTTTACGGCTTAGTTTAATTGTATAAGGCAACTTCGATAAATCATCACCCATTAAAGCAATATCTGCTGTTTCAAGAGCTGTATCCGTTCCGGCTCCGCCCATTGCGATTCCAACCGTTGCGGATGCAAGGGCCGGTGCATCGTTCACTCCATCGCCAACCATTGCTACCCGTCCATACGTTTCTTGTGTTTTCTTTATAAAAGCAAGCTTATCTTGCGGCAATAAATTAGCCTGGATCTCATGGACGCCAGCTAGAGCTCCGATACTTTTCGCGGTGCCTTCATTATCACCTGTCAGCATAATTGTTTTTTCAATACCAAGTGCATGAAGCTTGCGGATTGCTTCCTTACTACTTTCTCTGATTTCATCGGCTACTGCAATCAAAGCTAATATCTCTACCTCTGTTCCAATGACCATTACGGTTTTTCCCTCGTTTTGAAGCTGGTTAATTTGCTGCTTGATTTGAGGATCTATATTGTATGCAGCAAATAACTGAGGACTGCCAATGAAATATAGACAATTAGAAATGCTTCCTTTAATGCCTTTACCCGTAATCGATGTAAAACCTTCTACATGTACTGCATGATCATAAGCCCCCACCGCCTCGGCTTTTCGAACAATAGCTGATGCGAGCGGGTGCTGTGAACGATGCTCTAACGCTGCCGCAATCGTCCAAACATCTTCTTCTTTCACATCTCGTGTTAATGAAACAAAGTCTGTAACTTCTGGTACTCCTTTTGTTAGCGTACCTGTTTTATCGAAAGCAATTGCTTTTAACGATCCCGTTTCCTCCAAATACACGCCACCTTTAATAAGAACACCATTTTTCGCTGCGTTCCCAATCGCTGTCACAATCGCAACGGGTGTCGAGATGACTAGTGCACAAGGACAACCAACCACAAGAACCGCTAAGCCTCGATAAATCCATTCGCTCCAATCTCCACCTGTAAAAAGCGGCGGCATAAGAGCAATCGCTAGAGCAATCAGCATAATCGCTGGTGTATAATACTTGGCAAACTTATCGACAAACGCTTGGGAAGGCGCTTTTTCTGCTTGTGCCTCTTCTACAAGATGAATGATTTTCGCAAGTGTCGTATCTTCTACACGCTTCGTTACCTGAACTTCTAATAACCCTTCGCCATTTAACGTTCCGGCAAAAACTTCTCCATCGATTGTTTTAAAAATCGGCTCCGATTCACCTGTAATCGCTGCCTGATTCAACGTTGAAGCACCTTTTATAATCATTCCATCCATCGCAAGCTTTTGTCCGGGCTTAACAATCATAATATCGCCGACTTCAATATCATCGACATGAATAAGCATTTCGTGATGCCCTTTACGAATTAATGCTTCTTTTGGGGCAATATTCATAAGCGATTCAATAGAGTTTCGTGCTTTATCCATCGAATATTTCTCTAGCACTTCACTAATCGCAAACAAAATGACAACCGTAGCACCTTCTCCCCATTCTCCAAGGAATGCCGCCCCAATAATGGCAACGGTCATCAACGTATGCATATCAAACTGAAGTTTGAATAAGTTTTTCAATCCGTTAATAAATAGAGCATAGCCACCAATTAAAATCGCTGCTGCATAGCTAAGTACAGGAATGATATGACCTTCACCATACTGTTTGCTAAGGAGCCACCCTAAAACAAGTAAAATGGCTGAAACCAATACTTTTATATTTTCTTTTTGCTTCCAAAAAGATTCTTTTTTAGTAACCAGCTCTTTATCATCACGGATTTTTAAATGATCGAATGCACCAGCTCTTTCTAAATCCTCAATTGTCACTTCACCTTGCACAGAAATTTTGGAGGCACCGAAGTTCAATTTGGCATCTTCTACACCATCTAATTCTTTTACTTTTTTTTCAAATTTGGCTGCACAGCTTGTGCACGATAATCCTTGAATTCGGTAAGTTTTAGTCTGTGCTTCGCCCATCGACTTTCACCTCCTGCTGATGCTCTAAAGCAATCATCATTAATTGTTTAATATGGTCATCGTCTAAAGAATAGAAAGCTAACTTTCCTTCTTTACGAAATTTCACGATCGCATGTTTTAATAAGGTCCTTAGATGATGGGAAGTGGTCGCCATTGAAGCACCGATAATATTAGAAATGTCGCATACACACAATTCGCCTTCCTGACTCAACAGATAGGCAATCTTGGCTCGATTCTCATCACCAATGACTTTAAACAACCTCGAGATACTTGCAATATCGACCGTACTCATTTCTTGTTGAACTCGATTCACTTTTGGTTCATCATAACTATAAACTTCACAATAGTCCTTTGTATCAGCCATCTCCAACATCCCTCATTCAAATCTTTATTTGATTATAGACTACCACATCACACTCTATATTCAAATAGGCGTTTGAATGATTTTTCATGAAATTTCTGAATATTAAAGGTTATCCACAGTTTATTCACAATCCTAAAAGTCACTGTGACTTTTTTTTACACACAAAAAAGCAAACTCCATAATGGAGTTTGCTTTTTTCACCTTGTATAGGTTTTATTAAGCTTTTTGAACGTTAGCAGCTTGTGCTCCACGTTGTCCTTGCTCAACTTCGAAAGTCACGTCTTGACCTTCTTCTAAAGTTTTGAAACCTTCGCTTTGGATTGCTGAAAAGTGAACGAATACGTCATCTCCGTTTTCACGCTCGATGAAACCGAAACCTTTTTCTGCGTTAAACCATTTTACTTTACCTTGTTCCATTGTTGTTGCCTCCTGCGTGCATCTTATGCACATTATATTACTATCCTTGCCCTAGGTTTTCATCGAAACGAAAAGTTACACTTTAAGAATCCTTCAATACCGAACAAAAATAATTACTCTTATCATAACAGGATTTTACAGCAAATGCAAACTAAATATCCATAAATGTATACACAATTGGTCTACAATTACTAAATTCACTGTGACACAGTTATAAAATCCCATAACTTTACTACTCCACACGCACATAAAAAGTTTATTTTTAAACATTCTATTACTGTAATTCAATACATTTTATAGGAGGAGTTTTAAAAATGACTGTAATCAATCAAGTTCAACAAACCTTATCTGGATTAAAAAGTGCACAAGCAAGCTTTGAGACATTTGCTTTACAAACAGATAACCAACAAGCTAAGCAGCTATATCAACAAGCGGCTCAACAAACGCAAGCAATTGTCGATAGCATTTCTCCACGCGTTCAACAAATTCAAGAAGAAGAGCCTCAATATAAACAACAATAGAGCTGGATAGTAAAATTTATAATTAGAAAAGGTTGGTTGCTTCTAACCAACCTTTTCTTACAAATTGAAACCTCAGAATGAAAGAGGGGTCACAACCTATGTCAAACAATAAAAAAAAGCTATTAACACCTGTACAACAACAATATCAAGAAATGCAATCACAACTTGAAACCAAAAGGCCTGTCCTCAAAAATTGTTTGAAAGCATTTTTGACAGGGGGCTCCATTTGTTTAATTGGGCAAGCAATCCAAATCTTTTATATCTATTTTTTTGATTTCACAGAACAAACAGCGGGAAACCCTACCGCAGGAACACTCATCTTCATCGCGATGTTGCTCACAGGCTTTGGCTTATATGATCGAATTGGGCAATTTGGAGGTGCCGGTTCTGCCATTCCACTTACTGGATTCGGCAATGCTGTCATTTCAGCTGCTATTGAGCATCGAACAGAAGGATTTGTGTTAGGTGTCGGAGGAAATATCTTTAAATTGGCCGGTTCCGTCATATTATTCGGCGTATCCTCTGCTTTTGTCGTGGCTCTCATCAAAACGATTTTAATACAGTGGGGTGGCTTATAATGTTACAAGGACATCGTACATGGGTTTTCGATCATAAGCCTGTCATTCTCTCCACAGGTACCGTCGGAGGTCCTTTTGAAGCAAACGGGGCGATTCCCAATGATTTCGATCTCTTACATTCAGATTTATGGCTTAATCAAGATTCCTACGAAAAAGCCCATAAAGTCCTATTCGAACAAGCTTGTTTACGTGCCATTGAAAAAGCTGAACTTCAAAAAGAACAAATCCAATTTCTACTTGGGGGAGACCTAATCAATCAAATCACGCCAACGAGCTTTGCCTCCCGTACGATTGGTACCCCCTACTTTGGACTCTTCGGTGCTTGCTCCACATCAATGGAAGGATTAGCACTAGGCGCTTCCATCATTAATGCTAAGGGCGCAAAATATTTATTAACTGGAGCATCTAGTCATAACGCAGCCGTTGAAAAACAATTTCGATATCCGACAGAATATGGCGGCCAAAAACCGCCTACTGCCCAATGGACAGTAACGGGTGCAGGAGCTGCTGTACTTAGCGATACAGGAGATGGACCTTGTGTCACGTCAGCGACAATTGGGCGAGTCATTGATATGGGATTAACCGATCCATTTAATATGGGAGGTGCGATGGCCCCCGCTGCCGTTGATACGATTGAGGCTCATTTAAAAGATCGAAATATCGATCCCTCTTATTATGATTTGATTGTCACAGGAGATCTCGGAAAGATTGGTCATGAAGTGTCATTTGATTTATTAAAGAAACATGGAACACCTATACAAGAGAATCAATATCAAGATTGTGGATTAATGATTTATCGAGAAGGACAACCCGTTTTATCAGGAGCAAGCGGTGCTGGTTGTTCTGCAGCTGTTGTATACGGCCATTTATTAAACCGGATGAAACAAGGTGAATTTAAACGAATGTTAGTCGTTGCAACTGGAGCTCTACTCTCTCCGCTTACCTTTCAGCAAAGCGAAACGATTCCATGTATCGCTCACGCTGTTTCTATTGAATACGAAGGAGGAGCGACAGTATGACTATCGCATCAGAAGTTAAACAATGTTTGGCAAGCTTGAAAGGGATTGAAGCAAATTTATCTAGTTTAGCGATTCGATCTCAGGATAGTGAATCACAACGCACCTTTCATGAGACGATGCTTATTGTCAATGAAGTCGTGACAGATTTACAAAAACGAGTGGGCGAATTAGAAAGAGAAGAATTTCAATACAAAGGTTTTTAGCTGACAAAACGGACCCTATGTTAGGAGGTGTAAATAAATGCCAGATTGGTTAAATATCATTCTGCGATCTGTCTTTTTCCTAATTCTTCTTTTTTCAATTACGAAATGGTTAGGAAAAAAACAGATCTCCCAGCTGTCTTTCTTTGAATATGTCAATGGGATTACCATTGGGAATATCGGTGCTGAAGTTGTCACTGGCTTGGACCAAAGAGTTTCTTTAGGTCTCATATCCATGCTAACTATTGCAGCACTTCCGTTTCTCGCTGGACTACTTTCTTTAAAAAGCAAAAAATTTCGTGATATTGTAGAAGGAAAAGGAACGATTTTCATTAAAGATGGAAAAATCTTAGAAGAAAATCTAAAAAAAGAACGATACACGACGGATGAATTATTAACATTGCTTCGTAAAAAGAATGTCTACCGAGCCGCAGATGTAGAATTTGCTGTATTAGAAGCAACAGGCGATTTCAATGTTATGTTAAAGAAGGAAAATCAGCCGTTAACACCAAAAGATTTAAGCATGAAATTCCCGTCTGTTAAAGAACCGCAAACCGTCATTATGGATGGTGAAATATTAGATGAGTCACTAGCTCAAGCAGGCCGAAGCAGAGGTTGGTTACATACAGAGTTAGAAAAGTTAGGCGTAACAATTGAAAATGTCTTTCTTGGACAAGTTGACTCTTATGGACAGTTAACAGTTGATTTGTTTGATGATAAAATCGAAGTTCCCTCTCCGCAGGAAATGCCATTATTATATGCAACACTTAAAAAGTGCCAAGCAGACTTAGAACTATTTGCCTTAGGAACGGAAAATACAGAAGCCAAAAAGATGTATAGTGCAAATAGTAAAAAGATTCAGGACGTAGTTGATAAAGTGGGATATATTTTAAAGGAATAGAATGAGCTGTACCTATTACAATCACAAATGAATTAAAGACAAAATTAAAAGGCCTGAGCCTGGTATAATGCCGGGTTCAAGCCTAGGTAGCTGTATAAAATTTTTAGGTTCATTTCAAATCCCGATTAGCTCGTTGCTCTGTTTAATCCTAATGCTGAAATTGCTCTTTTTTATTTTAGCTATGTTAATACATATTGTTTTTTCATAAAATTTTTAGCCTATTCGTATGAACATGAGGTTTCACTTTAAATACAAACTTATACGAAATAACCCCTACGTCTTCCTTAGTATTATGAACTACCCTTTTTTATCGTTTTTTCAATGTCTTCTTTCAGTTCCAAAAGGTTTCTCATACTATTACTTTCTACTAATTCAACTTGACTTTTTATATTAGAGAATTTATCTTTTTCCAAGTTTAGAAAGTGAAGGACCTTTTCTATCATGTCTTGTTCTGGTATTTCAAAGTCACTCGAAAAATCCTCCAAGTGAAACATTTTCAGGAGCGATTTTACTTTGCTCATTTTTGAAAAACAAAAAGTCGGTATCTCATTGCGAATCGCTACAAGGGCTGGATGTAATTTAAAAGAAATTAAATAATCCACGGATTGAATTAAACTATACGTCATCTCTAAGTCATATTCATTATATGGCAGGGTAACAGCAGCCCTAGGGTTCGATTCCAATAATGCGTTTCGAATATTCCTGCATAAAGTATAATCAGAGTATTTATTATTAGATTGATTTACTACTGGTATTAAAAATACATGATATCCTTTTTGAGTTAGTTTTACTAAAAGATTAACGATCTTTTGAAAGGGGAAATCATCGTAGGAACTTACACAAATACCAATTGTCTCTACTCCCGCATATTTCCTAATCGGATATTTAGGTTGTTCATATGCAAACACAACATCCGGAGCAACCTTTACCTCTTTATGAAGGTTATATTTTTTAAATATTCGAGCAGAATTATCATCTCTTAAATAGACCTTTTTTGCTTTGGAAAGTCTTTGGCGATGCCTATCAATCTGTTCAACCGGCCATGTATCTTCATTATAGTGGTCCACCACACCTACCCCATATATCCAAGTAGGGTGATTTTCTAATAATGGGGGAAAATAATATTGATTATAGTAGTATGGTGTAATTAAATCCCCTCCACCAATAATGACAGCATCAATTTTGTTCGGATCCACAAAAGCCGACCAAGGGAAAACGTTATGATTATGAAAAATTTGTTTAAATGTTTTTAAAAACAAGTCATCTCCAAAGTTACCCATACCATAGTATCCGCAAACACCTATATTTAACAATGTTCATTTCACGCTCCTTCTTGAAAGAATGTTAGATTAATCACTGCCTTTTGAAAGAGTAACTCCCTCTAAAATAATATCCCAGGCTGAATTACATCCTGTCCAAGCATTGACTGAATTAGGAATTTCCACTGCACAAACTCTGTCAATAGCCCAATCTATTTCAATAACCTTTTCTTCCTTCGTATAATTGATGATTAATATTGAAAAATCCCCAGGATAAATCTCAGATATCGCATTCTTTAACTCAAGTGCTTCATCCCGATTAGCTTGTATTCTTACAAATAACGCTGAATCGCTTATAGCTAAAGAATTATACAATTTCTCAATACGTCTATTCATTTTTTCTTTAAATTGAGGATACGTTAATAGAGAAGTATCACTATTTTCTGTAACAAGAAAATCATGGACCGAGACGCACTTTGTATTCAAATCCGACACTGTGTAACAGCTGTTGGTACCTTGTATACCTTCAATTCTCATATTTTCAATTTCCATAAACCCATTAAATTTCTGTTTAAGCAGTCTGCATAGATGACTTACCGAATAAGAATACATCCAATCGATAGGGCCGCTGAAGCTTCTTAATTTTTTCCTTTTGAGTTGAAAAGCGGTTTGGCAATTCCACCCCAAGCTTACAATCATATCATAAGGCCTTTTTATCTGGTTTAGATTCATGTGTCAAACCCACTCCTTCTTTATTCCCTAATGGGATGGTTAGAGTTTTTTGAAGAAAACCAAAGATTTGCCCAAGCTCTATAGTTTTGCTTATTCATTTGACTTGTGCTTTTAGATCTAATGATACGATGATAGAGCGGGGTATTAAGATAACCTGATTGATACTTTTCTAATAACCGATCACAAACTGCGATATCTTCAAATAGTTTCCCCCACTCACCCTCAAGCACTGGCCATCCATTTATGCTCCTAAGAAGATCTGTACGGTAAAAACGTGGAATTAAAGGTGTGGCGCTATAATGGGATATGTTAAATTCTGAAGAACAAAAAATTCCTTTATAAAATAAATAACCCTGACTCGTCTGCGTCCATAAATGATATTGACTTGTCATGATTGCAACTTCTTCAGGATTTTGCTCCATCGAACTCACAAACCTCTCTAACGTTTGTGGAGGAATCCAGTCATCAGCATCTAGTTCCATTAGAAAAGTACCACGCGCAATTGTAAGAGCCTCGTTTAACGCATATGCTTTTCCACGGTTCTTCTCATTGCGTATAATATGGATACGATCATCTTTAAAAAATGAAGCGACTTCGTACGTGTCATCACAAGATCCATCGTCCATTACTATAAGCTCCCAATTTTGAAATGTTTGAACCAATACTGAACGGATACACCACCCAATTCGAGTGGCTTCATTAAAGGCACAAATGACAACACTCACCGTTGGTATGGATTCCATATTTAATTGTGAAACACTTTTTCGTCCCATATTGGGTAGTAAAAGAGAAAGATCTTGTTGACTTAATTGATAAAAGGAACTATAGACTTTTTGAACACCGCTAGAGGCTATATCAGTTACTAAAAAGGAAGTTAGATTAGTATCTGTAAGTAAGAGGTCATAATTCAGATAAGCAATAGATGGGGGAAATGAGGAAATGTGCAGTAACTGTTGCAGCAGCCACGTCGTTCTCCAAATAATAGGTTTCACTTTTGAACGTAATAAATAGTCAGATAAGGATTCGCTTTCTTGGAGGTTTGGTCCAATAATAATGCTATTTTGCGTTGTGGTACCTGCTAATAATACATGTAATTTTTTATCGTTGATTACTTTCCACTTTTCTCCTTCACTACTCCATAATACCCAGGGTGAGTTGACTTGTCTTAATATAAGAATCAATCGTTTAATATATTCATATGGCATCGGTTTGGCTTCTTCTAGCACTCTATAGTCCTTTTCCATAATATTTGTCAGCAACATTTGCATACCCTCCTATCAGCTAAAAGCTATGAATTAGAAAGGAGGTTTTCGATGATGTTATGAGCCTGCATCCCTCGAATTTTCCAAGTATTTTGTCGTGCAAATTTTATTCTGGATTCTTTAAAACTATCAGGAGTATTAAAAGATAAAAGATAGGCTAGTTTATTTCCGAAATCAGCATGAGTTGTTGCAGTGGTAACATATGGTTCCATATGAATACATTCAGGAATAGCAGTAGACAGTACCCGAACTCCGGTCGCCAGGTATTCGTACGCCTTTACTGGATTCGTAGCAAGTGTAATAGGATGATATTTAAAGGGGATTATCGCTACATCAAAATGTTGGAGGTATTTTATTAATTCATCATGTGACCTTTGTCCTAAAATATGGACGTTGTTCCGATCATCATAATTCGGTACATCTCCATATGGAACACCAATTGAAACAAAATTCACATTTGGAAAACGAAGGGACAATTTTGTTATTAATTCATGATCTACCCAATAAGCCCAAGCACCAATATAGCCTACAATAGGACCACTCGGTAAATCTAACGGTTTTTCGAATTTATCTGGCGTGAAGAAAGCCTCATCCGCCCCATTAGGAATAAGGGAAACGCTTTTTTCCGGATAAGCTAACGAGATTCTTTCCATAATAGTTCTTGCCGTACAAACAACGTGATCAGCTACTTGAATCATACTATGCTCATACTGTGCCCATTGCGGAAACTCATCACAGCAATCATATACGACCTTGTCTGGCTGAAATATTTGGATACGTGTTCGAAGTTTAGACCAAGTAGTCCATACAACAACTTTTTGTGTTCTTCTTAATTCTTTTAGCTTAGTGTTGATAAAACGTTGGCAATCGGAAAATAAAAATACATTTTTAGCTACCTCTATATATTCATGATCTAATGGAGTAAGATTTTCAAAAAATACAGTATGTCCAAGTTTCCCTAATTCAATCATTAACTGCTGGGGCCGTTGTTTCATATAGGTCCAATCAAGAGTTTTAGGATAAATAATAATTGCCATTTGTACAACTCCTTCTATAGAAAATATATGAGCAATTTATCCATTATATATATGTCGGAAAATATTTCCATGAACATCTACTAAATGAACAAGATCTATTTTTTTATTAGCAGAAGGATACACTGCAAGTACACAATTTAGTTTAATTATTAAAATAAGATTATCATTTGCTTAAAATGGATGATTTATCACCATGTACCCTTCTTTATCATTTGGCCATTTAGCTTGATAAGTTTCTCAAATTACGATTCAATTAGACAAGAACTCTTACAGCAATTATAGAAGATATCGGAATATTTAAAGTATTACCAGGGCCATAAGTGGTTGGATTTTCCTGAATAACAACGAAAGCTGATGTCACACTTTGCAATGTTCCTTCGAAAACTGCATTTGGAACGAGTACTTCAACAGTTCTCCCTGTAAAGCTAGCAAGCATTTCTTGAAATGTCACCATTACTTCCTCCTCTCAAGTTATACTTTGTCCTTTATTGAACAGCAGTAATTTGTGTAAATGGAATGATTACGATATTTCCAGTAGCTTCGCGTATTTGAACTGCATCAGGACCTACCAAAATAACAACGCCTGTAAATGTACCACCTTGGGTTGAAATAGTTACTGTGGATCCCATTCTGTTTTCAAAGAAACTTTGCATTGCTGGATTCGGTATGATTCCAGTTTGTAATTGCTCTTGTAATTGATTTACTTGTGTTTGTAATTGAGTAATCTGTGACTGTAATTGAGCATCTTGTGATTCTAATTGATTCACTTGTGTTTGTAATTGAGTAATCTGTGTTTGTAATTGAGCATTTTGTGATTCTAATACAGTAGTCCGTGATTGTAATTGAGCAACTTCTCCTTGTAATTGGTTTAATTGCTGTCTTAACTGTCGAATTTGTTCAGCATCTCCGCCAGGGATTGAGCTGATTTGATTTGAAATTTCTTCCAAAACCTCCAACTGATCTTTCTCTATAGATTTAATCTTTTTGAGATACTTTAGTATTTCGTTCTCTTTTCCCACTTTTTTCACTCCTTTTTAAAGTCTCTAACAAGCTATGCAAACGGAACAAGTTTGGTGTATATAAAGATATACACTAACGACATTTCCATATTCATCCTATAAAAACACTCATATACTAGACCTCATAGAAATGCTTCATGAATACCTTCCATGTTTCTATGTAATTTGACGGTGCTTTTTTATCTAACTCATCATCGTTGAATATTTGGAAACTTCCAGTTCCCTTAATAATCAAAGCCCCATAATCACCTTCAGATAATCCTATACCATCTCCCTAAGCGCCCTCTCATTCTCCGTATTTTCAACAATATAAATATCTTCATTCGAATTTATTTAAACAAAGATAAAAAGAGCATTCCATCAATCCTTTTAGGTTGATACGGCATATAAGGAGTGCTTTAGTTAAAGAAGAAAAAAGGGCTTCTGCAGCAAATCTTTGTTCATATGTGCGTTAAAAAAACATGTTTGCTTTAAGGTGTTAATGCCATACATTTCCTAGACTAACTTTCTTGAAAATGTACGAATTTCCTCTATATGTTTGTCCCTATCAAAATGAATGCTTTGGCATTTACTATAGTGTTCAACAGATTTCTTATCGAAGGGGGGCGACTATATGCCGCATAAATCTACTGGGGTGTTCAGGGTACCTGTTTCAGAAAATAATATTGTTCCGACTGCTCTTAACATCATGTTAAACAATGATTCACCCAATAATGTTAGAAATCTAATAGTAATTGTAAAAAGAAGTCCAAATACTTTTCACCCTGCTGTAAGTACTTTAGCTGAAATCTCACGTACCAATGTAACTTTAGCACCAAACCAAACAACTAAGGTTGTTGTGTTTACACCAGCTTTCCAAATTGAAAATTTTCTAAATGTTATCATTATGGGGAACGAAGATGATGTTAAAGATACGCTTGTGTATTCCTTCTTAGCTGACTCAGCAGGACATAATCTTCCATCTACTGTTTTCAGAAATGACGAATTTACCTTTAATAATGAAGATGATGATGATGAAAGCAACGATTAACGTTTGAAAAGAAGTTTTAGGAGACCGTTTCTTATTTTTGAGAGGCGGTCTTTTTTGGTACAAGCTGTCAAACGAGCAACTCTTCAACCACTCATTAAAAATTAGGAAATGTATATGTTAATATTTTAACTACCATTTATTTTACTGTTTCTATGTCCCTACTCATCCGTAATGAGGATTCTTTTGTTTTCCTTCTTGATACAGATAGGTAAGGGTTTGAAGTTATCACTCCTTTTTACACCATACATAAAACTTTCGAATCATGCAGCGTTCCAACTAACCCAATTCGTTCAATTCTATGTATATTCTAGATGGATTGCTTTCCCCCTAAATCAAATTGCTTGATTATGACATTGTGTTCAAAATTCATTAAGTTTTACCATTTTCTTCTCAGATAAATTTAGAACTTTTAATAGTGACTTTATCTTGTCATTGTCTTTCATGTGTACCAGCCTGTGTACTGATTCGTGAAGTATAATTAGATTTGAAAATGAATCATCTTTTGAAATATGGTACGGACTATTTATCCAGTTAATCTAGTTTCAATCAAAGATACACATCCAGACAACTCTAGATTACTAACATAGAATGATAGTAATTAGTGAACAATATAACATGTACGTGAAAACTGTTCGTCAACAGATATCTTTTACCGTAGTTCTACGATAAATATTTATAAAAAATAGGGTCTTTACCAAAACATGTACTTGATGAAATTAACATATGTATTATTCTTAGAAAATTCCTTTGTCTATAACAAATTGGACTACATGTGCTAAGTTGTTTTTTATGTCAAGAACAGACTTTGGTGTTGAGCCAAAAAACTAACGATATTTTTATTAATCCAAAATAATGTAAATAAGATGGAGGAAATTATGTGTAATCAATTTCAAAAGAAAAAAATATTAACTATTTTTGGAACAAGGCCAGAAGCTATTAAAATGGCTCCATTAATTAATGAGTTAAAAAAATACGAGGAGATTGAATCATTTGTGTGTGTTACAGCTCAACATCGCCAAATGCTTGATCAAGTATTAGATGTCTTTAAAATCCAACCAGATTTTGATCTTAATATCATGAAAGATTGTCAAAGTTTAATGGATGTGACGACACTTTCACTTAATGGTTTAGATAAAGTGATAAAAAAGGTTAAACCAGATATGATCCTAGTTCATGGAGATACAACTACAACTTTTGCAGCAAGTTTAGCTGCTCTATATAATCAAGTAGCAATTGGTCACGTTGAAGCTGGTCTTAGAACAAATAATAAATACTCCCCCTACCCTGAGGAAATGAACCGACAACTTACCGGTATAATGGCTGAGCTTCATTTCGCCCCAACCGAAGTTGCTGCTAACAATCTTCGAAAAGAAAATAAAATAGCGGAGACAATCTTTATCACTGGTAATACAGTAATCGATGCTCAAAAGACAACCATTTTTAAGGATTATCACCATCCACTCCTCGATGAATTAGCAGGATCCCGTCTTGTTTTACTTACTGCTCATCGACGTGAAAATCTAGGAGATACGATGCACAGCATGTTTAAAGCAATTCGTAAGTTGGTAGAAAAACATAAAGATATTGCTGTTGTGTACCCAGTTCATTTAAACCCTTCAGTTAGAAAAGCGGCCCAAGACATTCTAGGAAACCACCCCCAAATTCGATTAATTGAACCTTTAAATGCCGTTGATTTCCATAATTTTATGGCTCGTTCTTATTTAATCCTGACAGATTCAGGCGGGATTCAGGAAGAAGCCCCTTCACTAGGCATCCCTGTTTTAGTGCTACGTGACACAACAGAGCGTCCAGAAGGGCTTAGCGCCGGTACTTTGAAATTAGCGGGAACTAACGAACAGACCATCTATCAATTAGCTGACGAATTACTAACGGATGATGCTGCCTATTCTAAGATGTCTAATGCAAAAAACCCTTTTGGGGATGGAGAGGCTTCGCGCCGAATAGCTGAGGCCATTCTATACTACTTTAACCTTCGAGAAGAGAGACCCGAACAATTTAGGGCAACCAAAGAGAATGAGACAAAGAAAAAATACTAGATTCGGCCCCTACTATGGAGTTTAATTGTTAATAAATTACACATTATTAGTATTCGCTATTTTCTCTACATTCGCCCTGCCAAAATTACCATCACAATAAAAAATAAGCACTCACTTCAATGCCCCTACATGCCCGAAAAAGGCTACTGAAAAACTAACGCTTTTAATTTCTTAAAACGAGAAGATGACTTTTCACTCAGCGTTGAATGAAAAGTCACCTTCTCCATGTACCTCTTTACTTGATTTCTTTCATTAGAATCATAATTGTTTAAGATTGACGGTAAATATGGCTATCGCTCCTTGCAAATTTATACCAACTAAATTGAGGAAGGTGCAATATCATTACCTATTCCTATATTTTAACTCATTATTCTGACTTCAATTTTATACCATGCTTTCCTGAAAACTTATTGTTTTTTATCTTCTGTTGATTTGATGGCTATTGAATAAGTTTTAGATTTAACACCTTCTGTATAACAGCTTTCTCTAAAATGATGTCATCGCTTACATTTCTCTATGTCAAAGTAGTATTTAATTATTTTTAGGTACTAGAAATAATTAATCGCTATAACAGGACTAGAATTCCGAAAATTTTTATTGAAAATCATTAAAAATATCACCTATTACCCGTAGAAAATAGCGTTGCCTTCCTCGAGTAAACTGAGGAAGGCAACGCTTATTCAAAACTACCTACACTTTTCCAATAACTTCCGTGTGAGCTATTAGTGCTTGTAAAATATTTTGTTATTGCATCATTTTATTATTAGGCATTTGCGGCATGCCTTGAGCAGTTTCAAACGCATTTAGAAGCTGCTGCATATCTTGCTGTGCAAGCTGCGGTACTTGATAGTAATGATGTTTATTTTGATAAATCGAAAGTTCATAAGCCATTTCGATACAATTTGGAACAGTAGCAGCTATCACTCTGCGCACAACTGGATTTGTTACTTCACAAGCTGCCATCGTCTTCATGGAAGCCATGGACTTCACAGCACTAAGCATTAATCCAGACACACATTCATCCGTAATTTCTGATACAGACTGCATCGGCTTTTTCGGTTGAGTTGGTGTTAAGCCATAGATAAAATCATTATCCTGTGTCATGTTATAGCTTTCTGTTCGCTTAGAAGGATCTTGACCTGTTTTAAAACATTCTACAAGAAGATTATACTCATCTTGAATAAATTGATATTGACGATCCAAGATGCTCATTAATTCTTGGTCTTTTACATATTGGCGCAGTATCATATATTGGCTTAGAGTACCAAGTGATCCCGTTAACACCTCATGTACATCGAATACCTCGTGACCACCGTGATTCATTTGCTGTGGTACAGCTCCTGTGTGCATATTTTGGTGCATTTGTCCTTGTTGGTTTTGCATCATTGTATATTCCTCCTCTGTATTGTTAAAAACATAACGGTTTTATTATGTAACAAGAAAACGGAGATATTCTTAGATGAACCTTCCAACTTTAAATCCCTCTAATTCCCGAAATATTTATCCACTGAACAATGAATACTAAAAACAACAAAGCAAGAAAGGTTCTGTAGAAATGAGAAATTATCTATTGAATATTTGGAATTTAGTTGACCCAATTTATTATCGTCTTTCCCATTTGAATTACCTTCCAGAGAAAAGTGTTTTACGTGTCAAACTTACACGTTATAAAGGAAGAAGTGTAATTTTATCGGATGGAACCGTAATTAACAAAAATGATTTTTTAATTAAAATCCATTTACACAACGCTGTTTTATTAAAAGAATTAAAACAAATCAAAAGCGATTTAAGAAGAGGCCGATTTGTTTTTCAAGCTGTCAAAGAATCATTGCCAAGTCTAGTTTTGTTTATTCAACAGCATCCTCAAGTAAAACAAATCAAAGGAATTATCGGAATCACTACATTGAATAAAGGAG
This sequence comes from Peribacillus asahii, assembly GCF_003570725.1. Lineage (GTDB taxonomy): Bacteria > Bacillota > Bacilli > Bacillales > DSM-1321 > Peribacillus > Peribacillus asahii. Next base: position 47,450 of record NZ_QWVS01000021.1, read on the forward strand.
CCAACCATCTTGGCTTTGAAGTGATTCCTATTACAAACTTTTTTTATAAATGGTTTAAATGGGCAAGTTTCTTACCCATCAGCCTCTTATCAGGAACAAACTCTTATAAGCATCCTGCTCCTCCAAGTTATTTATTTATGTCTAAGGATGGTTTAACCAGTAGATATAAGGGAGATTGAACATTACAGTTCGGAATTTTCTTAAATCATAAATACCCCAACCCATTTATTACCTATAAAGGAGATGAAACAATTATGGCCCGATACAAGAGTACGAAGCTTTTTATTTCATTAAAGATGCTAACCCATTTTTCAATACCTTAGATAGCTATCACATTCGGAATCAAGGCTTGGCGGTCGATAACACACAGTACTTTTTTATGATAGTGTACGCTAAATTAGCTAAAGTAAAGCACAACATCTATCCGTAAAGGTCTTACTCTTCGTGAATCTACAATAAACATTCAGCCAAAACCCCACTTCTTAATAAAACCTTTATCCACCTAACCGAATCATGATAATTCACCTATTAATCTACCTTTATTATGTTTCTAGAAAAAAAATCTATTTTCAATATCATTTCTTAAGTATCCTTTTTAAGGTTATATGTACATATTTATCCTTTTTAAGTATTTAATTACAAATTATTATACTAATATGTTATAATTTAACAAGGATACTTCTAGAAGTTACCTGAACCAAAAGACCTACATGTTATAAATCAACTGTTTTCTCAATGAAACTATCATAGTTGATTTAAAACGTGCATTACATATATGTTGTTTAGGTCAAGAGAGGATGGATACATATGATTGTTTTTGATGAAGTCAATAAGTTTTATGGTGACTTTCATGTTTTAAAAGATATTAATCTCACCATTAACAAAGGTGAGGTAGTCGTCGTCATTGGCCCCTCTGGATCGGGGAAAAGCACGATGCTTCGATGTATCAATCGCTTAGAAACGATTTCAGATGGATCATTGACCGTTAACGGTATATCTGTAGGAGATAAAAAAACAGATATTAATAAACTACGCCGAAATATTGGGATGGTCTTTCAACACTTTCATTTATACCCTCATAAAACCGTACTTCAAAATATCATGCTTGCTCCAATGAAAGTCCTTGGCCAATCAGAAGCCGAAGCTAAAAAAATCGCTCAAAAATATTTAGAAAAAGTAGGAATTGCCAACAAAGCGAACTCCTATCCCTCTCAACTTTCCGGTGGTCAACAACAACGAGTAGCCATCGCGAGAGGATTAGCTATGAATCCAGAAATTATGCTATTTGATGAACCAACCTCAGCCTTAGATCCAGAAATGATCGGCGAGGTTCTTGATGTTATGAAGGCACTTGCACATGAAGGAATGACAATGGTCGTTGTCACACACGAAATGGGCTTTGCTCGTGAAGTGGCTGACCGCATCGTCTTCATGGATGAAGGCCGCATTTTAGAAGAGGCAATACCGGCTGAGTTTTATGCAAACCCTCGCGAAGAGAGAGCTCGCCTATTTCTTAGCCGTATTTTAAATCATTAAATAGGGGGAAATGGTATGAAGAAAAAATGGTTACAAGGGTTGCTGCTTTCCATACTAGCAGTCATTTTACTAGCTGGTTGCGGAAAAGAGACATCCACAGAAACAGAAAAAAGCGAGAACGAAACAAAAGACGTGCTTGCTCAAATTAAAGAAAAAGACAAAATTGTGTTTGGTGTAAAAAATGATACACGCCTATTTGGATTAAAAAACCCTAGCACAGGCGAAGTGGAAGGTTTTGATATTGATATCGCTAAAGCACTTGCTGGCGAAATCTTAGGTGATGAAACAAAAGTTGAGTTCAAAGAAGTAACGTCCAAAACGAGAATGCCGCTTTTAAATAACGGTGATATCGATGTCATTGTAGCAACGATGACGATTACAGAAGAGCGTAAAAAAGAAGTTGATTTCACAGATGTTTATTTTGATGCAGGACAATCCCTGCTTGTTAAAAAAGGCAGCAGCATCAAAAGAATTGATGATTTAAAAGGAAAAACAGTAATCGCAGTTAAAGGTTCTACTTCTGCCGTTAATATTCGTGAAAAAGCACCTGATGCAAAAGTTCTTGAATTCGAAAACTATGCAGAAGCTTTTAATGCTTTAAAAGCTGGCCAAGGTGATGCTTTAACAACAGATGATTCCATTCTTTATGGTATGGCTGACGAAGATCCATCGTATGAATTAGTCGGTGGAACTTTCACAGAAGAACCATACGGTATCGCTGTTAAAAAAGGCAATACTGCACTTGTAGAGGAGCTAAACAAAGCACTTAAAGCAATTAAAGATTCAGGTAAATATGACGAAATCTATGCAAAGTGGATCAAAAAATAATATAGGTTTGATTATCAGGATGAGCATAATGCTCATCCTGATTAATTAGAGGAGTGAATAGCCGTGCTTGATTTTTCCATACTGACAGACCATCTAGACATGTATTTGGAAGGGTTTAAAATTACCATCACGGCAAGTTTGATTGCATTGGTTGCAAGTTTAGTAATTGGTATTTTAATAGCCGTGATACGGATTGTACCATTTAAGCCTTTAAATGCATTAGGAGCGGCTTATGTCGAATTTATTCGTAATATTCCACTTCTAATCATTGTCTTTTTCTTTTTTCTTGGCTTACGTTTAGATGGTTTAATGGCAGGTACGATTGCCTTATCCATTTATACGTCTTCTTTCATTGCCGAGGCGATTCGAGCAGGTATTTTATCCGTGCCAAAGGGGCAAATGGAAGCCGCTCGATCTTCAGGTCTCAGCTATGTCCAAACGATGCGTTTGATTATTTTACCTCAAGCGTTCAAAATCGTTATACCTCCACTTGGAAACCAGTTTATTAATCTTGTCAAAAACTCTTCTATTCTATCAGTCGTTGCGGGTCTTGATCTGATGTACCAAGGGGACTTAATTTCTTCCAGAACATTTGTTGTATTTGATGTATACATATTCGTAGCAATCTTTTACTTACTACTTACCATTCCTCTAAGTCTTGGCGTCGGGTATCTAGAAAAACGCCTAGCTAAGAGTAATTGAGGGGAGGTACTATTATGGATTTTATTAATGCATACTCACCAGACCATCTTACCTTCCTATTAGAAGGATTTTGGGTAACACTTAAAGTCGCGTTCATCTCTATCATTTTAAGCTTCATTATCGGTGGAATTTTCGGTATTCTACGTTATGCAAAAATACCTGTTATTTCGCAAATAGCGGCTGTTATCGTAGAAACAATAAGAAACTTACCTCTACTATTGATTATTTTCTTTACGTACTTTGCATTACCTGAGATTGGTCTCAAACTAGAGATTGTTCCTGCTGCAATTGTTGCCTTAACTGTATTTGAATCGGCGATGATTTCTGAGATAATTCGGAGCGGATTGAATTCAATTGAAAAAGGACAAATGGAGGCTGCTCGTTCATCAGGCTTAAGCTATGTGCAAGCTTTACGATATGTCATTTTGCCACAAGCCTTACGTCGAATGGTTCCTCCTATGGTCAGTCAATTTATTTCTTTATTAAAGGATACTTCACTGGCAGTTGTCATTTCCTTACCAGAACTCATGCACCACGGTCAAATTATCTATGCACAAAATATTAACTATTTCGTCCCAATTCTACTGCTCGTGGCCATTATGTATTTTGTTGTGAACTACACACTGTCTATCCTCGCTCGACGATTAGAATTAAAACAAGGTTAAAAGAAAACGAGGCGTGCTGATCACGCCTCGTTTTCTTTTTGCCCTTCCCCTACTTCAGTGGTCGATAAACCAATATAATGGTAAAATTCACACAAAATATATTATCACTCAAGGAGGATTGCTTTGAACTTTATGGGGTGGATCATTGTTGGCTGCGAAATTGCATTTTGGATTGTCATTATTCTGGGATTAGCTATTGACTTTATTATTTGTTGCAGCTATTTTATTTGGCCAAGGAAGGAAAAAAGTGTGAACTAAAGGAACCTACTATGCTGAATTAAGATTAGACTGCATTTGATTACTAGAATACAAGTCATATAATAAGAAAAAACACCCGAAACACTCCCGCCCCTCTTCCAAATAAGCGTGATTATCCTATTCGCCTATGTCATAATGAACATATAATGGAAGAATAATAGTTCAATATATTATCGAAAGTATATATACCGGAACAAAATAAGGAGTGTGTATGAAGGTTGGAAACGAAACTACAACAATTATTAGATAATGCAGAGATTATTCAAGCCTCCTATCCAGAAGATGCTTGTCTTGTTTTAATTGATACAGAAAAAGTATTATCTTACTTACCAGGAACAAGCATCGATTTAAAAATTCAAGTAGGAGCACCTATCAGTACTCTGCAAGGAACCGTGACACTACAAGCACTTCAGTCTGGTCGATTTGAGCAAGAGGAAAAAGACTCTCACAGGTTTGGAGTTCCCTATATTTCAACTGCTTCTCCTATTAAAGAAAACGGGAAAGTAATCGGCGTTCTCTCTTCCGTCGTTTCTAACAGAAGAATCGATATGTTGCGATCTGAAGCCGAAGAACTTACAGCTATTAGCCAAGAGATGGCAGCAACAACCGAGCATATGGCATCTGTTTCTAACATCATTGCAAAAGATTTGCAAGAACTGGCAGATGAATCTACCCTTTTAAAAAATGAAATTCGAACGATTGAACATGTTTTATCAAAAATTAAAGACACAGCTATTAGATCTCGGATTTTAGGGTTAAATGCCTCGATTGAAGCAGCTCGATCTGGTGAACACGGACGAGGCTTTATGGTCGTAGCGAATGAAATTAAAAAAATGGCAGATAGCAGCAAAGAGGCAGTTGAAGGTTTTGAACCACAGTTAAAAGAAATGGTGAAAAACATAGAAAAAGCCATCAAAACCATTCAGCAGATCTCTGCACACTCAGAAGAACAGTCGGTCATCGTCGAAGAGTTTCATCAATCATTTGACCATATTGTACATACCGCTTCAGAATTAAGTAAGAATGCCAATTTATAATACATGTGATATATAAAAAAATTTCGTCGAACAAACGAGACTTTTCCCTTATAATGTAAAATAATAAGAGATAGAAAGCCCATTACCTTAGGAGAGGATGTTGACAATGTCTCTTAATACATTTGTGATTCCAGAAATTATTTTCGGAAAGGGCTCCATTGAGCAGGTTGGAGATGCCTGCTCCCGCTTAGGTGCTAAAAACGTCTTTATTGTCAGTGATGCTGGAGTAGCTACGGCAGGATGGCTTAATATTGTCATGCAATCATGCAAACGTGCAGGGCTCGCTTTCTCCATCTATATTGATTCGACAACAAATCCGAAAGACCGAGAAATCACAGCTGGCTGCCGCTCTTTTCTTCAAAATGAGTGCGACGCTATTATCGGTGTCGGCGGAGGCAGTGCGCTCGATGCAGCCAAAGCCATCGCCATCTTAGCGACTAATGGAGGAGACATTTGTGACTATGAAGGGATCGATAAAATCCACTCTCCCCTGCCTCCTATGGTAATGGTAATGACAACTGCAGGGTCTGGCTCAGAGGTATCACAATTTTCCGTTATCGTGGACTCTTTTCATCAAAAGAAAATGACCATTATTTCGAAATCGCTTGTCCCTGATATCGCCATTGTTGATCCAAACACATTAACAACGAAAGATGCTGAACTAACCGCAGCAACGGGCATGGATGTGTTAACACATGCGATTGAATCTTATGTGTCAATTGCCGCTACACCGCTTACTGATGTTCAGGCCAAAAATGCTTTATCACTTGTTTCACGCTATTTACGACCATCTGTTGCTTCCAAAAATAATAAAGAAGCAAAAGAGGCAATGGCTATGGCAAGCCTACAGGCTGGACTGGCCTTTTCTAATGCAATTTTAGGAGCAACCCATGCCATCTCCCATGCCATTGGCGGGAAATATTTATTACCTCATGGAGAAATTAACACAATTCTGCTTCCTCATGTGATGGAGTTCAATCGAATTGCTTCCCCACAACGCTTTAGTGAATTAGCAGAAATAATGGGCATTGACACACGCACGCTAACAGAACAGCAAGCAGGTAATGCTGCGATTCAATTCGTCAGAGACTTATCCAATGATATTGGAACCCCAACATGTTTAGGTGATGTCGGGATTACGGAAGAAATGATTGGAACAATTGGCATATCAGCTCTAGAGGATCCCTGTATGATTACGAATCCGCGTGATATGTCCCTTGATCAAATAAAAAGTTTACTCGTCAAAGCCTTATAATCATGAGGTGAAGAATATGAATAAAGACCAATTAATCGATTTACTCACCGGTGTAAAATCTTCAAAAAAAACGTACTATACGGAACTAAAGAAAACAATTGATCAATTAAAACAGAAAAATATGCAGCTTGAAATCCTGAATGATTTAACTAAAAATATTCACATTGATATGAGCATTGAGGAAATCTTACGCAATGTGATGAGTAAGCTAAAGCAGCTTATCACTTTTGATGATTGTCATTTATTTATCTTGCATGAGGAAGAGCCTTCTTTGCTCCACATTCATCCCGAGGAACATTGTGATCTCGAATCGGAGTTTAATACCCATATGCAGCAGCTTTCTCTTTATACGTCTGCCCTTCATGGCAAACAATTAATTCATCTTCAAGTCGATCACTTACCTGCTCTCTATTCTGAGAAAAAACGGCTGCTTGCTTTAAGCATTGAAACCCTTTTATTAGTCCCTTTATACAGCAAAAATGAAGGGATTGGTGTTTTAACATTCGGCAGGAAAAACCAGAAGGAATGGAAACCTGAAGAATTAGACTTTCTTGAGCAGCTTTCTAATCAATTAGCCATGACGCTTGAAAATGCAGCTCTTTATAAAGAAGTGCTTCGCGCAAAACAAGAATGGGAAGACACCTTTAAGGCAGTGGAAGACATGATTGTTGTATTCGACCGTCAAATTGCCCTATACAAGTGCAATGATTCGGCGAAAAGCTTTTCCGCTCTTGAAGCTGTCATAGATCAGGCAAAACCACTCATCCAAGATACATTCTCTTCCCAAAAGCCAAAATTTCAAGAAATTCTGCTTCCAAACGACATCATTTTGGAAATGAATACGTACCCTATTCAAAATAAGGAACAACAAGTATACGGTGTCATTGCCTACTTTAAAAATGTAACCGTAAAACGGCAGATTCAAGCCCAACTGCTTCATGCCGGCAAGCTCGGCGCCATTGGTGAAATGGCTGCTGGTGTCGCTCACGAATTAAACAGCCCGTTAACAGCCATTCTTGGAAACTCACAACTTTTGCTAAGAAATACCCCTCCTGAACATCAGGATTACCCTTTACTAACGGATATTAAAAACTGCGGGGACCGCTGCAAACAAATTGTGAAAAGCCTTCTTACCTTTTCAAGACAGGATGAATACAAATTTCAGCATTACTCAGTGAACGAAGCTATTCATCAAGTTCTTAATCTATTAAAGTTTCAGCTTGAAAAAAATGCGATTTCGATTCGTCTTTCTTTACAAAAAGATCTACCGCCTATAGTTGGTAGTCAGCCGCATATTGAACAAATTATTATCAATTTACTGTTAAATGCTAAATATGCCTTAGATGTTTCTACATCAACAGAAAAACAGCTCGATATTCAATCCTATCTTGATTCCAACTCTATTATTATCGCCGTTACAGATAACGGAATTGGGATTGAGGCAGAGCGTTTACCACTTATTTTTCACCCTTTTCATACAACAAAGGAACGCGATAAAGGCACCGGACTTGGGTTATCAGTCAGTCTTGGAATCGCCAATGATCACGGCGGCACGATTGAAGTTGAAAGTGTAGACGGTCACGGAAGCACATTTCGCTTAAAACTCCCTTTACTAAATGAGGTGATTACATGATTAATCTGCTTATTGCGGATGATGAAAAGGAAGTTGGCACTTTCTTATCCCGTCTGTTTACTTTAAAAGGCTATCATGTTCAGGTTGTTAACAGCGGTCAACAATTTTATGAACTCGACTTCCATAATCATCATTTCCATGTGGCCATGATTGATTTAAAGCTGCCAGACTGTGACGGACTTTCCCTTTTGCGGCACTTAAAAACGCTGCAACCTCGCTGCAAGGCACTCATTATGACTGGCTATAGTACAATCAAAACCGCTGTAGAAGCGATGAAGCTTGGTGCAAGTGACTATATGGAAAAGCCTTTTGATGATATCTCTGTCCTCGAAGCACAAGTGGAAAATCTATTAAACCATTGTACTGCTCAACATCAGCAAGTCGTACATAAACTCGCTCATGATTCAGGACTCATTATGGGAGAACGCACCTCCATGTCAGCACTTCTTGAAACAGCATACAAAGTGGCTCAAAAATCTGTAAACGTATTGATTGAAGGAGAAACAGGTACTGGTAAAGAGGTCCTCTCCCGATTCATTCATCTAGCTAGCCCACGAAGCCATGAGCCCTTTATTGCCCTTAATTGCGGGGCCATTTCTGAATCTCTCTTAGAAAGTGAATTATTTGGACATGAAAAAGGGGCATTTACTGGAGCAACTCAGCAAAGAAAAGGGTTCTTTGAAATTGCCGGAAATGGGACGCTTTTTCTCGATGAAATTGCCGATGCGAGCCCAGCTATTCAAGTAAAGCTGCTTAGAGTACTAGAAACTAGAGAATTTATGCGTGTTGGCAGCAGTCAAATACTACACACTAACGCCCGATTAGTGGCTGCCTCTAATGAAAATTTGCAGCAGGCAGTGATGAAAGGAAAATTTCGCGAAGATTTATACTATCGTCTGAACGTCGTGAAGCTCGATATCCCAGCCCTGCGCCACAGGAAAGCCGATATTCCGCTGCTCATTGAACATCTAACTGAACGAAATGGACAGGCTAACAGGACATTTTCAGACTGTGCAATTGAAAAACTGCAACGCTATGATTGGCCCGGCAATATCCGTGAGCTGTCCAATGTAATAACAAGAACACTCACATTGACTGACTCTGAACAGACAATAATAGCAGAAGATATCGTGCTGCCGAACAATCACGTACTCCAACCAAATATAGAGACAAAAGCTGTCCAAACGATAATAAATGATCCCCTTACTGAATGGAGAAAAAGGCTTGTTGAAGACTTTCAGCAAAAAAAGGAAATGGATCTCACTGACCTGCTATCAGAAATAAAAAAGCTAGAATCTATTGTTAGCAAGGAAATTGTCCTGCAAGCTCTCCAACAAACATACGGCAACCGCAATGAAGCAGCTAAACGACTTCATATCTCGATGCGAAAGCTGCGGTATATTTTAAATGAAAAGAATCATTCATAGATATTTGCTCCGTAAGAAAAGAAGCTAGCAATCCTTTAAGCTAGCTTCTTTTCTATCAATCTCTATTCCATTGTTAATACAACACGGCCATTAATTTCGCCTTTATCTAAACGTTCGAACACTTCATTAATGTTATCAAGCGGTTTTGTTTCAATATTTGTACGTACCTTGCCTTCTGCTGCAAATTGAATCGCTTCCTGAAGGTCTTTTCTTGTCCCAACAATTGAACCTTTCACCGTTACTCCATTTAACACGGTATCAAAGATTGGAATTGGCAATTCGGCATTCGGAAGGCCAACAGCTACCAATGTTCCCCCACGCTTCACGGATTTATATGCTTGTTCAAACGCTTTTTTCGTAACAGCAACAGAAATAGCTGCCTGAACGCCGCCCACTTTATTTTGAATATCTTCAATTGGATCTGTTTTTAGGCCATTGATTGTTAAATCCGCTCCTAATTCTTTCGCAAGATCCAGCTTGTCATCTTGAATATCGACTGCAACAACGTTAAAGCCCATTGCTTTTGCATATTGAAGAGCTACGTGACCTAGTCCGCCAATCCCATAAATCGCTACCCAATCACCTGGCTTTGCTTCTGATACTTTCAATGCTTTATACGTCGTCACCCCTGCGCAGAAGATTGGAGAAATCTCCGCAAAATCAAGACCTTCTGGGATTTTCACAACGTATTGTGCTGGAGCTTTACAGTACTCAGCATATGCTCCATCTATTGAATAGCCTGCATTCAATTGTTTAGGGCAAAGCGTTTCGCGTCCTGTTAAGCAATATTCACATTCCCCACATGCCGAATACAACCACGGAATCCCAACGCGATCACCAACTTTTAAGGACGTCACGCCTTCTGCTACTTTTTCAATAATACCCACGCCCTCATGACCTGGAATAAGTGGCAACTTCGGTTTAACTGGCCAGTCTCCATGTGCCGCATGAAGGTCAGTATGACATACACCACACGCTTTAATCTTCACTAGAATTTCTCCATATTCTAATTCAGGAACAGGGACATTTTTAATTTCAAGCTTTTGATTAAATTCATTAACTACTGCCGCTTTCATTGTTTTAACCTCTTGACCTGCCTTTACTTTTACCGTGCTTCCTTGATTTGCTGCGCTCATGCTTCATTTCCTCCCTTTTCTAGCGGCGTCTTTCTAAAAATGACGCCCTTTTTTAACTTCACTTACTATATAATGCAAGTCGCATGCCAACATAAAGCGCTTACAAAATCAAGGTTTTCACATATTAAGCGGCCGAAAAAACGGCTATTTCTAACATAAATCCGGCTCATTTTAGACGGTATAAGGAATGACAGGTTAATTGGCATGATTTCTCTTGTATTTGGCGCGATTCTCTAACAAACCCGCATGATTTTCCTTATATTTGGCATGATTTCTAAAAAAGTAATCTGTTTCAAAGTAAAAAAACCCTAAATCAAGAACAATCATGTCCTCGATTTAGGGTCATTTCTTACGCTTCTAACATTAATTTTTCTAATTGAAGCGGTTCGATATATTCACCGTTTTTATACGCACGCATATTTCCACCTGAAATTTCATCGATTAACACGATTTCTTTCCCTTCGCCCACTCGACCAAATTCAAATTTAATATCGTATAGTTCAATATCTTTTTTCGCTAGTTCTGCTTTGACAACATTACCAATTTGCTGAGTCAAATCTTTTAACACTGCATATTCAGCTTTTGTTAAAATACCTAGCATATCTAGTGCATCCTCACTGATTGGCGGATCTTGACGATCATCATCTTTCAATGTTACTTCTACGAATGCATCTAATGCTTGGCCTTCTTCCGCATACAATCCGTAACGACGCAAGAAGCTGCCAACAGCACGGTAACGACAGATAACTTCTAACCCTTTACCGAATACAGTAGCGGGTCTAACCGTCATGGTTGCTTCATCAATGTTTGCATCTATGTAATGAGTAGGAATTCCTTGTTCCTTCAATACTTCAAAAAAGTGCTTTGTTAAACTAAGTCCAGCGCGACCCGCTCCTTCTAAAGTTAAACCGACCGTGTTAGCACCTGGATCAAATACACCATTCTCACCTGTTACATCGTCTTTAAACTTTAATAAATAATTACCGTCCTCAAGTTCAAATACGTTTTTCGTTTTACCTGTGTAAATAAGTTTCATCGTATAATTCCTCTCTGCATGAACTAGAATAACTTTCGCCCCTAAGTATATCATTTTTTTGAAAAATCAATTAATAGCAAATAAGTATTGGACGACGTACCTTTTTTGTAATCCCTCTCTTTTTTATCAGTCTTATTTCATTCACGCTCTAATCTGCAAATTCCTTGAAACCTATCAAGTTATTAATCGTAGATAGCTATAAGTAAAGGTGACAACTTGAAAATTGCATTATGGATCATATTAGGGAGTGTCGTTTGCATCGGCCTGGCGGTAGGAATTGGAATATACATGTTTCAAAAGGACTTAAAAAAGACGAAGCCTGAATATATTGTACAATTTATAAAGGAGAATGCTGGGAAAGAAAACGTTTCAGTGTCTATCAATTATAATAATGAAGATTGGATCAAAATGAAGCCTCATTCCAAATTGCAATTGGATATTTTCGGATATAAGCTAGCGATGTGTATTTTTAGTTTTTGAACAGCTAAACTTCGATCTCCGGCGATATGATTTTCCGTAATAATACAAGCTTTATGTCTAACTCTTGACTGATTTTTTCTACCTTTAAATCTGAAAAACCTTTTTTTAGTTAAACCACCCGTTAGTATGTCCAAGTTTGATAGATTACTTACCACCGGTTTAATTTTTTTACAAATGGTCATCCTACTTTTAACCAATTCCCTAATTATATAGTACAGCTTTTAAAATTTTTTGATTTACACTGTCTTCAAACGCCCGTTCCGCTTCCACTAAAGGAAAAAATGAAATAATGTCCCTTAATTGATCTTTATATTCAATTAATAGTTTACTAGCATCATCATAATCTACAGGATCACACCCATAACTTGTTATTAAAGGCCATTCATTGCGAACCAAGTCCGTTAAAAACAACATAGTTTCTTGCTCATAAAGAGCTACTACAACAGTTTTTCCTCCTTTCTTTAAGTGGTTAAAACTTGTTTTTAGAGCTACAGGTGACCCGGAACACTCAAATATGTAATCTACAGGAACTTCCAATCTTTGCTTATCAGCGATTAGAGCAGTCATACCAAAGTTACTAGCTTTTGATAGCCTATATTCATAATCCTTTTCTAATCCTGAAAGAACGACATTTGCTTTTTTATGAGCACATATTAAACCAACAAAGAATCCTATAATACCAGGACCTTGTACTAGAATATTATCTTCAGCATCTATATTTGTAACTTTTTTAACAGCATGAACCGCGATTGACATAGGCTCTATAAGTGCTGCGATATCTATCGGTAACTCACGATCGATTTCTTTAATAAAATTGACATTCGTTTTCACAAACTGAGTCATACCACCGTCAAAATGAAGACCAATGACTTGATTGTTAAAGCATATAGAATATTTTCCCCGTTCACAGTTTTCACATTCATTGCAATAGTGCATAGACTCAATTATCACATTTTTATTAATCAAGTGTCTGTTCTCTTCATCAAACACTTCTATAACTTTACCGGAAATTTCATGACCGAGAGTAGTATTTACTTTTACAAACTCGTACCCCCTAGAATGACTAAAAGCATGAAGATCACTTCCACAAACTCCGCAATAAGCAACCTCAACAAGTATTTCACCGGCATGTAAAACAGGCCTGCCTCTTTCTTGCAACTTTATTTTTTGCGGTAAACTTGATTTCACGACAGCTTTCATGATATCACTTCCTTTTTTGATTTAGACTATGTTAAAGCGTGCGAAATGGCCATTTCGCACGCTTTAGTCAAAAATGATAACAATCAATCTAGTTCTTTAATAGAGCTTTGGTTTATGATGCAGTCCAACCGCCATCCACATATATAGTCTGTCCTGTAATGTAGTCAGAAGCAGAAGAAGCAAGCAAAACAGCCACTCCATTTAAATCTTCAGGTTTTCCTGTTCTTCCCGTTGGTATTCTTGAAAGAATCCTGTCAGTCCATTCTTTATTTTGGAATAAAGGAGCTGTCAACTCTGTATGGAAATACCCCGGAGCGATGGCATTCACTTGAATATATGGAGCCCATTCTATAGCCATCGCTTTAGTTAATTGATTAATACCACCCTTAGATGCACAATACGGTCCCATGTTTGGCAATCCTATATGACTGCTTAATGAAGCCAAGTTAATAATCTTTCCACTTTTTCTTTCTAACATTTGTTTTGCTACTATTTTCGAAGTGAAGAATACGCCCTTTAAGTTAACATCTATTACATTATCCCACTCTTGTTCACTTATATCGATAATTGGGTGACGGGCATTGATTCCGGCAGAATTGACTAATATATCGATAGCAGAATATTTATTGACTACTTCTTCTATATTTTCGATCACTGAGATATCAAGGTATTCATACATTGCATCCAACTTCTCTTCTGAGAATTCTTCAATGATAGAGGCCGCTTTTTGCTCGTCTTCCATACCGGTAATAATCACTTTCGCTCCCCTACGGCCAAGAACCTGCGCTATACTTTTTCCTAAAGCACCTGTACCTCCAATAATCAAAGCTGTTTTACCAGATAAGTTAAACATTCAAAATGCTCCTTATTAGTACATTAAATTTTTAATAGGTATATTGTTTTGTTCGCAATAATCATGATATCTCTTCAATCGATAGAACATATCATCATTTAAGGTCACATTGCCATGCTCATCAAAATATTGAAGCACTCCACTCAGACTAAACATTGTAATCATATCCTCTTCACCATCAACAACAAGTGTATGAATATCCCCCGGCGGCTCGAATACAACTGTTCCCGCTTTAGCAACCCAATCTCTCTCCAGGTATCTCCATCTGCCTTGAACGGTGTATGCAAAAACTGGACCACCTGTATGACGATGACGTGTATTTCCTTTGTTTGCCTTGAATTTGGAGATATGGACCCAGTTCCCAGTGTTTAAGTCAAACCGAACCGGTTTAAAAAATACTGCATCAGACCCCTCAAAGGTTGGTACCCACGGAATTTCATTCACATCTACTGCTTGATCCGGCAGTGTAAATTTCTCAGTAAATTGATTTAAGTCTAACTTTAACATTTTGTTTCCTCCTATTTTTTAAGTAAGTATTTTATATAATCTTTAAGTCTGTTCAATTAGCATTTTGAGTGCCCAAAATCAATGTAATATCAGCCAGACACCAATATGATTGGTACTTATTGATTTACCTTTTTTGAAAATATCCTAGTTTCATAGTTCTTAGTATAGAAACCTAACCGATTAATGCTGATCTAGGTAAATCACCTTCACCTGTGTGTAAAACTCAATGGCCGTTTTTCCTTGCTCACGCGGTCCATCACTGGAATTCTTCACACCGCCAAACGACACTTGTGGCTCGGCCCCCGATGTTTCTGAATTTACATGTACCATGCCCGCCTCTATCTGATCGATAAATTGCTGGGCGAGGCTAAGATTATTTGTACAAATCGATGCACTTAGCCCAAATTCCGTATCATTCGCCAGCTGAAGAGCTTCTTGATAATTCTTCGCTTTTAGCAGAGCAATTACAGGACCGAAAATTTCTTCTCGGGCGATCCGCGCTTCCTGAGACGAAAGCTCAAATATGGTCGGTTGAACATAAAACCCTTCCTGAAGCCCTGGATCTGCCGGTATTCCTCCTCCGTAAATAAGCGTCGCTTCCTTTTTTCCTTCCTCTATCATAGCCAACACCTTTTCACGCTGTGATTCGGAGACACATGGCCCCATAAAAGTATCTTCCTCTAAGGGGTTTCCTATCTTGAGTGATTGAGTCCGCTCGACCAATCGAGTAAGAAACTCCTCATAGATCCCTTCTTCCACTATTACACGACTGGTAGCTGTGCATTTTTGCCCAGTTGACATAAATGCACCTTTTACAGCAAGTTCTACCGCCCTGTTAATATCTGCATCTGCCAATACCACTAAAGGGTTTTTTCCACCCATCTCCAACTGTACTTTTTTGCCTCTGGAGATTGCTTGTTCTTGAATCATTCTGCCTACTTGATTGGAGCCGGTAAACGAGATGGCTTTAATATCAGAGTTTTCTACAAGCTCGGCCCCGATGACAGAACCAGGGCCAAATACACAATTGACGACTCCGGGCGGAATCCCAGCCTCATGAAAGGCATTCATTATATGATAAACCGACTTAGGTGTTAAATCCGCGGGCTTGATAACAACGGTATTCCCATAAATTAAGGCAGGTGCCATCTTCCATACCGGAATAGCAATAGGAAAATTCCAAGAGGTAATTAAGCCGACTGGGCCTAACGGAATTCGTTTAGTATATACCATGGTCTCCTCATTGACAGAAGGAATTACACTGCCGACTGGCTGCATCGCTTCCCCTGCGAAATATTCTAGAATACTAATGGCACGCCGTGTTTCTCCGATCCCTTCCGCTAATGTTTTTCCTTCTTCTAATGTCAAATCCCGGCCTACTTCCTCAGCCTTCTCTTTTAAAACTTCTGCTGCTTTTTGTAAATAGAATGCCCGCTTCTGATAAGATAACTTTTTCCAAGCAGGGAAAGCTTCCTTTGCAGCGGCAATGGCTTTTTGTACGTCTTCTACTGTACTTGCTGGAAACTCATCTATTACTTCTCCATTGTGGGAACTGAGGTTTTTATTATACGAATCTGAACTTGGCTCCTGCCATTGGCCATCGATATAGTTTAAGTAACGCATGTTTTACCCTCTCCATTTCATTACCTTTCTAGTTTTCTACTAATCTTTTTTGACAACTAGAAATCCATTCTCAAAATGTTATATGAAACCAATTAGATGCTTCGACATCTGCCAACCGTAATAACATCCTAATTACACAACGTAATTACCATGCATATAGTGCTCTCACGCAATAAAATATACTCCTTTTGGATTAAGCGGTAACATTTTCCGTACTGTTATCGACTCCCTCTTGAAGATTTTGTCCCGAACCATCCTTCAATTTTGCAACAGCAAGAAGAGAGATAGCGCAGCAAGCCATAATATAGATACCAATTGGTATGGCACTGCCATATTGATGTAATAGATAAAGCGAAATAATAGGCGCAACGCCCCCTCCAATAATGGAAGCTAATTGGTAAGCGATTGATGCCCCGCTATATCGAAGATGAATAGGGAAATTTTCCGCAATCAAGGCAGCTTGCGGACCATATACTATCCCCGGTCCAATACCTGAAATGGCAATAGCCAAGATAACTAAAGCCGTTAAACCTGTATT
The DNA here is from genome assembly GCF_003570725.1 of Peribacillus asahii. Taxonomy (GTDB): domain Bacteria; phylum Bacillota; class Bacilli; order Bacillales; family DSM-1321; genus Peribacillus; species Peribacillus asahii. The sequence continues at coordinate 64,164 of NZ_QWVS01000021.1, forward strand.
GAAAAGATAAAAATAAGGAATGGCAAACAGAATAGACATCATGCATCCGATTAGGTACATTTTCTTCCGGCCTACCTTATCTGATAAATGGGCAGAAAGCGGAACAAAAACAAGATAAGCAATTGAAACAAGCATGACGGCATTTGTGAGAAACTGTTTGTCCAGATTCACATGATCTACTCCATAGGAAATAATAAAAGTTGTAAAAATATAAAAAGGTACTTGGTCAGACAAACGAGAAAGCGCTGCCAAAATAATCTCTTTTGGGTGTCGCTTAATTACTTCTAAAACAGGCTGTTTAGCAACGCGATTTTCTTTCTTCATCTTAGTAAATTGTGGTGATTCTTCAATACCAAGACGAATGTAGAGAGCAACAATTACAAGTAAAATGCTTATTAGAAAAGGAATTCTCCATCCCCATGTTACAAAGTTATCCCCTGTAAGAAAGATGCAAAGAGAAACAACTGCAGAGGACACTAAAAGACCAATTGGAACACCTATTTGAGTCATACTTCCCATTAATCCACGACGCTTCTTAGAGCTCCATTCTATGGCAAGGACAACGGATCCGCCCCATTCGCCCCCAACACCGATTCCTTGAATAAATCTCAATAAGACCAATAAGACAGATGCAAAAACTCCCATACTTTCGTATGTAGGCAACAGTCCTATAATCGTAGTACTAACGCCCATCAGTAACAGAGTAATGACGAGAGTTGCTTTTCGTCCAATCTTGTCTCCATAATTACCAAAGATCATAGCCCCAATAGGTCGGGCAAGAAACCCGACAAAAAGAGTTGTAAATGCTTGCAATGTACCAATATAAGAGCTAGACTCTGGGAAAAATAGCTGTGGAAAAACTAACGCTGCCATCGTTCCGTAAAGAAAAAAGTCATACCATTCAATAGACGTTCCTACAACACTTGCAATTGCTGCTTTTTTAACTTGTTTTTTACGATTAGATTCACTAATATGATTCTCTTTCTCTTGATAATTCAACTTTATTTACACCTCCAAAGAAATAACGTACTTACCAATCTTGTAACGCTACTGCATTCTTCCTCTGATGAAGGACAAGATTAGAAGAAAAAGCTAAAAGTGATGTTTCATATACAAAAGTAACGAACATACTTGTAGTTTCACCAATTAATTAAGCATTTACAAAATTGTTTGGAGTGACTTAGTCCTCTATAGATACCGTTTCGAAAGAAGTACTTCCAATCGATTTTTTATATAGAGAGATAATATCCCCTATAGTCGTCTTTCTTGGATTCACTGCAATGTTCCCGCTTTTCATTGCATCTTCTGCCATTGGTACAATATCAGATTCACGAATCTTGTATTCAGAAAAATCCTTTGGAATATGAATGTCATTTGATAATTGTTTGACGGCTTCAATCGCTTTATAGGCATTTGCCATAATCGATTGATTTGGATCTATATGCTCTCCCATCGCTTTTGCGATATCCAGGAATTTTTCCGGAGCAGCCGGTAAGTTAAATTCCATTATGTGAGGGAGTAATACTGAATTCGCCACCCCATGCGGCACATTATACATAGCGCTTAAAGGATGACTCATCGCGTGAACATTTCCAAGGCGTGTATTGTTAAAGGCGATACCTGCTATAAGGCTTCCATATAGCATCTTGCTTCTGGCAGAAATATTTTCCCCGTTAAAGACGGCTTGTCTTAAATTGGACGAAATAATACGAATCGCGTCTAATGCCAGCGTTTCGGTTAAAGCATGAGACATAGTAGATGTATAAGACTCAATAGCATGAACGAGTGCATCTAGTCCAGTAGCAGCTGTAAGCTTCGAAGGCAGTGTTATGGTTAATGAAGGATCTATGATTGCCCATTTAGGAGCAAGTTTGCTGCCTCCCACTGTCAGCTTATACTCTGTAACAGGATCAGTTATCACGGTAAAAACCGTCACTTCACTTCCGGTTCCAGCTGTTGTAGGGATAGCTAAAAGAGGGATTGGTTCATTTGAGAATCGATCAATTCCTTCGTAATCCGTAATGAGCCCCCCATTAGTAGCCAGCATCCCCAATGCTTTTGCTACATCAATAGGACTTCCACCTCCGAGTCCAATTAAGAGATCAGGTTGAAAGCTTCTCAGTACATGCATACCAGCTTCAATCGTGTCGGTGGTCGGGTTGGCTTCTACATTGGAAAACACATTACAAGTACATTGGACATTTGACTCTCGAATGACCTCTAGTACTTGATCCAAAATTTGAGCTTTTTCAATACCTTCATCGCAAACAATCATTACTCTTTTAAAACCTTCTCGATTAATAATTTCAGGAACATGCGATATAGCGCCTACTCCAAATAATAGGTCAGGCCCTAAATTAAATTGGTTTATTTTTTTCGTATACATATAAATTCCTCCTTTCTGTCCTCACTCTCATACTTTGCAAGTGCCGTGCCAATATTAATTTAATTCCTTAATAATTTCATAGCTATAAAGAGCAATGTCTCTAACGAATGTGAAAGTACCTATATTTTCCTTTCTTTACAAAAAGAACAAATCATATATAAGAGTAGTCGAAAAAATTTTAATTTCCATAAATCGTAATAAAATATATAATTTTACATAATATCCGATTTAAATATAGTGCATTTTTGCACAATAAGTGAGAAAAAACGCACAACTTGCGCAAAAATGCACAACTTTATGCGCGTACAACAATGTTTGGAAATAAGAATGTGTCAAAAATGGTGAGAACCAACATTGTTCTTTAACCAAACTAGTAGGCAAAAAAATTGGGGAGGTACCGAAATGACTTTAACCAAGAATACATATCGTCGAATTCTTCAGGATTCTCAATTATTAGATTTTATCGAGTGGACAGATAGGGCCTGTGCATTAGTTGATTTTGAAGGAAATATCATTAAATCAAATAAGTTGGCTGATGGGTTAATTACATCGGATATGATAAGATGTGTTGATATTAATAATTGGGTAAATAAGAATGATAAATTTCAAAGAGAAATCTTCCTCAATGGTGATTGTTATTCCTGTACTATAAAGCAGATTGTTTTAGAAATGTTTAAATTTTACCACGTAATTATAGAGCCCAAAAATGCAAACAGGGAAGTTCCCATTTTAAATGATGTAGTAGGTTACGTAATGGATTCTGCTCAAGAAGGAATTTATATTACCGATGGAGATGGTTACACATTAAAAATTAATGATACTTATTCATTATTAACAGGGATTTCAAAACAAGAGGTGGAAGGCAAGCATGTATCAGAGTTGGTTGTGCGTCGCTATTTTGATAATTCTGTCACAGCGAGAGTAATGAAATATCGCGAAAAAGTATCTATAATGCAAAAGATTAATAACGAAAGAAATATTTGGTTGGTCACTGGTATTCCGGTATTTGATAAATATCAAAATCTTATTTTAATTATCAATACAGTCTATGACATGACCCGATTGAACAAATTACAGCAGAGCCTAAAAAAACAGGCTATATCAATTAAACAACAAGAACAGGAAATACAAAAACTGAGATCGAAAATTAATGAAATTCCAGGCTTCATCGCTCAAAGTCCAGCTATGGATATTGCAGTAGATCGTATAAATCGGTTATCTAAAGTTGATACATCCGCATTGATTCTCGGAGAAACAGGAACGGGAAAGAATGTGATTGCTGAGAAAATCCATTCTCTCAGTGAAAGGAAAAACAAACCTTTTATCGAAGTAAACTGCGGAGCAATTCCGGAACAATTATTTGAATCTGAATTATTCGGATATAAAAAGGGAGCCTTTACAGGAGCCCTAGGAGAAGGAAAAAAAGGTTTAATAGAGGTAGCAGATGGCGGTACACTGTTTTTAGATGAAATTGGAGAATTACCTCTTAATCTTCAAGTGAAATTATTAACCGTTTTACAAAATAAACGTGTTCGCAGAGTTGGAGAGGTTACTGATAGAAGTGTGGATATTCGTATCATTGCTGCAACCAATAACCCCCCAGAAAAACTCATTCAGGAACAAAAACTTAGAGAAGATCTCTATTATCGTTTATCTGTCATCACTTTACATCTTCCCCCTCTTCGAGACCGAAAAGAGGATATTTATTTGTTAACCAAATACTTTCTTGATAAGTTTAATAAAAGACACCAAAGGGATTTAAAGTTTTCTAAAGGAGTATACTTTGCTTTCGAATTTTATCCATGGCCGGGAAATATTAGAGAACTAGAACATGTAGTGGAACAGTTGGTTGTACTAAACGACGGGCCAGTAGTAAGTGAATCTGATTTATCTGATTCATTTCAACAACTCCCTCATCCCGTCATAATGAATCCGGAAAATGAAACTCGTCCCTTAAAAGAAGTGATTAAAGAATTCGAAAGCAATTATATATTAGAATTGTGGAATAAATATAAAAATATATATGTCGTAGCCAAGAAACTCGGTCTCCATAGAACTACACTTTTACGTAAAGTGGAAAAATTAAATATTAAATTAACAAAAGATTAACTATTAATCTACCAAACGGATAAAACTTATTTTGGAAAGGTATTTTGCTTGTTGAACCTAAATCTAAGGAGAAGGGCTTAGAAAAGGCTTATCAGCAAGCAAAAGATTTTTTTCCCTGCTTAAAGGAGGGAGAACTGCCAAAATATATATTATTTCCCCCTTCAGAAATTTTTTCCTATCTGATTTGGATGAAGGTGGGAAAGACAATTTATATTAGGTCAATTCCCAAAAATATAGGGTTATTTGGTTTTATAGCGACTATCCAAAATAATTTAAATAAACTAGATACTCATAAATTGATTATTTTCATAGGGTTCTGGTACAAAAATCATTTGAAGGGAAGAAAAGATGAATAAAAAATCATTTTATGAATCTAAAGTTAAATTAATAGGTTTGGCTTCATTAACAATTGGAATCAAACCCTCTGAAATTACATAGGTTCCAAATAAACCACCTTTTCCTAAAAATAGGTAACAATATATAGTATTTTTAACAACCTTTCTTGTTTAACGCTTCTGCCACTTTTGTTAAATAAAAACAGCTTTTAAAAATTGAATATTTCTTAAGTTAAATATGTGCCAAATAGTAGTATCACTGCTAAAAATTCAACACCTGAAAAATTAGATGAAAGCTAGTACACTGTTCAAAGTGCTCCCTTATAACAAATTAATATTACCTGTATAACCTCAGAATCTGGCTTGAGGGTTTCTAAAGGCATCTTTATTATTTTTTCATTAATGTTGAACCTTTAAAAAGCGCAGGTCCAAAGTCGAACGCCTCGCCTATTATCCGTTTTCGTGAACTAATGTTTGAAAGGCGAATCACTTAGCTTGATTGAATACTTCTGTGAAACGAAAAAGAAGCCAATTTATCTCCCACTTCCCCTTCGCTCACTATGACTTGAAGATGGGAGTCTTCTTGGCTAAAAAGATAAAAGTCTTCTCATACTACCTTAAACAACACCGCCACTCCAACTCCTCCAGCGCTTCCAATTGCGGCTATTACATATTTCACATTCTTTCTCCTTTGAACTTCATAAAACAAGCGAGTGACCAGCATTGCGCCTGACGCTCCATACGGATGTCCAATCGTAATCGCTCCACCGCATACATTCAATTTATCATAAGGAATCGAAAGTTCTTGTGCACAAGCAACAATTTTGGAAGCAAATGCTTCATTGATTTCCACAAAATCAATATCTTCTATCGTTAAACTGTTTCTGTTCAACAACTCTTGAATGGCTGATACGGGAGCAATCCCTGGATAAAATGGATGCACGCCGGACACCTGACTATCAACAAAGCGCAATACAGGTTGGTAACCCAGCTGTTTCGCCAGCGTTTCTTCCATCACTAATGTCGCACAAGCTCCGTCATGAATCGCACAGCTATTAGCAGCGGTTACGGTCCCATTTTCTTTCACAAAAATCGGTCTTGCTCGTTTCAATAGCTTCTCCATTTTTCGTTCACGAAGCAATTCTTCGTCGTTGCTTTGTTCTCCAACTGTAAGAATTTCTTGCTCATACAGACCATTCGTATAAGCCTCTCGACTGCGCTGATAACTTAATAGCGCATACTCATCTTGCCGCTCTCGACTAATTTCATATTTCTTAGCAACATGTTCAGCGGCTACCCCCATGTCAGGATCACCAATGCGATTGGGAGAAAATCGAGCCCGCTGTTCATAAGGAGAGGTGCTTGTACTTTCTACACCACCGGCGATATAACATCGTCCTGCTCCTCCCTGCACAAAATAGCAAGCCATACGAATTGCTTCTAAACCCGCACTGCACTGGCGATCAAGTGTTAATCCTGTAATCGAGTAAGGCAAACCCGCTTCTAAAGCAGATAAACGAGCTACATTGCCGCCAGGACCTACGACATTGCCGAGTATTACTTCATCTATTTTCTCCTCGATACCACTTGCCAAATGTTGAAGAATTGGTGCCGCGAGCTCATGTGGCTGAAGTTCTCGCAGCATCCCGTTTTCTTTCCCAATCGGTGTTCGTTTCGCCTGAACAATCACTGCTTTTCTAATAATACACCCTCCTTTCTCTCAATCCATTCTTGAACTTGTGCGCGAGCAATTTTCCCGCTTACTGTCAGCGGCATTTCCTCAATAAAGAACCATTTACGCGGAACTTTATACGCAGCTAAATGCTGCTTACATAATCGTTTCAACTCCAGTTTCGGGGCCGCCCCTACGATGACCGCTGCGACCATTTGCCCCCAATAGGAATCAGCCATTCCAACAACAGCGACATATTCCACATCTCGATGCTGTGATAAAACGGCCTCTACCTCTTCAGGAAAAATATTAATGCCTCCGTATAAAATCATATTCTTCTCACGGCCTGCTATATACAGATACCCTTCTTCATCGATATAGCCCATATCATCTACCGTAACCCAGCCTTCTGCATCATGAATAGAACGAATAGTACGATTCTGCGGATGTAGATAACCGATAAATACCATATCACTTCTAATATAGATTTTACCTATTTCATTCGTTTCCGCTACATCACCGTTTGATGTACGAATTTGAATCTCTACATTATGAAATGGTTTACCGACAGAATTAGGCTTCAATTGATTTTCTCTATGAGATAAGAACGTCACAAAGCTCAGCTCACTTGCTCCATAAAACTCATACATTGACACATCGCGAAACACCTCTGGGATTCTTCGTTTAGAATCCGGTTCCCACTTTGCACCTGAAGAAATAATTTTCACAGGACGCTCAATGACCTCTTCTTCTCTGAGCAGCGCTTCAATCATTGTTGGCACAAAATACACAATGGAAATAGGCTCATTCTCTAAAATTGATAAAGTTTGAGATACAGAGAATTTTTCTAATACATACACCGTACCACCTAAATATAACGTACTAATTGCTCCATATAGAAAATGCGAATGAATCAGGGCACCTGGAATCAGGACATGATCATTCGCATCGATATGAAAATCGTATAGATTGCATTCGAAACTCGCAATCCACGATTGGTGGGAGCGAATAAATGCTTTAGGTTCTCCCGTTGATCCTGAAGTAAAGCCTAAATAAAAGGGAATATCCCCACTACCTGCTTGACCAACTCTATCAATCTCACTCACTTTCTCTAAGCAAGAAGGCTCCCACACTTGGATATTAGGATGGAGGTGCTTCACACGTTCATATAACTCTTTTGTCGTGAGTAAAACAAAAGGAGACGAAAGAGCCAGACGCTTTTGAATTTCCTCCTCCCGCCATTTTATATCAAAAGGAACAGCGATCCATCCTGCCGCCGCTGCTCCTGCAAAAAGCTGTAAAAATGGAATCCCATTTGGCATTAAAATCCCAACTGTTTGATTAGAAGTATTGAATACGTTAAACCAAGAAGCTGTTTTCTCTACCCTCTCATACCAATCTCTATAACAGAGCGATTCATCCATTACTTGAATCGCCACTTTATTCGGAAAATTCCCTGCATGTGTTCTATATGTAGCAGTAATTCTATGCATACTATACTCCTTCCCAAATCAAGCAGCAGATTTAGATACCATTCGATTAAAAGCAGGATTTTTCCGTAATTTGTAAACTACAAACGAGGCCAATAGGGCTTTCAGAATATCGCCAGGTAAATAAACTGTACTCATTTTGATTACATCAACAATATCAAGATTCATTACAAATGCTTGAGTTGGAATCCCAAATATATAAAGCAGGAAAATACCTACCGTAAGATTCGTAGCTAAAATATGTTTTAACGATAATGTACGAACACGAGATAATATATAACCAATACAAAAAGCAACAATTGGATATGAAAATAAATACCCTGCGCTCGGTCCTACAAAAACTCCTAATCCACCGCGACCGCCTGATAAAAGAGGCATACCCGCTGCAACAATTAATAAAAATACAATTTGACTCAACGCACCGAGCCTAGCTCCTAATATTCCTCCTGCTAAAATGACACCTAATGTTTGAAGTGTAATTGGAACGGGCGTAAATGTTAACATAATCGGTGGAATAAGCCCTAATACTCCCATCACCGCTGCAAATAAAGCCACGTATGTTATGTCTTTAATCTTCATGATAATCCCCCAAATGATATATTGTTAATAACATCATTGTACAGGTTTACATTTAAATATGTCAACATAATAAAAAAGTAGTTTACAATAGCAAAAAACACCAAAGCCTCAGATGAACTGAAACTTTGGTGTTCTAGAAATCTTACTCCTTAATATACGAACAGCAATAATCCGTCACTGTATGTACTTTCAATTGGAACTTGTCCTGAGCTGGAACGTAAAAAACACCGCTTCCTTCGATTGTTTGCCAACCTTCTCCTGTCAACTTATATTCTAAATGGCCAGCCAAGATTTCCATTTCTTCCTTTAAATCTGTTGAAAATTCATACTCCCCTGGAAGCATAATTCCTAATGTTTTTTTCGTACCGTCAGACAAGATAACTGCACGACTTGTTACTTTCCCATCAAAATACACATTCGCTTCTTTAATTAATGTTACATTTTCTAACTGAGACATGTTGTTCATCCTTTCATGTTATTTTTTTAATGTAGCACAGAATAGGATTGAACAAAACAAAAATATTTAAATATTCAATAAATTTATACTTTAAATGTTCACAGAGTTACAAGCAAACAAAGCTGAATATGTCATTCAAAACGTAGTTACGCATGAAGATATTATCCCAAGTAATGGTCCAGATGGGGAAAAAGTCTCGTTGACGCATTACGCTAAACATGAAAAGGATGCCCGAAACATATACACTATCAGGCATCCTCTTTTTTAAAATGAAGAATCAGTCCACATTCACCTCATAATCCTATCGATTCATTATTAACTCTATTATTCCCGCTCGCTAGCAATTCCTTTTTTCTAGAATAATATTTAATAACTGTTTGACCGAGTTCGTCATGTATGTGTCTTTTTTTCGGATAAACAAAGTAACAATCGTTTGAAATTCTTCTGGAATCTGATGACAATATAAATTCTTATAATCTGAGAGCTGTTCAATGTATGACTTCGGAACAGCCGTAATACCTAAACCTAATGTAACGCTTTTAATAATCATATCCAGCGTACTAAATTCTATAACTCTCCTTGGAGAAACTCCTTCTGCTTTCAACCAATTTTCTAATTTTAGCCGATATCCACACCCTTTATTTAATACTAATAAAGTTTGATTAACAAGCTGAGTTTTCTCAAATTGAGGACTATTCGTAACCAAAGTCAATTCTTCTTCAAATACTGGATACTGCTCCAATAAATGATGTTGGATAGGTCCCGTAATAAAAGCTCCCTCTAATTGATAATGAAGGACTTCTGTTAAAAGCTCTTCTGTCACACCTGCTTTTAATGATAAATCGACATTCGGAAACTTCGTAAAATAACTAGATAAAATATAAGGAAGCTGACTAACGATTTCTACAGTACCGATTGTAAGAGTTCCACTAGGATTCTCTGAATCTAGAAATAAATTCTTTATTTCTGCCCACTCTGTTAAAACTTTCTGGGAATGTGTTAATAGTCTTTTCCCTTCTGCCGTTAAAACCATCCCTTTTTTATGGCGATGAAATAATTTTGTTCCTAATTCTTTTTCTAACATTTGAATTCTAGCCGTCACATTTGACTGTACATAATTCAGATTCACAGCTGCTTTACTGATGCTATTATGCTCAGCTACAGCTTGAAAGATCTGCAAATCTCGGATTTCCATATATACACCTTCTAACTATCATTTTTAATGATGGTTTTAATCTTTTTTAATCATTTTACATAATAGTATACCTCCAATAAGATGTGTTAGACAGCTATTATTAATTAGGAAGGAGTGGCAAGATGAAAAGTAACACACAACTGGCGGGCATTATTCTCTGTTTAATTGCCAGTATATCTTGGGGAGCGATGTTTCCAGTAGCGGATCATGCATTAACATACATAGACCCTTTATTTTTCACGTTAATTCGATATGGTTCCGTTACACTTTTGTTAGTCATTATTTTATTCATCAAGGAAGGAAAAACAGCGTTTCGATTTGAAGGGAAGTTTTTCACACTCTTAATATTTGGTGTAGCAGGTTTTACTGTATACAATATTCTTATTTTCCTAGGACAACATATGATGGGGCGTTCAGGCGTAGTCGTCGCATCTATTATGGAATCAATAATGCCGATGCTATCCATTTTAATCATTTGGATGTATAAAAAAGTGAAACCCGAAAACTATCAGTTTATCACAATTTCCTGCGCATTCATTGGCGCCTTTATTGTCGTGACAAACGGAAGCGCTGATTTTGCCTCTATCTTAACAACGAATCTATTCCCAATTTTATTCATGCTTATTGCAGTCATTGGTTGGTGTATTTATTCTATGGGAGGCGAATCAGTTAAAGACTGGTCTACCTTACGATATTCTACTTTAACATGTTTACTAGGAACGATTACGACAGGCCTGATTACTTTGGTTGCAACGGCCTTTCATATTATAGATGTTCCCAGCCTAGAGGTCATCTACCAAGTGCGTTATGACATGACTTTTATGATTCTTTTTCCAGGTTTAATCGCTTTATTAGCTTGGAATAAAGGAATCAAAATTCTCTCTCCTGTTAGCGGCATCTTATTTATAAACTTTGTACCAGTAACTACTCTGGTCGTCGTTATGTTACAAGGTCATCCTATTAGCTTATATGAAGTATTCGGTACAGCACTTGTTATTTATGCATTAACACAAAACAATCTTTATCAACGCAAGCAGCAGAACAAAACGATTAAACAAATGAGTTTGGATCATTCAAGATATTATGAAAAGAGAAGCAAGATTCATTAAACATAGAAATGAATGTATAAATTGTTCTCAGAAACAATTAGATATATATGGTAAAATCTGAATAGAAACGAATTTATTAAATTTTAAATTAGATTGATAAACATTATTGTAAACAAAATAATGTTGGCTCATTTTAGCGAAATCCACGTTTCACACAAAATGAGCCAACATTAAATAGAATTAATATAGCTTTTTTATTAAACTATCACTCTTCTATAACCAGTGCTGTGGATATTGTCTTTTTTGAAAGATATTATTATAGAAGGTAGAAACCGCTACTAACAGTAACGCTCCAATCATAACCACAAGCAGAAAACCCCAACCTAATTCAAAGTTAACAGCCACAAGAGCACTAGCTGCTGCTGGAGGATGGAACGTATCGGTAATAAGCATAATCATGAGCACAATTACGACCACAAGTCCTATTGTAAATAAACTGTGCCCTATTATACTCCATACAGTAAGCGCCGCCGTAGTAGAGAAAAAGTGGCCTCCAATTACTTGTCGCGGCTGCGACAACGGACCTTTATGCATTAAAAACACAAGTACACAGCTTGCGCCAAGCGGAGCGAGCGCCATTGGATACCCAAAAAAAATGGCAATAAAACCGATTGCAATCATGGCAATAAACCCACCTATAACAGAAACAAGCGAATCTATGTAATCAATTTTGACCTGCCTTTTTGAGTCACCTTTCATTTTCTTAAAGTATGTTGTCAAAACTTCAGCAAAGATATTACCACTTTTCTCCAAATCCCTTTCAATACTTTTTTCGAAACGCATTTATCCTCCCCCGCACTTTCTAACAAATCAATCGAAAATTCCCTATTATTTTACTTTTACTATTATCTTACATGAAAAATCAACATATTTAAATATCAATTTGCGATTAAACTAATGAAAGCCTATAGATATGTTATGAGTTAAATCGACATGGTTAACCTATAAGTCGAATGGATAAAATAGGTATGTATTAAAAATAGGAGGAATAATATGAAGACATTTCGTTATTTTTTAGGTGCATCGACCATTATTATGATGATGGTAGCAGGTTGTAGTTCGAATGAAAGTGGAGACCGAACCAGAGAACATTCACAGGAGGAGGCAGTAGAAACCCATAAAAACATATCTACTGACCTGAATGATGGTATTGAAAAAGTCTTAACTGCTTTAGAAGAGTTACAACAATCAACCACTAATAAAAAGAACATTCAAAGCTCAGCTGAAAATCTTGATGAATATTGGGATGTTATCGAAAAACAAGTAGAAGAACAATATCCGAAAGATTATGTAGATATCGAAAAGAGTCTCTACCCACTCCTTTATGAAGCAAAAAAAGAGCAACAAGATATCCCTAAAATCCAGCAGCTGATTGAAGAAACAAAAAACAAAATAACTACATTCCAACATAAAATAACCGCTTCTTAAAAGGATGACTGAAAAGGCCGTTAAAAACGGCTTTTTCAGTCATCCTCTTTTTTTAATAATATATAATCGAATAGGCTTTCAATTAATGTAGTTATTCCTCTGCTCCTGTAATACATAAGGACATGAGCATGAACTTGATCTCTAAATTCAAAAAAAATAACCCCTACTGGGATTATGTTTATCCATTTCTCACTTTTATAAAAAATGGCTCCGCAGGTAGGATTCGAACCTAC
>NZ_QWVS01000022.1 GCF_003570725.1 Peribacillus asahii
CCCCGGCAAAAGGTCTTCATAAGGGTGATGAAGGACGTTTTCCAGTAACTAGCCTCGGCAAAAGGTCTTCATAAGGGTGATGAAGGCCCTTTTCGAGCAACTAGACTTGGTAAAAGTCCTTCATAAGAGTGATGAAGGACATTTTCCAGTAATTAGACCTAGCAAAAGGCCTTCATAAGATCCAATGAAGGATAAAATCGGGGAAACGGGCTAGGAGAGTGTCTATCACCCGAGCTTTGAAGAACAAAGTTCCTTTTTATTTGTTCATTTTTATTTAAGCTTCATTAGAATATAACTTTTGAAGAAATAAAAGCTGCTACTTCCCCAAAAAAATACAGGTAGAGAAAAACAAATCGTTTTCTCTACCTGCTTTATTCGGTATTCTTTCAATGCAGTGCTACTAGTTCTTTAATTTCCTCTGTTGAAAGCTCGGTAATCCAATTGTCACCGCTAATAATTTCATCGTTTAAGGCTTGTTTCTTATCGAGCATTTCGTCAATTTTCTCTTCTAATGTGCCGGTACAGATGAGCTTATGGACATGGACGAAGCGTTTTTGACCGATACGGTAGGCGCGGTCGGTCGCTTGGTTCTCTACAGCGGGGTTCCACCAGCGATCGTAATGAATCACGTGGTTGGCGGCTGTTAAGTTAAGTCCCGTTCCACCTGCTTTTAAGGACAAAATAAAAATCGGGAACTCGCCTTCTTGGAATTTCGCAATCATCTCATCGCGTTGCTTCTTGTTGGCGCTGCCGTTTAAAAACGGTACATCAATCCCATAGCGTTTTTCCAGTAATTCCTTCATCATATTCCCCATGCCGATATATTGCGTGAAGATTAGGCAGCTTTCATCCTGCTCTCGCACAGCATCGACGAGCTCTGTTAACTTCTCGAGCTTACCTGAACGCTGACTCGTTTGAAGACTATCATCCTCTTCCTTAAGGTACAGAGCTGGATGATTACATAGCTGCTTAAGCTTGTTGAGCATTTGTAAAATCATCCCTTTGCGCTCAAAAGCGGAGAGCTGTTCGATGTTAGCGAACGTATCTTGAATAAGCTGCTCGTAAAGGGAAGCCTGCTCGGTCGTAAGTGGTACGAATTCCTTTTGCTCTTGCTTATCCGGTAAGTTCAAGGCTACATCTTGGTCACGTTTTGTGCGTCGTAATAAGAACGGTTGGATGAGACGCTGTAGCTCTTTAATTTTGTCTTTTTGCTCTTCACGTTCAATGGTGGCAACATATTTCTCCTGAAATTGTCCAAGAGAGCCAAGATAGCCTTTGTTAATAAAATCAAAAATCGCCCACAATTCGCTTAACCGGTTTTCCATCGGTGTTCCTGTTAATGCGACGTGATGCTGTCCTTGCAGCTTACGAACAGCTCGCGATTGCTTTGTTTGTGCATTTTTAATATTTTGCGCTTCGTCTAGAATAATGCTGCTCCAATGAACGCTTGCAAGCTCTTCCTCGTCTTGATGCGTTAACCCGTAAGACGTTAACACAATATCATAATCTGCGATTTTCGCCGCAAAGTCTTCTCCCTTTGTACGGCTCGCCCCGTAATGAAGGTGGACATGCAGGCTTGGGGCAAACTTTTCAAGCTCACGCTGCCAGTTGCCAAGTACAGAAGTAGGGCAAACAATGAGTGCAGTCTTTACAGGCTTTGCTTCTGTCTCTAATATTTCTGCTGTTTGAGAAGTCTCTTTTACATGCAACAAGTAAGTAATCATTTGCACCGTTTTTCCGAGTCCCATATCATCAGCTAAACAAGCGCCAAATCCATGCTCACGAAGGAATAACAGCCAGCTCATCCCAAGCTTCTGATACGGGCGTAAATCCCCGTGTAATGTCTTCGGTACAGGCAGCAAGGGAATATTCCTCGTTTCACGTAAATGGCTTATCATTTTGCGAAGCTCTTGGTTCAGTTCAAATTGAATTCGCAGCAAGTCATCTTGTTCGTCGTCCTCTTCTCCTGCATCCTCTTGCAATAATTCCTGCTGTAAGAGGTCGGACAGTTGAAGCCCTTTTTCATTTGCCGTTTCCATCAGCTCTTGAATTTGCTTAATAAAAGCAGGGTCGAGCTTTACCCATTGTCCGCGAATGTAAATAAGTCGCCTTTTTTCATTTACAAGGGCTTCAAACTCGGATTCTGTTAAATCCTCTCCATTAAGGGAAAAACGCCAATCGAAGTCCATTAGCGCTTTCAGACCAACATAGGACGGTCCGCGATTTTGCTGGCTTTTTACTTTAGCCTTCACTTTGAGGGACGATTCTTTGAGCGTCAACCACCATGAAGGAAGTAAAATTTCTGCTCCGAGAAATAGTAATTTTTCACTCGCATCAGTGAGGAATTCCCACGCTTCGAGTTCAGATAGCTCTTGCTTAAACTGCCCATTGTCAGTCAGCCAAGGGACGATTTTGGACCAGCGGGCAATCACTTTATCAATGGCTTCACGATATTTACTCCAGCCGCGCGGCAGCCGTTTTTTCGTATATACTTCCGTAATGTCGGCGTCTTTTTTCGAACGAAGGATAACGTCAAGCGTCCACGCTCCTTCTCCGCCTGGAGGCTCGCTTAAACGAAGCCCAATCGTAAAGGGCTTCTCATCCGTTGCTAGACCGAGCCATTCTGCCCAGCTTTCTGGGTCAAAGAATGTTTGCAGTTCCTCTGGAGATAGCTGAGTGGTTTGTAAGGCTGTCATCGCCTCGCTCCATTTATGAGAAATAGGAGAGTATTTCTCCAAGTATAGATTCGCAGCGCCGTTATACCACTTCTCGATAAACGAGCGATTTGTCTCGGCTGTCAGTGTTTGCAAGTCAGGGGAAATCGTCTCTTCCCAAAAGGAAGGAACAAATTCTTCTTCCACCTCATCAGGGAGCTTCCAGGCTAATTCACTTGCTTGCAGACTTGCGAAATCAGGAATAGGCAGGCCTGCTTCAATCGCTTCGTGCAATACAGGTGCTGCAGATAAGCAAAGAGAAGAAGCTTCTGACCATTCCCAATCAATGAAAGAATTAAAGCTTTCTCGGGCGAAGAAGTTCAACAGTCCCCATGCATCCAGCGTATAGACAGGCTTGCCTTCCCACATATCAGTCGTAACTTGTGTCCCATAGAAGCTCGCGTCATCCCAAGTAAACAACAATCTGCGGATATGGATTGTATCGAGAAATCGCTCCTCCTCATTGATGACAGCTAGACGATACAAGTCGTGGTCAAGCGGTGCCACTTTAATTTTTAACTTTCCTAGATTAACCATCGATTAGCTTACCCCTTTTTAATTCTTCTTGAAAAGCACGCAGCCGTTTTGTGGAGCTAGTGACATAGTTCATATAGCGTTCAAATGTCTCTTCCTGCTTCAACTTTTTATAAATTGTGCGCATTTTCTTTAAGTAGCGGACCGCTTGCTTATACGCTGAGCGATTTTTCAACGACACTTTTTCTTGAACAGCATGATAATAGAGCGGCAAAATTAAGGCTGGTTCTTCAGATGCTACTTCTTTAATGAGCTCAGTACTAATTAAATCAATGCTAATGTCAGAATAAATATGCATCTCAACCCACTTCTTATACTGCTTCTGCTCGAATAAAAAGTTCGCATAATTCCAATAACTATGCGGCAATGTGACCCGGTAAAATTTCTCTAGCAGGTCGAGCCGCTTTGACTTATAGCACCACTGGCTGATTGGCCGCGTAAACGTCCGCACGAAATCAACGCGCTCATAATAATCCTCGAGATTTGCTAAAAACGTTCGGACATGTGTAATCGCGAATTCAATAAATGGGAGCGGACGCATTTGTTGAAGAGATTGAAGCCAGTAGAATAGATAAGGACAAGCAGCGGCATCTAATTCCTGCAGCCACGCTGTCGCCCGGTCATCATCATTCTCCAGTACTGACAAATGAATAGCGGCAATCGTATACGTATTCCGTTCCTCTGTATCCTGTTCCAGTTGATTGAGCTCTTGTGTAACACGCTCGAGCTCTTCCTTTCGCCATGTGCTATTGGAAAAAAGAAAGGCCCAAATTTCGCGATATAAATCAATCCGTTCATAGGTCAGTAATGGATGATTGTCAAGCAGCGTCACGACATCTGCTTTTAAACCTTCAATAAATGGATCAAAAGCAAATGGACGGGCTTGGCGACTAAGCGGTTGCACCATCTCATATAATTCCTCTGTTAAATCTGTAGCAAACGTATAGAAGGTGCGAACGACTTGCGTATTTTTACTATAGGAATTCAATAATGGCAGTGTATGTAAAAACGTACAAAAGAGCGTCGTAAAGTGATACAGCATTTTCCATTCGCTTTCAATTGGCGCCTTCGCTTTTAATTCTTGTAAATATTGTTGAATATGACCGTCTAGCAGGTAGGCAGGTGCATGAAGTTCGCTTTCGACCTTCTCATGAAAGGTGTGTGCAACAAACTCCTTATAAGCAAAATAGTCTTTCGCAAGTCCGCTAGCTTCTTGAGCTTTCTTTGCGAATACTTCACTAGCCTTTTGGATCGGTAAGGGACTTGGCTTCTTGCTCTGTTGCCACTCTTCGATCCATTCTGTGACGCTCGCTATTTCACTATAGTGGGAAAAGAAAAGCGCGAGCTGATGCCGGCAGATGAAGTTCGCTCCGCACGTACAGCGTCCGTTTTGTGGAAAGAGGAGCTCCAATTTTACTTGATGACGCTCTATGTCATAGACTTCAGCTTGAATCCACTCATCTCCCTGAGACGAGGTTTCAACAACATTTTGTGTGTATAACGTAAGCCCTTCTCCAACGACAGCTGCATCATGCGCAGAATCGGGATTCAACAGTTTCTTCACTTGCTCGGCTGTATACTGTAACAATTGGCTTTCCATGAGTTTCTCCACATCGCTCTCTTACTTATTTAATATCGTCTAAATACCTATTATTCAAACTTTGGAATTTCAATCATCCTTTTATTATACCTTAATGTAGGGAAGGATTTGAAGTAGTGCAGACGTTCTCTCCTTCTTGAAGGGTGATTCACGCGGAAATGCCAAGGAATCCCGCCAATTATGATAAAAATCCCGCTAAATTTGCTCATAATCCCGCCAACTTGTAGAAATTTGCCGAAATCAGTCACTCTATCACGCAACTTTTGCCCCATTTTTGTTAAAATAATAGGGAGTAATGTTAAGAGGGGGAAGCTATGAAAAAGAGACCTTTTATCACCAGCATGATACTAACTAGTTTATTGCTGCTAACAGGTTGTACAGACGAACCGAAACCGGAAGATCGTTTCGCCGATTATACAAAATTATGGAACAAACAGAATTTTGAGGGTATGTATGACTATTTGTCAGCGGACGCAAAGAAAGAAATTAGTGAAGAACAGTTTAGTGAACGCTATGAGAAGATTTACAAAGGCATTGAAATGGAAGACCTTAAAGTAGAATATAAGCTTCCAGAAGAGCTGCCGAAGCATAAAGATGAGGAAAAAGTAGAAGTAACGTATTCCGTTTCGATGGAGACGGTCGCAGGTCCAGTGGAATTTAAAAATGAAGCGACACTTGTGAAAGAAGGAAAAGATGAGAAAGAGAATTGGTATATTGAGTGGGGGCCGAACTACATTTTCCCAGAGCTTGAAGAAGACGAAAAAGTATCCGTTGAAACATATCCAGCTGTTCGCGGTGAAATCGTCGACCGTTATGAGCGTGGTCTTGCAATTAATGGAACTGTGGCTCAAGTTGGAATTGTCCCAGAGAAGATGGGGGAAGAAAGCGCCGCCATCTCACAAGTCGCTAAGCTGTTAAACATGTCAGTAGAAGAAATTGAGGCAGAACTGAATCAATCTTGGGTGCAGCCAAGTTATTTTGTTCCAATTAAGAAACTGCCGCAAAATGACGCAAAGATTGCTAAGCTCATTAGTATACCTGGCGTATCGATAACGGAAGTAACAGAACGTGTTTATCCGTATGGTGCAGCTACCGCTCATTTAATTGGCTACGTTGGTGAAGCATCAGCGGAGGATTTAGAAAAGTTAAAAGGAAAAGGTTATACAGCTAATGATGTTATCGGCAAGCGCGGCTTGGAACAGCTGCTAGAAGAACGACTTCGAGGCGAAGCTGGCGCCAAAATTTATATTAAAGCCGATAATGGTACAGAAAAAGTGATTGCAGAGCGTAAAGGAAAAGAAGGAGAATTCATTGCGCTCACGATTGATGCGGAACTGCAACAAGATATTTATAAGCAATATAACAATGAAGCGGGTACAGCCGCAGCGATGAATCCAAAGACAGGGGAAACATTGGCTCTTGTTTCAAGTCCATCGTTTGATCCGAATCAATATGTCCTTGGCATGAGCAGTGCCCAGCAAAAGGCGCTTGAAGAAAACAAAGACAAGCCATTGCTCAATCGTTTTAGCTCAACCTATGCACCAGGCTCAACAATTAAAGCATTAACAGCCTCTGTTGCTTTGAAAAACGGCGTCGATTCGAATAAAGCGCTCAGTATTCAAGGACTCACATGGAAAAAGTCGAACTGGAAAGATCATTCGATTACGCGCGTAGCGAATCCGGGCATTCCAATTGATATGAAAAACGCGTTGATTTATTCTGATAACATCTATTTTGCACGTCAAGCACTAGACCTTGGGAAGGATAAATTTACGAGCGGGCTGAAAGACTTTGGTTTTGAAGATACACTGCCGCTTGAATATCCGATTAAAGCATCGAGTATTGGAGATATAAGCAGTGAAGGCCGTCTGGCTGACAGCGGCTACGGCCAAGGGCAAGTGCAGATGAGTGCGATTCATTTAGCGGCAACCTATACGGCCTTTTTAAATGAAGGAAACGTGATCGCCCCGACACTTATCCAGAAAGACAAAATGGAACCAACGATTTGGAAGAAAAACGTCATTACTGCTAAGCAGGCGAATCAGCTAACAGGCATGCTCAAGCAAGTTGTCACGCATCCGAAAGGAAGTGCTCACAGTCTGAATGACCTTAAACTCAACATTGCAGGTAAAACGGGTACGGCTGAAATCAAAGCATCCAAAAACTCAACCGGAACCGAAAATGGCTGGCTCGTCGCCATGGACACAAAAAGTTCATCTTTACTGATGGCTTGGATGATTGAAGACGTCAAAGGCCGAGGCGGAAGCCACTTTGTTGTGGATCGAATGAAGCCTGTTTTGAAAAAATATATACAGTGAATAAAAAAGCACCAGTTTAAACTGGTGCTTTTTTATTATATTGGAATGTTCCGAAATTGGATAAAAAAATAACATTGTACATAAATATATATCAAAAGTATTTTTCTGGAATAATTAAATGTGAATATAAGTTAAAAATAATAGTATATATATCACATCGATTAATGCAGGTAGGATCATTAGTACTGGTCTAATGTACTTGTTTGTAACGCTCCTGTTTGTTATAATTTTTTAGGATATTTTTAACTTGTTTGTATTAATTTTAAATATATTTTAATATTTGAAACCATATGTACCATAAATTTCTATTTTATTAGTCTAGAATTTTAATAAAAAGCTAGAAATTACAAAAAAATTGTATTATTATAGTTATACAAGAATGATTTAGTAATTAAATCGTTGTTGTTTATTTTTGTGCTAAAGGCACTACTAGTAGAACAAATAACTTGCAAAGATACATAAAAGTTAGTTTACTAGTACTTGAGACATTAGTTCCGTAAGTCGTTAGATTAAGTATGTTCTGTTTTGAGCAATGCTACCTAGCGCAACACTATAGATATATTCGAAGGGAGATTACTTTCTAAATGAGTAAAAAGAAAGCAATTAAAATCGCAACGGCATCAGCAATCGCTTTAACAGGAGCAGTAGCAGTGGCACAACCACAAGCAGACGCTGCAACAAACTCTGTTGACAAAGCAATCACAAAAGCTACAACACAAGTAAACAAAGCGTTTAACTTGTACTACAACACTACAAAGAAAAGCAACAAACTTCCAAGCGGTTCTGCAATCAGAAAAGAAGTTAAGTTAGCTGAGCAATACTATGCAGCTGCACAAAAAGAAATCGCTAAAAACGGTGGAAGCAAAAAAGCTTCTTACACTAAAAAATTAGAAGCAAGCAAAACTTCTTTAAACCGTGCGAAAAACTATGTTGCAGCAATTAGCGTAACATTAAAAGCTTCAAGAACAGATCTAGATAAAGCAATCGCTTCTGGTAAACAAGGGACAGTTGCTTCAAAACATGCTGCACTAGAGAAGAAAATTGCTGAGTTCGAAAAAGCAGTTACAAAAGTATTCGGCCCAGATGCTCGCCGTTTATTAACAAAAACTTACACAACTCCAGCTAAAGCAGAAGCTGCTGCTGTAGCTACTGAAGTGAAAGTTTATGCTGCTTATAAAGAAATCGAAAGCAAAAAATTAATCAGCACAGATCTTGAAAAAGCTGGTAAATTAATTGAAGACGTTAAAGCTGACGTTGAAAAGCTAAAAGCTAAAAATACTACATTAGCTAAAAACCTTGTAAAAGCTGCTGAGAAAAACAACAAAGCTTATGAAGCTGCATTACCAGCAGTTGTTACAGCTGTAAGTGCAACTAACGCTTCTACATTAACATTAACAGGTACTAGCCTTAAAAATCTTAAAGCTGAAGACATCACTTTAGCTGGAAATACAGTAGAATCTGTAACTGCAGCTGCTGATGGAAAAACAGCAACTGTTGTTCTTAAAACACTTGTAACTCCAAATGTTGAACAAACAGTGAAAGTAAAAGATAAAGAATTTAAATTCACTTATAAATTAACAGCAACAGGTGCGGCTATCACAGAAGCAACTTATGATGATAATAGAGCAAACCAATTCGTTGCATTTACAGTAAATGGAGCAGTTGCTAATGTATCTGACCTTCTTGCTAATGGATATACTGTAAACTTCTCAGCAACTGATAAAGATGGAAATAATGACAAAAGTACTGAATTATTCGCTAACAGAACAACAGGGGAATTAAGAACTACTGGTTTAGCTGAAGAATATAAAGTACAAGTAACATTAACTAATGGAACAAATGTAATTGTGTCTCCATTACAAACAATTAAAGTTAAAAACTTAGATTTAGCTGCAAGTGCTATTAATTCATATGAGTTCTTAAATACTACTGGTGCTAGCTCTGTAGTTCAAAATAGTACAAAATTAGTAGTTGGAGAAACTGGTACATTCCAAAACTTAAAAGTAGTAATTGATGGAACAGAAGAAAAAGGTCTAGTTCCAACTAAAGTGGAAAGTTCAAATAAAGCAGTTGCTTCTGTATCAGGTGGAGTTGTAACGGCACATACTCCAGGAACTACAACATTAACACTTACTTACGGTAATACTACAAAAGCTGTAACATTTACTGTAGTAAACGAAAAACGTGAACTAAATTCAGTGAAAGTTACTAAACAAAATTCTGATACACAAATTTATAATACAACTGCTATTCTTGGAAATGGTCCTACATTAACTGTATCACCTATTGACCAATATGGTGACCCAGTAGATGCTGCAGTTCTTAAAGTTGAATCTTCAGATGCTGCAATTGCTAGTGCACCAGCTACTGTAACATCAGCAGCAAATGGTAAAGTTGATGTAGCGGTTACAGCTTCTAAAACTGGCTCTACAACACTATTGTTCAAAGATAATGCAAATAACAAAACATTATCTACATTTGGTGTAACAGTTACTGAAAATAATGGTGTTGCTACGAAAAAATTAGAAATTGTAGAACCAAAAGATAGCGATGCTGTTAAAAAATCAGCTGATAATACATTAGATCTTTCTGATGATAACTTTGTTGAATACAAATTAAACCAATACACTTCAGAAGGTGTTAAAAATGGTTCAGTTAACTTTGCTACTTATACAGTAACATCATCTGATACTGATGTAGCGACTGCTGCTACAGCTGGCGATGTTCTTACAATTACAGGTAAGAAAAAAGGTACAGCTACAATTAGCTTAAAAGATAATGCGGGTGTAAACGTTGGGACAATCACTGTAACAGTTGTTGATAATAAAGCAACAATTACAGGTGTTACATTTAAACCACAAAGCAAACTTGATTATGCTAAAACGGTTGATTATAAAACGTTCTTATCTTACTCAGAAGCAGCTGCTGGCTTAGATCCTGTTATTACTGGTATTACTTTAAGTAAATCAACTAATAATTCAGTTCGCCTTGATGCTGATGGGACTAATAAGCTTTATATCGATACAAACGGAAACTCTAATTATGATGCTGGTGATACAGATCTTGGTGAAATCGAACTTACTGCAACAACAGATTCAACAAACCTTACACCAGCTGGTGCATCAGTAGCTGTAAACTCTGGAGCTAAAGGTACATTAATCTTCAAAGTCAAAGAAGTTGGTAAAACTAAAATTTACGCATCTACTTCTTTAGAAGTGAACGTTAAGTAATTAAAGGAATTGAGGTCAAATTCTCAGCTTCCTTAATAAAGTGAAGCTCTGTGGGGAGAAATCTCTGCAGGGCTTTTTCTTTTGAAGAGAATTTGAATCAGAGAGAAAAATAAGTTTATATTAGTGTATAGGATTAACATAGGCCTTAATTCCTTTGGAGGAGTTAAGGTTATTTCTATTTAGGAGAGAATTAGTATGAATCATTATAAGGTATTGGGTTACTTGGAAGGTAAATTGGAGTTGAGAAAGGTAACATCGTTAGCTCAATGCTGATAAAGGGTCTGATTTATTGAAATACTTAAACGTTCACTTGGTATTTTCGTTTATCATTTAACATCAAAATTCAATCATATTATGTTTTTTCCGGTTTAGGCTATGAATAATTGGAGTCATAATTATAGTGACGATGATAGGATAGATGGATTCTAGACAGGTGAGGTTATGTCTTGTATTGTAAAGTTGATTTGTTTTTTTGAATTTTGCGTTTGTAAAAATAAGAGAAGGTCTACCATTCTAAAGTCTAATTTTATGAAATTACTAGATAGAATCTCTATATTTTTAGGGGAATGGAGGGAGAGTTCTTTCACCATGAAGAAAAAGAAAGTAATTAAAATCGCAACAGCAACAGCTGTCACTGCATCAGCATTTGTAGTTGCACCAGCAATTCAACCAGAAGCAGCAACAAACTCTGTAGACAATGCGATTACAAAGGCTACGAAACAAGTAGATAAAGCGTTTAATCTTTACTACAATACTGCAAAGAAAAAGAATAAACTTCCTAGCGGTTCTACCATTAGAAAAGAAGTGAAGTTAGCTGAGCAATACTATGCGGCTGCTGAAAAGGAAATCGTTAAAAACGGTGGAAGTAAAATGAAAAAAGCAACTTATACGAAAAAGTTAGAAGGAAGCAAAACTTCTCTAAATCGTGCGAAAAACTATGTTGCGGCAGTTAGCGTAAAATTAAAAGCTGCAAGAATAGCATTAGAGACAGCAATCGAATCCGGTAAGCAAGGAAAAGTGTATTCTGCACATATTGCAGTAGAGACAAAGATTGCTGAATTCGAAAAGGCGGTTAAGAAAACATTTGGTCCGGATGCTCGCCGCTTATTAATGAAGACTTACGCAACTCCGGCTAAAGCAGAAGCTGCTGCTGTAGACACTGAAGTAAAAGTGTATGCTGCTTATAAAGAAATCGAAAGCAAAAAATTAATTACAACAAACCTTAAAAAAGCAGGCGAATTAATCGAAAGTGTGAAGGTTGAGGTAGAAGAGTTAAAAACTAAAGATACTACAGTAGCTGCTAACCTTTTAAAAGCTGTTGAGAAAAACAACAAAGCTTATGAAGCTGCATTACCACCAGTTGTTGATGCGGTAAGTGCTGATAACATTACTACTTTAACTATTACAGGTACTAGCCTTAACAATTTAAAAGCTGAGGATATTACGGTAGAAGGAAATAAAGTTGTTACATATACTGCAACTAGTTCTAAATCAGCTACGGTAACTTTAGAAGGTAGTCTGCCGGCTAATACGGATGTTAAAGTAACCATTAAAGATTCTGTTTCGGTTAGAGATTACAATGTTACATATAGTTTTCACCCAAAAGTTGTTGCTGTTCAGGCTGCCACTTATGATGATAATACAAAAGGTCAAAAATTGACTGTTACTGTCGATGGAGTACCCACCTCGATAGATTATTTACAATCCGCCGGTTATACAATTGAATTTAATGTCTTTGATAGGGATGGAGTTTCTGCAAATGAACGATTATTTGGTTCAGTATCCGCAAGCGCTGATGGAAAATTCCAAGATGCTGTACTTTCTTCTGGTGATTATACCACGCAAGTCACTATTTCTAATGGTTCAACTATATTAACTTCAGAAAAAACTAGTATCTCTATTAAAAACCTTGATAAGGTAGCGACGGCAATAAACTCTTATGAATTAACGAATAAGGCTGGCTTCATCCAAAACTCTTCTACGCTAGTTTTTAGGGAAGTAGCAATACTTTCGAAAGTAAATATTAGTGTTGGGCCTAGTCGAGCTGAATTAGCACCAGGAAGTTTTGAGATAAAATCGTCCGATGAAACAGTTGTTGTGGCTAATTCCGCTACTGGAGTACTGACTGCACAAGGGTTAGGTACAGCGAAAGTGACGATTACAGTTGGTCAGGTGACGAAAGAAATAACTGTAACGGTTAAAGGGGAAGCACGCAAAGCAGTAAGAGCTACACCTGTTACAAACCCAAATAAAGTGCTAATTGGTGCAACTAGCCCAAGTATAAATAAAGTAAAAATAACAGACCAATATGGCGATCCGGTAGTCTCGACTATGACAGGAGTGTTTGTTCACTATCCAATAAATATTGATGGATATGCTACTACATACACAACAGCTGGTGGAGAGGAATTAAATACTTCTGGTACTACTGATGGTAAAGTAGTTGTTCCTTTAGCGGGGGCTACTACCGCAGGGCAGACTGGAATGGTTTTATTGAAAAATGCAGACAGTGACATACTTGGAGGTTTTAACGTAACCACAACTGCAGTTAAGAATGTAGCGAATTTAAAATTGGTACATTCTGAAGTGTCGGAATCTAAAGATGATTATATCAATGCGGAACTTGCAAGTGATGATACGATTTCTTATAAGATTTCTCAATATACTTCTGAGGATGTGTTTAATGGTGATCTTAGTGATTTAACGGGGTACAAAGTAATGTTTAATAGGAAAGTCATTGCTGTTAATGGAGATACAACAGGAAATTATGATTTGAAAGCTAGTGATGCAACCATTGATGTGACAATTAAAGGCGCGGGTACAACAGACCTTGCTATTTTTAAACCAAATGGCATGTTAGCAGACAAGAAAACCATTACGGTCGCTAAGGATACTGCAAAGATTATTTCAGTAGATTGGAAGTCTGCCCCGGTCATTAACTATACCTCCAACCTTAATTACAAAACAGTTCTCGATATAACGGAAGGTGCTGGCCCAACGGACGATATTGTGAAAGGAATTACTTTAACCGCCCCAGTTCTTAATAAAATACGAATGGCTGAGTCTGCTAATGCGAGTGCTGGAGGATTCACGGATGGTGATCTTTATATTGATAAGAATGCCAATGGTGTTTCAGACGCTGGAGATAGGTTAATTGGTAAACTGGCTTACACTATATCACCTAATGCTACAGGTACGCTTGCTAATGTTAGTAAGGACGGTAATGGATTTACTGGTTTAAGTGTTGCGGTAGGTTCTCCAGCAAAAGGCATTGTGACTTTCTTCATTACGGATGAAACGTCTTCTGATGCAGCTAAGCCGGTGGTTGTGACTAAAACGGTGATTGTTGATGTGAAGTAATAGATGTTGAAAAGGTGCTGGTCAATCTCTGTATATCGCTAGATTTTGTTATGTTGCTATACATAATATGCATCATACTTGTTCATTACTCCTAATGGGAGTTTGCCCCCAACTCTATATTCGTTGATAGGTTATATTGAATAATTAATAACTAAATAAAAATATTTTAACCTCACCTTATATGGTGGGGTTTTCTTTCACGTTAGGACCATTATGCGTAACAGCGCTTTTAAGCAAATGCTACTAAATAGTAGGTGTTATTTTTTATTGTTTTGAGGGAAGAGTTTAATGTGGGGTTGCTTGGAAAAGATCTGAAGAATAGGTGTAATCCCTGTAGGACTTTATTTAGATTTTTTTGAAAATACATTATATTTTCGTTGGAAAATAGGAATCCGCTGGATATTTATGTTAATGTCATTATAAAGATTGTAAAAAATGTACTTACACTGACGGTGAGGATAGTTTAAGGACATAGAGTTGAAAAGTGAATATGATTACCTTAACGATCTTTATTTACAAGGGTACTGTAAAAGGGCTATTACTCTATTTGATTCCTTTTGTTTTCCGATAAATGGTATTTTTATGGTGGTTGATGGAAGTGGTTTTGATATACATTAAAAAGTTTTTCTTACCATATAAATCGTTGTTGTATGGTGATATAATTTGAAATTGTATAAAATCATAACAAGTAGGAGATAGGATTGAAATGAATGAATCATTAGCTAAGAGTGAGAGTAAACTTAGGTCTGGAATCGATAGAGTTCAGAATCGACCATTAATTAATATTGAGGGCAAATTCAGACCAGAAATCGAAGGGTTGCGCGTTGTTGCCGCACTATTGGTAGCCGTTTATCATATATGGCTTAATCGTGTTTCTGGCGGGGTTGATGTATTCTTTGTAATTTCAGGTTTTCTTATTACTACTTCAATTGTCTCCACAATTAATCGAACAGGGGAATTTCGTTTTCGGCTATATGTTACAAAGTTAATGAAAAGATTACTTCCTTCTGTATTTTTTATTCTTGGAATGGTTCTGGTTTTAAGTTGGTTTTTATTACCTGAATCAATTTTAAATAAAACGATACGTGAAGTATTTGCCTCCATGTTTTTTTATCAAAACTGGCAACTAGCTTTTTCGAGCACGGATTATTTAGATTCCAGCCAAATGAAAACACCTGTTGAACACTTTTGGGCCTTGTCTATACAAGGACAATTTTATATGATTTGGTTTTTGATATTCACTTTCATTTTATTGTTAATAAAAAAATATAAAGTAACTAAAGTTAAAACATTAATCAATACTATTTTAGGGATATTATTTGTTTCTTCTTTTATATACTCAATCTATTTAACGAATATTAATCAACCATGGGCTTATTTTATTACGATGACACGTGTGTGGGAATTTACTTTAGGTAGCTTGCTTTGTATCAATTTATCATTAATTAAGGTAAATAAATATATTGCTACAGTAATAGGTTGGCTTGGATTAATCGGTTTACTTTTAACCGGAATCGTTTTTAATGTATCTGAAATGTTTCCGGGGTATATTGCCTCATGGCCAATGATCTGTGCATTATTCATTGTTTTGTCTGGTACACAAGATACAAAATATGGTGTCAAACGCTTTTTAGGTTCATCTGTAATGGTGAAGCTAGGCGGAATTTCTTTTGGAATTTATTTATGGCATTGGGTGTTATTAGAATTCTATCGTTATAATGTCCAAGAAACTCCAGGAGCTATCGTTGGAACTCTTATTATTATTTCATCCATTATCTTATCTTTTTTAATGACACGATATATAGAAAAACCAATTCGAAGCTCAGTTAACAAGAAATCATTTAATAGACTTGCGATAATGGGTAGTGTGAATATATTGTTAATTGGATCTCTTTTGATAGGAGTATATATAAGCCAATCTAAGCTAGAAAAAGAAATAACCTATGAAAATTATCCAGGGGCGTTAGCTGTGAAAAATCCTAATGATGTACCTGATAAAGAACCGATACCGGCATTTTCTAAAGCTTTTAATGATTTACCACAAGCGCATCTGGATGGCAGTAATCAGGGTGTAGAAGATAGTGACTTAAAAATAGGGGAATACGGTAAAACTGAAAATTACGATGCGACAATTGCCCTGATTGGTAGTTCCCATTCAGAACATTGGTTAGGTGCAATATTACAAGCAACAAAAGATTCTAATTATCGTGTATTGAGTCTGACTCGTTCAGGTACACGGTTTTCAACAGGGTATTCGGATGATGAGGTAAAAGGTATCTGGGTCAATAATGTTCTAGATTATCTAAAGAATGCAGATGTAGATCTTATCGTTGCTCAAGCTACAGCTTCTGATACGTCTATTAATAGAATCCAACAACAAATGGTTGATCAGCTGCAGTATGTTAAAGATGAATATGGTATGGAAGTGTTAGCTATTCGCGATGATCCAAGATATAGTTTTAATGTATTGGAATCATTAGAAACAGATGGACTAGAAGAAACGGCAAAAAAAATGAATTTAGAAGATAATCAGAAAGACGAAAAGTTTTGGAGAAAATTTGAAAACGAGAATAAATCATTGCATAAAATCGACTTAACAGATTACTTTAAGGTAAATGGTAAATTCCAACCTGTTATCGGTAATGTTGTGATTTATCGAGATAACAGACATTTAACCAATACTTATTCTGAAAGTTTTGGACCTGTTTTTGAGGAAAAAATCAACAAGATACTCAAAGATGAATAATAGGGTTCTCTGCGGCATAGTTAGGATGCTGGAGATTTAAGATTAGGATAAAGTTTAAAGCGATGAAGTACGAAAGAAAAGCTCTGTGAGAGAATGAACTGCACCCCAATTGGAGGTGCAGTTTTTTATAGCTTGAACTTGACGAAAAATATGAATCTTTCTTTATATTTAACGAATCCAAAAGATACAGGTTTTTATGTAGAAGTATTTAATCAAAACAATTCAGTTCACCAATATTTATATACAGAATATGGGGCTGGGAAACTTAAGAATATTAGTAATCTTAATTTAAAAAAAGGAATTTATTATATTAAGGTTCGACATAACAAGGGCGAAAACAACAAAGTTTCTTATACGTTAAAAGTTATCCAAAGGGATACAACACCACTTGCCACCGCTGCTGTAAAGTAACAACTAAGTCTACGAAAGTAACCGGAAAAGCAGAAAAAGGTGCAACAGTTTATGTGTATAGAGGCAGTACAAAACTTGGTCAATTGGTTGCCTCAAGTTCTTCAGGCAGCTATTCTGTGAAAATTGCCAGGCAAAAGAAAGGTACTCGCTTAAACGTTTATGCAAAAGATAAAGCTGGTAACAAAAGTCGAACAAAAACAATAAAAGTTCAATAGAAAAGGTAAATGTTATTCCCTGATAAAGAAGGCCAGCTATCTAAAGAGATAGGTGGCTTTTTCATTTATATGAAATGTCACAAAAAAGTAAATATTATTCAGACTATGAGAAGAAGGAACTGTTTAATTTAAAAATTTGAAACCGATAAAATAAATGAAATCTATATTAAAAGGTACAATCAAGGAAACTTGATGTCACAAAGCTATCGGGGCTAAGGGTTATCATCTATGCCAGCCAGCTGCCGTTACCACAAGGAGGAGAAGGTAATGAAAACAAAATGGTTTTCAAAGATTTTAGCAAGTTTAGTAGCAATCACTCTAGTATTGGGTTCTGCTTCATTTGCGAGTGCGAAGGGATCCGACAACAAAAAGACAGAACAAAAGAACCCAGTTAAGAAAGAAGATAAGTCTTCTAAGAACAAAGAGAAAGAAAAAGAGAAAAAGGTTGCTGTGAAATCTAAAACTGGTAAAACAGTTGAAAAACGCCTAAATACTATCGATTCGTCGATCCAAAAGATTACGAAATCTATTAATTCATACTTTGATGTAAGTGAAGATGGAACAGCTGATAAAGAATTAAGTAAAAAAACAGCATCTAAAAAGTACAATAGCTATAAAGGGAAACTAAAAGCTGAAATCAATAAGCTTCGTGCTATTGATAAACAGTTGGCTTCTTATAAGAAAAAGCGTAAGGTGAGTAATTCTGAGTTCGACGCTTTAGCAGAAAAGTCTAAAGAACTTCAAAAATTAGCTGCAGATGAGATTGAACGAGTGAGGTCTTTAGTGGAACAGGCTTCTACTCCAAAAACAGAAGAGGAAACAACACCAGCGGAGTCTGATGAAACAACGAATGGATCAGAAGAAACAACACCAGCAGAGTCTGGTGAGACAATAAATACATCGGAAGAAACAACACCAACAGATTTAGGTGAAACTACAACTTCAACAGATTCAGCGGTTTAATAAGAGGAGTGCTTGTCACTCTCTAAAATTTATTGGAGTTTTTATGTAATAAAAAAGGAGAGTCATCATTTGAAATAATGATTACTCTCCTTTTTGCATCAGTTCAGTTTTGCAACGGCACGGGCCAGAAGGTCATTTGTCTGAAACAAATCAGCATACCTTTAACATATCGCTGAAGTGTTTGCCATATGAATAGGGTAAGACAACAGTGGAGGGGGCCTCATGATGTTAAATGCCATTTCTGATAAGCTGTCGAAGTGGATTAATCGTTACTTGCCCGATGCCTTTGTTATTGCAGTATTGATGACATTGCTTGTTTTCATACTTGGTTATATTAGCACGCCGAAAAATCCCCTTGATCTTATTCGCTCCTATGGTGATGGTTTTTGGGTTTATTTAGCTTTCACGATGCAAATGGTGCTGTTATTGATGACAGGGATGGTACTTGCTTCTGTTCCGTTTATTAGAAAAGGGTTAGAGGCATTATCGGCAAGAGCCAATACGGCGAATAAAGCCTACCTTCTTACATTTTTGATATCCGCTGCCGCGTATTATATCAATTGGGGGTTAGCTGTTGTCGTGGGTGCCATTGTAGCGAGGGAGGTAGGGAAACGGAATAAACAAGCACATTTTCCATTATTGGTCGCTTGTGCGTATGCGCCGACCGCTTTGTATACAGCGGGTTTATCCAGCTCTATCGGACTTACAGTAGCTACAAAAGGCCATTTCTTAGAAGATATAATGGGTATTATTCCGACATCTGAAACAATCTTTCATTCAGGAACGATTGTCATTTTCCTTGTTTTATTAATAACGATGCCTCTCTTTATTTTACTTATGGCTCCGAAACAGAATATTATACCGTATTCACCTCCTGCCAGAGAAAAAAGTAATCAGGAGAAAAGTTCTGAGATAGAAGAGTCCACTCCGGCTATTTATTTAGAGAAAACGAAAGTGTTAGGCATTTTAATTGGATTGATTGGAATTATATTTGTTATCGTGAAGTTTTTAAATGAGAAAGATTTAAATCTAGATATTATTAATATGTTCTTTTTATCTCTCGGTTTACTATTTCATGGTTCTTTATGGAATTATGGTGAAGCATTTAAGGAAGCGGCGAAATCTATATCACCCATTATTTTGCAATTCCCTTTTTATGCTGGAATTATTGCTGTATTAGGAAGTTCGGGGTTAGCAGAGAATATTATTCAGGCTATGGTCTCTATTTCAAATAAGGAAACTTTCGCTGTATTCACGTATTGGACAGCAGGATTAGTGAATATGTTGGCCCCATCAGGCGGAGGGCAGTGGGCTTTACAAGGGCCTTTGCAAATACCGGCTGGATTGGATTTAGGTGTGAATCCAGCAATTGTAGCCATGTCTGTTGGTTGGGGAGATGCTTGGACCAACTTAATACAACCGTTTTGGGCATTGCCTATACTCAGTATTGTAGGCTTGCATATACGACATATCATGGGTTATTGCTTTTTACTCTGTATTTGGGTAGGGGTGGTAACGACAATATTGCTGTATTTTGTTTATTAGGTAAGATAACTGTCACTCCCTGTAATTTATTGAAGAGTGCTAGATTAGAAGAAGGCTCGGTGAAGAGAAAAATTTCTTTGCCGGGCTTTTCTTGTAACTGAAAATAATGATTTGTTCTATTTTATCATAATTCATCGATTGGAGTTCTCTCAATCAATATATTTGGAATTGTTGCTTCAGGATAGCTGTAATCCTGAAGTAATTGTTTGATGTTCTCCATTAATTAGACCTTCATAGTTAAGGGATGGTATATGAATTCTTATTTTTATTTTAGCTATAGGCATCGCTTCTTTTATTTTGTTCTTTTAATAAGAGGACGTACAAAAAGTTCCTTCGGTTGAACTCTTACATTAGCTTAAAACATCTTGTTGTACTTTTTGAAAAAAAGATGTTGATTTATTTATACTGAAATAGTATTATTGTAATTGCCGCTAAGAGATTCTAGTAAAATAGATAATGTTCTTTTGGGGGACTTGTTAAGAAGTTAACGAACATGAAAGGTATTTTCTACCGTTCATGTGATGAAAAAACTTCAAAAAAGTTATTGACTAACTTTTAAAAGTTATGGTATATTAATTGAGCGTCGTTAAGACATGGTTCTTTGAAAACTAAACAAAACAGAAACGCCAACGTAATTTTTTAAGTGAGCACACACTATTAAAAAAG